>CAXTSE010000001.1:0-98125 GCA_964246985.1 uncultured Microbacteriaceae bacterium
ACCCGCTCGACCACGTCGCGCGCCTCCATGTCGACCTTGGTGAAACGGACGTAGTTGGAGAGCCGGCCGCCCGGGAATTGCGGGTGCGTGGACAGCGTGCGCTGAGCCTCGTCGACGATGAGCTGCAGCCGGACGGATCCGTCCTCGTCGGCGTACGCGTCGATCGTCGCGAGGATCACGTCGACGAGGAGGTCGTACTGCTCGACCGCGATCGTCCAGCCGTCGAGGCCGTCGGGCCTGGTGGCGTTGAACATCTGGACGCGTCCGCGCTCGCGTGCCGCCGCATCCTCGACCCACGCACGCTCCGAGACGGGGCCGGCGTAGGGGCTATCCGACATAGCGCATCGCGGCGGTCATGGATGATCACTGTACTGAAAAGGCTGCGCGCGGGGTCGTCCTCGGCCGCGGCTAGCATCGCCCTATGGCCGACGATCAGATCCACCCCGAGAGCCTCGCTGCCCAGGGACTGGGGTGGATCGACGAGACGACGCGGGCGATCAGCCCGCCCGTCCACATGTCGAGCACGTTCCTGCGCGACCCCGACAACGGCTACAGCTCCGGGCGCGTCTACATGCGCGATCAGAACCCCGCCTTCGACCAGGCCGAGGCTCTCGTCACCGAGCTCGAGCACGGCCACGAGACGCTGCTCTTCGCGAGCGGGATGGCCGCGGCGACAGCGGTGTTCCAGGCGCTCCACCCCGGCGACCACGTGCTCGCGCCGCAGGTCATGTACTGGAGCCTCCGCAACTGGCTCACCGGATTCGCCGTGTCGTGGGGGCTCGAGGTCGAGCTGATCGACATGACCGACGCCGCCGCTGTGCAGGCAGCGATCCGGCCCGGCCAGACGAGGCTGGTGTGGATCGAGACGCCGGCCAACCCGCTCTGGACGATCACCGACATCGCCGCGGCGGCAGAGGTCGCGCACGCCGCCGGCGCCCTGCTCGCGGTCGACTCGACGGCCGCCACTCCCGTGCTGTCTCAGCCGCTCGACCTGGGTGCCGACCTCGTGATGCACTCGGCGACCAAGTACCTGAACGGCCACTCCGACCTGACGGCCGGCACCGTCACCACGCGTGCGGACAGCGCGCACTGGCAGCGGCTGCGCTCTGTGCGCGCTCAGATCGGGGGAACGCTCGGCTCGATGGAGTCGTGGCTGCTGCTGCGCGGCATGCGCACCCTGTTCGTGCGTGTGCGCGCCGCGAGCGCATCGGCCCAGCGGATCGCGGAGCACTTCCACGGCCACGCCGCGGTCGCCGAGGTGCTCTACCCCGGCCTCCCGACGAGTCACGGCCACGAGCTGGCGGCTCGGCAGATGCGGGACGGATTCGGCGGCATGCTGTCGCTGCGCGTCGCGGGCGGCGAGCAGGCGGCGATCGCCGTCGCGGCCACGACGCGGCTCTGGAAGCGCGCCACCTCGCTCGGAGGAGTCGAGAGCCTCATCGAGCACCGGGCCAGCATCGAGGGTGCGGGCTCCCCCGTGCCGCCCGACCTGCTGCGGCTGTCGGTCGGCATCGAGCATGTCGACGACCTCGTCGCCGACCTCGAGCAGGCTCTCGCCGCGCGTTAGCCGTCCTCGGGCACGGGTCGGTCGGCGTCCGGCGCGAGGTCCGGCGGATCCAGCAGCACCGCCAGCTCGCCCAGCACCCGCGGGTCGGCGAGCACGCGGAAGTGACCTCCCGCATCCAGCTCGACGTTCTTGGCGCCGGGCAGGTGGCTGCCGCCGGGGATGTGCGGATCGAAGCGCCCGTAGACCGAGACGATCCGCGAGTTGATCTCGAGGTGCTCGGCGAGCGCCACGATGGTCGTGTCCGACGGGCTGAACATGCGCAGGCTCGGCATGAGCAGGAAGCGCGCGTAGACCGATCCGTTGAACGGGGCCGCGATCGCCAGCATGGATCTGACCCGCTCTGCGCCCGCGTCGGTCGACATCGCGTACTTGCCGATGAGTCCGCCCTTGCTGTGGGCGACAAGCGTGACGTCACGCAGGTCGTGCTCGACGAGGTAGGCCGCCACCTGCTCTGCCGACTCGACCACAGGCCGTGTGTTGAGGCCCGCGAAGTCGAGGACGTGCACCGGGTGACCCTGGCGATGCACCCACATCACGAGAGGCTGCATGAACCGCCACGTCTCGTAGACGCCGGGGATCACCACGACCGGCGATCCGCTGCCGCTGACAAGGGATGCCGGGGCGATCCGACTGGTCGCAGCTCGTGCCTGCCAGTACGCGGCGTAGCCGTAGTCGAGCACCCACGACCGCCAGTTTCCGAGAAGGCGCCTCAGCACGCGCGCCTCACGAACGAGCTGATGGCGGAGGCGACGGCCCGCGGCGCCGAGTGCTGCACGTTGTGTCGATGGCCCGGCACGATGACGAGCGATCCCCGCCTCGCCGCGTCGCGCAGGCGCCGTGTCCAGTCGAGCTTCGCGATGGGGTCGTTCCCGCCCCGCACGACGAGGAGCGGTACCGCCAGGAGCCTCGCGCGTTCCTCGATGCGGTACTCGAGCATGTGGCGCAGGTGGCGCGTGAACCAGATCGGACCGCAGAGCAGGTAGTCGACCAGCACGAGAGCATTGGTGACGGGCGGCTCGCCCGCGATGTCGCGCGACAGGTCGATGAACTGCGCGACCGCGTTGCGCCGCCGGTCGTTCGTCACGGGGCCGATCACGACCACGCCGCGTGCCAGATCCGGGCGCCGCACCGCCAGCTCGACCACCCACTGCGATCCCATCGAGTGTCCCACCAGGACGGCGTCACGGACCCCGAGCCGATCGAGCACTGCGGCGATCCCATCGGCCATCCCACCCACATCGGGCGACGACGGCGACTTCGGCAGGCCGCCGAATCCGACGAGGTCGAGCGAGTGCACGACGCCCGTGCGAGCGAGCTCGCGATGCAGCCGAGCCATGTAGCGGTGCGACGTGCCGAGCCCGTGCACCAGGACGAAGGACCGCGGATCGGCCCGGAGCGTGCGCCCCGTCGACCGCACGTCGAACCGCAACCCGAACGCCGTCAGCTTGCGGACGCGGATCGGCTCAGGTGACACAGCCCGACCGTACGCGAGGCGACTGCGCGACGGCAGCGCCTTGACTTCTGCTCTAGCCGACCTGGCGCTCGATGGGAACGGAGCGCTCAGTCACGACGTCGCCCGTGTGCAGGGTGGTCTTGGTCTCGATCAGGACGATCCCGACCTCCTCCTCGGCGACCGGGTTGTGGCGGACGCCCTTCGGCACCGTGAAGAAGTCGCCGGGACCCAGCACGACGTCCTCCCGATCCTCGAACTGGATGCGGAGGGTGCCGTAGACGATCAGGAACAGCTCATCCTCGTCCTCGTGCGCGTGCCAGACGAACTCGCCCTTGAGCTTCGCGACCTTCACGAACTGGTCGTTGACCTCGCCGACGACGCGCGGCGTCCAGTAGTCGGTGACCTGCTCGAGCTCGGTGGCGAAGTTCGTCATTGCTCGAGCCTGCCACGACACCGGCCAGGGATCCCTCGAGAGAAGCAGAAGGCCCCGGATCCATCGGATCCGGGGCCTTCATTCTGTTGCGGGGACAGGATTTGAACCTGCGACCTCTGGGTTATGAGCCCAGCGAGCTACCGAACTGCTCCACCCCGCGTCACAAGGAGATATGTTACCAGGGTTTCGAGGCGGGTGCTGACGGAGCCCGTCGGCCGAGCCTGTCGAGATCTATCCCGCGTTACGCGGGGCTTGGTCTCGGCAAGCTCGACCGGCGGCTGGAGTGCTAGCCGACGGACGCTGCGATCGCGGCCTCGACCGCATCCTGCATCCGCTGGTCGGCCTCGGCTGCGGCGACCAGGTCGCCGGCGGCGTAAGCCGCGGTGCGGTCGGCCAGGGCCGCCTGGTAGTCGGACAGCGCCTGCTGCAGAGCCGCGTTGTCACCGCTGCCGGTGCCGGTCCCCGGATCCTCTGGAGTCGTCGGGTCGGTCGGATCGACCGGCGTCGTGGGATCCGTCGGATCCACCGAGCCGTCGCCCGCATCCGCGCCGGAGTCGCCGCCGAAGAGAGAGTCGAGCGCAGCATCCAGGGTGTCCTCGAAGGCCACCTTGTCGCCGAACGCCACGAGCACCTTCCGCAGCAGCGGGTAGCTGGTGCTTCCGGTCGACTCGACGTAGACCGGCTGGACATAGAGCAGACCACCGCCGACGGGCAGGGTGAGCAGGTTGCCTCGGGTGACCTTGGTCGCGCCCTGCTCCAGCAGGTTCAGCTGGTTGGCGATCGTGTCATCCGAGGTGAACTGGTTCTGCACCTGGCCGGGGCCGGGCACCGTGTTCGCGCTGGGCAAGGTCAGCAGCGTCAGCTTGCCGTAATCCGGACCGGCGTCGGAGTTCACCGCCAGGTAGCCGGTCAGCACGTTCTGGCTGTCGCTCGATCCGGTGCGCGGGATGTACGTCGAGTACAGCGTGAACGCGGGGTCGTCGGTCCCTGGGACCTGCATCGTCAGGTAGTACGGCGGCTGCGCGGGTGCCGGGTCGGGCTGCGTCGGGTCGTCGGGGGTGACCCACGCCTCGTTGCCTGAGTAGAACTCGTCGGAGTCGGTGACGTGGTACGTCTCGATGATCGAGCGCTGCACCTTGAAGAGGTCGGCCGGGTAGCGCACGTGCGCCATCAGGTCCTCGCTCATGTCCGAGACGGGCTTGATGGTGGTCGGGTAGACCTTCTGCCAGGTCTTGAGGATCGGGTCCTCGTCATCCCAGGCGTAGAGCGTCACCTCGCCGCTGTACGCGTCGACCGTCGCCTTCACCGAGTTGCGGATGTAGTTGATGTCGTCGAGCGCGTAGCCCTGCGCGGGCGTGTACGTGTCGGCGATGCTGCCCGAGAGCGACTGGATCTTGGAGTACGGGTAGGCCGCGCTGGTGGTGTAGCCGTCGACGATCCAGACCACCCGGCCGTCGACCACGGCCGGATAGCTGTCGGAGTCGAGGGTGAGGTAGGGAGCGACCTTCTGCACGCGCTGGATCGGGTTGCGGTCGTACAGGATCTGCGACTGGTCGGTCACACCGCTCGAGAGCACGATCTGCTCGGACTGGAACTTGATGGCGTAGATGATGCGCTTGAAGATGTTGTCGAGCACCGGTCCGCCGTCGCCCGAGTAGATCGTCGTGGCGTTGGAGTCGTTCTCCTCGTCGCCGGACGGGTAGTCGAGCTCGATCGGCGTCGAGTCGGCCGGGGCGCCCACGATCGAGTACGCCGGAGACGACTCACCGAAGTAGATGCGGGGCTCGAAGTCGCCGAGCAGACCCGTCGACGGGATGCCCGACTCGAGGAACACGGGCTGGCCGTCGGCCGCGCGCTGGTTGCCGTAGGCGGCCACGACGCCGAAGCCGTGGGTGTAGACGAGGGTGTTGTTGTACCAGGTGTTGGAGCTCTGGCCCTCCTCGTTGAGCTCGCGCACCGCGATCACGGTGTCCTGCGTGGCCCCGTCGATCGTGTACCTGTCGACGTCGAGGTGGGGCGCGAACTGGTAGTACTGCCGCACGCGCTCGAGCTGCGCGAAGGTGCGGGTGACGAGCGCGGGGTCGAGGATGCGGATGTTGGCGGTCGTCTCGGCGTCGGCACGCAGGCCGCCGGCCTCCGCGTCCGTCGACGCCTGATACGGGATCGTCTCGATGTCGTTGAGGCCGTAGGCGGTGCGGGTGGCGCTGATGGCGTCGTCGATGTACTGGGCCTCGAGCGTGCGGGCGTTGGGCTCGACGCGGAAGCGCTCGATGATCGCCGGGTAGATCGACCCGACGACGAGGCTCGACACGATGAGCAGAGCGGTGCCGATGAGCGGCAGGCGCCAGCGGCCGATGACCGCGGTGACGATCGCGAGCACGGCGACCAGGGCCGCGATGCCGGCGAGGATCGTGCGGCCGGGGATCACCGCGTTGACGTCGGTGTAGCCGGCGCCGGTGAAGATGCTGCCTTCGCTGGTCACGGTCGCGTACTGGTCGAACCAGATGCTGGCGGCCTGGATGGCGAGGTAGATCGCGGCCGTGACCGCGAGCTGGATGCGGGCGGAGCGCGTGATGCGCACCTCGCGCCCCGAGACGCGGATTCCGCCGTACAGGTAGCTGGTCGCGAGGGCGGCGAGGCCGGCGACGAGCACGATCGCCGAGGCGTACCCCAGCACCCCGCGGATGAACGGGAGCTCGTAGATGAAGAACGAGACGTCGAGGCCGAAGCGCGGATCGGTCGTGCCGAATGCGGTGCGGTTGAAGTACTGCAGGACGGTGTCCCAGCGGGCGGCCGTCGAGACGCCGACGAAGACGCCGAGCACGATCGGGATGCCGAACATCGCGAGGCGCCGCAGCGGCTCGATGACCTGCTGGTAGCGGTCGAGCTGCGAGTTGAGCTTCGCGTAGACAGGGCGGGCGCGGAACGCGATGGCGATGCTCAGCCAGACGATGAACGCCATGGCGACGAAGCCGACGAGGAACATGATGGCCGCTGCGAACCACTGCGTGGTGAGCACGCCGAGGAATCCGAGCTGGTCGAACCACAGCACCTCGGTGTAGAGGCCGGCGAACGCGAAGAACGCGATGACCAGGACGGCCAGGATGGCGGCGGTGATGGCGAGAGATGCACGCAGACGCGACGGGGCGGGGCGGCTGCTGGGGGAGGTCGTCAACGAAGGGCTTCCTGTCGGCGGGTCCGTCGTGGTGACGGTCGCCCCGATTCTAGGGGCCAGTTCTGGGGGAACGCCGGGGGAGGCATGCCTGCGATGGGCTACTCGCAGGTGGGCAGATCGCCCGTGTCCCCGCCGGAGGCGATGCGCTCGACGATCTCGATCGAGTCGTCGAGCGACGCCGTCGCGAAGACGGTGATGCCCGACGGCACGTGCCCGACGACCTCGTCGCAGTTGTCGGCGGGTGCCAGGAACCAGTCGGCCCCCGCGTCCCGCGCGCCGTAGAGCTTCTGGCGGATGCCGCCGATCGGCCCCACTGTGCCGTCGGGCGCGATCGTCCCGGTCCCGGCGACGTGCTCTCCGTCGACGAGCGCGCCCGGCGTCAGCTTGTCGTAGATGGCTAGTGCGAACATCATCCCCGCGCTCGGTCCGCCGACGTTGTCGAGGGTGACCCCGACATCGACCGGGAAGTCGTAGGTCGCGCCCGTGAGGATGCCGATGACCGGCACCGCGGGGTCGTCTTCCGACGGCGCAGGGGTGAGCGTCACGGTCAGGTCCCTGCCGTCGCGGCGGATGTCGATGCTGAGCGCCGCATCCGTGCCGTTGGCGGCGATGGCGGCCCGCAGCTCGTCCGGGTCGCCGATCGGCACGCCGTCGACCGCGACGATCTCGTCGCCCGCCTCCAGCACGCCGTCGGCGGGCGCGCCCGCCTGCACCCCCGCCGCGATGACGGTCGTCTCGAAGGGGATGTCGAGCTCGGTGAGAGCGGCGGCGACGGCCGACGACTGCGAGTTCTGCATGTCGATCGAGCTCTCCTCGTCGGACTGCTCCTCGGTCTGACCCTCGGGGTACACCGCGTCGACCGGCAGCACTCCGCGGGTCGGATCGAACCACGCCAGCGCGACCTGCACCCAGGTGCGGGGGTTCTCGCGGGAGCCGTCGACATAGACCGTGAGCATGTCGAGCTCGCCCTCGGTCGGATACGTCGTCGCATCGGGGATGTCGATCAGCGGCACGTCGTCGCCGTCGATCTCGACGCTGCCGAGGGTGTCGTAGACGGGTCCGGGACGCTCGATCACGTACGGGGAGGGGAGCATGCCGATCGAGACGGCGCCGACGACGGCGCCCACGAGCAGCACCCACCCGACGGCCGGCCCGACGTCGCGCCGGCGCTGCTGTCGCCGCACCGGATCGTCGCCGGAGCCCCCGCCCGAGACGTCGTCGATGAGGTGGGACACGGACTGCCTTCTGATCTGTTCGCTGTCGGCGCATCGCCCGCGGCCTTCAGCCTAGGCGAATCCCGGACACCCCCGGCTGGCCGGGCTACCGTAGATCGCATGCCTGAAGACCGCCCGGACGAGCCCTCGGAAGAGGATTTCCGAGACATGCTGCGCGAGTTCCTCGCGGGCAACACCGACCTCGATCCCGCGAAGCTGGCGAGCGCGGCGGGTCTCCCCGACGATCCCGAGATGGTGCAGCGCCTGATCGGCCAGCTGCAGCAGGCTCTGCAGAACAGCGGCGACGGCATCAACTGGGGCCTCGCCAACGAGCAGGCCCGCGGCCTCGCATCGCGCTCGGCCGTGCCCGCGACGCCCGCCGAGCAGTCGGCCCTCGAGCAGGCCATGCACGTGGCCGCGCTGTGGCTCGACGAGGCGACGGACATCGCCGCGCTGACCGCCGCGCCCGTGCTGCTCACCCGCGCCGGCTGGGCCGAGGCCACGATGCCGGTGTGGACGCAGCTCGCCGAGCCGGTCGCCAACTCGATCGCCAACGCGCTCATCGCCTCCGCCCAGGAGCAGATGACCGACCTCTCCGAGATGCTGGGCGGAGCCGAGCAGCTCATGCGCAACGTCGGCGGCACCCTGTTCGCGATGCAGCTCGGCCAGGTCGTCGGTCAGCTGGCCGGCGAGGTCGTCTCGGGCGGCGATGTCGGCATCCCCCTGCTCGACGGCGAGCAGCGCCAGGCCGCTCTCGTCGCCCAGAACGTCGATGCGTTCGGAGCGGGCCTCGACATCCCGGTCGACGAGGTGCGCATCTACCTCGCGGTGCGCGAGCTCGCCCACGCGCGCCTGTTCCGTCACGCGAAGTGGCTCCGCCTGCACCTGCTGTCGCAGATCACCGACTACTCGCGCGGTGTGCGCATCGACACCGAGCGCCTGCAGGAGCTCGTCGTCGACTTCGACCCGTCCAACCCCGAGGAGCTGCGCGCCGCCGTCACGAGCGGCGCATTGATCCCGCCGAAGACCGACGAGCAGGTCGCGGCGCTCGGCCGGCTCGAGACCATGCTCGCCCTGATCGAGGGCTGGGTCGACGTGGTCACGGCCGCCGCGACCGCGCGGTTGCCGCGCAGCTCGGCGATCGCCGAGACGGTGCGGCGCCGACGCGCCGCGGGGGGCCCCGCCGAGTCGGCGTTCGCCACGCTGGTCGGTCTCGAGCTGCGGCCCCGTCGCCTGCGTGAGGCCGCCGCGATGTGGCAGGCGGTCTCGGATGCGGTCGGCGCCGAGGGTCGCGACGCCCTGTGGGCGCATCCCGACATCCTCCCCGGCGACGAGGACATCGACGACCCGACCGCCCTGGTCGCCCGCCTCACCGGCGGTCCGGCCGAGCCGGACGACGTCGATCAGGCGCTCGAGGACCTGCTGAATGACGAGACCGGCGACCGGCCGCACGAGGCGTAGCCCCGCCTCAGCCGGGCGCCCGGTCCCTGTGGACGGCGGGACGCGTCGACGCGCCCGCCGCGTCATCCTGTCGACATGGTGCTCAGACTCGCGGCAGGGGTCCCGATGGTGTGGCGCACGCCGCACAGCATCCAGCTCGGGGTGCAGCGGCCGCTCCTCGTGATCGACGCCGTCTCGCCCGCCCGCGAGCGGATGCTGGCCGCCCTCTCTGCGGGAGTCTCGCCGAGCGGGTGGCAGATGCTGGCCTCGGCCGCCGGTCTCGACGCGCAGGAGGCCGCCGCGCTGCTCGCGGAGCTGGCCCCGGCCCTCGAGCCGCAGCCGGTGGGCCCGCGATCGTCCGCACGTGTCATCGGCGACTCCGCCCTCGGTCGCGAGATCTCGGCGCAGCTGGCCGACGTCGGCCGCCTGGCTGCCTCCGCATCCGACACCACTGCCTCCGACCAGCCCGCCCTCGTCGTGCTCGCCGCCGACTGGGTGGTCTCCCCCGAAGACCACGGACGCTGGCTGCGGCGCGACGTGCCGCACCTGCCCGTGATCGCGACCGACGACGGCGTGACGATCGGTCCGTTCGTCGAGCCGGGTCGCGGTCCGTGCCTCTACTGCGTGCACCTCGCGCGCACGGATGCCGACCCCGCCTGGCCTGCGATCGCCACGCAGCTCTGGGGTCGCCCCTCGCCTCCGCTGACGCGCGCCGCCGTCGCGGCGGCGGCGGCCTTCGCGACCCGGCGCGTGCTGGCGCGTCTCGACGACGGACCCGCCGAGGCCGTCGCCTGGCACCTGCGGTCGGATGGCGGCGTGGTCAGCGCGCAGCGGCGCGCGCGCCACCCGGAGTGCTCGTGCGCAGCTCTGCCAGAAAGCGACTGGGCTCCCGCCTCTGGCCGCGGAACCCCTCCCGCGACCACGACAGGGCGAGCCGCGTCCGTGCCCGCGTGACCCCGACGTAGAGCAGCCGCCGCTCCTCGTCGATCGCCGCGAGGCCCTTCGCGTGGTTCACGGGCATGAGCCCCTCGCTGAGACCGACCAGATGCACCGAGTCCCACTCGAGGCCCTTCGCGCTGTGCAGGGTCGAGAGCACGACCGCCGAGACCGTCGGCTCGTGCTGCGCGGCGCGGCGCGACTCGAGCTCGTCGACGAACGCCGAGAGCGTCGTGCCGACCGGAGCCTGGTCGGCGAGCTCGATCAGCGCGGTGAGAGCCTCCCACTTCTCGCGCACGGCGCCGCCGCTCTCGGGCGCCTGCAGCGTCCAGCCGAGGTGGCGGAGCACATCGCTGACCGACTGGAAGAGCGGCGCGGCCGGCCCGGATGCGGTGCGCGCCACACTGCGCAGCTCCAGCACCGCGCGCTTGATGATCTCGAGATCGAAGAACCTGGTCGAGCCGATCTGACGGGTACTGACGCCGGCCTCGGCGAGCGCCGACACGATCCCGGCAGCCTGCGAGTTCACGCGATAGAGCACGGCGATCGTCTCGGGTCGCGCTCCGGCCGCGATCTCGGCGGCGATGTCGGCGGCGACACCGCGGGCCTCGGCGAGGTCGTTGTCGTAGTCGACGGGCTCGATCTCGGGGGCAGCACGGTGAGCGGGGGTCGCGGCGGGAGCGGTGGCATCGGTGTCGGACGCCGCGGCCCTCAGATCGAGGGAGCCGGCCCTCCCCCGCATCAGCCGGTTCGCGAGGGTGAGCACGGGCACGCTAGATCGGTAGTTGCGCTCCAGACGCAGCACCGTCGCATCCGGATACCGGGTGCCGAACCCCAGCAGGTAGTCGCTCGAGGCGCCCGCGAACGAGTAGATGGTCTGGCTCGCGTCGCCGACGACGCACAGGTCGGTGCGGGGCCCGAGCCACAGCTCGAGCAGCTCCTGCTGCAGGGGCGAGACGTCCTGGTACTCGTCCACGACGAAGAACCGGTACTGCGCGCGCACCTGCTCGGCCACCCAGGGCTCGGCGTCGATCATGCCCGCTGTCGCGAGCAGCACGTCCTCGAAGTCGAGCTGCCGTCGATCGTCCTTGAGGGTCTCGTATGAGCTCTGCAGGGCGACCATCTTGTCGGCGTCCACCCCCGGCGGCAGGGAACGGGATGCGGCGGCGCGCGCGTAGGCGTCCATCGTCAGGCGCGTCACCTTGCGCCACTCGATCTCGGCGGCCGCGTCGCGCAGGGCCGCGGTGTCGAGCTTCAGCTTGAGCGACTCTGCGGCCTGCGCGATCATGCGCGCCTTGCCGTCGACGATGCGCGGCAGGCTGCCGCCGACGAGCTGCGGCCAGAAGTGGGACAGCTGCGCGAGCGCCGCCGAGTGGAACGTGCGCGCCGAGACCTGACCGGCGCCGAGGCCGCGGAGGCGCGTCCGCAGCTCGCCGGCCGCGCGCGTGGTGAAGGTGAGGGCCATGACGCGCTGCGGGTCGTAGACGCCGGTGGCGACGCCGTGCGCGATGCGATGCGTGAGCGCGCGGGTCTTGCCGGTGCCGGCACCCGCGAGGATGCAGACCGGGCCGAGCAGGGTCTCGGCGGCGCGGCGCTGCTCGGGGTCGAGACCCTCGAGCAGGGCGCTCACCAGTCGACCCCGTCGTCGAGCTCTCCGCCGTACCAGTCCTCGATGATGGCGCGCGCGATCGAGGTGTGGCCGGGCAGCACGATCTCGCCCGACTTCGCCTGCGCGGCGAGCTCGTCGCGGGTGAACCAGCGCACCTCGAGGATCTCCTCGCCGTCGGGGGTGCCGACGGTCTCGGCGCCCTGCTCGACCCGCGCCCGGAAACCCACCATGAGCGACGCCGGGAACGGCCACGGCTGGCTGCCGAGGTAGACGGGATCGACGACGCGCAGCCCCGACTCCTCGAACACCTCGCGGATGACGGCGTGCTCGAGCGACTCCCCCGGCTCGACGAAGCCCGCGAGCAGCGAGAAGCGGTTGGAGTCCCAGAGCGCGTTCGACCCGAGCAGCAGGCGGTCGTCGGCGTCGGTGATGCCGACGATGATCGCGGCGTCCGTGCGCGGGAACACCTCGCGCCCGTCCGCGCCGGTGCGCGTCCACCCGGCGCTGCCGACCTCAGTCGCCGTGCCGGTGCGCGGCGAGAAGCCGTACGACGCGTGCCAGTTCGCCAGGGCGAGGGCCTGGGTGAAGAGGCCCGCGTCGCGCGGCCCGAGCCGCGACCCCAGCCGCCGCAGGTCGCCCCACACGCTCTGCGGGTCGGAGCCGACGTCGTCGACCGAGTCGGCATCCGGACCGCCGTGGCCGGCCGCCGAGGTCACGTCGGCCGCCTGCTCGTCGTCGAGGACGAGCGCGAGCACGGGGGTGCCGACCGGGAGGTCGGGGTCGTCGTCGACGGCCCGACCGAGATAGAGGGCGAGGGTGTGCGCGACGTCCGCCGCCGGCACGATCGCCAGCGCATCCGGCCCTGCCAGCAGAGCCTTGCCGTCGTGCAGCACGATCGCGCGGGTGCTCGGATCGGCCAGCAGCGGGGTCACGCCGCCCGCGCGGGTCAGGTGGTCGCGGTCGATCTCGGCTCGAGCGAGGGGAAGGCGGGACGAGAACGAGCGGGACAACTGTGCCTTCCGGCGGATGTTCAGGGAGATCAGAAGGGGCGTGGCGGTGAGCCGCACCGGGCATCGGCCGACCTACCCTGTCGTCATGGCCAGATCCCACTTCACTCTAGCCGCGCTCGCCACGTCGGCCGTGGCGGGTCTCGACGTCGCCGGGGCGCAGCCGTTCGGTGCACCGGGCGGCGACTTCGACGCCGGCCTGCTCACCGGGCGCGACGGCCGGCACTGGATCGTGCGCGTGCCGCGCAGCGAGCGTGCCGAGGCGGAGCAGTCGGCGGATCTGGTTGCCCTCCGCGCGCTGAGTGCGGGCGTGCGATCCCGGCTCCCGTTCGCGGTGTCGTCCTTCGCCGGGCAGGTGCCCATCGACGGCACCCGCGCCGTCGTCTACGAGTTCGTGTACGGCAGCAAGGCGCCGCTGTCGAGCTACGGCTTCGAGTACGCGGCGTCCGTCGGCGAGGCGATCGCCGCCATCCACGCCCTGCCCACGAGCTTCG
Source organism: uncultured Microbacteriaceae bacterium (assembly GCA_964246985.1). Taxonomy (GTDB): domain Bacteria; phylum Actinomycetota; class Actinomycetes; order Actinomycetales; family Microbacteriaceae; genus CAXTSE01. The sequence goes on from CAXTSE010000001.1 coordinate 13,329, forward strand.
TCGTCGACGCCGGCCTGCCGTCGCACACCGCCGTCGACAGCCTGCGCGCCACGGTCGCCCTCGTCGACCGCGCCGCAGCGACCGGACTCGTGCCCGCGGCGCTGCTGCAGCGCTGGGAGAGCGCGGGCGAGGCGTCGTCGCTCTGGCAGTTCGCCCCCACGATCATCAACGGCGACCTGAGCGCCGACTCGTTCCTGGCTGCCGACGACACCGTCACGGGCGTGCTCGGCTGGCACGGCCTGCGCGTCGGCGACCCCGCACGCGACCTGGCCTGGCTGCTCGGGGCGGGCGAGGGCGTGTTCGATGCCGCGTTCGCCGCCTACTCGCGGGTGCGCGGATCAGTCGACCGCCAGCTGCGCCAGCGTGCCACCCTGCTGAGCGAGCTCGAGATCGCGCGCTGGCTGCTGCACGGCACCGAGACGCGCTCGACCGAGATCGTCGACGACGCGGTGCGGATGCTGTCGGGCCTCGTCGACGACGTGCAGAAGGACGTCATGAACCCGATCGGCCCGCAGCCGATGCCGACGCTGACCGTCGACGAGGTCGAGGCGCTGCTGGCGCGGTCAGAGCGCCACGTCAGCTGAACGCGCTGCGCCACCGCGCCAGCAGCTCGGCCTCCGAGTCGATGTGCGGCGGTGAGACGACCTCGTCGTCGGCGACGAAGTAGAACACCGCGTCGATGAGCGACTCGTCGATGCCCGACCACTTCGCGTACGCCAGACGGTAGAGCGCCAGCTGCAGCTGCTTGCGCTCCAGATCGGCGGCGTCTTTCGGCGCCTTGCCCGTCTTCCAGTCGACGACCTGGTACCGGTCGCCGTCCCGGTAGATCGCGTCGATCTTGCAGATCACGATGCGTCCGTCGAACGGCAGATGGATCTCGCGCTCGACCTCGACCGGCTTGCGCGCCGCCCACGGCGACGCCTCGAACGTCGCCTGCAGTCGGGCGAGATCGGCGGCGTCGACCGCGTCGCCGGAGGAGTCGACATCGACGAGCTCGGCATCCAGCTCGTCCGACCCGCCCTCGAGCCCGTACCGGTTCTCGACCCAGGCGTGGAACAGCGTGCCCAGCCGGGTCGCCCGGTACGGGCGCTCGGGCATGGGTCGCAGCAGAGAGATCGCGACGTCGGCCGGGTCGGTGACGAAGTCCTTGAAGCGCGAGGCCGGCACGCGCGTGGGGAGCGGCACCGAGCGACCGGATGCGTCGCGCTGCTCCCGCTCGGTCAGCAGCATCTGCAGGTCGTCGGCCAGCTTCCCCGCGATTCCGGGCTCGGCATCCCGCACGGCGGAGGCGGCGGCCTCGACGGCGGCCCGCCGCCTGCCGAGCGGATCCATCGGCCACACGAGGGTCTCGAGATCATCGCCGAGCGGGTTGGTCTCCGACGCCGGGGCGGCGGGGGGCTCCGGGATCACGGATGCCATCGCGAGCTCGCGCAGCAGCACGCTGGGCTCGCGCGTCTTCTGCTGGGTCGCCCAGAAGGATCCGCTCAGCAGCAGGTGGTGCCGCGCGCGCGTGACGGCGACATAGGCGAGCCGCCGCTCCTCGTCGTCGTAGCGGGCGCCCACGCGCTCCTTGAAGGCCTTGCGCTCGTTCACCAGCTCCTTGCGGGTGGTGGCCTCGCGCCACTCGAGCTGGGGCAGGTCGTCGGCATCGCCGCGGAACGGCCACGGCAGCTTTCCGAAGGCGAGCCAGCCGTTGGTGCCCTCGACGGGCTTCATCGGCAGCTCGTCGACGACGAGGCGCGGCACGGCGACCAGGTTCCACTCGAGCCCCTTCGCGCCGTGCACTGTCAGCACCTGGACGGTCCCGGGCTCGGGATCCTCGGGCCGGGGGGCGAGGTCCTCACGCTCCTCGGCAGCGCGGAGCCAGCCGAGGAATCCGCGCAGGCTCGACCTGTCGTCGAGCGCGAGGTAGCCGCTGATCGCGTCGAGGAACGCCTCCATCGGCGCCCCCCCGAGGGGCCGGTACTCGTTGGCGACCACCTCGATGTCGAGCCGCAGCTCATGCTCGACGAGGGTCACCAGGTCGGGCAGCGAGAGGGATGTGCGTGCGCGCAGGCGGGCGATCGTGGCGCTGGCGTCCCGCATCCGCTCGAGCCCGGTCTCGCTGAACGCCTGCAGGGCGCCGTGTCCGGCGGGCGCCGTGCCGATGAAGTCGAGCGCGTCGACGATCGACCCGCCCTCTCCCTCGGTGAGGCTGGAACGCAGCTTCTCGGCGAGGTCGTCGTCGTACTTCTGCTGGCGGTAGTCGCGTCCGCGCAGCCAGGAGGCGAGGCGGTTGAGCGCGTGCAGATCCTGCACGCCGATGCGCCAGCGCGACCCGGCCAGCACGCGGACGAGCTCGAGGCCCGCCCCCGGATCGTCGATCACCGTGAGCATGCACACCAGGTCGGCGATCTCGGGCTCGGCAAGCAGCCCGCCGAGGCCGAGCACGTGGAACTTGACGCCGTGCTCGCGAAGAGCCTGGAGGAAGAAGGGCTGCGTGCGACGAGCGCGCATCAGAAGGGCGGCGGACTGCAGCTGGCCCGTCGCGTCGGGCTCACGCAGGTGGGCGGCGAACCAGGCGGCCACCCGATCCGCCTCCTCCTGGATGTCGTCGGCGAACACCAGGTCGACGGGGTGATCGCTGGCGGTCGGCGACGGCACGAGCCTCTCGACCAGCACGCGCGAACGCGAGGCGAAGGGCGCGACCAGCGTGTTCGCGGCGTCGAGGATGCGATGCCCGTTGCGCCAGCTGGTGGACAGCGCGTACGGCAGTCCGCGGGCGCCGAACTGGCGTGCGAACTGCTCGAGGTTCGAGGCGGACGCACCGCGCCATCCGTAGATCGACTGGTTGGGGTCGCCGACGGCCATCACGGCGTGATCGGCGAACAGCTCGGACAGCAGCCAGGTCTGCACGACCGAGGTGTCCTGGTACTCGTCGAGCAGCACCACCTTGTAGCGCTCACGGAGGTCGAGGGCGACCCGCGGCTGGCGTCGCACGATCTGGAGGGCCAGGGCGACCTGATCCGAGTACTCGACGAGGCTGCGCTCGAACTTGGCCGCCTCGTACTCGGCCGCCAGATCGACGAGCACGTCGACGGCTCCCACGCTGCGGGTGATGCCCGCCCACTCCTGCCTCTCGTACCGGTCGCCGAGCGGCAGGTCGACGGTCGCCGCGAACTCGAGGGCGAACGCTCGCAGCTCCTCCGGGTCGACGAGGTTCTCGGCCATCGCCCGGCTGAGGCCGAGCACCGCGTCGGTCACGGGGTCGAGATTCTTGTCGAGGCCGGGCAGACCCGGATGCCGCGAGTGCGTCACCACCGACCGTGCCAGCTGCCACGCCCCGGCCTCGCCGAGCAGGGCGCCGTCGCCCTCGCGGCCGACGAGGATCGCCGAGTCCCGGAAGATCGAGTTCGCGAACGAGTTGTACGTCGACACCTCCGGCGCCTCGAACGGATCGTGGTCGTCGGCGACCAGCCCCGCCTCGCCCAGCTGTGCGACCCGCTCGCGGATGCGCACCAGCAGCTCGCCGGCCGCCTTGCGGGTGAAGGTCAGGCCCAGGATCTCGCCCGGCCGGACCTTCCCGTTGGCGAGCAGCCAGAGCACGCGGTTGGCCATGGTCTCGGTCTTGCCGCTGCCGGCGCCGGCGATGACGAGCGCCGGGGTCAGGTCGGCCTCGATCACGGCGATCTGCTGCGGCGTCGGCTGCGGGAGTCCAAGGGCGTCGGCGATCTCGATCGCGCTAGTCACTCGACACCGCCTTCACCCGGTGCATGCGCAGCCGGGGCGTCGTCCCGAAGCCGGAGTACGCGTCGAGCTCGAGCCGGCCCGCGAACTCGGCGGCCGCGATGACCGTCGCGGCCTGGCGGATGCGCTCACGCACCTGCTCGAGGCCCTCGTCGTCGAGCAGCGGCTGCGACGCCTCGCGGTACCGCTGGCTCTTCGTGCCGTCGCGCACGAAGAGCAGCTTGGCGCCGCCGGCGTGGTGGTCCGGATGCGGGCTCAGCTGGTCGTCGAACCTGCCCTCCGCGTACGCCAGCTGGTAGGCGCCGAGCTGCGCGAGGGTCTCGACCTCGCGTGCCGTCTTGGGCCGTCCCGTCTTGAGGTCGACGATGACCACGCCACCGTCGGAGTCGATCTCGACGCGGTCGATCGAGCCGCTGACCAGGATCTGCGGCCGCTCGAGGGGCAGGTCGTCGGGCTCGCCCTCCTCGGTCGCGCGAGGCGGCAGCGGCGCGAGCGGCGGCAGCGCGTCGGTCTCGAGCTCGAGCAGGAAGCGGCCCTCCGCGGCGGCGAGCACGCCCCCCGCCGCCCGGAAGTCGCGCAGGTAGTCGGCGAGCGCCTCGGTGAACCCTCGGGCGAGCCCGCGCTGGCGCTCGCCCAGCCACGGCGACTCGAACACCAGCTCGCTCCAGCGCTGGTCGACGGCCGCCCAGAGGTTGTCGACAGTCGGATTCTCGGTCGTCTCCATCGCCCAGTGCAGCACGGTGCCGACGTTGGCCACGATCCCTGAGTCGCCGCCCGCGATCGACTCGAGGAACCAGTCGAGCGCCGAATCCTCGATGCGCTCGATCTGCGACGGCGACACCCGCACCGTGCTGTCCTCGTAGAGCCGTCCGGTGCTCGACAGGGGCTCGACGCCGTGCCAGTCGGCCGGGTCGGCGCCGGGGATGCCGAGGCGCGCCAGCTCGGCGAGCGACGACGCCGCGGCCCGCACCTCGACCGAGGAGGTGCGGGGGTCGGTGATGGTGCGACGGAGGCGCCCCACCATGCCGCGCAGCGAGAGCGGCGCCGAACCGGCATCGAGCAGAGGTGCGCCGTCGTCGCCGTCGGGGATCAGGGAGAAGAAGAGACTGCGGGCCTCGTCGTCGTTGACCACCGCGGCCAGCACGACCCGCTCGCTGGCCCGCGAGACGGCGAGCGCGAACATGCGCAGCTCGTCGTCGATCACGAGCTTCCGCTCGTCGATGGATGTCTCGCCGGCCTCCAGCGCACGCACCAGCTGCTGCGGTGCCAGCAGCGATCCGCGGGGGCGCAGGTTGGGCCAGAGCCTGTCCTGGAGCGACGCGACGACCACGGTGCGGAACTCGAGCCCGACCGTCGCCGACGCGGTGGTGACGAGCACCGACCCCGTGCCTCGCACCGGGGCGAGCACGTCGTTGGCCACCTCAGCCCGCAGCGTCTCGGCGATGAAGTCGGCGGCGAGCACGCGCGGATCGTCGACGTCGGCACCCCGGCGCTCGGCGTAGTCCTTGGCAGCGGAGAAGAGCGCGACGACGGCGTCGAGGTTGCGGTTGGCCTCGTCGGCGAGCAGTCCGCTGCCGAGCGCGAGCTCCCGCCACGGGGCGGCGAGACGGCTGCGCTCCCAGGCGAGCCAGAGGAGCTCCTCGATCGTGCCCTCGCTCGCGCGCAGCAGGGCGAGGGTCTCGGCGAGGCGGCCGGCCATGCGTGCGGGGCGGGCGTCGATCGTGACGAAGCGTCCGGCGTCCGCGAGCGCCTCGACGAGCAGCTCCGAGCTCGTGCGGCTTCCGCCCGACGCGAGCTCCTCGGCGCGGAGGGCGAGCCGCAGCCGCCGCAGCTCGAGCGCGTCGATGCCGCCGAACGGCCCGAGCAGCAGCTCGCTCGCGAGCTCGGGCGTGAGCTCGGCCGTTCCGACACCCACCTGCACCAGCAGCAGAAGGGCTCGCGCCGCGGACTCGTCGCGGAGCGCGGTGCCTCCCGCGACGGTGCGGGTGGGCACCTCGGCGAGGGCCAGCGCCCGCGCGATGGCCGGAGCCTGCTGGCCGCTGCGCACGACGACGGCCATCTCGTGCCAGGCGACACCGCGGGCGAGGTGCTCCTCGCGCAGCAGCCGCGCGATCGCGGCATGCTGGCGGGAGGCGGTGACGGTCTCGATCCTGGCGATCGCGGCGACGCCCGGAGTCGGCTCGATCGTCGGGGCCGCGGCAGCCGCGCGCTGCGCCCCCGCCGCCGCCGTGCCGATGCGCTCCACGATGCGCCCGGTGAAGGCCCGCAGCGCCCCGCCCTGCCGATGCGACACGGGCAGCACGATACGGTGCACGTCGCGGAGCCCGAGCACGGCGCCGAGGCGGCCCAGCGCATCCGGCTCTCCCCCGCGGAACGCGTTCGCCGCGACGTCGGGGTCGCCCAACGCGATGATCGACGTGCCGCGGGCGGCAAAGGCGCGCAGCATCGCCAGCGTCGACTCCGTCGCCTCCTGGGTGTCGTCGACGAGGACCAGACGGATGTCGGCAGCCCGCGATCCGGCCGGTGCGGTGGCGATTGCCTCGACAGCGAACCGCGCGAGCTCGGCCGAGTCGAACTGGTTTTCACGCGCCCCGCTCACGACGGCGAGGTACTCGTCGATGAAGTCCGCGGCCGCCGCCCACTCGTCGCGGCCGGTGCGCCTGCCGAGTGTCCGGAGCTCGCCCGTCGACACCTCGTACTCGGTGACGCGCGCCATCAGCTCGCGCAGCTCGCTGCGGAAGCCGCGCAGCCTGCGCACCTCCGGGCCGAGGTGCTCGGGCCACTCGGGACCGCCCCCGCTGTCGACGCGGCCCTCGAGCAGCGCGGCGATGTCGGCGTCCTGGTCGGCGCCGGTGAGCAGCCGCGGAGGCTCGGCTCCGGCCAGGCGCGCGGCCGACGTGACGAGCTCGAAGGCGAACGAGCTGGGGGTGCGCGCGAGGGGCCCGTTGGTCGGCCGGCCGAGACGCAGCGCCAGCAGATCGCGCAGGCGGGTCGCCGATGCTCGCGACGACGCGAGCACCAGCACCTCGTCGGGCGACCAGCCGCGCCCGGTCACCCGATCGGCGACGAGTTCGAGGATCGTGGTCGTCTTGCCGGTGCCGGGCGCTCCGAGGACGGCGGCCGACGCCTCGTCGGGCAGATCCACGACAGCGCGCTGCCCGGCATCGAGGACGATGGCCTCCTGTTCGGCGCGGACGGCGCGCTCGAACCGGATCGTCGTCATGCGCACCACCGTATCCGCACCGGGTGACGCCGGTTCTGCCCAGGGCGAACCCGGCGGAGGGGGCGCCGTCGCATCCCGTAATCTGACGACGTGGACATTCGCATCGGCATCGCCAACAGCCCCCGTGAGATCAGCTTCGAGACGACTCAGACCTCGGCCGAGGTCGAGAAGATCGTGTCTGCCGCGCTCGACGCCGACGCCAAGTTCATCAAGCTGAGCGACGACAAGGGCAAGCTCTACATCGTCCCGACCGCGTCGTTCTCGTACCTCGAGGTCGGCACCGCGGACTCGCGCCGCGTCGGCTTCATCGCGTAGCACCTCGCTGCCCGGCGCCCCGCCCTAGGATCGCTGCATGGAGCTCGTCTACGTCACTGTCATCGCGGCCCTCATCGGCGCGGGGCTGCGCTACCTGCTTCCGGGCCGCCGCGCCTACGGCCTCCTCCTGCTCCCCGCCGTCGCCGCCGCGGTGACCGCGACGGTGTGGGTCGGCCTGGTGTGGCTCGGCCTCACGTTCGACGGCGGCTGGATCTGGGCCATCTCGCTGGCCTCCGGCATCGTCGCGGCGCTCCTGTCAGCTCTGCTGCTGGTGCGCTACCGCGCCACCGCCGACCAGCGCCTGCTGCACCGCCTCAGCGGCGGCCGCGCCTAGCCCCTCAGGCCGGCTGAGCGGATCAGGCGGTCAGCCCCAGCGCGTCCATGCGCCGGGTGTGCGCGGCGATCAGCTCGGTGAAGACCGGCTCGATGCGCTCCTCGCCCGGAGCCTCGCGACCGATCGCCAGCGACGACCGCGCGATGAGCATCGTGTCGCCGACCAGTCGCCGCCCCCACATCGCGAGGCGCGAGGCGAGCCGGGGTGTGGAGTCGATCGCGGCCCGCAGCTCGTCGACCAGCAGCTTCTCGCCGGTGCTCGCGTCGAGCAGGGTGGAGACCCGGTCGGACAGGGCGTCGGGCAGGCCGGCGGCCAGGCCCTCGAAGAAGTCGGTCAGGAATCCGGCTGTGAGGTAGCAGGTCACGAGGATCTCGTGCCAGTCCGACCCCTGCGTGCGGCGCTGGAAGTCGTCGAGCTCGGCCCGGAACGGGTCCATCGCCGCGACGGGGTCGATGCCCGCCCGCGTCATCTCGGCGACGAGTCCCTCGTGCACGGTGAGCACCTCGGCGGCGGCACGGCTGAGGTGCGTCTTGGATGCCGTGGTCGGGGCGGTCGCGACGGCGCGTCCGATGTTCTCGAACAGCACCAGGGTGAGGTACCCGAGCCGGCCGAGGTACGCGTCGCGCGGCGGCGTCAGCTCGGCGAGCTCCACCCGCGCGACGGCCACGGTCTCCGACCTGGCGACGATCACGGGTGCCTTCTCCCGCGGTCGACTGCGACGTCGGAAGATGCTCAGCACAGCCCCCAGCCTAGGCCCGGCCGCTCGGGCCGGTAGACTCGGCGTACTCAACTTCCAGACAGGTTCTCCTTGACTTTCAGCGATCTCTCTATCGACCAGGACATGGTCGACGCTCTGGCCTCGAAGGGCATCATCGAGCCCTTCCCGATCCAGAGCCAGACCATCCCCCTCGCCCTCTCCGGCCAGGACATCATCGGCCAGGCCAAGACCGGCACGGGCAAGACCTTCGGGTTCGGCCTCCCGCTCATCCAGGCGCTCGGTACCGACCCCGCCCACGGCGTGCAGGCGCTCGTCGTCGTGCCCACACGCGAGCTGTGCGTGCAGGTGGCCGAGGACCTCGAGCTCGCGGCCTCCAACCGCCCGACGCAGATCGTCGCCATCTACGGCGGCAAGGCGTACGAGGGTCAGGTCGAGCAGCTCAAGGCGGGCGCCCAGATCGTGGTCGGCACGCCCGGCCGCCTCCTCGACCTCGCCGGCCAGCGGCTGCTGAGCCTCAAGGACGTCAAGGTCATGGTGCTCGACGAGGCCGACAAGATGCTCGACCTCGGCTTCCTGCCCGACGTCGAGAAGCTGTTCGCGCAGACCTCGCCGACCCGCCACACCATGCTGTTCTCCGCCACGATGCCCGGCCCCGTGGTGGCGCTCGCGCGCCGCTTCATGAACAAGCCGATCCACATCCGCGCCACCGACCCCGACGAGGGTCTGACGCAGGCCAACATCAAGCACGTCATCTACCGCGCGCACTCGCTCGACAAGGACGAGGTCGTCGCCCGCATCCTGCAGGCCGAGGGCCGCGGACGCACCGTCATCTTCACGCGCACCAAGCGCGCGGCGGCGAAGCTGGTCGAGGAGCTCAACGACCGCGGGTTCAACGCCGCCGCCGTGCACGGCGACCTCAACCAGGAGCAGCGCGAGCGCGCCATGGCCGCGTTCAAGGCGGGCAAGAAGGACATCCTCATCGCCACCGATGTCGCCGCCCGCGGCATCGATGTCAGCGACGTCACCCACGTGATCAACCACACGGTGCCCGACGACCCCGACACCTACCTGCACCGCGCCGGTCGCACCGGGCGCGCGGGCAAGACCGGCATCGCGGTCACGTTCGTCGACTGGGCCGACATGCACAAGTGGAAGCTCATCGACCGCGGCCTCGAGTTCAACCGCCCCGAGCCGGTCGAGACCTACTCGTCGTCCCCGCACCTCTACGAGGACCTCGACATCCCGGTCGGCTCGAAGGGCCGGCTCAAGTCGGCCCCGGCGGCTCCGCACACCGAGCGGCCCCCGGCCGGTCGGGACGGCGGCCGCGACGGCGGTCGGGACGGCGGTCGCGACGCGAGCCGTGACGGGTCGCGTCCCCCGCGGCAGCGCACGCGCGGCGGCTCGGGCTCCGGTGGGACGGGGTCCGGATCGGGCACCCAGACCACCGAGGCGGCACGCTCCGAGGGCGGCGGCACCCACGACGGCACGACTCCGGCGCGGCGCAACCGCACCCGTCGTCGTCGTGGCGGATCGGCCAGCGGGGCGGCGACGCCGCCCCCTCCCGCGTAGCGGGCGCTAGCCGCTGACGGGCGCCGAGCCGGTGCCGCGCGCCACGATCGCGTCGTAGACCTCGCGCGACGTCGTGTTCTCGCCGAGCCGGTTCGGCTTGCCGAGGCCGTGATAGTCGCTCGACCCCGTCATCACGAGGCCGTACTTCTCGGCCTCCGACCGCAGGGCAGCCAGCGAGCTCGGCGGGTTGTCGCGGTGACCGACCTCGAGGCCGAACAGTCCGGCGTCGACCAGCGCGCGCATCCGCCTGCCCGCGAGCATGCCCGCGGGTCCCCGTGCGCCCGGATGCGCGACCACGGCGACCCCGCCCGCCTCGGTCACGAGGCGCACGCCCTCGATCGGCGCGGGCGCGTCATGCGGACGGTAGTAGCCGCCCTGCCAGTGCAGGATGGTCTGGAACGCGGCGCTGCGGTCGCTGACGTGACCGCGGGCGACCAGGGCGTCGGCGATGTGCGGGCGTCCGACGGTCGAGCCGGGCGTCGTCTGGGCGAGCACGTCGTCCCAGTCGAGCGCGTAGTCGGCGCCGATGCGGCTCACCATCGCCTCGGCGCGGGTCAGGCGCTCCTCGCGGATGCGCTCCATCTCGGCCACGAGCGCGGGATCCGCCGGGTCGACGAGGTAGCCGAGCACGTGCACGCTCGCATACTGCAGCTGCGTGCTCAGCTCGATGCCCGGCAGCACGGTCAGCCCGGTGCCCGCCGCGGCCGCGAACGCCTCCGACCAGCCGGCCGTCGAGTCGTGGTCGGTCAGCGCGACCACGTCGAGGTCGGCCGCGACGGCCGCGCCGATCAGCTCGGCCGGCGTCTCGGTGCCGTCGCTGACACGCGAGTGCGTGTGCAGGTCGATTCCGGGCATCCCACCAGCATAAAGCGGGCTGTCGGGGTATGCAGGCGAGTGCACGTAGGCTCGGGGCGCCATGTTCCGACGCATCCTCGCCGCCGCAGCGGTCGTCCTCCTCGCGGTCACCGGCCTCGTCGCCGCCTGGCCGCAGCTGTTCGGCCTCGAGCGCGTCGCGATCATCGCGCAGGTCGTCTCGCTGCGCGGTCTCGCCCTCGTGGTCGCGGTGCTGCTGGCGATCCTGTTCGGGGTGCTGGCCCTGTCGTCGCGCCGACTGCGGCGCTTCCTCGGTGCGCTGACGGCGGTGCTGCTGGCGTTCTCGCTGCTGACGCTGCTCGTGCTCTCCACCCGCGGGTACCTCGCCGACGAACGGCCCGATCCCGGCCCCGGCGACCTCACCGTGCTCAGCTGGAACACCCTCGGCGGCGCCCCCGGCTCGCAGGCCATCGCCGACCTGGCGGTGAGCGAGGGGGCGGACATCGTCGTGCTTCCCGAGACGCGTCCCGCCATGGGCGCCGAGATCGCGACGCTGATGGGTCAGCAGGGGCTGGCCATGCGGCCCCTCAGCCTGAGCCTCGACGACGTGTCGCCCGCGCGGACGACGGTCCTGCTCGTCAGCACGGCGCTCGGCGAGTACCGGATCGACGACACCGTCGAATCGACGCCCACCCTTCCCAGCTTCGTGGCGGTGCCCGTCGACGGGGGTGACGGTCCGACCATCGTGGCCGCGCATCCGGTCGCCCCGGTGCCCGGGGAGTTCCGCGCGTGGAAGCAGGGTCTCGACTGGCTGGCCGCGCGCTGCGATCAGGCGGGCGTGATCCTCGCGGGCGACCTGAACTCGACGCTCGACCACTACGAGGGCCTCGGCACCGACCGCACCGGCGACCTGGCCGGCTGCACCGACGCCGCGCGCGCGACCGGCAACGCCGCGGTCGGCACCTGGCCGACGCAGCTGCCCGAGCTGCTCGGGGCGCCCATCGACCACGTGATGACGAGCCCCGGCTGGACGGTGGTCGGCTTCGAGGTGATCGGCGAGGCCGACGGATCCGGCAGCGACCACCGCCCGATCGTCGCGACGGTGCGTCGGGACGAGTAGGGCCCGGGTCGTGGGGTCGCACACGCGGCCCTCGGTGGGAGAATGGGACCATGGCCAACTCCCCCACCCCCGCAGCCACCAGCAACCGCTCGACGACCCCGGTGTCGTCGACCTTCCGCGACTACATCTCGGCGGACTGGGCAGAGCGCGACGAGACGATCCCCGCACCGCGCGAGGTCGCTGCGCACGCTGCCGCGCGTCGCGCGCGGATCGCGGCGCTGCATCCCGGCGAGCGCCTGATAGTGCCGGCCGGCCCGGCGCGGGTGCGCAGCAACGACACCGACTACCCGTACCGCGCGCACTCGGCCTTCTCGCACCTCACCGGCTGGGGCAGCGACGCCGTCGCCGACTCGGTGCTGGTGATGGAGCCCGGCCCGGACGGCCATGACGCCACCCTCTACTTCCGTCCGACCGCCGGGCGCGACTCGGAGGAGTTCTACGCCAATGCGGCCATCGGCGAGTTCTGGACCGGCCCGCGCCCGTCGCTCGCGCAGGTGTCGGCCGAGCTCGGCATCGCGACCCGCGACCTCGCCGAGCTGAGCGACGTCCTCGAGTCGACCGACGGCACCACCCGCATCGTGCGCGACGCCGACCGCGACCTCACCGATCAGATCGACGGGCGCCGACTGCTCGGCGCCGAGATGTCCGAGCTGTCGGAGGGCACTGGCGCCGGCGACGCGATCGACGGATCCGTCGTCGACGACGACGACGGCGACGTCGTCTTCGCCCGCGACCTCAGCGAGCTGCGTCTCGTCAAGGACGCCTGGGAGGTGGAGCAGATGCGCCTCGCCGTCGCCGCGACCCAGCAGGGCTTCGACGACGTCATCGCCGACCTGCCGCAGATCACGGCGCACACCCGTGGCGAGCGTCTCGTCGAGGGCACCTTCAACCGTCGCGCACGCGCCGAGGGCAACCAGGTCGGCTACGACACCATCGCGGCCTCCGGCCCGCACGCCTGCATCCTGCACTGGACGCGCAACGACGGGGCGGTGACACCGGGCGACCTGATCCTGATCGATGCCGGAGTCGAGCTCGACAGCCTCTATACGGCGGACATCACCCGCACCCTGCCGATCAGCGGCACCTTCACCGACGTCCAGCGCCGCATCTACGAGGCGGTGCTGGAGGCGGCGGACGCCGCTCGCGCGGTGGTGCGTCCCGGCATCCGCTTCCGCGAGATCCATGCGGCGGCGATGACCGTGATCGCCGAGCGCACCGCCGAGTGGGGCCTGCTGCCCGTGTCGGCGGCCGAGTCGCTCGACCCCGACGCTCAGTTCCACCGCCGGTACATGGTGCACGGCACGAGCCACCACCTCGGCATCGACGTGCACGACTGCGCGCAGGCGCGCCGGGAGCTCTACCTCGACGGCATCCTCGAGGAGGGGATGGTGCTGACGGTCGAGCCCGGCCTCTACTTCCAGCCCGACGACCTGTCGGTGCCCGAGGAGTACCGCGGCATCGGCGTGCGCATCGAGGACGATGTGCTCGTCACGGCCGACGGCTCGGAGAACCTGTCGGCGGGCATCCCGCGGACGGTCGCCGAGGTCGAGGCCTGGATGGCCCGCGCCTAGCCCGAGCTACCTGCGGGGCAGCGTCGCGTCTGGCGACCGAACGACAGCGCGCTCGGCCCTCGCGAACATCCCCACGATGAACGCTGTCGCAGCGAGCAGCACGGCGACGCCGAGCAGCGTCGCGACGTCGACCGACAGCGCGACCAGCACGACGACCCCGCCGACGGCGGCAGCGACGGCCGCGAGCCAGGCGGCGTCGACGATCCCGCCGAGGTGTCCGACGGCCGGGTAGCGACCCGCGACAGACATCGCGACCGATGCGACGACGGCCGTGAGCACGCCGTGGACGGCGAGCACGACACCCGCGACCGGGAATGCGGGCGACCACGATCCGACTGCGATCGCGAACACCGCCATGGCGGCGAGCAGGAGCGCGATCACGATCGCGGTGATCCCCCGTCGGCGCGCGAGGCGAGACACCTCCGCCGGTCCGGATGCGGATGCCGCGGCGCCGCTCATCGCGTCGCGAACGTCGGCCACGTGCTCACCCCCGCCATCGCCGAGGCCAGGTTGCTGTGTGCGATCGACGACGCGGCGCTGAACGCGATCAGAGCCGCGCCGATGGCGCCGAGCCCGATGAGGATGCCGCCGAGCGCAGCCGGCGGAGCCAGCGGCAGACCGAACACCGTGACCGCGGCCCCGGTCGCGGTCGCAAATCCGACGCACACCGAGATGATGGCCACGAGCACCGCACCCCAGAAGATCAGGATCGCGTTCCGCATGGCGACCAGGGCGTCCCCGATCTTCTGCGCGTAGTCGGCGTTCAGCGAGGTGAACGCCTCACGCTGATCGGGCACGGACTGCCGGTACTGATCGGCACCTCTGCCCTTCCAGTTGTCGTCGACCAGCAGATCGTGGTCGTCGATGTCGCGGCGGAGGTTGGCCGAGACCGCCCCGACGTCGACCTTCCAGGTCACCGAACGGTCGTGCAGGGTGAAGGGGTCGCCGACGTACGCGAGCTTGTCGGTGAACCAGTCCCAGAACTCCTGCAGCCTGGCCATGAGGGCGTTCCACCCGTCGATGACGCGATGCACGATCCACGAGAGGATGTCGGGCACGACCGACAGCGTCGCGTTGATGATGCGCTGCAGCCTCTCCACGGCTCCCTCGAGGGTGCGGAGCATGTCGATGCACTGCTGGGCGGGGTTCATGGGGTGCTCCTCATTCGATGGCCTGCCAATAGTCGGCGACGTCGTTCTTCACGCCGCGCTCGAGGTCGGCGAAGTCGTCGCGCACGTCGCGCAGGGCGTCGGCCGCCCCTCCCGTCTGCGTGGTCGCATCGAGCACCAGCTGCGTGACCTGCGCGTACACCGTGGCGTAGGCATCGGCGACGCCGGTGCCGCCGAACGAGAAGGCGCTGCGATGGATGTCGAGGCCGGTGACCGTGGACTGCATCGTCTGCAGGCTGTCGGCGATCGCATCCCAGCGGGCGGCATCGTCGGTGAGCGCCTGGTACGAGACCTCGATCGACATGTCAGTCCTTTCCGGTGAGCAGCCGCGAGAGGCCGTCGGGATCGTTCAGCAGACCGCCGTAGCGAGCCAGCGGAGTCCCCGCCAGCACGTCGGCGGTGACGGCTTCGGCGGCCGCACGCCCCGCGGCTGCGATCGCGTCGTTGGTCTCGCGCTCCACGTCGGCGGTGCGCGCGTCGGCGATCCAGCTGTCGGCGAAGACGATCGAGGTGATCGCGCCCGAGCCGTCGAGCGCGACGGTCACGTGGCGCGCGGCACTGACGCCGCTGTGAGTGGCGGATGCACGGGCCGAGATCAGCTCCATGGTGGCCTCGAGACCGGCATTCACCTCGTCGAACATGGTGAGCATCTCGCCCATGATGTCGCGCACCCGGTCCGAGTCCTCGACGCCCTCGAGCGTCGCGCGGAGGCGGGCCGCGGGCGTCTCGTCGGACGGAGCGGTGGGCCGTGTGGCGGGAGCGGGGCGCTCGTCGCTCTCGGCGACCTCGGTGCTCCAGGCGCGCATGCGCTCCGCGGCCAGCGCGGCGACGGCCGAGACGATGGCACCACCCAGCTCGGCACCCGAGTAGACGGTGTGCCAGCTGTCGCGCGGGGTCAGCGTGAGCGCTCGCGACACCGGGTCGAAGTCGACGACGAAGGCGTCGGACGGGTCGGTCGACTGTGTGGCGGATGCGGCGGCGGCTGCCTCGAACGCCTGTGATCGGCGGTCGAACTCATCGCGTAGGTCGAAGATGCTGTCGACGTCATCCTGCATAAGTGAGAGATTAGCAGCTTTTGCCCGCGCGTCGAGGCGCGGCGGGCCGACGTCGCGTCGGTCAGTCGACGGGCGGGCGCGCCAGCAGCTCCTGAGCCCGCGCCGTCAGCTCGGGGTCGAGGATGATCTGGTAGTTCGTGGCGAGCACCTGGCTGGTCGACTCGAAGTCGCGCGTGCGGCGGCTGACCGCATAGGAGATGAGCCGGAAGAACATGCCGAACGCGGCGCCGATCAGCACCGCGGCCGCGAACAGGCCGACGTTGAAGGTCGGGGTCAGGAAGCTGAACAGCAGGCCGAGGAACAGGCCGAACCATGCTCCGCTGAGTGCCCCCTCGAGCGCCGCCCGGTTCCAGGAGAGCTTGCGCGTCACGCTCTCGACGGTCTTGAGGTCGTTTCCGACGATCGACACCTTGTCGACGGCGAAGTCGGCCTTGGCGAGACGGTCCACGATCATCTGGGCCTCGGGATAGGTGTCGTAGGTGCCGAGGACGTCCCCTCTGGGGGCCTGCAACAAGGGGAGGCGACGGTTGAACGGGCCCTGGTTCGCACTGGGATTGGTCACGTCTCATCATCCCACGCGGCGAGTAGGGTTGGCCCGTGAGCGCCGCACGAGTCTTCGTCGCCCGACTGGCCGGGTGCGCCGTCTTCGACCCCGCCGGCGACAAGGTCGGCAAAGTGCGCGACGTCCTCGTCGTCTACCGCCACGAGGACTCCCCCTCCGTCGTCGGGCTCATCGTCGAGGTCACGGGCAAGCGCCGCGTGTTCCTGTCGATCGGGCGGGTGACGAGCATCGGATCCGGTCAGATCATCACGACCGGCCTCATCAACCTCCGGCGCTTCGAGCAGCGCGGCGGCGAGGTGCGCGTCATCGCCGAGCTGCTCGGTCGCAAGGTGGTGCTGGCCGACGGG
Source organism: uncultured Microbacteriaceae bacterium (assembly GCA_964246985.1). Classification (GTDB taxonomy): domain Bacteria; phylum Actinomycetota; class Actinomycetes; order Actinomycetales; family Microbacteriaceae; genus CAXTSE01. The sequence continues at coordinate 29,851 of CAXTSE010000001.1, forward strand.
TCGGGCGAGGCCACCATCGAGGACGTCGGCATCAGCGAGGTCGCGCCGGGAGAGTGGGCGGTCGGCGACCTGTTCCTGCGTCGTCCGCGCACGGGGGGCACGCCGTTCGGCAAGGGGGCGACGCTCTTCGCACCCTGGATGGCGACCGCCGAGAAGGTGCAGAAGGGCGAGCCGCAGTCCGCCGAGCAGCTCATCGCCACCTACTCCGACCTGCTGCCGGCCGACCTCGCGCACACCCTCCTCGACCTGCCCGAGGAGCGCCGCCTCGAGGTCGCCGAGGAGCTCTCCGACGACCGCCTCGCCGACGCCCTCGAGGAGATGGCCGAGGAGGACCAGGTCGACCTCATCGGCCAGCTCGACGACGCCCGTGCCGCCGACGTCCTCGATCAGATGCAGCCGGACGACGCGGCCGACCTGATCGCCCAGCTCTCCGACGAGCGGGGCGAGGCCCTGCTCGGTCTCATGGAGCCCGAGGAGGCGGAGGACGTGCGCTTCCTCCTCAACTACGCCTCCGACACCGCGGGCGGCCTGATGACGACGGAGCCCATCATCGTGTCGGCCGACGCGACGGTCGCCGAGGGCCTCGCTCTCATCCGCCGCCACGAGCTGGCGCCTGCGCTCGGCGCCGCGGTCTGCGTCACCCTGCCGCCGTACGAGCCGCCGACCGGCCGGTTCCTCGGCATGGTGCACTTCCAGCGCATGCTGCGCTACCCGCCCCATGAGCGCCTCGGCACGCTGCTCGACACCAGCCTCGAGCCGGTGACGCCCGACACCAGCGCCGCCGAGGTGTCGCGCATCCTCGCCAGCTACAACCTGGTGTCGCTGCCCGTCGTCGATGAGAACCACCGGCTCGTCGGGGTGGTGACCATCGACGACGTCCTCGACTACCTGCTCCCGGATGACTGGCGCAGCAACGCGGGGGATGACGAACCCCGGCCCGCACATGCGGGCGTGACCACCTCGACAGCAACCATCCCGATCCGCGGAAGGAGGACGCCACGTGGCTCGCGCTGACCCCTCCCGCCCCCGCCCCAACGCCCGCGCCGAGAACCGGCTCGACAACCCCAAGGGGCTGCGCACCAACTTCGTCCCGTTCCGCAGTCGCAACCGCGATACGTTCGGCCGCTTCACCGAGGCGATCGCGCGCGGCATGGGCACGCCTCGGTTCCTCTTCGTGCTGTCGCTCGTCGTCATCGCGTGGATGCTCTTCAACACGCTCGCTCCCCAGCAGTTCCGGTTCGACTCGCAGGCCCTCGGGTTCACCGCGCTGACCCTGGTGCTCTCGCTGCAGGCGTCGTATGCCGCGCCCCTGCTGCTGCTCGCGCAGAACCGGCAGGACGACCGCGACCGCGTGCAGATCGAGCAGGACCGGCAGCGCGCCGAGCGCAACCTCGCCGACACCGAGTACCTCGCGCGCGAGGTGGTCGCGCTGCGGCTCGCCATCAAGGACGTGGCCACCAAGGACTTCATCCGCTCCGAACTCCGTGCACTGCTCGAAGAGCTCGACGCGGACAAGGCGGGGCCGGATGCCGGGGATGACGACGCACGTGGGCGCTGAGGCGCTGCTGGCCGCACTCTCCCGCGTGCAGGATCCGGAGATCCGTCGCCCGATCACCGAGCTCGACATGATCCGCTCGGCGACCGTCGAGGGCTCCATCGCGCATATCGACCTGCGGCTGACGATCGTCGGATGCCCGGCAGCCGACACGATCGAGCGCGACGTGCGCACCGCGGCTCTGAGCGTCGTGGGGGTCGAGACCGTCGACCTCGCCATCGGGGTCATGACGGTCGCCGAGCGCGAGGCCCTCACGACCCGTTTGCGCGGTACCCGCACCGTGCAGTTCGGCGCCGACTCGCTCACGCGCATCCTCTGCGTCTCGAGCGGCAAGGGAGGCGTGGGCAAGTCGACCCTCACCGCGAACCTCGCGGTCTCGCTCGCCGCACGCGGGCTGCGGGTCGGCCTGATCGATGCCGACGTGTTCGGGTTCTCCATCCCCGGCATCCTCGGTCTCGCGGGCGCGAAGCCGACGCAGGTCGGCGACATGATCCTGCCGCCGATCGCGCACGGGGTGAAGGTGATCTCGATCGGCATGTTCGTCGACGGGCAGGCTGCCGTGTCCTGGCGCGGGCCGCTGCTCCATCGCACGATGCAGCAGTTCCTGACGGACGTGTGGTTCGGCGACCTCGACGTGCTGCTGCTCGACCTGCCACCGGGCACGGGCGACATCGCCATCTCGCTCGGGCAGCTGCTGCCGCAGGCGGAGGTGCTGGTCGTGACCACCCCCCAGCCCGCGGCGGCCGAGGTGGCCGAGCGCAGCGGACTGGTCGCGCGACAGACCGGGCAGAAGGTGATCGGGGTCATCGAGAACATGGCCGGGCTCGTGCAGCCCGACGGCTCGGTGCTCGAGCTGTTCGGCTCGGGAGGCGGAGCCGACCTGGCGGCGCGGCTCAGCACCGCGGAGGAGCCGGTCCCCGTGCTGGCGTCCATCCCGCTCAGCGTCGCGCTGCGCGCGGGAGGCGACGCGGGTGCGCCCGTCGTCCTCGCGCATCCGGATGACCCCGCTGCCGTCGCGATCTCGTCGCTCGCCGGAGTGCTCGCGACGCGCGCCCGCGGCCTCAGCGGACGCCCGCTTCCCGTTACGGTGAAGCCGTGAGCCCGTCGCGCGCCCTGCCGCATGACCGCGAGAGTGCGGCCGGGTCTGCGCACCCGGTAGCGGCCCCGTCCGCATCCGAGATCGAGGCCGCGTACGACGCCCGCTTCCGCGACGCGGCCCGGCTGATCGCCGAGGGTCGGCCGGCGAGCGCGATCCTGCTCACCCGCGAGACGAGCGACCGCCGGTACCGCGGGGTGCAGATCGTGGTCGCCACGTTCGAGCTCGAGGACGGCGACGAGCCGCCGCGGGAGGTCTCGTACGAGCACATCTTCGGACCGGCGAGCGCTCGGCGCTGGCGGCCGGGCCGCGAGGTCGAGGCCTGGATCGACCCCCGCGATCCGGACAACATCTACATCGGTCGCTGAGACCGGCTGCGGCCACCCCGGAACGCACGATGGCCGCATCCATCCGACACGGGTGTCGAGTGGTGCGGCCGGTGTGGGTGCACGCGCGTCTCGGGGACGCGGGTGCGGGAAGCGCTAGGCGCGGCGAGCAGGGATGCGGGCGTAGCCGTCGCGCGCGGTCACGAGGACCGTGGAGACGATGGCGGTCATGGCGACCGCGGCGAGGATGATGAACATGGTCATATTCAAGCCGTGTCAACTATGTAGCACAAGCGAAACTAACTGCATGATGGATGTAGTCTGACTACATGGACGTGCGTCGACTGGAACTGCTGCGCGAGCTGTCGGAACGGGGCTCGGTGACCGCCGTCGCGGCCGCCCTGCACCTCACCCCCTCGGCTGTCTCGCAGCAGCTCAAGGCGCTCGAGCGCGAGGCCGGCATCCCGCTCACCGAGCGGTCCGGCCGAGGCCTCGCGCTCACTCCGGGCGGGCGGATGCTGGCGAAGACCGCGAAGGAGGTCTCGGTCGCGATCGCCCGCGCCGAGGCCACCTGGGCGGAGTTCGTCGAGCAGCCGCAGGGCGAGGTCACGCTCGCGGTGTTCCCGACCGCGGGCCAGATGCTGCTGCCCGGAGTGCTCACCCGCGTCGACGCCGTGCCCGGGCTGCGTCTCGTGTGCAGCGACGAGGATCCGCTGCTCCCCGACTTCGCCGACCTCACCTCCGACCACGACATCGTCGTCGCCGACGCATCGGGCGTCACCGCCAGCTGGCGCGAGCGAGGGCTGGTCACCGTCGCCCTCATGCGCGAGCCGCTCGACATCGCCCTGCCGGAGGGGCACCCGCTCGCCGAGCGCACGTCGCTCTCCCCCGCCGACGTCGTCGGCGAGCCCTGGATCGGCGTGCCCGACAGCCTGCCCTTCGACCGCATCCTGCAGCGCATCGAGGCGCTGACCGGACAGCAGGCGGATGTGCGGCAGCGCTTCTTCGACAACCGCATCATCGAGGAGCTCGTCGGCCGCGGGCACGGCATCGCCATCCTGCCGCGCTTCACGACGCGGGATCACGTGAACGGGATCGTCACCCGGCCGCTCGACGGGGTGCGCTCGGAGCGCATCCTGTGGGCGCTGATGCGGCCCGAGGCGGCCGAGCGTCCCTCGGTGCGGCTCGTGGTCGAGGCGCTCGAGGTGGAGGCCGAGGCGTTCGCGGCGGCGCACGCCGCCGACTGACGCGCCTCAGGTCACGCGGGCTCGACCAGGCGCGCCAGCAGCTCGGTGAGCAGGCGCTCGGCGAGCGGCGCGGGCAGCACCTCGATGAGGGCGAGCAGGGGCGCGAGCTGCGCGGGCAGTCCGCCGTCGCCCGACCCGATGCCGAAGCCCTGGAGCAGAGCCCACGCGGTGTCGGAGTCGAGCGGGCCGTCGAGGGGCGGCAGCTCCGCGAGCAGCGGCGTGGGATCGACGTGGGGCACGCCGCGCACGGCATGCGCCGCTGCGACCAGAGCCGGGACGAGCTCGGGCAGAGCGGCCTCGGTCACCGGCGTGATCGTGAGGTGCGTCGTCGACGGCAGGATGGAGCCGTCGGTCTGCGCCATCTTGGGCTGCAGCTGCAGCACCCAGCCGAGGCCGCGGGCGGCATCCGCCCAGAGGTGGGGGTCCACCTGGTCCGCGAGCGGCACGTCGGTGTCGGTCGTCACCGCGATCAGGGGACCGACCGGCTCGCCGACGACACGCAGACCGCGGATGCCGGCCACGGTCTCCCCCAGAGCGCCGGTCGCGCGCACGCACGACGCGGCGAGGTCACCGAACCCGGTCGGTCCGAGCGCCTGAACGATCGCCCAGGCCGCGGCGAGCGGGCCGGCCGACTTCGATCCGAGGATCGTCGAGTTGACGACCGGGTAGCCCGGCCACCGCGTCGTGGTGAAGTACTGGGTGCGCTGGCGGTCGCGGCCACGCTGCAGCAGCACCGACGCCCCCTTCGGCGCGTACCCGAACTTGTGCAGGTCGGCGCTGATGCTCGTGACGCCGGACACGCGGAAGTCCCACTCCGGGAGCCCCGGCCAGAACGGCAGCACCAGCCCGCCGATGCAGGCGTCGACGTGCAGCGGGACGCCGGCCGAGAGACAGAGGCCGGCGACCTCGGCGACGGGGTCGAGCGACGCGAACGGGTACGACGGCGCCGACACGACCGCGAGCGCGACGTCGCCTCCCAGCCGGGCGCCGAGAGCTCGCGCGTCGACGACCCCCTCGTGTCCGACCGGCACGAGGTCGAGCTCGAGTCCGAAATAGTGCGCCGCCTTCTGGAACGCGGCGTGCACCGTGGCGGGGGCGACGAGGCGGGGCCGCGCGGCGCCGGGCTGGAGTCCGCGCGCGGCGAGCCACACGTCGCGTGCGGTCTTGACCGCGAGCAGGCAGCTCTCGGTTCCGCCCGTGGTGACGGTGCCGACCACCTCGTCGCCGATCACGCTCGGCGCCGCCCCGTCCTCCGGCTCGCCGTGCAGCAGCTCGCGGACGAAGCCGATGAGCTCCCGCTCCATGATCGCGACCGACGTGAACGTGGTGGGGTCGAGTCCGTTCACCGGCTGCACCGCCCGCACCGCCGAGGCAGCCAGCTCGTCGAGCTCGGCGAGCCCCGAGTCGTACACGTAGCTCAGCACGTGGCCGCCGTGGGTCGGGGCGTCGGCGTCGCGCAGCTCGGAGAGGCGCGCCAGGATCGAGGCGGGGTCGACGGCGAACTCGGTCATGCGGGTGCTCCTTCGGCGGCTGCGGTCGTGGCGGGGTCGTCGACGTCGTCGCGACGCAGCGGATACCGTCGCAGGGTGACGAGGCTGAGCGCCATCACCACGGCCGGCACCACGCTGAAGCTGATCACGATGCCGGCCACCGCGGAGGGCGACTGGGTCACGACCTGCCCCGCCACCGCCTCCGCGTACCCGCTGACGGCCAGGATGATCGACAGGACCGTCGTGCCGAATGCGATGCCCGCCGTCTCGCCGGCCGTCCACACCCCTCCGAAGGTGCCCGCGCGACCGTCTCCGTTGAGGCGGGCGTCATGCGAGATCACATCGGGCAGCATCGCGAGGGGCAGCGACTGCATGCCGGCGTACGCGGCTCCGGCGAGCGCGACCGGCGCGTACAGCCAGGGTCCCGGAGCCCAGATCAGCCCGACGAGCGACAGGGCGGCGAGTCCGAAGAGCATCGACGCGATCCGGAAGGCCCGCTCCTTGCCGATGCGGCGCGAGACGACCGCCCACAGCGGCGCGAAGACGAGCGCCGGCGCGATCAGCGACAGGAAGAGGATCGTGAGAGCTCCCTGGTCGAGCAGCACCCACTTGGCGACGTACTGCGCGCCCGCCAGCATCATGCCGGTCGCGAGCCCCTGCAGCACGAAGGTCGCCAGCAGCGCCCGGAACGGCTGGCTCTCCCGCAACGCGGAGAGCCCGGTCCGGTAGGCGGCGAGCAGGCTCGCGCGCCCGGCGACGCCGCTGATCGAGCCTGTCGAGCCCTTCGAGACCGAGCTCTGCGGAACCCGGCCGCGTGGCGCGCTGAAGACCGCGATCAGCAGCCCAGCCCCGAGCACCACCGCGGCGACGACGGCGAGCACGAGGTAGCCGAGGCGCTCATCCGCGATGGCTGTGCGGATCTCGGGTCCGCCCGCTCCGAACAGCAGGATCGCGAAGGTCAGCACCACGACGCGTGCCGAGAGCAGCCGGGTGCGGGCGTCGTAGCCCTCGACGAGCTCGGCGGGCAGCGCAATGTACGGCACCTGGAACAGGCTGAACGCGGTCGCGGCCAGCACGAACGCGACCAGCACCCAGAGCCCCGCGCCGAGGGGAGGCAGCCCGGCCGGCACCGCGAAGGTGAGGACGAAGAACACGGGCAGCAGCACCGCCCCCAGCAGCATGAAGCGGCGGCGCGATCCGGTCTGGGCGAGGCTGCGGTCGCTGCGCGCGCCGATGACGGGGTCGATGATCACATCCCAGACCTTCGCCGCCGTGACCAGCGCGCCGGCTGCCAGCGGCACGACGCCGAGGGTGTCGGTCAGGAACGCGAGCAGCACGAGGCCCGGCAGTGTGGCGAAGCCGCCGGTGCCGATCGAGCCGGCGGCGTAGCGCACGAGCGCGCCCCGAGGAACTGTCGACGTCGCGGCCATGTCCGAAGCCTAGCGACGGCTCTACACTGGCCCCATGTCCGGATCGATGATCGAACGGCCCGTCGTCGACGCACTCGTGCACGACCTCACGGCGACCTCCGGCGAGACGGTCGGCGTCATCGCCCCGTTCACCGGGAACGTGCTGCACCAGCTGCCGCTCAGCACGGCTGACGACGTGCGGGATGCGACCGCCCTCGCCCGCGTGGCGCAGGCATCCTGGTGGGCCGCCGGAGCTGCGCATCGCCGTCGCGTGCTGCTGCGCGCGCACGACCTGCTGCTCGACCGTCGCGAGGAGCTGCTGGACGCGGTGCAGACCGAAACCGGCAAGACCCGCGGCCAGGCCTTCGAGGAGGTCTTCAACTCGGCGGGCGCCACGCGCTACAACGCCCTCGCCGCGGCGCGGGCTCTCGCGGGTGGCCGCCGCCGGGGCGGCATCCCGACCGTGATCACCGCCCGCGTCGAGTACCTGCCGAAGGGCGTCATCGGCGTCATCACCCCATGGAACTACCCGCTCAGCCTCGCCATCATGGACATCGCGCCCGCGCTGGCGGCCGGCAACGGCGTCGTGCAGAAGGCCGACAACCAGGGCGCGCTGTCGATCCTCGCGGCACGCCGCGCGTTCATCGACGCCGGGGTGCCCGCAGCGCTCTGGGGCGTCGTCGCGGGCGACGGAGCGACCATCGGCAACGCGGTCGTCGACAGCGCCGACTACGTCTGCTTCACCGGCTCGACGGCCACCGGCCGCAGCGTCGCCCAGCGGGCCGCCGGTCGCCTGGTGGGCGCGTCGATGGAGCTCGGCGGCAAGAACCCGCTCATCGTGCTCGACGACGTCGACCCCGAGCGGGCCGCCGCCGACGCCGCCTACGCGTGCTTCTCGGCCGCCGGGCAGCTCTGCGTCTCGATGGAGCGCATCTACGTCCTGCGCGGCGTGGCCGACGCGTTCATCCCCGCCTTCGCCGAGCGCGTGAAGGGCCTCGCGATCGGCACCGACTTCGACTCCTCCACGGATGTCGGATCCCTCGCCACGGCGGCGCAGCTCGAGCGCGTCACGGCCCACATCGACGACGCCATCGCGAAGGGCGCCACGGTGCTCGCCGGAGGGCGGGCCCGCCCCGACATCGGGCCGTACGTCGTCGAGCCCACCGTCTTCACCGACGTCACCGCCGACATGAAGTGCTCGGCCGAGGAGACGTTCGGCCCCGTGGTCGCCGTCCAGATCGTCGACTCGGTGGATGCGGCGGTCATCGCCGCGAACGCCACCGACTACGGATTGAACGCCTCGGTGCTGGGGGGTGACAAGCGGCGCGCGCGCGCCGTCGCATCCCGTCTGAAGGCCGGCAGCGTCAACATCAACGAGGGCTACCGCGCCACGTTCGGCAGCGTCGACGCGCCGATGGGCGGCATGAAGTGGTCGGGCATCGGACGCCGCAACGGCACCGAGGGCCTGATGCGCTTCGTCGAGTCGCGCACCACCGCCGAGGCGACGGGGCTCGTGCAGCTGCCGCGCACCGGGGTCGAGTTCGCCCGGCTCGTGCCGGTGATGCTGCTCACTCTCCGGGTGCTGAAAGCGCTGCGACGCCGGTAGGTCGCGGCGTTCCTGCCCGTCGTTCTCGGTAATGTCGGCTGTGACATGAGCGACGACACGCCCACGCAGCGCTTCGGGTCCCCCGACGGCGAGCCGCCCCGCGACGACGCGGACGGGTTGAGCCGGCTGTTCGGAGGGGGTCCGGACGGCGCCGACGGCGCGGGTGACCCGGCCACGACGGCGGTTCCCGCCGCCGAACCTCCGACCGAGGCAGATCCGCTCGCCTGGCTGTCCGAGACTCCGGGCGCGCCGCCCCCGCCGCCCGCGGCCCCCGTCGACGCGGAGGTCCCCGCTGCTGCGACGACGGTCTATCCGGCTGCGACCGGTGCGGGCATCGGCGCGGGTGCCGGTGTCGGTGCCGGCGGGCCCGTGCCGCCGACCGGCCCGTACCCGCCCGCCGGCGCGGCCGCGGCATCCCCGTGGGCCGCCCGCCGCCTGCCCATCATCCTGGGCGCCGTGGCCGGTCTGCTCATCGTCGCGATCGTCGCGCTGGTCGCGATCGCTCTCACCGGCGAGAGCCAGCCGGTCGTTGCCACGTCGGCGACGCCCACCGGCAGCTCGAGCGCCAGCCCGACGCCGTCCGCGACGCCCACGCCGACGGTCAGCGCGTCGCCCACGCCGACACCGACGCCGACTCCGACCCCGACGCCTACGAGGACCCCGACCGCCGCACCGGTCGCACCACCCGCGCCGCCTCTGCCCGCGGTGACCTCGTTCACCATCTCCACGCCGCCGAACTGCTCGGCAGACACCGACCCGGCGACCTCGGCCGCCGGTATCGGCTTCACCGCCACCAACGGGGTGTCCTGGAACATCACCGGCGCCGGCGGGTTCTCGGCATCGGGCAACGGCACAGCCGCCACCGTGCCCATCGTCTTCGACTGCGCGGTGCCGAGCCAGACCTACACGGTCGTCGTCACCGGCACCGGGGGATCGACGTCGGGCACGCTGAGCGTGCCGAACGACGCCACGAACTTCTAGGTGGCTTCGCCGTCATAGGGCGCGGGCTTGCCCCTGCCGAGCTTGCGCTGCCGCTGCTCGTAGGCCGACTCGATATAGCGGCGCTGCGAGGTGGGCCCGCCGGGAGACACCGGCTTCGAGGCTGCCGCAGCCGCACCCCCGGCCGTCGCCGGATCACCGTCGAGCAGCGCCTCGCGGATGATCCGCCGCGGATCGTACTGCCGCGGGTCGAGCTTCTTCCAGTCGACCTCGTCGAACTCCGGCCCCATCTCCTCGCGCATGCGGTCCTTGGCCCCGTCGGCGAAGCCGCGTAGGGTCTTCACGAGGCGGGCGAGCTGAGCCGCGTATCCGGGCAGGCGGTCGGGGCCGATCAGGAACACCGCGATGACGAGGATGATCAGCAGCTTGTCGAAGGTCAGCCCGAAGGACACCCGCTCAGGATACGCGGTGACGCCTGGGGCCTTGCCATACAGTTGCGGGGTGACGAACAAGGATCTCGACTGGAAGTACGCCGAGGAGTTCATCGACGAGCCGGCCGCGATCGCACACGCGCGGGCCCACTCGCTCGAGCTCGGCATCGAGGCCGTCTCGCCGGCGACCGGGGCTCAGCTGGCCGTGCTCGCAGCCGCGAGCTCGGTCGAGTCGATCCTCGAGATCGGCACCGGAGCGGGTGTCAGCGGCCTGTGGCTGATGACCGGAGCGCCGGATGCGACCATCACCTCGATCGACGTCGAATACGACCATCAGCAGGCGGCGCGGGCGGCGTTCGTCGACGGCAAGGTGCCCGCCAACCGGGTGCGTCTCATCCAGGGCAGCGCCCACGAGGTGCTTCCGCGCATGAACGACGGCGCCTACGACCTCGTGCTGATCGACGCCGACCCCGCATCGCTTCTCGACTACGTCGAGCACGGCCTGCGCATCGTGCGTCGCGGGGGGCTCGTCGTCGTCGCCCACGCGCTCTGGAAGGGCCGCGTCGCGGACCCGGCTCAGCGCGACGACACCGTCGCCGACTACCGGGCGCTGCTGACCACGATCGCCGAGTCGGCCGCCGTGGTGGCCTCGCTCAGCACCGCCGGAGACGGACTGCTGCAGATCGTGAAAACCGCCGACTGACCCGAGTACACGGGGCAGCCGGCGGTCGAGACGCCGTTGCCGGAGTGCGACGACGGCTAGGACGCCGCGACGACTCCGGCGAGAGCGTCGTGAAGTTCCTTGGCCTCGGCGTCGTTGACCGACACCACGAGGCGACCGCCACCCTCGAGCGGAACACGCACGATGATGAGGCGACCTTCCTTCACAGCCTCCATCGGGCCGTCACCGGTCCTCGGCTTCATGGCTGCCATGAGTGGTCCCCTTTCGATGGATACCCGTCCATTATCGCGTATCCCCCGAACGAGGGAAAATCAGCCTGATCACGGCGGCGTCCAATCGGCCCCGTCGACCCACCACGCGATGTACATCCAGCCGATCTGCCCGGCCACTCCGAGCGCCACCAAGGCGACGCGGAAGACGCGAGACCGCGGCACGGCCAGCGCGATGAGCCCCGGCGCCAGCGGCACGAGCAGCCGGAAGGTGCTCGACTGCGGGAAGAACACCGCGAGCAGGTACAGCCCGTAGCTCAGAAGCCAGAACCGCACGTCGACTCCGAGCCTGCGCGCCCAGGGTGACAGCAGGAACGCGGCGGATGCGGCGACCAGCAGCACGACGAGAGCGGCCCCCAGCGGCCAGGCCACCGCATCCGGCACGCGGTTCCAGGCGAGCCACCAGTGAGCGCCCTGGAACCACGCGGTGAACGGCACCAGCTCCTGCTCGCCGATGTAGGCGCGCCGCCAGACGAACTCGGTGTCGGTGTAGGCCGCCGGGTCGCCTGTGACGGCCCACGCGACGAAGATCCAGGCGACGCCGGCGAGCGCCGTCGTGAGTCCGGCGGCCACGATCGCCGCGAACGCGCGCGCGCTGAGCGGATCACGACGTCGCGTCGCGATCCGATAGACCAGGTGCAGCAGCAGCACGAGGGCGAATGCGAGCCCGCTCGGGCGCGTGAGCGACATCGCCACGGTCACCGGGATCAGCAGCAGGTACCGCCGCTCGAGCAGCAGCAGGAGCGCGGCGAACAGCAGGAACAGGTGCATCGACTCCGCGTACGACACCTGCAGGATCGGCGACAGCGGCGCCGTGCAGAACAGCACGACCGAGAAGAGGGCGGATGCGGGCGACAGCGAGCGGATCGCCAGACGATAGAAGAGCAGGGCCGCCCCGGCGGCGAATAGCGTCGACACGATCGGCGCCACGAGGGGGAACGGCACCTGGTTCCCGAGGGTGGCGATCCACATCACGGCCGGATACCCCGGCAGGAACGCCCAGGCGTTCTCGGTGATCTGCCCGAGCTCGTTCGTCGGCAGCACGCTCGGATAGCCCTGCAGGCTGATCAGCCAGTACCACTGCCCGTCCCACAGCGCGGCGAAGCTGAAGTAGTCGGGCCGCGCGCCGATGCGTCCCGCGTCCGGCTGCACCGCCGCGAAGCTCAGGATGATCGACGTCGTCACGACGCGCGACAGCCCGAAGACGAGCAGCACGCGCTGCCACCAGGGTGTCAGCCGCCAGCCGGCGCGCAGCCGCGCCGAGCTCAGCCGGTCAGCAGCCACGCCCGCAGCCCCCGCTCGACGCGCTCGATCTGCTCGACGGGCACCCTCTCGTCGTCGGCGTGGGCGAGCAGCGGGTCCCCCGGCCCGTAGTTGACCGCGGGGATGCCGAGCGCCGAGAAGCGCGCCACGTCGGTCCAGCCGTACTTGGGCCGTGCCTCTCCCCCGACCGCCGCCACGAACGCCTGCGCGAGCGGGTCATCGAGACCCGGCCGCGCGCCCTCGGCGAGGTCGGTGACCTCCAGCTCGTAGTCCGCGAACAGCGACCGCAGGTGCGCGGTGGCCTGCTCGCCCGTCTGATCCGGGGCGAAGCGGTAGTTGACGGTGACCACGCACTCGTCGGGGACGACGTTGCCGGCCACACCGCCCGTGATCGCGACGGCGTTGAGCCCCTCGCGGTACACGAGCCCGTCGACCGCGACCTCGCGCGCCCGGTAGCCGGCCAGCAGAGCGAGCACCGGCGCCGCCGCGTGGATCGCGTTCACGCCCATCCACGACCGGGCGCTGTGCGCGCGGAGGCCCCGCGTGCGGATGTCTGCACGCAGGGTGCCGTTGCAGCCGCCCTCGATCTCGCCCGCCGTGGGCTCTCCGAGGATGGCGAAGTCGGCCTGCAGGAGCTCCGGATGCGTGCGCGCCAGCCGACCGAGACCGTTCAGGTCGGATGCCACCTCCTCGTTGTCGTAGAAGGCCCAGGTGATGTCGATGGCGGGCTCGGTGACCGCGGCGGCGAGCGCGAGCATCACCGCGCATCCGCTCTTCATGTCGACGGTGCCGCGGCCCCACAGCACGTCGCCCTCGTCGCCGGGCGCGCCGGTTCCCGGCACGAGGCGCGACGGCAGGTTGCCGTTGACCGGGACGGTGTCGAGGTGGCCGGCGATCACCACGCGCCGGTCACGTCCGAGGGCCGTGCGGGCGACGACGGCGTCGCCGTCGCGCGTCACGTCGAGATGCGGCAGCTCGCGCAGGGCCTGCTCGACAGCGTCGGCGATCTGCGCCTCGCTGCCCGAGACCGAGAAGATGTCGACGAGCTGGCGGGTGAGGTCGACGGCCGAGGCCGTGAGGTCGAGGCGGGTCACCCGATCAGCCTAGGCGCGCGGTCGCAATACCCTGGGGAGATGACTTCCGCATGGGGCATCGGCCTCGCCACGATCGCGTCCGACGGCACCGTGCTCGACACGTGGTTCCCGTCGCCCGCGCTGGGAGAGGCTCCCGCATCCGCTGAGCAGGACGCCCGCACGGCGTTCGCCGACGCCGTCGGTCCGGACGCGCGCCGCGACGTGCGCCTCGAGGCGGTGTCGGTCGCGATCGACACGGATGCGCCCCCCGCCTCGACCTCGGACGCGTACCTTCGCCTGCACCTGCTCAGCCACCTGCTGGTCGCCCCGAACACCGTCGACCTCGACGGCCTGTTCGGCCACCTGCCCATCGTCGCGTGGACGACCGCCGGCCCCGTGCATCCGGATGCCCTGACGCGCCTCCGCCCGAGCCTGCAGCGCGCCGGGATCTCGGTGCACGGCGTCGACAAGTTTCCGCGGCTGCTCGACTACGTGACGCCCGAGCGCGTGCGGATCGCCGACGCCTCGCGCGTGCGGCTCGGCGCCCACCTCGCACCCGGCACCACCGTGATGCACGAGGGCTTCGTGAACTTCAACGCGGGCACGCTCGGCGCTTCGATGGTCGAGGGGCGGATCTCGCAGGGCGTCGTCGTCGGCGACGGCTCGGACGTCGGGGGTGGGGCCTCGATCATGGGCACCCTCTCGGGCGGCGGCACGCAGCGGGTCGCGATCGGCGAGCGGGCCCTCCTCGGCGCGAACTCGGGCGTCGGCATCTCGATCGGCGACGACTCGGTGGTCGAGGCCGGACTCTACGTGACCGCCGGCACGAAGGTGACGGTGCTGCTCGGAGGCGGCGCGACGCGGGTGGCGAAGGCCGTCGAGCTCAGCGGGGTGGCCGTTCCGCCGCAACTCGCAGACGGGCGCCGTCGAGGTGCTGCAGCGCTCGGGCGACGGCGTCGCTCTGAACGCGGCGCTGCACGCGTAGCTCGTCGCGCGCCTCGGCCGCCTCAGTACTCGGGGATGTTGCGCGCCTCGAGCATGGCGAGGTCGACGTTGACGAGGGCGCGGAGGCGCTCGTCGCGGCCCTGCTCGTAGTCGCGCGGATCGCGGGGGGCTCCGGCGCCGGGGATGGTGGCGCCGATCCACGCGGACAGCTCGTCGAGCGCCGCCTCGTTGGCGCGAGCGTAGACGGCGCGCACGTACTCGTCGTCGCTGCTGAGCTGCCGGAGCCGCTCGGCGAGTCCCCGCGAGACCTCCTCGCGCCGCTCGAGAGTGTGGAGGTCTCCCGCGCGGTAGTCGGACTGGTGCACCGCCTTGCCCGACCGGTCTCGCGCATCGTCGCGGGCGTCCGCGATGCGCTGGGCGTCGTCCTCCTTCTCCACCGCGAGGTCCCAGAGCTCGGTGCGCACGGCATCCAGGGCGGCGGTCTCGTCGAAGTCGGCCCGATCGCGCAGAGCGCGCAGCACGATCCCGTTCTTGATGGCGAGTCGGAGGGCTGCACCGGCGATCATGACGCCCTCGTCGACGAGCTCATCGACAGGGACCTCGGGCCGGGGCGCCGGCGCGACGTACCGACCGACGTCGACACGACGTCGCTTGCGGAACAGCGCCATCGGACCGACCCCTTTCGCCCGAATCCTACTCTTCGGCGACGACAGCACCCCGGCCCGGCGCGGGCACGGCACGGCCCGCGAGTGACCAGCTGTGCACGCCACGGGCGGCGCGCCGGTGCACATGTGGTCATTCGGGGGCGGAACCCGCGGAGGACCGCCCGCGGGACGGGATCGCGCTCTAGCGGTCGGCGGGCCAGTCGCGGGCCGGTGAACCCGTGTACAGCTGCTGGGGACGGCCGATCTTGGTGGCCGGGTCGTCGTTGCTCTCGCGCCATTGGGCGATCCAGCCGGGCAGCCGGCCGATCGCGAACAGCACCGTGAACATGCGCGGCGGGAAGCCCATCGCCTTGTAGATGACGCCCGTGTAGAAGTCGACGTTCGGGTAGAGCTTGCGCGAGATGAAGTAGTCGTCGGCGAGCGCCACCTCCTCGAGCTCCTTGGCGATGTCGAGCAGCGGGTCGCTCACGCCGAGCGCCGCGAGCACCTCGTCGGCGCTCTCCTTCACGAGGCGTGCGCGCGGGTCGAAGTTCTTGTAGACCCGGTGGCCGAAGCCCATGAGCTTGACGCCCTGCTCCTTGTTCTTCACGCGCTCGACGAAGCGGTCGACGCTCTCGCCCGAGTCGCGGATCTCGCCGAGCATCTTGAGCACGGCCTCGTTGGCCCCGCCGTGCAGCGGGCCGGACAGGGCCTGGATGCCGGCGGAGATCGACGCGAACATGTTGGCCTGCGTCGACCCGACCAGCCGCACCGTCGAGGTGGAGGCGTTCTGCTCGTGGTCCTCGTGCAGGATCAGCAGGCGGTCGAGCGCCTTCACCAGCACCGGATTGGTCTGGTAGATCTCGGCGAGGTTGCCAAAGTTCAGCTTGAGGAAGTTCTCGATGAAGTTGAGCGAGTTGTCGGGGTAGAGGAACGCCTGGCCGATCGCCTTCTTGTGCGCGTAGGCCGCGATCACCGGCAGCTTGGCGAGCAGGCGGATCGTCGACAGCTCGACCTTCTCGGGGTCGTTCGGGTCGAGGGAGTCCTCGTAGTAGGTCGACAGCGCCGAGACGGCCGACGACAGCACCGACATCGGATGCGCGGTGTGCGGCAGCGCTGAGAAGAAGCGCTTGAGATCCTCGTGCAGCAGGGTGTGGCGCCGCACCTTCTCGCTGAACTCCTCGAGCTCGGATGCGGTCGGGAGCTCGCCGTAGATGAGCAGCCAGGCGACCTCGAGATAGGTCGAGTTCGTGGCGACGTCCTCGATGGAGTAGCCGCGGTAGCGCAGGATGCCCGCATCGCCGTCGATGTAGGTGATCGCGCTGCGCGTCGACGCCGTGTTGACGAAGCCCTGGTCGAGCGCCGTCAGGCCGGTGGCCTTCGTGAACGTCGAGACGTCGGCGGCCGACTTGCCCTCGGACGCGGGAAGCACCGGGAACTCGGTGGTCGTCCCCCGGTATGAGAGAGTGACCACGTCGTCGGACGGTGGCATGGTGTCGGGATCGCCGGCTGCATCGCTCACGGATACAGCCTACGTGGTGCCCGTGACCACTGACGAAATCGCCAAGGACCGGCGTCAGCGGTTGGAGGACCCCGCCAACCGGCGCTCGGCCTCGGCCACGCGCTCGTCGGTCGTGGTGATCGCGACCCGCACGTGCCGGGCGCCGTGGGGCCCGTAGAACGTGCCCGGAGCCGCCAGGATCCCGAGGTCGGCGAGCGCCGAGATCGTCTCCCACGCGTCCTCACCACGCGTGACCCAGAGGTAGAGCCCGGCGTGCGACTCGTCGACGCGGAACCCGGCCCCCTCGAGGGCGGACCGCAGGCGGTCTCGGCGCGCTCGGTACAGCTCGCGCTGGGCGACGACGTGCTCCTCGTCGCGGAGTGCAGCGACCATCGCTGCCTGCACAGGCGCCGGAGGGTTGAGCCCGAGGTGCTTGCGGGCCTGCACGAGCTCGTCGATGAGATCGCTGCATCCGGCCGCGAACCCGGCGCGGTAGCCGGCGAGATTGGCCGTCTTGCTGAGCGACGACACCGACAGGGTGAGGCGACGGCTGTCGCCGATCACCCGAGGATCGAGGATCGTCGGGGTCGCGACGCCGGACTCCCAGTTGAGCTCGGTGTAGCACTCGTCGTTCGCGATGACGGCGCCGAGGTCGCGGGCGCGGGCGACCGCGCGGGCGAGGAACTCGACATCCCACACCCGGCCGTCCGGGTTGCCGGGGCTGTTCAGCCAGATGAGCTTCGTGGCGGCCGGCCACTCGTCGGGATCGTCCGAGACGAGCACCTGCGCTCCGACGACGGCGGCTCCGACCGCATAGCTCGGGTACGCCAGCGTCGGGTGTACCACCACGTCATCGGGGCCGAGGCCGAGCAGCGTGGGCAGCAGCGCGATCAGCTCCTTGGATCCGATCGTCGGCATGACGTTGGCGACGCCGAGCTCGACACCGTGCACGCGCGCGTACCAGTCGACGATCGCGCTCCGCAGCTCGGGCGTCCCGATCGTCGCCGGATAGCCGGGCGCGTCGGAGGCCGCGGCGAGAGCGTCCCGGATGACCGCGGGAGTCGGGTCGACCGGCGACCCGATGGCGAGATCGACGATGCCGCCCGGATGCGCCGCGGCGCGCTCGCGGAACGGGATCAGCGCATCCCACGGGAAGTCGGGCAGGTCGAGGCTCACGGGCGGGCCCGCATCGACGTGGCGGGCACCTAGTGCGCCGTCTCCTGCGGGGGCAGAGCCGCGATCAGCGGGTGGTCGCCGGCGATGACGCCGACCTTCGCCGCGCCTCCGGGCGAGCCGACCTCCTGGAAGAACTCGACGTTGGCCTTGTAGTAGTCCGACCACTGATCGGGCAGGTCGTCCTCGTAGTAGATGGCCTCGACGGGGCAGACGGGCTCGCACGCACCGCAGTCGACGCATTCGTCGGGGTGGATGTAGAGCATCCGATCACCCTCGTAGATGCAGTCGACCGGGCACTCGTCGATGCAGGCGCGATCCTTGAGATCGACGCAGGGAAGGGCGATGACGTAGGTCATTGGTCCATCTTATTCGTCGCGCGGCCGCCCTCCGGCCACACGGAGGCCGCGACGGCGCCGACGACGCAGCCGATCGCCCAGACGGTGCCGGCCGTGCCGGTCGCACCTGTGAACGCGAGCACCAGGCCCGCATCGGCGGGCAGGGCCAGCGCGGATGCGGCGGCCAGCACCCCGATGCCGGCTGCGGCCGCGATGAGACGGCTGCCGAACACGAGACGGAACCCGGCGAGCAGCGCTGCGACGACCGCGAGACCGCCGATCAGCCCCCAGGGCGCGAGCTGCGCGTGGGTGAAGGTGAGGACGAAGCCGACCGAGCCGCCGATGACGAGGGCGAACACTGCAGTGAGGACGGATGCGATGACACCCGCGCGGTCGGGACCGGGCGCGGCGTCATACCCGCCCTGCGGGCCGTATCCGCCGTGCTGGTACGTCATGTCGCCTCCGTTGGACACGATAACGCGCCGGGACTAGTGTGGCCCGAGTAAGGGTAGCCTCACCACACTTCGTGGGGACCCTCCTCCTCCCGAAAGCGTTCCGTGATCCCCAATCTCCTGATCGGCCTGCGCGAGGGCCTGGAGGCCGGACTCGTCGTCGGCATCCTGGTCGCCTACCTCGACAAGGTCGACCGCCGCGACGTGCTCCCGCGCCTCTGGCTCGGCATCGCGATCGCCGTGGCTATCTCGCTCGCGACCGGCGCGATCCTGACCTTCGGACCGTACGGACTGAGCTTCCAGGCGCAGGAGATCCTCGGCGGCACCCTGTCGATCGTCGCCGTCGGGATGGTCACCTGGATGATCTTCTGGATGGCGCGTCACGCCCGCAACCTGCGCGGCGAACTGCAGGGTCAGCTCGATCGCGCCCTCTCCGGATCGGCAGCAGGGCTCGTCGTCGTCGGCGTGCTGAGCGTCGGCCGCGAGGGCATCGAGACCGCGCTGTTCGTCTGGGCGAGCGTCAAGTCGACCGGCGACCCGGTCGCGGGCACCATCGGCGCGATCCTCGGCATCCTCGTGTCGATCGTCATCGCGTACCTCATCTACCGCGGCTTCGTGCGCATCAACCTGTCCCGGTTCTTCTTCATCACCGGTCTCTTCCTGATCGTCGTCGCCGCCGGTGTGCTGCTGTACGGCATCGGCGACCTGCAGGAGGCGGGAGTTCTGCCGGGCTGGGGCGCCGCCGCCTTCAGCGTCGCGGCCGCGATCCCCCCGACCAGCTGGTACGGCCACCTCCTGGGCGGCCTCGTCAACTTCACCCCCGAGCCCACCTGGCTGCAGGTCGTCGCGTGGATCGCGTACGTCGGGATCACGATCGCCGTCTTCCTGCGCGCCAGCGGCAAGCTGCCCCGGCGCCGCGCCCTCGAGCCGGCCGCCCCCCGAGCCACAGCCGACACGGCTGTCTGACGTGCGCACCGCATCCGACATGAGGAGACCCATGCCCATCCGCCCCCTGACCGGCCTCTCGATGGCGGCCGTCGCCGCCGTCGCCGCCCTCGCGTTGAGCGGCTGCGTGCCCAACGCCCCGGCCGGCGGCTCCGCCGTGCGCGTCGACATCGCCGACGACACCTGCGCGGTCTCGACCACGACGGCGACCGCCGGCGCCGTGACCTTCGACCTCAGCAACACCGGCAGCGACATCAACGAGTTCGAGATCCTCGCCGACGACCAGCTGCGCATCGTGGGCGAGAAGGAGAACGTCATCCCCGACCAGACGGTCAGCTACACCGCTCAGCTCGAGCCGGGGACCTACTGGACGGCCTGCAAGTTCCAGATGGTTGGGTCGCCCATCGGGATGACCGAGTTCACCGTCACGGGCGAGGCCTCGGCCGTCGACGCCGACGAGCAGGAGCT
The DNA here is from genome assembly GCA_964246985.1 of uncultured Microbacteriaceae bacterium. Classification (GTDB taxonomy): domain Bacteria; phylum Actinomycetota; class Actinomycetes; order Actinomycetales; family Microbacteriaceae; genus CAXTSE01. The sequence goes on from CAXTSE010000001.1 coordinate 49,703, forward strand.
GATCGACGAGGCCGTCACGGACTACGTGTCGTACATCAAGTCGCAGGCGGGCGAGCTCGTGCCCGCGGTGCAGGCGTTCACCGACGCGTACGCCGCCGGCGACGACGAGACAGCGCGCAGCCTGTTCGCCTCCACCCGCGCCTTCTACGAGCGGATCGAGCCGACGGCCGAGGCGTTCGGCGACCTCGACCCGAAGATCGACTACCGCGAGGTCGACGCCGTGGCGGAGGGCCTCGACTGGACAGGCTTCCACCGCATCGAGAAGGACCTCTGGCCGCCGGCCGAGGGCGATCTCAACTCCGACGGCACGAGCGCCCTGCTGGACTGGGCCCCGTCGACGCCGGACGAGCGCGCCACCTACGCCCAGGGGCTCGTCGAGGACATGCAGGACCTCTACGACCTCGTCTACGCCGACGACTTCACGGTGTCGCTGGCCGACATCTCGAACGGCGCCATCGGGCTGCTCGACGAGGTCGCAGTCGGCAAGATCTCGGGCGAGGAGGACTGGTGGTCGCGCACCGACCTCACCGACTTCGCGGCGAACGTGCAGGGCGCCGAGGTGGCCTTCGGCAACGTGCAGCAGCTCGTCGCCAGCAAGGGCGACGACGGAACGGAGCTCGCCTCCGACATCCAGGAGCAGTTTGACGCCCTCAACGCCCTGCTCGCCCGGTACGGCAGCATCGACGCGGGCTTCGTGCCCTACGACCAGGTCGACGACGCCCAGCGCAAGGAGCTCAGCGACCAGGTCAACGCCCTCGCCGAGCCGCTCTCGAAGCTGACGTCGACGGTGCTGGGCCTCTAGCCCGGCATCCTCCCCGCCGAGCACCTACCCTCGAAGACGATGACGAAACCGGATGCGCGCGCAGGCGACGAGTCGACGCGCGGCCTGAGCCGGCGGGGCCTCCTCGGCCTCGCCGGCGCGGGCGCCGCCGGGCTCGCGATCGGCGGGGGCGCCGGCGCGGCGATCGCCGCCTCGGCCGCCGCCGTCGGCACGTCGGGTGCCGCCGCGAGCTACCCCTTCTACGGACGCCACCAGGCGGGCGTCACGACGCCTGCTCAGGACCGCGTGCACTTCGCGGCGTTCGACATGGCCGCGAGCGCCACCCGCGACGACCTGGCCGAGCTTCTCGCGGACTGGACGTACGCCGCCGCCCGCCTGACCCGCGGACTGGACGTCAGCGAGTCGGGCGCGGTCGGCGGCGATCCGCTCGCCCCGCCCGACGACACGGGCGAGGCGCTCGGCCTCCCCCCGGCGGGCCTCACCATCACGTTCGGGTTCGGCCCGACCCTGTTCACGGATGACGCGGGAGTCGACCGATTCGGCATCGCGTCGCGCACTCCCCCGCTGCTGGCCCCGCTCCCGCGCTTCTCGGGTGACGCCCTGCAGCCGGCCGCGGGCGGCGGGGACCTGTGCATCCAGGCCTGCGCCGACGATCCGCAGGTCGCCGTGCACGCGATCCGCAATCTCAGCCGCATCGCCTTCGGCCGCGCGGCCCTGCGCTGGTCGCAGCTCGGCTTCGGCCGCACCTCGTCGACCTCGACGGCGCAGGCGACCCCGCGCAACCTGTTCGGGTTCAAGGACGGCACCTCCAACGTCAAGTCCGAGGAGGCGTCCGACGTCGAGAGGTTCGTCTGGGTTGGAGACGGAGACGGACCCGCCTGGATGACCGGGGGCACCTACCTGGTGGCGCGCAAGATCCGCATGGTCATCGAGAGCTGGGACCGCACGCGGCTCGAGGAGCAGGAGCGCGTGATCGGCCGCGACAAGGGTGAGGGCGCCCCGCTCTCGGGAGGCACCGAGTTCACGCCGATCGACCTCGACAAGCCCGACGACGACGGATCGCCGCAGATCGCCGCGGACGCGCACGTGCGGCTGGCGCACCCGCAGGTCAACGGCGGGGCACGTCTGCTGCGGCGGGGCTACAACTACGTCGACGGGAACGACGAGCTGGGACGGCTCGACGCGGGACTCTTCTTCCTCTCGTTCCAGCGTGATCCGGCTCAGTTCATCACCGTGCAGCGGAGCCTCGCGGGCAACGACGCTCTGAACGAGTACATCAAGCACGTGGGCTCGGCGATCTTCGCCGTGCCGCCCGGAGTGACGTCGGGCGGATCCGTCGGAGACAGCCTCTTCGGCTAGTTGCGTGCGGCCGACGGCAACTTCATGCCGGATTCGTGCATTCAGCGCCCGAATCGTGCACGATACGAGCGCGCGTGCACGCATTCGTCGTCATCATTTCCTCCATGTAACAGTTCACCCCCGAATTGGGCTCAGCGCAGATGAGGGTTTAGCGTGAACTATCACTCGCCCCTCCTGGCGGGGTGTCAGGACGACGAGCCGATCCTGACCAGTCACACCGGAAGCATGCATGAGCACCAGCATCGAACTGCCCGCAGATCCCACCGAGGCACCCCCGTCGGCGCCGCTGGGTAAAGGCGTCGTCGCCCGCTCTCCGGGTCGACTGGCATGGGATCGCTTCCGCCGCGACAAGAAGACCGTCGTCGCCGCGGTCATCGTGCTCCTCTACATCCTGCTCGCGATCGCCGCGCCGATCCTCGTGGCGATCGGCGTGCTCGACCCCTACGGCAACAACCAGGACCTCATCGCCAACGACAGCCTGCCGCTCGGTGCATTCGGCGGCGTCAGCTGGGCGCACCCGTTCGGTGTGGAGCCGGGACTCGGGCGCGACGTCCTGAGCCGCGTCTGGTACGGCCTGACGTTCTCCTTCGCCATCGCGCTCATCGGCTCGTTCCTCGCGATGCTGCTCGGCGTGGTGTTCGGCATCATCGCCGGCCTCACCGGCGGCTGGGTCGACACCCTGATCGGCCGTCTGATCGACCTCACCCTCGCCTTCCCCCAGACGCTCATGTTGCTCGCCCTGTCGAGCACCGTCATCGGCATCCTCACGGGCGTGCTGCTCATCCCGGAGGGCGACATCGCCCGCGCCGCCTACGTCATCCTCGTGCTCGCCGTCTTCGGCTGGGTGGGCGTGGCCCGCGTCATCCGCGGGCAGGTGCTCAGCATCCGCGAGCGCGAGTACATCGACGCGGCGAGGCTGCTCGGCGCCAGCCCGATGCGCCGCTGGTTCAAGGAGGTCCTGCCGAACCTCTGGGCCCCGATCCTCGTGCAGGGCACGCTCATCCTGCCCGCCTACATCTCGACCGAGGCGGCGCTCGCCTACCTGAACGTGTCGATCCAGCAGCCCACGCCCACCCTCGGCAACGTGCTGCAGGATGCGGTGCGCTACCCGGTCGCCGATCCCACCTACTTCCTGATCCCCACCCTCGTCCTCGTGATCCTGGTCGTCGCCTTCAACCTGCTCGGCGACGGCCTGCGCGACGCGCTGGATCCGAAGGGGAGCCGTTAGACCACGAAGACTTCCGGACACAGCTCCGAAAGAACGGCGCCTGTCAGCGGGCGCCGCCCATCTCATCACCAAGGAGAGCCATCTCAATGAAGAAGCGATCGATCGTCCGCCTCGGCGGCATCGCACTCGCGGGGGCGCTCGTCGCGTCGCTCGTGGCGTGCGCGCCGTCGACCGGCGGCGAGGACACCAGCGGCGACACCGGCGGCACCGTCACCTACCTCGGAGTCTCCGGGCAGTGGGAGGGCACCGACCCGGCCACCGTCTACTACGGCAACGAGATCGCGGCCATGCGCCGCCTCGTCTACCGCGGCCTGACCGCGCTGCCGATCACCGACGACCCCAACCCGGTCCCGGTCGCCGACCTCGCCACCGACACCGGAACGTCCGACGACGACGGTCTCACCTGGACCTTCACCATCAAGGACGACGTCACATGGGAGGACGGCAGCCCGATCACGGGTGAGGACTTCATCTACGGCCTCTCCCGCTCGTTCGACGAGACCCTGGTCAACGCCACCGGCGTCGGCGTGACCTACCTGTCGAGCTACGCGCCCTCGGTCGTCGAGGCCGGCTACACCGGCCCGTTCACGTCGAGCGACGAGGCGACGGCCGTGTTCGACGAGCACTTCTTCGCAGATGGCCAGACGGTCACCTACAAGTTCGACAACCCGTGGGGCGACTTCCCGTCCGCGGCCGCCGGCCTTCTCACGACCGACCCGTACCAGGCGTCGTTCGACGATGGCTCGACGTTGTGGAAGATCAACTCCAACGGTCCGTACATGATGGAGGAGGACGAGTTCGACAGCGCTACCGGCGCGACCTTCGTCCGCAACCCGGAGTACGACGCGGCCAGCGACACGACCGACCTGCGCGAGGCCCTGCCGGACCAGTTCAACTTCGAGCTCGTCTCCGACACCGATGTGCTGTTCCAGCGCCTCGTCGCGGACGCCGGCGATGACCAGGCTGCCTTCTCGGACGCCAACATCCCCGCCACGTTCTACTCGCAGGTCGAGGGCGGCGACATCGCCGACCGCACGGTCAAGAGCACCTCGCCGTACACGCGATTCCTCTTCATCAACTCGCTGACGGTCACCGACCCCGACGTGCGCCGCGCCCTGGCTCTCGCGTTGAACAAGGACGGCATGATCCAGGCCTACGGTGGCGAGAACTACGGTGAGCCGTCGACGTCGATCGTGTCCAAGGCGGTCTCGGGCTTCGAGGAGAACCCCGCATTCGCCGACGACAACACGGCCGGTGACCCGGACGCGGCCAAGGAGCTGCTCGGCGGTGCGACGCCCGAGATCACCGTCGCCTACGCGATCAGCCCGACCAACGACAAGCTGATCCCGGTCATCCAGCAGAGCTTCGAGGCTGCCGGATTCATCGTGACGCCGCTCGGCATCGCGCCCGACGCAGTCCCCGGCTACTACGGCCAGATGGCGGCGAAGGACAAGAACGGCCAGAAGGTCGACGTCTTCCTCGGCGGCTGGGCGGCTGACTGGCCGTCGATGTCCACCGTGGTCGTGCCGATCCTGCGCTCGAACCCGACGGACGCCGACTCCGGCGTCGGCTTCAACTACGGGTTCTACAGCAACCCGGAGGTTGACGACCTGATCGAGCAGGGACTCGCCGCCACCGACCCGGCCGAGGGAGCCAGCCTGTTCGCGCAGGCCGACGCCATCGCCGGTGAGGACGGGGCGTACATCCCGGTCGTGCAGCAGAACAACTACTTCCTGTACGGCTCGCGGATCGGCGGCTTCCTGCCGGACGTCGCCTCGAGCTTCTACCCGGACTTCGGATCGATCTACGTCACGTCCGACTCTGAGTAAGTAGCCAGCTCCACCACCGATCGGGTGGGCGCCCTCCGGGCGCCCACCCGATCACCTGAAGCCCCGAAGGACACACCCTCATGCTCGCGTTCATCATCCGACGGACTCTCGTCGGCGTCGTCATGATCATCGTGATGATCTTCGTGGTCTTCTCGCTGTTCTTCGCGAACGGCAACCCCGCCATCAACCAGTGCGGTCGTCAGTGCACTCCCGAGAAGCTCGCTCAGATCACCGGCCTCCTGGGCTACGACAAGTCGATCCCGGAGCAGTTCGGGGCATTTACCGCCGGACTCGTGGTCGGACGCGACTTCCCCGTCAACGACACGTACCGCCAGGAGCTCATCGACAACGGGTTCGAGAACCGCATCGTCCACTGCGACGCCCCGTGCCTCGGCTACTCGCAGAGCGACCAGAAGACGGTGAACGACCTCCTGGTGAAGGCGGCCGGCCCGACCGTCTCGCTCGCCATCGTCAGCTTCGTCATCTGGATCTTCTTCGGCATCCTCATCGGGGTCCTCGCCGCTGTCTTCAAGGGCAGGTGGCTCGACCGCGTCGTGGTCGGCTCGACGCTCGTCGTCTATGCACTTCCGGTCTTCGTGATCGGAACGTTCTTCCTGCAGTACGTCGCCATCAAGTGGCAGCTCTTCCCGTATCCACGATTCGAACCGATCCGAGAACCGGCGGACCTGGTGCCGTGGCTCACCGGCATCATCCTCCCGGCGCTGACCCTCGCGCTCTTCTTCATGGCCGCGTACGTGCGCTACACCCGCGCCTTCGTGCTCGAGTCGCTGTCGGAGGACTACATCCGCACGGCTCGCGCGAAGGGCCTGCCCGAGCGGACGGTGCTCTTCAAGCACGGCCTGCGCTCGGCGCTGACACCGCTCGTGACCCTCGCCGGCCTCGACTTCGCCAGCCTCCTCGCCGGCGCGATCATCACCGAGAGCGTCTTCAACTACCAGGGCATGGGAGCCCTGGCCGTGAAGGCGAACAACAACCAGGACCTCCCCGTGCTGATCGGCCTCGTCATCGTCGGCGCGACCGCCGTCATCGTGATGAACATCATCGTCGACATCCTGTACGCCTACATCGACCCGCGCGTGCGGGTCTCCAAGTGAGCTGAGCCATGACCCGCCCCTTCCTCTCCGTCGAGAACCTCGTCGTCCACTTCCCCACCTCCGACGGCGTCGTCCGCGCCACCGACGGCCTCAGCTACACCCTCGAGCCCGGCAAGACGCTCGGCATCGTCGGCGAATCCGGCTCCGGCAAGTCGGTGTCGTCCTCGGCGATCCTCGGCCTCCACCGCAACACGAGCGCGCAGGTGAGCGGCCGCATCTGGCTCGACGGCGAGGACCTGCTCAGCCTCACCGACAGAGAGATGCAGGAGCGGCGCGGCAAGGACGTCGCGATGATCTTCCAGGACCCGCTGTCGTCGCTGCACCCGTACTACACCATCGGCAACCAGGTCGCCGAGGCGTACCGCGTGCACAACACGGTGTCGAAGAACGCCGCTCGCGCACGCGCGATCGAGATGCTCGACCGCGTCGGCATCCCGAACCCGCACCAGCGTGTCGACGACTACCCGCACCAGTTCTCGGGCGGGATGCGGCAGCGCGCGATGATCGCGATGGCGCTGATCAATGACCCCGAGCTGCTGATCGCCGACGAGCCGACCACCGCGCTCGACGTCACCGTCCAGGCGCAGATCCTCGACCTCCTGCAGGATCTGCAGCGCGAGTTCAACACCGCGCTGATTATGATCACCCACGACCTCGGCGTCATCGCGGAGGTCGCCGACGACGTGCTGGTCATGTACGCCGGCCGAGCTGTGGAGTACGGCAGCACTAAGCAGCTGCTGACCGCGCCGGCGATGCCGTACACGCTCGGCCTGATCCAGTCGGTGCCCGATCTCTCGAGCGACGTGAACGAGCCGTTGCGGCCGATTCCGGGCAATCCGCCCAGCCTCCTCGACACTCCGCGGGGCTGCCCCTTCGCGCCCCGCTGCACGTTTAAGCACCTGGTGCCCGACGACCTGCCCGACACCGTGATGCCCGAGCTCGAGGAGATCGCGCCCGGCCACCTCCGCCGCTGCCACCTCACGGAGCACGACCTGAGCAAGCTGACGCCCATCGCGGCCGGAGGGAAGGCATGAGCACCCCGCTGCTGGAGGTCAAGGACCTCACGATGCACTTCCCGATTCGGTCGCGCGGCATCATCCCGCGCACCATCGGCCACGTGAAGGCCGTCGACGGCGTGTCCCTGACGATCGGCGCCGGGGAGGCGCTCGGTCTGGTGGGCGAGTCGGGCTCGGGCAAGTCGACGACGGGCCGCCTGATCACCCGGCTCTACGAGCCGACGTCCGGGCAGATCCTCTTCGAGGGCAAGGACATCGCGAAGTCGAGCGCGCGCGAGCTCAAGCCGCTGCGCCGCGACATCCAGATGATCTTCCAGGACCCGTACACGTCGCTCAACCCGCGGCACACGGTCGGCGAGATCATCAGCGCCCCCCTCGAGATCCACAACCTGGTCCCCAGGGAGGGGCGCCTACGCCGCATCCAGGAGCTGCTCGAGATCGTCGGCCTGAACCCGGAGCACTACAACCGGTACCCGCACGAGTTCTCCGGCGGTCAGCGGCAGCGCATCGGCATCGCGCGCGCCCTGACGATGAGTCCCAAACTGCTCGTGGCGGACGAGCCGGTCTCGGCGCTCGACGTCTCGATCCAGGCGCAGATCATCAACCTGATGAAGGACCTGCAGCGCGAGATGAACATCGCGTTCCTCTTCATCGCCCACGACCTCGCGATCGTGCGGCACTTCTGCCCGCAGGTCGCGGTCATGTACCTGGGCAAGATCGTCGAGAACGCCCCGCGGGAGCAGCTCTACACCGACCCGAAGCACCCGTACACGAAGGCGCTGCTGTCGGCCGTGCCGGACATGCGGCAGGCCGTCGTCGGCGGTCGACGGGAGCGGATCCGCTACACCCACGACGTCGAGGCGTCGGCGGCGACGACCGCTGCGAACACGGCGGCCGCGCGGCCGCCGGCCTGACCCGGTGGCGCGGGGGCAGAAGCACAGCTACGTGCTGCGTGACAGCCTGACGTCGGTCGTGTTCTGGCTCGCCGTCGTGCTCGGCACGGTGCTCGCCGGCGACCCGCTCGTCCGCGGCGATCTCGGCCTCTTCGCGGCGACGGCACCGATCGTCTTGCTTGCTCTCTGGTTGCTGTTCATGCTGATGTTTCACCCGCACATCCGCTACGACGACGACCACGTGACCGTCACGAACATCGGACGCGTGCACGATCTGCCCTGGAGCCGCGTCGTGACGGTGCGGCAGAACCTCAATCTGGGGTTCGAGCTCGATGACGGTCGCCGGATCCCCGCGGTCGGGGTCACCGCCGCGCGTGGGCGCGGCCTCGTGCTCAGCGGCCTCACCCGCGGCAAGATGGGCGTCGGCAGCGAGGAGTTCCATCAGCACGCGGATGCGCTCCGGCCGCTCCAGGCCGCCGCGACGAAGACGGATCAGACCGTCCGCTCCGCCTGGGACCGCATCCCCCTCGTCATCGGCGCAGTCCTCGCCGTGCTCGTCGTCGTCGACGTGGCGGTCCTCGCCGCCCGCTGACTAGGGCGTCGACGAGTCCTGGGTCACCGTGTAGTTGGCGAGCCAGGTGCCGTCGGTCTGTGCGACGACCACCAGGACGGTGAGCCCATCCTTCGTGAACGCTCCCGTCGTGGAGTCGGTGCCGTCCGTGACGGGCTCTCGGGTGAACCCGGCGTCGGTGAGCTGGGTCGCGATCGCGTCGAACGACTCGGCCCCCGCGACCTCGATGGACACGTTCCAGGCCTTGCCGGACTCATCGCCGAGCGACATGCCAAGGGTCACGGTGCCGTCGGCCAGGGGCACCTCGGACGGGAAGTCGTCAGGCACCGAGTTGCTCGGCAGGTTGACGTCGCCGCCTGTGGCGTTGCTCACGACGTTGTTGATGACACCGCAGCCGCTCAGCAGCGGCGCAGCGAGGACGAGGCCCGCGGCAAGGGCGATCGTGGCGGGGAATCGGAGGCGTGCGCGCATGCCCCCGAGGGTAGCGTCCTTCGAGACGCGTCGCACTCCGTGCGGCGCTCCTCAGGAAGCCGAGCCGGCTACTACGCGTCCTGGCGCTTCTGTCGCGACAGCGAGCGCGCGCGGGCGTTCTGGTCGAGCTCGACCTTCCGGATGCGCACGAACTCGGGCGTGACCTCGACGCACTCGTCCTCGCGGGCGAACTCGAGGCACTCCTCGAGGGTCAGCTTGCGCGACGGCGTCATGCGCTCGAACACGTCGGAGGTGGACTGACGCATGTTGGTCAGCTGCTTCTCCTTGGTGATGTTCACGTCCATGTCGTCGGCGCGCGAGTTCTCGCCCACGACCATGCCCTCGTAGACCTCCTGGGTCGGCTCGACGAAGAACGACATGCGCTCCTGCAGGGCCGTCATGGCGAACGGGGTCGCGACACCGGCGCGATCGGCGACGATCGAGCCGTTGACGCGCGTCGTGATGGTGCCGGCCCAGGCCTCGTAGCCGTGCGAGACGGCGTTGGCGATGCCCGAGCCGCGCGTGATGGTCAGGAACTCCGTGCGGAAGCCGATCAGGCCGCGCGACGGCACGATGAACTCCATGCGCACCCAGCCGGTGCCGTGGTTCGACATCGTCTCCATGCGGCCCTTGCGGGCGGCGAGCAGCTGGGTGATGGCACCCAGGTGCTCCTCGGGTGCGTCGATCGTGAGGTGCTCGAACGGCTCGTGCAGCTTGCCGTCGACCTGCTTCGTGACCACCTGGGGCTTGCCCACGGTGAGCTCGAAGCCCTCGCGGCGCATGTTCTCGACGAGGATGGCCAGCGCGAGCTCGCCGCGGCCCTGGATCTCCCACGCGTCGGGGCGCCCGATGTCGACGAGCTTGATGGACACGTTTCCGATGAGCTCGCGGTCGAGGCGGTCCTTGACCATCCGCGCCGTCAGCTTGTGGCCCTTGATCTTGCCGATGAGCGGCGACGTGTTGGTGCCGATCGTCATCGAGATGGCAGGGTCGTCGACCGTGATGGCGGGCAGCGGGCGGATGTCGTCGGGGTCGGCGATCGTCTCGCCGATGGTGATCTCCTCGATGCCGGCCACGGCGACGATGTCGCCGGCGGTGGCGCTCTCGGCCGGGTAGCGGTCGAGGGCGCGGGTCTTCAGCAGCTCGGTGATGCGCACGTTGGAGTGCGAGCCGTCGTGGCGCACCCAGGCGACCGTCTGGCCCTTTTTCAGCGTGCCCGAGAAGACGCGGAGCAGCGCGATGCGGCCGAGGAACGGCGACGCGTCGAGGTTGGTGACCCAGGCCTGCAGCGGTGCCTCGTCGTCGTAGGACGGGGCGGGCACGTGCTTGAGGATCGCGTCGAAGAGGGGCTCGAGGTCGTCGTTGTCGGGGAGCTCGCCGTTCTCGGGCTTGTTCCAGCTTGCGGCGCCGTTGCGGCCCGAGGCGTAGACGACCGGGACGTCGAGGATCGCGTCGAGGTCGAGGTCGGGCACGTCGTCGTGGAGGTCGCTCGCGAGGCCCAGCAGCAGGTCCTGGCTCTCGTGGACGACCTCGTCGATGCGCGCATCCGGTCGGTCGGTCTTGTTGACCAGCAGGATGACGGGCAGCTTGGCCTCGAGGGCCTTGCGCAGCACGAAGCGGGTCTGCGGCAGCGGACCCTCGCTCGCGTCGACGAGCAGCACGACACCGTCGACCATCGAGAGACCGCGCTCGACCTCGCCGCCGAAGTCGGCGTGGCCGGGGGTGTCGATCACGTTGATGGTGATCGGGACGCCCTCGGTGGCGTGGATGCCCTCGTAGGTGACCGCGGTGTTCTTCGCGAGGATCGTGATGCCCTTCTCCCGCTCGAGGTCGTTCGAGTCCATCGCGCGCTCCTCCATGTGCTCGTGCGAGCCGAAGGAGTTGGTCTGACGCAGCATGGCGTCGACGAGCGTCGTCTTGCCGTGGTCGACGTGCGCCACGATGGCGACATTGCGCAGGTCTGTGCGGTGGGCGATGGCCATGGACGTACCTCAAAAAGTATTCAGCCCTGAAAAGGGAAGAGAAAGGGAGAGTGCCCGACAGCGGGCCGACATTGCAGTCTACTCGCCCGAGCCTTCTGGCGTCTGCATGGCCGGCGTCCACTCCCAGGCGTTCCAGAAGACGCCGCGCGCGAGCGGCGACCGGGTGACGCCGGCGACCGAGGTCGAGACCGCCGTGACGGTCGGGTACGCGAAGAGGGGCACGCCGGAAGCGTCGCTCCAGATGAGCGCGTCGATCTCGGTCAGGAGCGCGACCTGGTCGCTCTCGTCGTCCGTCGCATCCAGCTCGGCGATCAGGGCATCCACGCCGGCAGAGCTGTAGCCCGAGAAGTTCGCCAGCTCGGCATCGCTCTGGAAGACCGCCGCCGTGGCCGAGGCGCCGAGGCGCGTGGTGTCCCAGGCGTAGAGCGCGGCGTCGTAGGCGCCGGCGACGCCGAGCAGGTCGTCCCAGTCGGGGTTGGAGCAGTCGGTGACCTGGAACCCGGCGCGCAGGGCGCTGGCCTGGATGGCCTGGAACTCCGCGAGCCGGCGCGGGTTGGCCGGGTCGAAGAGGATGCAGACCACGGGGCTCGCGACCCCGGCCTCGGCGAGCAGCGACACCGCCTCGTCGACGTCGGTGCCGGCGTATGCGCGCGAGCCGTTCGAGGCCACCGCGTCGTCGTAGCCGGCCGCGCCCGGCCGGAGCACGAACGAGTCCAGCAGGCTCGCATCCTGCTGCACGGGCGCCACCAGCTCGTCGAGGATCTGCTGGCGCGGCACGACGCGCAGGAACGCCTCGCGCACCCGCTGGTCGCCGAACGTGCCGGACCGAGCGCCGGTGAACTGCAGGTCGAGGTGCTCGAAGGTGCCCTCGCTCCCCGCGGTGACGGTGACGCCGTCGACCGAGAGCAGGGCCTTGACCACATCGGCCGACGGCTGCGGCGACACGATGTCGACGGCGCCGGTGTCGAGCAGATCGACGGTCTCGAGCGGGTCGGGCGAGACCGTCAGCACCATCGTCTCGAATCCCGGCGTGCGATCACCGCGGTACTCGGGGTTGGCCGTCAGCGTCACCGACTCCGCGTCGACCGCGTCGACCGTGTAGGGCCCCGACGAGACCAGGATGCTCCGATCGTCGGGGGTCGCGGTCAGGTTGTAGGCGCTGTTCCAGGTGCGCGCGACGGCGCCCAGGGTCTCGGGCCGGCCGGCCGCCACCGCGGAGACGAGCGCCGCCTTGGCCTGATCGGCCGTGGCGTCGTCGTCGAGCTCGAGCGCCTGCCGGGCCACGACGTGCGCGGGGAGGCCGGGCTCGAGCGCCGAGCGCCAGCCACTGAAGTACTCGTCGTAGCGCACGACCAGGCTGCGCCCGTCATCCGCGATCTCGGGGATGCGCGACGCCCGTTCGAGCCCGCCGCCGACCGTGCCGTCGAAGAAGACGATGTCGTCGGGGAAGTCGTCGGTGTAGCGGCCGGTCTCGGGATCGACGTAGTCCCGGTCGTCGAACGGAGCGCCGTCGTCGCCGCGGGTGTTGAGCGAGCCGGAGTTGGCCGCCCAGGCGAGCAGCAGATCGGTCGCGTCGACAGCCACGCCGTCCGACCAGCGCGCGTCGCGGGCCACCGCGTACTTCACCGTGAGCGGATCGTCGTCGACGATCGAGGCGGTGCCGAAGCTCGTATCGGGCACCCACGCGTAGCGGTCGTCGACGTATCCGAAGGCCGCGCCGGTCAGGTAGGCGACGTCCGCGTTCGTGACGGCCGACCTGCCGTAGGAGGTGCGGGGATTCAGCGAGGTGAGCGGTGCCGCGACGGCCACGCGCACCTCGCTGCCGGTGACGACGGTGGTCGTCGGGGTGCACGCCGACAGCAGGGCCGCGATGACGGCTGACGCCGTCAGGACGGCCACGATGCGGATCTTCACCGCGGATCAGCCTAGGCGGATCAGGACTCCGCGATGCGGAAGAACTGCGGCACCCCGCGCCAGTCGAACCCGACATCCGAGAGCCGGTCGTCGAATCCGCCCGTCGTCGTGCCGTACCAGAGGGGGATCGCCGGCAGGCGGTCGAGGAGGACCGTCTGAGCGGACTGCAGGATGGCGTTGGCGTCCCCCAGCGTCGACGCCGCAGCGGCCTCGGCGATCAGCGCGTCGAAGTCGGCGTCGCTGAACCCGGACCGGTTGGACGGACCCGTGGAGGCGAAGACGGGGGCGAGATAGCCGACGAGGCTCGGGGAGCCGGCGGAGGTCGTCGTGAGGAACGCCGAGGGGATGGTGCCGCCGTCGACCTGCGCCCGGAACTCCTCGGATTCCAGCGCGACGCTGGTGGCGTCGATGCCGAGCACGGCGCCGATCTGCGCGACCACCTCGTCCACCCAGGCCGCGTCCGCGGAGTCGTCGTAGGCGACCGCGAAGGAGCCGGTCCACGGTGAGATCTGATCGGCCTGAGCCCACAGGTCGACGGCGGTGTCGTCGTCGCCGTCGAGCACCTCCACCCCCGCGAGGTCGTCGCGGTAGCCGTCGGCGATCGGCGAGGCGAAGTCGAGGGCAGGCCGATTGAGCCCGGCCAGCTGGTCGCCGATGATGTCCTGGCGATCGATGGCCCGCGAGATCGCCGCCCGACGCAGCTCCCCCTCGGGACCGGAGAAGTGGGTGAGCCGGAACGGGATAGTGATGGACTCGAGCATCGCCGACGGTTGCACGATCGCCGCGTCGCCCAGGTCGCCCGTGAGCGACGCGAGCGCCGAATCCGGGATGGAGCTCATTACGTCGAGATTGCCCGACAGCAGGTCGGCGTACGCCGCAGCCTCCGACGCGTAGAACACGACCGAGACGCCGCCGTTCTGCGGCTCACGGGGACCGTCGTAGGACGGGTTGGCGACCAGCTCGATGCCCTCGCCGTGCTGCCACGCATCGTCGCCGTCGAGCATGTACGGCCCGTTGCCGATCGGGTGCTGGCCGAAGTCCGCGAGGTCGTCGAACGCCGAGGTCGGCAGCGGATAGAACGCCGGGCCACCCAGCCGCTGGACGAAGTCGACGGTCGGGGCGCTCAGCCTCACCACGAAGGTCGTGTCGTCGACGACGGCCAGCCCGCCCGCGGCCACGAGATCGACGTCGGCGGCACCCGCCGGGTCGACGCCGAGGATCGAGGCGAAGGAGGATCGGTTGGCCTGCGCGCTGCTCGGCTGCGATCCGAAGTTCCAGGCGTCGACGAACGACGACGCCGTCACCGGCTCCCCGTCGCTGAAGCTCAGACCCTCGCGGATCGTGATCGTGTACGCCGCGTTGTCGTCGGTAGAGATCGAGGCGGCGACATCGTTCTGCACGCTGCCGTCGACGTCGTAGTAGACGAGCCCGGCGTACAGGCTGTCGAGGATGCGGATGCCGTCGAGCCCGTCGGTGTCGGTCGTCAGGAGGGGCCGCGACGGCTCCGCCCCGTTGGTCGTGATCGTCGCCGTCGCCCCGGAATCCGTGGACGCGCAGCCCGACAGGCCCAGTCCGGTCACGACCGCCACGGCGAGCGCGATCGCTGCGATTCTCGGGACTCGCAACGTTCCTCCTGTGCCGAAACCTGAACGGCCAAAGTAGCATGAGGCCGATGGCTGACTCGGGTGCGGGCGCGATCGCGGCTCCGTCCCGCGGGCGCCTCTGGTGGGAGATCGCCATCGTGCTGGCGCTCGGCCTCGGCCAGTCCGCGGTCTACGCGATCGTCTCGATCGTGAACCGCCTGACCCGCGAGGAATCGCTCTCCCAGCAGTCGACGGCGATCAACACGTCGCTCAGCGACCGGCCCGTCTTCGACCTGATCTACCAGCTGCTCGCGATCGTGTTCGCGCTGGCGCCCGTGCTGCTCGTCTGCTTCCTGCTCTGGGATCGCGAGCGACCGCACCTGGGTCGGCTGGGGCTCGCGGGCACCCGCCCCGGCGTCGACGGCATCCGCGGTCTCGTGCTCGCCGTCATCATCGGGGCGGGCGGCATCGGCGTCTACCTCGCCAGTCGTGCCCTCGATGCGAACGTGGCGGTGTCGGCATCGAGCCTCGGCGCGTACTGGTGGACGATCCCGGTGCTGCTGCTGTCGGCGGTGCGCGCCGGGCTGCAGGAGGAGATCGTCGTGCTCGGCTATCTCTTCACCCGGCTGAGGGACGTCGGCTGGAGCACCGGGCAGATCATCGTCGGCTCGGCCCTGCTGCGCGGCAGCTATCACCTCTACCAGGGCTTCGGCGGATTCGTGGGCAACGTGATCATGGGCCTGATCTTCGGCTGGCTGTACGCGCGATGGGGCCGGGTGATGCCGTTCATCGTCGCTCATGCCCTCATCGACGCCGCGATCTTCGTCGGCTACCCCTGGGCCGCGGCCACGTTCCCGGCCCTGTTCGGATCCCCCGCCTGACAGTGCGGACACACCGATCCGACTGCCCCCGAATAGGGTAGAACGACCGGGTATCCGGCTGGGTAGACTGACCTGTATGCGCGCGGTCGAGGTCGGTGATGTCGCACCGGATTTCTCCCTTCCCGGCATCCGCATGGTCGACGGCGTCATGGAGCACCGCGACTACCGCCTGTCCGCGCACCGGGGTGCCCCGATCGTCCTGGCCTTCTACCCGCTCGACGCCAGCAAGGTCTGCACCGAGCAGCTCTGCGAGTACCAGCGAGAGTTCGAGGGCTTCGAGGCGCTCGGCACCCAGGTCTGGGCGATCAGCCTGCAGGACCTGCCGAGCCACGAGAAGTTCGCCCGCCAGCGCGGGCTCTCGTTCCCGTTGCTCGCCGACCACCGAGGCGGTGCGGCGAGCGCCTACGGCGCGACGATGCTGGGCGACCTCATCGTGCGCCGATCGATCATCATCATCGACGGCGACGGAGTCGTGCGGTGGGTGCACCGGCCCGTCACGGGGTTCTTCGGCTACCGCCACGCCGACGAGCTGCGCGCGAAGATCCTCGAGCTGTTCCCGGAGCCGGTCGGCGCCACGTTCCACATCGCTCCCCCGGTCGAGGACGACGCCGTCCGACCGCTCGCCGCCGCCAGCTGAGGCGCGTGCGGCCGCTCCCGGCCCGGCTTAGGCTGGAGCCATGAGGCCCTTGGACGTCGGTGACGTCGCCCCCGACTTCTCCCTCCCCGGCATCCAGCTCGTCGACGGCGAGATCGTGCGGTCGAGCTACCGCCTGTCGGACCTGCGCGGCGCGCCCGTCGTGCTCGCCTTCTACCCGCTCGACGCGAGCAAGGTGTGCACGGAGCAGCTCTGCAGCTACCAGGACCAGTTCGGCGGCTTCGATGCGCTCGGCACCAAGGTGCTCGGCATCAGCCTGCAGGGGCTCGAGAGCCACGAGGAGTTCGCGCGGGCGCAGCAGATCGGGTTCCCGCTGCTCGCCGATCAGAAGGACGGGGTCGCCGCCGCGTTCGGCACGATGCTCGGGTCGTCGGCGATCCGCCGCTCTGTCTGGATCATCGACGCCGAGGGCGTCATCCGCTGGAAGCACGTCGCGCTCATCGGCTTCACGTTCCGCAAGGCCGACGAGATCCGTGCGCAGATCCTGCGCCTGTTCCCGTCGCCCGCGGGCGGGCAGTTCAGCATGCCCGCCCCGTCCTTCTAGCTGGCGCCCTCGCGGATTCTGTCGTCTAGGCGAACGCCTCGATCGGCGGGCACGCGCAGACCAGGTTCCGGTCGCCGTAGGCCTGGTCGATGCGGCGCACCGGGGGCCAGTACTTGCGATGCACCAGACCGCGCACCGGGTAGACGGCCTGCTCGCGCGTGTAGGCGTGCTCCCACTCGCCGGTGATCACCGACTCGGCGGTGTGCGGCGCGTGCACGAGCGGATTGTCGTCGGCAGGCCACCGACCGGCTGCCACCGCATCCGCCTCGGCCTTGATCGCGATCATCGCGTCGATGAAGCGGTCGATCTCGGCGAGGTCCTCGCTCTCGGTCGGCTCCACCATGAGCGTGCCCGCGACCGGGAACGACATGGTCGGCGCGTGGAACCCGTAGTCGACGAGCCGCTTGGCGACATCGTCGACGGTGATCCCGGTCGCCTCGCGGAGCGGACGAAGGTCGAGGATGCACTCGTGCGCCACCAGGCCGTTCTCGCCCGCATACAGCACCGGGAACGTGTCGCGCAGTCGCGCGGCCACGTAGTTGGCGGCGAGCACGGCGGCACCGGTCGCCTCGCGGAGACCGTCGGCACCCATCATGCGCACGTACGACCACGAGATGGGGAGGATCGACGGGGATCCGAAGGGGGCCGCGCTGACGATGTTGCGGTGGGCGGGCGGCTCGGCGTCGCCCCGACCGCCGATCGTGTCGCGCTGCGCCATCGGGTGGCCGGGCAGGAACGGCGCGAGGTGCGCCTTCGCCGCGACCGGGCCCACACCGGGACCGCCCCCGCCGTGCGGGATGCAGAAGGTCTTGTGCAGGTTGAGGTGCGAGACGTCGCCGCCGAAGTCGCCGTACCGCGCATAGCCGAGCAGCGCGTTGAGGTTCGCGCCGTCGACGTAGACCTGCCCGCCGGCCGCGTGCACGGCATCCGTGATGTCGCGGATGTCGTGCTCGTAGACGCCGTGCGTCGAGGGATAGGTGACCATCAGTGCGGCCAGGTCGGCGGAGTGCTCGTCCACCTTCGCGCGCAGATCGGCGAGGTCGACGTTGCCGAGCTCGTCGCAGGCCACGACGACGACCTTCATGCCGGCCAGCACGGCGCTCGCGGCGTTCGTGCCGTGCGCGCTCGACGGGATCAGGCACACGACCCGGCCCTCGTCGCCGCGCGACCGGTGATAGCCGCGGATCGCGAGCAGCCCTGCCAGCTCGCCCTGTGATCCGGCGTTCGGTTGCAGTGACACCTCGTCGTACCCGGTGACCTCGGCGAGCCAGCCCTGCAGCTGCTCGATCAGGTCGAGGTAGCCGAGCACGTCCGACTCGGGCGCGAACGGGTGGATGTTCGCGAACTCCGGCCAGGTGACGGCCGCCATCTCGGTGGCCGAGTTGAGCTTCATCGTGCACGAGCCGAGCGGGATCATGCCGCGGTCGAGCGCGTAGTCCTTGTCGGAGAGGTACTTCAGGTAGCGCATCATCGCGGTCTCACTGCGGTGCGTGTTGAAGACGTCGTGCTCGAGGAAGGTGGAGGTGCGGACGAGCTCCTCGGGGATGGGAGATGCGGGCCGCCAGGATCCGACCTCCTGACCCGCCACAGGCTCGGCCCCCAGCGGGGCGAGCATCTGGTCGAGCAGTGCTGCGTCGCCGATCATCGTCTCGTCGAAGGCCAGCCGTACGTGGTCGTCATCGACGGAGCCGTAGAGCACACCGGCCGCGTGGGCAGCGGCGATGACCTCGTCCGCGCGCCCGGGGACGCGCGCGACGAGGGTGTCGAAGAACGGACCCTCCACGACGTCGACCTTCGACGCCCGCAGGCGCGCCTTCGCGTTGATCGCCAGGCGGTGGACCCCCTGCGCGATCCGCGTCAGCCCGCCGGGCCCGTGGTAGACCGCGTACATCGAGGCCATGACGGCGAGCAGCACCTGTGCGGTGCAGATGTTCGACGTGGCCTTCTCGCGGCGGATGTGCTGCTCGCGGGTCTGCAGGCTGAGGCGGTAGGCAGGGTAGCCGGAGGCGTCCTGCGAGACGCCGACGAGGCGTCCGGGCAGCTGCCGCTCGAGCCCCTTGCGCACCGCCATGTAGCCGGCGTGCGGTCCGCCGAAGCCCATCGGCACGCCGAAGCGCTGGCTGGTGCCGACGGCGACATCCGCACCGAACTCGCCGGGCGCCGTGATGAGCGTCAGCGCGAGCAGGTCGGCCGCGACGATCGCGAGACCGTCGGATGCGTGCACCGCTTCGACGACGGAGGCCGGGTTCCAGAGGCGTCCGCTGGCGCCGGGGTACTGGATGAATGCGCCGAAGGCCGCCGGGAGCTCCGGGTTGCCCCCCAGCCCCGCGAAGTCGACCTCGACGATCTCGATGCCCACGGCATCCGCGCGGTGCGCGAGCAGCGCCGTCGTCTGCGGCAGCGCGTCGGCATCCACCAGGAATGCGTTCGACGACGACCCGGACGCGCGACGAGCCAGCAGCATGCCCTCGACCACCGCGGTGGCCTCGTCGAGCATCGACGCGTTGGCCGTCGCGAGTCCCGTCAGATCGGTGACCATGGTCTGGAAGTTGATGAGCGCCTCGAGTCGGCCCTGCGAGATCTCGGGCTGATAGGGCGTGTACGCCGTGTACCAGCTCGGGTTCTCGAGCACGTTGCGCTGGATCACCGACGGCGTGATCGTGTCGTGGTAGCCGAGCCCGATCATGGAGCGCTGCACCCGGTTGCGCGAGGCGATGCGGCGCAGCTCCGCGAGCGTCTCGCGCTCCGTGGCTGCGGTGGGGATCGAGGTCGGGGCGTCGCGGTCGAGGCGGATGCCGGCGGGCACCGCCGCATCCATCAGGGCGTCGACCGAGTCGTAGCCGACCGCGTCGAGCATCGCCAGCTGGGCGACCGAGTCGGTGCCGATGTGGCGCTCGCTGAATGCGCCGCTCATTCGCTGGTCAGCTTCGCGTACTCGTCGGCCGACAGCAGCACGGGCAGCTCGGTGAAGCGCACCTTGACGAGCCAGCCGTCGCCGAAGGGATCGCTGTTGACGAGCGTCGGGTCGTCGACCACCGACTGGTTGGACTCGACCACCTCGCCGTCGACCGGGGCGAAGAGCTCGCCCACCGACTTGGTCGACTCGATCTCTCCGACGACCTTCCCCGACGCGAGCACCGCGCCGACCTTCGGAAGGTCGACGTAGACGACGTCACCCAGCGCGTTCGCCGCGAACGAGGTGATGCCGACCGTCGCGACGTCGCCGTCGACAGCCACCCATTCGTGATCGGACGTGTACTTCAGGTCAGCTGCAGGCTCGGTCATGAGATGGCTGCTTTCTTGTAGAAGGGGAGGGAGACGACGGATGCGGCGATCGCCGTGCCGCGGACATCGAGCGAGAGGGAGGTGCCGGGCTCGGCGAGCGCCGCGTCCACGAACGCCATCGCGATGGGCACACCCAGGGTCGGCGACAGCGCGCCCGAGGTGATCTCGCCGACGGCAGTGGTGGCGGAACCATCGCCGTCGAGCACCGGGTAGCCGGCTCGACCGGCGCGCTTGCCCTCGGCGACGAGGCCCACCAGCACGCGCGCGCCCTCGGCGGGGCCGGCCTCGACCGCGGCGCGGCCGACGAAGTCGCCCTCCTTGCCCAGCGCGACGACCCGGCCGAGACCGGCCTGAGCCGGGAAGGTCGCGGTCGACAGCTCGTGCCCGTACAGCGGCATGCCCGCCTCGAGCCGCAGCGTGTCACGCGCGGCGAGCCCGGCGGGAACGAGACCCGACCCGGCGCCCGTCTCGGCGATCGCCTCCCAGAGCGCGGGAGCGGCATCCGGGGCGAGGTAGAACTCGAACCCGTCCTCGCCGGTGTAGCCGGTGCGGGCGACCAGCACGTTGTGGATGCGACCGCGCTGGTCGAGGTAGGTGCACGGGATCGCGCGGTAGTACCGCAGGGAGTCGAGGCCGGGCAGGTCGAAGCCGACGACCTCGCGCAGGATCTCCTCGGCCTTCGGACCCTGCAGCGCGATGAGCGCGATGTCGTCGCTCTCGTCCTCGACGAGGCAGTCGAAGTCGGCACAGCGCTCGCGCAGCGCCAGGGCCGCGACCGCGCGGTTGGAGGCGTTGGCGACGACGAGGTAGCGGTCGGAGCCGGTGCGGTAGACGACGAGATCGTCGAGGATGCCGCCGTCCTCGGCCAGCAGCAGCGAGTACTTCGCCTGACCCTCGGCGATCGCGCTGAGCTTGCCGGCGAGCGCGTAGTCGAGGGCCTCGGCGGCCTGCGGGCCGACGACGAGGATCTCGGCCATGTGGCTCAGATCGAACAGGCCCGCCGCCGTGCGCACGGCGTGGTGCTCGGCGAGATCGGAGCTGTACCGCACCGGCATCTGCCAGCCCGCGAAGTCGGTGAAGCTCGCACCCGCGGCGACGTGGATGTCGTGCAGCGGACTGTAGATGGGGCTGTCAGTCGATTCGGTCACGGAGTTCTCCTGAGCGCGGATGGGCTGCTGTGGATGGAACTCCCCCTCTGTCATGGGCCTGAGAGCTTCGCGCCCGACCGGGGTCGAGGGCTTTCACCGTGGGCGGGCGCGCGGAGCAGGGTTTCGACACGCGCCTACGGCGCTACTCAACCTGGATCGCTCCGCGATCCACTTTTCAGAGTGGCCTGGTCGATGCGGTACACGTACCTGAGAGATTGGCGGGGAGGCTTGCTCCTTCGGTGCCGCCCTGGATTCGGACGGCTCTCCCGCATCGCGTGCGGCCCGATGTTCGATTGTGCGGCCAGCCTAGCAACCCGCGCGTTTCCGGCGCATGACAGGCTGGCGTCATGCGCATCCTCATCCTCGGTGGGACGGCCTGGCTCGGATCGACGATCGTGACCGACGCCGTGGCCCGCGGACACGACGTGACGGCCCTCGCCCGCGGCGAGGCCGGCGCCGTGCCCGAGGGGGCCCGATTCGTGCGGGCCGACCGCGACGGAGCCGGTGCCTACGACGAGGTCGCGGACGAGGCATGGGACGCGGTCGTCGACGTCGCGCGCCAGCCGGGTCAGGTGCGACGCGCGCTGGAGGCCCTCGCGCCGCGGACCGAGCACTGGGTGTTCGTCTCGTCGGCATCCGTCTACTCGGATGAGACGACCGTCGGCGACGACGAGGACGGACCCCTGAAGCCGCCCCTCGAGGGCGACGTGATGGAGTCGATGGAGACCTACGGCGAGGCGAAGGTCGCCTGCGAGCGCCTCGTGCTCGACGCCCTGGGCGCCGGACGCAGCCTCATCGCGCGCATCAGCCTCATCGGCGGGCCCGGCGACTGGTCGGGTCGCAGCGGCTACTGGCCCCTGCGCTTCGCACGGCCCTCGAATCCCGAGGGGCGGGTGCTGGTGCCCGACGTCCCGGATGTGCCGGTGCAGCTGATCGACGCCCGCGACCTGGCCGCCTGGCTGATCACCGCGGCGGAGCGCCGCACCTCCGGCACTGCGACGGTCGGAGGCCCGACCCACACCTTCGCCGAGCACCTCGAGACCGTCCGCTCGGTGACGGGCTTCACCGGGGCGTGGGAGGTCGTCGGCGAGGACTGGCTCGCGGCGCACGGGGTCGAGCCGTGGATGGGCGAGCGCTCGCTGCCGCTCTGGCTGCCGCCCGAGTCGATCGCCCTGAACGCGCACGACCTCTCGCGTGCGGCATCCCTCGGCCTCCGCACCCGGCCGCTCGCCGAGACCCTGGCGGACACCCTCACGTGGGAGCTGTCGCGCGGCCCGGATGCGCCGCGCCGCGCCGGTCTCGCCGACGACGACGAGCGCCGACTGCTCGCCGAGCTCGACGCGGAGTAGCGGCGCTCCGCTCAGATCGCCGCGCCGCTGGCGACCCCGAAGGTCGCGATCACGACGGGCACCATCATGAGCACGCCGAGGCCGAGGGCGATGAGCGCCAGCACATTGGTGAACCGGTGACCGCCCGGACGATAGCCCCACGCTCCGAACACCACCCCGAGCACCCACGGCACGCCGACGATGACGTGCGACAGGACCAGGTTGAGGTACTGCGCGCGCAGGCCGCCGCTCATCCGCGACAGCTCGCTGATGCCGCCGAAGAAGAGGAACGCGACGGTGATGGCGACGGAGAAGATCACGGCGAGGATCGCGATGACCGACACACGCCTGCTGGTCGGCGCAGCGAGACGGGCGGGGATGCGGCGTCGCGAGCGCTCCACGAGCAGCATCACGCCGGTGGTGATCGCCATCGCGAGCAGGTTGATGATCAGGAAGACGGCGCCGACGACGGCCGCACCGGCCGAGTCCGTCTGCGGGAACGACACCATCGCGACGATGAGCAGCACGATCGACAGGGTCGATGCGACGAGCGCCGCCAGCAGCACCGGCGGACTGTGCCAGACGACCGGTCGCGGGCCGACGATGTAGCCGGGCGGCAGGTTGGAGAGGGCGCCACCGGGCATCGCCGACGCCGGGATGAACGGCTGATACGGCTGCTGCGGAGGCTGCGGCCCGAAGCCGGGAGGGTTCGTCACGGCGTCAGTCTGACGCATCCTCGGCATCCGAGCCATCGTCCGTCCACCCGAACTGGAGGGCGTCGACGGCGGCCTCGGTGACCTCGACGATGGCGCGGAGCAGCGACTCCATGGAGGCGGATCGCAGCAGCGCCACCTGGTCGAGTGGGCC
The DNA here is from genome assembly GCA_964246985.1 of uncultured Microbacteriaceae bacterium. Taxonomy (GTDB): domain Bacteria; phylum Actinomycetota; class Actinomycetes; order Actinomycetales; family Microbacteriaceae; genus CAXTSE01. The sequence continues at coordinate 73,153 of CAXTSE010000001.1, forward strand.
GAGCGGCGCGATCGCCGCCAGCTGCCATGCCGCATCCACCGGGTCGTCGTCGAGCTCCACGTCGGGCGACCACTGCAGCTCGACGTACTCGCTGGCGCGCGCGAGCGCGACACGCACGACCCGCTCGGCCTCGTCGCGGAGGGGCTGCAGCTCGGCGTCCCAGACCAGGTCGGGCAGCTCGGCGACCTCGGCTACCGGGTAGGGCTCGTCGTCGCTCCAGCCGGTGACGGCGAAGCGCCGGCCGCCCAGGGCGAGGACGACCACGAAGCCCTCCCCCGCCTCCAGCTCGACGATGCGCGCGACGGTGCCGACGTCGAAGCGGGTGTCGCCGCCGCCGACCTCCTGGCCGCGCTCGATGAGCACGACGCCGAACTCGGCCGGGTCGTCGGGCAGGACGGCGCCGAGCAGGGCGAGGTAGCGCTCCTCGAACACGCGGAGCGGCAGCGGCATCGCGGGGAACAGCACCGAGCCGAGCGGGAACATGGGCAGGGTGCTCATCTGCTCACGGTAGGCGGGTTGCGAGCGCCGCGCCACCCGCGCGGTCGCGCGGCAGACGATCGCCAATCCCGACGAAATGTCGCATATGCTGACGCGATGATCGCCGCACGCCGTCTCCGTCTCGTCGCACTCGGCACGGCTCTGATGACGAGCGCCGGTCTCCTCAGCGGATGCGTGCCCGGCCTCCTGGGAGCGCCGAGCGGGTCCAGCGAGATGAGCCTCGAGCAGGCGGCCGCCGAGCTCGCCGAACCGATCGAGCCCGACTGGGAGGTCGACGTCGAGGGGATCCTCGGTGAGCCCGCCATCCTCGGCGACGCCGTGGCGGTGTACTCCGCGACCGAGGTCGAGGACTCGATGCAGCTCCACGTGTACTCGTTGACGACGGGTGAGCTGCTCTGGGAGCACGCCGCATCGACGGCCGGCGAGTACACCCCGCCGCTCTTCGAGGAGACGCAGAGCGTCGGTCGCACCTACCCGATCCCCACCTTGACCCCGCTCGTGACATGGCGAGACGGAGGCGACAAGGCCGTCGAGAGACAGGCCGTCGTCGTGTACTTCGAGCGCGTCGCGTCGGAGGGCTCGCTCAGCGGCAACGAGGTCCTGCATGTCGCCGACCTGGAGACCGGAGAGGACCTGCCCGTCACCGTCCCCGGTTACGACTTCGCCGAGGACTTCCTCTACAGCGTCCGTGAGGACTTCGAGGACCCGGAGGTCATCGTGGCGACCCCGAAGAGTCCCGGCCGCCTCTGCGGCGACGGACCCACCTTCTGCTTCGACGAGCCGGCCGACGGCTACATCACACTCGATGTCGGCGCCCTCGAGGCCGCCGTGACCGAGCCCGTCGTCCCCGCCGACGGCGTCACCTACAGCCCCGAATGGGGCGCCGGCTACGCGCATGTCGTCACGGCCGAGACGGAGGAGGCGATCGCCCGTCTCGACGACGGGACGCTGCTCTGGCAGCGCCTCAGCCACGACATCTTCGAGGACGACCGCACGTCGCCTCCGGGCATCACCGAGTTCCGTCCGGCACAGGATCTCGTCCTGCTGCAGGGCTACCAGCAGATCCAGGTGACGCCCGAGCTCGGCAACCAGTTCGACCTCGACTACGCCGCCTCCCGGACTGTCGCGGCCCTCGATCCCCAGACCGGAGAGACCGCGTGGACGCTGCCCGGTGGCGATCAACTCTGCTACCTCCTCGCCGATGCCCCGCGGGATCCTGATGCGGCGGTCCAGCCCATGTGCCTGGCGACCGGCGGATCGTTCAGCTACACGCTCGAGACCGACACCATGATCGAGAGCGAGGATCCGGTGGTCTCGGTGGTGGGCGTCGACGTCTCGGACGGATCCATCGTGTGGGAGCTCGAGCACGCCGGGGATCAGTCGGTGCTCGGTCAGGCCCGACAGCTCGAGACCGTCTTCGACTCGCGATCCACATTCGCTGCGGCGGTGATCGACGACGAGGCGGGTCTCGTCGACCTCTCGGACGGATCGTGGCAGCCTGCGCCGGACGACGCCGGCTTCGCCTGCACGTCCGAACGGCCGGGAATCCTCCCCACGTTCTCGGCGTCGGTGTTCGCGTCGAGCACGAATCTGATCGCGCTGGAGTACCCGGCGGGCTGGTACAGCTTCGCGTGCGATGACGACGCCGAGGCCGTCTCGAGCTGGACGGTGGGCGCGGTCCGCACCGCGGGCTACGACGCCGGAGACGACCGGCGCGTCCTGGTGACCGAAGGCGGACTGGCGGGCTTCGTCCTCTAGTCCTGGCATCGGCGCTGTGCCACCATGCAGGCATGATCCTGCAGACGATCCCCGAGGACGAGGCGGTCGGCGAGGTCGCGGCCATCTACGCCGACGACCGCGAGCACTACGGCTACGTGCCTCCGCACACGAGGGCGATGGCGGTCAATCCCGAGGCGCAGCGCGCATTCGAGGCCCTGATCGACGCGATCCGCGCGCAGCTCGGCACCCGGCGGTACCGCCTCGTCACGCTCGCTGCCGCAGGCGCACTCGGGTCGCAGGCGTGTCGCCTCGCGCACGGCTCGATGGCCGTGAAGCACATGGACCCCGACGAGGTGCTGGCCGTCGCGCGCGACTTCCACACGGCCGGGCTGTCGGATGCGGAGGTCGCGATGATGGACTTCGCCGCCCGCCTCTGCGGCGACTCGGCCTCCATGACGGATGCGGACAGCCAGCGACTGCGCGACGTCGGCCTCAGCGATCGCGAGATCGTCGACATCACGCTGGCGGCGTCCGTGCGCAACTACTACTCGCGCGCCCTGCATGCGCTCGCCGTGCCCGTGGATGTGCCGCCGACCCTGTCCCCTGAGCTCCGCGACGCGCTGACCGCCCCGTCCCCGCGCTGATCGAGCTCGTCGAGATCAAGCCCCGGCGATCACACCCCGCACGTCAACCCCCCTCGACCCGACGCCTCGACCTGCGAGCCTTGCCCGCATGACCGACGCCCCCGCCTCCGCCGCCCGCCGTGCTCAGAGCAGCCCCGCCGCCCGCATCGCGGCCCGCACGGGCTTCGCCATGAACGGCCTGCTCAACGCGGCTATCGGCGTGATCGCCCTCGGCATCGCCGTCTCCGGAGCGTCGGGCACCGCCGATCCGAACGGGGCGCTGACCGGTCTCGCGCAGGGTCCGGGTGGTCAGCTGATCATCTGGGTGATCGCGGTCGGCCTGCTCGCGCTGGGACTCTGGCAGCTCGCCTCCGCGGTGCTGGTGCGGGAGCCCGACTCCCGGAAGCGCCTCGCCGCCCGAGCGAAGCTCGTCGGCAAGGGCATCGCCTACCTCGCCATCGGCGTGATCGCCGCCCGCATCGCGCTGAGCGGCGGATCGGGCGGCGGGGGCGGCGAGGAGAGCTTCACCGCGGCCGCGCTCGCGACCCCCGGCGGAGTCGTCCTCGTCGTGCTGGTCGGCCTCGGAGCGCTCGGCGTCGGCATCTACATGGTGGTGAAGGGAGTGCGCCGCACGTTCCTCGACGACCTGGCCGCGCCATCCGGAGCCCTCCGCACCCCGATCACGGTCGTGGGCGTGGTCGGGTACGTGGCCCGCGGGATCGCCTTCGCCGTCATCGGCGTGCTGTTCATCGCCGCCGCCGTGACCGCCGATGCCTCGCAGGCGGGTGGGCTCGACGACGCCCTCGCGGCCCTCGCTGCCCTGCCGTTCGGCCAGGTGCTGCTCGTCGCGATCGGCATCGGCTTCATCGCCTACGGCATCTACAGCGTCGTGCGCGCTCGATACGCGAAGCTCTAGACGCTCGGCCGGGCGGGAGCCGCCCGGCGCTGTTCAGTGCTGGTGCGCCTGCTGCGAGATCCAGGCCCAGTCGGCCTGCGACAGGTCGTAGCGGTCGGGAGCCGACTGGAAACCGGGGATGAACTCGCCCTCGGGCTCGCCACCGGCGGCGACCACCGCATCCAGGATCTCCTCCGTCAGAGCGTCGCCGATGTGATGCTGCAGCCAGTGCTGCGTCTCGGGGTCGAGGGCGGGCCACCAGGTGGCGGCGGACGTGGAGGATGCGTCGGACATGGGCCGAGCGTAGCAACGCGGCACGACATCCCCGGGTGTCAAGGTGCGCTCTCTCAGGTGCGCATGTCGTACCGTCGCACCATGACCAGCGAACGCCCTACTGCAGCCATAGTCGTCAACCCGTCCAAATTCGACGACCTCGACGCGGTCAAGAAGACGGTCGCCGAGTTCGCCGCGCAGATCGACTGGGATACGCCGCAGTGGTTCGAGACCTCGGTCGAGGACCCGGGCGTGGGCGCCGCGCAGGAGGCGCTCGCGACGGAGCCGGACCTGGTCTGCGCCATGGGCGGCGACGGCACGGTGCGCGCGGTGGCCGGCGAGCTGCGCGGCACGGGTGTGCCGTACGGACTCCTGCCCGCGGGCACCGGCAACCTGCTCGCCCGCAACCTTGGCATCCCGGTCGACTCGATGGACCAGGCGCTTGAGATCGCGTTCCTCGGCCAGACCCGTGCGATCGACGTCGGCCTCGCGACCTTCGACGACGGGGTCGAGCGCCCGTTCGTCGTCATGGGCGGCGTCGGCCTCGACGCCGACATCATGAGCCAGACCGACGACGACCTGAAGAAGAAGGTCGGATGGGCGGCCTACCTCGCCGCCGCCGGCCCCAACCTCTTCAAGACCGGCTTCCCCGCCGCCCTCACCATCGACGGCGAGGAGCAGAACGCGAAGCGCGCCCTCATGGTGCTCGCCTGCAACTGCAGCTCGGTCGTCGGCGGGATCGAGATCGCCGCGGGCGCGGTGCTCGACGACGGCCTGCTCGACCTCGTCGTGCTCCAGCCGAATCTCGTCGCCGGATGGGTGGGGGTCGCCGTCGACGTCGCGGCCGGCAACCGCAACGGCATGGCCTCGCTCAAGCAGTGGTCGGGGAAGGACATCTCGTTCACACTCGAGAAGCCGGTGCTCGCGGAGCTGGACGGCGACCCGGTCGGCGAGACCTCGTCGGGCCGCTTCCAGATGGACCAGGATGCCCTGCGCGTGCGCCTCCCCGTGCCCGCCAACCCGTCGGCAGGGCTCACTCCCCGCAATCGGCCTCCGGCCGAGGAGGTCGTGGAGGACGCCGCCGCGCCCGACGCGTAGCGCACCGGAACGGGGCCGGGTGGTGTCCGGGAGCGAGTAGCACCCGGACCCCCGTCCCGCAAGGCAGAACGGTATATCCGACGGGACGCATAGCGTCAGAGTTCCCCACTCACCCCCGGAGGCCACTGTGCTCACCACCCCCGCCCTCACTGCGATCGCCACCCCTGCGATCCGCTGGACCGAGGTCGACGAGCATTTCTGGACCGCAGGATCCGGCAGCGTCATCGTGGGCACGATCGAGTTCACCGAGGGCAGGTTCGCGGTGCGCGACGCGGACGGCGTGCTCGTCGGTGGATCGCACAGCCTCGGGGGAGCGAAGGCGCTCCTTCAGGGCGGGGCGCCAACGGAAGCCGTGCCGTCGGAGTTCTTCGCCGACGCCCGTGTGGCCTCTCTGCCGATCGTCGCGACCGCGGCGACCTTCCTCGCCCTCTCCGCGGTCGCAGCAGGCGCTCTGGCCATCCAGCTATTCGCCTGATCGAAGATCACCCCGCGGCAACCCGTCGCTCGCCCGCCCGATGTCGGATGCGGCACATACGATCAGAGGATGCCTGCCGTCGCGCCCGCCTTCCTGTCTGAGGTCGCCGTCGACGTCACTGCGACCTCCACGCACCTGACGTTCACCCTCGGGGACCCGATCCCGATCGTGGGTGAGATCACGCGGTTCGGCTACGGTGTCGTACTGCTCGGTCCGACGATGGCCTCGCGGCAGCGCTTCGAGCTCGGCTTCTCAGCCGCGGGTGAGGCTGTCGCACGCACTCACGACTTCGGGCGCGCGACGCAGACTCTCTACGCGGCCGATGACGTGACTGTGGTGGACGGCACCCTCACCGCCCGGTTCACTCATGCGCCTGAGCACGCCCCCGCATCCGCGAGGTCGGCGTACGCCTTCAGCAGCGTGAACAGCCACCAGGTCCAGACGGAGTTCTCGGTGACGCTCCGCATCGGCGATGTCGCTACGGCAACCGTGAGCTGAGACCCACGCGGCGGTCGAGGTGCGGCGCCGAGCGGCCCGTCGTCAGCCCGAGGGGTTCTCGACCGGCGTGCCGTCGTCCTCGGTCGTCTCCGGCGGCGACGCGGGGACGTCGGTGTCGTCGGATGTCTCGGGGACGGGCTCGTTCTCACGTTCGGTCATGCATCGACGCTACGTCGCCGCCGGCCGCCACGGCAGGGGCTTGACGTGCCCGCTCGACACGCGCGGCGAGCAATTCGAGTGTGGCGTTGGGAGTGGGCGCCGGGCCTGAAACCGCCGCCCACTCAACCTGTGCGTCTGGGTGTCGTCACGTCCGGGCCCGACATCATGCGGACCTAAGAAGGACACCTCAGGGCAGACGCCCTCGGTTGTGTGATCAGGCTACGTCGCGGCACCGGAACGGGTCTCGGGCTTGACGCGGTTGCGGTGAGGTGCATGGACGATGCGCTGGGGCAGCCGGAGACCGAGTGCCCGCGCGTCAGCAGAACCCGTCTCCGAAGCTCCCCGGAGCCTGGGCTGTCGTCAGCGCGCCCGAGGGGTCGAAGGAAGCCCATCCGCCGCGCGGTGCTCCTGTGTCGGATGTGTCGACCACGTCGAACATGAACAGTCCCGCGTCGGGATACCTCTCCGCCGAGGGCAGCGCGGAGACGAACTCGGACACGTCATCGCCGGTGGTCTGACCCGTCGACAAGGTCAATGCCTCACCATCCGGGACCGCCGCCCCCCGATAGATGACGCTGTAGGCCGCGCCCCCCTCGGCAGAGGCCTTGACCGAGAGGACGTCGCTCCACGTGGACAGAGCCCAGACGCCGCCCTGACACAGGCTGTAGTCCTCGACGATAGCGACGGACGGTCAGGGATCGAGGGGCGGCCGGCCCCGTCGCGGTCGATCCCCCCTGAGTTGTCGCAGAAAGTCGGCCCTCGCGCGACTAGACCTCGTAGTCGGGTCCGTGCCGGATGACCAGCGGGACACTCTCCGTGACGAACAACTCGAGCACGACCTCATCAACCCACACGGGGATGAAGACGGGCAACCCCTGATCCTCGATCAAGGCCTTCGCGCGAACGATGCCGTCCGCGTCAACGTTGTACCACTCACCGTTGTACTGAATTCCGGGTCCCATGCCAACACGTTAATGCTCCCACCCGACGACACCAGAGGATCGCAGCGCTGAAGAAGAGCAGGCAAGGGAGTTCCGCGGGATAGCCCCGACCTGCCTCGCGTCAGACGTTAAAGCGGAACTCCACGACGTCCCCGTCGTGCATCACGTAGTCCTTGCCCTCGATGCGGGCCTTGCCCTTGGCGCGGGCCTCGGCGATCGATCCGGTCGCCACGAGGTCGTCGAATCCGACGATCTCGGCCTTGATGAAGCCGCGCTCGAAATCGGTGTGGATGACGCCTGCGGCCTGGGGGGCCTTCCAGCCCTTGCCGATCGTCCAGGCGCGCGACTCCTTGGGCCCGGCCGTCAGGTACGTCTGCAGACCGAGGGTGTCGAACCCGATCCGCGCCAGCTGGTCGAGGCCGGACTCGGTCTGCCCGGTCGAGACGAGCAGCTCGGCTGCGTCCTCGGGGTCGAGGTCGATGAGCTCCGACTCGATCTTCGCGTCGAGGAAGACGGCCTGCGCGGGTGAGACGAGGGCCGAGAGCTCGGCCTTCCGTGACTCGTCACCCAGCACGGCCTCGTCGACGTTGAAGACGTAGATGATCGGCTTGGCCGTGAGCAGCCCGAGCTCGCGGATCGCGTCCAGGTCGACCCCCTTCGCGACCGACAGCGGGGTCCCGGCATTGAGCGCGGCCTGCGCGGCGACGGCTGCCTCAAGCACGGCGGGCTCGAGCTTCCTGCCCTTGACCTCCTTCTCGAAGCGGGGGATCGCCTTCTCGAGCGTCTGCAGGTCGGCGAGCGCGAGCTCGGTGGTGATCGTCTCGAGATCGGACGCCGGGTCGACCGCACCGTCCACGTGCACGACATCGCTGTCCGCGAATCCGCGCACCACCTGCGCGATGGCCTCGGCCTCGCGGATGTTGGCGAGGAACTGGTTGCCCAGCCCCTCCCCCTCGCTCGCGCCCTTCACGATGCCGGCGATGTCGACGAACGAGACCGTCGCGGGCACGATGCGCTCGCTCGAGAAGATCTCGGCGAGCTTGTTGAGACGCGGGTCGGGGAGGTTCACGACGCCGACGTTGGGCTCGATGGTGGCGAACGGATAGTTCGCGGCCAGCACGTTGTTCTTGGTGAGCGCGTTGAAGAGGGTGGACTTGCCGACGTTGGGCAGTCCGACGATGCCGAGAGTGAGAGCCACGGGGGTCAAGCGTACCGGCGAGCGTGGGAGCGGGCCGCTCCTGGGTTGTGGCCCGATCGTGACCTGAGGGCGGATTCCGGGGGTTGCGTCATGTTGACGCTGTTCACTAACGTGGGCGAGCACGCCGGATCCGGCGTCCCACGCCGACAGATGAAAGGAGCTGGCATGGACATCCGCAACCACGATCGACAGATCGCATTCACGTTCGCCGGCTTCGTCGGCGTCTCCTCCGTCCTGGTCGGCTAGCGCGTCCCGCGCCGCCGTCTACGACGGTGGCGACGCTCTCGAAGCCCAACCGGGCCGAGCCGCTCTCTGCGGCTGCAGTCCTCGGTCACGCCCCGTCCCCGGCTCGCGCCTCGCGTGTGGCCGGTCCCCCGCCGACACGATCGGCGGCTTCCGGAGCGCAGGCACCCCTGCCGCTCCTCGGCATCCCCGGATGCAGCCCGGATGAGGACAATCACCATGAACACCACCCTGACGACCACCGGTCGTCCCACCCACCCGCCCCAACCCGACGAGCGTCAGGCACTCGTCACGCGACGCGTCGGCGTCGTGGATCGCGCCGCCCTGCACCTCGGGATGGCGCTGATCAGATGGGGTCGCCGCCCCGTCGCGGGACTCGAGCGTCGAGCAACCCGCGTCGAGCGCGCCCTGGCGCTGCATGAGCTGGAGGAGCACCTCCGGCAGCAGCCCGCGGCCGCGCTCTGGGCGGTCCATCAGTCGCACCTGCGATGAGCTCCATCAGCTCGTCTCGTCAGCGGTGTGGGCGCGTGCCCGGCGCGCCCACACCCCGACGTCGGTAGCCCGTGCGAGAGTCGGCACGTGCCGCTCGACTTCACCTCCATCGACTTCGAGACGGCCAACGGATCGCCCGCCAGCGCCTGCTCCGTCGGGCTCGTGAAGGTGCGTGACGGCCAGGTCGTCGACCGCATCGGCTGGTTCATCCAGCCTCCGCTCGGCCACGACCATTTCGTCGACTGGAACACCCGCATCCACGGCATCACCGCCGACATGGTCATCGGCGCTCCCGACTGGCCGGCGCAGCTGCTCGACATGATGGCCTTCACCGGCGACGACATCCTGGTCGCCCACAACGCCGGATTCGACATGGGCGTCATCAAGGCGGCGTGCGTCGCCACCGGGATGGCCATCCCGTCGTACGCCTACCTCTGCAGCCTGCAGGTCGCCCGCAAGACCTACCACCTCGACAGCTATCGCCTGCCGATGGCAGCGATGGCCGCCGGCTTCGAGGACTTCCCGCACCACGACGCGGTCGCCGATGCCGAGGCCTGCGCCGCGATCATGATCCACGCGGCCGACCGCCACGGCGCGGTCGACCTGCACGAGCTGGCCGCGTTGTCCGGTGTGCGGGTCTATGCGACCGTGCCGCCGGCCGCGGCCGTCGCGTAGCGCACCGACACGCGGGCGCGATCCTTATCGAGCGCGCCTCGACGCTACGCCGACCGAACACGAGACTGAGCGCATGGCGTCTACGTCCCGTTTCATCGCCGTCAGCGGGGCGGCGATCGCCCTCGTCCTCAGTGTGTCCGCCTGCGGGGTGGCCGCGCCACAGGAATCGACCCCGACCGTCGCCGAGACGTCGTCGCCCACCGCCGACCCCACCCGACCGGCAGAGAGCCCGGCAGTCATACTCGGCGTGGCCGGGCTCAGCGTCAATCCGCGCGTCGGGCTGATCCCTCCTGACGCAACGGTCACGAGGGATCAGCCCGACGCGGTCATCGCGCTCCTGACCGGGCTCTTCGGGGAGCCGACGATGGAGTCGACCCCATTCGGCGACGACTATCGATGGGATGGAGTCAGCGCGAACGTCAGAGGTTGGGCCGTCATCCGATTCGAGACTGCATCGCTCGCGGGTTATCAACTGCGAACCAGCGAGGGTGTCGCCGTCGGAGCGAGTCGCGCCGAAGTGCTGTCCCTCGCGCACGTGGATGACGGGTACGACGGCGACGGCGACGGCCAGCCCGACGCCATCGGGCTGGAGCCGGTGGAGGAACCGGGCACCGAGTCCCTCTTGATGCCCGGCGCCGTGGGCACGAGCTACGTCGACGCGCTCTTCGACGGGGACACGGTGTCGGCTCTCGTCGCCCCGAGCGGCGACTGGCAGGACGTCTAGCTCCGCACCGAGCCCTGGTGCCGCGATGCGATCGTTATCGAGACAGAGCCACCTGTCGGCGCGAGCCAGCCACACTGGGGACCATGCGCATCCGTCTTGCTGGGGGATTGCTTCTGGCTCTGTTGATCGGGCTCGTCGGCTGCACGAGTTCGACCCCGGTCGTGTCGACACCTGCGGCGAGTCAACCCGCACCCGAGACGACGCCGGTCATGACGCCGACGCCGGCCGCGGATCGCGTCGCCGAGATCGTTCTGACGAACGCCGGCCTGCGGGTCCTCGACAGCGCGGGCGCCGTGTCGTTCGAGGTCGGCGGCAACGACTGGTCGGACGACCTGCTCGCCGCCCTGACCGACGAGCACGGCACCCCGGAGGTCAGCGAGACCCCGATCAGCACCCACGAGTTCCCGACGACGGTCTACTCGTGGGGCGGACTGTTCCTCGCACAGGTGCACTACGACTCCGGGCCGGGTACGCGCGTGACGTTGGGGGCCGCCGGACTTCCGGCCGGAGTCGTTGCTCGCACCGAGGGCGGCGTCACGCTGCAGACGTCCTACGATGATCTTCTGGCGCGCGCGACGACCCCGCCGTACGAATTCGACTACGACGGGACTGCCAGGACGGCCTTCTACATCGAGGGGGATGGGAGCCAGGCGGGCACCGACGGCTGCTACGAGGCCGCCATCTATGTCGTCTTCGATCGCACGAGTTCGCGCGTCGAGAACATAGTCGCACCGGACATCAGCTGCCGCCCCTGAGACGCGACGGTGTGCCCGTCGCCGCCCCGGAGTGCGCCGTCCGCCCGCGGCTCGCGCCTAGTTCTGCGGGAAGCCCAGGTTGATGCCGCCGTGCGACGGGTCGAGCCAGCGGGACGTGACCGCCTTCTGGCGCGTGAAGAAGTGGATCGCCTGCGGACCGTAGGCCTTCGTGTCGCCGAAGAGCGAGTCCTTCCAGCCCCCGAACGAGAAGTACCCGACCGGCACCGGGATCGGCACGTTGATGCCGACCATGCCGACCGTCACCTCGCGCTGGAAGCGGCGGGCGGCTCCGCCGTCGTTCGTGAAGATCGCGGTGCCGTTGCCGTACTGGCTGCCGTTGATGAGGGCCAGGCCCTCCTCGTAGCTCGCGACGCGCACGACGCTCAGCACCGGACCGAAGATCTCGTGGCGGTAGACGTCGGATGACGTGGGCACCTTGTCGATGAGCGTCGGCCCCAGCCAGAACCCGTCTGACTCCCCGTCGACCTCGATCCCGCGCCCATCCACGACCACGGACGCGCCGTCGGCGATCGCGGTGTCGATGTAGCCCGCCACCTTGTCGCGGTGCTCGCGGGTGATCAGGGGGCCCATGTCGCATCCGCGCGTGCCGTCGCCGACGGTCAGCCCGGCCATGCGCGACTGGATCTTGGCGATCAGCTCGTCGGCGACCGGCTCCACCGCCACGACCACCGAGATGGCCATGCACCGCTCGCCGGCCGACCCGAAGCCAGCGTTGACAGCGGAGTCGGCGACGAGGTCGAGGTCGGCATCCGGAAGCACCAGCATGTGGTTCTTGGCACCGCCCAGCGCCTGCACGCGCTTTCCTGCCTTCGCGGCGTTCTCGTAGATGTACTTGGCGATGGGCGTCGACCCGACGAACGAGATCGACGCGACGTCGGGGTGCTCGAGGAGGGCGTCGACCGACTCCTTGTCGCCGTGCACCACGTTGAAGACGCCGTCGGGCAGACCGGCCTCCTTGAGTGCCTCGGCCATCCAGATGGCCGCCGACGGGTCCTTCTCGCTGGGCTTCAGCACCACCGAGTTTCCCGCCGCGATCGCGATCGGGTAGAACCACATCGGCACCATCGCCGGGAAGTTGAACGGGCTGATGATGCCGACGACACCGAGCGGCTGGTTGAGGGAGTAGACATCGACGCCCGTCGACACGTTCTCGCTGTACTCGCCCTTGGCGAGGTGCGCGATGCTGCAGGCGAACTCCACGACCTCGAGCCCGCGAGCGATCTCGCCGAGCGCGTCGGAGGTGACCTTGCCGTGCTCGCTCGTGAGGATGGCGCCGAGTTCGGACTTGCGCGCGTTCAGGATCTCGCGGAATGCGAACATCACCTGCTGGCGCTTGGCCCACGAAGCGTCGGCCCAGCCGACGCCGGCCGTCTTCGCGGTCTGCACCGCCGCATCCACATCGCCGACCGTGGCGAGGCGCACCTCGCGCTGCACGACGCCGCGAGCGGGGTCGTAGACGGGGCTGGTGCGGGTGGACTCGCCGGTGAACGCCGCGCCGGCGACCCAGTGCTCGAGGATCTCAGTTGCCATGTTCCCGATGCTAGAGGTAAGACATTTCGCGAACATTTTTCTGCGCGCGGGGCGCTCTCACCGGTTCTGCAGGAGTTCGGGCCCGCGGTCGCACGCGGGATGCGCTCCGGCTCCTGCAGAACGCGGATCTCCTGCAGAACGGACGGTCGCGCCGGCGATGTCGGCAGAGGTTGCGACACTGTCGGCATGGATCCTCTCGTCGCCCTCCTGATCGGACTCGCCGTCGGCGTGCTGCTCGGCGCCCTCATCGGTGCGCTCATCGTGCGGTCGCGCGTCGCGAGCACCGCTGCGGCACGGCCTGCGGATGTCGACCCGGCCCTGCTCGAGGCCCGTCACGCCGCCGCGGTGGCCGAGCTCCACTCGCGCGAGGCGGTGGCGCGCTCGCAGATCGCCGCGCAGCTGGCGGCCGCCGAGGCGTCGATCGGCGGCCTCCGCGAGCAGCTCGCCGCCACGCAGGAGCAGTACCGCGACACGATGGACCGCGCTCGCGCCGAGGCGAAGGAACGCGAGTCCGCCGCGGCGGCCGAGAGCAAGGTGCTGCAGGCCCTCGCGCCTGTCAAGGAGTCGCTCGCCGGCATGCAGGCGAAGGTCACGGAGCTCGAGACCCAGCGCAACCAGCAGCACGGCGAGCTCGCCCAGCAGCTGAAGGCCGCAGCCGAGTCGGAGGAGCGCCTGCGCGCGACGGCCGAGTCGCTCTCGTCGGCGCTCAAGAACAACGCGACCCGCGGGGTGTGGGGCGAGACCCAGCTGCGCGCGGTGGTCGAGTCGGCAGGGATGCTCGAGCACGTCAACTTCGACGTGCAGACCAGCATCCAGGTCGAGGGCCGCACCTCGCGGCCCGACATGATCGTGCGACTTCCCGGCGGCAAGAGCATCGCCGTCGACGCGAAGGTGCCGTTCAACTCCTACCTCGAGGCGTCGGAGATCCCGTCGACCGGGTCTCCTGCGGAGCTGGCGCGCCGCGAGGTGCTCATCAAGCAGCACGTCAAAGCCGTCCGCGACCATGTGACGGCCCTCGGCTCCCGCAGCTACTGGGACGGCCTCGACTCGAGTCCCGAGATGGTGGTCGCGTTCATCCCGAGCGAGTCGCTGCTGTCGGCCGCGCTCGAAGCCGACCGCTCGATCATGGACTTCGCGTTCAGCAAGCACGTCGCCCTCGCCTCACCCGTGACCCTGTTCTCGGTGCTCAAGGCGGTCGCCGTCAGCTGGCGCCACGAGGCCGTCACGAGCGAGGCGAAGGCGCTCTTCGACGTCAGCCGTGAGCTCTACGGACGCCTCACCACGCTCGCGACCCACGTGGACAAGCTCGGTCGCTCGATCGAGCGCAGCGTGAAGGACTACAACACTTTCGTGGGCTCGCTGGAGCGCCAGGTGCTCCCCTCGGCCCGCCGACTCAGCCAGCTCGACGAGTCGAAGGTGCTGCCCCCGCTGGGCGAGATCGAAGAGGACACGCGCGAGCTGAGCTCCTCCGATCTCAACGCCGCCCTGGAGTTCGCCGCGCTCGAGGAGACCGGTGTCGGCCGTCCCGAGCTCGACCTCGGCCTGCTCGATCCGGGTGTCACGCCGATCGACACGAAGAGCAAGCGGGCGTAGGCGCTACTCGACCTCCGGCACCGCCGACGCGAACTGGGCCTCGTAGAGGCGCGCGTATGCGCCGCCCGCCGCGAGCAGCTGCTCGTGACTTCCCTGCTCGACGATCGCGCCGGCCTCCATCACGAGGATCAGGTCAGCATCGCGGATGGTCGACAGCCGGTGCGCGATGACGAACGACGTGCGGTCCTTGCGGAGGTCGCTCATGGCGCGCTGCACCAGCAGCTCGGTGCGGGTGTCGACCGAGCTGGTCGCCTCGTCGAGGATCAGGACGCCCGGCCGAGCGAGGAACGCCCGCGCGATCGTGATGAGCTGCTTCTCGCCCGCCGACACGTTGCCGCCCTCGTCGTCGAGCACCGTGTCGTACCCGTCCGGAAGCGAGTGCACGAAGCGGTCGACGTAGGCGGCCTCGGCGGCGGCGCGGATCTCGTCCTCCGTCGCGTCGGTGCGTCCGTACGCGATGTTGTCGCGGATCGTGCCCTGGAAGAGCCAGGTGTCCTGCAGCACCATGCCCGTGCGCGAGCGCAGCGCGGCGCGCGTCATCTGGGTGATGTCGACGCCGTCGAGGGTGATGCGTCCGGCGTCGAGCTCGTAGAACCTCATCACGAGGTTGACCAGCGTGGTCTTGCCCGCGCCGGTCGGGCCGACGATGGCGACCGTCGATCCGGGCTCCGCCACGAGCGAGAGATCGTCGATCAGCGGGGTGTCGGCCTCGTATCGGAACGACACGTGCTCGAAGGCCAGCCGCCCGCTCGCCGCGCTCGGCGCGGGGGTCTCGGTGGCATCCGGGTCCTGCTCCTCGGCGTCGAGCAGCTCGAACACGCGCTCGGCGCTCGCCACCCCCGACTGCAGCAGGTTGGCCATCGAGCCGAGCTGCGCGATCGGCTGGGTGAACTGCCGCGAGTACTGGATGAACGCCTGCACGTTGCCGAGCGAGATGCCGCCGCCCGCGACCATCACGCCGCCGACGACGGCGATCACGACGTAGACGAGGTTGCCGATGAAGGTGGTGGCGGGCATGATCAGGCCGCTGATGAACTGGGCGCCGAAGCTCGCTGTGAACAGCTCGTCGTTCTTCTCGGCGAACCGCGCCTCGACCTCGCGGTGGCGCCCGAAGACCTTCACCAGCGCGTGGCCGGAGTAGCCCTCCTCGATCTGCGCGTTGAGCTCGCCGGTGTGGGTCCACTGCGCCACGAACAGCTTCTGCGAGCGCTTGGCGATCACGACCGTCACGCCCAGGGTGAGCGGGATCGTGATGAGCGCGATGACGGCGAGAAGCGGCGAGATCACGAACATCATGGCGAGCACTCCGACGACCGTGAGCACCGCGGTGAACGCCTGGCTCAGCGTCTGCTGGAGGCTCTGCGAGACGTTGTCGATGTCGTTGGTGACCCGGCTGAGCAGCTCGCCGCGCGGCATCTTGTCGAAGTACGCCAGCGGCAGCCGGTGGATCTTGGTCTCGACGTCCTCGCGCAGCCGGTACACGGTGCGCTGCGTGACGCCGTTCAGCACGTACCCCTGCAGGTACGAGAACACCGACGAGAGCACATAGAGCAATAGCACGATGCCGAGCACCAGCTGCAGCCGTGAGAAGTCGATGCCCTGACCGGGGTCGAGGGTGAGGTTGCGGATGAGGTCGGCCTGCTGCTGATCCGCCGGGTCGCTCGAGGCGTCGAGCTGCGCCACGATCTCGTCCTGCGAGACGCCCGCCGGCAGCTGCGCCGAGATGACGCCCTCGAAGATGATGTCGGTGGCCTGGCCGAGCACCTTGGGACCGATGACGGCGAGGAGCACGGCGAGCACGCCCAGCACCACGACGAGGATGAGCGGGGTGCGCTCGGGTCGGAGGCGGCCGAGCAGCCGTCGGGCGGACGGACCGAACCGCATGCTCTTCTCGGCGGGCATGCCGATGCCCGCGAACGGGCCTCCCCCACCGGGACCGGGTCGACGCGGGGGCGGAGCCACCGGGTTGCGCGTGGTGCTCATGCCGCCTCCTCGGCCGAGAGCTGCGATGCGACGATCTCGGCGTACTCGGGCGAGCTGTCGAGCAGCTCGCGGTGGGTGCCGACACCGGCGACCGCGCCGTCCTCCAGCACGATGATCTGGTCGGCGTCGAGGATGGTCGACACCCGCTGGGCGACGACGATGAACGTCGCGTCGCCCACCTCGCGCGCCAGAGCGGCTCGGAGCCTGGCGTCGGTGGCCGTGTCGAGCGCCGAGAACGAGTCGTCGAAGACGTAGATCTCGGGCCGCTTGACGAGCGCCCGCGCGATGGCGAGCCGCTGCCGCTGCCCGCCCGAGACGTTGGTGCCGCCCTGCGAGATCGGCGCCTCGAGCTTCTCGGGCATCTCCTCGACGAAGTCGCGGCCCTGGGCGATCTCGAGCGCGCGCCACAGCTCGTCGTCGGTGGCGTCCGGGTTGCCGTAGCGGAGGTTGGATGCCACGGTGCCGCTGAAGAGGTACGCGCGCTGCGGCACCAGGCCGATGCGCCCCCACAGCAGGTCCGGGTCGAGCTCGCGCACGTCGACCCCGTCGACGAGCACCGCACCTCCGGTCACGTCGAAGAGCCGCGGGAGGAGGCTGACGAGCGTCGTCTTGCCCGACCCCGTCGATCCGACGATGGCGGTGGTCTGCCCCGGCCGCGCCGTGAACGAGACGTCGCGCAGGACCGGCTGCTCGGCGCCCGGATAGCTGAAGGCGGCGGACCGGAGCTCGACCTGCCCGTGCGCTCGCAGCTCGGTGACCGGCGCCGTCGGCGCGACGACGCTCGACGTGGGGTCGAGCACCTCGCCGATGCGATCGGCCGACACCGCGGCGCGCGGCAGCAGGAACGCCAGGAAGGTGGCCATCATGACCGCCGTCAGGATCTGGATGAGGTAGCTGAGGAAGGCGGTGAGCGACCCGACCTGCAGGCTGCCGTCCTGGATCCGGTACGCCCCGAACCACAGCACGGCCACGCTCGACACGTTGAGCACCAGCATGACGATCGGGAACATCAGGGCGAACAGCCGACCGGCCTTCATCGCGGTCTCGGTGACCGCATCGTTGGCGACGGCAAAGCGAGCGGTCTCGACCGGCTCCCGCACGAAGGCCCGCACGACGCGGATGCCCATCAGCTGCTCGCGCAGCACCCGGTTGACGCCGTCGATGCGCTCCTGCATCTTGCGGAACTGCGGCGTCATCCGCATGACGATCAGGCCGACCGCGACGAGCAGCACGGGAACCGCCACCACCATGATCCAGCTGAGAGAGGCATCCTCGCGGATCGCGAAGATCACCCCGCCGACCGCCATGATCGGGGTCGACGCGAGCATCGTGCACGACATCAGCACGAGCATCTGCACCTGCTGCACGTCGTTTGTGGTGCGGGTGATGAGCGACGGGGCGCCGAACTTCGAGACCTCGCGCTCCGAGAACTCGCCGACCCGGTGGAAGATCGCGCCGCGCAGATCGCGCCCGAACGACATGGCCACGCGGGCTCCGAAGTACACGGCGATGACGGACGCGACGATCTGCCCCAGCGTGATGGCCAGCATGAGGGCGCCGGTGCGCAGGATGAACCCGGTGTCGCCGGTCGCGACCCCGCGGTCGATGATGTCGGCGTTGAGCGCGGGCAGGTAGAGGGTGGCGATCGTCTGCGCCGCCTGGAAGATCAGCACCGCGACGAGGAGCGCGCGGTACGGCTTCAGGAAGCGCAGCAGGATGCGACCGAGCATGGTCAGGGTTCCTTTCGGACAGGGGCGACACCGTGGAGGACGAACGGCGTGAGCTCCTCGGTCGTGAAGACGTGCGGGGCACCGGGGACGGGGATCGAGGACCCGAACGCGAGCATCCGCAGGTAGAAGGCGAGCTCGGGGACCGACACGGTGATCTCGTCCTCGCGGAAGAGCCGCGCCATTATCTCGAGCCACTGCTCGTCCTCCCGCGGCGGACGATGGGCACCGGGGGGCGGGCCGTGCATGCCCACAGCCGCCATGAACCCGATGAATCCGGTGAGCCGGTCGCGGAGCAGCTGGATGACCTGGTGCACCTTGACCTCGGTCGGCAGGCCGGGGTCGATAGCCCGGAGGGCGACCCGACCGGGCTCGGGATCCATCAGGCGGTCGATGGCCGCCTGGATGATGCTCTCCTTGTCGCCGAACGCCCGGAACAGGGTGCCCTCGGCGACGCCGGCCGCCTCGGCGATGCGGCGCGTCGAGACCTCCCGGCCATGCGCGCGGATCAGCGGGATGACCGCATCGACGATGGCGGCGCGGCGCTCGTCGGGGGCCAGCGGTTGGGCACGGGACCGCTCTCTCGCCCGCGAGAACGCGGCGGTGTCGGCGAAGGCGTCGCGTGCGGAGATCACCTGGCGATGCTAAATGAGTGAGCGCTCACTCCGCAACCCTTCGAGACACGTCGCACGTTGCGTGGCGCTCCTCAGGGACCTGGCTGTCCGGCCGGTCTCGACCTACAGCGGCAGCTTCTCCCCGAGCCACTTCTCGGCCAGGTGGTCGGCGATGACGCGGCGGATCGTGCCCGAGCGTGCCCGCAGCACGATGCTCTCGGTGCGGATGATGGGGCCCTTGCGCCGCACGCCCCCGACGAGGTTGCCATCGGTGACGCCGGTCGCCACGAAGAAGGTGTTGTCGCCGCGCACGAGGTCGTCTGCCTCGTAGACCTTGTCGAAGTCGAGCCCGGAGTCGAGGCCCTTCTGCCGCTCGTCGTCGGTCAGCGGGTGCAGCTTGGTCTGGATGACCCCGCCGAGCGCCTTGATCGCGCAGGCCGTCGCGACGCCCTCGGGGCTGCCGCCGATGCCGATGCACATGTCGAGGCGACCCTCGTAGCTCGCCGCGTCGATCCCGCCGGCCACATCGCCGTCGAGCAGGAGGCGCGTGCCCGCGCCCGACTCGCGGATCGCCCGGATGAGGTCCTCATGCCGCGGCCGGTCGAGCACGCCGATCGACATCTCGTCGACGTCCTTGCCCTTCGCCTTCGCCAGCGCGCGGATGTTCTCGGCCACCGGGCGGTCGATGTCGATGACGCCGACCCCCTCCCATCCGGTGACGATCTTCTGCATGTAGAAGACGGCGGATGCGTCGAGCATCGCCCCGCGGTCGGCTGCGGCGATCATCGAGATCGCGTTCCGTCGACCGGCGGCCGTGAGCGACGTGCCGTCGATCGGATCCACCGCGATGTCGCACGCGGGACCCCGGCCGTTGCCGACCACCTCGCCGTTGAACAGCATCGGCGCCTTGTCCTTCTCGCCCTCGCCGATCACCACGGTCCCGGCGAAGTTCACGGTGCCGAGGAACTTGCGCATCGCGTCGACGGCGGCCCCGTCGGCGCCGTTCTTGTCCCCGCGCCCGATGAACGGGACGGCCCGGATCGCGGCCGCCTCCGTCGCCCGCACGAGCTCCAGCGCGAGGTTGCGGTCGGGGTGCAGGAAGAGCGTCCCCGTCTCGGTGGTGACCATGTCGGCATCCTCATCTCTCATCGGCGGAAGGGATGCGCCAGGTGGCGGCAGCGCGGGGCCAGCCTACGCCCGCCCTCACTAGACTCGACCCGTCATCGCCCCCGGCACCAAGGAGAACAGCATGCCCGTCGCAACCCCCGACCAGTACGCCGAGATGCTCGACACCGCCAAGTCGGGCGGATTCGCGTTCCCCGCCATCAACGTCTCGTCGTCGTCGACGATCAACTCGGTGCTGCAGGGACTCAGCGAGGCGGGCTCCGACGGCATCATCCAGGTCACGACCGGCGGCGCCGACTACTTCGCCGGCCAGACGGTCAAGGCCCGCGCATCCGGAGCCCTCGCCTTCGCGGCGTTCGCGACCGAGGTCGCCAAGAACTACCCCATCACGGTCGCCCTGCACACCGACCACTGCCCGAAGGACGCCTTGCCGGGCTTCGTGCTGCCGCTCATCGAGGCCTCCGAGGCCGAGGTGAAGGCGGGACGCAACCCGATCTTCCAGTCCCACATGTGGGACGGATCCGCGGTGCCGCTGGCAGAGAACCTCGAGATCGCCAAGGAGCTGCTCCCGCGCATGAAGGCGATCAACGCCATCCTCGAGGTCGAGATCGGCGTCGTCGGCGGCGAGGAGGACGGTGTCGCCCACGAGGGCAGCAACGAGGCGCTCTACACGACCCTCGGTGACGTCGAGCAGGCCGTCGAGGCGCTCGGTCTCGGCGACCAGGGCCGCTACATCGCCGCTCTCACCTTCGGCAACGTGCACGGCGTCTACAAGCCGGGCGGCGTGAAGCTGCGCCCCGAGCTGCTGGGCGAGATCCAGGCCGGCATCGCGCAGAAGTACGGCACCGACGCGAAGCCCCTCGACCTGGTCTTCCACGGCGGGTCGGGGTCGAGCGACGAGGAGATCGCCACCGCTGTCGCCAACGGCGTGATCAAGATGAACATCGACACCGACACCCAGTACGCGTTCACCCGCTCGGTGGCCGGCTGGATGCTGTCGAACTGGGACGGCGTGCTGAAGGTCGACGGCGAGGTGGGCAACAAGAAGTTCTACGACCCGCGCGCCTGGGGCAAGTCGGCCGAGACCGCGATGGCGGCGCGCGTCGTCGAGGCCACCCGTCAGCTCGGCTCAGCAGGTCACGCGATCTCGCGCTGACGCCGACGCCGACGCCGACGTCCTACGGCAGCTTGAACGACAGCTTGAGGAAGCTGTCGTCGCCCCACTGCAGATCGTTCACCGCGGTGTCGAGAGTCAGGTAGTACGGGGCGAGGTGCATGATGCGGCGGCCCTCGGGCAGCTCCATGTCGAGGCTCACGCCCACGGCGGTCGACCCGTCGTCGGCGGCGCGGAGCTCCACGAGCAGCGATCCGGCGTCCGTTCCCGGCGTATCGAGGATCGCCTGCAGCAGCGCCCGCAGGGCCGTGCGCTGCGACCCGCGCATCCGGTTGGCCCGGCGCTCCGGGTCGACGACGACGAGGCGGGATCCGGCGGCGACCGAGTCGAGCCATGTCAGGTTGGACTGGGTGACGAGGTCGTCTCGCAGACGTCGTGCGAGCTGTCCGGCGAGCGCGCGGTCCCCTGCTGTCACCTGACCCGACCGGGCGACGGCCTCGATAAACGGGGCCGCGCGGGCGGTCAGCTGGGCCAGCCTGACGCGCTCCATGGTCTCGGCGCCGTCGTCACGGCCGGCCTCGGTCGAGACCAGCACCTCCGACCGCTTCTCGATCAGGGGCAGCATGCGGCTCACGACGACGTACGAGAACGTCGCAGTCGCCACCACCCCGCTGATCGTGGGCGCCGCGATGATGAGCGTGATCCCGACCGGTCCCCACGCCTCGACGTTGTCACGCACGGCGAACGCGGCGAACGGCGCCGTGACGGCGATCGAGCCGAGCCCGAGCACGAGCAGCTGTCGCGCGGCCAGGTACGGCGCCAGGCTCGCCAGCACGAGCGCGAGCCCGAAGGGCGCCCACCAGAGCTCGATCGTGAACGCCTCCCCCGCGTAGCCGATCGCCGACAGGCCGAAGCCCAGGCACGCGATGCCCATGGCGATCGCACCGACCCGCCACCCGATCCGCGGGCGCATCGGGCGCGTCATGACGTGCACGAAGACGCAGCCCAGTGTCGTCACGAGCACGCCGACGAACTGGAGGCGCGGCTCGTGGACCGCTCGCCAGGCCACGACGGCGAGGGTCCAGCCGTACACGAGGTTGAGGGCCCCGAAGACCAGGGGCACCTGAGCGCCGGTGAACCAGCTGAGGGGATCGATCTCCTGGGCCGACAGCGCCAGGTACCGGCGCTCGAACCGGCTCACGAGGTCCCCTGGTGGCGCGACTCCGGATGCGGCTCGACGACCTCGAGGATGGGGATCGACATGAGCACGGACGTCCCGTGGCCCGGCGACGACCAGACCCGGGCGGATCCCCCGACCGACTCGAGGCGCTCGATGAGCGAGCCGCGCAGTCCGAGGCGGTCCGCGGGCACGGCGTCGATGTCGAATCCCGAGCCCTGATCCGTGATCATGACCGTCACCGCGTTCTCGGAGTAGACCAGCTCGAGCTCCGCCATGCCGACACCCGCGTGACGCAGCACGTTCTCGAAGCTGGTGCGGATCGCCCCGAGCAGCGCCGTGCCGACCTGCGGCGCGAGCCGGTAGACCCCGCTCCCCGACCCCGTCACGTGGATGGTGAGGCCTCGCCACTGGAACTCGCTCACCAGCCGCATGATGTCGTTGCGGAGGCTGGCGTCCTGGTCGTCGGCCGAGCGGACATCGGCGGTCTGCTCGAGCCACTCCGCACCCCGCAGGGTGTCGAGGTCGTCGAGCAGCCTCTGCACGGCGCGCTCGTCGAGCGACCCGGTGCTCGTGAGGACGATGGAGAGATCGTTGAGAAGGGTGTCGTGCACGGCGGCGGTCGTCTGGCGCGACAGATCCTCGCCGCGGGCGAGCTTCTGCGTCTCGGCCTCGAGCTGGTCGAAATCGGGCACCCTGCGCCGCTGGGCGGTCTGGATCGCCGCGAAGGTCAGGTAGCCGACGACCGCGATCACGAGCACCATGGTCGGACCCCAGCCGGGACGGAACGGCACCTCGGCGGCCGTGGAGGCGACGAGCGTCACGGCATTGGCGACCGCGTAGCCGGCCAGCACCCACAGGATCCCGGCCGTCGCGCTGACGGCGGAGACGCCGACGGCGACGAGCGCGAGGGTCGGGCGGTTCACCAGGTAGAGCGCGTCGTCGAGGAGCGTCGGATCGACGCGCAGCAGGGACACCTCGTAGACGGTGGAGGCGATGCCGGCCACCAGGAGGTAGGTCATGACGACCTCGCGCCTCCGCCATCTCACCACGGCCGCGATGGCGACCAGGCAGACGAGCAGCATCGCAAGCGGCAGAGGCAGGTCGCCGAGACGGCCGCGCATGGCGAGCGTCTCGATGAGCACGGGGATCGCGAGGACGATCGTCGTGGCGCCCACCGCCCAGCCCATCATCGCGATGGTGCCGGTGATGATGCGGGCCGCGACATCACGTGGAAGGACCTTGATGCGCATCGCGCGTCCTCCCCTCGGTCGGCCAGCCCTCGGTCAGCTAGGAGGATTCTCCACGATCGCGGAGAATCCGGGGGTGTTCAACACGATGACCATCACGACTATCACATAGGCGACCAGACGCACCGCGAAGGCGATGATGGGCACCCAGACTGCCCGCTTCCCCGCTCGGAAGCGCCGCCACGCCAGCCCGATGGTGGCGAGCAGGATGACCGCGTCGATGACGAGAAGGGCGATGCCGCCGGCCGATGCGGCCGGGCCGAACGCCAGATCGCCCATGCCGCTGACCCGGCCCGCCTCGTTGAGGGCGGTCGCGAGGTCGAGATACGACGGGATCGAGCTGAGGGTGTTCACCAGGGCGAGCGCGATGAAGGTCACGGTGAGCGGCAGGTCCCACCGCGACGGATGCCGCGGAGGAGTGGACGAGGTCTGAGTGCCGGGCACGGGCGGCGGCAGCGTCGGCGACGCCGACGGACGGCTCGCGGCAGGAGCCGATGGGCTGGAAGCAGCCGGCGTCTCGCGCACCGCCAGGGTCTCCTCGAGAGGCACGGGGCCGCGGGCCTCGGCGACCTCCTCGGGTGTCGCGTACTCGCCGTACTCGGGTCGGGGGCGCTGGTCGCTCACGAGCGCCCGCGTCCGCCGAGCGCGCGCTCGTCGACGTTGCCCGCCGAGTCGGTGCGCAGCTCCTTGGGGAGCGAGAACATCAGGTCCTCCTCGGCGGTCTTGACGACCTGCACCTCGGTGTAGCCGGCATCCGCCAGATCGGCGAGCACCTCCTGCACGAGCACCTCGGGCACGCTCGCGCCGCTCGAGACGCCGACGGAGCGCACTCCCTCGAGCCACTCCTGCTGGATCTCGGTCGCGTAGTCGATGCGGTGAGCGGCCCGCGCTCCGTACTCCAGGGCGACCTCGACGAGGCGCACGCTGTTGGAGCTGTTGGACGAGCCGACGACGATGACCAGGTCGGCATCCGGCGCCACCTTCTTGATCGCCACCTGGCGGTTCTGGGTGGCGTAGCAGATGTCGTCGGACGGCGGATTCTGCAGGTGCGGGAAGCGCTCGCGCAGGCGGTTGACGGTGTCCATGGTCTCGTCGACGCTCAAAGTGGTCTGCGAGATCCAGACCAGGTTGTCGGTGTCGGGCACGACGAGGTCGTCGACCTCCTCCGGGCTGCCGACGAGGATCGTGCGCTCGGGGGCCTGGCCCATGGTGCCCTCGACCTCCTCGTGGCCGGCGTGGCCGATGAGCAGGATCGTGGCGTCGGCCTTCGCGAACCGCACGGCCTCGCGGTGCACCTTGGTCACCAGCGGGCAGGTCGCGTCGATCGCCTGCAGGTCGCGGTCGGCAGCGGCCTGCACCACCGCGGGACTCACGCCGTGGGCGCTGAAGACCAGGTGGGATCCGGTGGGCACCTCCGCGACGTCGTCGACGAAGATCGCGCCCCGCTTCTCGAGCTCGCTGACCACGTGCACGTTGTGCACGATCTGCTTGCGCACGTAGACCGGGCTGCCGAAGTGGTCGAGAGCCTTCTCGACGGCGATCACGGCGCGGTCGACGCCGGCGCAGTAGCCGC
>CAXTSE010000001.1:98135-323208 GCA_964246985.1 uncultured Microbacteriaceae bacterium
ATGACGTCGTCGTGATACAGCGATCCGAGGTGGGTCATCTCGAGGGCGGTCGCGGCCTCGATCACCCCGGTCGTCGCGCCCTCGCCGAGCTCGGCGCTGAGGAGCGCCAGCATCGGTCGCACGCGCTTGCCGCCCGCGACCGGACGGTCGACGAGACGACCCCGCACGGCCGGGGGCCTCGGGAGGTCGACGGACTCGGGGAACGCCCCTGCCAGTCCGTTGGAGATCGCCACACACCGATTCTACGGAGCCACGCTCCACACCGCCTGCGCGTGCCCCGACGAGCGTCTTCTGCATCCCGTAGCCTGACCGCGTGCCCCCCGAGTTCTCTGCCGCTGCGCCGTCGACGCCCGACGCGCCGTGGCCGGTCGCGGTCGTCGCGAGCAAGATCAAGAGCTACATCGAGCGCCTCGGCACCGTCTGGGTCGAGGGCGAGCTGGCGCAGTGGAACGAGCGCAGCGGCTCCGTGTTCGGCAAGCTGAAGGACCTCGACACCGACGTCACCCTGTCATTCCAGCTCTGGTCCTCGACGCGCGCCAAGCTCAGTGAGCAGTTCGCCCAGGGCGACCGGGTCATCGCCCTCGTCAAGACCGAGTTCTGGGTCAAGGGCGGCACGCTCTCGATGCAGGTGCTCACGATGCGCCACGTCGGGCTCGGCGATCTGCTCGAGCGGCTCGAGCGACTGCGCAGGCAGCTCGCCGAGGAGGGGCTCTTCGACGCGTCGCGCAAGCGCCCGCTGCCGTTCCTCCCCGGCTGCATCGGCCTGATCACCGGCAAGGACAGCGACGCCGAGAAGGACGTGCTGCGGAACGCGCAGCTGCGCTGGCCGCAAGTGCGCTTCCGTGTGCGGCACACCGCGGTGCAGGGCGACCGCGCCGCCTCCGAGGTGACCGCGGCGATCCGCGCCCTCGACGCCGACCCCGAGGTGGATGTGATCATCGTCGCCCGCGGCGGCGGCGACTTCCAGAACCTGCTGGCCTTCAGCGACGAGGGGCTCGTCCGGGCGGCGGCCGCCTGCGAGACGCCGCTGGTCAGCGCCATAGGCCACGAGGCCGACCGTCCGCTGCTCGACGAGGTCGCCGACCTGCGGGCCTCCACGCCGACCGACGCGGCCAAGCGCGTCGTGCCCGACATCGCCGACGAGCTGGCGCGCGTGCGGCAGGCCCGATCGCGCATCCAGTCGCGCGTCACCTCGCTCGTCACCCACGAGATTGATCGGCTGGGGCAGCTGCGCAGTCGGCCGGCGATGAGCGATCCGACCTGGCTCATCGACCAGCGGTCCGACGAGATCACCCGGTGGGTGGCGCGGGGAACGCAGCTCGTCGACCATGCCGTCGAACGTGCCGAGGGCCGGGTGAGCGAGCTCGTCGGGCAGCTCCGCGCGCTGTCGCCCCAACGCACCCTCGACCGCGGGTACGCGATCGCGCAGCGGCCCGACGGTCAGGTGGTGCGGGGGGTGGCGGATGCCGAGGCCGGCACGACCCTCCTCCTCACCCTGGTCGACGGGTCGGTCTCCACGACGGTCGACTCCGCCCCGCGTCCCGCACGGTCCCGCGGGTAAGGTGGATCCGTGCCTGACGCCGCCCCCGACGACATCGCCGAGCTGAGCTACGAGCAGGCCCGCGACGAGCTGGTGCGCGTGGTCTCCGAGCTCGAGCAGGGGTCGGCGACGCTCGAGCAGTCGCTCGCCCTCTGGGAGCGCGGTGAGGCCCTAGCCCGCCGCTGCGAGCAGTGGCTGGTGGGCGCCAAGGAGCGGCTCGACGCGGCACGCACCGCGGCCGGCAGCGCCGACGCCTCGTGAGCAGGCTGCCGTCGCACGACGAGCAGGGCCGCCCGATCGTCGCCGAGCTCGGCCGCGCCGAGACCCCCACCGAGATCGTGGAGCGCAAGGCGGCAGCGAGCCGCAAGCACCGCGTCAACCAGACCGCGCTCAACCTGGTGCTGGCCCTCGGCGCCTCCCTCGGCATCGTGATCCTGCTGGTGCTGGTCGTCGTTCGCCCCGACGCCGAGCCCCGAGCCTCCATCGACTACGTCGAGATCGCCGCCACGGCCCAGGGTGCCGTCGATGAGCCGCTCGTCGTGCCGGTCCTGCCCGAGGGCTGGGGCGCCAATCGTGCCGAGCTCGAGACCGCGCCCGCCGACGGCGTAACGGCCTGGCGGATCGGGTTCATCACCCCCGACACCCAGTACATCGCCCTCGACCAGGGCATCGAGGCCAACCCCAGCTGGGTCGCCGACCGCGTCATCAGGGCGCGCAGCGAGACGACCGTCCAGATCGGCGGACTCGACTGGCAGGTGTACGACCGCCGCGACGTCGACGATCCGGGCAATGTCGCCTATGCGCTCGTCACCGAGAGCGGCGGATCCACGATCGTCCTGTCGGGGACGGCGACCGACGACGAGTTCGCCGTGCTCGCCGAGTCCGTCGCGAAGGAGCTGACCTCATGACCGATCGAACCCCCGCCCAGGCCTGGCGGGAGATGGTGCGCGGCAACGAGCGCTTCGTCGCGGGCGAGCCCCGCCATCCCCGCCAGGACGTCGAGTACCGTGCCGGCCTGGCCGCGGCCCAGGCTCCGCACGCGGCCCTGTTCGGCTGCAGCGACTCCCGGCTCGCGGCCGAGATCATCTTCGACAAGGGCCTCGGCGATCTGTTCGTCGTGCGCAACGCCGGGCAGGTCATCTCCGACTCGGTGATCGGCTCGCTCGAGTACGCGGTCGCCGTGCTCGGGGTGCCTCTCATCCTCGTGCTCGGCCACGACTCGTGCGGGGCCGTGCAGGCGGCGATCGACCGGCGCAAGCCCGACGCGACCCGACTCCCGCCGCACATCGCCGGCCTCATCGCGCCGATCCGCTCGGCCGTCGAGAGGTCCGTCGCGGCCGACGGCAGCGTCGACCCGGCCGTCGTCGGACGCGAGCACCTGCGCGACACCGTGGGCGAGCTGCTCGAGCGCTCCGAGCTCATCAGCGACGCGGTCGCCGCCGGTACGCTGGCAGTCGTCGGCGCCAACTACCGGCTCGCCGAGGGGCAGGTCGAAGCCGACGTGGTGCTCGGCACCGTCGACGAGACCGCCTGACATCAGAGCTCCGCGCCGCACGACCACCGACCTCACCACCCGCCCGTCACACGCCAGAAAGGCCACGTCGCCGTGAGCACCCAGCCTGCGCCCCAGGAGTTCCGCATCGAGCACGACACGATGGGCGAGGTGCGGGTGCCCGCGTCCGCCCTCTACAGCGCGCAGACGCAGCGGGCGGTCGAGAACTTCCCGATCTCGGGATCCGGCCTCGAGCCCGCGCAGATCGTCGCCCTCGCGCGCATCAAGCGCGCCGCCGCCCTGGTCAACAAGGAGCTCGGCACCGTCTCACCCGAGATCGCCGACGCGATCGTCGGCGCCGCCGACCTGCTCATCGCCGGCGACCACCACGACCAGTTCCCTGTCGACACCTACCAGACCGGGTCGGGCACCAGCTCCAACATGAACATGAACGAGGTGCTCGCCACCCTCGCGACGACCTCCCTCGGCAGCCCGGTGCACGCCAACGACCACGTCAACGCGTCGCAGTCGTCGAACGACGTGTTCCCGACGTCGGTGCACGTCGCGGTCACCGGAGCGCTCATCAACGACCTCATCCCGGCCCTCGACCACCTGGCGGTGTCGCTCGAGGCGAAGGCCGAGCTGTGGAAGACGGCTGTGAAATCCGGGCGCACCCACCTCATGGACGCGACGCCCGTGACCCTCGGCCAGGAGTTCGGCGGGTACGCGCGCCAGGTACGGCTCGGCATCGCCCGCGTCGAGTCGGCGCTCCCCCGCGTGGCCGAGGTGCCCCTCGGCGGCACGGCGACGGGCACCGGCATCAACACCCCGCTCGGCTTCCCCCAGAAGGTCATCGCGATCCTCGCGGAGTCGTCGGGACTCCCGATCACCGAGGCCGAGGACCACTTCGAGGCGCAGGGCGCCCGTGACGGACTCGTCGACGCCTCCGGGGCGCTGCGCACCATCGCGGTCTCGCTCACCAAGATCTGCAACGACCTGCGGTGGATGGGGTCCGGCCCCAACACCGGGCTCGGCGAGCTGCACATCCCCGACCTGCAGCCCGGCTCGTCGATCATGCCCGGCAAGGTCAACCCCGTGATCCCGGAGGCGGTCATCATGGTCGGCGCGCGGGTCATCGGCAACGACGCGACCATCGCCTGGGCGGGTGCCACCGGTGCGTTCGAGCTGAACGTCGCCATCCCCGTCATGGGCACGGCGCTGCTCGAGTCGATCCGCCTGCTCGCGAACGCCAGCCGCCTGCTCGCCGACAAGACCGTCGACGGACTCGAGGCCAACCTCGAGCGTGCGCGCGCGATGGCCGAGTCGTCGCCGTCGATCGTGACGCCGCTCAACAAGGTCATCGGCTACGAGGCGGCGGCCAAGGTCGCGAAGTACTCGGTCGCCGAGGGCATCACGGTGCGGGAGGCGGTCGTCGCCCTCGGGTTCGTCGAGCGCGGCGAGGTCACCGAGCAGCAGCTCGACAGCGCGCTCGATGTCCTCAGCATGACCCACCCCGGCTGATCCGAGCGGAGTACGTTGGATCGGTGAAGGTCCTCAGCTACAACCTGGAGAAGAACAAGGCCAGCGGCGAACTGGTGGCGCTCACCGAGGCGCTCGATCTCGACCTGCTCTGCCTGCAGGAGTGCGACACCGCCGCCAACCTGCCGCTCGAGCTCGGTCCGATGCATCTGGTCGAGGGCACGAAGGGCAACCGGCTCGGGCTCGCCATCTACCACCGCCGAGACCGCTATCGCGCCGTCGAGACGCGCGCGTTCTCGCTCAAGAAGTCGATGCACGACCGCATCGCGAAGCCCGCGCACGAGCGCCTGCTCGCGTCGCGTC
Source organism: uncultured Microbacteriaceae bacterium (assembly GCA_964246985.1). Classification (GTDB taxonomy): domain Bacteria; phylum Actinomycetota; class Actinomycetes; order Actinomycetales; family Microbacteriaceae; genus CAXTSE01. Next base: position 103,010 of record CAXTSE010000001.1, read on the forward strand.
TCGAGGACCTCGGGACCGGCGGCGAGCTCGTCGTCGCCTCGTTCCACGCCGCCCCGCTCACGGCTCTCAACTCCCTTCGCCGCGCCCAGATCGCGGCGGCGCACGAGCTGCTCACCGAGATCGGACCCGGCCTCCCCCACCTCATGGTCGGCGACTACAACTACCCGCTCTTCCGTCGCGGCCTCGGTCGCTCCGTCAACAAGACCGGCCACGACCTCACGTTCAGCGACGGACGCACCTACACCCGCTATCGGGTCGTGCGCGGCCACTTCGACTTCGCCACCTCGGTGGGCATGACGATCTCGTCGATCGAGACCCTGCCGAAGGGCGCCTCCGATCACATGCCCATCGTGGTCACCGCGACCTACGGCCCGGCGACCGACAGCCCGATCGCCGCGGCCAGCGCGATCACGTAGCCCGCCAGCAGGAACGGGCCGAACGCGATCCGCCTCCCCGACCCGCGAGCGATCAGCACGACGAGCCCGGCGGCACCGCCGAGCGTAAACGCCACCGACGGCGCCGCGACGGCGATCAGGGGCGTCGGCGACGCCAGTCCGATCGCGGCGGCGAGCTTGACGTCGCCCATCCCCATGCCCCCGCCGAGGCTCAGCGCGAGCAGCATCAGTCCGGATGCCGCACCCGCGGCGAGAGCGACCACCGGCACCTGCCCGGTCGCCATCCACGACGTCGCAGCCGAGATCAGGCCCACCGCGATGCCCGTGACCGTGAGGCGGTTCGGCAGCCGGTGCTCGCGCAGATCGACGCGGGCGAGCTCGGGCGCCACGGCGGCGAGGTAGAGGGCGGGGATGGTGTGCAGCGCGAGGCCGAGGGCCGAGACCGCGAGCACCCCGAGGGCGACGGCGACCGGCAACTGCCAGAGCGCACGGCGGAATCCCACTCGGGGAGAGTAGCCAGTCGCTGAGGGCCGCGCCGCAGCGTATCCACAGGAGCGCGCGTCGAGTGGGAACGCAGAATCCGACCGTCGCGCGGGGCGCGGACGGTCGGATTCTGCGGGACGAGACGAGCCGCGCGGCTACGCCAGCTCGTTCGACTCCAGCATCTCGGTGACGAGCGCCGCGATCGCGGAGCGCTCGGAGCGGGTCAGCGTGATGTGCGCGAAGAGCGGGTGGCCCTTGAGCGTCTCGATGACCGACGCGACGCCGTCGTGACGCCCGACGCGCAGGTTGTCGCGCTGCGCCACGTCGTGCGTCAGAACCACGCGCGAGTTCTGCCCGATGCGCGAGAGCACCGTGAGCAGCACGTTCCGCTCGAGCGACTGCGCCTCGTCGACGATCACGAACGCGTCGTGCAGCGAGCGCCCGCGGATGTGCGTGAGCGGCAGCACCTCGAGCAGCCCGCGCTCGACGACCTCCTCGAGCACGTTCTCGCTGACCAGCGCGCCCAGGGTGTCGAAGACCGCCTGGCCCCACGGGCCCATCTTCTCCTCCTTGTCGCCGGGCAGGTAGCCGAGCTCCTGGCCGCCGACGGCGTAGAGGGGGCGGAAGACCATGATCTTGCGGTGCTGCTGCTTCTCGAGCACCGCCTCGAGCCCCGCGCACAGCGCGAGTGCGCTCTTGCCGGTGCCGGCCCGTCCGCCGAGCGAGACGATGCCGATCTCGGGGTCGAGCAGCAGGTCGATGGCGAGCCGCTGCTCGGCGCTCCGACCGTGCAGTCCGAAGACGTCGCGGTCACCGCGAACGACCTTGACGCTGCCCTTGCCGATCACGCGGCCGAGAGCCGACCCGCGATCCGAGTGGATGACGAGGCTGGTGTTGATCGCCATGTCCTGCACCTGACGGCTCGAGATCGTGTCGGCGTCGTACAGCTCGGCCATCTGCTCGCTCGACACGGTGATGTCGGCCATGCCGGTGTACCCGGAGTCGACGGCGAGCTCGGCGCGGTACTCCTCGGCGGCGAGCCCGACGGATGCCGCCTTGACGCGCAGGGGCAGGTCCTTCGAGACGACGACGACATCCAGTCCGTCGTTCGAGAGGTTCATCGCGACGGCGAGGATGCGCGAGTCGTTGTCGCCGAGCTGGAGCCCGGACGGCAGCACGGCCATGCTCGAGTGGTTGAGCTCGACACGCAGGGAGCCGCCGTCCTCCGTCGCGATCGGGAAGTCGAGACGGTCGTGCTGGATGCGCAGCTCGTCGAGGTTGCGCAGGGCCTGCCGCGCGAAGTACCCGATCTCGGGGTCGTGGCGTTTCGCCTCCAGCTCCGAGACGACCACGACGGGGAGGACCACCGCGTGCTCGGCGAAGCGGAAGATCGCCTTCGGATCGCTCAGCAGGACGGAGGTGTCGAGCACGTACGTGCGCTCACCCTGCCCCTGCTTCCGGTCCTCGGCGGTGCTGCTGTTCTGCTGGGGCTTGTCGAGCGTGGGCAATGCCACTCCATCCCCGAGTGGCTCATGGCCACCCGGATGTTGTGACAGAACGGCCGGTAAGGCGACACGGATGCGAACTTACGTGGCCGCTCCGACCGGACGCCATGTCCGATACCGCTGACGCTACGTCGATCGGAATGACGCCCGTGTTTCCGACACGCCCTCAAAGTTACGGGCGGATGAAGGTTTCGCGACGCCGGCGTCAGCGGGAGGTCGAGAACGCGAGGAAGGCCGACTTCAGCATCGTGAAGGTCTCCTCCTCGGTGGTCGCGTGCGGGCTGAGGCGCACCTGACCGGCGCGAGCCGTGGCGCTCACCCCGTGATTGTGCAGGGATGCGGCGAGCGCGGTCAGCCGGTCGGGCTCGGGCTCGACGACGACGATCCCCGCGCGCTCCGACTCGGCCCGCGGCGAGACGACCGGCAGCGCGAACTCGTCGGCGATGTCGATGAGGCGGGTCACCTTCTCGGCGAGGCGCGCGTTGATCGCGGTCACCCCGACCCCCGCGATCTCCTCGAGCGCCGCCGCCAGGCGCGCCTGCGCGATCGGGTCGGGGTTGCTCACCTGGAAGGCACCCGCGCCATGCGTCGGCTCGGGCACCTCGTCGAGCGGCGTGCCCTCGAGGTCGGTCGCGTTCCATCCCGACCAGACCGGCAGCAGGTGGTCGATGGCGCGCTCGCTGAGGGCCATGAATCCCGTCCCCCAGCCTGCACGCGGCCATTTCTGACCGCCGGCGACCACGATGTCCGCGAGCGAGTAGGGGGCGTCGACCACGCCGAAGCCCTGCGTCGCGTCGACGATCAGCAGCCGGTCGCCGATCACCTGTCGGATGCCCTCGAGGTCGACGAGGTACCCCGTGCGGAAGTCCACGAGGCTCACCGCGACGGCGACGACCGACGCCGGCAGCTCGTGGTCGCGCAGGGTGCCGGGGGTCACGCGGCCGCGATCGGTCTCGAGCCAGGTCGGCGTCAGCACGCTCAGGCTGTCGGATGCGCGCACGGCCGCGAAGGTCACGCTCGGGAACTCGGCGGCGGACAGCGCCACCCCGCCCGTGATGCCGAACATGGCGTGCATCAGACCCTGGCTGGTGTTCGGCTGGAACACCACCTGGTCGGCCGGGATCCCGGTCAGCTCGGCGACCGCGACCCTGACGCGATCGTGCTGGCGACGCCCCAGGAACGGCTCGAGCGATCCGAATCGGGCTTTGGCGAACGTCGGGAAGAGCGACGCCTCCTCCTCGACGACGGCGGCGCCGATCGGGCCCACGCGGGCGAAGTCGAGGTAGCCGGGCTCCTCGTCGAACCTGTCGACGTAGTCGTCGATGGTCAGCGAGTGGAAGCCGCCGTTGAGGGACCCCATCAGCGACCCCGCCGGCGCTCGCGCGTCGAGTAGGTGCGCAGCGCACGCAGGAAGTCGACCTGCCGGAGGTCCGGGCCGAGCGCCTCCACGAAGTAGAACTCGCTGTGGGCGCTCTGCCAGAGCATGAAGTCGCTCAGTCGCTGCTCACCGGAGGTGCGGATGATGAGGTCGGGGTCGGGCTGACCCTGCGTGTAGAGATGGTCGCCGATGAGCTCAGGGGTGAGGATCTCTGCGAGGTCGTCGATCGTGCCGCCGCCCTTGCCGTGCGCGCTCACGATGCTGCGCATCGCATCCGCGATCTCGCGCCGGCCGCCGTAGCCGATCGCCAGGTTGACGTGCAGCCCGGAGTTCCGAGCGGTGCGCTGCTCGGCCTCGAGCAGCGTGTCGACGAGCTCGGGGGGCAGTCCCTCGGTGGTGCCGACGTGCTGGATGCGCCAGCCGGCCGCGCGCGACAGGTCGTCGGCGAGGTCGGCGATGATCTCGAACAGCTGGGCGAGCTCCTCGGACGGGCGCCCGACGAGGTTGTCGGCCGAGAGCAGGTAGATGGTGACCACGCGGATGCCCAGCTCGTCGCACCAGCCGAGGAACTCGCGCATCTTCTCGGCACCGGCCCGGTGGCCGTGAGCGGCGGTCTCGAGCGCCCGCTCGCGCGCCCAGCGACGGTTGCCGTCGATGATCATGGCGACGTGCTCGGGCAGAGGGGCCGCGCGCAGACGACGGCGCAGCCTGGCCTGGTACAGGTCGTAGAGGATGCCCGAACCGCCGGTGCTCAGGCTCCTGCTCTGCCGCTCGCGCACAGGGCAACGCTAGTGCACCGCCCGCGCGCGGCTCCGGTGCGTTCCCAGGCTGTCACCTGGGTGGCGCCCTTAGGATCGCCGGGTGGATGCCGACAAGAAGCCGAACACCGGCCCCCTCTCCGAGGTCGTCGACGGCGTCGAGCAGGCGCGGATCCCGCTGCTCGACGACGCGATCGACCACGACCCCGCGAGCGCCGACTCGGTCGCCGATCAGAAGCCGACCTGGCGTGGCTGGATCCACGCGGGGACCTTCCCGGTGGCGATCGTCCTGGGGGTCGTGCTGATCGTCGTCGCCGACGGCGCGGCGGCCAAGATCAGCTCGGCCATCTTCATGGCCAGCTCGCTGCTGCTCTTCGGCATCTCGGCCGTGTACCACCGCGGCAACTGGAGCCCGAAGGTGAAGGCGACCTTCCGCCGCCTCGACCACTCCAACATCTTCCTGCTGATCGCCGGCACCTACACGCCGATCGCCGTCAACGCGCTGCAGCCCCCGCAGAGCGTCGTCCTGCTGTCGGTGATCTGGGGTGGCGCGCTGGTCGGCATCCTCTCGCGCATCTTCTGGCTCGGCGCGCCGCGCTGGTCGTACGTGGTGCTGTACATCGCCCTCGGCTGGGCGGCCGTGATCTACCTGGGCGACATCATCGCGATCAGCCCGGTGACGGTGGTGCTCGTCATCGCCGGCGGTCTCGCCTACACCCTGGGCGCGCTCTTCTACGCGTTCAAGCGCCCGAACCCGGTGCCGGGGGTGTTCGGCTTCCACGAGCTGTTCCACACCTGCACGCTGATCGCGTTCCTCTGCCACTGGACGGGCATCCTGCTGCTCGTCATCAACCCGTTCGGCGGCTAGGCCGTCAGGTGCGGCTAGCGCGTGGGGCCGGCGTCGGGCTTCGGCGCGGGCGTGCCGTCGGGTCCCGGTATGGGCTCGGCGATGGCGGCCTCGAGCCGCTCCACCTCGAGCTGCTCGCGCACCTGGGCGCGGTAGTTCACGCGGCGGATGCGGCGGGTCATGTCGATCACGAGCAGCACCACGGCGATGACGACGGCGATGGTGAGCACGAAGCCCCAGACGCCCGGAGTCACGAGCTCCTCGTCGACACCCGACGGCGGGATCGGCACGGGGGTCTGGAGCGGGATGAAGCTGAGCATCGTCGCCTCCTGACAGCGTTTAGCCTTGACTCCAGGGTAGTCGTCGGGAGGTGGACACGTTGACGCAGCTGGACGCGCGCTACGGCCGCACCCCCACCCGTTCCCGCCGGACGCGCGCGATCGCCATCACCGCGGCGATCGGGGTCGCGGTGGTGGTCGTGGCCTGGGTCGTCTGGGTGGGGCTGTTCAGTCCGTCCGCCTCGCTCGACTCGCGCGATCTCGGCTTCCTCGAGATCGACGGGCAGAACGGCGGCCAGGCCATCGAGGTGCGCTACGAGGTGACCGCGGATCCGGGGACGGCCGTCACCTGCGCCATCCAGGCCCTGAGCAGCGACTTCGCGATCGTCGGATGGAAGGTCGTCGAGCTGCCCACGTCGGACACCCTGACCCGCCAGTTCCGCGAGACGGTGCGCACCACGGAGCCCGCCGTGACCGGGTTGATCTACCGGTGCTGGCTGACCTAGGGTTGACCAACCGCAGCACCATCACCTCGAGAGACCGGCCGGACGGCCGGTCTCGAACTTTTGCAGGGAGCACCATGGCCGAGACCGCCGCCACGACGTGGCTGACGCAGGAGTCGTACGACCGGCTGAACGCCGAGCTCGAGCAGCTCAGCGGCCCGGCGCGCGCCGACATCGCCAAGAAGATCGAGTCGGCCCGCGAGGAGGGCGACCTCAAGGAGAACGGCGGATACCACGCCGCGAAGGACGAGCAGGGCAAGATCGAGGCCCGCATCCGCCAGCTGACCCAGCTGCTCCGCCACGCCACTGTCGGCGAGGCGCCCGAGAGCCACGGCGTCGTCGAGATCGGCACCGTCGTCACGGCGAAGATCGCGGGCGACGAGACGACGTTCCTCCTCGGCAGTCGCGAGATCGCGGACGACTCGAGCGACATCGAGGTCTACCCGGCGACCAGCCCTCTCGGCACGGCCATCCTCGGCCTCAAGGTCGGCGAGAAGGCGTCGTACACCGCTCCGAACGGCAAGGAGATCTCGGTCGAGGTCACGAAGGTCGACACCTACCGCGGGTGATGCTCAGAAGTCGACCCTCGGGCGGTACCCCGCCTCGCGGAGTCGTGTGAGCACCAGCTCGGCGTGCTGCGGTCCGCGGGTCTCGATGTGCAGCTCGAGCTCGACCTCGCTGATGGTGAGGTTGCCCTGGTGGCGCGTGTGCAGCACCTCGACGACGTTGGCGTTGGCCGCGGCGACGATCTCGGCCGTGCGCGCCAGCTGGCCGGGGCGGTCGGGCAGCGGGATGCGCAGCTTGAGGTAGCGCTCGGAGGCCGAGAGTCCTCGGCTGATGACCCGCTCCATGACCATCGGATCGATGTTGCCGCCGCTCAGCACGATGACGGTGGGACCGTCGACGGCGTACTTGCCCGACAGCGCGGCGGCCACGCCGACGGCGCCGGCGGGCTCCACGACCAGCTTGGCGCGCTCGAGCAGCAGCACGAGCGCCTTCGCGGTCTCGTCGTCGGCGACCGTGACGACCTCGTCGACGGCCTCGCGGATGATGGCGAAGTTGAGCGCGCCGGGCCGGCTCACGATGATGCCGTCGGCGATGGTCGGCGAGGTGGCGATCGCCGTCGGCTCACCGGTCTCGAGGGACGGCGGGTAGGCGGCGGCGTTCTCGGCCTGCACGCCGATGATGCGCACCTGCCGGCCGATCTCGGGGGCGAGCTGTGCGAAGGCGCTGGCGATGCCCGAGATCAGCCCTCCCCCGCCGATCGGCACGACGACGGTCGTCACGTCGGGGACCTGCTCGAGGATCTCGAAGGCCAGCGTGCCCTGCCCGGCCACGACATCCGGGTGGTCGAACGGCGGGATGATGACGGCGCCTGTGCGCTCCGCGAAGTCGGCCGCGGCCTGGAGCGTCTCGTCGACCACCGTGCCGTGCAGGACGACGTCTGCGCCGTATCCGCGGGTCGCGAGCAGCTTGGGCAGGGCGACGCCCACGGGCATGAAGATGGTGGCGGCGATGCCGAGCTCGCGCGCCGCCAGCGCGACGCCCTGCGCGTGGTTGCCGGCCGAGGCCGCGACGACGCCGCGCGCCTTGTCCTCCGGGCTCAGCTGCGAGAGCCGGTTGAACGCCCCGCGGATCTTGTACGATCCGGTGCGCTGCAGGTTCTCGGTCTTGAGATGCACCGGATGACCGAGCACCTCCTCGAGGAAGCGCGACGTCTCCATGGGCGTGGTGGTGACGACGCTCGAGATCCGCTCGCGGGCGGCGCGGAACTCGGCCAGCGTCGGACCGGGGAGGATGCGCCCGGTCGGCGGCTCGGGGACGGGCTCGGGCGGGGAGGTCGCGATCTCAGTGGACACGGGCGGTCGGTCCCGTCGCCGGAGGGAGCACGTCGGCGGCTGCCGGGTGCGGGTTGACGCGCCACTCGCCGCGGGCGATGTAGCCGATCATGACGTTCAGCATGGCGACGAGCGGCACGGCGAAGAGCGCACCGGGGATGCCCGCGACGAAGCCGCCGGTCGCCACGGCGAGCACCACCGCGACCGGATGCACCTTGACCGCCTGCCCCATCACGAACGGCTGCAGCACGTGGCCCTCCACCTGCTGCACGAGGATCACGATGCCGAGCATGATCAACGCCGGCAGCGGTCCGAGGAACACGAGCGCGACGAAGACCGCGAAGATGCCGGTGGCGACCGCGCCGACCACCGGGATGAACGATCCCAGGAAGACCGCGATGGCGATCGGCACGACGAGCGGGAAGCCGCCGTAGAACAGGCCGAGGATGAAGGCGCCGAGGCCGATGCCGACGGCGTCGACGAACGCGACGAAGATCTGCACCTTCACGAAGGTGGTGAGGGTCACCCACCCGGCCTCGGACGCGCCGATGACCGCCTCACGCGACCGCTTCGGGAACAGGTTGGCGAGCCAGCGGAACATCCCGCGCCCGTCGATGAGGATGAACAGCGTCGTGAAGAGCGCGATGAGCGCGCCGGCGAGGACGTGCCCGACCGACGATCCGACCGACACGGCGCCCGAGACGAGCGTGCCCGAGTCGGACTGCACGAAGGCGACGACATCCTGCACGTAGGCGTCGATGTCGTCGCTCGAGAGGTTGAGCGGCGGACCGGAGAGGAAGGCGACGAAGTCGTCGTACTTCTGCGCCGTCTGCTCCTGCAGCTCGGGCAGTCCGCTGCGCACCGATAGCACGATCACCGTGATGAGCCCGGCGAGCACCACCAGGAGCCCGACCAGGCAGACCGCGACCGCGAGGCCCTTGGGCCATCCGTGTTGCATCAGCCAGTTCTTCAGCGGCACCAGGAGGGCAGAGAGCAGGAGCGCCACGAAGACCGGCACGGCGACGTCGCGCAGCAGGGTGATGACGAAGCCGAGCAGCACGATCACCGCGACGACGACCAGGATGCGCCAGGACCACGCGGCCGCGATGCGCATGCCGGGAGCGACCGTCGCGGTCACCTCCTCGGAGGTGAGAGGCGTATCCGTCTTCTTCCTGCGGAGAACCATGCGCACAGTCTAGATATCCCCGCAGCCCCCGCCGCGCCGGGCGCAGCGCGGATGCCGAGCGGCTAGGGGCGCGGCGCCACGCTGACCGGGCTGCCGCGGAAGCTCACGCTGACCGCCTCGCCCGCCTGCGGCTGCAGCGACACCTCGTGCTGGACGCTCAGCAGCGTGTCGTCGTCGAGACGCACGGCGGTGCGGCGCAGCGATCCGAGGAAGCTGGAGGCGACGACGGTGGCGGGCAGGCCCGCGGCGCCGGCGGCGCCGAGCACGACGTCCTCCGGACGGATGTAGGCGAGCACGTCGGTCGTGTCGGGCGCCTCCCCCAGCACGCCGAAGCGCGATCCGTAGACCTCGACCTCGGCCCCCGCCATGATGCCGGGCACCCGGTTGCTCAGCCCCACGAAGTCGGCCACGAACGGGGTCTGCGGGGTCGTGTACAGCTGCTCGGGGGTGCCGATCTGCTCGATCTGCCCGGCGCGCATGACGGCGACCCGGTCGGCGACGGCGAGCGCCTCCTCCTGGTCGTGGGTGACGAACAGGGTCGTGATGCCGAGCTCGGTCTGGATGCGGCGGATCTGCTCGCGGAGCGATACGCGCACCTTCGCGTCGAGGGCCGACAGCGGCTCGTCGAGCAGCAGCACCCGCGGACGGGTCACCAGCGCGCGGGCGAGGGCGACGCGCTGCTGCTGGCCGCCCGAGAGCTGATGCGCGAAGCGGGCTCCGCGGTCGCCGAGACCGACGAGCTCGAGGGCCTCGGTCGCACGGGCGCGACGCTCGTCGGCGGCGACCTTCCGCATCCGGAGGCCGAACTCGACGTTCTCGAGCACGGTCATGTGCGGGAAGAGCGAGTACGACTGGAACACCATGCCGAAGTCGCGCCTGTTGGTCGGCAGCGAGGCGACGTCCTCGCCGTCGACGAGGATCCGGCCGCCGTCGATCGACTCGAGGCCCGAGAGGGCGCGCAGGGCCGTGGTCTTGCCGCAGCCGGAGGGGCCGAGCAGCGCCACGAACTCACCCGGCTCGACCGTGAGGTCGATGCCGTCGAGGGCTCGGGTGCCGCTGTAGTCCTTGACCACGCCGACGAGCTGGACGCGGGCACCCTCCGACGGGGCGAGCACCGAGCTGGCGGAGGACGGGGTGGCTGTGGTGGTCATACGAGAGTCCGATCCCGGCGCGTCGCTCCGACGCGGCCGATGAGGAGGAGGAGCACGAAGGCGAGAAGAAGGGCCAGGAGCGCCAGGATGACGGCGACCCACGGATCCGACTGCCCGATCTGCAGGAGGGCCGTCTGCAGGTTGCGACGGTTGAGCAGCGAGGCGATCGTGAATTCGCCGAGCACGACGGCCACCGAGATGAACGCCGCGGCGAGCACCCCGCGGCGCAGGTTCGGCAGCAGCACGCGCCACAGGACGGTGAACCAGCGGGCGCCGAGGGTGCGTGCGGCCTCGCTGAGCGTCACGACGGCCACCGCGTCCAGGTTCGCCTGGATGGCGCGGTAGGCGTAGGGCAGCACGGTGATGCCGTAGGCGAAAGCGAGGGTCCAGATCGACCCTCCCAGCACCTGCACGACGACCGAGTAGACCGGGGCGAGGCCGACCACGAGCACGATCGCGGGGACGGTGATCGGGATGATGCAGATGAACTCGAGAACGCGCTTCAGCTGCGGGAACTGCAGCTGCACGAGCACCATCGTCGGCAGCAGCACGACCAGCACGATCGCGACCGTCACCGCGGCGAGGATGAACGAGTTGCCGATCGCCTGGAAGAGCTGGCGATACTCGCGTGCGTTCTCGGGGTCGAACAGCGCGGCCCAGTGCTCGAGCGTGAGGCCGACGGAGGGACCGTCGCTGAATGAGAACTCGATCATCGCGACGATCGGGACCGCGAACAGGATGCCCACCACGCCGAGGATGATCCAGCGGACCAGCTTCGAGGGCTCGGTGCCGAGCACGGCGCCGCCGCTCATGACTGCCACCGCGACGTGCGCTTCTGCAGGGCCGAGTAGCCGGTCATGACGACGACCATCACGACGATCATGCCGAGCGCGAGGGCGCCGGCCATGTTCTCGCGGCCGAGCACCGTCTCGCTGACGAGGGCCGAGCGGATCTGGAGGGGCACGATCTGCGACCCCTGGCTGATGAGGGCGGCGGCCGTCGCATACGACGAGAACGCGTTGGCGAAGAGCAGCAGCAGGCTGCCGAAGAACGACGGCGCGAGGACGGGGAACGCGATCCGCGTCCAGTAGGTGAATCGAGTACCGCCGAGCGTGGCGTTGGCCTCGGCCCACTGCGGCTTGAGGCCCTCCATCGCGGGCATGAACGTGATGATCATGAGGGGCACCTGGAAGTAGATGTAGGGGAGCAGGAGTCCGGGCACCTGGTAGAGCCAGACGCCGTCGGCGTAGATGTCGATGCCGAACGTGTCGATCAGGATCGTCGTGATCAGACCCTGGCTGCCGATCGCCGCGATGAACGCGAAGGCGAGCATGACGCCGCCGAACTGGGCGAGCACGCTCGAGGCCGAGTCGACGAACGAGCGCAGCACGCCCTCCGCCCGCGTGCCGAGCATGGCGTAGCAGACCAGCGCGCCGACGACGGCGCCCACGATGGCGGTGACCGCCGAGACCCAGAACGAGCTGCCGAAGGTCTTGAGCACGGCCGGGTCGAAGATGCCCGCGACGTTCGCGAGGGTCAGCGATCCGTCATCGGTGAAGAACCCGCTCCCGACGGCGAGGACGGTCGGGATGGCGAGGAAGAGGAGGACGTATGCCGCGAACGGGAGCAGCCCGAAGGCTGCTCCCGTCCCAGCGGAATTACGAGACAGCTGCTGCCCAGTTCGCGGCGAGCAGGGTGGCGGCGTCCGCGGCCTGCTCGGGCGTCGGGGTCACCAGCTCACCCTCGAGCTCACCCAGAGCGTCGAGAGCGTCCTGGTCGACCGTGCCCGAGTCCTGCAGCGTCTGGATGGTCACCGGGTAGGCGCCGCCGACGATGAACAGGTTCTGCGCCTCGGCGCTGTACAGGAACTCCTGCCACAGGCGCGCGGCGGCGGGGTGCGGGGCGTCCTTGCTGACGGCCTGGTTGTAGAAGCTGGTGTACACGGCGCCCGGAAGCGTCGTGACCTCCCAGCCGTCGACGTTCTGCGCGACGGCCAGGTTGTTGTAGCTCCAGTCGAAGGCGACCTTGATCTCACCCGAGGCGATGGCCGCCTCGGTGACGTTCACGGGGAGGAAGTTGCCCGCGTCGTTCAGCTCGGTGAAGTACTCGATGCCGGGGGTGAAGTCGTCGAGCGTCCCACCCTGCTGCACCGTCGCGAGGCCGACGGCCGCGAACGCCGCACCGGCCTGGGTCGGATCGCCGTTCAGCGCGACCGCGCCGCGGTAGTCGGATCCGAGCAGGTCGTCGAGGCTCTCGGGCTCGGGGACCTCGTTGGAGTTGTAGCCGATCGACATCGAGCCGGTGTAGTCGTTGACCCAGAGGCCCGTCGACTCCTTGTTGGCGTCGGGGATCTCGTCCCAGTTGGCGACCTGGTACGGGGCGAAGTAGTCCAGGCTGTCGAGGGTGACGGCCGTGCCGAGGTCGAAGACGTCGGGAGCGGTGTCCTGGCCCTTCAGGTTGTCGGCGGCGGCGATCTCCTCGGCCGACGAGATGTCGGGGTCGGCGTCGTTGATGACGATGTCGTACTTCTCCTGGAACGCCTCCTTGATGGCGCCGTAGTTCGCCCAGTTGTCGGGGAGCGCGATGACGTTGAGCTCGCCCTCCTCCTCGGCGGCCGCGACCAGGGCGTCTAGGCCCCCGAAGTCCTCGGCCGAGGTGGCCGCCGACGCGTCGACGTCGCCGGCGGCGGGCGACTCGTCGGCACCGGCGCAGCCGGCGAGGCTGAGCGCGATGATCGCTGCGGCGCTGACGCCGAGCAGAGTGTGCTTGGTGAACACTGTTCCTCCGTGTGGGTGGCGTTCGACAGCTCGCGCTGTGTGCGAGCAGGGGATGCCGGACGTCTTCTCGCACGGTAGGGATCGGCGACGACGGGGCGGCAACCCGAAGGTGAACGGAGGGTGACGTACCGGTGTCCGGAGCCGCTGTCTGCCCCCGTGGCTAGGCTCGGTGCGTGGTCGACACCCTGTCCCCCGCCGCGGCGCGGCGCATCGCCCTCGCCGCTCAGGGATTCGGGCGGCCGCACCCCGAGACGGTGGGCACCCGCCAGCTCAACCTGCTCATGCAGCGTCTCGGTCTGCTGCAGCTCGACTCGGTCAACGTGTTCGAGCGCAGCCACTATCTGCCGGTGTTCGCGCGGCTGGGGGCGTACGACAAGGCCCTCCTCGACAGGCTGACGTTCGCCCGCCGCGGTCCGTACATCGAGTACTGGGCGCACGAGGCGGCCGTGCTGCCGGTGGACGACTGGGCTCTGTTCCGGTTCCGGATGCAGTTCTACCGCGACTGGTTCGCCGCGCACCCCGACCACGAGTGGGCGCAGGCCGAGCCGCGGGTGCTGGAGCGGCTCCGATCCGAGCTGGCCGCCAACGGCCCGATGCCCGCCAGCGCGTTCGAGCGCGAGGCCGAGCGCGCCCGCGGCCCGTGGTGGGACTGGGACCACGTGAAGCGCGGTCTCGAGCGCATGTTCCGCGTGGGCGAGGTGGTGTCGGCCGGTCGCAGCAACTTCGAGCGCACCTACGCGCTGCCCGAGCAGGTGCTTCCCGCCGAGGTGCTCGAGCGCGAGGTGCCGATCGAGGAGGCGAAGTACCAGCTGATGAAGCGCGCGGCGACCGCGCACGGCATCGGCACGCTGCCCGACCTGGCCGACTACTACCGCATCAAGCAGACCCAGGCGAAGGCGGCATTGCAGCGGCTCGTCGACGAGGGCGAGGTGCTGCCGGTGACCGTACCGGGCTGGGGCAAGCCGGCGTACCTGCACAAGGATGCGCGCATCCCCCGCCGCATCGAGGGCGCGGCCCTGCTGTCCCCCTTCGACCCCGTGGTCTGGGAGCGTGATCGCGCACTGCGCATGTTCGGATTCCACTATCGGATCGAGATCTACACGCCCGCTCCGAAGCGCGTCTTCGGCTACTACACGCTGCCCGTGCTCGTCGACGAGGCCCTGGTCGGGCGCATCGACCTCAAGAACGACCGCCAGGCGAGGGTGCTGCGCGTGCAGTCCGCCTGGCGCGAGGAGAGCTCACCCGTCGGCATCTCGGAGCGCATCGTGCCCGTGCTGAGGCGGATCGCCGAGTGGCAGGGCTGCGAGTCGATCGAGGTGGCCGACCGCGGGGATCTCGCCGCCGAGCTGACGGCTGCGCTCAGAACTTCGTAGCGTTGTCGCGCAGGCGCGCGACGCGGTCGGCGATCGGGGGGTGCGTGCTGAAGAGCCGCGAGATGATGCCGGGTCGGTTGGGGTCGCTGATCCAGAGGTGCGACATCGACGTGTTGGTCTTCGCCATCGGGCGGCCGTAGGCGCCGAGCTTCTCGAGCGCGCTGGCGAGCGCCTCGGGGTGACGCGTGGTGAGCGAGCTCGTCGCGTCTGCCAGGTACTCGCGCTGTCGGGAGACGGCGGCCTGGACGACGGCGGCGACGAGGGGCGCGAGGATCGCGGCGACGAGCCCGATCACCAGGATGATGATGAAGGCCGGTCCGCTTGCGTTGTTGTTCCCGCGGCGACCGAAGAGCATCATCCGGAAGATGATGTCGGCGACGAGGCCGATCGCGACCACGAGGCCGAAGACGACGAGCGAGACGCGGATGTCGTAGTTCTTCACGTGGCCGATCTCGTGGGCCATGACGCCCTCGAGCTCGGAGTCGTCCATGATCGCGAGCAGCCCGGTGGTCGCGGCGACGACGGCGTGCTCGGGGTCGCGTCCGGTCGCGAAGGCGTTCGGTGCCGGATCGTCGATGATGTACACCTTCGGCATCGGCAGTCCCTCGGTGATGGCGAGGTTCTCGACGACGCGGTACAGGCGCGGGTTGTCGGCCTTCTGGATCTCGCGCGCGCCGCTCAGCGCGAGGGTCTCGCGGGTCGCCATGAAGTACTGGAACCACGCATAGAGGCCCGCCGCCACGAAGACGATCACCGCGATCGACCAGTCGCCGAAGTACCACGCGACCAGCGAGCCGAGGCCGCCGAGGATCAGCAGGAAGAGCGCGATGATGAGCACGGTGTTGCGCTTGTTCTTGGCGATCGCGCTGTACATGTGGTGATTATCCCGTCATACGCCAAGAGCCCGCTGAGCGGGCCCTCGGAGTCGGATCGGCGGTCAGGAGATCAGAACTGCACCCGCGGCGGCTCGGCGATGGCCGACGGCTCGTCGACCTCGAAGAACTCGCGCTCGGTGAACCCGAGGCCGCGCACGAAGAGCGTGTTGGGGAACACCTTGATCTTGGTGTTCAGCTCGCGCACCCCGCCGTTGTAGAAGCGGCGCGACGCCTGGATCTTGTCCTCGGTGTCGACCAGCTCGGCCTGCAGCTGGAGGAAGTTCTGGCTGGCCTGCAGCTGCGGGTACGCCTCGGCGACCGCGAAGACGCTCTTGAGTGCCGCCTGCATGTGGTTCTCGGCCGTGCTGGCCTCGGCCGGCGTCGACGCGTTCACCGTCTCGGCGCGAGCTCGCGTGACGTTCTCGAAGACCTGCTTCTCGTGTGCCGCGTAGCCCTTGACCGCCTCGATGAGGTTCGGGATCAGGTCGGCCCGGCGCTTGAGCTGCACCGTGATGTCGCTCCACGCCTCGTCGACCCGCACGTTGAGACGCACCAGGCCGTTGTAGGTCGACCACAGGTAGATGCCGACGATGACGATCAGCAGGACGATGACCGCGATGACGATGACGATGCCGGAGATGGGATCCATGCGCACATCCTATTGCCGGGGGCCAGGGCTCACCTATGAAACCGCCGTGAGCATTCCTCGTCCGAGCTGAGCGTGCGATGATCACCCGATGTCCTCGGCCAGCGACGCTCTCGACCGCCTGACGACGCTCGTGCCCGACTTCCCGCAGCCGGGCATCCTGTTCCGCGACCTGACGCCCGTCTTCGCCGACGCGGATGCGCTGGCCGTGGTGGCGCGCGCGCTGACCGCCCCGCACGCGGGCACCTTCGACGTCGTCGCCGGAGTCGAGGCCCGCGGCTTCGTGCTCGCCGCCGCGGCCGCGGCCCTCACCGGGACGGGCATGCTCCCGGTGCGGAAGGCCGGCAAGCTCCCCCGTCCGACGGCGAGCCGCGACTACGTGCTCGAGTACGGCACGGCCACCCTCGAGGTGCAGACCGGGCACCTCGCCGCCGGCACACGTATGCTGCTCGTCGACGACCTGCTCGCCACCGGCGGCACGCTGACAGCGGCCGCCGAGCTGCTGGAGGAGAGCGGACTCACGCTGGCCGGCATCGCGGTCGCCGTCGAGCTCGAGGCCCTGGGCGGCCGGACGCGACTCGGTGACCGCCCCCTGTATGCCATCCAGTCGGTCTGAGCCCAGGCCGGGCTACGGGCCGAGAACCCGGTCGAGGTACGGGTTCGCGAACGTGCGGTCGGGGTCGAGCCGGTCGCGCACGGCGAGGAAGTCGCCGAAGCGCGGGTAGCGCGTCTCGAGCTCGGCCGCCTCCTGGTAGTGGATCTTGCCCCAGTGCGGGCGCCCGTCGTAGGTGCGCAGCAGCGCGTCGACGGCGCGGAGGTAGGGCTCGTGGTCGTCGCGCCAGTACTGGTGCACGGCGATGTAGCCCGACTCGCGCTGGTAGGCGGTCGACATCCAGTTGTCGTCGGCGGCCGCCACGCGCACCTCGACGGGGAACGAGATGCGCCAGCCCTTGCGCTCGATGAGCCCGCGGATGTCGCGCAGCGCCTGCGCGATCGCGGGCCGCGGGAGGGCGTACTCGCTCTCTCGGAAGCGCACGTTCCGCGGGCTCGTGAAGACGTCGTGCGACACGTCGGTGAACTCGCGGTCGCCGTAGACGCGCGTCGCGAAGCGGTTGATCGCCGGCGTCCAGGCCGGCACGACGGAGCCGAGCGCGCTCTTCAGGCCCAGCATCCCGTTCTGCATGAGGCGCTCCTCGGCCCACGTCGACAGTGCACTCGGGCGGCGGTGCGGGGTGTCGATCCGCAGCCGGGTGTTGGTGCGTGTCATCACGCGGTCGGTGTGCGGCCACCAGTAGAACTCGAAGTGGTCGGCCTCGACGGCGCGCTGCTCGAAGGTGTCGAGCACCTCGTCGAACCGCTCGGGGTGCTCGACCGCGCGCAGCAGGAACGCCGGAACGCACTGCAGCGTCACCTCGACGACGATGCCGAGTGCGCCGAGTCCGAGCCGGGCGGCGGGCAGCAGCTCGGCGTTCTCGGTCTCGCTGATCACGAGCACCTCGCCGGAGCTCGTCACGAGGGTCATCGCCGCGATCTGGGCGGCGAGCCCGCTGAAGCGCGCACCCGTGCCGTGGGTGCCCGTGCTGGTGGCGCCGGCGATGGTCTGCCGGTCGATGTCGCCCATGTTCTCGAGGGCGAGGCCGAGCGGATCGAGGATGCCGGGCAGCTCGTGCAGGAACGTCCCCGCGCCCAGGGTCACGCGGCCCGTCGCGGGGTCGGAGGCGCGGAGGCCCGAGAGCAGCGACAGGTCGACCTGCACCCCCTCGGTCACGGCGATCGCGGTGAAGCTGTGCCCGGCTCCGACGGCCTTCACGGGCAGGCCGCGCTCGCGCGCATCACGGATCGCTGCGGCCACCTCGTCGATGCTGCGCGGGTGCACCCGCATCGCGGGCGTCGCCGACTGGTTGCGGCCCCAGTTCTGCCAGCGCACCCCCGTCTGCGGCCGGACGCTCGTCTCACGACTCATAGGAACGCCTTTCCGTCTCCGCGGTAGGTCGGCAGCTCGTCGACGACCGCGCCATCCTCGACGACCGCGAACGCGGTCAGGTGCTCACTGAGCTCGCCCGCCTTGGTGTGGCGCAGCCAGACCCGGTCGCCGACGGCGAGGTCGCGCGCGGCCTCGCCCTGCAGCGGGGTCTGCACCTCCCCCGCCGCCTCGCGCGGCAGCATGCGCAGCCCCGTCGGCCAGGCCACCTGCGGCAGCCGGTCGGCTCCGGGCGGGCCGGATGCGATCCATCCGCCGCCGAGCAATGTCGCGATGTCAGGGGTGGGTCGCCGCACCACGCTGAGCGCGAAGGCGGCGGCAGGCGCGGGGGCGAATTGCCAGTAGCCGTCGAAGAGGTGGGGGCCGAAGAGGCCCGATCCGGCCGCCACCTCGGTGACGCTCGCGTCGGCGTGCGTGGTCTCGAGCGAGCCGGTGCCGCCGCCGTTGACGAACTCGAGGTCGGCGACCCGTCGCACGGCGGCGACGGCGGCGGCTCGGCGATCCGCCAGCTCGGCCACCGAGGCCGACTGCATCAGCCGCACCGGCAGCTTGCCCGCGCCCTTGTTGGTCGTGCCGGCGATCTGGGCCTCGTAGGCCATGATGCCGACGAGTCGCACGCCGGGACGCGCGGCGACGGCCTCGGCCAGCGTGCGCGCCTCGTCGGGGGTGTGCACAGGCGAGCGCCGGACGCCGAGGTGACCGAGCACGGGGTGCCGGTACGACGCGTCGAGCTCGATGCAGACGCGGATCGCGGCGGCACGCCCGCTGGGTGGGGCGACGGCGTCCATGAGGTCGAGCTGCGCCGGGTCGTCGATCATCACCGTCACGCGGCCGGCCAGCCGCTCGTCGGAGGCCAATGCGGCGATCGCGGAGCGGTCGACGCTCGGGTAGCCGACCACGACATCCGCGTGGTCGCCGCCCTCGGGGCTGGCGAGCCAGAGCGCCTCGGGCAGCGTGTAGGCCAGGATGCCGCGGTAGCCGGGCAGGGCGAGCACCGCCTCGAGCACGCCTCGCACCCGCACGCTCTTGCTCGCCACCCGGATCGGGGTGCCCTGTGCGCGGTCGAGCAGATCGAACGCGTTCGCCGAGAGCGCCTCGAGCGACAGGGCGCCGAGGGGCGTGTCGAGGTGCGCGGTCGCGGCGGTGAGCGCCGGCCAGTAGGCGGCAGCGTCGAGCCAGGGTGCCGCGGCAGGGCGACGCAGCTCGAGGACGGTGGCGGGCATCCGCGGCTACCGCACCGAGCGGATGAGCGTGATGGTCGTCGCGCCGACGAGCGCCACGAGGCCCGCGGCCAGGAACAGCCCGGTGAATCCGCCGAGCTCGGCGACTATGTACGCGCCGAGCAGCGGAGCGACGGCCTGCGGGACGGCCGAGGCGATGTTCATGACGCCGAGGTCCTTGCCGCGGTCGGCCGGGTCGGGCAGCACCTGGGTCGCCAGCGCCTGGTCGACGGCGAGGAAGCAGCCGTAGCCGAGGCCGAGCAGCCCGCCCGCGACGATCGCGATCGGGAAGCTGGGGATCACCGCGAGCATGAGCGCGGCGAGCGCCTGCAGCAGGGCGGCGAAGACGACGAACGGCTTGCGGCGCTCCATCGCGTCGGAGAGGCGGCCGAGCAGCAGCGAGGCGAGGATGACGAAGACCATGTAGACGGCCGTCAGGGTGAGGAGCCCGTCCTCGGCCTGATCGCCGAGCTGCAGCTGGAACTGGAGGAAGTAGAGCAGCAGGGTCGTGCCGAGCGCGTTGCTGAGGTTGATGAGGATGCGGCTGGTCAGGGTCCACGCGAAGTCGGGGTGCTTGCGGGGCGACACCCACATGCCCTGCAGCAGCGCCTTCGGGGTGAGCGGCGCGCGCTGCGTCTTCGGCAGCACCGAATCGCGGGTCGTGAGCACGAACGGCAGCACGAGCAGGATCAGCAGGACGCCCAGCGCGATGTAGCCGAACAGAGGCGCGAGGTCGCCGAACGCCTCGGTCGTGATCACCATCGCGACCAGCAGGAGGCCGAGGATCGTGCCGATCGCCTGCGGAGCCGAGATCCAGCCCGAGACGAACCCGCGCTGGCGCACCGGCACCTGGTCGGAGATCGTCGCGGTCAGAGCCGCGGTCATGACGCAGAAGCCGGTGAGGGCGAGCGACCAGCAGATGCCGAGGCCGAGGTAGGTCGACTGCAGACCGAGCGCGACGAGGGCGACGGCGAACAGCACGGCTCCGCCGAGGATCCAGGGGCGGCGCCGACCGTAGCGCGACGTCGTGCGGTCGGAGAGGGCACCGGTGAGCGGATAGGCGATGACCGCGCAGGCGCCGGCGATGCCGGAGATGATCCCGTAGGCGATGACCGAGTCCTGCCAGGCGCCCGACGTGGTGCCGCGCACGGCGTCCACCTGCTCGGGCAGCAGCAGCTGGATCGGGGTGAGCTGCGCCATCCAGACGCCGAGCCAGGCGGCGGCGAAGGCGGCGATCCAGGCTCCGGTGACCGCGCGGCGGGGTGCGCCGAGGGGGGCGGGAGCCGGAGCGTTGGCCGGCGGCATGGGGCCCGCGGCGGGCGTGGGGGCGCTCATGCGGTCACGCCCGCGACGTCTGAGGTCTGTCGCGCGAATCCGGCGAAGGCATCGGATGCGTGGGCGATGCTGCGCGCGGCTGCGGCGTCATCGCGGTCGGCAAGCCAGGCGAGCGTCAGTCCGTCGGTGACGGTGACGAGCATGCGGGCGAGGTCGGGCACGGGAATGCTCCATTCGATGTGGAGGGCTGCGGCGCCGGTCTCGAGGAGCTCGGATGCCAGGGCGTGGTAACGGGCGTACTGATAGGCGGGAAGATCGGCGAGCGCGGGCGTGCGCAGCGCGTACTGGGTCAGCTCGAACATGGCCTGCTCGAAGCCCGGATCGGTGCGGACGTGATCAAGGTAGCCGGTGAGCGCAGCCGCGATCGCGTCGCGCGGCGTCGTGGCGTGGGCGAGCAGCTCGGCGACGGCGACACCCTCGGCCGCGACGACCAGCTCGACCACGTCGCGCAGCAGCTCGTCCCGCGAGGTGACCGCGTAGTGGAAGCTCGCCAGCGGCATCCCGGCCTCCGCCACGATCGCGCGAGTCGTCGCGGCGGCGAGGCCGTCGCGCGCGATCACCGTCAGGGCGGCCTGAGCCAGCGCGGCGCGGCGCTCGGTGGCGGGGATGCGGGTCATGAGTGGGTCGAGTGTCCCAGACGCGTGTTCAATACCGCAAGGATCGCGGCGGCTGTCCACTATGCGAAACAGCCCCCACAAGTAGGGGTAGACCGTCGTTTCGAGGATCGATTAGCTTCGCCCGTACGACATAGCGCTGGGGGGCGACATGACCGTCATCAACACGTACTTTGCAGGGCACAAGACCACCGCCACGGGGGCGAATGGGGTACAAAGTGTCCGCACAATCGGGGACTACCTGCCGATGATCGTCGGTGCGGCGAGCGGTCTCATCGCCGGTGCGGTGACGCTCGCGCTGATGCTCTCGCCCGTCACGTACTGACGCTGAAGCGGGCCCTGCGGGCGTCGCGATCGAGTTCCGTCGCCTGATGGAACCATCCGTCTGATCGAATGGGCGGATGAACTCGACGACACGTGCAGCTGTCCCGAAAGCCCGACCCGGCGATCGGGTGGCGGTGCTCTCGCCCGCGTTCGCCGCGCCGGCCGTCGCGCCACTGCTGCACGAGCAGGCGATGCGGCGTCTCACCGAGGCGACGGGGCTGGTGCCGGTCGAGTATCCGACGACGCGGCAGCTCGATGCGAGCGCCGAAGCGCGCGCCGCGGACGTGACGGCGGCGTTCGCCGATCCGAGCATCCGCGCGGTGCTGGCGACCATCGGCGGCGACGACCAGGTGACCGTGATCCCGCACATCGACGCGGACGTGCTCGCCGCGAATCCGAAGCCGTTCCTCGGCTACAGCGACAACACGAACCTGCACAACCTGCTCTGGGGTCTCGGCGTGCCGAGCTACTACGGCGGTTCGACCCAGGTGCACCTCGGACCGGGCCCTCACCTCGACGACATCCACCTCCGGTCCCTGCGTGCCGCCCTCCTGGACGGCGGCAGGCTGGAGCTCACCGAGCCGGGCGAGTCGGAGGACTTCGGGCGGCCGTGGGACGATCCGCGCGCGCTCGACGAGTTCGGCGATCGCGAGCCCACCGACTCCTGGGTGTGGGCAGGGCCGGAGACGCGCGTGACGGGTATCACCTGGGGCGGCTGCCTCGAGGTCATCGACCAGATCGCCGTCGCCGATCGGATGCCCGCTGTCGCGGATCTCGACGGCACGGTCCTGCTGCTCGAGACCAGCGAGGAGACTCCCTCCGCCGCCGAGGTCGGACGGTGGGTCCGCGCGCTGGGCGAGCGAGGAGTCCTGGGCGCCGTCGCCGGGGTGCTCGTCGCCCGACCGCCCGTCAGCGCCCTCGGCTCCCCTTCGCCGCGTGCAGCCGAGCGCTCTCGGCTGCGCGCTGAGCAACGGGACACGATCCTCGAGCAGATCACACGGTACAACTCCGACGCAGTGGTGTGCGTCGGCGTGCCCTTCGGCCACACCCGTCCGCAGTGGATCGTCCCCCACGGCGGCGAGATCACGCTCGACGGCGCGCAACGGACCGTCGTCGCCGACTACGGATCCTGAGCGTGGTCGTCGGGTTTCCGGAGCTCCGACATCCTGCCCGGAACCCGCGTCTACGATGAGCACACTCGCGGGTTCCCGCTCGCACCGAAGATGCTGAGGAGCGACATGTCTGAGTCAGACGCCAAGAAGACCGAGGACATCGATCCCGGCGACGGCACCAAGGAGCCGGGCGGACTGGGAAGCGGCGAGGGGACGATCCCGAACGACCCCGACGGCATCGCCGCGGGCTTCACGGGGACGCCGTCGAACTTCAATCCCGAGGAAGACGAGCAGGCGGACTAGGCGGCCCCGAGGCCGAGTTCGTGCTCCCGCTGGGACTCGAACCCAGACTGAGGCGATTTTAAGTCGCCTGCCTCTGCCGATTGGGCTACGGGAGCCTCACGGCTCAGGCTAGCCGGGCGGGTGGTCTCGACACGTCGCTCACGCGACTACTCGACCACCGGATCCACTACGCCTTCGGGCGGGACGCGTACTGCTCGAAGGCGGCACGCGGAGTCTCGCTGGCAGGGATGGCGACCAGGTCACGCCTCCAGAGGAAGTTGATGATCCAGTTGCCGAAGACGCGCGCCTTGCGCTCCCACATGGGCATCGCGAAGCCGTGGTATCCGCGGTGCATCAGCCAGGCGAGGAAACCCTTGATGGCGATGTTGCCCTTCTGGAACACGCCTACGTAGAGCCCGAGACCCGCGACGGCGCCCTGGTTCTTGTGGCGGTACTCGACCGGCAGGTCGCCGCGCAGCGTCGCGACCAGGTTCTTGGCCAGCTGCTTGCCCTGACGCACCGCGTGCTGGGCGTTCGGCACCGTGAAGCCGCCGACGCCGTGCGGCGGCACGAGGTCGGGCACCGCGGACACGTCGCCGCAGCCCCACGCATCCTCGACGATGCCGTCGTCGTTGATGACGCGCAGGTCGGCCTGCACGCGCAGGCGTCCGCGCTCCTCGGTGGGCAGGTCGGTGCCGCGCAGCATCGGGCTGGCCATGACGCCGGCCGTCCAGATGATGAGGTCGGACTCGAAGGTCTCGCCCGTCGACAGCACGATCTTGCCGTCGACCGCGCTCTGCAGCTGCGTGTCGAGGTGCACGACGGCGTCGCGCTCGGCCAGGTTCTTGAGCACCCAGTGGCTCGTCTTCAGCGACACCTCGGGCATGATGCGGCCCATCGCCTCGATGAGGTGGAACTGGGTGTCGTCGATGGTGATGCCGTCGTACTGGCCGACGAGCGCGCTGGCGAAGCTGCGCAGCTCGGCGAACACCTCGATGCCGGCGAAGCCGCCGCCGACGACGACGGTCGTGAGCAGGCGGTCGCGCTGCGGCCCGGCCGGCAGGTGGGCTGCCTTCGCGAAGTTGCCGATCATGCGGTCACGGATCGCGACGGCCTCCTCGATCGTCTTCAGGCCGATCGCCTCATCGGCGACGCCGGGGATCGGGAAGGTGCGCGAGACCGATCCCGCGGTCACCGCGACGATGTCGTACTCGTGCTCCCACGGCTCGCCGACCTCGGGCGTGATCGTCGCGGTCTTCGTGGCGTGGTTGATGCCGGTCACCTTGGCGGTGATGACGGTGCTCTTCTTGAGGTGGCGGCGGAGGTCGACGAGCGCGTGGCGCGGGTCGATGGATCCGGCGGCGACCTCGGGCAGGAAGGGCTGGTACGTCCAGTAGGGAAGCGGGTCGACGACCGTCACCTGCGCCTCGCCGCGACGCAGCCACTTCTCGAGCTTGAGGGCGGTGTAGAAGCCGGCGTAGCCGCCGCCGACGATCAGGATCTTGCGCACGTGTGTGTATCTCCTCGATGGGGAAAAGTCGCTCCCAGGCTACCGCGTCCGAGAACGCCTTCCGTACTGTCGGACGATGCCCGCGACCAGCGCGCAGAAGGCGGCGGCGAGGAGGACGAGCACCAGCAGCGGGAGTCCGACCACCTGCAGCGAGACGACCGTCGGCAGGAGGGTGCCGAGCGGCGACGACGGCGCCGCGATCGGAGGCTGTGTGGGCTGGGAGGTCGACGTCGGCTGGGGGGCGGGCGTCGCAACCGCCCGCCTGTTGATGCGGATCCATTCGGCCAGATCGCCCATCGGGTTGGCGTCGACGGCGGGTACGGTCGCCGACACCGCGGCCGCCGCGTCGACCAGCCCGAACCCGTAGATGGGGTCGGGCCCCTGGGCCCCCGCGTCACGGGCCGACGCGACGACGCGGTTGATGACGTCGTCGGCGTCGAGGTCCGGCTGCGCCGCCTTCACGAGCGCGACGATGCCGGCCACGATCGGGGCGGCTCCGCTGGTGCCGCTCCACGACACGTAGCCGCCGCCGGGCACGACGCCGACGAGCTGCTCGCTGGGTGCCGCGACCCCGATCGTGATGCCGTGCGCCGACGCGTCGAAGCTCGCCGACCCCGACCTGTCGACGCCCGCGACCGTCAGCACGCCGGGCATGGTCGCCGGCGCCCCCACCTCGACCGTGCCGCTGCCCCGGTTGCCGGCGGCCGCCACCACGACCACGTCCTGCTCGGCGGCGTAGAGGAACGCGTCGTCCCAGCTCTCGGGCCAGTCGAGGGTGTTGCGGGTGAGCGACATGTTGATGACGTCGGCCCCGTTGTCGACGGCCCAGCGCACGGCCTCGGCGATCTGCGTGTCGGAGTCCTCGCCGCCCTCGCCGAACCCGATCGAGATCGCCAGCACCGACGCCTCGGGTGCCGAGCCGATGACGCCCGAGTCGCTCCCGGTGCCGCGCCCGGCCGCGAGCGAGGCGACCATGGTGCCGTGCTCGGATCCGTCCGAGCCGACGGGCTGCTGGCCGTCGGCGGCGCCGAGGCCCGAGAAGTCGGCTCCCCCGACGACGGCGCCGGCGAGGTCGCGCACACCGCTGTCGACGCCCGTGTCGATCACCGCGATCGTGACGCCGGCGCCGCGCGTGACCGCCCACGCGCTGCGGATGCCGTACTCGTCGAGCCAGTACTCCCCGTCGCGCACGCGGTCGGCTGCGGCGGCCCGCGCGTCGGCGCGTCCGGGTGCAGCGGATGCGGCGGTCGCCGGCGCCGCGACGGCGAGCACCAGCATCGCGGCCACGAGGCCGGCGCCCGCCCGGCTCAGACGCACGTGCAGCGCTCCGGGCTCCACGTGGCCAGGGCCAGCGCGCGATCGCCGATCGGGTTCACGCCCGGACCGGCCGCGAGCGAATGCGCGGCGAGGGCGTGCAGGCACTTCACCCGGTCGGGCATGCCTCCGGCTGAGTAGCCGGCGATCTCGGGGATGTCGTCGATGCTCGCGCGATCGGCGAGGTACTGCGCGTGGGCGGTGCGGTAGGCGTCGGCGACGACCTCGTCATCCGCCAGCTCTGCGGCGAGCTCGGGCATGACGCCCGTCGCCTCGAGCGTCGACAGGGCCGCCGTCGCGCCGGGGTGGCTCAGGTAGTAGAGCGTCGGGAAGGGCGTGCCGTCGGGCAGTCGCGGGCTGGTCGCGACGACGGTCGGCCTGCCGCACACGCAGCGCGCGGCGATGCCGATCACGCCACGGGCGGGACGACCGAGCTGGCGCGACACCTCGGCGATGTCCTCCGCGCTCGGCGGGGCGAACGGGGGCGTGGTCACTGGCCCTGCAGCGGGCTGTCGAGCTGCTCGGGGGTCGCGGTCGTGAGCCCGGCGCCGTAGACGGTCGACAGCAGCGACTGCACCCAGTCGACCTGCGTCGTCTGGATCTCATCGCTGATCGGCTGGCCGTCGCTGGTGGTCGGCAGGTCGGAGCCGCCGATGGCGAAGTACATGACCTCGCCGGGGCGCACGTAGTAGAGGCGCTCTCGCGCCTGCGACTCGATGTAGGCCGGGTCGGTCCAGCGGTCGATCTCGCCGTTGAGGTCGTCGACCTCGGTCTGCGCGTCGGCCACCGACTGCTCGAGCTGCGCGATCTCCTGCCGCTGCTCGACGAGGGTCTTGAGAGGCGTGGCGAGCACCAGCAGCGCGGCCACCACGAGCAGCAGGGTCGTCAGCGCGAACCCCGACAGCCGGAAGTTGCGCAGCCACGCGGCCGGGCGGCCCTCCTCGGGGAGGGCCACCGGCACGCGACGGACGCGCTGACGACGGGGCATGGTGTCCAGGGTATGTCGACCGGTGGTCGAGTAGGCGCGAAGCGCCGTGTCGAGACCCGTTCGCGTTGTGCGATCTCGACACGCGCCTTCGGCGCTACTCGATCAACGGGTGAAGCGCGGGAACGCGCTGCGACCCGCGTAGACCGCCGCGTCGCCGAGCTCCTCCTCGATGCGCAGCAGCTGGTTGTACTTCGCGACGCGGTCGGACCGAGCCGGCGCGCCGGTCTTGATCTGCCCGGCGTCGGTCGCCACCGCGATGTCGGCGATGGTGGTGTCCTCGGTCTCGCCGGAGCGGTGCGAGATGATCGCCTTGTAGCCGGCGCGCTGGGCGAGGGCCACCGCATCCAGCGTCTCGGTGAGCGTGCCGATCTGGTTGACCTTGACGAGGATCGCGTTGGCGACGCTCTCGTCGATGCCGCGCTGCAAGCGGGTCGGGTTGGTGACGAAGAGGTCGTCGCCGACGATCTGCACCTTGTCGCCGAGCATCGACGTGAGGTGGGCGTAGCCGGCCCAGTCGTCTTCGGCCAGCGGGTCCTCGATGGTGGCGAGCGGGTAGTCGTTGACGAGGCCCACCCAGAACTCGGTGAGCTGCTCGACCGAGAGCTGCTGATTCTCGAACGAGTAGACGTCGTTCTCGAAGAACTCGGTGGCAGCCACGTCGAGGCCGAGCGCGAAGTCGGTTCCGGGGGTGAAGCCGGCGGTCTCGATGGCCGTCACGATGAAGTCGAGCGCAGCGCGGGCGCCGGGCAGGTCGGGGGCGAACCCGCCCTCGTCGCCGAGCCCGGTGTTCTGGCCGGCCTTCTTCAGCTCGCCCTTCAGCGCGTGGTAGACCTCGGTGCCCCAGCGGAGGCCCTCGGAGAAGCTCTCGGCGCCGATCGGCAGCACCATGAACTCCTGGATGTCGAGAGCGGTGTCGGCGTGGGCGCCGCCGTTGATGATGTTCATCATCGGCACGGGCAGGGTGTGGGCGTTCGGTCCGCCGAGGTAGCGGAAGAGCGGCAGGTCGGCCGAGTCGGCGGCGGCCTTCGCGACGGCGAGCGAGACACCCAGGATCGCGTTGGCGCCGAGCTTCGACTTGTTGTCGGTGCCGTCGGCGGCGATCAGCTCGGCGTCGATGAGGCGCTGGTCGGCGGCGTCGAAGCCCTCGACGGCGGGGCCGAGCACGTCGAGGACACCCTCGACGGCCTTCAGGACGCCCTTGCCGCCGTAGCGGCCCTTGTCGCCGTCGCGCAGCTCGTACGCCTCGAATGCTCCGGTGGAGGCACCGGACGGCACGGCCGCGCGCGCGACGGTCCCGTCTTCGAGCAGCACCTCGACCTCGACCGTGGGGTTTCCGCGGGAGTCGAGGATTTCGCGAGCGCCGACGGCGTCGATGGCAGACATGGGGTTCTCCTTGGGATGACGAGAGGGGTGGTGGCGGAGTCAAGCCTAGCGAGGGTGTCGGTCGTCGCAGGGGCGGACTAGCGTGCCCTCATGACCGACGCGGCGCTGCTCGCCTGGATGCTCGAGACAGATCCCGCGTTGCGCTGGCAGGTGGAGCGCGACCTGCTGAACGAGCCCGACGAGGTGTGGCAGGCGACGCGCTCGCGGGTCGCCACCGAGGGCATGGGGGCTCGGATGCTCGCGCGGCAGGACGCGGACGGTCAGTGGGCGGGCGGCGCCTACTTCCCCGCGGACGCCCGACGCGACGAGCCCGGCCAGCCCTGGACAGCGACCACCTGGTCGCTCAACGCCCTGCGTGAGTGGGGCCTCGACGCCGCCGTGCTCGGCGACACCGCCGAGCGGCTCGCCGCGAACGCCCGCTGGGAGTACGACGACCTGCCGTACTGGGGCGGCGAGGTCGACGTCTGCATCAACGCCTTCACCCTGGCCAACGGCGTCTGGCTCGGGGCCGACGTGGCATCGCTGGCCGACTGGTTCCCGGCGCATCGGCTTCCGGACGGCGGATGGAACTGCGAGTGGGTGGAGGGCTCCACCCGATCCTCCGTGCACTCGACGCTCAACGCCCTGCGCGGACTGCTCTGGTACGAGCGGGCGATCGGCGGCTCTGTGCCGCTCCGCGCGGCGCGTGCCGCCGCCGAGGAGTACCTCCTCGAGCGCCGGGTGCTCTTCCGGCTCGGCACCGACGACCTCATCGACGATCGGTCGACCCGGTTCGCGTACCCGTTGCGGTGGAGGAGCGACGCGCTGCGCGCCACGGACTACTTCCGGGAGGCCGCCGCGTTCGACGGCAGCGCCCCCGACCCGCGGCTGGGCGAGGCGATCGAGTACGTGCGAGCAGCACGCCAACCCGACGGCAGCTGGCTGCAGGGCGAGGTCGACGAGGGTCGCGTGTGGTTCGACCTGGACGTCCCGGCCGGAGAGCGCTCGCCGTGGCTCACGCTGTACGGCACGCGCGTGCTCGACTGGTGGGATTCGGCGCGGTGACCGGCCCTACGTCAGCTCGCGCAGCTCGAGCGAGGCGAGCTCGGCGGATCCGGCGGTCACGAACGCGAAGCGGGTGAAGCCATCGGTCGCGAGGGTCTCGAGCAGCGGCTTCACGTTCTTCGGCCGAGCGACCAGCCGCACCCGCGCACCCTGCGCGATGAGCTCGCGCTGGATGCCGAGGAGGTCCGCCAGCGGCACGTCCGCGTCGTGGACCAGGGCCACGGCATCCGCCGCGGTGTCACGCCCGACGTCGTCGCCGACCAGCTCGACGAGCCGCTCGAACCCGAGCGAGAAGCCCGTCGCCGGCACCTCGCTGCCGAGGAACCGGCCGATCATGCCGTCGTAGCGGCCGCCGCCGCCGAGCGAGTAGGGCACGCTCGCGTGCGCCAGCTCGAAGATCGGGCCCGTATAGTACCCCATGCCGCGCACCAGGAACGGGTCGAACTGCAGCGCGCCGATCGGCACGACCTCGGCCAGGGAGGCGAGCTCGGCGACGACCGCGGAGTCCGGATCCGAGGGCAGCGCCTTGCGGATCGCCGCCTCGCCGAACGGCAGGTACTCCATCGTCGTCGGGCGCCGGAAGAACGCCTCGAGCGCATCGACGGCGGCTGGGGTCGCACCGCGCTCGCGCAGCTCGGCGACCACGCCATCCGCGCGGATCTTGTCGAGCTTGTCGACGGTGATCAGCACGCTGTCGCGCTCGTCGACGCCGAAGCCGAAGGTGTCGAGCATGCCGATCAGGAGGCGCCGGTCGTTGACCCGCACGGTCGCGCCCTCGAGCCCGAGTGCGTCGACGGCTGCGAGGGTCGCGACCAGCAGCTCGGCCTCGGCCTGGATGCCGGGCTGGCCGATGATGTCGATGTCACACTGCACGAACTGGCGGTAGCGGCCCTTCTGCGGGCGCTCGGCGCGCCAGACCGGCGCCACCTGGATGGAGCGGAAGACCGTCGGCAGCTCGGCGCGGTGCGTGGCGTAGAAGCGGGCGAGCGGAACGGTCAGGTCGAAGCGCAGCCCGAGGTCGACCAGGTCGAGCGCCTGCTCGGCGGCGTGGAGGTCGTCGGCGGTGAGCCCGCGCTTCAGGATGCCGAAGGCGAGCTTCTCGTTGTCGCCGCCGAGGCCGGCGTTGAGGCGGTCGCTGTCCTCCATGACCGGCGTCTCGATCTCGTCGAAGCCGTGGGCGCGGTAGGCCGACTTGATGATCTGCAGCACGCGCTCGCGCCGTGCCTTCTCGGCGGGAAGGAAGTCGCGCATGCCGCGCGGGGGGTTCACCTGGCTGGCCACGGACCTATTCTTCCTCAGCGGCGCCGGCCTCCGCGGCGCGCACGTCGTCCTGCAGGGCACGCAGAGCGCCGCGGAGGGCGCGCTCGGAGTCGAGTCCCGCGCCGCGCGCCGCCGCGACCATGGCGAGCAGCTGCTCCCCCAGCTCGACCTCCGTCGCCGGGATCGGCGCGGGCTCCCGGCCGGCCCCGACCTTGGCCGCGCGTCCGAGCACCTTGTCGGCAAGCGCCAGCGCGGGCATGCCCTGCGGGATCCCGTCGAGCACGCTCGTGCGGTGCGACTTCTCGACGGCCTTGAGCGCCTCCCAGGTGGCGACCACCGCATCCGGGGTGTCGGCGACCACGTCGCCGAAGACGTGCGGGTGGCGGCTGATCATCTTGGCCGACATGTGGGCGGCGACGTCCTCGAGGGTGAAGCTGCCCGCCTCGGCCTCGATGTCGGCGTGGAAGACGACCTGGTACAGCACGTCGCCCAGCTCCTCGATGAGCTCCTCCCGCGATCCGGCCTCGATCGCGTCGATCAGCTCCCAGCTCTCCTCGACCAGGTACTGCACGAGGCTCTCGTGGGTCTGCTCCCGGTCCCAGGCGCAGCCGCCCGGTGCTCGCAAGCGCTCGGCGACGGCGATCAGCTCGTCGAGCTTGGGGTGCGCGGATGCGGCGGGCAGGTCCATGCGTCCATCCTGCCGGGTGAGTCCTCCGCAGGGGTGACCGCGCCGGCGGTACGGAGGTGCCGGTCGGCCGGGTGCCTGCTAGCCGCTCAGTGCCCGCGAGAGGGCAGGTGCGGTCGAACCGCGGCGTGCGAGCGAGCCGCCAGTGCCCTGTCGCGGACGCGGCAGGCGCTCAGCCCTCGGCGGTCGCGACCGCGCCTGAGCGCGCGTCGCCGTCCGGAACGGGTGTCTTCGGCATCGCGAACGCGGCCACCCCGGCGAGCACGGCCGCGACCAGCGCGGCGACGAAGACCGCGCCGGTGGCGGCGACCACTGCATCCGGGTTCTTCTCCCCGCCCGCGTAGCCACTGATGATGCCGTTGGCGATCGCGCCGAGCACCGCGATACCGACCGCGCTGCCGACGGAGCGGGCGAACAGGTTGGTGCCCGTCACGACGCCCCGCTCATGCCACGGGGCGCTCGACTGCGCTGCCACCAGCGACGGCGACGTGGCGAGCCCCAGGCCGAAGCCCATCAGGAAGCACACGAGAGCGATCAGCACGATCGACGGGGTCGCCGCGATCAGCACCAGGAGGGCCGCCGCGACGATCACGATCGCGACGCCGATCAGGATCGTGGACCGGAAGCCGATGCGCAGGTAGAGGCGACCCGAGAGCGTCGCTGAGATCGGCCATCCGATGGTCAGCGCCGCGAGCGCGAGGCCCGCCAGCAGCGGCGGCGCGCCGACCGCGCTCTCGAGATAGGTCGGGATGTAGGAGGTGAGCCCGATGAGCACGGCACCCACGCAGAAGGCGAGCAGGGTCGTCGTGAGCAGCAGCGGACGGCTGAACGCCCAGAGCGGCAGCACCGGCTCGGCCGCGCGGCGCTCGACGAGCAGGAAGATCGCGAACAGCACGATCCCGACGCCGAAGATGGCGAAGCTCACGGGCGAGTTCCATTCCCAGGCCTGGCCGCCCTCGAGCAGGCCGAGGATGAGCAGGGTGAGGGCGCTCGTCAGCAGAGCGGCCCCCGCGTAGTCGATCTGGTGCTTCTGGCGCTCCACCTTCTCCTTGAAGTTGCGGATGATGAGCACCGCCGCCAGCAGGCCGAGGGGCACGTTGATGAAGAAGATCCACGGCCAGCCCGTGAACTGCGAGAACAGACCGCCGAGGGTCGGTCCGACAACCGACGAGATCGCCCAGACGCTCGCGAGGTAGCCCTGCACGCGAGCGCGCTCGGCGATCGTGTAGATGTCGCCGACCATCGTGATCGCGATCGGCTGGACAGCTCCGGCTCCGAGGCCCTGCACGGCGCGGAACGCGATCAGGGCCGGCATGCTCCACGCGAAGCCGCAGAGCACGGACCCGAGCAGGAACAGCCCGATGCCGAGCAGGATCATCGGCTTGCGGCCGACGACATCGGCGAGCTTCGCGTAGACCGGCACCGAGACGGCCTGCGCGAGGAGGTAGATCGAGAACAGCCACGGGAACTGCGAGAAGCCCCCGAGATCGTCGACGATCGAGGGCACCGCCGTCGCCAGGATCGTCGCGTCGATCGCCACCAGACCGCTCGCCACCATGATCGCGAGCAGCAGCGGACCGCGTTCCGATCTCAGACCTACGTCGCTTGCCACACCGCATCCTCTCGAGACGGGTCGTCCCCGAACCCTCAGACCCTAATCGCTGCACGGGCTGCAGTATTCCGGTTGACATCAGGTCGGCCCGGCATGATGTCCTGGTGACCCTCACCCTCATCGCCCTGCTGATCGTGGTGCTCGCGGTGCTGGTCTGGCGGGCGATCACCCGCGAGCGTCGCGACTACGCGCGATTCAAGCGGCTGCGGTCGACGAAGCTGCGGCGCGAGGTGTTCGCGCGGTGGATCCGCGAGTCCCTGATCGTGCTCGGCGGCTTATCGGGCGTGGTGCTGCTCGCGGCGTGGCCGTTCGTTCCCGGAGCGCTGCGCGACGCACGGACGTCCGGCCCACTCGGCGGCATCTCGGATGGGGCGGCCGGTGGCATCGTGATCGGTGCGACGATCGCGATCCTGGCCGTCATGATCGTGCCGGTGCTCGCCATGCGCGGACGGGTCGAGGACATCCCTGCCGTCGGCGACATCCGCGCGATCCTGCCGCGCAACCGGGGTGAGCTGCCCTACGGCGCCGGGCTCGCGGTCACGGCGGGCGTCGTCGAGGAGCTGCTGTTCCGGCTCGCGCTGCCTGCCCTGCTCTTCGGCATCACCGGGAACGCGGTCGTCGCCTTCACGGTCGCGGCCGTGCTGTTCGGCCTGCTGCATCTCTACCAGGGGCCCCTCGGCATGCTGCTCGCCGCCGTGCTCGGGCTCGTCTTCACCCTCTCCTACGTGCTGAGCGGGTCGATCCTGCTGCCGATCCTGCTGCACGCGCTCGTCGACCTGCGGTCGCTGGTGCTGATCCCGGTGGTGCTTGGTGATGCGTGGGGGTCTCGACAGGCTCGACCGACGGTACCGTCGAACCCATGACCGCCGCCCTCGCCCGCATCGTCGTCTCCGTCGCCTCCATCGAGAAGGCGCTTCCCCTCTACGAGGACGCGCTCGACCTCCGGCGCCGCCACGAGGCTCCCGGCATCGTCGGCCTCGGGCTCGCTCGCGGCATCGAGCTCATCCTGCACGAGCGCACCCCCACTCCGGGAGACGCCGGGGTCGCCCCGAGTTTCCGAGTGGCGAACGTCGACGCGGTGGTGAAGGCCGCGCTGGAGGCGGGCGCGACGCTGGTCGACGCGCCGTCGGATCAGCCGTGGGGCGAGCGCGAGGCCGTGCTGCGGGATGTCGACGGGCACCTGCTGATGATCGCGACGCCGATCCACTGACGGGGCTGGCGGGCTCCGAGACGCGTCGCTGCGCGGCGCTCCTCAGCCAGCGCTGGGCGGCGGGAAGATCGCCGCGAGCAGGCCCGTCACCCAGTCGACGAGCTCTCCGTCGGTGTGCTGCGGGGAGGCGATGCCGGCGAGCATCGGCACGCTGATCGCCTTCTGCTGCGCGAACAGCCGCGCGCCGGGGTAGAGCCGCTGCAGCCGCACCTGGATCGAGTCGGGGAGATCGGCCGGGGCCACTCGAAGGTTGCCGCCCATCGCCACGACGTCGCTCAAGCCCGCCTTCTGCGCCAGCCGCCGCAGCCGTGACACGCGCACCAGCGCGGCCACCTGCTCGGGCAGGTCGCCGTAGCGATCCGTCAGCTCCTCGACCACCGAATCCAGGGCGTCGTCGGGCGACGCGGGCGCGGATGCTGTGGACAGCTTCTGGTAGGCCTCGAGCCGCAAGCGCTCGCTCTCGATGTACGTCTCGGGGATGTGGGCATCCACCGGGAGCTCGAGGCGCAGCTCGGTCTGCCCCTCGGCGACATCCCCGCGGAACATCGACACCGCTTCGCCGATCATGCGCAGGTACAGGTCGAATCCGACG
This sequence comes from uncultured Microbacteriaceae bacterium, assembly GCA_964246985.1. Taxonomy (GTDB): domain Bacteria; phylum Actinomycetota; class Actinomycetes; order Actinomycetales; family Microbacteriaceae; genus CAXTSE01. Next base: position 137,469 of record CAXTSE010000001.1, read on the forward strand.
CCCGCGATGTGGCCCGACTGCTCGCCGCCGAGCAGGTTGCCGGCGCCGCGGATCTCGAGATCCTTGAGCGCGATCTGCATGCCGCCGCCGAGCTCGTTGTTGGCGGCGATGGTCGCGAGGCGGTCCTGGGCGAGCTCCGACAGCGGCTTCTCGTCGTCGTAGAGGAAGTAGGCGTAGGCACGCTCGCGGCCACGGCCCACGCGGCCGCGGATCTGGTGCAGCTGCGACAGGCCGTACTTGTCGGCGCGGTCGATGATCAGCGTGTTCGCGTTGGCGATGTCGATGCCGGTCTCGATGATCGTCGTGGTGACGAGCACGTCGAACTTGCCCTCCCAGAAGTCGACGATGACCTGCTCGAGCACGCTCTCGCTCAGCTGACCGTGCGCGACGGCGACGCGCGCCTCGGGCACCAGCTCGGCGATCTGGGCGGCCACCCGGTTGATCGACGACACCCGGTTGTGCACGTAGAAGACCTGGCCCTCGCGCAGCAGCTCCCGGCGGATCGCGGCGCCCACCTGCTTGTCGCTGTACGGCCCGACGAAGGTGAGGATCGGGTGCCGGTCCTCGGGAGGGGTCGCCAGGGTCGACATCTCGCGGATGCCGGTCACCGCCATCTCGAGCGTGCGCGGGATGGGCGTGGCGCTCATGGCGAGGATGTCGACGTTGGTCTTGAGCTTCTTCAGCGCATCCTTGTGCTCGACGCCGAAGCGCTGCTCCTCGTCGATGATGACGAGGCCGAGATCCTTGAACGCGATGCCCTCGCTGAGCAGGCGGTGGGTGCCGATCACGACATCGACGGACCCGTCGGCGAGACCCTCGATCGTCGCCTTCGACTCCTTCGCCGACTGGAATCGGCTGAGCGCGTGCAGGTGCACCGGGAATCCGGCGAACCGCTCGCTGAACGTCTCCATGTGCTGGCGCACGAGCAGCGTCGTCGGAACGAGCATCACGACCTGCTTGCCGTCCTGCACCGCCTTGAAGGCGGCCCGAACCGCGACCTCGGTCTTGCCGTAGCCGACGTCGCCCGAGATGAGGCGGTCCATCGGGATCGACCGCTCCATGTCGGCCTTCACCTCATCGATGGTGGCGAGCTGGTCGGGCGTCTCCATGAACGGGAACGCCTCCTCGAGCTCGCGCTGCCACGGGGTGTCGGGCGGGAAGGCGTGCCCCTGCGAGGCCATCCGTGCGCTGTAGAGCTTGACCAGCTCGACGGCGATGTCGCGCACCGCCTTGCGTGCCTTGCCCTTGGCGGCGGCCCAGTCGGATCCGCCCATCTTCGACAGGGCGGGAGCCTCGCCGCCGACGTACCGGCTGAGCAGGTCGAGCTGGTCGGTGGGCACGTAGAGGCGGTCCCCCGGCTGGCCGCGCTTGGACGGCGCGTACTCGAGCACGAGGTACTCGCGCTGCACCTTGGCGGCGGTGACCGTGGTGCCGAGGGGGCCGCGGGGGGTGCGCTGGCCGCTCGACACCTCGCGCTGCACCAGCTCGACGAACTTGCCGATGCCGTGCGTCGCGTGCACGACGAAGTCGCCGGCCTTCAGCTGGATCGGGTCGACGACGGTCTTGCGGCGGCTCGCGAGCCGCTTCACCTGGCGCGAGTCGACGCCGGCCGTGCGACCGAAGAACTCGCCCTCGCTGAGGACGGCGATGCGGGCGTCCGGCGCCTCGAAGCCCGCCTCGATCTGCCCCCGCTCGATGTCGGCGACGGCTCCGCGATCCGCCAGCACCTCGACGGCGCGCTCGACGAGACCCTGACCGGACGCGACGACCGTCACCTGCCATCCGTCGCGCACCAGCTCGGCGACGTGGTCGACGGCACCCTCGACCTGACCCGCGAAGCTCGGGACGGCGCGCGCGTCGAGACGCACCACGTCGTCGTCGTTCGCGTCGAACGGACTGAGGGTCCACCACGAGCGCTCCCCCGCGGCACGGCGGAGCCCGCTGACCGTGATGAAGTCGCCGGCGTTCAGGTCGATCGGCGCCTGGGCCCCGGCCGTGGCGGCGTTCCAGGCCGCGTCGAGGAACTCGCGGTTGGTGTCGGCGAGGTCGACGGCCCGGCCGGCGACCCGCTCGGGACCGAGGATGGCGATGGCGGCGTCCTCGGGCAGGTAGTCGGTGAGCGGCACGAGCTTGTCGAGCAGGGCCGGAGCGAGCGACTCCATGCCCTCGACCGGGATGCCCTCGGCGACCTTCGCGAGGATCGGCGCCAGCGACGGGAATTCGTGCACCATCTCGCGAGCGCGCTGCCGCACCGGCTCGGTGAGCAGGAGCTCGCGGCTCGGCGGCAGCTCGGCGGTGGCGACCGGATCCGGCAGCGAGCGCTGGTCGGACACCGAGAACGGATGCAGCTGCTCGAGCTCGTCGCCAAAGAAGTCGGCACGCACCGGGTGCTCGGCGTCGGGTGCGAACACGTCGAGGATGCCGCCGCGCAGGGCGAACTCTCCACGTCGCGTGACCAGGTCGACGCGGGTGTAGGCGAGGCTGACGAGCTGCAGGGCGAGGTCGCTCAGCTGATAGCCGCGCTGGCCGACGACGAGCTCGATCGGCTCCACCTGCGCGAGTCCGGGCGCCAGCGGCTGCAGCGCGGCGCGCACGCTGGCGACGACGATGAGGTGGCTCGTGCGGTCCCAGCGGTCGAGGGCGCGCAGGGCGCGGAGCCGTGCGCCGACGGTCTCGGCGCTCGGGCTGAGCCGCTCGTGCGGCAGGGTCTCCCACGCCGGCAGGGCGAGCACCGTCGCGTCGGGGAGGTAGCTGCGGAACGCGCCGCGCACGGCCTCCGACTCGCGGCTCGTGGCGGTGACCGCGAGCACCGCCTGAGGCCCCCCGGCGGATGCGGCTCGTGCCTCGATGAGGGCCGCCAGCAGGGGCACCCGCAGCCCGTCGACGAGCGAGAAGTCGGCGTCTCCGGCGGCCTTGTCGAGGGCCGGAGTCAGGGCATGGGCGTGCGACAGCCCCGGAATGATTGCGGCAAGTCCCACTCGTGCAACTCTACGGGCCGCCCCTGACGGGCGCTGACCCAGTGACGCCTTGCCCGAGGCTGCGACCCAGCCAGTCGGTGAGCAGGGCGCGCTCCGGCTCGGTCAAGCCGGTGAGCTCCGGGACCACCGTCGCGAACGCGGCGACGAGCGTTCCCGCCGAGGACGTGTCGGCGACCGGCTCCGACACGGTGATCGTCGACAGCACCGCGTCGAGCATGGCGTCGGGGAGCGTCTCATCCCGCTCCCCCGCAGGTGTCGACAGGAGGACGAGCACTGCGCCGTTGCCCGCCGCCCGGATCATGTCGAGGGCCTGGCGCTGGTCGACCCGCAGCAGCCCGGCTTGGGCGACTCGCCGCACGCGTGCGCGAAGCACCTCCGCGCCGGCCTCGACCGCGGGTGAGACGCGGCCGGGCCTCGGGGCGTTCATGAGCGTGAACAGGTCGGGGTTGGCGAGGCCGAACGCGACGTGCCGGCGCCAGCCGGCGCGCAGCGCGTCGATCGGCTCGATAGCGGATTCGTCAGCCGCTCCCTGGATCTTGTCGCTCATGTACTGCCCGATGGCGTGCTCGGCGACCGCGTCGATCAGGCCGTCCTTGTCGCCGAAGATCCGGTAGATCGCGGGCGCCTGGACGCCGGCGGCAGCGGCGACCGCGCGCGTCGTCACGGCATCGGCACCGGACTCCCTCAGGATCCGGCCCGCCGCGGCGATGATGTCGGCGCGCTGATGGTCGCGCGGGGCGGTGGAGGTGTCGACCATGTATCAACGTTAGCGAGTGTTTGCTTCCGATGGAAATGTGGGCTAGCGTGACGTTTCCATCGGAAGCGCATCGATGCTTCCAGCGATATCAATCAGGAGACACCATGATCGTCGTCACCGGAGCCACCGGCCAGCTCGGCTCCCTCATCGTCGCGGCACTGCTCGAACGCCTCCCCGCCGACCAGGTCGGCGTCAGCGTCCGCGACGCCGGGAAGGCCGCGGCGCTCGCGGGTCGCGGGGTGCGCGTCCGCGAGGGCGACTTCACGTCGCCCGAGTCGCTCCTGGACAGCCTCGAGGGTGCGGATCAGGTGCTCGTCGTGTCGGCCGCCATCCGCGGAGGGAGCGCGGTGGCCGCCAACACCGCGGCCATCGACGCGGCGCAGACCGTCGGAGCGGCGCGCATCCTCTACACGAGCCATCAGGCCGCCTCCCCCGATTCGCTCTTCGCGGCTCAGCCCACCCATGCCGCGATGGAGGCCCACCTCGCCGAGACCGGAACACCCTTCGCCGCCCTCCGGAACGGCTTCTACGCCAGCACCATCGGCTACTACGTCGCCGGGGCTCTCGAGACGGGGCGTCTCGAGCTGCCCGAGGACGGACCCGTCTCGTGGACCGCGCACGCCGACCTGGCCGAGGTCGCGGCCGTCGCCCTCACCCGGCCGGGCGCCCTCGACGGGGTGACCCCGCCGCTCACCGCGCCGCGCGCTCTCGACTTCGCCGAGATCGCCGTCGAGCTGTCCGACCTGGTCGGGCGTCCCATCGAACGCGTCGTCGTGCCGGACGAGGAGTGGCTCGCCGCGGCCGTCTCGGGCGGAATGCCGGCGGCCGCGGCCGACTTCAGCCTCGGGATCTTCCGCGCGGCGAGGCGCGGCGAGTTCGACGTCACGGACCCTGCTCTCGAGACACTGATCGGCCGGTCGGCACTGAGCGTGCGGGACCACCTGCGGGGACTGCTCGACTAGTCCTTCGGCGCGTGGAAGCGCTGCTGCGCCTCGAGCAGGCCGTCCGCGATCAGCAGCTCGGTCGCATCCGCCGCGTCCGAGAGCAACGACGGCAGGACCTCGCGCTCGGCGCCGCTGAACGGCTTGAGCACGAAGTCGGCGGCATCCTGGCGCCCCGGCGGACGGCCGATGCCGATGCGCACACGAGCGAAGTCGGGCGTGCCGATGGCCGATGCGATGTCGCGGATGCCGTTGTGGCCCCCGTGGCCGCCGCCGGTCTTGAGCCGCAGCGTGTCGAACGGGATGTCGAGCTCATCGTGCAGCACGACCAGACGGTCGGGCTCGAGCGAGTAGAACCGCATCAGCGCCGCGACCGGGCCGCCGGAGAGGTTCATGAACGTGTTCGGCTTCGCGAGCACGAGCTTCGGACCACCCGGCTGCGCGCGACCCTCGGCGACGGTCGCGTTCGCCTTGTGCGTCTTGAACGTCGCACCGGCGCGATCCGCCAGCTCGGCGAGCGCCATCTGCCCGACGTTGTGACGGTGCGTGGCGTAGCCGGGCCCGGGATTCCCGAGCCCGACTACGAGCCACGTCTCGGAGATGACTACTCCGCGGCCTCGTCGGACGCCTCAGCGGCGTCACCCTCGGCGGTCTCGCCCTCGGCGGACTCGGCCTCCGGCTCGTCGCCCAGGTCCTGCTCGACCTCGGCCGTGACGTTGACGACCAGGGTCTCGGGGTCGGAGATGAGGACCGAGCCCGACGGCAGGGTGACCTGCGACGCCAGGATCTGGGTGCCCTCTTCGAGACCCTCGATGTCGACGGTCAGGCGCTCGGGGATGTTGGTGGCCTCGGCCTCGAGCGACAGGGTCGCGGCGTCGAGCGCGGCGATCGTGCCGGGCGCGGACTCGCCCTCGACGTGCACGGGCACATCGATCGTGACCTTCTCGCCCTTGCGGACGATGACGAGGTCGAGGTGCTCGATGATCTGGCGCACCGGGTCCTTCTGCACGTCCTTGACGAGCGCGAGCTCGGTGCGACCCGAGATGTCGAGCTCGAGCACCTGATTGGCCTTGCGCAGGATGAGGCCGACCTCGTGGCCCGGCAGGGTCACGTGCTGCGGCTCGGTGCCGTGGCCGTAGATCACGGCGGGGATCTTGCCGGCAGCACGGATGCGGCGGGCGAAGCCCTTGCCGAAGTTCTCGCGGGCCTCTGCGACCAGCTTGTTGTCGTCAGCCATGGCTTTACTCCTTTGTCGGTGAGGCGGAAAGCCCCGGAATGTTTGGTCAACTCGAACGCACAACTGCGTGAGGAAGCACGGGGCCCGCCCACCGCGTCGATCACGGATGCCGCCTGCGGAAGCGCAGCATCCCTCGCCGAAGTTCAGTGGGCAATGCTACACGGCGCAGTTGTCAGCGAGCGACTCAGTAGAACTCTCGGGTGTTGACGACGTTGCGCAGCGGCTCGCCGTCGATCAGGCGGCGGGCGTTCTCGGCGAACAGCTCGGCGATCAGCCGCGGCTCGTGCGGGTTGATCGCGGCGGTGTGCGGGGCGATGAGCACGTTCGGCAGCGTCCAGAGCGGGCTGTCGGCGGGCAGCGGCTCGACGTAGGTGACGTCGAGCGCGGCGAAGCCGACGCGGCCGTCCCGCAGTGCCTCGGTGAGGGCGGGCTCGTCGACGGTGGTGCCGCGTCCGACGTTGACGATCGTGATGCCCGCTCCCGGCGGAACGGCGGCCAGCACGTCGCCGCTCAGCATGCGGTGGGTCTGGTCGGTGCCCGGCAGGGCCAGGACGATCGCGCCGACGGTGGCCGCGACATCCGCCAGCTCGTCGACCGGGCGGATCGACGCGACACCGGGGGCGTCGACCTCGTGGCGGTGCACGCCGACCACCGTGTAGCCGAGCGCGGACAGCTTGCGCGAGACGGCCAGCCCGATGCTGCCGAGGCCGACGACGGCGACGGTCATGTCGGATGCGATGGTCATCGGGATGCGCTCGGCCCACTCCGAGCGGCGCTGCGCGTCGAGCAGGTAGGGCAGGTGCTTCGCCCCGCCGAGGATGCCGAGCAGCGCGAACTCGGCGAGCGGCTCGGCGTGCACGCCGGCCGAGGTCGTGAAGAGGATGCGATCGAGCGCGGCGGCGTCGAGACCCGCCGCCTTCACCTGCTGACCGCCGCCCGCGGGGATCGTGTGCACCCACTGCAGACCCGGATTCGCGGCGACGGTGCGGGCCAGCGCCGTGCCCGAGTGGTCGGGCACCCCGAAGAGCGCGTCGGCGCCGTCGAGCAGCCGCTCGAACTCGGGCTGCAGGTCGGCCGGGCGGTCCCAGCGCACCATCCAGTCGACGTTCGGAGGCCCGAGCAGCTCGGGCTCGTGCACCAGGTCGAGCCGCGGCTCGCGCTCGCGGATCAGCGCGACGTTCTCGTCGGTCTGCGGGGTGGCCACGACGGCGCGGAGGCGGCTCACGCCGACACCAGCTGCTCGGCGATCGCGTCGACGATCTCGGCGGGGGTCGCGGCGATGTCCACGGTGACCGGGTGCTCGTCGGCAGCGGGCTCCTCGAGGGTCGCCAGCTGCGAGTCGAGCAGCGATACCGGCATGAAGTGCACGCGGTGCCCCATCCGCTCAGCGAGCAGGTCACGCGATCCACGCAGGTAGACGAGCGCCAGGTCGGGTGCGACGGCGCGCAGCCGGTCGCGATAGGCGCGCGTGAGAGCGGAGCACGCGATCACCACGTCGCCGGGGGCGAGCGTGGCGCCCACCGCGTCGAGCCACGGGCCGCGGTCGGAGTCGGTCAGCGGGATGCCGGCCGCCATCTTCGCGACGTTCGCGGCAGGATGGAGCGCGTCGGCATCCGCGAATCGCATCCCCAGCCTCTCGGCGAGGGCGGAGGCGATCGTCGACTTGCCGGATCCGGAGACGCCCATCACCACCACAGCTCGCACGCGACCACGCTAGCGGTAGCCTCGTGTGCATGTCTGAGAGCGCCTCGTCCCCCGCCAACATCGGTGTCGTCGGGATGGCGGTGATGGGCTCCAATCTGGCCCGCAACCTCGCCAGCCGCGAGGGCAACACCGTCGCCATCTTCAACCGCACCTACGAGAAGACGCAGACGGTGCTCGACGAGCACCCCGAGGCCGAGTTCATCCCGGCCAGCACCTACGAGGAGTTCGCCGCCTCGCTGAGCACCCCGCGCACCGCGATCATCATGGTGCAGGCGGGGAAGGGCACGGATGCGGTCATCGACGAGCTCGTGAAGGTGTTCGAGCCCGGCGACATCATCGTCGACGGCGGCAACGCGCTGTTCACCGACACCATCCGTCGCGAGAAGGCCGTGCGCGAGACCGGCATCAACTTCGTCGGGGCCGGCATCTCCGGCGGCGAGGAGGGCGCCCTGCTCGGGCCGTCGATCATGCCCGGCGGATCGGCGGAGGCCTGGGAGACGCTCGGACCGATCCTGACGTCGATCGCGGCCGTCGCCGAGGGCGAGCCCTGCGTCACCCACGTCGGAACCGACGGTGCCGGCCACTTCGTCAAGATGATCCACAACGGCATCGAGTACGCCGACATGCAGCTCATCGCCGAGGCGTACGACCTGATCCGCCGCGGCACCGGAAAGACCCCGGCCGAGATCGCCGACGTCTTCGCCGAGTGGAACCGCGGCGAGCTCGAGAGCTACCTGATCGAGATCACCGCCGAGGTGCTGCGCCAGGTCGACGCTGAGACGGGACAGCCGCTCATCGACGTGATCCTCGACCAGGCCGGATCGAAGGGCACCGGCGTCTGGACGGTGCAGACTGCACTCGACCTGGGCATCCCGGTGTCGGGCATCGCCGAGGCGGTGTTCGCCCGCTCGCTGTCGTCGAAGCCCGCGCAGCGCGCCGCCGCGGCATCGCTGCCCGGCCCCGACTCCGAGGGCTGGAAGCCGGCCAACCCCGAGGCGTTCATCGAGGGCGTGCGGCTCGCTCTCTACGCGTCGAAGGTGATCGCGTACTCCCAGGGCTTCGACGCGATCGTCGCCGGCGCCGAGAAGTACGACTGGGACATCAAGAAGGGCGACATCGCCAAGATCTGGCGCGGCGGCTGCATCATCCGCGCGCGCTTCCTCAACCGCATCACGGAGGCCTACGCCGACGACCCCGGCCTGGTGGCGCTCGTCACCGCGCCGTTCTTCGTCGACGTGATGGCGAAGGCGCAGACCGCCTGGCGGAACGTCGTCGCGGATGCGGCCCACGCCGGCATCCCGGCCCCCGCGTTCTCGTCCTCGCTGGCCTACTACGACGGGCTGCGGGCCGACCGCCTGCCCGCCGCGCTGGTGCAGGGGCAGCGGGACTTCTTCGGGGCCCACACCTACGGGCGCGTCGACAGGGAGGGCACGTTCCACACCCTGTGGAGCGGGGACCGCACCGAGATCTCGGCGGTCAGCACGCACTGACGTCGGCGGGTCGCGTCCGCTACCAGGCGGGGGCGTCCGAGCCGAGCGGACGCGGAGACCTCTCCCACACGAGAGGCGACGCGGTGAAGCGCACGGGCGGCGAGAGCAGGGTCGCGGCTCCCCACGGGGTGTCGAGGGCGCTGGGCACGGCGAGCTGCGCCGTGACCGGCTCGACGGTCGACGCCTGGGCGAGCTCGATCGGCAGGGCCGCGAGCCGGGTGCTCTGCTCGAGCGCGGCGGCGGTGCGCGCCAGCGACAGGCGCGAGCGCATACCGCGGCCGGTGCGCACGCGCGCGGCCAGCCCCGAGAGCACGGCCGCCGCCACCAGGTACCCGGTGCCGTGGTCGAGCGCCTGCACGGGGAGCGGCGTCGGGCGGTCGGCGAGACCCGAGCGCAGACCCGCCCCCGCGATCCCCGTCGACATCTGCACGAGGCTGTCGAACCCGCGCCGCGCCGCCCAGGGCCCGGTGTGCCCGTAGGCGTCGAGCGACACGTCGACGAGCCCCGGCCGTGCCTCTCGCCGCACGTCCACCCCGAGCCCCAGCGCCTCCAGCGCGTCCGAGCGGTAGCCGTGCACCAGCACATCGGCGTCGGCCAGCAGCGCCAGGATCGCGTCCCTTCCGGCCGGATCCCGCGCGTCGAGCCGCGCCGCCCGCTTGCCGATCGTCATCTCGGGCACGACGGCGGGCTCATCCCAGTCGGGCGGATCGATGCGCAGCACGTCGGCGCCCAGCCCCGCCAGGAACCGGGTCGCCACCGGCCCGCTGAGCACGCGCGTCAGGTCGAGCACCCGCAGCCCGGCGAGGGGGCGCGCCGGGGTCGACTGCCACGCGGGCCCGTCACCACCGGCATCGGTGATCTCGGATGCGACGAGCGGCTCCGCGGCGACCGCGGCGCCCTGCGCGTGGCCGGCCCACGCATCCGGAGTCCGCAGCAGCGCGGCGCACCCGCCCTCGGAGACGACGGCCGCCTCGAGCTCCTCGCCCGCCCAGCGCGCGACGGCCGCCGCGACGGCGACGCGGTCGCCCTCGACGCCGAGCACCCGAAGGGCCGCCGCCCGGTGGTGGGGAGCGTTGGTGTGCAGCCGGATCCAGCCGGCCGCACCGTCGCCGGCGGCCGTCTCGGGCAGGCAGGCGTAATCCCCCGCGATCGCGTCCCACGGCGACGGGATCGTCCAGCCGATCGGGGTGAGGGCCATCCCGAACCACGCGTCGACGAGCGGGCGATCCACGGACGCGCGCGCGGACGGGAAGCCGAGCGCCGACGTGAGGACGCCGAGAGCGGATGCCGCGGTGGCGACGGTCGCGGCCGCGAAGTCCGAGACGGGGTACGCCGAGTCGAGAGTGGCGGTGCCGGAGACACGGAGCAGCTCGTCGTCGTCTCCGTCGGCTCCGACACTCGGCAGCCCCAGCGCGTCGGCCATCGACGCCCGCAGCATCTGCTCGGCCTCCGACGACTGCCGAGGGGTGCCCACAGGCTCACCGTAGCCCGTGGGAGACTGGCCCCACCATGTCCGACGACCAGCACCCCGAACTCGCCGGCTACGAGCCCGGCGACGGGCCGGTGCGCAGGCCGATCACCCGGCACGTCATGCGCGTCGTCGTGATCATCGGCCTCGTCTCGCTGGTGCTTCCGGGAATCGTCGTGACGTTGTCGACACAGGCCAGCACCGCGAGCACCGCCTGCGGGCTCGTCGTCGCGGCAGCCGCGCCGGATGCTGTGGAGGCGACGGCGCGCTTCGAGCTGATGGGTGTGGAGGGTCCGGGCTGGTACTGCTACGCCCGCCTGTTCGACGGCTCGGAGACCTTGCTGCGCGCCCTCGGGATCATCCCCGGACTGAGCTTCGAGCCCTCCGGCGTGCCCGCCTGAGCGGGTTCCCTGGGTGACCTCCCCGGCCCGTTTGGTAGCCTTCCCCACGGATATGGCCCCCACCACGAGATCTCTCCGCAGCCCGGCGCCTCGCGCCGTCCTCCGGGGTACGTGGCGGCAGGTGCGGCGGATGCTGCAGCTGCGCATCATCGGAGCCACCGCCGCCGCGCTGGTGCTGACCGTCGCCTTCGCGGTCGCACCGCCGCCTCCGCCGAGCCAGGCCGAGCTGATGACCACGTATCTCGCGGCCCACGGGCAGACCCTCGACCCGTCGGAGGAGGTTGTCGTGATCCCCGTCGCGCGCGACGACTACACGGCGACTCCGGGGCTCGACACGCTCAAGGCCGAGGGCACCAACTACGCCTGGGCCAAGATGGTGCTCCTGTTCGCCGGACTGCCCATCACCGACGACAACGTCACGGTCTTCACCCGGTGGATGCGGCAGGAGAACGGCGCCGACGACTGGTACAACCGCAACAACCCTCTCAACAACGGGTGGGGCTCCGGAGGCGGCGGGGGAACCGGCACGTACGCCAACCTCGTGGTCGCGGCCGAGAACGCGGCCGAGGCCATGAACACGCTGCCTGGCTACCAGGGATTCGTGTCGGCGTTCCGCCGTTCCGCTCCGACCGCCGAGATCGAGTCGGCCATCTGGGCGTCGCCGTGGGCGAGCGGCCACTACGCGAACGGCGGGCACTGGCACTACACGCCGGTGGACGTCGTGACGGCTCCGGCAGGCGCCTGGGGCTGAACTACGCGGCGCCGTCGAACATCGACGTGACCGAGCCGTCGTTGAAGACGGCGTCGATCGCCCGCGCGATCAGCGGAGCGATCGGCAGCACCGTCAGGCGGTCCCAGTGCTTCTCGGGCGGGAGCGGCAGGGTGTCGGTGACGACGACCGAGTCGATGAACTCGCTCTGCAGGATCTGAGTAGCCGGGTCGCTGAACACGGCGTGCGTCGCCGCGACGACGACCTTGGTGGCGCCGTGCTGCTTCAGCGCCTCGGCCGCCTTCACGATCGTGCGCCCGGTGTCGATCAGGTCGTCGACGATCAGGCACACGCGGCCGTCGACAGGCCCGATGATCTCGTGAACGCTCACCTGGTTGGGCACCAGCGGGTCGCGGCGCTTGTGGATGATCGCCAGCGGTGCGCCGAGCTTGTCGCTCCAGATGTCGGCGACGCGCACCCGCCCCATGTCGGGGCTGACCACGGTCAGGCTCGACGGGTCGAGCTGCGCCTGGAAGTGCTCGAGCAGCACGGGCATCGCGAACAGGTGGTCGACCGGGCCGTCGAAGAATCCCTGGATCTGCGCCGCGTGCAGGTCGACGCTCATGATGCGGTCGGCGCCGGCGGCCTTGAAGAGATCGGCGACCAGGCGGGCCGAGATCGGCTCGCGGCCGCGGCCCTTCTTGTCCTGGCGGGCGTACGGATAGAACGGGGCGACCACGGTGATCCGCTTGGCACTCGCTCGCTTGGCCGCGTCGACCATGATCAGCTGCTCCATGAGCCACTCGTTGATCGGGCTGGTGTGCGACTGGATGACGAACATGTCGGCGCCGCGGACGCTCTCGTCGAAGCGCGCGTAGATCTCGCCGTTGGCGAAGGTGCGGGCGTCGGTGTGCACGAGCTCGGAGTCGAGCTCGAACGCGATCTGCTCGGCGAGGGCCATGTGGGCCCGCCCGGATACGAGGACGAGACGCTTCTGACCGGTGATCTTGATGGCCGACAACGCTCCGCCTCTCCGCAGTGGAGGGCCAGTCTATCCGGCGGACTCCGCGGCACTCGCCGCCGCATCCGCCGCCGCCGTACCAGGCCGGTTCGCCGCCACCCAGCCCGCCATGTTGCGCTGCGGGGCCACGTTGATCGCGAGCGCGCCGGCCGGCACGTCCTTGCGGATCACGGTGCCCGCGCCCGAGTAGGCGCCGTCGCCGATCGCGACCGGCGCGACGAAGACGTTGTGGGATCCGGTGCGCACGTGCGAGCCGACGACGGTCGCGTGCTTCTTCACGCCGTCGTAGTTGGCGGTGATGGTGCCCGCACCGATGTTGGACCCCTCGCCCACCGTCGTGTCGCCGATGTACGACAGGTGGGGCACCTTGCTGCCCGCGCCGATCTTGGCGTTCTTGGTCTCGACGAACGTGCCGATCTTGCCGTCTGCCGCGAGCTCGGTTCCCGGCCGCAGGTAGGCGAACGGCCCGACGGATGCGTTCGCCCCGATCACCGCGAGCGTCGCGTCCGTGCGCGAGACGACGGCATCTTCGCCGACCTCGCAGTCGAGCAGGGTCGTCTGCGGTCCGATGCGGGCGCCGCGCGCGACCGTGGTGGCACCCGAGATGTGGGTGCCGGGCAGCAGCTCGACATCCTCGGCGAGCGTCGCCCGCAGGTCGATCCAGGTCGTCGCGGGGTCCTGCACGGTGACCCCGGCCAGCTGCCAGCCCCGCACGATCATGGCGTTGAGGCGGGCGGCGGTGCGGGCGAGCTGCACCCGGTCGTTGACGCCCTCGACGACCCACGGATCCGGCACCGGGACCGCGGCGACGGCCTGGCCGGCCTGCGCCAGCAGCGCGATCACGTCGGTGAGGTACTTCTCGCCCTGCGCATTGGCCGAACCCACCTGGGCGAGCTGGGTGCGGAGGGTCGCCACCCCGAACACGTAGGTGCCGGAGTTGACCTCGGTGATGCCGAGCTCGTCGGCGGCGGCGTCCTTCTGCTCGACGATGCGCTCGAGGCCCCCGTCGACCGAGCGCACGATGCGACCGTAGCCGGTGGCGTCGTCCACGATCGCACTGAGCAGCGTCGCCGACGCGGCCGCGTGCCGATGGGCCTCCAGCAGTCCGCCGAGGGTGGCCGCGTCGAGCAGCGGCACGTCGCCGCTGACGACGACCACGTCGCCGTCGAACTCGGGCGGCAGGGCGTCTAGTCCGACCTCGACGGCGCGGCCGGTGCCGGGCACCTCGTCCTGGTCGACGATCACGGCCTCGGGCATGAGCTCGAGGATCGCCGCCGAGACGGCGTCCCGCTCGTGGCGCACGACCGCCACCACGTGCGCCGCGCTCAGCTCGCGCGCCGTGGCGAGCACATGGCCGATGAGCGGTACGCCGGCGAGCGGGTGCAGCACCTTCGGCCGAGCAGACCGCATGCGCGCGCCCTGCCCGGCTGCGAGGACGATGACGGCGAGACGGGGATCGGTCATGCGTCCATTGTGGCGCGCTAGGGTCTGCGGATGACCTCGACCACGCTGCTCGACCTCGCATCCGAGCGCTTCGTCGCGCTGACGACCTTCCGCAGGACCGGGATCGGCGTGGCGACCCCGGTCTGGATCGCACGCGACGGCGACGAGCTGGTCGTCACCACGCCTGTCGAGTCCGGGAAGGTGAAGCGCGTGCGCAACGACGGCCGCGTCATCGTGCAGCCGTGCTCCCGCATGGGCAAGGTCGCCGAGGATGCTCCGCTGCTCGAGGCGCACGCCGTGATCGTCGAGGACGAGGCCGAGGTCGAGCGGCTGGGCCGTGTGTTCGCGTCGAAGTACGGGCTCGAGTACCGCATCTTCCTCTTCATCGAGCGCCGCGCCTCGAAGGGCGAGCAGAAGCGCCGCGTGATGCTGAGGCTCAGCCCCGTCTGACCCGCCCGGCGCCGATCGCGTCGAGGAACACCGCCGCGAGCCGCGGTGCGTCGACATCGAGCGCCACGTCCGTCGCCGTCCAGCCGTCGACGGTGCCGTGGAGGCGGTCCTCACCTCCGTGACGTCGTCGATCGACGATCGTCTGACCGCGGGCGTAGCCGGCGAGCTCGACCCGCACCGGCAGCGTCAGGGCGGTCAGCGCGTCCGGGTCGATCAGGCCGCACACGTTGCCCGCGTCTCCGATGAGGCCCGAGTAGATCGGCGCCTCCCCCTCGGCGATGAGGATGCGACTCAGCAGCAGGCTGCCGGCCAGGGCGACCCCCGCATCCGTCGACCGCGACAGCGCCCGCGCCTCGTCCTCGGGGATCGCCACCTGCATGAACACGTCGAGGCCGTACATCGACACGGGCACACCGGAGTCGAGCACGATCGCGGCCGCCTCGGGGTCGTGCCACACGTTGAACTCGGCGACGGCCGTGGCGTTGCCGATCGCCGCCGATCCCCCCATGAACGCGATGCGGGCGATGTTGCCCACGACCTCCGGATGCGCGCGCAGCAGCAGCGCGAGGTTGGTCTGGGGGGCGAGGGCCACGATCGTGACGGGCTCGGGGTGCTCGAGGATGAGGCGGCGGAGCATCGCCAGGGCGCCGTCCGGGTCGGGGGTGCGGGTGGTCGCGGGAAGCTCGACGCCGCCCAGGCCGTCCGACCCGTGGACGTGGCTGGCCGCGCGCGCCGGTGCGATGAGGGGGCGGGACGCGCCGGCGGCGACGGGGATCGGGGGCGCGCCCGCCGCATCCAGCACCTTCAGGGTGTTGACGACGACCTGGTCGAGGCCGGCATTGCCGGCGACGCAGCTGATGCCGAGGACGTCGATGTCGGGGTGCCGCACCGCCGCGAGGATCGCGAGGGCGTCGTCGACGCCGGTGTCCACATCGAGGATGACGGGAAGAGGCATCCGCCCAGTGTGCCCGGTCTACCGACGCCTCAGCCCGCGCGGAGCGTGTGTCGCGGGGGCTCACCGTACGCCTTGCGGTACTCGTGGGCGAAACGACCGAGGTGCCCGAACCCCCAGGCCTGCGCGATCACCGCCACCGTGGCCCCGTCGGTCGGATCGGCCGCGATCAGGTCGTCGTGCGTGCGGGCGAGGCGGATCGCGCGCAGCTGCGCGGTCGGCGTGGTCTGCAGGCGGTCGCGGAACGCGTACTGCAGACCGCGCACCGACAGCCGCGAGGCCGCCGCGACGTCGACGATGGTGATCGGGAGCTGCGCGTTCTCCTCCATGAACGTCAGGGCACGGCGGAGGGCGGCCGACAGGATGGCGGTGCCGACCGGAGTGCGGTCACCGGCGCTCACGGTGTTGGGGAAGGTGGCCAGCAGCGCCAGCATCAGGTGCGTGATGCGCGTGGCTCGTGCGATCGAGGACGCGGAGAGCGGGTCGCCGCGCCGGAGCTCGTCGGCCACGACATCGACCAGGGCGAGCCAGGACGCAACCCGCGCGGGCACGGCTGCCGTGACGAGGAAGGCGAAGCGGTGGGTGTCGTCGCCCGAGACGGCCCGCGCGAGCCGCTCGACCTGCGCCGGGGCGAACGAGAGCGTGCGCATGGTGACGTCGTCCCAGCGCCCGACGGTCAGGCCGCGCGGAAACACCCACGGCGCGGCCGTCGCGATCTCGACCTCGCGGCCGGTGCGCAGCGACAGCCCGCCCGCCCGGAGCTGCCCCACGACGATCTCGTCGTCGGGCGAGATCGAGGACGACGACCGTGGGCTGGCGAGCCGGTAGTCGAGCAGGGTGACGCCGTCCGCGACGGCGCTCGACAGCTCGAGCGAGAAGTCGCCGTGCGGCGAGCTCATACGCAGCTGCGGGAAGAACCGGCCCATGATCGGGACAGCCTCCTCGGGGTCCTGCGTCGCGAACGCCTCCCGAGCCACCATGGGCGCCATGCTAGGTCGGCAGTTCCCAGACGCGAAGCCCCTTGCGTTTCGGGGATCGGGCGCGACGTCCGCTGGCTCCGCCGCCAGGATTCGAACCTGGACCTAACAGCTCCAAAGGCTGTCGTGCTGCCGTTACACCACAGCGGACCGCACCGACCGGAGCCGGATGCCCGCCAAGTCTGCCAGGGCCGCAGAAGATAATCTGTGCGCATGCCCGCCTCCGACGAAGTCGACCGCATCGTCGACGACTGGTCGCGCGAGCGCCCCGATGTCGACTTCGCGCCGATGCACGTGCTGAGCCGGGTGGCGCGCCTCTCGAAGCACCTCGACCGCGCCCGACGTGCTGCCTTCGCGGCCTCGGGCCTCGAGCCGTGGGAGTTCGACGTGCTCGCAGCCCTGCGCCGCGCCGGAGCGCCGTACCAGCTCAGCCCCAAGTCGCTGCTGCAGCAGACGCTCGTGAGCTCGGGCACGATGACCAACCGGATCGACCGCCTGGTCGAGCGGCGGCTCGTCGAACGGCGCACCGACCCGCACGACGGACGCGGAGTGCTCGTGCAGATGACGTCGCGCGGCACTGAGGCGGTCGACGACGCGATCAGCGAGCTGCTGGCGGGAGAGGCCGAGCTGCTGGAGGGTCTGTCGAAGGCCGACCAGGAGCGCCTCAGCGTCCTGCTGCGCAAGCTGAGCCTCGACTTCGACGAGCGCGGCGTGGACTGAGGCGCGGGCACCGACGCCCCTACGGCCCGCCGAGCCAGTGGTCGATGCGATGGTGGTCGGGGCTGAAGCCGTGCCCCGCCCCCCAGATGATGGCCTGGTCGCGCGTGGTGACCCCGATCTTGCGGTACACCGACCGGATGTAGGACTTCACCGTGTTCGGGCTCAGGTAGGTCAGCGCGGCGACCTGGGCGTTGCTCATCCCCTGGGTGATCAGCGCCAGCACCTCTGACTCGCGGTCGGTGATGCCGTCGAGCTTCCCCGGCCAGTCGAGGCCGGGCGCGCTCGGCGCGTGCTCCCGCATGTCGGTGACGACGATCCGGCCGGCATGCACGGCCTCGAGGGCGAGCACGAGCTCCTCCGGGCTGAGCGACTTCGAGAGGTAGCCGTGCACCCCGGCTACGCGAGAGGCCGCGACGAGGTCGGGTTGGAAGTTCCAGGTGTAGACGACCACGCGGCGAGCGCGCGGATTGGCGACCAGCCGCGCCAGCTCGACGAGGTCCGACTCCGGCTGCGCGAACGAGTCGTACAGCACGATGTCGACGGTGTCGTCGAGCCCGGCGTTCGCGTCGATCTCGGCCACGAGCACGCGGTGGCGGTAGCTGTCGAACATGTGCGCGAGGCCGCGCAGCACCACGTCGTAGTCGTCGACGAGCGAGACGGTGATGGGATTGCGCACGTCGCTCACGCGGGGAGCCTAGCCGGATGCGACGCGTCGGATACGCTCGCGCCATGCGGACGGACGGCCTGGATACCGCGGGCGGCGCCGTCGGCGGACTGGTCGACCGCTGGGTCGCCGGATGGGCGGTGTCGCGCGCCCGGCCCGCGACGCGTGCCGGGCGGGTGTGGTCGGTCGAGGTCGCGTCCGAGTCGCGTGCCGTCGAGTACGTCGTCGCCCACCCCGATGCTCGCGAGGCGCGCGAGCTGGCCGATGCGGTGCGTGGGCGCCCGGATGTCTGGGTGACCGTCGTGGGCGAGCTGCGGGCGGATGCGATGGCCGCGTTCGCCGAGCTGGAGGTGCTCGATCATGCCGAGTCGCTGATGACCTGCGAGCTCTCGGGCGGGCCGTCGGTCACGTCGTCGACCGAGGTGATGGTCGACGAGCAGGGCGAGGTCGCCTTCGCGCGCATCCCGCGCGGCGAGGTGATGGCCGCGACCGGCCAGGTCGCCGTCGTCGGGACGGACGCGATCGTCGACAGGATCGAGACGCATCCGGAGTGGCGACGCCGCGGTCTCGGCAGCCTGCTCATGGCGGCGCTGACCGCGTGGGCGGTCGAGCGCGGTACGGAGACCGGTCTGCTCGTGGCGTCGGAGAAGGGCCGCAGCCTCTACACCCACCTGGGGTGGCGGGATGCGGCCCCCGTCACGACCTATCGCGGCTGGACGGTCGACGAGCGTCGATAGATCGTGGCGGCGGAGCGTCGGATACGCTCGCGCCATGCGGACTCGACGACGGATCCTCGCCTCCCTCGCCCTCTCGGCCCTGGCGCTTCTCGGAGTCGCGTCGCCGGCCAACGGAGCCGCGCGGACGCCTGACGCGCCCGCGGCGCCCGCCGCGGCATCCGACACCTCGGACTTCACGTTCGACTCGTTCGACGCGGTGTACGAGCTCAGCCGCGACGACGAGGGCCGGTCGCGGCTGACGACGACAGAGACGCTCGTGGCCGTGTTCCCGCCCGACCAGAACCGCGGCATCCTGCGGAACATCCCGACGACGTATCAGGGGCACACGACCCAGGTGCACATCGTCTCCATCACCGACGAGGCCGGGAACGACCGCGACTACGAGACGTCGTACGAGAACGACAGCACCGGGTCGTACATCGAGCTCGCCATCGGCGTCGAGGAGGGAGAGTTCGCCCCGGCCGGACCCAACACCTACGTGATCACCTACACGTCGAAGGACGTGACCCTCGACCCCGACGACTCCACGGCCGACGAGTTCTTCTGGGATGTGAACGGCACCGCGTGGCAGCAGCCGTTCGGGCGGGTGTCGGCGACCCTGACGGTGAGCGCCGACCTCGCGGATGAGCTCGACGGCGAGAGCGCCTGCTACTACGGTCCCGCCGGATCGACCTCGACATGCGACATCGTCGACAACGGCGACGGATCGTTCACCGCCTCGACCTCCGATCTGCCGCCGCTCTCGAACATGTCGATCGCGCTCGGATTCGCGCCCGACACGTTCGCGCCGGCACGGTTCGAGCTCGCGGCGTTCGTCAACCCGCTGACCCTCGTCGCGGCCGGAGTGACCCTCCTCGCCCTGATCGGCGGGATCATCGCGCGCGTCACCGCGCTCCGCGACGCGCGGGGCACCGGGATCGTGGTCGCGCAGTACGAGCCCCAGCCGGGACTCGGGATGTTCCTGGCAGCGAACCTCGTCGGCATCCCGAAGCGCGCGATGGGATCGGCGATCGTCGACCTGGCGGTCCGCGGGAAGGCGCGCATGATCGAGCGGCCGAAGGAGGGTCTGTTCGCGAGCGGCAGCACCTTCGGCGTGCAGTACCTCGACAACGGCGGGCTGATCGCCGCCGAGGACGCCGTGATGTCGGCGCTGTTCTCCAGCGGGACAGACGGCGACAACATCCGCTGGCTCGCGAAGGCCGACACGACGCTCGGCACCAAGGTCGTGGCGATGACGAAGCAGGCCGCGGCGGATGCTCTCTCGCGCGGGCTCCGGCGCAAGCCTCCCGCCGGTCCGGTGGTCGCCGTCGTCGGGCTCGTCGCGCTCGGCTTCGTCCTCATGCTGGCCTCGGCGATCGCCTCCGAGTCGCAGTCGGCCCTGGTGCTCGGCATCGTCGGCACTGTCGTGGCCGTCATCCTCGGCATCGTGACGTTGACGATCGTGGGCGGGCGCCGACCGCTGACCCGCGAGGGCGCGCTGGCGAAGGAGCACCTGGAGGGTCTCCGCGAGTACATCCGCCTCGCCGAAGCGGACCGGCTGCAGATGCTGCAGAGCGTCACGGGTGCCGAGCGCATCGGCAGCACCACCCGCACCGACGGCGCCACGATCGTGAAGGTCTACGAGAAGCTGCTGCCGTACGCGATCCTCTTCGGACTCGAGAAGGAGTGGGCGGGCGAGCTCGCGAAGTACTACGACGAGACGCCCCCCGACTGGTACAGCGGCGGCAGCGTGAGCGGATTCCAGGTCGCGGCCTTCGCGGCCGGCGTCAGCAGCTTCAGCACGACGACGTCGTCGTCGTACTCCGGGTCGGCGAGCTCGTCGTCGAGCGGCGGCTCGTCGGGAGGCGGCTCGTCCGGCGGCGGCGGAGGCGGAGGCGGAGGCGGGGGCTTCTAGCCCGCCTGCACGATGATCGGTGCCGCGCCCCCGAGGTCGGCGACCGCGAGCGACGAGCCGCCCTGCAGCCCCGTGCGGATCTTGCTCCAGCTGTACCCGTCGGTCTGGACGCGGTCGACGGCGCCGTCGTGGACGAGGAAGATCTGCGGCCCGGTCGCCGTCTGCACCGCCTGGATGGCGCCCCTCGCCGTGACACCCGTCGGCTCGGTGTGCCAGCCTCCGGCGTCCTCCCAGGCGCGGAAGAGCATGCCGCCCTGGATGCTGAACACCGAGGGCCAGCCGCCCGCGTCGACGACCGCGGCGATCGGGCCTGAGACCTCGGCGCCGGTCGCCTCCGAGTGCCACCCGTCCATGTCGCCCCAGAGGCGCCAGAGCTGCCCCTTCTGCGAGAGGTACACCGTCGGAGTGAGGCCGCTCAGGTTCACCGCGGCGATCTCGCCGGTGATCGCGAACTCGGTCGGCATGCGCTGCCAGCCGACGTCCACCCGGACGTTCATCACGAGCGCACCGTCATCGATCGCCATGACATAGGGTCGCGTGCCGTCCATCACCACCGTCGACAGCGCCGTCGCGTTCGAGCGGATGCCGGAGTCGACCGCAGACCAGCCGCTCGGCCCGCGGGTGGCCTGCATCAGACGCCCGTCCGCGGAGTAGTAGATCTCGGGCGCCCCGCCGAGGCCGGCAGCCGAGATCGCACCGGGAACGACCCGGAGGCCGGTGTCGGCCGAGCTCCATGATCCGTCAGCAAGCGAGGCGCTTCGGAGCCACGTCGGCTCGCCGACGTAGTGGATGTAGTGGGACGGCGAACCGGCATCGATCGTGCGATAGGTGAGCTCGCCGGTCTGGGTTCCGCCGCGCCAGTAGTCCTCGGACACGAGAATGGTGCCGTCGGAGTTGACCCGCTCGACGTAGGCGACATGGCCTTTCGAGCTGTAGCCGCCCGCCAGGGAGTCCCACTGCGCGACGGCTCCCACCGCCGGCGTCCCGTCGACGCGGATGCCGTCGCGCGCCGCACGGGTGGCCCAGCTCGAGGCATTGCCCGGATGGCTCGCGGGCTTCTCGACACCGGCTCCGATGAGGCGCCAGGCGACGTAGTTGGTGCAGTTGTGGCCGGGCGACATGCTCCAGTAGGAGCCCCGGTTCGAGACGCCGCGCGCCAGAGCCCAGGCGCCGCCGTCACAGGCGTCTCCGGAGCACGTCACATTGGACGCGGCGAAGGCGCGCACAGCCGCGCCCGTCACCGGCGATCCGAAGATCTCGGACGGGAGTCCGACGGGTGAGTCGGACGGTGCGAGCGGACCTGCGCCCGGTGAATCCGACGGCTCGGAAGACGGCACGTCCGACGGCACCGACGGCGGGGCAGATGGTCCGCCGGAGGGAGCCGGCGACGGCTCGGCAGTCGGGGTGGGAGGCGCCTCGGAGGGTGTCGGAGAGGGATCCGCGGGCGTGGGCTCGACCGGTGCAGGCACCGGAGGCTGGGGGTCATCCGCGACCGGGTCCGCGGCTGCACCCGGTGCGATCGCGAGCACCGCGCCTGCGGTGAGCACGACGGCGAGCGCCGCTCGGAGCACGCGCCGCGACGCGGCTGAAGAGCGGAGAGCGGGGGGCACCGGGCCATCCTGCCAGCGCCTGTCCGGCCTCGAAGCCCTGCGGGACACGCTCCGGCCGGGGTTCCGGAACTGTTGACGACCGATTCAGTCGCCGTTCACGCGCTAGCCCTCGAGCAGCTCGCTCAGCTCGAGCCAGCGCTCCTCCAGCGTCGCGGCCTCGGCCTGCAGCGCGCTCAGCCTCGTCTGCAGCTCTCCGAGCCCTGCGAAGTCGCTCTGGTCGTGGGCGGCGAACGCCGTGTGCAGCTCGGCCACCTGGTCGGCGATCTTCGCGAGTCGCCGCTGCCCCGCCGCGAGCTCCTTCTCGGCGGTGCGACGCTCAGCGCCCCCGACCGACAGCTTCCGAGCCGGCTGAGGAGCACCCGAGGACGCCGCGCCGAGACCCGCGTCCGCCGACACCTCGTCGGGCCGCGACATCCGCCCCTCGGCGCTCGCCCGACCCGCACCGGCGGCCCGCAGCTTCAGGTACTCCTCCACCCCGCCGGGCAGGTGCCTCAGGCCGCCGTCGAGCACCGCATACTGCTGGTCGGTGACCCGCTCGATGAGGTACCGATCGTGACTGACCACGAGCAGGGTGCCCGGCCACGAGTCGAGCAGGTCCTCCATCGCCGCCAGCATGTCGGTGTCGAGGTCGTTGGTGGGCTCATCCAGGATCAGCACATTCGGCTCCTCGAGCAGGATGAGGAGCAGCTGCAGGCGCCGCTTCTGCCCGCCCGACAGGTCCTTGACCGGCGTCGACAGCTGCGCCGTCGTGAACCCGAGCCGCTCGAGCAGCTGCCCCGGAGTCATCTCGACGCCGCCGGAGGTGTACGACGCGCGCTGACGGGCGATGACGGCGCTGACGCGGTCGTTCGCGATGTCCTCGAGCTCCGAGAACCGCTGGTCGAGCACCGCGATCTTCACCGTCTTGCCGCGTTTGACCCGGCCGCCGGTGGGTTCCACGGTGCCGGCGACGAGCCCGAGCAGAGTCGACTTGCCCGCACCGTTGACGCCGAGGATGCCGGTGCGCTCGCCCGGCGCGATCCGCCACTCGATCTCGTGCAGCACCTCGGGCCCGCCGTCGTACGACACGGACGCGTCGAGCAGGTCGACGACGTCCTTCCCCAGTCGGGTCATGGCCATCCGGGCGAGCGAGACGGTGTCGCGGACGGGCGGCTCGTTCTCGATGAGGGCGGCCGCGGCGTCCATGCGGAACTTCGGCTTCGTGCTGCGGGCGGGCGCCCCGCGCCGAAGCCAGGCCAGCTCCTTGCGCATAAGGTTCTGACGCTTGGACTCGGATGCAGCGGCCGACCGATCGCGCTCGACCCGTTGCAGGATGTAGGCCGCGTAGCCGCCCTCGAACGGCTCGAGGATGCCGTCGTGCACCTCCCAGGTCGCCGTCGACACCTCGTCGAGGAACCACCGGTCGTGGGTCACGACCACGAGGCCGCCCTGGCCGTTCGGCCAGCGCCGGTTGAGGTGCTGAGCGAGCCACGCGACACCCTCGACGTCGAGATGGTTGGTGGGCTCGTCGAGGAAGACGATGTCCCAGTCGTGCGTGAGCAGGGCGGCGAGCGCCACGCGGCGGCGCTGACCACCGCTGAGGTCGCCGATGCGTGCGCCCCAGGGGATGTCGCCCACCAGCCCGGCG
Organism: uncultured Microbacteriaceae bacterium; assembly: GCA_964246985.1. Classification (GTDB taxonomy): domain Bacteria; phylum Actinomycetota; class Actinomycetes; order Actinomycetales; family Microbacteriaceae; genus CAXTSE01. The sequence goes on from CAXTSE010000001.1 coordinate 161,249, forward strand.
ATGACGTCGCGCACCCGCGAGTCGCCTGCCCACTCGTGCTCGGCACGACCGTCGACGACCAGGTCCGAGACGATCGCGTCCTCGGCGAGCATGTCGGCCTGGTCGAGCATCCCGATCGTGACCCCGCCGCGCCTGGTCACGCGCCCCGTGTCGGGCTCCATGCGCCCGGAGAGCAGCCGAAGGAGGGTCGACTTGCCGTCGCCGTTCCGACCGACGATGCCGATCCGGTCGCCCTCGTCGATGCCGACGGTGACCTTCTCGAAGACGACCTTGGTGGGGTACTCGAGGCCGATGCCCTCGGCGCCGAGCAGATGTGCCATGGGTTCCAGCCTAGGCGGGCCCGGGCGTCGCAGCATCTGCCGCCCCTGTCGCCCTCGCCGCCTGACACACTTGCCGAATGGAATCCGTCGCGCGCATCGCCGTCATCGGCGGCTCGGGCCTCTACCGCCTCTTCGACGAGGCCGCCTCCGAGTCGCGCAGCGTCCCCACGCCGTACGGCGCGGCAGAGGTGACGATCGGGGAGCTCGCCGGGCGGCGGGTGGCGTTCCTGACCCGCCACGGGGTCGGGCACTCGCGGGCGCCGCACCTGATCGACTACCGGGCGAACATCTGGGCGCTCGCCTCGCTCGGCGTCCGCGCCATCGTGTCGTCGGCCGCGGTCGGCAGCATCGCCTCCGGTCTCGCGCCCGGCGCGCTGGTGCTGCCCGATCAGCTCATCGACCGGACCCACGGGCGCGCCGACACGTTCTACGACCGCGGCAGCGTGCAGCATCTCGCCGCCGCCGATCCCTTCTGTCCCACTCTGCTGACGATCGCACGGGATGCGATGGCGGGCGTCGAGATCGCGGTCACGCCCGCGGCGACGCTCGTGGTCATCCAGGGCCCCCGGTTCTCGACCCGCGCCGAGTCGCGGTGGTTCGCCGCTGCCGGCGGGCATCTGGTCAACATGACCCTCTACCCCGAGGTGACGCTCGCGGCCGAGCTCAACATCGGCACGGTGAACCTGTCGTACGTGACCGACACCGACGCCGACGGGTTCGAGGGCGAGCAGCTGAGCGCCGAGCTCGTGTTCTCCCGACTGAAGGCCGCCCAGCCGCGCATCATCAGCGCGATCACGGCGATCGTGGCCGCGATCCCCGCGGACTACGCCTCGCGCGAGCTGATCGCCTCCGACGAGGTCGACGCGGTGCTGCGTCGGCAGGTCGAGCCGTGAGCGGCACGGCCCGGCTGCTGATCACCGGCGGCGCCGGATTCATCGGCGGGGCGATCCGAGAGGCCGCCGTGGCCGCCGGCTACGAGGTGCGCGTGCTCGACTCGCTGCGCGCCGACGTGCACGGCACCAGCCCGGTCGCTCCGACCGACGTGGAGTTCGTCGAGGGCGACGTGCGGGACGCCGACGTCGTCGCGGCCGCGCTCGACGGCATCGATGTCGTGTGCCACCAGGCGGCCAAGGTCGGCCTCGGCGTCGACCTCTCCGACAGCCCCGACTACGTGTCGTCGAACGACCTCGGGACCGCGGTGCTGCTCGCCGGAATGGCCGCCGCCGGGGTCGGTCGGCTCGTGCTGGCCAGCTCGATGGTGGTCTACGGCGAGGGGGCGTACCGCGGCGCGGGCGGACCCGAGAGCGCGCCCCCGCGCCGGCTCGAGGACCTCGAGAACGGGGTCTTCGATCCGCGCGGCGCCGACGGCGGCATCCTCGTCCCCGAGCTCGTCGACGAGTCGACGCCGCTCGATCCCCGCAACGTGTACGCAGCGACGAAGGCCGCCCAGGAGCACCTCGCCTCGAGCTGGGCGCGCGCCAGCCAGGGGTCGGCGATCGCCCTGCGCTACCACAACGTGTACGGCCCGCTGATGCCGCAGAACACCCCGTACGCCGGCGTCGCATCGCTGTTCCGCTCGGCGCTCGAGCGCGGAGACGCACCGCGCGTCTACGAGGACGGCGGACAGCGGCGCGACTTCGTCCACGTGCGCGACGTCGCCGGGGCGAATCTGGCGGCCATCGCACGGACGTCGGATGCGGCGGCCGGGTCGTTTCGCGCGTACAACGTCGGGAGCGGCACCGTCCACACGATCGGAGATCTCGCGACGAGCCTGAGTCGGCACGCCGGAGGCCCGGCGCCCGTGGTGACGGGCGAGTTCCGGCTCGGCGACGTGCGGCACATCACCGCGTCGTCGGAGCGCATCCGCGCCGAGCTCGGCTGGCAGGCCGCGATCTCGTTCGACGACGGGATGCGGGAGTTCGCGACGGCTCCGCTCCGCCCCGCGGTGACATCGTGAGTTCGCTCCCTGAGGAGCGCCGCCCGAAGGGCGTCGTGTCTCGAAGGGTGGACGTGGTCCTCCCCACCCTGAACGAGGCCGCCGCCCTCCCCTGGGTGCTCGGCCGCCTGCCCGACGGCGTCCGCGCGATCGTCGTCGACAACGGATCCACCGACGGCTCGGCCGACGTCGCGCGCGCGCACGGAGCCACCGTGGTGACCGAGCCCCGACGGGGATTCGGATCCGCCGCGCACGCCGGCCTGCTCGCCGCCAGCGCGCCGATCGTGGCCTTCTGCGATGCCGACGCCTCCATGGATCCGCAGGATCTGCACCTGGTCGTCGATCCGGTCGCGGCCGGCGAGGCCGACCTCGTGCTCGGCCGCCGCCGCCCCACCGCCCGCCGCGCATGGCCCGTGCACGCTCGGATCGCCAATCGTGCCCTGGCGTTCCTGATGCGCCGTGCGACGGCGGTGCCGCTGCACGACCTCGGTCCGATGCGCGCGGGGCGTCGCGAGAGCCTCCTCGCGCTCGACCTGCAGGATCGGCGCAGCGGCTACCCGCTCGAGATGGTGCTGCGCGCGTCGGAGGCCGGCTGGCGCATCCGCGAGGTCGACGCGCCGTATTCGCCGCGCGTCGGCCGCTCGAAGGTGACGGGCACGCTGCGCGGCACGATCACCGCGATCCGCGACATGTCCCGGCTCCTGGCTGAACGTCGACGGTGAATCATCGGGTATCCGGGCAACCCATCAGGCGAGCGTTCCGAAGATAGGGCGTGACCACAGCACAGGCGGATGCGGCGACCCCCGAGACCCGGCAGGCCCCGACGACGACCCTGGTGGTCATCGCGAAGGAGCCGCTGCCCGGCCGCGCGAAGACTCGGCTGCACCCGCCGCTGAGTCTCGAGCAGGCTGCGGACGTCGCCGCCGCCGCGATCGCCGACACCCTCGACGCCGTCGCCGACCTGCCGGCCGCCGAGCGCGTGCTGGCGTTCGACGGCGAGATCGTCCCGCTGGGAGCCACCGCCTACCGCGTGCTGCCCCAGGTCGAGGGCGGGCTCGACGAGCGGCTCGCCGCGGTCTTCGACGCGAGCACGGGTCCGACGGTGCTGATCGGCATGGACACCCCGCAGGTCACCACCGCCGACCTCGAGCCCGCGTTCATCGACTGGCCCGACGACGTCGACGTCTGGTACGGACCGGCGACCGACGGCGGCTTCTGGGCCCTCGGCATGCGCGAGCCCGACGGTGCCCTCCTGCGCGGCGTGCCGATGTCGCACGACGACACCGGCATGTTCCTGCTGTTCCGCCTCCGAGCGGCGGGGCTGCGCGTCGCCATGCTGCCCACCCTGACCGACGTCGACGACATCGCCACGGCGGAGGAGGTCGCGGCTCTCGTCCCCGGAAGCCGCTTCGCGTCCGTCCTCGAGCTGGCGACGCTGCCCGACGAGACCCTGCCCGACGCCACCCTCGCAGGAGCCGCACGATGACTCTCGCCCCGATCGACTTCCCGAGCTTCGGCGCCGGTGGCACCGAGCCCTACGCGCGAGCACTGCGCGACGACGGCTCGCTGCTCTTCCTGCACGACGCCCACGACGTGCTCCTCGACCGCGGTGCCCCCGTGCGCACGATGGACGTCGGCCGATGGAGCGCCGACGCCGACGAGGTCGACCTGACCCTGCTCCGCGCCGTCACCGGCCCGCTGCTCGATGTCGGATGCGGACCCGGCCGCATGGTGCGCGCCGCCCTGCAGCTGGGCATGGTGGCTCTCGGCGTCGATGTCTCGCCGGCAGCCGTCGAGCTGGCGCGCAGCTTCGGCCTCCCCGTGCTCGAGCGGTCCGTCTTCGCCCCGCTGCCGCGGGAGCGCCGCTGGCAGACCGTGCTGCTCGTCGACGGCAACATCGGCATCGGCGGCGACGTGGATGCGCTGCTCGCCAGGTGCGCCGAGCTGATCACCGCCGACGGCGAGATCGTCGTCGAGATCCACGCCGACACGCACCGCGACCACCGCTTCATCGCGCGACTGACCGATGCGGTCGGCCAGGGCAGCGACGAGTTCCCGTGGGCCGAGATCGGCCTCGATCCGCTGACCGCGATCGCGCAGTCGCTCGGACTCGAGGTGCGTCAGTCCTGGGAGCTCGACGGGCGGGTCTTCTGCCGCCTGGCAGCCACCAGCAGGTAGGCGATGACGGCGGCGACGGTCAGCACGCCGACCACCACGTAGACGACACCGAGGTTGGCGACGTAGTCGAGCGGCAGGATCGTCGGGTTCGCCGATCCGATGTCCTTCTTCAGGATCGCGGGGACGACGAGCGCCGTCACGATCGAGACCACGACGATGCCCGCCTGCAGGATCGCGAGGACGGCACCGGGCAGCCGGCGGCCGGCCCTGCGCATCACGACGCTCACGCCGAAGACCGCGGGGGCGATGATGCCGTCGTGGATGATGATGGCCGCGGCGAACCACAGCAGGATGCCGATGTACGCCGCGGGCTCGACATCCATCAGGAGGGTGAGTCCGCCGACGCCGAGCAGCGCGATCCCGCCGGCGATCAGGACGACGCGGGCTTTCTTCTGCGCGGGTGACGCGAGGACCTCGCTCACGAGATGACCTCCAGCTGGCTGAGCCACTTGGTCTGCAGCACGCCCGGTCGGGCGGGCGCGATGAGTCGTGCGGGGTACCCGTGGTCGAGGTCGAGGACATCGCCGTTGACCTGCAGGGCGACGAGGGTCAGTTCGTCCCGCGCGAAGTTCGCGGGGACGTCGGTGCGCGCGTAGCTGCTGTTCTGCTCGAGGCTCACGGCGCGGATGGCGGATCCGACGGGCGCCTCGACGAGGTCCATCACGTCGCGGAGCCGCGGTCCCCGCCAGCTGGCCATCTGGCTCCAGCCCTCGACGCAGGAGATCGGCAGGTCGACGTCGTACTGGGGCAGGGCGGCGAGCGCCGCGTAGTCGAGCGACCTCGATCCCGCCGGCCCGGTCACCGTGAGGGCCCAGGTGGACGCCGAGGCCGCCTCGACGACCTTCGCGGCCTTCGCTGTGCGGTTGATGGGCAGCGCGTTGGGTCCGACGCCGTTCTTGCGCGGTGCGAGCAGGTTGAACGGGTCGAGCACGCGGAACGACTGCCCTGCCGTGAAGACGACGAGCACGGCGGATGCGGCGGTCACCGCCCCGAGGAATCCGCGGCGGCTGACGCGCGGCTCCGTCCGCGGGGTGCGGTCGATCCAGGAGAAGAGCCGTCCCGTGATGCCGCCGGTCTGGGGCTCGCCCACGGCGACGAGCGCGTCGGCCTTCTCGGCATCCGCGGGCTCCGCGTCCGGGACTCGCTCCTCGGGGCGCTCGTCGGCGGCCCTCTCGTCGTCGTCGGCGCGCTCGCTGTCCGCCTTCCGCCAATGCCGCGCGATGAGGGGCAGCTTCACGGCGATGTGGATCGCCAGCGACCCGATCACCACGAACGACAGGGCGTAGTGGGTCTGCCGGAAGGGGAAGGCGAAGAGCTGATACCACTGGTACGTGTTGATCAGGCCGATGACGATCTGCACCAGCGACGACGCGACGAACAGAGCGATCGACGCGCGCTCGATCACGTCGATCGGCCGCTTCACCGGCGGGTACTTGAACAGCTGCGGGTAGATCGCGTAGAGCTTCGCGAAGAGCAGCGGGAAGCAGACGATGCCGGCCGTGATGTGGATGCCCTGGCTGATCTGGTAGAGGAAGATCGGCCGGTTCGGGAACGCCATCCACGGCAGCGGATCCTGGATGAAGTGGCTGTACAGGCCCGTCGCGAAGCAGATCAGGAACGCGGCGCCGAGCAGCCGGCCGACCACGACCGCCATCCGCGTCGTGCGCGACGGCGATGCCAGCGCGTGGCGCAGGTCGTGGAGGATGTGCTGCAGCAGCATGACGATAGTTCGGAGTCTAGGAGTATTCCGACAGGATGTACCCATGCGCGCCGCACTGCTCACCGTCGTCCTCGCGGTGAGCGCGGCGGTCACCGCCGTCTCGATCGTGCTCCTCCCGCACTACAGCTCGAAGGACGAGGGCACCTGGCGCCTCATCTCGCTGACCGTCGTGCTCTGGGTGCTGTTCGCGGTGGCGGTCTGGCTGCTGCGCGGGATCCAGGGCCGGGCAGCCGTCGTGCTGGTGCTGGTCGGGTCGGTGGCGATCGGCGGCGCGGCACTGGCCGGACCGCCCAACACGAGCACCGACTCGGCCCGCTACGCGTGGGATGGCATCGTGCAGAACGCCGGCATCTCTCCCTATGACTTCGTCCCGGCGGATCCGGAGCTCGAGAGCCTGCGCACCGACTGGCTGTTCCCCGCGCCCGTCGAGGACGCCGAGGGCGAGCTCGTCTGCCGGGGGTCGCGCATCATGACCTTCGACGAGGTCGGGACAGGCGACGTGCTGTGCACGGCCATCAACCGGGCTCCGGTGCCGACCATCTACCCGCCGCTCGCCGAGCTCGTCTTCGCCGGGGTGCGCGCCGTGGTCGGACCCGACGCCGAGTACTGGCCGCTGCAGGTGCTCGGCCTCCTCGTGACCCTCGGCGTCACGGTGCTCCTCCTCCGCACCCTGCAGCGCACTGGACGCGATCCGCGGTGGGCGGCGCTCTGGGGGTGGTGTCCGCTCGTCGCGACCGAGGCGGTCACCAACTCGCACGTGGATGTCGTGGGTGCCCTCCTGCTCGTGCTCGCGACCGTCGCGGTGGCGGGCGGGCGTCGACTCACGGGCGGGGTGGCGCTCGGTGCCGCGATCGCCACCAAGCTCATCCCCGTGATCGGCGCCCCCGCGCTACTGCGTCGACAGCCTGCGAAGGTGATCGTCGCCGCGGCCCTGACCTTCGCCGTCCTCTACATCCCCTACGTGCTCGCCAGCGGAATCGAGGTGATCGGGTACCTTCCCGGCTATCTCACCGAGGAGGGATACGAGTCGGGCACCCGGTTCATCCTGTTCTCGCCGTACTTCCCCGGCGCGTCGTCGCTGGTCGTCGTGGGCCTCCTGCTCCTGGCGGTGGCGATCGTCGTGTGGCGCCTCACCGACCCGGCCGACCCGTGGCTCGGCCAGCTCGTGATGATCGGCGCGACCCTCGCTCTCGTCACTCCGCGCTATCCCTGGTACGCGCTGCTGCTGATCCCGATGATCGTCATGACGGGGCGCTGGGAGTGGCTCGCGATCCCCCTGGCGCTCACCGAGCGGTTCCTCATCCCGAGCCCAGCCATCGCGCGCCTGGCGATGATCGCGGCCCTCGTGCTGGTCGTCGTCATGTCACGGCGGCGGGCGTCGCCGGAGACCCGCAGACTGTGGAGCTCGCTCGCCCGCCACCCGATTCGAACCTTGAGATTCCCTGACCGGAAAGTCACAGCCGGATAACGGACCCATCCGTTTGCGCATCGTGCCCGAACCACGATCACCAAGCCGGGGAAACCCAGCCAAGAGCAAACAAGGGAATGAACTCATGAACAAGATCTCCAAGATCGTGATCGGCATCGCCGCCTCGACCATGCTCGTCGGTGGACTCGCCGCGTGCGCGCCGGCCACCGAGGCACCGGCCGAGACCACCAGCCCCTCCGCAGAGGCTGACCCGACGCCCATCGCCTCGATCCCCGCCCTCGATGGCGTGGACACGCAGGTCACCCTCGACCAGGGCTTCGTCGACGCGATCACCTCGCTCGGCCTGACCCCCGGAGTGCTCGGCACCGCCACGCTGACGGACGGCGTCCTCGCCTTCCCGATCACCGGTGGAAACGTCGACTACTACGACCCCGAGGAGGACTACCGTCCGTACGTCCAGGGTTCGGTCGAGCACGACGGCTCCGGCATCACGCTGTCGAACGGCACCATCACGGTGGGCCTGAGCGACTTCCGCATCGACCCGGGCACCTCGCAGCTGTTCGGCACCGTCACCGCCAACGGTGAAGAGGTCGGCCAGGACATCTACATCTTCAACCTCGACGGCTCGACCCTGATGCCGCTCGCGACCGACTCCGACGGCAACGCCGTGCTCGAGGGCACGACCGTGCTGGTCAGCCCGGACGCCGCCGCGCTGCTGAACGACACGTTCGGCACCGACGCTGTCACCGACCAGCTGGTCGTCGGCATCGCCAAGATCACGGCCAAGGCCGCGGCCTAAGCATCACAACCGAATGAGGGCCCCGTCGCTTCAGGTGACGGGGCCCTCATCCTGTGCACGGCCTCCGCATCGCGCCGTGCCCCGAAGGCCCCCAGGCGCCCGCTGTCACACTCGGAGGACATCATGACCACCGCCCTGGACCGCCGCCCCGTCGTCGCCACCCGCCCCGCGCGTGCGTCACGCTGGCAGGCGCCCGCGCTGGTCGCGATGCTCGGACTCGCGGTCTCGGTCATCGGCTCCTGGATCCCCTCCGTCTGGTACGACGAGGCGGCGACCATCAGCTCCTCGACCCGCACGTGGGCGCAGCTCTGGGCCGAGATCGGCACCGTCGACCTGGTGCACGCGCTGTACTACGCCGGCATGCACGTCTGGTTCGATCTGGTCGGCTACACGCCCTTCACCCTCCGGCTGCCGAGCGCCCTCGCCATCGCCGGGGCGGCTGCGCTCGTGGTGATCCTCGGCCGGCAGCTCGGGCGCGCTCGGCTCGGCGTCATCGCCGGCATCGTGTTCTGCCTGCTGCCCCGCACCACGTGGGCGGGAGGCGAGGGGCGGTCCTACGCCATCACGGCCCTGCTCGCGATCGGCCTGACCGTGCTGCTGCTGGCCGCCAGTCGCGCGGGGCGCCGGCGGCTCTGGGTCGCCTATGGCGCGCTGGCCGTCATCTCGATCGTCACCTTCGTCTATCTGGCCTTCATCGTGGCCGCGCACGCCCTCACGGTGCTGTGGTGGGCGCGGCGGGGTCGCCCCGCGCGCCCCGTCCTGCTCTCGTGGCTCCTGTCGGCGGGCATCGCAGCTGCGCTGACCGCGCCCTTCGTGCTCGCCGTCTCGCGGCAGTCCGGCCAGGTGTTCTGGCTCGACTCCTTCGGCGCGTCGACCCTCCGAGGGGTTCTGCGGCGCCAGTGGTTCATGGACGCGACCGCGTTCGCCATCATCGGAGGGGCCGCCCTGGTCGTCGGCGCCGTCATCCTCCTCCGCTCGCGCCGCGGTCGCGAGATCGCGGCGGTTGCTCTGCCTGCCGCCATCGTGCCGACCGTCCTCCTCGTCGTCCTCACGGTCACGACGACGCCGCTCTACACCCCGCGCTACGTGACGCTCAGCCTGCCGTTCGTCGCGATCCTGATCGGTGCCCTGATCGACGCCCTGCCGTCCCGTCGACTGGTAGCGATCGCCCTCGTCGGCGTGCTCGCGCTCGCGGTGCCGCAGATCATCGATCAGCGCTCCCCCGGCGCCAAGGAGCACACCGACTGGGGAGCGGTCGCCGCGCTCATCGCCTCGGAGCGGCAGGAGGCCGGCGCCGACAGCCGCACCGCCCTGATCTACGGCACCGTCCAGCACCACCCGCGCGCGACCTCGCGCGTCATCGCCTACAGCTACCCCGAGGCGTTCGTCGGCACCACCGACGTGACGATCGAGACATCGGCCGCCGAATCCGGCCGCCTGTGGGAGACCCAGCGTCCCCTCACGTCGTCGCTCGACCGCCTCGGCGGCGTCGACACGGTCTTCCTGCTCACGAGCCGCGCCCGTGACGACACCGCCGCGGTCACGCCGGTGATCGCGGCTGCCGGGTGGCGTCTTGCTGACATCACCACCATCGGCGACGTGCACATCGTGCGCTACGAGCGCTAGCCGACCACCCGCGCGCCGTGCACCGGGCCGGTGGCGCGCACGACGTTGAGGCGCGCCGCCGAGAGCGCCACCTGCAGCTCGAGCGCCGAGTCCACGTCGGCGGCCAGGAAGGCGACAGTCGGACCCGAGCCCGACACGATGCCGGCCAGCGCCCCGTTCTGCTCGCCGAGCTCGATGACGCCCGCGAGCGACGGCTCGAGGTGCAGCGCGGGCGCCTGGAGATCGTTGTGCATCGCCGCCGCCAGCATGTGCGGATCGCCCGCGCGCAGGGCCTGCAGCACATCGGTGTCGACGGTGGGTCGCGGATCCGCGGGGAAGATGTCCTGTGCGTGACGGTCGCGATGCAGGTCGAGCTCGCCGTAGACGGCGGGAGTCGACAGCCCGAAGTCGGAGAGGGCGAGCACCCACGAGAACGACCCCTGGGCGAGCGCGGGCGAGAGCTCGTCGCCCCGGCCCGTGCCGATCGCGGTGCCGCCGGTGAGGGCGAAGGGGACGTCGGCGCCGAGCGACCTGGCCAGCTCGAGCATCGTGTCACGCGGGAGCTCGGTGCCCCAGAGCGCATCGCAGGCGAGCAGGGTCGCCGCGGCATCCGCCGATCCGCCGCCCATCCCGCCGGTGACGGGCACGTGCTTCTCGATCGCGATGTGCGCGCCGCCGGTGTGACCGGTCTTGGCCGCGAGGAGGCGGGCGGCCGCGACCGCGATGTTGGTGTCGTCGGTGGGCACGCGTCCGAGCTCCACGGTGCCCGAGACCTCGACGCTGAAGGTGTCGGATTCGCGGACGCGGACATCCTCGTAGAGCGAGAGCGCCTGGTACGCGATGGCGACGTCGTGATAGCCGTCGTCGAGGCGGGAGCCGACCTTCAGGAAGACGTTGACCTTCCCAGGCGCCCGCACATGCACTGTGCGGGGTCTCGCCGAGGAGATCATTCCTCCACCGTAGCCGACCGGTCAGTGCGCCCTGACCACGGCCAGGAAGTCCCCGACGGTGAGCTGCTCACCGCGCGCGGTGGGGTCGATTCCGGCCGCCTCGAGTCGTGCGGATGCGGCGCCCGACGAGCCGAGCGCCTCCGACAGCGCCTGCCGCAGCATCTTGCGCCGCTGCCCGAAGGCGGCGTCGACGAGGGCGAACGCGGCGACCCGCTCGGCCTCGGTTCCGGGCTGCTCGCCGCGCTCGAATGCGACGAGGATCGAGTCGACGTTGGGCACCGGCCAGAAGACCTGGCGGCTGACCTGCCCGGCCGTCGACCACCGTCCGTACCAGGCCGCCTTCACACTCGGCGAGCCGTAGATTTTCGTGCCGGGCGCCGCGGCGATGCGCTGTCCGACCTCGGCCTGCACCATCACGAGCACCGTCTCGATGCTGGGGAACCGCTCGAGCAGGTGCAGCAGCACAGGCACCGAGACGTTGTAGGGCAGGTTGGCGACAAGCCGCCTCGGGGGCGTCGGCAGCTCGCGGATGCGGAGCGCATCCTCGTGGATCACCGTGAGCGGCGCGCCCGGCTGCAGCAGGTCGACGGTGTGCGGCAGCAGCTCGGCGAGACGCCCGTCGAGCTCGACCGCGGTGACGCGGGCGCCGGCCTCGAGGAGGCCCAGCGTCAGCGATCCGAGCCCCGGACCGACCTCGAGCACCTCGTCGCCCGCCTCGACCCGCGCCGTCCGCACGATCTTCCGCACCGTGTTGGCGTCGACGACGAAGTTCTGGCCGAGCTTCTTGGTGGGCTGCAGGTCGAGGCTCGCGGCCAGGTCGCGGATCTCGGCCGGGCCGAGAAGCGCGCTGGAGCTCTGGCTCACCCGTGCCACTCCGGGTCGCCCGCGCCGCCCGTCTCCGGGTGCGCGTCGAACGGTCCGGCCGGAGGGGCGACGGGCTCGTCGTCCCAGCGACCGTAGACGAGCTCGGTGTTCGACGAGATCTGCGCCGCCAGCATCGACGCGTCGGTGCCGAGATGGGCCGCCATCGCACGGAGGGTGTGCGGCAGCAGATAGGCCGAGTTCGGGCGTCCGCGGAACGGCACGGGTGTCAGGTAGGGCGCGTCGGTCTCGATGAGGATGCGCGACCGCGGGATCACCTCGAGGGCCTCGCGCAGATCGACGGCGTTCTTGAAGGTGACGGTGCCGGCGAACGACAGGAACCAGCCGTGATCCGCGACGATCTTCGCGAACTCCGCGTCGCCGCTGAAGCAGTGGAAGACGGTGCGCTCGGGGGCGCCGACCCTCAGCAGGGTGTCGAGCACCGCCTGGTGCGCGTCGCGGTCGTGGATCTGCAGCGCCAGACCGGTCTGCTTCGCGATCTCGATGTGCGCCTCGAACGAGCGCAGCTGGGCGGCCTGCCCGTGGTCGGAGGGCGTGCGGAAGAAGTCGAGGCCGGTCTCGCCGATGGCGCGCACGCGCGGGCGACCGGCCAGCTCGGCGATCTCGGCCAGCTGCTCGTCGAGCGTGCCCGCCTGGACGAGATCGGGCGCCTCGTTGGGGTGCAGGGCGACCGCGGCGAGCACGCGGGGCTCGTGGGACGCCACCTCGGCGCTCCAGCGCGAGGTCTCGAGGTCGGTGCCCACCTGCACGACTCCACGCACGCCGACGCTCGATGCACGGTCGAGCTGCTCGCGGTACTCGAGCGGCTCGACGCCGTCCTGGATCTCGAGGTGCGTGTGGTTGTCGTACACCGGCACGACGAGCGCCTCCGGCAACGGCGGGTAGTCCGAGACCTCACCGGCCTCGGGGTCACGTCCGCGCGCCCGCAGGAACGGCTCAGTCACACCGAGACCGTCTCCTCGATACGCGGGAAGAGGGGCGCGACCGGCTGGGTGACGGCGCCCACGGGCAGCTGGCCCCAGGATCCGGCCGACCGCACCGGCTGAGCGGCGAGGGCTCCGAGCCCGGCCGACTCGGCGCCGAGGGCTGTCCACAGCTTCTCGGTCGCCTTCGGCATGACCGGGCCGAGCAGCACGGCGAGTGCGCGCAGGCCCTCGACGGCCGTGTAGAGCACGGTGCCGAGCCGCTCGCGCTGAGCGTCGTCCTTCGCGAGCACCCACGGAGCCTGATCGGTGATGTAGCCGTTCAGCTCGTCGACGATCGTCCAGGTGGCGGCGATCGACTCGTGGATCGCGAGACGCTCGATCGCCGCGTCGGCCGCGGCTGCGGCATCCGCCACCGCCGCCTGGATGCGGAGGTCGGCCTCGGAGGGAGCGCCCGGCTGCGGCACGATGCCGTCGAAGTACTTGCCGACCATCGCGACCACACGCGAGGCGAGGTTGCCGAAGCCGTTGGCGAGCTCGGCGTGGTAGCGGGCCGAGAGGTCCTCCCACGAGAACGAGCCGTCCTGCCCGAACGTGATCGCGCGGAGGAAGTAGTAGCGGAACGCGTCGGATCCGAAGGTGTCGGTGATCTGCTGCGGCGCGATGCCGGTGAGCTTCGACTTCGACATCTTCTCGCCGCCGACCAGCAGCCAGCCGTGGCCGAACACGCGACGCGGCACGGGGAGGCCCGCGGCCATGAGCATCGCCGGCCAGATCACCGCGTGGAAGCGGGCGATGTCCTTGCCGACGAGCTGGACGGCCGGCCAGCGACGGCGGAACGTCTCGGTGTCGTCGCCGTAGCCGATGGCCGAGATGTAGTTGAGCAGCGCGTCGAACCAGACGTAGACGACGTGCGTCTCATCCCACGGCACCTTGATGCCCCAGTCGAAGCTCGAGCGCGAGATGGAGAGGTCGTCGAGGCCCTGACGCACGAACGAGATGATCTCGTTGCGGACGCTCTCGGGCTGGATGAAGTCGGGCTGGCGCTCGTAGAGGGCGAGCAGGTCGGCCGCGAAGTCGCTCATGCGGAAGAAGTAGTTCTTCTCCTTGAGGATCTCGACAGGGCGCGAGTGGATCTTGCAGAGCTTCTGACCGGCGAAGTCGCCGTCGGGCGTCTCCATCAGGTCGTCGAGCTGCTTGTACTCCTCGCAGCCGACGCAGTAGTAGCCCTCGTAGACGCCCTCGTAGATGTGGCCGTCGTCGTAGAGCTGCTGGAGGAACTTCGCGACCGCCACCTCGTGCCGGCGGTCGGTGGTGCGGATGAAGTCGTCGTTGGCGATGTCGATCGTCTCGAGCAGAGGCTTCCATGCCGACTCGACCAGCGCGTCCGCCCAGGCCTGCGGCGTGGTGTCGTTGGCGATGGCCGTGCGCAGGATCTTCTGTCCGTGCTCGTCGGTGCCGGTGAGCAGCCAGGTGTCGTCACCGGCCTGACGGTGCCAGCGGGCCAGCACGTCGGCTGCCACCTCCGTGTAGGCGTGGCCGATGTGCGGGACGTCGTTGACGTAGAAGATCGGCGTCGCGATGTAGAACGGTTCTGACGACGACATGTCCTGAAGTCTACCGAGCGGGTCGGAGTGTTACCGGCGGCTCCCAGGAAGCCGTCCTAGCGTCGACGGATGAGAATCAGAGCAGAACTCATTCCGGTGGTCGCGGGTCTCGCACTGCTGTCACTGGCCGGCTGCACGGCGTCGCCGTCATCGTCACCGAGCTCGACAGCCCCGACCTCGTCGTCGCCCTCGCCCTCACCTGCCGCCGACCTCGCGCTTCCCGGCAACGGCAGCGGCGCGTGCGTCGACCCCGCCGCGGGGCGTGCGCTCTTCACCTTCCCTCTCACCAATACCGGTGCGGGGGATGCCACCCTGACGGGCGCGACAGGCGGCCGGATGGCGGGCCTCGACCTCACGGGCTACTGGATAACGCGGCCCGGCCCGATGGACGACGCCATCGCCGTCTACGACGATCCGCCGGCGGAGGGCCTGCTCCCCGGCTGGACGGACCGCGGCGAGATCGACGGCGCGACGGTCTCAGCCGGAGAGACGGTCACGGTCGTGGTCGAGGCCGCGCTGACCGAGGGCGCGGAGCGGGGCGGCGTGAGCGACATCGCGATCGCATGGGCCGATGCCGCCGGGTCGGGCTCGGTGACGGTGACCGGCGCGTTCGGCTTCGCCCCGATCGGGGTGACGCCTACGCCGTGCGAGGTGCCGACGGCCTAGCGCCTGCTCTGCAGCGCCGCCTCGTAGAGCTCGCGTCGCGACAGCCCGGTGTGCTCGGCCACCTCGGCCGAGGCGTCCTTGAGCCGGGTGCCGGACGCGACGAGG
Source organism: uncultured Microbacteriaceae bacterium (assembly GCA_964246985.1). Classification (GTDB taxonomy): domain Bacteria; phylum Actinomycetota; class Actinomycetes; order Actinomycetales; family Microbacteriaceae; genus CAXTSE01. The sequence continues at coordinate 176,369 of CAXTSE010000001.1, forward strand.
GCCTCGACGCGCGCGACGCCGTCCTCGAGCGACGCGCTCGCGGGGGCGGCCCCCTCGACGACCAGCACGATCTCGCCGCGGGCGCCCTCGGCGAAGTGCTCGGCGACCTCGGTCGCGGTGCCGCGGACGACCTCCTCGTAGAGCTTGGTGAGCTCACGGCAGACGGCCACCCGCCGGTCGGCGCCCATCGCCTCGGCGACGTCGGCGAGCGCCTCGGCGATGCGATGCGGCGACTCGAAGAACACCAGCGTGCGCGGTTCGGATGCGAGGGCGCGCAGCGCGGGAAGCCTCCCCTTCCGCGGCAGGAACCCCTCGAACGCGAAGCGGTCGGTCGGCAGGCCGCTGACCGCGAGTGCCATGAGGACGGCGCTCGGTCCGGGGAGAGCGGAGACGGTGACGCCCGCCGCGATGGCGGCCTCCACCAGCGGGAAGCCGGGGTCGCTCACGGTGGGCATGCCCGCATCCGACAGCACCAGCACGTCGGTCTCGCGAGCGAGCTCGACGATCTCCGCGGCCTTCGCCCTCTCGTTGTGCTCGTGCAGCGCGATCAGGCGCGGCCGGTTCTCGACGCCCAGCGCGCGCATCAGCTGGATCGTCGTGCGGGTGTCCTCGGCCGCCACCACCTCGGCGTTGCCGAGCGCCTCGATCAGCCGCCGGGAGGCGTCGCCCAGGTTGCCGATGGGCGTGGCGGCGAGCAGGAGCATCTGCCCATTCTCGTAGCATGAGCGGGTGACGGGTCGCCTGCAGCGGTATCTCGGCCCGCTGAGCACGATCATCGTCCTGCTGGTGGCCGCGGCCTCCCGCCTCCTCGGGCTCGGCTACCCGCACGAGCTGGTCTTCGACGAGACGTACTACGTCAAGGACGCCTACACGCTGCTGAACCTCGGCTACGAGGGCTCATGGCCGGCCAACCCCAACGTCGCCTTCGATGCGGGGATGACGGAGGGCTGGCTCGCGAGTCCGCCCTCGTTCATCGCGCATCCGCCTGTGGGCAAGTGGATCATCGCGCTCGGCCTGAGCGTGTTCGGGGCGGGGAGCAGCTTCGGCTGGCGCATCGCGGTCGCGATCTGCGGCATCCTGCTCGTCGCCGTGGTGATGCTGCTGGCGCACCACCTGTTCCGCTCCCGTGTGCTCACGGCGATCGCGGGCGGCCTCATCGCGATCGACGGCAACGCGATCGTCATGAGCCGGGTCTCGCTGCTCGACACGATCCTCGCCCTGTTCGCGGCGACGGGCGCCTATTTCGTGCTGCGCGACCGCACCGCGGTGCGCGAGCGGATCGACGACTGGGCCGCCGCCGCGACCTCCGAGCAGCGCGCGGGCTGGGGACCGGTGCTGTGGCGACGTCCGTGGCTGATCGCCGCCTCCGTCGCCTTCGGCCTCGCGGCGGGCGTGAAGTGGAGCGGGCTGTACTTCCTGGCGATCTTCGCGGTCTACGCGCTCGTGTCCGAGATCATCATGCGCCGCCAGGCGCGCATCGACGGCGAGGCGGGGATCGCGGGCTGGTGGCAGGGCGGGTTGCGGCAGGCGCCGGTCACCTTCCTGCTCACGGTGCCGCTCGCCCTCGGCGTCTACGTCGCCGGATGGACGGGCTGGTTCGTCACGCAGGGCGGCTACTACCGCCAGTGGGTGCAGCTGGGCGGCGAGGCCTGGACGGGCGCGCTCGGCTGGGTGCCCGTCACATTCCAGAACTGGTGGCACTACCAGGCGGCGATGTACGCGTACCACGTCGGCGAGAGCACCCCCCACAACTATCAGGCGAGCCCGCTGGGGTGGCTGCTGATGATCCGCCCGACCAGCATGTTCTACCGCGAGTACAGCGACGCGACCGCCGAGACGATCCTGGGGCTCGCGAACCCGCTGATCTGGTGGGCGGGTGCCGCGGCGCTCGTCTACCTCGTCTACCGGGTCGTCCGCCGCCTGATTCGGCGCCAGGCTGTCGGTGTCGAGGTGTTCATCCTCACGGGCATCGCCGCCGGCTACCTGCCGTGGCTCCTCTACCTGAACCGCACGGTGTTCACGTTCTACACGATCGCCTTCGAGCCGTTCCTGATCCTGGCGCTCACCGCGGCCATCGGCGTGCTGCTCGGCCGCCGCGACCTCGATGGCAGAGACCACGTCGAGGCGGACGGGTTCCCCGAGCGGAGCGTCGTCGGCACCCGCGTCGTCGTGGTGTTCCTCGTCGCATGCGTCGTGCTCAGCATCTACTTCCTCCCGATGTGGACCGCGATGAACGTGCCCACCTGGTACCTCAAGAGCCACTGGTGGTTCCCGAGCTGGATCTGAGGCGCCCCGACGTCCACGTCATCCCCGAGACGGATACCGCGCGGCTCGAATCATCCGGGCGGGCGACGAGGGACGCAGAGCTCTCGACCTAGCGTTGCGAGCATGTACGCCGGAGCCACACTGCACGTCGACCCCGGCGCGATCGCCGCCAACACGCGAACCCTCGCGGCGTCGACGCGCGCCCGCGTGATGGCGGTGGTCAAGGCCGACGGCTTCGGCCACGGCGACGCGGCCCTCACCGCCCTCGCGAACGGCGCCACCTGGCTCGGCGTCACGAGCATCGACGAGGCCCTACCGGTGCGATGGCGGGGCATCGACGCGCCGATGCTGAGCTGGCTCAACCCGATCGACGCCGACTTCGCGTCGGCGATCAGGCATGGGATCGACGTGGCGGTCCCCAGCGTGCAGCACCTGGCCGCGGTGCGGGCAGCCGCGATCGCGCTGGGCCGACCCGCGCGCATCCATCTGCACCTCGACACCGGCCTCGCCCGCGACGGCGCAGACCGCCGCGAGTGGGCGACGCTCTGCGAGCACGCCCGGCTGGGCGAGGCGGCGGGCGACCTGCGCGTGGTCGGGGTCATGAGCCACCTGGCGCGCGCCGACGAGCCAGGCGACCCGATGACCCGCCGCCAGACGATGCTGTTCGAGAACGCCGTCCGGGTCGCCCGGCATCGCGGGCTCTCCCCCCGGCTGCTGCACCTCGCCGCGACGGCGGCGACGCTCACGGCGCCGGCGACCCACTTCGACCTGGTGCGCGTGGGCGCCGGCCTCTACGGCATCGACCCGTCGCACTCGACCGAGCTGCGCGGTGCCATGCGGCTCACCGCGCCCGTCGCGTCGGTGCGCGACGTGCCGGCCGGCACCGGCGTGGGGTACGGGCTCACCTACCGCACCTCGCACCGCACGCGGCTCGCGCTGCTGCCCCTCGGGTACGCCGACGGGATCCCCCGCGGCCTCGGGCCCGATGCATCGGTGCTGCTGAACGGGCGCCGGGCCCCGATCGTGGGCGCTATCTCGATGGACCAGCTGGTGCTCGACGTGGGTGAGCACCCCGTGTCGGCCGGCGACTCGGCCACGCTCTTCGGGGCGGGGGACTCCGGCGAGCCGACGCTGGCCGAGTGGGCCGGCTGGGCGGGCACCATCGAACACGAGATCGTGACCCGGATCGGGCCTCGCGTCAGCCGCGACCGGGTCGGGAGCGCCGCGTGAGCGTGGTCACCGACCTGCTGACCGTGGTCGTGATCGGCGGCGGCACGAGCAGCGAGCACGACGTGTCGCGGGCCTCGGCGCGTGCGATCGCGGGCGCGCTCGGTCGGGACCGGTACGACGTGATCGAGCTGGTGATCCGACCCGACGGGTCGTGGGCGAGCGCCGCGGGCGGACCGCTGGCGGACGATCTGGCCGACGCGGTGCGCATCCTGCAGAACGCCGACGTCGTCATCCCCGCCCTGCACGGTCCTCACGGCGAGGACGGCACGATCGCCGCCCTGCTCGACCTCGTCGGGGTGCCCTACGTCGGCTCGGGTGTCGCCGCGGGCGCGGCGGCCATGGACAAGGGACTGACGAAGCTCCTGGCACGCGAGGCGGGCATCGCGGTGGCGGACGGCATCCGCGTGACGAGCGGTGACGACCCTCGGCTCGACGTCGTCGCGCTTCCCGCGGTCGTGAAGCCGGCCCGCGCTGGATCGAGCCACGGGGTGGCCATGGCCGTCGGCCGCACCGCGCTCGCGTCGGCCGTCGAGGCGGCGCTCGCGTTCGACATCTCGGTGCTGGTCGAGCACGCGGTGGTCGGACGCGAGGTGGATGTGGCCGTCCTCGAGCACCCGGACGGCTCGCTCACCTGCGCGCCCGCGCTCGAGATCGTGGTGCCGGCCGGCGAGGTGTTCGACGCGGCCGGCAAGTACGAGCGCGAGCCGGACTTCCGGGTGCCGGCCGACCTGCCGAGCCGCGTCGCCGAGCAGCTCGCCGACGCGGCGCGCACGATGTTCCGCGCGCTCGGCTGCCGCGGGCTGGCGCGCGTCGACCTCTTCGTCACCGCGGACGGCATCGTGCTGAACGAGGTGAACACCTTCCCCGGCTTCACCGCGCGCTCGCAGGTGCCGCGCATGTTCGCAGCTGCGGGGGTCGCGTATCCCCAGTTGCTCGATGCGCTCATCGCCACCGCCCTCGCCTCGGGACGCGGGAGCCGCATCCGTCGTCGCTGAGCGGCGTGTTACCTCCCGCAACGGCTCCCCGATTCCTCGGGATCGGGGTGGGTAGCCTGGCAGCATGCCAGACGCCGATCCCGAGAAGTCCACCCCCGACCGCGAATGGGGCTTCCGCACCCGCGCGATCCACGCCGGCAACATCCCCGACGCGGTGCACGGCGCACGCGCCCTCCCGATCTACCAGACGAGCGCCTTCGTCTTCGACGACACGGCGGATGCGGCGGCCCGCTTCGCCCTGCAGAAGTACGGCAACATCTACAGCCGCCTCGCCAACCCGACGGTAGCGAGCTTCGAGGAGCGCATCGCCTCGCTGGAGGGGGGCCTCGGGGCCGTCGCCACGGCATCCGGTCTGGGCGCCGAGTTCATCACGTTCGCGTCGCTGGCGGGCGCAGGCGACCACATCGTGTCGAGCGCCAACCTCTACGGCGGCACGGTGACGCAGCTCGACGTGACGCTGCGGCGCTTCGGCGTCGACACGACGTTCGTGCGCTCCTCCGACCCGGCCGACTACGCCGCGGCGATCACCGACAAGACCAAGCTGATCTACGCCGAGACCGTGTCGAATCCGTCGGGAGAGATCGCCGACATCGAGGGCCTCGCCGACGTGGCGCACGCCCACCACCTGCCGCTGATCATCGACGGCACGGTCGCCACCCCGTACCTGAACCGCCCGATCGAGTGGGGTGCCGACATCGTGATCCACTCGGCCACCAAGTTCCTCGGCGGCGCTGGTACGACCCTCGGCGGTGTCGTGGTCGAGAGCGGTCGCTTCCACTGGGCGAACGAGCGGTTCCCGCTCTTCGACGAGGCGGTGCCGCACTACGGCGGTCTCAACTGGCACGGCAACTTCGGCGAGTACGCGTTCCTCACGCGCTTGCGCGCCGAGCAGCTGCGCGACATCGGCCCTGTGCTCTCGCCCCATTCGGCGTGGCTGCTGGCGACTGGCGTCGAGACGCTGCCGTTCCGCATGCAGGCGCACGTCGACAACGCCCGGATCCTCGCGGAGTGGCTGGACGCCGACCCGCGCGTGGAGTTCGTCAACTGGGCGGGCCTTCCCGCGCATCCGCACCACGAGCGCGCCGCCAAGTACCTGCCGAAGGGGCCGGGCTCGGTCTTCAGCTTCGGCGTGAAGGGCTCGGCGACGCGCGACAGCCGCAGTGTCGGCCAGACGTTCATCGAGAGCGTCGACCTGGCGAGCCACCTCGCCAACATCGGCGACGCGAAGACGCTGGTGATCCATCCGGCCTCGACGACGCACGCGCAGCTGAGCACCGAGCAGCTGGAGCACGCGGGCGTGCTGCCGGGGCTCGTGCGGCTGAGCGTCGGCATCGAGGACCCGGAGGACATCATCGCCGACCTCGACCAAGCGCTGGCCGCCGCCGTGAAGGGAGAATAGGCGCATGTCCCTTGCTACCGAGGTCTCGACCGGCTCGGCCGGCTCGACCGACGACTCGACCGAGACCGTGCAGCTCTCGAACGGTCTCACCTGCGAGATGCCTGCCGACTCGCCGCTGGCGAAGTTGCTGCGCTCGAACCGCACCTGGGTCGGGCCGAGCGCGAAGGAGCGGCTGAAGATCCTGCGTGCCGCGAAGAGCGTCGCGATCGTGGGGGCGTCGCCGAATGCCGCGCGGTCGAGCTACTTCGTGGCGACCTACCTGCAGCAGTCGAGCGACTACGACCTCTACTTCGTGAACCCCAACGCCGAGACGATCCTGGGGCAGCCCGTCTACAGGTCGCTCGCCGACCTGCCCGTGGTGCCCGACATCGTGGATGTGTTCCGCAAGGGCAGCGACATCCCGTCGGTCATCGACGATGTGCTCGCCATCGGGGCGAAGACGGTGTGGGTGCAGCTCGGCATCTGGAACCAGGATGCGGCGATCTACGGCGAGTCGAAGGGCCTGACGGTCGTGATGGACCGCTGCATCAAGGTGGAGCACGCACGCTTCAACGGCGGCCTGCACCTGCTGGGCTTCGACACCGGGCAGATCTCGTCGCGGAAGACGATCCGCTAGCTGCCCAACATCGAGGCATCGCAGCTCACGCCGCCGCACGGTCACGCTGCCGCCAGGTCACGCTGCCGCTCCGTGGCGGATCGGGCTCTTCGACGTCAGTTCATCGACGCGGCCGTCGGCGTGCTCGATCCGATATAGCGCGCCGGTCCGCCGAATGCGCGCGTCGGAGTTGTGGATCCACATGTGGTGATGTCGGCACAGGGAGACTCCGTCGGCGACGTCGGTGCGTCCGTGGTGGGCGTCCCAATCGTCGATGTGATGCGCTTCGGTCCAGGAGGGCGGCCTATCGCACTCGCCGACGATGCAGCCGCCGTCTCTCGCGGCGATCGCGATCCGCTGTCGCGAGGTGAAGAGACGCTGGGTGCGACCCAGATCGAGAACCGACCCACCGTCGTCGAAGAGGATCGGCACCAGTCCGCGCTCGCAGACCTCGCGCTCGACAGTCGCGATCGAGACTGGGGCTGTCTGACCCTCGAGGTGACCCGTGCCCGCACGGCGGTCGAGATCGGCCAGCCTGACGTGCACCCGCACCGCCGGAGCTCGACCGCCGAAGACCCGGCCGTCGTCGATGCCACCGGCCAGGTGCACCATGTGCACGAGCGCGTCCACCGCGAGCTGCTCCGTCGTGCGGGGGTCATCGATGATCGCCTGCCCGCGCCGCTGCTGCTCGGGGTCGACGAAGCGCACCCCGCCACGGCGCGGAGCTGTGATGCAGTCGAGCGCGTCGGTCACGAGGGCGGCGCTTTCCGGATCGAGCAGCCCGACGATGCGGGTCATGCCGTCGGCACGGGGGATCAGACGCAGGAACCGTCTGTCGCGCCGGAGCGCCTCCCGGTCGGCCACTCCAGCCTCGTCGAGCTCGTCGCGCTCACGCCGCGCCCGAGCCGCCACCTTCTTGGGCGGAAGCGACCCGGCCTGCTCGAGCACCCGCGCAGCGGCGGCCGCCAGCACCTCGGCGGGCACGTCGTCGGACGGCCTACCGAGGCCCAGCTGGATCGCCGCGGCCGAGCCGACCGACACCGAGCCCGCGAGCAGCTCGTCAGCCACGGCGGTCATCCAGGAGAACTCGCCGGCGAGGATCGCACCCGCCTGCACGAGATCGCGAGCCTCGGCGCCGGTCACCCCCGCGACTCGGGCGACCAGCGCATCCGGTGTGCGAGCACCTGACCGCTGGGCCAGCCCGTCGTACCCGAGCTCGCGGGAGGATCGGCGTGCGACCTCGCCCGCGATGAGAGCGGCCGTCGCGTCGACCCGACGCCGCACCTCGGCGACAGCCGCCTGCAGGTCGAGCAGTTCGACATCGGTGGCCTCCGAGAGCCGTTGCACGTCTGGCGGGACGAGCGTCTGCGTCGCGGTGGAGCTCATAGCATGATTCTAGCAAGATTCGAACATACGTTCGAGCCCTCGACGTGTGGCTGTGGACAACCCGCGGCAGAGTGACGCTAGACAGCCTGTTCGAGAGACGTAGCCCCGCGCGGGTACCCCAGCATCATCGCCCCCAACACCACCCACACCGCCCCGATCCCCGCGAGCAGCACCCCCGCATCCAACCCGGCGAGCAGCCCGGCCACCGCGGCGCCGACCCCGCCCGTGACGGCCCGCAGCCCCGATCCGATGGTGAACACCTGCGATCGCACCTGAGCCGGGCTCTGCTGCTTGCGCAGCAGCAGCATCGCGGCCGAGCTGGACGCCGTCAGCACGCCCGAAAGCCCGAGCGCGATCACCGCCACCACGAACCCGAGGTCGGGCACGGCGAGCAGGGTGAGCAGCCCGATGATGGCGAACCCGCCGCCCATCACCACCTGCGGGGCGACCCGACCCCACGGGCGGACCGACCCGATGAGGGCCCCGAGCAGACCGCCGACCGCGAAGGCCGTGACGACGATCGCGGCGTCGTCGGGGGTGCCGGCGCGCTCGATCGAGAGGGCGATGGCGGCGATCGGCAGCGCTCCCCCGCCGAACTGCGCGACGGCACCGGAAGCGATGACGACAGCGAGCGGACGGTGCGTCACCAGATGCCTGAGCCCGGTCGCGATGGTGCGCAGGACCCGCTCCTCGACGAGAGGGCGCGCCCGGAATCCCAGCCCCAGGGCGCTGATCGCGCCGACGAACGAGAACGCCGCCATCACGATCATGGGCAGCGACGCGATCCGCGACAGGGAGGCGACGGCCACGATCCCCGGCCCCGCGACCGAGGAGATGTTGTACGACAGCGCGTCGAGGGCGTAGGCCCGCCGCTCATCCGGGATCTCGTCGGTGACGAAGCTCGAGAGTCCGCCGAAGTAGAACGGCGCGGTCGCCCCTGCGCCCACGAGGAGCAGCACGATGAGCGGCAGCGGCAGCACGCCGAGAAGCGATACCGCGACGAACCCGGCCGTGGTGACGAGCGCGCCCGCGAGCACGAGACGGCGTGGGTGCCGTGACCTGTCGAGGGCGACGCCGACGAGCGGCGCGGAGATGATCGCGGGCGCGAGCGAGATGGCCACGAGCACCCCGCCGAGGGCGATGTCATCGAGCTGCTGCACCGCGAGGATCGGGATCGCGACCGCGGATCCGGCGCTCGCGACGCGCAGCGACACCGAGCTGCCCAGGTAGCTGGCGGCGCCCACTAGGGGGTTCCGACGCGGCAGCTCATTCGGAAAGCCTACGGTCGGGCGCCGACGCCGATTACCCCGTGTGTCACCGCCCCTCGCCCTCGACGGCCCAGCGACCTACCGTGGCACCATGTCCGACGGACCCCTCCTCCCCGGCCCTCTCGTCTCGACGCAGTGGCTCGCCGATCACCTGGGCGCCGACCGCCTCGTCGTGCTCGACGCGTCGGTGGTGGCCTATACGCAGCCCAACGGTCGCGGAGGCTATCTGAGCGGGCACGAGCAGTACCTGCTCGAGGGGCACGTCCCGACCGCGGTGTTCGCCGACCTGATCGAGGAGCTCTCGGATCCGGAGGGCGCCTTCCCGTTCACGCGCCCGTCGCCGAGGCGGTTCGCCGCGGCCGTCGGTGCACTCGGGGTCGACGACCGCACGACGGTCGTGGTCTACGACTCGGCCGTCGGGCAGTGGGCGGCGCGGGTGTGGTGGCTGTTCCGCGCTTTCGGATTCGACCGGGCGGCCGTGCTCGACGGCGGCCTGACCGCCTGGCGCGCCGAGGGCCGCGAGACCGACATCGGCCATCGCGAGCCGGTGCCTGCGGCCGTCACCGCCCACGAGCGCCCCGAGCTGTGGGTCGACAAGGCGTACGTCGAGGCCGTGCTGCGCGGCGAGCACGACGCGGCGCTCATCTGCGCGACACCACAGACGGAGTTCACGGGCGAGGCGGGTGCCCGCGTGCGTCTCGGCCACATCCCCGGCAGCAGCTCGGCCCCCGCGGGCCGACTGGTCGATCGGGAGGCGAACACCTACCTCCCTGCCGACGGACTGCGCGGCGTGCTGGCACCCGCGCTCGGCGCCCCGCGCATCGTCACCTACTGCGGCGGCGGCATCGCGTCGGCGTCGGCCGCGCTGGCGCTCACCCTGCTCGGCGAGACGTCGGTCGCGGTGTACGACGGATCGCTGAACGAGTGGGCGGCCGACGCGGATGCGCCGCTCGTCACGACAGCGTGAGCAGGGCCTGCAGCTCGGGGGCGGTCGTCACCGGCAGGGCGCACACGAAGTGCTCGCAGTAGTAGGCGGCCGCACGGCCGTCGCGTGACGTCCGGCTCTCGAAGAGCTCGAAGCCGGCGGATGCGAAGGCCGCCGCCTGCGCGTCGGTCACGGCGGCGGCGACCCCGCCCCGCCATCCGCTCAGGACCTCGCCGAACACGCTCCCGGCCGATCCGGCGCCGGCGTCGGGTCCGACGACCACGAGCTGCCGCAGGGGCTCGAGCAGCTGGGAGGCGATGGCGAGCGCCGCCCCGAAGGCGCTCGGCTCGCTGACGGCGCGCTCGAGCACGGGGACGATCGCGTCCTCCGCGACCCTCCGGTGCGCGTCGTCGCCGGTGAGGGCCGCGAGCAGGAGCGCCGCGTCGGCGATCAGCGCCCGCCCCGACGGGGTGGCGCCGTCGCTCGGGTCGGCCTCGGTTCCGAGGCCGCGTGCGGCGAGCACCGGATCCGCCCCCGCCGGGGCGGCGATCCGCCCGTCCCCGGCGCGGCAGGCCTCGATGATCGTGCGGGCGATGGACGCGTACCGCACCTCGCCCGTAGCGAGCGCCAGCCGCAGCAGTCCGCCGGAGAGCCCGCCCAGATCCTCCAGGGTGGCGTGCGCCGTCGAGAGCCGTCCGTCGAGCGATGCGCGCGCGACTCCGGCGTCGGCGCCGTGCAGGGTGAGCACGGCGTCGGCCGCCGCCCGCGCGGCGTCCACCCAGTCGCTGCGCCCGAGCCGGACGCCGGCATCGGCGAGCGCGCCGATCGCCATCCCGTTGAGCCCGGTGAGGACCTTGGCGTCGAGTGCAGGCGCGGGCTGGCCGGTGCGTCCGTCGGCGTCGAGAGCGTAGTAGCCGCCCTCGCTGCGCACCCCGTCGACGGGGCTCTCGCTGTCCTGGGCGGACGCGAGCGCGCCGCTCGGCACACGCAGCACATCGAGGAGGAACGTCGCGATCCCGGCGGCGACGTCGGAGGCGATCTCGTCGTCCTCGGCCGCACCCAGCTCGGCGTACGACCGCAGAAGCTGCGCGTTGTCGTACAGCATCCGCTCGTAGTGGGGCTCGCTCCAGTCGCGCTGCACCGCGTACCGGAAGAAGCCGCCCTCGACGGCATCACGCAGGGGGGACCCCGCCATGGCCCGCAGGCTTCGCCGGGTGAAGGCCGCGGCATCGGCGTCGCCCGCCGCCCCGCGTGCGGCGGTGAAGGACAGAACGGGAGCGTTGGGAAACTTGGGGGCGCGGCCGAGTCCGCCGAAGTCGGGGTCCTCGAACGACAGCAGCTTCTGCACCGCGGCCCCGAGGGCGGCGGGGTCCGGCTGCGCGACCGTGGCCGCCGATCCGCCGCTCGCCTCGACGGCCGCCGCCGAGATCGCCTCGGCCACCGCCGCCCCGGTCGCCTCGACCTCGGCCCGGCGATCACGCCACGCCTCCTCGATGGCGTCGAGCACCGTGCGGAACGACGGGGTCTGCCCGACCGGACGCGGCGGGAAGTAGGTGCCCGCATAGAAGACCCGCCCGCCGGGGGTGGCGAACGCCGACAGCGGCCAGCCGAGCTGCCCGGTGAAGGCGCTGGCCGCCGCCATGTAGCTGGCGTCGACGTCCGGGTGCTCCTCGCGGTCGACCTTGATCGCGACGAAGCGGGCGTTGAGATGCTCGGCGAGCTCCGGATCGCTGAAGCTCTCGCGCGCCATGACGTGGCACCAGTGGCAGGTGGCGTATCCGATGGAGATGAAGACGGGCACGTCGCGACGGGCGGCTTCGGCGAAGGCGTCCTCGCTCCACGGCCACCAGTCGACCGGGTTGTCCGCGTGTCCGCGCAGGTACGGGCTCACAGCATCCGACAGCCGATTGGTCATACGCTCAGGCTATGTCGGAGTTGACGGTGACGTACGTGGGCGGTCCCACGCTGGTGCTCGAGTGGGCGGGGCTGCGGATCGTGACCGACCCGACGTTCGACCAGCCCGCACGGTACGAGAGCCCCGGCGAGTCGACGCTGGTGAAGACGGCCGGTCCGGGCGTCGCACGCGACCGGCTCGGCGACGTCGACCTGGTGCTGCTGTCGCACCACGGGCACAAGGACAACCTCGACTGGGAGGGTCTCGAGCTCATCGCCACCGGCGTCCCCACCCTGAGCACGCGGCAGGCGGCCGACGAGCTGTGGGGCGGATCAGTGATCGGCTTCGACGACTGGGAGCAGCACCGCCTCCGCGCTCCGGACGGAGGCGAGGCGACGATCACGATCGTGCCCGCTCTGCACGGGCCGCCCGGATCACTCCGGTTCGTCGGGCCCGTCGTCGGGTTCGTGCTCGAGGCGCCGGGCGAGCCGACCGTCTACGTCAGCGGCGACAACGCGTCATTGCCGCTCGTGGAGCAGATCGCAGGACGGTTCCCGACCGTCGACGTCGCGGTGCTCTTCGCGGGCGCCGCCCGCGTGCCCGGACTCGACGCCGCGCTCACCCTCACCTCGCCGGATGCGGCGCGCGCCGCCCGACTCCTGCAGGCCCGCCAGGTGGTCGGGGTGCACTGCGAGGACTGGGAGCACTTCAGCGAGAGCCGCGCCGACCTCGAGGCGGCGTTCGCCTCCGCGGGGATCGCCGACCTGCTGGTGGCGACCCCGCGCGGCGAGCGGGTCGAGCTGCTCGCGGGCTAGAACTTCGCGGCGTCCGGGTCGGCGCCCACGCGCTGACCGCGGTCCAGCCCGTCGATCGCGGCCAGCTCCTCCGCCGTCAGCTCGAAGCCGAACACGTCGAAGTTCTGCGCCATGCGCTCGCGCGAGTTCGACTTCGGGAAGACGATGATCCCGTTCTGCAGGTGCCAGCGCACCACGACCTGGGCGGGGCTCACCGCGTGGGCGGCCGCGGCATCCTGGATGGCCTGCTCGCCGAAGAGGTCGTACTTGCCCTGACCGAGCGGGCCCCAGGCCTCGATGTGCATGCCCGTCTCGGCCCCGAAGGCGCGCAGCTCGCGCTGGGCGAATGCGGGGTGCAGCTCGAGCTGGTCGACGGCGGGAACTGTGCTGCTGCCCGCGATGATGCGCTCGAGGTGCGGACGGTGGAAGTTGCTGACGCCGATCGAGCGGGTCTTCTCGTCGGCCTTCAGCTGCTCGAGCGTCAGCCACGAGTCGAGGTACAGATCGAGGTCGGGGCGCGGCCAGTGGATGAGGTACAGGTCGACGTAGTCGAGCCCGAGCTTTTCGAGGCTGAGGTCCATCGCGTCGACGGCGGACTGGGTGCCCTGGTCGCTGTTCCACAGCTTCGTCGTGATGAAGAGCTCGTCGCGCGCGATGCCTGACTTCTCGATCGCGGCGCCGACCCCTTTCTCGTTGCCGTAGACGGCGGCGGTGTCGATGTGGCGGTAGCCGACCTCGAGCGCGTCGCTGACGATGCGCTCGGCCTCGTCGGGGTCGACCTTGAAGACGCCGAAGCCGAGCTGGGGGATGGTGTGGCCGTCGTTGAGGGTGATGGTGGGAACGTCGGTGGTCATGTCTCCATGGTGCCACTGTTGACACCGCGCGCGAGCTCGCCTAACGTACAACCAAATGGTTGTAATAATGGAGTTCAGCGACCTCGAGGTCGACCGCATCTTCCACGCCCTGGCGGATGCGACCCGCCGCGACATCCTGCAGCGCACCATGGTGGGCGACACGTCGGTCAGCCGTCTGGCCGACGCCTATGAGATGTCGTTCGCCGCGGTTCAGAAGCACGTCGCCGTGCTGGAGGGGGCCGGGCTCGTGACGAAGGAGAGCCGAGGGCGGGAGCGCCTGGTCCGCGCCGACCCGACCACCATCGCCCGCGCGCGGCAGCTGCTCGACGCCTACGCCGACCTGTGGCGCAGCCGCGTCGACCGGCTCGACGCCCTGCTCGCCGAAACCGAATAAGGAGAGTCCCATGCCCGTCACCTCCGCCACCACAGATCCCGAGGCCCTGACGATGACCCTCGTCGGCGACTTCCCCGTGACCGTCGAGCGACTGTGGGCGGCGTTCGCCGACCCGCGTCAGCTCGAGCGCTTCTGGGGACCTCCCGGCTACCCCGCGACGTTCGGCGAGTTCGACCTGCGACCCGGCGGGCGCGCGCGGTACTGGATGACCTCGCCCGAGGGCGAGCGCTTCCACGCGGAGTGGTCGGTCACCACCATCGACGACGGCAGGTCGATCACCTTCGATGACAGGTTCACCGACGCCGACGGCGCCCTCGCCACGGGAATGCCGACCATCGCCACCGTGCTCACGCTCGAGCGCACCGACACCGGATCCCGGTTCACGCTCGCGGCGAGGTTCGCCTCCGCCGACGACCTCGAGCAGATGCTGCAGATGGGCATGCTCGAGGGGTACCGCGAGGTCGCCTCGCAGCTCGACCTCGTGCTGGCCGACCTGCGCGAGTACGCCCTTGGAAAGGGAACGCAGACCGAGATCGTCGACGACACCCATGTGCGCATCACCCGCGCGTTCGAGGCACCCCGACACCTGCTCTGGCGGGCTCACACCGAGCCCGAGCTGATGCGGCGATGGCTGCTCGGACCAGACGGGTGGGTGATGACCGCCTGCGAGAACAACCTCGTCGTCGGGGGCTCCTACCGCAACGCGTGGGCGCCGACGGGCGACACCGAGGGCCAGCCCTTCGGGTTCGAGGGCGAGAACCTCGTGATCGACCCCGAGCGCCGCATGGTGACCACCGAGCGCATGACGGGCGCACCGTTCCCCCCGAACACCAACGATCTGTCGTTCGACGAGGTCGACGGCGTCACGCTGATGACTCTGTTCATCACGTACCCGGACGCGGCGCAGCGGGACATGATCCTCGCCACGGGCATGACCGACGGCATGGAGACCAGCTACCGACGACTCGAGGGGGAGCTGCTCGGCGTCGAGTGACGGCGGGCGGCGGGGCCGCCGTAAGCTGGAGGGCTCATGTCCGACGCCCTCCCCTTCACGATCTCGTACCCGCCCGAGCTGCCGGTCAGCCAGGCGCGGGACGAGCTGGCACGCGCGATCGCGGGCAGCCAGGTGGTGATCGTGGCGGGAGCGACCGGGTCGGGCAAGACGACGCAGCTGCCGAAGATCTGCCTCGAGCTCGGGCGCGAGCGCATCGGCCACACCCAGCCGCGGCGGATCGCCGCCCGCAGCATCGCCGAGCGCATCGCCGACGAGCTCGGCGTGGATCTCGGCGGGGTCGTCGGGTATCAGGTGCGCTTCGACGACCGGGCGAAGGCCGACACCCGCGTCAAGCTGATGACCGACGGCGTGCTGCTGGCCGAGATCAACCGGGATCGCGACCTCCGCCAGTACGACACGATCATCATCGACGAGGCGCACGAGCGGTCGCTGACGATCGACTTCCTGCTCGGCTACCTGAAGCAGCTGCTGCCGCGGCGCCCCGAGCTCAAGCTGATCGTCACGAGCGCGACCATCGATCCCGAGAGCTTCGCCCGGCACTTCGCGGATGCCGAGGGCACCCCCGCCCCGATCGTCGAGGTGAGCGGGCGCACCTTCCCGGTCGAGGTGCGGTACCGGCCCCTGGTCGCGGAGGTGAGCGAGGACGAGGAGGGGATCGCCTCCGACGATCGCGACTACCTCCAGGGCATCACGGATGCGCTGGCCGAGCTGAAGCGCGAGGCGGCGGGCGATGTGCTGGTCTTCCTGACCGGCGAGAACGAGATCCGGGATGCCGAGGACGCCATCCGCGGGAGCTCCGGGCCCGACACCGAGGTGCTCCCCCTCTACGGGCGCCTCAGCGCGGCGGACCAGCATCGCGTGTTCGACACGAAGCGCACCCCCGGCATCCGACGCCGGGTCGTGCTCGCCACCAACGTCGCCGAGACCAGCCTCACCGTCCCCGGCATCAAGTACGTCATCGACGCGGGCACGGCGCGCATCTCGCGCTACAGCGTGCGCTCGAAGGTGCAGCGACTGCCGATCGAGGCGATCAGCCAGGCGAGCGCCAACCAGCGCTCCGGTCGCGCCGGCCGCACGAGCGACGGCATCGCGATCCGCCTCTACTCGGAGGAGGACTTCGCCTCCCGCCCCGAGTTCACCGACCCCGAGATCCTGCGCACCAACCTCGCGGCGGTGATCCTGCAGATGACGTCGATCGGCCTGGGCGACATCGCGGCGTTCCCGTTCCTGCAGCCGCCGGATTCGCGGGGGATCCAGGACGGGGTCGATCTGCTGCGCGAACTCGGCGCGCTGGAGCTTGGAGCGAAGGCCATTTCTGGCCTTCGCCGCGACGCCAGCGCTGACGCCCGTCCCGGGCGTCAGGTAACGTCCGGGTCGATCGACCCCGAAGCGGCTTCGAGACGCGTCGCCTCCGGCGGCGCTCCTCAGCCAGCCTTGTCGATCACCCGCATCGGCCGCGACCTCGCCCGCCTCCCGGTCGATCCGCGGTTCGGCCGGATGCTCGTGGAGGCCAAGCGACACGGGGTCGTGCGCGAGGTGGCCGCGATCGTCGCCGGGCTCAGCATCCAGGACGTGCGTGAGCGTCCGCTTGCCAAGCGTCCGCAGGCGGATCAGGCGCACGCACGCTTCGCCGATCCGACGAGCGACTTCCTCACCCTGCTGGCGCTCTGGAACCACCTCGAGGAGAAGCAGCGCGAGCTGTCGTCGAGCGCGTTCCGGCGCCTCTGCAAGGCCGAGTTCCTCAGCTACCTGCGGGTGCGCGAGTGGCAGGACCTGTACCGCCAACTCGTCCGGGCGGGCAAGCCGCTCGGGCTGGTGCCGGAGGACGCGAAGGTCGACCCGACCGGGATCCACCGGTCGCTGCTCGCCGGACTGCTGAGCCGGATCGGGCTCCGCGACGAGCGCACGAAGGCCTCGACAGGCTCGACCAACGGACGCAAGCCGCCTCCGACGGCGGACAAGCGGGGCGCGCGCGAGTACCTCGGAGCCCGCGGCACGCGGTTCATGATCTTCCCCGGCTCGGCCCTCGCCAAGAAGGGTCCGCCCGCGGTGATGGCGGCCGAGCTGGTGGAGACGAGCCGGCTCTTCGCGCGCACCGTCGCCTCCATCGACCCCGCGTGGGCGGAGGCCCTGGCCGGCGACCTGGTGAAGCGCAGCTACGGCGAACCGCGCTGGGAGAAGCGCCAGGGATCCGCCGTCGCCGACGAGAAGGTCATGCTCTACGGGGTGCCGATCGTGCCGAAGCGCCGCATCCAGCTCGCGCGGATCGACCCCGAGCAGGCCCGTGAGCTGCTCATCCGGCACGCGCTCGTCGACGGCGACTGGCCGTACGAGATCCGCTCCAACGGGCTGTACGACTTCGACCGTGCCAACCGCGCCCTCCGTCGCGACCTCGAGGAGCTCGAGGAGCGCACCCGCCGTCGCGACCTGCTGGTCGACGACGAGGTGATCGTCGACTTCTACGACCGCGTGATCCCGGCCGACGTCACCGACGTCCGGCGCTTCGAGACCTGGTGGAAGGCGACCCGCACCACCTCGCCCGAGCTGCTGCTCATGACCGAGCGATCCCTGCTCGGCGAGCAGGCCGAGGCGGATGCGGCGGGTCCGTCGGGCGATCCCGTCGAGTCCTCCTACCCGACGCTCTGGCACCAGGGGGATCAGCGGATGCGGCTGAGCTACCGCTTCGAGCCAGGCGCAGACGACGACGGCGTCACGGTCGAGATCCCGCTGGCCCTGCTCCCCCGCGTCGAGGCGACCGGGTTCGACTGGCTCGTGCCCGGACTCCGCGAGGAGCTCGTCACCGCTCTGCTCAAGACCCTGCCGAAGGCGATCCGCAAGAACGTGGTGCCGGCCCTCGACTGGGCCCGCAAGCTGCTGCTCCCGCTGGCTGAGGAGGGCCGCGAAGCGACCCGCGCCGCCTCCGACGGCTTCGAAGCCCCCTCCGAGAACCTCACCACGTACCTCGCCACCGAGATCCGCCGCCAGACGCACACCGTCCTCACTCCGACCGACTTCGACCTCGAGCGCCTGCCCGCGCACTTGCGCATGACGTTCGCCGCGATCGACGACCGGGGGCGCCGGGTGGCGACGTCGAAGGATCTGGCGGCACTGCAGGCGAAGCTCGGCGAGACGGCTCGGGTGAGCGTCGCGAAGGCGACGGCCCCATCCGGGCCGGACCGGTCGCTCGAGCGGTCCGGACTCGTCACGTGGGATCTCGACGAGCTGCCGAGGGTCGTCGAGGGCGGGATGTCGGCGGGCGCGACGTCCGGGGTGGTGCGCGGATTCCCTGCCCTCGTCGACGAGGGTGCGAGCGTCGCGATCCGGGTGCTGGGCACCGCCGCCGAGCAGGCGCGTGAGCACCCGAAGGGCGTGCGCCGCCTGCTCGCCCTGACCCTGCCGAGCCCGCTCGCGTACGTGCAGGAGCATCTGACGGGCACCGAGAAGCTTCTGCTCGCGGCGAGCCCGTACCGGTCGACCGCCGCGCTGCTCGACGACGCGCTGCTCGCCGTGATCGACGCCCAGCTCGCCGGGCGGGCGCCCTCCACGCGCGGGGAGTTCGAGGCGCTCCGGGTCGAGGTGTCGAGCGGGCTCATGGAGGCGCTCTTCGACACCGTGAGCACGACGGCGAAGGTGATGCAGGGCGCCCGTGACGCGGATCGTGCGATCTCGCGCGCATCCAGCATCGCCCTGATGGGACCCCTGGCGGATGCGCGCGCCCAGCTGGACGCGCTCGTGCACCCCGGCTTCGTGCGGGCCACGGGGGTCGCGCAGCTGCGCCGGCTGCCGACCTATCTGGCGGGCCTCGTGCACCGTGTCGACAGACTCGCCGACAACCTCGGACGCGACCGCCAGTGGCAGACGGAGGTCGAGCAGGCGGCCGCCCTCTACCGGGAGGCCGGCGGCACGCTGCCGTTGGCGCCCGACGCCGAGCCGCGACTCGTGCAGGCACGCTGGATGCTCGAGGAGCTGCGGCTGTCGCTCTTCGCGCAGCACCTCGGCGCGGCCGGCCCGATCAGCGTGCAGCGCATCCGGAAGCAGCTCGGCTGAGCCGCACCCGCCGCCCGTCGGAACGCCCCCAATAGGGGTGACGAGACGGTTCCGAGAGCCAGCGCTCCTGTACTGTGATGACCACTCCCTCTGCTAGGCGATGACCGCCCGCGGAGTCGTCGATCCCCAATCGGCGGCACCGCACACCACGTCGAGCGACGGAGTTTTCACGTGAAGTTACTGCACGGGCCGTCTCACCCTGCACGTCGCACCCGCGTGCCGGCCCGTCTCGCGTCGATGCGCCCGGCTGGCCGTCTCTCCGTTATCCGTCTGATCACCGTCGGCCTCGTCGCGGCGCTGACGCTCGCAGTCGTAACACCCGATGCCGTCTTTGCCGGTCAATTGGGCTCAGAGCCGGTTCGCCCGGTCGTCACCTTCACGTCGCTCGCGACGATCGGCAGCGCCGAGGATCCGCACGGCGGCAACTACGACTCCATCAGTCGGGTCTGGAACGGGACCGCGTACGTCTACGAGGCTCTGGTCGCAGGGGTGCCCTTAGAGGCCGGAGCCCCCGCGCCTGCCGTCAGTGCGGCCGCCGCAGTCGCCGCCCTCCCACGCGTCCCCTGGTACGGCGGACCTGCCTACTACGCGAAGTTCCCGAAGGCCGCGGCCTCCGGGTGGACGAACCCGTCGTTCTTCCCGATCTCCGTGTTCCTCGGCAAGCCGTCGCACGCGGCGTCGCTGAAAGCCATCGGCATCAACACCTACATGGGCGCGGAGCACGACGGCTCGTCCCTGACCTCGATCACCAACCAGGGGATCTCGGTGCTCGCGCAGACCGAGTGGTCGCCCGCGGAGGTCGGGAACAACGCCGGCGTCGTCGGGTGGCACGCCTCCGACGAGTGCGAGATGGGGTACGGCGGCTGCAGCAGCGCCACCGAGAACGGACGCCTCGCGCAGCAGCAGACGTTCGTGTCCCAGCTGCGCGGGCTGAACGACGGCCGTTTCATCCAGGCCAACTTCGGAAACGGCGTCCTCGGCACCTGGTGGGCCCCCACGACGATGGACGACCAGGTCGGGCTCATGGACCTCACCAGCGTCGACAAGTACGCCTACACGAGCCCCCACGTGAATGACATCATGCCGGTGTCGCCTTTCTGGCCGAAGAGTAAGAACCCGGCCAGCTCGGGCGCCTACGGCTGGCAGCAGGACCGTATGTCGTCGTTCTCGAACTCGACCAAGCCGAACTGGGTCTTCGTGGAGACGGCCAAGCCGTTCCTGACGGAGGCCGGGGCCCGGACGATCTCCGGGGAGCAGATCGAGGGCGCTGTCTGGAACTCGATCATCCACGGCGCGTCGGGTATCGCCTACTTCCAGCACAACAACAACGGCCAGTGCGGCACCTACTCCCTCGTCGACTGCGGTCAGCCCCTGCGCGACAAGGTGAAGCAGATCGACGCGGACGTTCAGTCGCTCGCGCCGGTGATCAACACGCAGTCGTACGCGTGGAAGTTCGGAGCCCACCTCGAGACGGCGCTGAAGGTGAAGGACGGCACCGCGTACATCTTCGCGATGACCGACGGCGTCACCGGCGCCCAGGTGTTCACGATGCCCGCGCCGATGACGGGGACAGTGACCGTCGTCGGCGAGGGCCGCACCCTTCCGCTCACGAACGGCGTCTTCACCGACACGTTCAGCAACGAGTTCAGCCACCACATCTACACGGTCGCCCTCGGGTAGTCGCGGACGCATCCGAGATCCGGGGTGCCTGCGGTTCCGAGCAGACCTCGCCGATCCCGCTATCCTGCCCGAGGGAGGCGACGACATGCCGATATCGACCACACGCGCGTTCGAGGTGCGCGTCGGATGCGATGTGCAGTCGATCGACGATGTCCGCGCGTCGCTCGATGCCGCGGGCGACCGCTACCTCCGCCGGGTCCTCGGCGACGGCGAGCGCGCTGAAGCGTCGACCCTGACCAGCTCCGAGCTGGTCATCCGCTACGCGAGCGGACGGTTCGCGGCGAAGGAGGCCGTCTACAAAGCGCTCCGCGTTCGTCCGGATGCCTCTCTCGGCTGGACGCAGATCGAGATCCTCGCCGACGACATCGGCGCACCCCGCGTGCGCCTGAGCGGGTCGGCGGCCGAGCTGTCCGCGGCCGCCGGCATCGAGGACATCGCGATCTCGATCAGCCACGCCGCATCGTTCGCGTTCGCAGTGGCGACGGCCGTAGCACCCGCGGTCGACGTCGCTCCTCCGCCCTCCCCCTACCCCGACCCGAGGAGCAGGCCCGCATGACCGACCCAGTCGACCCGCTGACCGCGCAACGTCGCGCCTTCCGCGCCGAGCTCGAGCAGCACGGATGGCTCATCCCCTCGCACTCCGCTGTCCTTCCCGGCCTGGGAACACGCGCCGTCGCCGTCTACGACGGGCTTGCTGCGGCCATCGCCCGAGCCGCGCGCGATGCCTTCGCCAGCGAGATCACACCCATGCGCTTCCCGCCGGTCGTCGGGGTGCAGCTGCTCGAGAAGACCGGCTATGTCGCGTCGTTCCCTCAGCTGCTCGGCACGATCGACTCCTTCCACGGCGGCCAGCCGGAGTTCCGAGAGCTCATCGCGGAATACGACCGCGGCGGCGACTGGCAGGCCTCGCTCAGCACTACCGGCCTGGCGCTCGTCTCGGCGGCCTGCCACCCCCTCTTCGCCTCCCTCCAGGACTCCACGGTCGAACCCGAGACGCTCTACGAACTCACGGGCGAGTGCTTCCGTCACGAGCCCTCGGAGGACCCGATGCGGCTCGTGAGCTTCCGGATGCGGGAGTACGTCCGCGTCGGCACCGAGGCCGGGGCGAGGGAGCACCGTCGGCGTTGGCTCGACATCGCGCAGGAGCTCTTCGCCCGACTGGAGCTCCCCGTCGAGGTCGTTCCCGCGAACGACCCGTTCTTCGGACGGGGCGGCACCCTCCTGGCCGCGAACCAGATCGCGGCCGAGGCCAAGCTCGAGATCGTGACTGAGGTCTACGAGGGCACCGAGACGGCGATCACCTCCGGCAACGTCCACGGCGATCACTTCGGTGCGGACTTCTCCATCTCGCTTCCGGACGGATCGGTGGCCCAGAGCGCGTGCGTCGGGTTCGGCATGGAGCGCATCATCCTCGCCCTCGCCCGTCGGCACGGGTACGCTCTCGAGGACTGGCCGACGGGGGTACGCGCCGCGCTGGGACTCCTGTGACAGCGCGGGGCGAGCAGACCTGGTTCCCGAGTGGAGACCGGACGCTCGAAGGCTGGGTGCATCGGCCCGATGACGGCCGGGCGGTGGGCGCCGTCGTGATCGCGGGCCCGTTCGCCCACGAGGCGCTCGTCACGTACCGTGCGCTGCGGGTGATGGCCGTGGAGGCCGCTCGGCAGGGATTCGTCGCGGTGCGGTTCAGCTGGTCCGGCACGGGCGACTCCGAGCCCGCCCCGGCTGCCACCGACCTCGCGCTGGCCTGGCAGGAGGATCTCGCGGCGGCGGTGGAGCTCGCCCGGTCGGCCTCAGGTGTCGACGACGTGCAGGCGATCGGCGTGCGCTTCGGCGCTGCTGTGGTCGCCGAGGCGCCGGTCTCCCTGCGGAGGCGCGTGCTGTGGGCGCCGCTCGGCGGCAGAGCCTTTCTGCGCATGCAGTCGAGCCTCCTGACCATGCACCTGCCGGCGGACTTTCCGCGTGCGCAGCAGGGACTCGAGCTCTGTGGCTACATGCTGGACGAGGCCGACGCGTCCTCTCTCCGGCGCCTCCGTGACCCGCGCTCGGCGATGGCCGAAACCGGCCCGCACACCTCGTGGATCCTCGTGGAGGACGAGGCGGACGCCTCAGCCGAGCTGTTCGATCGCGAGCCCAACTACGCGCGTGTGTCGATGCCGTCGGTGCGGCGGGTGCTCTCCGCGCTGGAGCCGAGCCGGGCGGCCCCCGTCCCCGAGTGGTCCGCGGACCGCGAGCACATCGTCTCCGACCCGTCGAGCGGCCGCGGGATGCGCCACTCGCTGGTCGACATCGGGCCCGATAGGCTGCCGGCGATCCTCACCGAGCCGATCGGCGGGGTGCCGGCGTCGAGTGCAGCCCTGCTCGTCCCCTTCGCGAACGACGCGAAGGGCGCCGACCGGATCGCTCGGGCCACCTCGCTCCGCCTCGCGGAGCGCGGCGTGCCGACGCTGCGTGCCGATCGCAGGGGAATCGGGGACGCGGCCGATCCGCGGGATCTGGCCGAGACCACCTCGCTGACCGAGGATCAGGCGGGCGACGTCGTGCTCTTCGCGGAGTGGCTGGCCGAGCGCACGCACCTGCCGGTCATCGGAATCGGGCTCTGCTCGGGTGCCTGGCTGGTCGCTCGTGCCGCGCTCCGCGCTCCGTTCCAGCGGTTGCTCCTGATCAACAACCAGGCCTGGAGCACGTCGGAGCGGTACTACGAGCGTCAGAGACGCATGATGCGCACGACCGCGGATACGACCGCGGACCCGGACGCCGAGACTCTCTCGCCGTCGCGCGGAGGGCTCGCGCGACGACTCAAGCGGTTCGTCCGGCATCGTGCCCCGTATCAGATCCGATTCCGGCTGTTCTCCGGATTGGGCGTGGACGAGATCGCGGAATCACTGCTCGCGCCGATCCCCCGGCAGACGTCTGTCCGGCTGCTCAACGGGTCTGCCGATCAGAGGCACTGGGAGTCGACTCGCGGTCCGCATGCCCTGCGACGGCTGTCGCGTCGCGGCCACCGGATCCGCGTCGATCACGACCCCCGTGCCGACCACGCGCTCATGTCCGAGGCGGCCCTGCAGTCCTATCTCGACCTCTTGGACGAGGAGTTCGACGTACGCGATGAGCCGGTGGCGACAATCGACTCTCGCGCCTGAGCGCCGTCCGCTCAGGCGGTGCCGGGGCGACGCCTGACGACCCGCTGCGCTCCGTGGCGCGCGAGACCGAGCAGCTCGGTCCAGGTGTCGCGAGCCGTCAGGCGGAAGACGGGCAGGTAGACGGCCAGGACGGCGAGCCCGACCAGGACGACGCCGACGAGATCGGGCAGATCCGCGGTCAGCCACGCCGCGAGGTAACCCGCGCCGGCAGCCACGGCACCGGGCACCCCCACCTGGAGGAACCGTCCGACGACGTCCCACCTCCTCGCTCCCAGGACGCGAGCGGTGACGAACCAGCGGATGGTCGTGACCACGATGCTCGCGATCAGCCCGCCCACGACGACCGCCTGCAGTCCCCCGAGCGACGCCCCGATCCAGGTCGCGGCGACGATGAGGACCGAGGAGTAGAGGGCGTACAGGGTCCACAGGCGCGGCCGCCCCACGCCCGCGTACAGCGCGTGGTCGAGGGAGTCGACGAGGAAGATCGAGGTGATGGCGACGACCATGCCGGGTGCGATGCTCGCGTCCCACTGATCTCCGTACATGAACGGCACCAGGTGGGTGGCGGACGCTGCGATGAAGACCATCAGCGGCACCAGCAGGGTGTACATGGTGGAGAAGGAACGGAGGTATCCCGATCGCAGCCGGTCAGGCGACTCGCGGATCATGGCGAAGGCCACCGTCGACACCTGGAGCACCGCCGAGAGGACCACATCCGTCACGACCCGAGTGAGACGCTGGACGATGTTGAGGTAGCCGAGCGCGGCGACTCCTAGCGTGCTGGTGATGATGAAGTTGACGAGCAGCTGGGCGGCGGTCTGCAGGCCTGTGCTGACGACGTAGTTGCCCCCGAACCCGACCATCTTCCGCAGCTCCGAGCGGGAGAACTGGAAGGCGGGACGGTACCGCGTGGCGACCCAGGCGAGGAGCGTGGCCAGGAACTGGAGCGTGAGGGTCTGCAGGACGAGAGCCCACACCCCGAGCCCGGCAACGGCGGCGGCTACCGCGACGGCCTGGCTGACGATCGCGGCGATCGCGCTCTGCACGGCGACCTCCTTGAAGCGGAGCTCGCGGCGGAGCATCGTCTGCGGTACCGCCCCCAGGGTCACCAGAAGGGCCGTGGGAGCGAGAGCCTGCATCACGGGGCCGGCGCTCGGCTCGCCGAACGCATCCGCGATGAGCGGCGCTGCGAGGACGAGCGCCGCTCCGCCCACCAGCGCGATCGACGTCGAGATCCAGAAGTACGTGTGGTAGATGAGCTTGGTCGGCGCGGGGTGCTGGAGCACGTAGATCGTGATGCCGAGGTCCGCGAGGACCTGCAGGATCGGGATGAGCGTCGATGCGATCGCGACGACGCCGAAGTCGCTCGGAGACAGCAGGCGCGCCAGGATGAGGACGGTCACGAAGGCGGTGACGCGCGTCAGCAGGTTCTGGGCGACGGACCAGAACGCGCCGGCGGCCGCCGTGCGCGCGAGTCCACCGTCTCCCCGGTCGCCGTCCGTCGGCGAGGGAGCCGCCTCTTCGCTCACGCCGTCCCCGTCACGACGACACGGGCGAGGAACTCGTCGCGGATGCGCTGCGCGGACGCGTGATCGGGAGCAGCGCCCAGGACGGCCGCGACGAATCCCTGCCGCCCGGCACGCCACGAGACATCGTCTCCGGGGCCGACCCCGCGGAAGACCCTGTCGACGCCCGCGATGTCGGAGACCGCGTCCAGGCCGTCCACCGACACGATGCGTCGGAGCGCCGCGTCCGGCTGGATGTCGAAGCGGAAGCCGACATCCGCGGGTCGCTTGACGGTCGGGTAGACGACGTGCTCGCCTAGGGCGAGGCGCATCGTCACCTGGATCTCGTCGATGGACAGGGCCCGCAGGATCAGGCCGCGGATCGCACCGCCTCCCATGCATCCGTTGACCTCGATCACGACGGGCCCGGCGTCCGTGCACTTCACCTCGACGTGGAGGACGCCTGTGGTGACGCCGAGGGCCCGAGATGCCGCGACGGCCGCCTCGACGAGGCGCTCCTCGACCTCGGCCGTCACGTCGGCGGGGAATAGGTGGCCGGTCTCACGGAAGGGAGGCGCAAGCGGGGGTTTGCCGGTGACCCCCAGGACGCTCACCTCGCCGTCGCTCATGACGATCTCGACGGAGACGAAGGGTGCGGTGCCCGGTCCGGTCACACGGACGGACGGGTCGGGGATGTAGCCCTCGAGCATCATGCGGCCGGGGGGGACGTCGCGCACGGCCGCCGCGAGCTGATCGACGGACCGGATCGTCGAGGTGTCCATCGCGCCGCGACCCCGTCGCGGCTTGAGGACGAGCGGGTAGGCGTCGAGAGGCAGCACGGGCGCGCCCGGCCCCGATGCGAGGACCTCGTCGAGATCCCAGAAGGCGGGCGTCTGGAGTCCGCCGTCGCGGAGCCCTGCGCGCTGCCGGAGCTTGTCGGTCAGGCGCTCGGCCGTCGCGACATCGAAGAAACGGAGGTCCAGCCGCTCCGCGATCTGAGCGGTCCAGAGCAGATTTCCGTCGTTGAAGCAGACGACGCCCCGGAGGTCGTGGTCCCGAAGAGCCTCCACCGCATCGTCGACAGTGGATCCCGAGACGTCGACGATCGTGCCGAGCCCGCGCAGGAACCGATGCGTCGCGCGACTCGCCAGGTCGCCGTGCGGCAGCAGCCACAGCAGGCGGCAGAGCCCCTCCGCGGCCTCGGCGAAGAGGAGTGGGGGGTCCTCGTGCTCAAGACCCTCGAAGACGACGGCGAGCAACGGGAGCGCGCGGTCGGACGACTCCAGGCTCATCGCGCATCCTCCCCCGCACAGGCTATCCGAGCAGCGGGCAGTCCAGGTCCCGTCACGCGGTCCCGGAGACGATGACGCAGGCGAGGACGCGCTCTCTGATCTCCCGCGCCGCCGTGTGGTCGGGGGCGGTTCCGAGAACGGCGGCGGCATACCCGAGCGTCCCGCTGCGCCACGAGAACTCGTCGCCGGGCATGAGGCCCTGAACCACCTGCTCGACGCCGGGGATCCTGAGCACGGAGTCGAGCCCCTCGACCGCCGTCACGACGTGAAGGCGCGCGTCTGGCTGGACGTCATACCGGAAGGCGACGCCCTGCGGCGCGTGAGAGTCGTCCATCGTCACGTCGGAACCGATGGCCACCTGCATGGCCAGCTGCACCGTGTCGATGGCGAGAGCTCGCCGGAGCAGCGGGTGGACCGCGTGGCCGCCGGGGCGGCCGTTGACCTCGATCACGACGGGTCCGTCGTCGGTGCACTTCAGTTCGACGTGCAGGGCACCCGTCACGACGCCGATGGCTCCCGTCGCGGCGACCGCTGCGGCGGTCAGCTCGGCGGCCAGCTCATCCGAGACATCGGCGGGGAACAGGAAGCCTGTCTCGCGGAACGGCTCGGCCAGAGGCGTGCGCCCGGTGACCCCGAGCGCGACGACCTCGCCGCGACTGACGAGCAGCTCGACGGACACGTAGGGCGCGCTCCCCTCGCCCGTCCGAGGCACAGTGGGATCGGGGATGTAGCCCTCCAGCAGCATCTTGCCCGGCTCACTGTCTCGCACTGCCTCGGCGAGCTCTGCGGCGTCGCTCACACGCTCGGTGTCTGTGCTGCTGGTGCCGCGCCGCGGCTTCAGAACGAGCGGGAAACCGTGCGCGACGACCTCCGCGACGACACGCGGGTCCGCCAGGAGGTCGGCGTCCCAGAACGGCGGAGTCGGAAGCCCGTGATCCCTGAGGGCGGTGCGCTGGGCCAGCTTGTCTGTCAGCCGCTCGGCCGTCGACCGGCTGTGGAAGGGCAGCCCGAGCAGCTCGGCGACCTCGGCGGTCCAGGGAAGATTGCCGTCAGTGAAGCATGCGATGCCGTGGGGCCCTAGCTCGCGCAGCCGTTCGGCGACCGCCGACGGAGCGGCGTCCGAGACATCGAGGATCTCGCCGAGACCTCGGGCGAAGCGCAGGGCGGCGCGATCTGCCGCGACGGCGCCGGGCGGGACCACCCAGATCAGCGAGCAGACACCCTCCGCCGCCTCGGCGAAGCGCATCGGGGAGTGGTCACCTGCCGAGCCGCCGTAGACGAGCGCGAGCCGAGGGAGCGCCTCAGGAGGCAGCACCGTCGGTCTCGTCGGTGACTCCGCACGAGGCGAGAGCAACGCGGAGGGAGTCGACGGACTCGAACGTATCGCGCCGCAGCAGGGCGTCGGGGAACTCGATGTCGAAGCGGTCCTCGATGCCCATCAGCACGTTGACGACGGCGTGCGACGTGAGTCCCTGCTGGTAGAGGCTGTCGTCGTCGGCGAGCGTCGAGCTCTGGACGGCCAGTCGCGCGCTGCTGTCCAGGACCTCGCGGATCGCGTCAGTGATGGCGGACACGTGTCTCCTCTCCACTGCTCAGTGTAGGTGTCAGCTCCTCGCCCTCGACGATGCGCACGAGGGTCGCCGTCGCGGCGATGAGGTCCCTCAGCTCAGCGTGGTCGTGCACCGTCCCGGTGAGGTGGAAGACGTGCGCCTCCGAGCCCTCCCGCCAGTCGACACGCTGCCCCGGTCCGCGCACGAGCACGACCTCGTCGACCCCGTGGAGAGCGCGCACGGCGGGCAGACCCTCGACGGAGTGGATCGTCGTCGCGGCGGCGTCCGGGAACACGTAGAGGAGGTAGCCGACCCCGGTGCACGGTACCGGTCCGGCGAGGTCGACCGGCAGCGCGAGGGCGAGTCGCAACGCGGTCTGCAGGATGCTGAACCCCGACACCCGCTCGAGCATCTCCGACATCCCGCCGCCGGGGCGCCCGTTGACCTCGATCACGACAGGCCCGGCATCGGTGAGCTTGATCTCGGTGTGCAGGCACGCCTGCGTCACGCCGAGGGCGGCCGCGGCCTCGCCTGCGACGCGGAGGATATCGGCCTGCAGCGATGGGCGGATCGCCGTCGGCGTGCAGTACCCGGTCTCCCGGAACGGCCACAGGAAGGGCGTCCGCGCGCTGATCGCGGCGTGTGCGACACGGCCACGCTCCACCACGCTCTCCACGGACACGAACGGGGCGAACCCCTCGCCGCCGAGGGGTGCGCTCGGGTCCGGCACGAACTGCTCGAGGATGTACTCCGACCCGTGGCCCGGCTCTGCCTGGAGATCGGCGATCAGGCTGCGGAGGTCGTCGGACGACGTCACGGGGAACGTGTCGCGGCTCGCCTGGCCGCGTCGCGGCTTGACGACGGCCGGGAAGGGGAAGTCCGACGCCAGGAGCTCGACCGCGGCGGCGTCCATATGGGGCGAGATGACGAGGAACGCCGGGACGGCGAGCCCGGCCGCCGCGAGCGCCGTGCGCTGCGCGTGCTTGTCGGTGAGCATGATCGCCGTGTCCACGCTGTGGAACGGCCGGTCGAGCGCCGCGGCGAGCCGGGCGGTCCAGACGAGGTCCGAGTCGTGCATCGAGAGCACCCCGTCGGGGTGGTGGTCGCCCACCCGCGCGGCGACCTCGTCGACCGAGAGTCCGGCCGCATCCACGACGGGCCCGAATCGTGCGAGAAGCCGCTGCATGGCGACGGCATCCGGATCCGAGGAGTCGATGATCCAGATCATCCGACAGATCCCGCGAGCGGCCTCGATGATCGACAGCGGCGCGAAGGACTGCGGGTGATAGACGTACGCGAGGGTCGGTGACGACGTCTCATCGGACTCCAGCGTCATCTCTCACCTCATCTCGGGACAGGGATGTCTCAGGCTGAAGCTAGCGGCGACGCCCCCGCGCGGCAATGCGCCTGCCTCCCCCAGATCGGGCGTCTACCCGGTCTGCGGGGCATCCCGTAGCCTGGCGACACCCCGCGCCCTCCCGCAGTGACGGCGAGCGGTGCCCCCGAACCAGGAATCGCCATGCCCTCCTCCCTCCGCCGCATCGGAGAGCCGCGCCGATGACGCTCGCGCCGCGCATGTCCGTCTCCGGCTTCCCGGTGCACCTGCTTGACGGGGTCGACGCGCTCCGCATCATCGTCGACCGCTGGCAGCGGGACGGCCCCGTGCCTCTCGGGGTCGCCTCGATCAACCTCGACCATGTCCACCACTTCGGATCCGCCGGCTCCGCGCGCCTGTTGCGTGACTCGGGTCGTGTCGAGTGGCTGGACCTCATCGACGGCGCGCCGATCGCGGCTGCGGCACGGCGCCTGACCGGGTCGGAGTGGCCGCGGCTGGCGGGAAGCGACCTGATCCATCCCTTGCTGGATGCGGCGGAGCGCGACGGGATGCGGGTGGGCTTCCTGGGCGGATCCGCGGAGACCCGCGCCCAACTGCTCGCAGCGCTCGAGCGGCATCGGCCCGGATTGATGATCGCCGGAGCCTGGACGCCGTCCCGGACGGAGCTCGCAGACGAGGACGCCTCTCGTGCGCTGGCCGTCGAGGTGAAGGCATCCCGCGTCGACATCCTGGTCGTGGGGCTCGGCAAGCCTCGGCAGGAGATCTGGATCGATCGATGGGCCCCCGACACGGGAGCGCGCGTGCTCCTCGCATTCGGCGCGGTCGTCGACTTCCTCGCCGGACGGGTCTCACGTGCCCCCGCATGGATCTCGCGCGCCGGATTCGAGTGGGCGTGGCGTCTCGCGCTCGAGCCGCGGCGCCTCGCTCGGCGCTACCTCGGCCAGGGACCCGCCGCGTATCTGGCGTCGCGACGCGCCGTCCTGCTGCCCGCGTCTGCGGTCCCCATCCCCTCGGACGTCCGCGGCGCCATCATCATCCCCGCCCACAACGAGGCGGCGGTCATCGATCGCACGCTCGCCGGCCTCGAGCCGCTCCTCGGCAGGCCCGGGGTCGAGGTGATCGTGGTCTGCAACGCGACGACCGACGACACGGCGGATCGCGCGCGACAGTTCGACGGGGTGACCGTCCTCGAGATCGACGAGGCCTCCAAACCCGGCGCCCTCAACGCGGGCGACCAGGTGGCGCGAGCCTGGCCCCGCATCTACCTGGATGCCGACATCGAGACCCCGGCGTCGGCGATCGCCGACGTTCTCGGCACCCTGGCTCGCGACGAGGGCGGTCTCGAGGCGGCACGGCCGGCTGCCCGGTACGACACCGACGGCGCCTCCGCCCTGGTGCGCGCCTACTACCGCGCTCGCACCCGCATCCCCTCCTTCCGGGACGCCCTGTGGGGAGCAGGTGCCTACGCGGTCACCGAGCGCGGCCACCGCCGCTTCGGCACCTTTCCCCTGGGGCTCGCCGACGACCTCTTCGTCGACGGGCTCTTCCCCGCCGGCACCCGCGCGGTGCTGCCCACCGAGCCGGTCATCGTGCGCACCCCGCGCGACATGTCGAGTCTGCTGAGGATCCTGCGACGCGGACTGCGGGCCGGAGCGGCGCAGGGCGAGGTGACGTCCGGACAGACGGCGCGTCAGCTCCTCCGCACCATCCACGGCCCCGGCAGCGCTTGCGACGCGGTCGTCTACGCCGGTGTGGTCGTCTGGGCGCGCGGCGGACCGGGGGCACGCCGAGACGAGCGGTGGGGTCGCGACGACTCGAGCCGAGAGAAGAGGGGTCGACCGTGAGCCTCGTCGTCGTCACGCCCTCGCATGCGCCGGATCTCCTGAGCTTCCGCAGACTGCATGCCTCTGTCCTGAGATGGAGCGACCCCACCGTCCGACACGTCGTGGCAGTGCCGGAGCTCGATGTGCCCCTCTTCCGCGCGATCGGCGGCACGCGGCTGGAGGTCGTCGGCTACCGCGGGCTGCTCCCCCGTGAGTTCCTCGAGACCACGCGCCTCGCGCGGCTGAGAGGTCTCCCTCGCGGGTACCGGGTCGGGGCGGTCAACACCCGACGCCCCTGGCCGCCGATCCGCGGATGGATGCTTCAGCAGATCGTCAAGCTCGCCCTCGTGTCGGGGCTCGACGACGACGTCGCCCTCCTCATCGACTCCGACGTCCTCGTCATCGCTCCGCTCGTGGAGCCCGTGTTCCGACGAGACGACGCGGTGCGGCTGTACCGGCTGCCGCAGGGTGTGGGCGTCGGGATGCCGCGGCACCACCGCTGGTTGGCGGAGAGTGCGCGGCTGCTCGGGCTGGCGGGTCCGGAACCCGACTCACCCGACTACATAGCGCCCTTCAACAGCTGGTCTCCCGCCGTCGTGCGAGACGCATTGGCACGGGTCGCGGACGTGACGGGGATGCCGTGGAGCCGGGCGGTCGGCAGCAGCCTCGACTTCTCGGAGTTCATGCTGGTCGGGGCCTTCGCGTCGGTCGCCGACAACGACGACCGCACGTTCGCGTCGGATCGGAGCCTCTGCCACAGCCACTGGGATCCACGACCTCTCGACCTCGCTGCCGCCCGCGCCTTCGCCGAGACGCTCGCCTCCGACGATCTGGCCATCCACATCCAATCGAACTCCGAGACCCCCGAGGACGTGCTGCGCTGGGTTGCGGAGCGCTTCGGCGAGACCCCCTGACCGACTCGGACGCAGAATCCAGCCGGTTTTGGTACATTGCCGTGCGTGGCGGGGGCCGTGAGTCGGGGCTGATGAGCTGGGAGACGAGATGCGGTCACCGCAGCAGTCCCTCCGCGACCGCTGGATGTCACTCCTCCCCGGTGCCGCGGTCGTCACGGCGCTGATTCTCGCGTTCTCACTCACGATGGTGCTCGCCGCCCCCCGTCCGAATCCGCATGCCTCCGGCAGCTCGGCCGACCCGCATGGGCCCGGCCACGCGACCAGCTCGCCCGCTCCGACGCCGTCGGCCACCCCGACGGGGCCGGTCGCGCCGTCCGGCACGCTTGCTCTGCCGACGACAGAGTGGTGGGGCGGAGCGTCCTACTACGCCTCGTTCCCGAAGGCGGCGGCGTCCGGGTGGGCCAGCCCGTCGTTCTTCCCGGTAGCCGTGTTCTTCGGCAAGCCGAGCGACGCGCCCGCTCTGGCGGCCGCCGGGATCAACACCTACATGGGCGCTGAGCACGACGGCTCGTCGATGAGCACGATCACGAGTACCGGTATCAGCGTCATCGCCCAGGACGAGTGGACGCCGGCGGAGGTCGGCGACGATCCCCGAGTGGTGGGCTGGCACGTCTCCGACGAGTGCGAGATGGGCTACAGCGGATGCGACGGAGACACCGAGACAGCGCGCCTGTCCGCCCAGACCCAGCTGGCCGCGTCGTTCCGCTCGCGAGCGGACGGGCGCTTCCTGCAGTCGAACTTCGGCAACGGCGTCCTCGGGACCTTCTGGGCGCCCTCCACCATGCCGCAGTTCGTGGCATCCGTCGACGTCACGAGCGTGGACAAGTACGCCTACACCTCGCCCGCGGTCGACGATGTGATCCTCCAGTCCTCCAACTGGCCAGAAGGCAGAGAGCCCGCCACCTCATCCGCCTACGGCTGGCTGCAGGACCGGATGGAGACGTTCTCTGACGGAACCGCCCCCAACTGGGTCTTCGTGGAGACCGCGAAGCCCTACCTGACCGAGGCAGGCGCCAGGACGATCGCGCCCGAGCAGATCGAGGGTGCGGTGTGGAACGCGATAATCCACGGCGCCGGGGGCATCGCCTACTTCCAGCACAACAACAACGGCACCTGTGGCACCTACTCGATCCTGCAGTGCGGCGAGGACCTCACCGCGAAGATCACCGCCGTCAACCAGGAGGTCCAGTCGCTCGCTCCCGTGATCAACTCTCCGTCCTACGCGTGGGAGTTCGGATCGGGCATCGACGCCAGCCTCAAGGCCGTCGATGGAAGCGCCTACATCTTCGCCATGACGGACGGCTCCACCGGGTCGAAGGTGATCGCCCTCCCCCCCGGTGTCACAGGCGCCATCGAGGTTATCAGCGAGAACCGCAGCATCACCCCCACAAACGGGACCTTCACCGATCAGTTCCCCAGCGAATACACTCACCACGTCTACCGGATCGCCCTGAGCTGAGGCGATCCGCCTGAGCCTGAGCCGTGGAGGTCGCTGTGGCCCTCACGTCACCCGACGTTCGTCATGATCTCGCGGTGGTCATCGTCACCTACAACAGCGCCGCGGATATCGGCGGCCTCCTCGACAGCCTGGAGGCCGACGCGGGATCTCTCGCCGTCGCCGTCCTCGTCGCGGACAACGACTCGGCCGACGACACGGTGGAGGTGGCGCGCGCTCACGCGCCCGAGGCACTCGTCTACAGCACGGGCGGGAACATCGGCTACGCGGCGGCGATCAACACGGCGCTCGCGCGGCTCGGGGGCACCAGTCCGGTCATGATCCTCAACCCGGACTCCGCGGTCGCGCCGGGTGCCCTCCCCCTCCTCCTCGCCGGCCTCCGAGGCGACGTCGGCGCCGTCGTCCCGCGGATCGTCGGCCAGGACGGCACGACCGCGCTCTCACTGCGGCGAGAGCCGTCGCTCGCCGCCGCACTCGGTGACGCCGTCGTCGGCTCGCGGTTCAGATCGCGCCCAGCGCGGTTCGCCGAGACGGTCTTCGACCCCGCCAGCTATGAATCGGCTCACGCGGTGGACTGGGCGACCGGCGCCGCCCTGCTCGTCTCGGCCGAGGCCGTCGCGGCCGTCGGGCCCTGGGACGAGCGGTTCTTCCTCTACTCGGAGGAGACCGACTACTTCCGTCGGCTGCGGGACGCCGGGTACCGCGTGATGTACGAGCCCGACGCGGTGGTCCGTCACGCTGCGGGCGGTTCGGGGGCGTCCGCGCGGCTGGACGCGCTGATGGCCGTCAATCGCATCCGGTACGTGCGGAAGCACCGCTCACGTCCGTACGCAGCCGTCTACCGATGGCTGGTCGCTGCCGGCGAGGTGCTCCGCCTCGGAATCCCGGGCCATGCCCTCGCTCTCAGATCCGTGGCTCGAGAGTCGAGATGGACCGACCTGCCGGGCCCCCGCGTGCCGGCGGCAGAGGACCACGGCACGTCCGGGTCCGGGTCCGAGCCCGTGTCCGGCTCCGTGGTGTACCTTCCCGGCGTCTCCTGGGACGATGTCGCCGGCACCGACCGGCGCCTGGTCGAGGCACTCGCCCGCAGCGGCCCGGTGATCTGGATCGATCCGGCGGTGTCCATCCTCCGGGGCCGGCTCCGGTCCGCCGACACCGCCTCCCCATTGCCGGCCAGCGTCGTACGCCTGCGGACCTACGGCCCTCCGGCGCTCACTCGTCCCCTCGTCCGTACGGTCACGCGGACGCTCGTGGCCCGGCAGATCCGGCGCGCGCTGGTCCAGCTGTCCGCGGCCCCGGCTTCCGTCGTCCTGGCCGCACCCAACCGGCGGTTCCCGCGCGGGATCGACGGGGTTCGGGTGCTCTACGTCACCGATGACTGGGTCGGCGGCGCTGGCCTGATGGGCCTCTCGCGGGCCGACACCGAAACCATCCTGCGCCAGAACGCCCGCGAGGCCGACATGGTGCTGGCCGTCTCGCCCGTCCTCGCGGATGTCGTCGCGGGGCAGACGGGGGCGACCCGAGTCGACGTGCTCGCCAACGGCGCGGACCCCGTCGAGCAGCTGCCGCGCCCCGCCCCCGCCGGTTCCCCCGCTATCCTCATCGGCCAGCTCAACGAGCGGCTCGACATCGGCATCCTCGAGGGGCTGGCGGATGCCCGCCTGCCGCTGACCGTAGTCGGGCCCCGCGTCGACCGCGACCCGGCCTTCGCCCGCCGGCTCGACGCCCTCCTGGCCTCGCCGTCGGTCGACTGGCTCGGAGCCCGGCCCTACAGCGACCTGGCCGATCTGATGGCGGGGTGCTCGGTGGGCATCACGCCGTACGCGGACTCGCCCTTCAACCGCTCGAGCTTCCCGCTCAAGACCCTCGAGTACCTGGGAGCGGGCCTGCCGGTGGTCTCGACGGACATCCCCGCCGCACGGTGGCTGGGGGACGCGCACCTCGACATCGTCGACTCCCCCGCCGCGTTCGTCGCGGGAGTCGCGCGTCGGATCCACGAGGCCCGCACCCCCGACGAGGACGCCGCGCGACACGCCTTCGCGCGGACGCACAGCTGGGACGCGCGCGCAGCGATGCTCCGGCAACGGATCGGTCAGGCGAGCGGGAGCCGTGGCAACGCCGCACCCGTCGAGGATCGGACCGTAAAATACAGTCAGTCGGCCTTGCCCGAGCACGGAGGGGACCCGCGGTGACCGCAGCGATCGCATCCCCGCGCACTCGCGGGCGCTCGGCGCTCGGTCCATCGCGCGCCGTCGACCCGACCGGGGCGACGCACGTCCCGCTGCTCCTGAGGTTCACAGCCTTCGCGATCTTCTTCTTCCCGTCCAGCATGGTCATCGAGCCGCTCGGCGCCGTCGGCACCGTTCCCATCATCCTGTCCTGCCTGCTGTTCCTGTTCTGGCTCGCCTCCTGGCTGTGGGGCCTGCACGACCCGATCCCGCTGCGGCATCCCGGACGTCTCGCCGGCGCCGTGTTCGCCTTCGGTGTCCTGGTCTCCTACGTCTCGCTGTACGGGGGATGGGTCGGCGAGGGGACGGTCGCAGGACTGGCCGCGGCCGACCGCTGGGTGGTGCTCGTCATCGCGAGCCTCGGGCTCATCCTGTGCATCGGCGACGCTCTCGAGACCCGCGAGCAGATTCTCGGCGTAGCCCGCTGGGTCATCGCGGGCGGGTTCTTCAGCGGTCTGGTCGGCATCGTGCAGTTCGTCTTCCACGTCAATCCGATGGAATGGCTGCAGGCGGGGATGCCGGGCTTCACCTACAACGGAGGGGACGATGCGTTCCAAGGCCGCGGGGCTCTGACCCGCGTCGCTGGGAGCACGTTCCACGCGATCGAGTTCGCGGTGACGAGCTCGATGCTTCTGCCGCTGTCGATGTGGCGCGCGATGTACGACCCGCGAGGCTCTCGCTGGTTCCACTGGGTCCAGACGCTCGTGCTCGCGTCGGCGGTGGTCCTGACCGTCTCGAGGTCGGGTGCCCTCGGGGCCGCCGTCGCGCTGCTGGTCAGCCTGCCGTTCATGCCCAGCCTGGTCCGCCGCTGGACCCTCGCCGTCCTGCCGATCGGCGTCCTGGCCTCCTTCGCGCTCGTTCCCGGCTTCGTGGGTACCCTGACGGGTGCGCTGACGGCCGACGCCTCCGATCCCTCGATTGCGAACCGGGTCAACAACTATCCTCGGGTCGAGCTCATGATCGACGAGCGTCCGCTCTTCGGCACCGGACCGGGCACGTATGACACGAGCAATCTGGTCTACGTCCTGGACAACCAGTATCTGACCTCCGCCGTCACAACCGGGATCGTCGGAATGGTGTGCGTGGCCTTCTACCTTCTGGCCCCCGCGGTCTTCGCACTCATCGCAGCGCGGCACACCCACGATCCGAGCCTGCGGGCGCTTGCCGGCGCGCTCGCCGGCGGGCTCGCCTCGGCGGCGGTCTGCTCCGTCGCCTTCGACTCCCTGTCCTTCCCCGTCTTCGCCCTGACCTACCCCCTGCTGGTGGCGTTGGCGGGCGCGGTGTGGAAGATCTGCCGAGCGGAGGCCGGATTCCCCGGTACACGCCCCATCCCCTTCACGAGAGGCTCATGACATGGATCCGATCGAGGTCCTGCGACGGATCTGGCGGCAGCGCTGGTTCGCGATCCCCTCGCTGGTCGTCACCATCGCCGCGGCTGCCCTGGTCTTCGCCTACGGACCCCGCGACTACGAGTCGACCGCGTCGTACGCGGTCGTGAGCCCCGACCTGCCGACGAACGCGCAGATCGAGGAGGACCCGTCGCTCGGCGAGCTCAGCGCCACGAACCCGTTCCTCCGATCCTCGGATCCCAGCCTCGTGACGAGTGTCGTGATCACGCAGCTCAATTCCCCGGCCACGGAGGACACCCTCGAGTCCATGGGCCTCGGAACGGACTTCACGGTAGAGCCGAGCGTCAGCGGGTCGGGCTTCATCGCCACGATCACCGGCTCGGGCGAGACACCCGCCGAGTCGCTCGCGACGACCGCGCAGCTCGGGTCGATGTTCATCGACGCCCTCCGCCAGGTGCAGACCGTCAACGGTGCGGACGAGCGGTACCTCTACACCGCCATCCAGGCGTCCGCACCAGATCGCGCGACAGAGAAGCTCTCCAGTCGACTGCGCGCGGTCATCGTGGTCGGCGTGCTCGGCGTCATCCTGATCTTCGGCGCCGTGTCCCTGGGGTCCGCGATGACCGCGCGCCGGGAGCGGCGGCACAGCGGGGGCGGCGTCCGACCGACCCCGAACCGCCCGTTGCGCTCCGGGCGCGCGGGACGCAGGGGGCGGTCCTCGATCCGCTGACGGATCAGCTGATCAGTACGCACCCACCGGCCGGACGACCACGCCGACCGTGCGGGCGATGATCTTGAGGTCACCACCGAGCGACCAGTTCTCGACGTAGTGGAGGTCGAGCCTGACGCTCTCCTCCCAGGTGAGGTCCGAGCGGCCGCTCACCTGCCAGAGGCCGGTGAGTCCGGGCTTCACGTACAGGCGGCGGTGGACATGATCGTCGTAGCTCTCGACCTCACGAGCGAGCGGAGGACGCGGGCCCACGACGCTCATGTCGCCGATGAAGATGTTCCAGAGCTGCGGCAGCTCGTCGAGCGAGTACCGGCGGAGGATCGATCCCACTCGCGTGACGCGAGGATCGGCCCGCAGCTTGAACAGCACGCCGTTGCCCTCGCTGAGCGCCATCAGCGCCGCGAGGTCGGATTCGGCCGTGACGACCATCGAGCGGAACTTCATCATCGAGAACGTGGACCCGTCGAGCCCGACGCGCTCCTGGCGGAAGAACACCGGGCCCCTGCTGTCGAGCTTGATCAGCAGGGCGATCACGGCGAACACGGGCAGGAGCATGAGGAGCGCAGCCCCCGAGGCGACCACGTCGAACGCACGCTTGAGGCGGTGCTTGCCTCCGGAGAAGGTGGCCTTCTCGATATGCGTCAGAGGGAAGCCCATCGCCGTGTCGAAGCGCAGCCGTGACCCGTCGACCGACGGAAGCGTCCACGCGAGGGCCAGCTGCGCGCGAGTGGACTCCAGGTGCCAGGCGAGGGACTTGACGAAGCGGCCTCCGTCTCCCGGCTCGCTCACGAGGATGACCACGTCCGCCTGCGCGATCTCGACGGCGTCGGCGATGCCCTCGATGCCGTCGAAGGCAGGGAAACCCGCCGGGCTCATGAGAGAGGCCGGTGCGCCGTCGGAGTACACGACGCTGGCGATCGAATAGGCCGGAGTGCGGGTGCGCGCGAGCTGCTCGAGCACGAAGTCGATGTCGCGGGCTGACCCGACCACGAGCGCCCGCGGGAGGCTGCGTCCGAGTGACCTCTGCGCGTGCAGGCGTCGCTGCCAGACGATGCGTCCGACGGCGATGAGCGCGAGCCCGACCGGGAGGTCGAGGAGGATCAGTGCCTTGACCCCGGTGATCGGCAGGAACGTCTGGGCTACGGCGACCGCGGCGAAGACGCTGACGGACGCTCGCAGCGCCCGTCCGAGCGCGAGCCCGTTGCCGATCGTGCGCACCTCCGGCTGACGGTGGAACCGCAGCATGGTGAACCACGCGACGGCGATCAGCGCCATGACGGCGATCTCTGTCGGGTTCGGGACGGGAGACGTGAGCGATGCGAGGGGTCCCAGGAAGAAGGTGGCGGCGCCGGCCACGGCGATGGCGGCGGCGTCGGTCGCACGTCGGATCCGGAGGCTGGCCAGCGCCCACGCCATCGGCCGGGTGTCGTGTGCGCGTGCCGCCGGGCGGGAGGCAGGTCGGATGCGGTCCGTCGAGCGAGGCGGCGGCGACTCGAGGAGCCGACGCTGCGAGACAGAGGCGCGATGCGCCCGGAGCACATCGGACATCGCTCGCCGATCGGGCACGGTGGAGGGACGACCGAGCCGGGCTGAGGGGCTGGTCGTGGGTCGTTCGGCGGCGGGGACCACCAACGACACGTCGGGGGACGTGGGCATGGATTTCGTACCTAGCGGGGGGATCGGTACTTGGCGTCGATCAGGCGGGGGGCAGGATCGACACCCGGGTGGGGGACCGGGCGCTAGTCAGGCTAGCCACGCCCCGGAGCGTACGCAAGCGAGCGAACCCCCCGCCCGCGGGACAAATCCCCCGACACGCCAGTGATCTCAGGAGATCCCGGTGAGTCCGGTGGCAGTGTTAACCCCCGTTTTCACCCACCGGGTGGCGCTCCGTGAGGGGAGTCGGCGCTGAGCGTCGTGCTCAGTCGCCCGTCGCGACCGGGCGCTCCAAATCATTCGACCAGGCACTCCACGAACCGGGGTACAGCGCGGCATCGATGCCCGCCACCCGCATGGCGAGGATGTCGTGGGCGGCCGTGACCCCCAACCCGCAGTAGGCGGCGGTCGGGATGCCGTCGCGCACCCCCGCATCCGCGTAGCGCCGGCGCAGCGCGTCCGGGGGCAGGAAGACCCCGTAGGCGTCGACGTTCCCGGCCGCGGGCACATTGACGGCGCCGGGGATGTGGCCCGCACGCGGGTCGATCGGCTCGACCTCGCCCCGGAACCTCTCGGGCGCTCGCGCGTCGACCAGGATGCCGCCCGCCGGGAAGGCGGCCGCACCATCGGAGTCGATGATCGGCAGGTGGCCGTACTGCAGGATGACGTCGCCCGGCTCGGACGCCGTCTCATCGCCGCTCTGCAGCAGCAGCCCGGCGTCGGACCAGGCGCCGAGGGCGCCGTCGAGCACCCGCACGTCGGTCACGCCCGCCGCCGTCAGCAGCCACCATGCTCGCGCGGCCGAGAGCCCGGCGAGGTCGTCGTACACCACGACGGGGCGGCCGACCGTGACACCCCAGCGTCGTGCGGACGCCTGCAGGTCGTCGATCGCAGGAAGGGGGTGGCGGCCGCCGCGCGGGTCGCCGTGGCCCGCGAGCTCGCCCTCGAGGTCGACGTATACCGCGCCCGGAATGTGACCGTCGCGGTAGTCGTCGCGGCCGTCCGGGCGGTCGAGTCTCCACCGCACGTCGAGCAGGGTGACGCCGGGACGCTCCGCTCGCAGCCCCGCGAGGTCGTAGGCCGAGATGAGCGGGGACGACGATGCGAACCCCGACGGCTCGCTCATCGCCGTCCCTCGTCCCAGTCGTCGGGCGCTTCGGCGGTGGCGTCGCGCACGCGCTCGGCCTCGGCGCGCTGGGTGCTCTCGAAGCGTCGCAGCTGCTCGTCCAGAGTCCGCGTCACCTCGGACAGCCGCTCGACGAACCTGTCGGACTCTGTCATCGCGGTCGATCCGGATGCGACCCCCAGCACTCCGGTGACGAAGCGCATGACGGCGCGCTGCACCGCTCCCACCGACGTGCCGACCTGGGCGCTGAACTCGTCGAGGCTGTCGGCCAGGGCGCTCAGCGACTCGACGAGCAGCGCCGCGCTGACCGCGGCCGCGTCGACAGCGCGATCCTGGTCGCGGGCCGCGTCCCGGTAGGCCTCGGTCGTGGCGGCGCCGGACTCGGCCGCCTCGCCTGTGACACCGTCGACGGTGCCGCGCAGCGCGTCCGCCCGCACCTCCTCGGCGAGGTCGACCGCGGGCGACCGCACCTCGACCTCGAGCCTGTCGGCGAGAGCCCGCAGCTCGTCCGGCTCGCCCTGCAGGTCGAGCAGCCGGCGCTCGACCGCGAGCATGCGGCGGCCGAACTCGATCGACTCGCTCAGGCTCGTCTCGTACAGGTCGCGAGCACGATCGCGCGATGACGACGGCAGCGTACGCGCCGTGGTGTGACGCTCGAGCAGGTCGCGGACGAGCTGCGGGGTCAGCTCGTCGAGGCGGTCGAGCCCCTGCTCCGAGAGGTCGAGGCTGCGCTCCAGCCGGGCGCGGAGGTCGTCGTCGCTCATGACCCCTCCATCTGCTGGCGGATGCGCGTCAGGCTCGCGCTCGCCTCCTCATCGACCGCGACCGCGCCGGCCGCCGCATCCGTGAGCGCCTCGGCGATGCGAGCGAAGGTGTCGACGCCGTCG
Organism: uncultured Microbacteriaceae bacterium; assembly: GCA_964246985.1. Lineage (GTDB taxonomy): Bacteria > Actinomycetota > Actinomycetes > Actinomycetales > Microbacteriaceae > CAXTSE01. The sequence continues at coordinate 218,099 of CAXTSE010000001.1, forward strand.
CCGAGATAGTCGCGCAGCCGGTCGAGCTCCTCCTGCAGGGCCTCCTGCAGCTCGCCTGCTCCGGGGAGTCGGGACACCGCGTCGTCGTCGATCTCGTCGGGCACGGCCGCGCGCAGATCGTTCAGGGTGTCGCGCCACGGCTCCCACTGAACGAGCGAGCGCCGGCGCATCGCCGCCCCGCTGTCGTCTGCGTTGTCGACGTCGCTCATGCGGCACCCCGATCCGTGAGTCGGTGCAGGTAGTCGGTGGCGAGGGCGGCGAGGCGGCCCATCCGCACGATCTCGTCGCCCATCACGCGGTGCGGGGTCGTCGCGATCCAGCGCTCGGGGGCGTCGATGCTCATGATCGTGCCCCAGCGGGCGCTGACCTTGAGCATGCCGAAGTCGTCGGTGAAGGTCTCGACGGCGGGCGCCGCTCCGCCCACGAGCTGCTCGAACTCGTCGTCGCCCAGATCGGGCATGAACTCGGCGTTCGGATCGGGTGCGAGGTCGGCGGCGATCTCGTCGCCCGCGATCGACACGGCGATGTTGATGTCGCGCAGCAGCGTCTCGGGGTCGCGCTCGGACGCCTCGGGCGCGAACGCCACCAGTTCGAGCAGACCGCCCGAGTCGAAGCGCGCGGTCACGACCCCGAGCTCGGGCTGCCCGAGCAGCTCAAGCAGCTCCTCCTGGGCGGCCTCCGCCTGGCGCTGCAGGCGCTCGCTCTCGACGCGGAGGAACTCCAGCTCGCGCAGGATGTCGTCGGCGTCGTTCATCGCGACCAGCCTAGAGCCGCGATGAACGACGGACGAGACGGTGCTACTTCTTCGCGCCCGACGACGCCGAGGCGTTCGACTCGTACGAGGTGTTGGTCGACTCGAAGAAGTTGACCAGCTGCAGGGTGTCGTTCGCGGTCGCCATCCACTTCGCCGGGTTGCTCACCTTGTACTCGGGGTCGAAGCCGAGCTCCTCGAGACGACGGTCGGCCAGGTACTTCACGTACTGGTTGATGTAGCTGGCGTTCAGGCCGAGGATGCCGCCGGGGAGCAGGTCGTGGTTGTACTGCTCCTCCATCTCGACCGCGTCCGTGATCATCTTCTTGATCTCGGCCGCGAACTCCTCGGTCTGCAGCTCGGGGTTCTCCTCGAGCACCGTCAGGATCAGGTTGATGCCGAACTTGAGGTGCAGGGACTCGTCGCGCACGACCCAGTCCATGAGGGATCCGAAGTTGCGCAGCAGGTTCCGCTGGCGGAACGACAGCGCCACCATGAAGCCCGAGTAGAACCAGATGCCCTCGAGGATGATGTTGTAGGCCACCAGGTTGCGCACGAAGTCCTGCTTGCCCTCGACCGTGGTGATGTCGATGGTCTGCTCCGTCATGCGACGGATGTACTTCATCTCGAACTCTTCCTTGCGCGCCATCGACGGGATGTCGACGTGCGAGTTGTACGCGGCCTCCCGGTCGATCGGGAAGGTCTCGAGCACGTACTCGAAGGACATGCAGTGGTTGGCTTCCTCCCACATCTGCTTCGCGAGGTAGAGGCTGCACTCCGCGGCGCTGACGTACGGGTACACGCCGAAGGCCAGGGCCTTGTTGACGAGCAGCTCGTTCGGGTTGAAGTAGCTCATGAGGAACGTCACCGCGTGACGCTCCTCCTCCGTCATCTTCTTGAAGTCGGCGATGTCCTCGCCGAGCTGGATCTCGTTGGGGAACCAGGTGTTGGCGACCGCCTGGTCGTAGAGGTCCATCGCCCACTGGTACTTGATCGGCTTGAGGAGGAGTCCGTCCTGAAGCCCTGTTCCTAGGATGCCCATGTTCATTCGTCCTTTCGCCTGGCGCGTGACGCGCTTACTGGCAGCTCTCGCATTGAAGGTCGTCCATCGGATCGACCGGAACTTCGTAGACGCCGACCGTGTCGGCATAGGTGCTGGTCATCACTTGCTCAGTCCTCCGAATCCGCGACGGGCGGGGCCGGCGGCGGGTGCCGCAGCCTCGGCGGCGGTCTGGGCGGCGCGCGCCGCATCCAGCTCCTCCGTCTTGTTGACCTTCACCGTCGACTGCTCGGCGGTGTGACGCGGCTTCATGTGCAGGTAGTACGTCGTCTTGACGCCTCGCTCCCAGGCCGCGTAGTAGATGTCCATCATGTCGCCGAGGTCGCGCGTCTCGAGGTACATGTTGCGGCTGATCGACTGGTCGATCCACTTCTGCGCGCGGGCGGCCACCTCGAGGAACGAGTACGGCGAGAGCTGGAAGCTGGTCTTGTAGACCTCCTTCAGCTCGTCGGGGATCTGCGCGATGTTCTGGATGTCGCCCTGCGACCGCAGGATGGCCTCCTTCGTCGAGTCCCAGATGCCGAGACGCTGCAGGTCGGTGACCAGGTTGCGGTTGACCTCGAGGAACTTGCCGTTGCTCGTGGAGCGGCTGAAGATCTGCGAGAACTGCGGGTCGAGGCCGGGCGTGGTGCCGGCGACGAGGCCGATGGATGCGGTGGGCGCGATCGCCATGAGCGTCGCGTTGCGCATCCCGTTCTTCACCTTCGCGCGGAGCGCATCCCAGTCGAGGCGCATCGTGCGGTTCACCTTGATCGGCGTGCCGCGGTCGGCCTCGGTGAGAGCGATCGAGTCGAAGGGCACGAGGCCCTGCTGCCACCGGCTGCCGTCGTAGTTGGCGTACGAGCCGCGCTCCTGGGCGAGGTCGGCCGACTCGTCGATGGCCGCGTAGGAGACGTGCTCCATGATCTCGTCCATCAGGTCGTAGGCGGCTTCGCTCTCGTAGCTCAGGCCGAGCTTCTCGACGATGTCGGTGAAGCCCATGACGCCGAGGCCGATCGCACGGTTCTGCTTGTTGGCGTGGTCCGCCTCGGCCACCGACGACTCGGTGATGTCGATCAGGTTGTCGAGCTGGCGCACGGCGCTGCGGGCGCTCTCGTCGATCAGGTCCCAGTCGAATCCGAGCGTGCCGTTGGCGTCGACCCGCAGGTGCGTCGACAGGTTGATCGAGGCCAGGTTGCAGACCGAGATGTTCTCGGCGTCCTGCGGCAGGCAGATCTCGGTGCACAGGTTGGAGAGGTGGATCGTGCCCGTGTTGTTGTTGAGGGCGCGGTTGTTGATCGTGTCCTTCCAGGTCAGCCACGGGTGGCTGGTGGTCTGGAGCGAGATGAGGATCGACTTGAACTGCTCGCGTGCGCCGATCTTCTGGAACATGCGCAGCTCGCCGGCCTCGGCCTTCGCGACGTACTCGGCGTAGCGGGCGCTGAAGGCGGCACCGTAGAGCTCGTTGAGGTCGGTGACCTCGAGCGGGTCGAAGAGGTACCAGTCGTCGTCGTTCTGGACGCGCTTCATGAACTCGTCGCTGATCCAGACCGCGGTGTTGGCGGTGCGGGTGCGGCGGTACGGGTCGCCCGAGTTCTGACGCAGGTCGAGGAACTCGGGGAAGTCGAGGTGCCAGTTCTCCATGTAGAAGCAGAGGGCGCCGAACTTCTTGCCGCCGCGGCTGACCGCGCGGAGCACCGAGTCGATGGTGTGCATGAACGGGATCGGGCCGGTCGACGTCGTGTTGTTGGAGCGGATCGGCGATCCCTGCGAGCGCAGCTTGGTGACGCTCAGGCCGATGCCACCGGTGCCCTTGGTGAGCCACATGACGTCGCGCACGCTCTTGGCGATGTGCTCGATGTCGTCCTGCATCTCCATGACGAAGCAGTTGGAGAGCTGCGGGAAGGCGGTGCCGGCGTTGACGAGGGTCGAGCCCGCGGCCAGGTACTCGAGCTTCGACATCTTGTCGTAGAACGCGATGGCGTGGCTGGTGGGGTCGGCCTCGTTGAGGGTCAGGCCCATGGCGATGCGCATCCAGAAGTACTGCGGCACCTCGAGTGGGTCGTTGTTGCGCGCCTTGATGCCGTATCGGTTGTTGAGGGTGACGACGCCGATGTACTTGAGCAGCTCGTCGCGGCTCGGCTCGAGCACGGTCGCGAGACGGTCGAGGTCGAAGAGGTCGAGGAAGCGCGGGTCGAACAGCTTCTCGTCGACGCCGCGGCGCACGGTCGCGGCGAAGTGCTCGGCGTGCAGCGACTTCAGCTGGTCGGCGGTCTCGTAGTCGCCGAGCACGCGCTTGTAGATCGTCTTGAGCAGCAGGCGGGCGGCGACGGTGTCGAACTGCGGGTCGTCCTTGACGTTCTGCAGTGCCACCTGGATGACGGCCTCGTCGAGCTGCTGGGTGGTGATGCCGTCGAACAGCGTGAGCTCGAGCTCGGACGCGATCTGGGTGACCCAGGTGATGTTCTCGTCGAGCCCCTGTGCGGCGTGCTCGATCGCGAGGTTGATCTTGTTCGCGTCGTACGGCTCGCGGTCTCCGTTGCGCTTGACGACAGTGATTGCCACTCGATCCACTCCTTCTGTGCAGGACGCACGATGCTTGAAAAGTCTGTTGGAAGCCGCCTCGAGGCCCCGGCCCGGCTCCAGCGTTTGACCACTATATATCGGGCCACCGACACTGCAAGCACCCAACATGTAGTGGGCGTGTCGTCCACAGATTGTGGATAAGTCCGCGGACTTGTCCACAGATTCCACAGGCTACGAGGGGCCGCCGACAGCCCTGCCCGCGACCGGACGCGGCACTAGGGTGGAACGGTTGTGAACAGCTACCTCGAGCTCCTGCGCCGACCGGGCGTCGCCCGGATCATCGCCGCGCAGCTGACCGCCCGCTTCCCGAGCGGCATGATCTCGCTCGGGTTCCTGCTGCACATGGAGGCGATATTCCACTCGTACGGGGCGGCCGGCCTCGTGCTCGCCGCGACGAGCATCGGACAGGCGGTCTCGGGTCCGCTCTCGAGCCGTCTGATGGGCGTGCTGGGCATGCGACCCGTGCTCATCGTCACGACGAGCGTGTGCGCCATCGCGCTGACCGCGATCGCCCTGGCCCAGCTGCCGCTGGCGGGCTACATGATCCTCGGTCTCGTCGTCGGCCTCAGCTACCCGCCCGTGCAGCCGGCGGTTCGCACCATCTACCCGAAGATGGTGACCGGCCGCCAGCTCACGCCGCTGTTCTCGCTCGACGCGTCGGCGCAGGAGGTCATCTGGATCGCCGGACCCGTCGTCGTCACGTTCGTCGGCACGCAGATCTCGACCGTGGTCGGCATCATGCTCTCGGTCGCCTTCCTGGTCTTCGGCGGACTGTGGTTCCTGCTGTCGCCCGAGGTGGGGCGCGTGCGCATCCCGCGCAGCAAGCGCAAGCTCGGCGCCGTCCTCGGTCGTCCACCCGTGCTCATCGCGACGGTCGTCGGCTTCGTCGTCGTCGGCTCGTGCGCGGCCATCGAGGCGGGCGTGGTCGCGAGCTTCGGCGAGGGCAGCGCGAACTCCGGCTTCGTGCTCGCGATCTGGGCCATCGCGTCGCTGGTCGGCGGACTCGCCTTCGGCCACATCCCGATCAGCCCGTGGGCGCTCGCCCGCCGCACCCTCGTGATCTTCATCGGCGCGGCGCTGGCGATCGGCTACGGCGTGCTCGGGCCCGCCGCCGAGTTCTGGACCCTCACCGCGGCGCTCGTCATCGGCGGCATCTGCCTCGCTCCGGCGCTCGCCGTGATGTTCTCGGTGGTGTCGGTGAGCGTCCGCTTCAGCGACACGGCCGAGGCGTACGGCTGGGTCGGCACCGGGCAGCTGATCGGGGCGGCCGCCGGCTCCGCGGTGGCCGGGTTCCTGATCGACGCGAACGGATCCCAGGGCGCCTTCATCACGGCCGCCATCTTCGCGCTCGTCGCATTCGCGATCTCGGCGCTGTTCGCGCGCAGCCTGCCCGACCTCCGCGGACGGGACGCGAGCCCCATCCCCGACACCGAGCCCGTGGCGACCACCCCGAGCTGAGCCCGGAACCGTCTAGCGCAGGGGTTCGAGCGCCGTCGCGAGGGTGTCGAGCTCGCCGAGCATCTTGACGAGGATCGCGGTCTCCTTCTCGTTGCCGACGAAGGCGCCATCGACGATCCGCGACCCCACGAGCGGGATCTCGACGTTGGCGCCGGTCTTCACGAGGCCGAGTGTCGTGAACGTCGGCTCGAAGGCGACTACCCCGCGGGTGCCGCCCGAGACGCCGCCGTAGCTGACGAATCCGACCGCCTTCCGCCACCACTCCTGGTTGAGGTAGTCGAAGGCGTTCTTGAGGGCGGGCGAGAAGCTGTGGTTGTACTCGGGCGTGACGAACACGAACGCGTCCGCCGCATCCACGCGCTCGCTCCACGCGATGGTGTGGGGCTTCGTGTACTTCCGCAGCACCGGGTGGTGGGGCTCGTCCATGAACGGCAGGGCGATCTCGGCCAGGTCGGCGAAGTCGATGCTGTCGAATCCGCGCTGCTCGGCCTCGGCCCGCACCCACTCCGCGACGGGCAGGCCGACGCGACCGGGCCGGACGCTGCCGACGATGATCATGAGGCGTGTCATGGGGTGCTCCTATATGAGTGACACGTCAATCATCTCACCAGCGGTCGTGGATGGCCGCGCGGAAGCGACGGTCGTACAGCTCACGTACGGCCTCGGTGAAGCCGTCCCCGAGCGGCGCCGCGTCGCCGGCCGCGGCGTTGGCGCGGGCCTGATCGACGTTGCGGGCACCGGGGATCACGCTCGTGACGCCGGGCAGCTGAGTCACCCAGGCGAGCGCGGCCGCCGACGGCGACAGCCCGACCGACGCGGCGAGCGCCGAGAACTCACGAGCCGCCTCCACACCCTCGTCGAAGTCGACGCCCGAGAACGTCTCGCCCTGGTCGAACGCCGCGCCCTGGCGGTTGTAGGTGCGGTGATCGTCGGCGGCGAAGGTCGTCTCGTGGTCGTAGCGACCCGAGAGCAGTCCGCTCGCGAGGGGCACGCGCGCGATGATGCCGACCCCGGCATCCGTCGCGGCGGGCAGGACCTCGTCGAGCGGCTTCAGGCGGAACGCGTTCAGGATGATCTGCACGCTCGCGACATGCGGGCGGGCGATCGCGGCGAGAGCCTCGGACGTCTTCTCGACGCTGACGCCGTAGGACGCGATCGCACCCTCGGAGACGAGGGTGTCGAGGTCGTCGAAGACGCGGTCGATCGAGTAGAGGTCGCTCGGCGGGCAGTGCAGCTGCACCAGGTCGAGGGTGTCGACCTCGAGGTTGGTGCGCGAGCGATCGGTCCAGGCCCGGAAGTTGTCGAGCGTGTAGTTGCCGACCTCCTGGTCGAGTCGACGGCCCATCTTGGTGGCGACGACGACGCGGTCGTCGGGACGGCTCCGGCGCCATGCCGCGATCAGCTTCTCGCTGCGCCCGTCGCCGTAGACGTCGGCGGTGTCGAAGAAGGTGACGCCGGCATCCAGGGACGCGTCGAGCACGGCCTGCGCGTCGGCCTCGCTCACGTCGCCCCAGTCGGCGCCGAGCTGCCAGGTGCCGAGTCCGACGGATGAGACGGTGCGGCCTGTGCGGCCGAGGGTGCGGGATTCCATACGGGGAAGCCTAGGCGCGCCCGCCTGCGTGATCGATGGCCTTTACGGCGTGATCTCGTCGAGGTAGGCGTACGCCTCGCGCACCAGCCGACGCCACGCGTCGGGCCCGGCCGCGCGCTGCATCACGACCCACTCGCGCAGCTCGCGGCCGCGCATGACCATCCGCTCGACGACCCCCGACGCGACGAGCTCGTCGGCGCGCGCCTCGGGCACCTTCACCATGAGACCCCCGTCGTGCACGACGACCGCGAAGATCTTCCCGCGCACGCGCAGTCCTTCTGTCGAGAACATGCGGCCCCAGTCGACGCCGGGCAGCGAGAGGAACTCGGGGGCGAGCTCATCGAGCAGTGCGCGCGACGCCGCAGGCTCGCCGGCGGGCCCGCTGCGCCCGGACGCCCCATCGACCATGCGCACACTCTGCCATCGCCGGCCATCCGGGTCGAGGGTGGGTACCGTCGAGGCATGTCGCGCCGCGCTCTGCTCATCCACGGCCTGCACTCGAGCCCGGCCACCTGGCGGCGCGTCGACGGCTGGCTGACGGATGCCGGCTGGCGCACACACGCGGCCCGTCTCCTCGGACACGACGGCCGAGGTCGGTCCCCCGACGGCTACCGGCTCACGGCGTACGTGGACGACCTCGCGCAGCTCGGGCGCTGGGATCTCGTGGTCGCGCACTCGCTGGGGGCCAGCGCCGCCACGGTGCTGGCCGCCGCCGATCCGACCTGGACGCGGCGCCTCGTGCTGCTCGACCCGGTGTGGCTCATCCGTCCCGACGAGCGGGACGCGATCATCGCCGATCAGGGGGCGGAGCTCGCCCACACGCCCGAGTCCCTGCGCGCAGCCAAGCCGCACTGGCATCCGGATGACGTCGCGGCCAAGCTCGAGGCGATCGCGTCGGTCGACCCCGAGGCCGCCACCCGCACCTTCACGGAGACGGATGCATGGGACCTCTCGGCCGCCGCCCGAGCGCTGAGCATGCCGACCCTCGTTCTGAGCGGTGACCCCGCCGTGTACACGATGCTGCAGCCGGAGCTGGCGTCCGAGATCGCGGATGCCAACCCGCGTGTGAGGGTGACGGTCGTCCCCCGCGCCGGGCACTCACCGCATCGCGACGAGCCGGAGGCGACGCGTGCTGCGCTCGAGGACTGGCTGCCGGCGGTGATCGAAACGTGACCCGCTGACGCCCGAATCGTGACGAACGTTGGGTTCCGGTCACCTCGCGCCCTCTCTACCGTGTGAGCATGAGGCGCACACTTCTCGCATCCACGGCAGTGCTGGTCGCAACGCTCGCCCTCGCCGGATGCACGGCGGGGTCGGCGGATTCGGCGGTCGATCAGTCGGGCCCGGCCCCCGCCGTCGAGGGCGGCGACTTCTCGTCCGCCGAGGGCGGAGCGGCGGGCGATGCGCTCGGGGGCACCGGCGTCGACAGCGCGGCCGCCGCCGAACGGCAGGTCATCATCACCGGCGACGTCACCATCACCGCCGAGGATCCGATCGCGGCCTCCCGCGAGGCGGTGCGCATCGTCGAGTCGGCGGGCGGACGGGTCGACGGGCGCACCGAGTACGCGCCGTCGAGCACCGGCGACGGCGGCTCCGATCTGCCGGACGGCGACTACTCCGTCGAGTACGTGCCCGGCGGCTCGGCGGGGAGTGCGACGCTGCAGCTGCGGATCCCCGCCGACAAGCTGACGGCGACGCTCGATGAGCTCGAGGAGCTCGGACGCGCCGATCAGGTCTCGCTGTCGACGTCCGATGTGACGGTCGAGTCGCAGGACCTCGACGCCCGCATCTCGGCGCTCCGCGCGTCTCTCGAACGCATCCAGGCTCTCGTCGCGAAGGCGACGACCATCGACGACCTGATCCGCCTGGAGGGCGAGGTCAGCTCGCGGCAGGCCGAGCTCGAGAGCCTCGAGGCACAGCAGCGCTACCTCGCCGACCAGGTGTCGATGTCGACTGTCACCCTCTACCTCCGCTCGGAATCGGACGCGCCGCCTGTCGACCCCGGCGACTTCTGGTCGGGACTCGCCACCGGATGGGCGGCGTTCGTCGGCTTCTGGGCCGGGCTGCTCGTGCTGATCGGCGTGCTGGTGCCCTGGATCGTGACGCTCGCGCTCATCGCGGGTGCGGTGATCCTCGTGCTGCGCCGGCGTCGGCGTCGCGTGGCGGCGGCAGCCGCAGCTGTCGGGACCGCGCCCGGCGCCGCTCCCGCGCAGCCTCAGGCCGACGAGCCGATCAGCGCGAGCAGCGCGACGCCGTAGGCCTCGGCCGGGTCGTCGCTCGTGAACCGGGTCTCCGCGCCGTCCCCTCGCGTGGTGACGACGTAGGTCGCCCGATTGTCGTCGGCCGGCTCGCGCGTGAGGGCGACGAACGTGCCGCGCAGCAGGTCGCGCAGCTGGTCCTCCCGCGGCAGCCAGAGCGCGTCGTCGAGGGCGACCGAGTCGAGCGCCCACTCGGTGGTCCCGTTGAAGCCGAGCACGGTCCCGGTGGGGTGCACCTGCGCCTCGATCGTCATGTCGCTGACGGTGAAGACGTCGCCCTCGAAGTCGGGCCCGGAGATCTGGAACGCGTCGCCCGACACCGGAGTCCAGGTAAGGCCGGCGTCGCGCAGGCGGACGGCGAGGGCGGTGGAGATCATGTTCACATTCTGCGGGCTTAACCTGTGGTGACCATGGCATCCGAACCTCGTCCGCCGCTCCGCGAGCGGCTGCTCATCGCCTTCAGCGGTCAGCCCGACGGACTCCCGAAGTACGTGCAGGAGATCGCCGACGGCGACGACGAGGGCTTCTTCGGCCCCGGCTCGGCCGTCTGGGAGGTGCACGCCGGCATGCCGACGCTCGTCGCCGGCATCCGCGCGCTGCTCATGCAGACCCTGCACCCCGGCGCGATGGCGGGCGTGCACGACTGGTCGCGCTACAAGACCGACTCGATGGGGCGCCTGGCGGGCACGATCCGCTGGATCGTCTGCACGACCTTCGGGTCGACCGAGCAGGCCGTGCGCGAATCCGACCGCGTCAAGCACTTCCACGAGCGCGTCGTCGGCACCTACGTCGACGGGAACGGCGTCGAACGCGACTACCGTGCCGGCGACGGCGACCTCCTGCGCTGGGTGCACCTCGCGTTCACGGAGGCCTTCCTCGGCAGCCACCAGACCTTCGGAGGCCCCATCCCCGGCGGCGCCGACCGGTATGTGCGCGAGTGGGCGACCGCGGGCGCGCTCGTCGACGCGCCCGACTCCCCGACGTCGGAGGCCGAGCTGCGGGCCGCCCTCGACCAGTTCCGCACCGACGGGATCCTGCGCCGTGACGAGCGGGTGGATGAGGCGGTCCGCTTCCTGAAGAAGCCCCCGCTGCCGGGCACCGGGCTCGCCTATCGAGTCCTCTTCGCCGGGGCCGTCGCCTCGATCCCGGACGAGTACCTCCGCCTCCTGGGGCTCCGCCGACCCTGGTGGCCGGCGATCCCGCTCACCCGCGTCGTGCTCTGGGCTGTCGGGCGCGCGCTCGGCAGCGGGCCGTCGTCGCGCTCGCTCGCCGAGCAGCGGGTGGCGCGTCTGCGCGCGGCCGCGGCGGCGAGTTCACCTGCCCGTAACCCACGGGACCCCGGTTCGCCGTAGCGTCCCAGCATGACCAGGACCGGCGCGGCGCTGTGATCGAGCGCGTCGATCCGTTCATCGGCACCGGGGCCACCGAGCTGCCCGCACCGGTCGGTCTCGCCGCGACCTGGTGGTGGCCGAAGCCGCAGGTCGGCAACACCCACCCCGGCGCGACCTACCCTTTGGGGATGGTGTCGGCCTGCGCCTACTCGGGCGCCTACCCGACCGGGTACGGACGCTACGAGCTCGGCACCGAGGGCGTGCCGACGACGATGCTCGACGAGCAGCTCGCCTCGGGGTTCTCCCACTTCCAGCAGTCGGGCACGGGCGCGATCCGCAAGTACTACAACTACTTCCGGGTGACGCCGATGCTGCAGCCCCTCGACGACCTCGGCCAGCGGTGGGCGATCTCGGATGAGCGCGCCGAGCCCGGGTACTACTCGGCGACCCTCGACTCCGGGATCTCGGCCGAGCTGACCGTCGGCCCCAAGAGCGCGGTGCACCGCTACACGTTCCCCGCGCATCCGAACGCCCGTGTGGTCATCGACCTCTCGCTCGGCGGACTGTCGATCCCTCACGGCGCGACGATCCCGCTGCGTGCCCACCTCGAGTCGGTCGCCCCCGGCATCGCGCAGGGCACGATCGTCGTCGAGGGGGCGCCGCTCTCCGTCTACATCGAGTGCCAGGGCCCGCAGTGGCGGCAGATGCTCTGGTACGACCGGCGTCTGATGCCGGGCGGCACGCGGCTCGACTTCGATCGCATCCGGCCCACGACGCTGCGCCCCTTCGGCCTCATGTGGGCGGGCCCGAGCCAGCAGGGCGACACCGTCGAGCTGCGCATGGGCTTCTCGCTGCGCGGGGTGGAGCAGGCGAAGCAGAACATGCTCGACGACCTCGGCCATCATCCGGGCCGGTTCGACCATCGACGCGAGCGCACGCGCAAGGCCTGGAAGAAGCAGGTGTCGGCGATCACGGTCGAGACCCCGTCCGAGACCCGCCAGTCGGTGTTCGCGACCGCGATGTACCACTCGTTCATCAAGCCGTGCTTCGCCCCGAGCGAGAGCCCGTTCTGGCCCTCCGATGGGCCGTTCGTGTTCGACATCTCGACGATGTGGGACATCTACCGCACCCAGCTGCCGCTCATCACGGCCCTGCAGCCCGACCGTGCCGTCGAGCTCGCCAACGCGCTGCTCACGATCGCCGAGGAGGAGGGCAACTTCCCGATCGGCTACCGCATGGCGGTCGGCAGCGACCGGTTCGCACGCCAGGCCAGCGCTCTCGCGCACACCTTCCTCGCCGACCTGTGCCAGCTCGGGCTGCCCGGCATCGACTGGGACGGCGCCCTGGTGCACATGCACAACGACCTCCGCCGCACCTACGGCGAGGACTTCCTGCTGACCGGCGAGGCGCATCCGATCAGCCACACCCTCGACATCGCGTTCGGCTACTGGTGCACGGCGCGCATCGCCGAGTTCGTGGGCGACCGGGCGCTGCTCGACGAGTTCGCTCCGCTCGCCGCCCGCTGGGTGAACGCGTACGACGCCGAGTCGGGGCTGCTGAAGGACTCCACCTACTACGAGGGCACGCGGTACAACTACTCGTTCCGGCTGCAGCACGACATGGCCGCGCGCATCGCTCTGAGCGGAGGTGACGAGGCGTTCACGGAGCAGCTGGATCGCTTCTTCGGCTTCGGCGCCGAGCCGGTCACCCAGCCGGGTCGACGTCCCGGCCCCGAGGAGATGCTGCGCGGCTACGCGCTCGGGCGGTTCGAGGGACTCAACAACGAGCCCGACATGGAGGCGCCCTGGGCCTACCAGTACGCCGGGCGCCCCGACCGCACAGCCGAGGTGGTGCACGCGATCGTGCACAACCAGTTCGGCGTCGGTCGCGGCGGGCTGCCGGGAAACGACGACTCCGGCGGTCTGAGCTCGTGGTACGTCTGGGCGTCGCTCGGGCTCTTCCCGGTGGCGGGCCAGAACCTGTTCCTCGTCAACGCCCCGTCCTTCCGTCGAGCCACGATGCAGCTCGGAAAGCAGCAGCTGGCGATCGAGACGTCGGGCTTCGTCGAGCCCGAGCCGGGCGGCCCGGTGCAGTACGTGCAGTCCGCGTCGCTCGACGGCGTCGAGCTCGACCGCACGTGGCTGACCGCGCGCGAGCTCCATGGCGGCGGCGAGCTCCTGATCGAGCTCGGCGACGACCCGGACGCCTGGGGCGGCAGGTCGCGCCCGCCCTCCTCCCCGCTGTAGTCCGCATCCGCCGCGGCGCCTCACCCTCCTCCCCCTCGTCCTCCACCGATCTGACCCACCACCACCTCGGGAAGAACCATGACACCCATCGACCGCCGCCTCGTGATCGTCGTCCGCGCCGATCCGGTCATCTGCGGGCACTCCGTCGAAGCCCGCAACCTCGCCGAGACCGCCCTCGAGCGCGGGTTCGACGAGGTGCGCATCGTCACCTGGCCGATCGAGCGCCTGCAGCAGACGGGTCTGCCGCTCAAGCCCCTCGACAGCGTGCTCCCCTACAGCGAGGGCATCCACGTCGAGCGCCCCGAGCCGGTCGGCGACTACAAGATCCCCGACGGGCGCTACCTGGCCGGCATGGTCGGGCGTCTGGTCGAGCTGTTCACCGACGGGGTGCCCACGGTGTGCCTGTCGCTCTACCTCAGCCCGCACACGCTCGCGGTGGCCGAGGCGATGACCGCGGCGCGCGGCACGGGCCTCCCGGTGAACGTCACGACCATCGCCGAGGCTGTCGGATCGGACATCACCAACGTGGTGCGCTCGACCATCGAGACGGGTCGCTTCGGCGCCGCCGCGCAGATCCTCACGGCCTACCTGTCGCAGGACCTCTGCGTCGCCGTCTCGCAGTACACCCGCGATCTGATCGTGTCGTCGGCCGAGGAGGTCGACCGCCTGCACGGCACCCGGTTCGCCGAGCAGTGCCGCGCGCGCATCGTCGTCTCGTACCCGGCGATCGATACCGACGCCTACGTGCACCTCGACGACGCCGACGTGGATGCGACGCTCGCCTCGCGCGGACTGGAGCGCGAGGGCTACGTGCTGTTCCTCTCCCGCTTGATGGCGGCGAAGGGCGTCGACGACCTGATCGCCGGCTTCGAGCGCAGCGCCGTCCACGACGACCATGTCCTCGTGATCGCCGGCCGCGGACCCGAGGAGCAGGCCCTGCGCGCCCGCGCCGCCGCCTCGCCGATCGCGGAGCGCATCCGGTTCCTGGTCGACGTCGGCGACGCCGAGAAGCCGCACCTGATGGCCGGCTGCGCCGCCTACGTGCTGCCGAGCAAGCCGCGACCGGAGTTCGTCGAGACCTTCGGGATCGCGCTGGCCGAGAAGATGCTGGCCGGCGGAGGCGACGTCATCACCGCGCTGACCGGCGGCATCGAGGAGGCGGTCGGCGATCACGCGGTCATCGTGCCCGTCGACGACCCCGACGCGATCGCGGCCGCCCTCGACTCCTCGCTGTCGACCTCGCGCGCCGAGCGACGCGCCCGGTCGGATGCGGCGCGCGCCTTCGCGATGCAGTTCGACCGTCGCGCGGTGTTCGACGCGATGTTCGCGCACCTCGCGGTGGCGGCGGTCGAGTAGCGGCGAAGCCGCGCGTCGAGACCACCCGGTTCGGTCCGCGGTGGCGCCGACAGGAGTCGTCGCGTCGGCAACTCAGCAGCTCCGGGCTCCAGGGCGCCGCGTGCCCCGACAGTTCCTGTCGACGCCACGCGCAGCTGCTGAGTTGCCGGCGGCGTCCCCTGCGCAGATCGGAGCTCCTCCGCAGCCCTAGGCTGACCGGATGGTCATCGTCATCCTGCCGTGGAGGCCGCAGCCCTCGCGCCTGGACGCCTTCACGCGCGTCACCGACTGGTATCGGCACAACCTGCCGGAGGCAGAGCTCCGCACGGTCGACACGGACGACGAGATCTTCGACCTGGCCCGCTGCCGCAACGTCGGCATCGAGCAGGCGGCGGCGACCGATCCGGACGGGGTCGTGATCATCAACGACGCCGACACCCTGCCCGAGCGCGACGCCCTGCTCGCCGCAATCGAGGGTGCGCGCACGTCGGGGCGGGTGCACCTCCCGTACGACGAGTACCGCTGGCTCGGGCGCACCGGCTCGGCGCAGTACGCCGCGGGCGTGCCTCTCGAGGACTGCGACTTCGAACTCGTGCGCGGCGCGTGCTCGGGCGTCTACGTGACGACCCCGGCCACCTGGCGCACGCACGGCGGGCAGGACGAGCGGTTCCGCGGCTGGGGCTTCGAGGATGCCGCGTGGTACCTCGCCCACGAGACGCTGCTCGGCGAGGCCCCCCGCCGCGAGTCCGGCCGCGTGTACGCACTGCACCATGAGACGCAGGAGCGCTCGGGGCCGCAGTACGACCGCAACGCCGAGCTGATGGAGCGCTACCGCGCGGCGGCGTCCGACCCGGATGCGATGGCCGAGCTGGTCAGCGCCGCGAACGCCCGCTGAGGGCCGGTCTCGCTCCGCAGGTCGGCCGAGAGCTCGGCCCACGCCGCGCGCTGACCGGAGTCGAGGGCGAGCAGCTCGTCGAGCGCCGACCGGATGGTCGCGACATCGGCCGTGTTCGGATCGAGGGCGATGCCGAGCTCCGCCGTCTCGAGCGCGGCCGCACCGGCGAACTGATCGGTCGAGAACGGCATCACGAGCAGCGGCACCCCGGCCGCCAGCGCCTCGGTCACCGAGTTGTTGCCGCCGTGGGTGACAGCCGCCGCGGCCTCATCCAGCAGGCGCACCTGCGGCAGGAACTCGCGCACCAGCCACCCGTCCGGCAGCGGCCCGAGCTCGGCGACCGGCGTCGACCCGCTCGCGATCGCGGCCGCGACGCCGCTGGCCGCGAGCGCCTCGACCACCCGTCGCAGCACGTCGCCACGCACCGACAGGAAGCTGCCGAAGCTCACGTACACGAACGGCACCCCGCTGAGGCCGGCGATCCACTCCTCGACCTCGGGGTCGAGCGCCTCGGTGCGCACGGCCGATCCGAGGAAGATGCGCGGCGGCATCCGCTCGACCGTCGCGGCGTCGACCAGCTGCTCCGGGTAGTTGTAGAGCACCACGGGCCCGTGGCCGGCGAACGCGTCGGATGCGGCGGGCGCCTGCGCCGTCGGGTCCAGCTCGGCAGCTGCCCGGTTCCACTCCGCGGTGAACCGCGCCTCGACCCGGTCGCAGAGCGCTCGCAGGTCGGCGAGCTCGGCCTCATCCGGCGTGAACGCGCGCGGCCAGGCGGTGGGGAAGCCGTACGGCTCGTCTCCGACGGGCAGGGCGCTCGGATGCCCCAGCACGACGTCGCCGAACGGCACAGCGCCGACGCTCAGCCCGAGCCGCGCGCTGAACGCCAGGTGGTCGACGATGATCGTGTCGGGGCGCACGGCCTCGACGACCGCGAGCGTGGCGCGCGCCTTCTCGACCGGCTGCCACATCAGATCGGTCAGCCGCTCCTCGGCCTGATAGCGCAGCGTCTCGACCATGCCGACGCGCGTCGCGTCGAAGAACCCGCGCAGCGAATCCGCCTCCTCGACCTCCGCCTGCTCCTCGGCGCGGATGACGCCCGGATTCGATCCACGCCCCAGCTGCAGGGTTACGTGCTCGAACCCGAACTCGGCGACGATCGCCGCCGTCGCGGGCCCGGTCGCCACCACCACCCGCTGCCCCGCATCCCGCCAGGCCGTGCCCAGGGTCGCGAGGGGCAGCAGGTGCGACGCGTAGTCGGGGCTGATGATGAGCAGGGTCATCCGGCGAGCGCCGCCGTCCCCGACTCCGCGCCTGAACCCGCCAGCACCTCGTCATCGGAGACCCCCGCGTAGACGTCGCCGAGCGACTCGGCCATGCGCTGGATCGTGAAGCTCGCCTCGACCGTCGCGCGCGAGCGCGCGGCACGGGAGCCGTCGGTCTCGAGGGCCGCCGCCTCGAGGGCCGCGGTCATCGCCTCGCCGAGGCGGGCCGCATCCCAGGTCGCGGTGAGGTAGCCGGTGACGCCCCGCTCGACGTAGGTCGCCGGACCGCCGCCGTCGGGGGCGACCACGAGCAGACCCGAGCCCATGGCCTCGAGCAGGGCGATGCCGAACTCCTCCTTGAGGCTGCCGCAGACGTACACGCCGCACGGCGCCGTCAGGCCCGGAAGGCCCGTGCGGGCCGCGGCGACCCAGCGCGCGACCGTGTCGTTGCGACGGTGTCCGGGCAGCAGCAGGCCGCGCGCCGCGCGGTCGGCGGCGGGCACCACGGCGTCGATGAGGTCGAGCTGCTGGCGCTCGTCGGCAGACGGATGCGCGAGCTCGCCGCCGACGATGAGGAGGTTCGCGCGCTGGTCGAGTCCGCTCGCGTGCCAGGCCTCGACGATGGTCGACATGCCCTTCACCCGGTGCAGACGTCCGACGCTCACCAGCAGCGGCAGCTCTCGGCGGTCGACGGGCAGCTGCTCGACGAGAGTGCGGAGCTCGGCGATCGCGGCGGTCGGCTCGCCTCCGGCTGCGTGATCCTGCGCCTCGATGACCGCGCGGTCGATGACCTCCAGATCGACGCCCTCGGGCACGATCGTGTGCCGCTCGGGGTGCGCGGTGATGTCGATGCCCACGAGGTGCTGCATGTCGCGCTGCAGGTGCGGGCGCGGGAAGAGCACGGTGTGGGCGGCGTTCGAGGCCAGACGCTGCACGAGCCGGGTGCGGAACCAGAAGTGGTCGCCCTCGTCGATCTCGCCGAAGTTCTGGCGCGTGAGCCGACCCGACAGGTCGAGCGACTGGATGACGGCGTGCGGGTCGGGCGCCACCGTGAAGATGACCGGGATGTCGAGCTCGCGCGCGACGTCGGCCGCGGCGAGGCTGCCGACATCGGCCATGCGCAGGTGCACCATGTCGACGTCGCCCGCCGCGCGCAGCACACGCCGGATGCCTCGACGCGCGGCGACGCGGAGCGACCAGGCCGCCGCCTGCGACACCGGCTCACGCAGCAGCGGCACCCGCCCGTAGACGTGTCCGGCGGGGGTCGAGCGGATGCGGTCGAGATCGGCCGCAGCCTCGGCCGTCGACCCGCGCGACATGGTCACCACCCGATCCACGGGGGTCGTGCCCGCGACGAGTGCGTCCCCGAGGCGCACGAGCAGCGTCGCGACGCCGCCGTTGTCGCCGCTCCCCGCCTGGGTGAGCTCGGCGTCGATGTCGGCGTGCAGGAAGAGCTGCGCGACGGTGAGCCCGCGGGGGCGACCGTCGGCGCGGACAGCCGGCGCGCGCGGCGAGGTCGCCTCGGCCGCGGCCAGGTCGATGAGCGCGAGCCGGGCGACCTCGCCGAGGTCGTCGTCGACCACCGACAGCTCGCCGAGCAGCTCGGTGATCTCGGCGTGCTCCGAGCGGGTTCCGGTGCGCTGGCCGAGCGCGGCCGCGGCCGCGACGCGCACCGCGAGCGGCTCGCGTGCGTCCCGAGCCGTGCGCACCAGGAGCCCGGTCGCGATCGTGTCGCGCACCAGCCCGACGGTCTCGACCAGCCGCGCGCGGGAGTCGGGCTCGACGACGCCGATGAGCGCCGACTCGAGGGCGACGGCGATGTGGTCGGGGGCCGCGTCGGACCACTGCTCGAGCGTGCGCTGCGCGATCATGCCGCTGAACCCGCCGTCCGCCGTCATCCAGATGAGGCGGGCGACGGCGTCGAGACGCGGGAGGCGTGATCCGAGGGCCCACGCGGCGTGCTCGCGCACGAATGCCCGGTCGGATGACAGCAGCCGCGACAGTGTGCGCACGGCCTCCTCGTCGACGACGCGGGCGAGCGCGTGCGTCGCGGCGATGGCCGCCACCTGGTCGTCGCCGTCGAGCGCGCCGCTCAGCACCCGGATGGTGCGGACGCCGCCCTCGCGGCTGCTCTCGAAGGCGAGGTCGTCGGACAGGCGGAGCGCGTCGACGATGCGCTCGGCTGCGAGCAGAGCGTCGAGAGAGGTCTGGATACCCACAGCACGTCCCCAATGGTTCAGGCCGGCCGGCGCGTCCGGTGGCGAGGGAATGATAGCGCCGTCGAGTGACGGAATGCAGGGCGTGCGATCGGATAGCGTAGCGACGTCCTTCCGCCCCATCCTCAGGAGTTTCGTTGCGCATCGTCTCGATCGGCGACATCGGCGTGCTCGACGACATGATCCACATCGGCGACGAGGCCATGTTCGAGGCTCTCGTCGACGAGCTCGGTGCCCGCGGCATCCAGGTCACCGGGCTGTCGTCGGCTCCGGATGAGAGCGCAGCCCGCTACGGCATCCGCGCCATCCAGCGCATCGGCTTCGACCTCTCGGCGGGCCGCGGTCCGGCGCACGAGCGGATGCAGGCCGTCGTCGACCTCGCCCGCGGGTCCCGCAGCCGCACGGTCCTCGCCCCCGACGATCCCGCGCACGCGGTCGTCGCCGCGATCGCCGAGAGCGACGGCGTGGTGGTCGCGGGCGGCGGCAACCTCGCCTCCACCTGGCCCATGCACGTGTTCGAGCGCGCGACGCTGGCGGCCGCGGCGAGCGCGCTGCGGACGCCCTTCGTCATCACGGGCCAGACCCTCGGCCCGGCGCTCGTCGGCGACGACCGCGCTCTCGTCGCCGGGATGCTCGCGTCGGCACGCCTGGTCGGGGTGCGCGAGGGCGCCTCCCTCGCGCTGGCACGCGACCTCGGGATCGGGGTCGCGACCGATGACGAGCGCCTCGCGCGCAACGTCGACGACGCCTCGTTCGTGGGCGGGGGCGCCGTGAGCCCGCAGCCGGATGCCGTGATCGTCAGCCTGTCGACCCACCTGGGCGCGGTCCCCCGCGACGTCGCCGTCGCCTCCGTCGCGCGACTGCTCGACTCGATCGCCGCGACCTCGGGGGCACCTGTCGTCTTCCACGCGCACTGGGCGTCGCTGCACCGCGGCGAGTCCCGCGGCGACTCGGCTCTCCACGAGGAGGTGCGCGCCGCGATGGCGACGCCGTCGACGGTCGCACCGACCACCGACTCGGCGGCCTCGGCGGCTCTGGCCCGCGGCGCGGCCCTGCAGATGACCAGCAGGTACCACCCGGCGGTGTTCGCCGCCTCGGCCGGAACCCCCACGCTCGCGATCTCGGTCGACGACTACACCGGCGTGAAGCTGCGGGGCGCACTCGGGATCGGGGAGCCGGTCGCGATCGAGGACGTCGTGACCGGGCGCGCCGAGGCGACAGCGGAGGCGCTGTGGCGTGACCGCGTCGCGGTGCGCGCCTCCGCCTCCGAACGCGCGGAGGCGGCTCGCGCGTCGGCCGCCGCCTGGTGGGACCGCATCGCGGACACGCTGCGCCGATCCTGAGGCCGCGGGCACGCCCCGATCTCGGTGGTGCCGCCTATCGTCGCGCGCGTGGGGGAATCCGTCGAGGCGTGGTGGGCACGCAGGCAGTTCACCCACGACGCCGACGTCCCCTACCCCGTGGGCACCTACCGTGCCGCGTGGGCCCGGTTCCCGGTGCTGATCGGGCAGTACCACCCGGAGTTCAACGCCGGGATCGTGCTCAGTCAGATCCCGCCCGCCGCCGAGGTGCTGCTGCTCTGGCAGTGCGACACGGGACACCTGTTCGCGGCCACCCCGACCGAGCAGCGCAATCGCCCGGAGCGGCAGCGGCGACGCTCGTCGTGGTGTCCCGAGTGCCGGGAGGAGGCGCAGCCGCGTCCGGTGCGCACCACCCCGATCACGGGACCGCCCCCACGGGCGCCGCGCCGCGCATCCGCGATCTGCTCGCGCACCCCCGACGTGCCGATCGGCGAGCCGTTCGCGAGCGCGTGCGCGCCGCGCCCGTCGTCGGCGGTGGAGGGGCAGCTGCGGGCCGAGCTCACCCGGCTGCTCGAGTTCACGCCCGGCGTCAACGCGATCCGGGTGGCGCGTCCGTTCTTCGACCACGTCGAGGTCTGGCCCGACATCGTGATCCCCGAGCTGCGCGTCGTGGTCGAGTACGACAGCACCGGTCGGTACGGTCTCGAGCACGTCGGCAGACGGGAGGCCGTGGACCGGCGCAAGGATCGCGCGGTGCGCGGGGCGCGCTGGGAGGTCGTGCGCATCCGCACCGGACGCCTCGAGAAGCTCGGCCCGCACGACCTGCAGGCCGGCTCGCTCGGTCGCCGGCTCTACGCGCGGCTGCTCGACGAGTTCTGCGTCATCCGCGGCGACCTCATCGTCGACGCCTACCTCCGCTAGCCGACCGCCCCCCGCAGGACAAGGTGGGGGCGGGAGGGCCGGTCGCCAGCTAGCGTCGTCGGCATGGGACTCTTCCGCCGCACTCCGACCGCCGCCCTCGACCGGCCCTCCGCACCGGGCCCGGTCGCTCCCTCGCGCCTCTGGGGCGATGCCTTCGGCCGGACCGCGACCCGCGCCCTCCAGATCATCGTCGTGGTCGTGGTCGCCGCGGGCATCATCTTCGCGGCGCAGTACCTGACCCTGGTGACCATCCCGCTGGTGCTCGGGCTCATCATCGCCAGCGCGCTCAGCCCGATCGTGCGCGTGCTGCGCGTCCGGGGCCTCCCGCCGGTCGTCGCGACGCTGATCGTCATGCTGCTGGTGATCGCCATCATCGGCGGCATCGGATGGTTCGTCGTGGTGGCGGTGCGCAACCAGTGGGGCGAGCTGGCAGACCAGGCCGTGAAGGGCTTCGGCGTCTTCACCGACTGGGCGCAGCAGCTGCCGTTCTTCCCGTCGTCGGAGGAGCTCGACAGCCTGGTCGGCCAGGTCACCGACTTCCTCACGAGCGCCCAGTTCGGATCCGGGGCCGTCGCCGGCGTCGGAGCGGTGGCCAGCTTCGTGGCCGGCTTCATCCTGCTGATCGCGATCCTGTTCTTCTTCCTCAAGGACGGACGCCAGCTCTGGGAGTTCCTGCTCCGCCCCTTCCACGGCGAGCCCTACGCGCGCGGACACCGCATCGGCGACAAGGTCGTCGGGGTCTTCGGCGCCTACGTCCGCGGCACGGCCGCCGTCGCGCTGGTCGACGCCCTGGGCATCCTCATCGGCCTGCTCATCCTGCAGGTGCCGCTCGCCGTCCCGCTCGCGGTGCTGGTCTTCCTGCTCGCGTTCATCCCGATCGTCGGCGCGACCCTCGCCGGCATCCTCGCGGCTCTCGTCGCGCTCGTCTCGAACGGCTGGGTCAGCGCCCTGATCGTGGTGGGCGTCGTCGTGCTGGTCAACCAGCTCGAGGGCAACCTGCTGCAACCGGTGCTGATGGGCCGCTCGATGAAGCTCCACCCGTTCGTGATCCTCGTCGCGCTGACGGTCGGCGCGGCGCTCGGCGGGATCGTGGGCGCCGTGCTCGCGGTGCCGATCACCGCCGCGGCGTGGGGGGTGATCCAGGTCTGGGACGGAGACGATCTGCCCGCGCGGTGGGCTCGCCGGAAGCCGCGAGAGAAGGCCCTGGCCCAGGGCTGAGCCCCTGCGGACACGGAAATGCCCGGCGCGTGATGCGCCGGGCATTTCGACAGTCGTGGGCATTACCGCTAAGTACTATAAACACTTTCAGAGTTTGTGTCAACTTTTTGTCTCGATGAATCGGGGTGCGTCACCCCCGAGGCCGGCTACAAAGCGTGCAGGACCTAAGCGAACTCAGAAACTAAATGAGGCGGCAATCGCAAAGCTTTGTCAGCTCTATGTAGACGGTGCATCTACATACGAACTTGCTCGAGTGTTTGGCATTCGACGAGACCAGGTTTCGATTCAGCTCAGGCGAGCTGGTGTCGAAGTGCGACCAGGTCACCAGGCCAAGCTGAATGTGGACGATGTAACTCGCGCAAGAATCTTGAAGGACCAGGGATGGTCGGTGGCGAGAATTGCGAGGGACTTAGGCGTCACGGACAATACGGCAGCGAAAGCCCTTAGAGATCTTTGAGATCAAGAAGGAATTGCACGACGTCAACGAGGATTCGTATCCTCTCAAGTTTCAAGCTGCCCTGTAGTTTGGGGATCCGCCGATGAGGAGTCTTCGCTAGCTCAAGAGAAGTACTCACATAAGATCCAACCTCCGTCTTCCACCTTGTCTGTTCGTATGTCAGCTTCATATGCGCCCAATATGTAAAACTTGCTCACAAAAAGCAATAGCGATTTCGAGCCACATTGACGTATTAACACGACCAGCTCATACTCAGGGTGTTTATAGGAGTTCGGAAAAAATGAATAGAGCAGATCGCGCAACTCTGTTGTCGTCTTGGATAAAGCCGTCGAGCGACAACGAGAAAGACCAGCAAGAGCGAGCATTAAGAATGGTTCAAGAAGCCATTTCTGCTCACGATGCCATTTCGGACACTGTCTATAAGATCTACGCCAAGGGCAGCTACCGCAATAACACCAACGTGCGTCGCGACAGCGATGTCGACATCGTCGTCGAAATGCAAGAGTGCTTCTACTACGACTATGCGGACGGCGTACCGATTCCCAGGTCGACGCCAAGTCCTTATAGCGGTGGCTGGACCCCGGCCAGTTGGAGAGCAGAGATTGTAAAGGCCCTCGAGAGCAAATTTCCCGGAGAAGTCGACAGTAGCGGCAACATCGCGATCAACGTCGCCGAAAAGCAAGGCAGTCGACCGAGCATCGACATCGTGCCGAGCTACCAATATCGCTGGTACTACGACGAAAAGCTCGTCCGCTATGAAACAGGTAGCGCAGTCTGGACGAAAGCGTCCGAACGTGTCGTCAACTGGCCACACCAGCAGTACAACAACGGAGTAGCCAAAAACACGGCAACCGGTGGTCGCTATAAATACTTCGTACGCGCGCTCAAGAACGCAGAGAACACACTCGCCGCTGCTGGAACCATCGATGCGATGCCGTCTTATTTCATGGAGTGCCTGATCTACAACGTAGACAACCAATCACTTCAGACCGGCGACCTCGAGCAGGGATTTAAGGCCACGCTCCAGAGTCTGTACAAGCGTCTAAATGACGAACCAGACACTCGCATGCTCGAACCGAACGACATCAAGTTCTTGTTCCACTCGGCCCAGAAATGGACGATCTCCATGGCTATGCAGTTAGTCGAGGAGACATGGAAGTACCTCGGGTACAACGATGACTAGACCAACATGGCTCGTTCGATCTGTGATCCTCGTTGTCACAGGGTTGTACACGCTCAGCCTCTTCATCTCAGGCGCCGCCCTACTCCCATGGATAAACCAAGCGCTTGCCGCGCTGCCCATCGCCGGCAGCCTCCTCCTACTTCTATGGGATGTTGTGATCTGGAAGCTGCCTGCCGTCCAACTCTTGACGAAGCGTCCATACATAGCTGGGTTCTGGCGCGTCGAGTATCGCCCTACCGCCGAAAGCCACATTCCAGAGGGAGGCAACCGGGGACCTATTCCTGGGTTCATGGTTATCCGCCAGAGCTACTGGTCAATTGCAATTCGTTCTTACACTGCGGAGAGCAAAAGCGACAGCCGTGCAGTCTTTTGGGAGCTTCGTCCGGGATCCGACTTTGAGACCCCCGCCTTCATCTACGAGAACCTTCCCAAGGAATCGGAGTCACACCGCAGCACTCGACACTTGGGCACAAATCGCCTTGACCCAACTTCTGCTTCACCTAATGAGGTTGAGGGTACCTACTTCACTGATCGATACACCAAAGGCGACATGACCATCTCGCTGATCAATCGCACCAAGGGCTACGGCTCATTCCAAGCAGCCCAAAAGGCAGCCGAAAAACAGTCCATCCGGTAACCGGTCTTCCCTCTACCTACCCTCGCCTCTTCGATTGGTAATCGAACTAATTCATCGCACAGGCATCAGGATTGTGTCTGGATTCGCGAGATGAAAAGAGCCCGCCACCACGGATGAATGGCTCTGTCGACATTGCTGTCGATGGCTCTTTTCATCCGCGGGTGCGGGCTTACTTGAGACGAGGCTGGGGCCGGCGTGCTTCGATTCCGATCTTGACGATCGGCAGCTTGGGCTTCGCGGCAACTCCCTCATCTTGGGTCGACTTCGTGTGGGACGACACGATTCGTCGAGCACGCTCGAGCGGACTTGTTCGCGTGTTCCGAAAGAACACGACCTTCACGAGACGACCATCCTTCAGGATGTGCTTGACCATCTTCAGACTCCTTTCGCTCGTTCCGGCCGAGCTGTAGCTTGGCTCGGATTGCCAGCCTTCTTGTCGTCGCCGATAAAGATCCACTGCACTCGGACAGTGATGACGATGATGGCGATCCCCATGCCGAACAGCGCCAGACCCATGAATAGCAGGGTTGAACTATTCGGGTCTTGATGATCGCCAGGCTTCATCATGAGCGCCAGCAGTACCGGTCCCAGACTCAGGCCAGTCAGGCAGCTGGCCAAGATTGAGACCAGTTCGAGGAGCTTGCTTGCACGCTTCACCTTTGTAGCCG
Source organism: uncultured Microbacteriaceae bacterium (assembly GCA_964246985.1). Classification (GTDB taxonomy): domain Bacteria; phylum Actinomycetota; class Actinomycetes; order Actinomycetales; family Microbacteriaceae; genus CAXTSE01. Next base: position 243,452 of record CAXTSE010000001.1, read on the forward strand.
ATAGCGGTGCGAGGTCATTTCTGATCATGTTCTTCACCCCTTCCGTGGGGTTCACTCGATTGCTCGAGGATCTCCACACGGTGTGGTGACTGGCACTAGTTATGAAGGATTAGGGCTGTTTTGGCAAGCACAACTGCAATGAAAAGAGCCCGCCACCGCGAATGAATGGCTCTACCAAGATTTCTCTTCGCGGCTCTTTTCACTGCGGTGCGGGCTAGATGGGGCTGATGACTCGAATACCCCAGTTGTTGTACTGCTGTAGTTCGTAGCTGAGGGAGCGGTTCTTGAGCTCCTTGTTGAAGACCTCGAGGAAGAGAGCTGTCTGGTCTTCACCCACCACCCTCGGCCAGAACTGAGCGAAGTAGCTCTCGAACCCGTTACACAGGTCATCGAAGCTTGAACCAAAGCACTTCTCGAGCGCCTGCTTCGCGCTCAGTACTTTTCCGTGCGTGTCAGTCCTCTCGAGAATCTCGTCAAGGAGGAGAGCGACGTACAACTTCATACGTGCCTTCTGCTTCTTTTCCTCGATCACTTTCCGAGCCTGCGACTGGCGGTCAGCTTCCTCGAGCATGGCCTTTCCGCTGTCGCGACGAACTTCTTGGGTCAACATGCGATGGCACTTCCCTTCGCTTCCTCATGCTGGATGGTGGGAGAAAAAGTGGTGATGGTGTATCCGAGCTCCCTCAGTGCGTAGTTGGCGAAGTAGACGTCGAAGCCGTTCGCCGCCATCACCTCGATGTAGCGTGGATAGGAGATCGGCATCGTCTCTGCTTCAAGCTCACGAAGCACTATCGGAGCGCGCTTCGTAGCTTGCTCGAGAGCAATGAGCTCGTAGTGTGTCATTGGCATACTTCACCCCTTCCGTGGGGCTCAACTCGATTGCTCGAGGATCTCCACACGGTGTGGTGACTGTGTTTAGTTATGAAGGATTCGTGCTTTTTTGGCAAGCACAACCGCAAAATGAAAAGAGCCCGCCACCGCGAATGAATGGCTCTATCGACATTGCTGTCGAGGGCTCTTTTCATCCGCGGGTGCGGGCTTGAAGATCGTTGTTCACAAATCGAAGTCGAACGCAGAACTTCCGTCCGACACTTCGACCTTTCCGGTGTACACACCATCTACGATCTCGGGCTGATATCTGATTGCGAATAGTCTTCGTCCAGTCATGCCGCCGCCGTATCGATGGTGGCCTCCGGCGGACCAGAGCTTCGAGCTGAAGTCTCCGCTGGCTCCAACGCCCGGAGGATTCAGCTCATTGACGGAACGTCCAGACAAACTTGGTGCTTCGATTGTGAACGTGACGGCCTTCTCTTGACCGTCGACCTGCTGCCACTTCGGACCGTTGTACGCCCTGAAGGCATCACCGATCTCTGCAGCAACTACCTCAGCCAATTCCTGGTCCTTGAGTGATTCAAACAACACTTCACCCCTTTCCGTGGGGCTCAACTCGATTGCTCGAGGATCCCCACACGGTGCGGTGACTGGCTCTAGTTATGAGGGATTTGTATCGTTTTGGCAAGCATGATCGGATCGAAGGTCTTTGTTATGCTCACTGATCAGATTTTGGTTTAGCCATCCTCGCCTCTTCCATCGACAGCTGAACTATGAGCTTGGCGAAAGCATCAGGATCGAGAGCTGGATTCACGACGCTATGTGCGACAATCCGACGCTTAGCCTTTCGCAGCATGGGTGCTGAGGGTCGCTTGCGCTTCTCCTCTAATTCTTGGAGTCCGAGCGTGAGCTTGGCCACGGCTCGACCGGCACGCTGCGGAAGAGCTTCATCGGCAATTGATTTTCGATGTGCGATTGCTTCGTCGCGCGATAACTTCTCCGCAACCGCGTAGTAGTCATGGAGTGCCCACTGCTCCCCCGGTTTTAGAACTGCGAATAGGTTCGGTTCTGTGTTCCAAAGCGTGACGAGCCGGGTGCGGGTAAGTAGGTAGGTTTCGTCGGTCAGTCTGGGCATGGGGGACGAGTCACTATGGACCTCGGCGAGAAGCTCGTCAAGCTTGAGCGAATCGGGAAGTCACTCTTCTACGAATCTGTGGAAGTAGCGGTTCGCTGCAGAAATATCTCATGCTGCGTATCAACTTCACTTAGCTTCAATCGGAGGCTGACGAGCCGATCCATAAATGAGGCTGTTGCTTCAGGGACCCACTCGTCCAGGTAACTCAACATGACGTCGTTCGCCAGCAACGAAATGGAGACTAGAGGCTGAGGTCGAAACTGCACCGGACTGAAGTCGACTTCGAACTTTGCACCCTTCCGGGTCAAATGGTTCTTCTCGACGTCGGCAAATGCACCGTGAATGGCGTTTGATCCCATGCGGTATGCAGAGTAAGCCACCGGTCCGAGCGCTTCGACTCGCTTTTCAGCTGACGGCCACCCATTCTTGTTCCGTGCTGGCAGGTCGCTCTCCTCTACGCCCGCCGCCGTGAATGATTCGGCTATCGACTTCAAAATGCGTTTCTCAATCGGGATTGTTCGCCCACGTCGAGCCACCTGCTCGTCGACATCCTTTTTGAACTCACGCTCGGCGATCATGCTGTCATTCACATACGAGTCGAACCGAGTGCCCGATCCGTCATCTCCCAGTAGGTAGCGGACTGTCCCAATCGACTCAAGAATCTCCCTGAAGACCGGGAGTTGCAGATCACCGTCGTGACCGTCGGCGAGCTGCCGGATGAGGCCCTTCATCAGCTTGGTCGACTTCACAAAGTGACCCACGAGGATTGCCTGATTTCGCTCGAGGCCGTCCTCCTGTTGGCTGCCTTTTCGTAGTCCTGCAACAGCGGCGAGCAGTCCCATAGTTTCTTTCAAAAGTTCAAATGATGCGTGCACGAAGGGTTCTTCGTTCGTGGCGTTCAGCAAGTCGGCCAGGTTTGTCTTGTACTCGTTGGGAAGCGCTTTCGAAAGCTCTTTGTCCAAGCTCTTCTTTACTTTCATCTGCTCTCGGTACTCCTTCATCAGGGCACGCGTCTCGCGAAAGCTTCGTAATACCCCTGCTCGCATCCTCCATTGCCCATTGAAGGCGCCAGCCAGTCGCGTACTGAATCGGAAGCCGATAAAGATAGCCATCCGCACTCGAAGCGGTAGCTGCTGCCGATCGTTGAAGAAAGGCAACATCGTGAAGAGCTGCTGCACTTGAGCGTAGAAGCTCACCGAATAGATGAACGGCAACAGCGCGAATGGGTACCAGATCGACACGGCAAGGGTGCGAAGGATCTGGTCTAGATCCTGCTCGTTCCATCGAAAGACGAGCTGAAGCGTTGTGTATGTCAGGACCGCGAGACCTATGACGCCGAGCGTGCCGTCCAATATCTGACTGGCTCTCTTGGAGCCTTTCGGCAGGTGCTTGTTCGCCGCCGAGCACAGGGAGATCAGAATCACGCTCGCCTGGAGTGCGAGTTCCGCGGCGATCGGGAATGAAATCAGGTTGACGTAGAAGAGGACAAGCGCCGACGCCCCAAGGGTTTCTGCGAATGTGCGCCCCACAAGGACGCCACCATCTTTCGCGGTGCCGGCCCTGAACAAGAGCGGCAGCCCGACAAGGATGACCACGAGGAAGGTGTCTTTTAGGAGGTCGATTTGCCACCACCCCACCCAACGAACGAGTGCGATGACGACTGAAGCGTAAACGAAGTAGCCGAGGAAGATCGGCAGCAGCTGTCGACCGAAGAGGATCTTGGCCATGACAGGTATTTCCTTGCGCACCGCTGGCACAAGAAGCGCGAGCACAAGGAACGCGGCCAGGATGATGAGGGACGCTATCTCGCGGTCGGTAAGCATACGTGCCGCTGATTATGACAGCGGCCTCGGACAGCGAATATGGTCAGAAATACAACACCCATCGGTACACACGACAAGGGTCAGTAAATGACCAAGAAACGTGTACCGATGACCCCTTATGAATCCTTACTACAAACGATTTAACAGAGGTCGGGTGATGTTGACATCGCTACCAAATATGCTGATGAAGCACGAAAATAGGCCACATCGGGATGATGTGACCTCTGTTATTTTCGCTCAAAACATGAATAATGCTTATGCTTGGTGGGCATTACCGGTAAGTACTATAAAACACTTTCAGAGTTTGTGTCAACTTTTTATCTCGCTGAACCGGGATGTCTCACCCCGGAGGTCAGCCGTAAAACGTCCAGCACCAAGGCGAACTCAGAAACTGAACGATGTGGCGATCGCGGAGCTATGCCGGCTGTATTTAGATGGTGCCTCTACGTACGACCTCGCGCGACTGTTTGGTATTCGACGAGATCAGGTTGCGATTCAGCTCAGGCGGGCTGGCGTCGAAGTCCGACCCGGTCATCAGTCCAAACTAAATGCGTATTCAATAGCGAGGGCTCGGGAGCTAAAGGAACGAGGTTGGTCGGTGCGGCGCATCGCTCGCGAATTGGGAGTAACCGACAACACGGCCGCAAAAGCACTCAGAAATTGAATGATCGATGGGGCAGGAAATGCCAGCTGTACGCGGAGCTTGGCGACCGGGAGTGCACAGAAATGCCGCCGGGCCCTGATCAGCCTGGGGAGTGGCCTCGGCAGGAATAAGTGATTTGATGCGCCGTGCCTCGTTGGAACGGCTGCCCGAATTCGTCAGTCCGAAAGAGTCAGATCTTCTCGAACCGAGTCGACCGCGCTTTCAGAGCGCAACCGAACCCGAAACTGCAGTTCGTCTGAAAAGGGAATGGTTGTCCCCCCTTCCACGGAACCGTCGCCTTGCCGGACGATCGCACATTGGACGGTGTCGAACGGCGCGCTCGTTGTCAAGAACCTAACAAGGACGGTCGAAAGGGCCGAACCGTCGTCGAGTTCAACCCAACTCAAATGTCTATAGTCGCGCAGATCGAAGTCGTAACGCGCTAGTGCATACGAATCGGGGGGCGTCGAGGCGTCATGCCAAACACTGCGGGCCACGAGGGTGTCGAAGACGGCGTCCGCTAACGCCTCCCAGTCATCGTGAGCGCTGGCGTCCCGCCACTCCAGACCGATCCGGTCGGCTGCATCCGTGAGCCCTACTAGTGCCGTTCGGAAGGCCACAAGTACATCGGTGACACTCACTTCAGTGATGTCGCTCATCCGCCTAAAGCCCCCACAGTTGAGAGATCCAACCGAGTTCTTCCTCGGTAGGGTCAAACTTCCGATCCGCGCCTTTGGTGAAGCCTACGCCGGGAGCCGTCTTCCGCGACCTCGACGACGTCATCGAAAAATGGCGCGCAACGTCCGACTCGAACTGGTTCGGCTATGACCGCACGGACGCGCTCGGCATCAGTTCTTTCCGTTGAAGTAGCCGTCGGAGTGGCATTGGCAGCCGGCGAAGACGCAGCCACATCTGGGGTTTCGGACGCTTGGCCACCTTGGACGAGGAGGGCGACTAGCAAGGTCGCGACGACACCGAGCATCACGAGAAAGAGCAACGCCCACCATGGCGGTCTGGCAGCAAGCTCTGGTGTCATATAGGTGTGGCCCCATCCAAACCGCGCAGAATGCGATGCTGGGCACACAGTAGCGCTACATCGCTAAGTCAAGGCTTTGTCACCCGTAGAAGGCAACGATGCTCGCTCGCCCCGGAGAACTCCCCACGATCCTCGACGTCGTCGAGAATGTTCTTGGCGATCGCCCGTCGCCCGAAGCCATTTCGAAGCTGTCGATCGCGGAGCTAGACAACCTTTCCGAGCTGGTGGCTCAATTTGGCGAAGCTCAGAGCGAACAGGAAGCAGTTGGGCAGCCAGCTCTGGTCGGCGGATGGCTTGGGGCCCTTTGGAGCGAGCCGCTACTCGCCGAGGAGTTGGCAAAGTCGCTTCTCTACTACCCGACCCTCCTCGTACTCGATCCAATTGCTGACCTTTTTGGTGACCGATCCGCGCTGCCAGTCCCGAGGCCGATTCGAGTCCGTCGACGTGACGGGGTCTACAACACGGTCACATCAGGCCCACGGCTGTGGAGCGCCGCTAACTCCTACGAGCAACTTCGAGCGACGCCCGGCGCCGCAAACTTGCGATTGAGCGGGATCATCTCAAATCTCTATTCCCTTGAACCACTCATTCGAAGCGGCGTCGTGGTTCTGCGAGATCAGTGGCCGACGCTACGCCGGCGGTCACAGAGCCTTGCGACCTCCGTCAGGCACGACATCCGATCCACGGCCATGCAAGAACTGATGAGAGTCCGCGGCGAGTCTGCGGAAGAGCAATTCGCAGTTTGGGACAATCTGCGCGGCATGCAGCTGAGTTTTGACGAGCCCGTCGCGGCCAGCGATCGGCCGTGGGAATCGGAGCACGAGTTCTTCTATCTCGCTAAGACGCTAGCGATTGCTGACGCTGCCGGGGCGCAGTACGTGCCTGCAACGGAACGCGACCTTTTGCTACTCAGAACCAAGATGGCATCGACCGTCGGCGCAGGACATCCGTCACAATTTCTCGCGGAGGTTGCTCGAGTCGTAACACCAGACTTCCAAACATCTATCGAGCGTGCGGTCCAGATGCGCCAGTCGTCGGAGGGTTTCGCTGACTGGCGAAGCTCTTTAGATCGGATGAAGCGCGATGGAATTGCTGATGACCCGACCACCCTCCGCGAGCGGGTGCAAGATGAACTTCAACCACGCATGAGGGCAGTGGAGCGCGAGCTCAAGAGCATGTCAACTCTTTCTTCTCTCGACAGCACTGGCGCGGATTTCGTCGTCGCAGGTGGCTTCGCGGCTGCGACCGCAAGTTTCAACGGCGGCGACATTTGGTCGGCGGTTGGAGGCGCCGCGGCGTCCGGCGCGGCCAGCTGGCTCCGTCGAGCATATGGTCGCTCGCACTCCCACAATTCCGATCCCGTCCTGGCGACATTGCTTCGCTCCTCCAAGAAGCGGTCCTGAAATCGTGACGGCGTCGGCACCCGCTGGCTCTAATCCGTCGTTCGTTTGTGTCGGCGGCGACCCTAGTCCGAGCTGACCGATTCCCGTCGGTGGGCGGCACTCGACACGGAGCAGCATAGGAACTAGCCGCCGCTACGCCGACTGAGTTAACCGGCAGACGCACGAGCGGATTCTCGACCGCGCGATCGGGGGCGCTCGGCAGACTTTCGGGTCGACCTTGGCGTGTGAATGGTCGCGGATCGCCAGGCGCCGGATCTCTTCCCAGTGGGTCGCGCCGACCTGGTCCGCGTTGTAAAGGCCAGCATTTGGGAAGGCCACAGTGGCCCGAGCGCACAAATCTCGTCGTTAGCGGCGGCATTCGCGGGATGCCAGAAACCCATGTTGAGGTTCCATGCTCCAACCCAGACCTGCGGGCTGGCGGGGTCTTTGAAGTTTACGGACCGCTGGAATCGGCCTTCCAGCTGGACCGATCGCGGGCTCACGCGTCGATGGATCGAGCCCATCGCGTGAGGGCGACGAACCTTCAGCTCAGGGGAACGTATACGCCTGGGTTCCCTGAGCTGACGTGATCTTTGAGCTTGAACTGACGTGCCCACTGGAGGAAAGGCTTCGGCTCACCTGAGGCGGTGAAGCTGTCCTCTTCGTAAGGCGCCGCACCCAAAGCATAGATCCCGACATTCTCAGGATCGACGATCTCGTTCACGGGGTAGTACGCGAAGAAGAGCTCGTATCTCTCGCCGTCCGCGACAAGGTTGTAATTGCAAAACAAGACCGTCGTTTCCTTCAATCCCTCGGTCTCCGTCGTAGAACCATTGCCCGTTGATTCCCACGTGATTGAGCCGGAATCGAAGGTAGACAGAAAGTAGTCGATGCCGCTCTCCAGATCAGTGGCCTGCTCGCGTGCGGTGTTCGAAAACAGATCCTCAAGCGCATCAGCGTCGTGATCCTGAATGGCCGTTTCGATCAGCCGCATTTGAGTATCGGCCTGCTCACCAGAATTATCGAGCAGTGGCACTCCGGGCGGTGGAATCATCGAGCACGACGATAGCAATGCAATCAAAATGAGGGACATTGCAGCCCTAGCAAGTCGCTTCATCTCAGCCTTCTATCCACATTCAGTAGTCGATGCTGGCGGTGTTCGTGTTTGGATCAAAGGCCCAACCCGATTCAAGTTTCACGCTGGCGCTGTTGCGGAACGCGTTGTAGACATCAGCGTTTGGGAAAGTAACTGTAGCTCGGGCGTGCAAGTCCGCGGCGTTGGCGTCGGCATTCGCGGGGTCCCAGGATCCCATATTCGGGTTCCAGGCCCCGACCCAGACCTGCGGTGTGGATGGCGCAAAGGACGCAACTTTCGAGGTTTTGTGGTCCACGGATGTGGACATCAGTGGAAGGTTGGGGTCCTTCGAGTCCGCGTTCCACTGAAAACCAGCCTGGGCAAGCGGCACCTTTTGGCTGTAGAACCCGACCTCGCTGCCATAGCCCATGTTGATGTACTCGCCCTTCCACATCCACACCACATAACTGGTGTCGCCGTATCCGAACTCGTACTTTTGTGCCACAGCGCCGGTGCCCGCAGCCTTGAACGCCGCGTCGTAGGGGTCGTTGTAGCCGCCAAGCAGCTGCAACGGTTCCGCCCTCGTGCGGAGGATGCCCTGCTTGTCTTGGTTGAAACCGGCAAGCCACCACCCCAGTTTCTCAAGCGACGGGCCGCGGTTGCCCGGCGCTTTAGGTGCCGACTTCGACTTCTGCAGTGAGCCCGCGCCGTGCGCTTTGGATGCCGAGGACGAAGCCCCCCTCTTGGCACATCCATCTCCACTTTCCGAGAGATAGCAGTTCCCCGACGGGTCAGCGTTGTTTGTCGGCGCATTGCCTCCGTAGGCATAGCCGTCGTTCTGCTGGGGATTGAATGGTGACAACACCGGGTCGACCGAAAGGAATCGTCCCGTCGTCGCGTCGTACAGCCGCGTGCCGAGCTGCGTGAGTCCACCGAATGACGACCGCGGGGCGTTCAGGAATCCGTGTCCGCTCGCCCACGCCTCCGGTGAGCCTCCTCTGGAAGATCCGAACGGGTCCTGACGGCGCGCGCTCAGCGTTCCGGAGTCGTCGGTGACCTGTCCTGTGACGGTACTCTGCGCGTCCGAAAGTAGCCACGTAACCTGCTCCGAGCCCGTTACGTTCGAACGTTCGGCTATAGGTGTTGAGTCGCGAACATAGGTACGCGTAGCGGTGACCGTTGCAGCAGATTTGCGTAGTTCAGTTACCCCAGCGAAGAGGGTGGCCGTTCCTACCGAATCAGATTGGAGAAGGAGTGATCCGTCCGCGTCGTAGACATTGCTCTGCGACACGGTTCCTACGACGATTGTCGCGACCTTTCCAACGGCGTTCCAGCTCACAGTTGCGGCGCCGCGTGTTGACGTGTTGCCCATCGCGTCGTAGGCGTATCCAGTGCTACTGGTAGAGGCGCCGACTGTCTGAACTTGCGTTACACCGTGCGGTCGAGCGGTGCCAGCCGCCGGGTACGAATAGTTGGACGTCGTGGTGTTACCTGATGGCGCATGAAAGGTGGTCGACAGCCGGTTACCAGTTGTCGCAGCGACGCTGTAGTCGATCCAGTACGGTGCGGGCCCGCCGAGTCCGGAAGCCGTTGGGGCCGCCGTGCAAGCTCCGGAAGACGGCGTGAACGCCTGCGTCAGGGTGGCAAGGAAACTGTACTTGAAGCACTGCGTGTCGGTCGATGCTGAGTCAGACGTCGTTGCCTGCTTGCTCAGGTTCCCCCCATCGTCCCAGGTGTACGCGGTCGTGCTCAGATTAACCGAGTTCGACCCGCTTACTGCGGTGTTGACGATAGAAGTCACTCGTCCGTTGGCCTGGTCGTAGCCATACCCGCGGTAAATGTCCTGAAGCTTGGTGGAGTGGTCCTGCGACGGCTGACCGAGGGGGGTGTACGTTACGAGGTCGTAGGTTCCCAGGCTCGAGAGCCGTCCGAGCGCACCGTAGCTATATCGAACCCGCTCTGAGGCGAGACCGCCCATCGCCGGGTAGATAGTGGACGCGAGGCTGCCATCGCGGGTGTAGCTGTTAGTGGTGGTATAGCTGGTGCCCCCAAATGCCGCGGCGCCCGCGGGGATCGAGATAGTGACTGACGTCGGGTTGTATTGAGCGTCGTACCCACCAACAGATTTGACGTAGGCCGCGCCGTTCGCGGTTGCCGTAGACCCTACGTAGGAGGTCGATGAAGTCAGCTGACCTTTCTTGACAGAGTCGTACGCCCAAGCAGCAACTAGCGCAGATCCTCCGCTCACAGTTTGCCGCTGTTCGGTCTTACGGTTCAGGACGTCGTAGACGTAGTTGAGAACGATGCCGCGCGCGTCAGTCGTGCTGGTGAGGTTGCCGACGTCGTCGTAGGTGCGGAGCGTGTTTCCCGAGTCAGGGTCGGCAGCGCTGGCCTGCCGGTTGAGGGCGTCGAAGGTCCATGACCAGGCGTTGCCGGCTGGGTCGGTCATCGAGGTCATGTTGTTGCGCGGGTCATATGCGTACGTGGTGGTCTGCTTCGGCGCCGTCGTCGAGATGGCAGCGGCAAGATACTGAACCAGGCTGGTGCGGTTCCCTCGAGCGTCCGTTATGTCCGACGTGGGCGTGGCGCCAGTCGGCGGCGTCGTGTCAACCCGGTTTGACCCTTGGTACTCGTGGGTGGTGCGGTACCGCTCGGCCCCGAGAGAGTTCAGCGCCGTGCTCGTGATTCGACCGGCGCCATCGTAGGAAGTGATCGTCTGCGACGGCACCTGCGATTGCGTCGATGGTACAAATTGGGTCCCCGACGTGGAAACCGAGGCCCAGTACGGGTTGTTACTCGACCAGTTTCGGCCGAGCGTGTCGTACCACTTGTCGGTGACGACTGTCCCTGAGCCTTCAGCGGGAGCTTGAGTCTGGATCTCCCTACCGAGCCCGTCGAAGAGCGCATAGGAGGTAACAATGACGGAAGGAGTCAAGGTGTCGGTCTGGACCACATTGGCTGCGTTCTGCGCGAGCGTGTAGGTGTACGCGGCGTTCGGCTGGGTGGGGTTGGTCGTCTGGAGGTTACTTGGGTACCACACCCCAGTGACGCGTCCGAGTGCGTCGTAGGTCGCACTCGTGACCGACCCGTTGACGTCAGTGAGCTTGGTCTGGACTCCCCAGGCGGGGTCGAGGGTGGTGCTCGAAGTCCAGCCAAGGGCGTTGGTCGCGACCATCGAGGTCAGCCCGCCGCTGCCGGCCGCTGCTCCTGCTGCAGGCGTGTAGGCCGTGGAGTCAGTGCGGTTGAGCGCGTCGGTACTGCTGATAGAGCGTCCCATGCTGTCGTAGGCCGTCTGGGAAGTAGTGATCCACTGAGCGGTGCTTGCGGTGGTTCCCGTGTACTTCTTGACGGCCTGCGTCGCTGTGACATCGCCCTTCGTCGGCGTCGCGCCCCAGGCCGATCCGTCGTAGCTGGTCTTGATGTCGGATACGGCCGCGGCCGGGTAGACGGCGGACGCGAGTGCGTTGCAGTCGACAGCGACAACCCGCCTCTCGGACACAAGTCCGATAAGCCATACGGTGCTGTTGCTGGGCGCATAGGAGGTCACTGTGCACGTCGTGGGTGTCCCGGTGGCGGCGTCTCGGGAAGTGAGCTCGAGACCGGAGGCCACATCGAACGTCTTGGTGAGCGAGCTCGTTTGGGTTGCCCCGGTCGAGGTGGTCGAGGTGGTTGTCGTGTCGCTGGTCTGCACGTTCCGGGCTTGGTTGATCCCGTCGTTAGCGGTGATGTTGGAGGCCCAGGGGGTCGACACGGTCGTGGTGAGGGCTGCGCCTCCTACGCTGACGAGTTTCTTCGTTTGTCGGACCTGGCCCGCGAACCAAAGCGAGTCGCGCACGGTCGACGATCCTGTGACGTAGACAGTCTTCGTACCGCCCGAGGTGGATGCGCGATCCCCGTCCAAGCCCCGGAAGAACGAGTACTGGGTCGCAACCTGCTGGGACAGACTACCTGCGCTTCCTTCGCGCACCTCGATGGTGTCGTACCCGGCGTATTGCGACCAAGTGCGCTTGGTATCAGGCGTCAGCGAGCTGGTGTCGTAGCGCCAGGCCGGTGTCCCCGTGTAAATGTAATTGGTCTCCTGGGGCTGGTCCTGCCCGCCACCGGTGTGCGGATCGGCGACGACAGAGGTGACGACGTATTTATGGAACAGATCCAACTGTGGCGCTGCTGGGTACGCGACCTGAGGCGTCCACCACTGTGGGAAGCATCGGTGGTTGTTGTTGGGCAGGTCAGCTTGGATCGCTGCAGCGTTGGATGGCGTGCACTCCTGAGAGGAGTAGTTGACGCTGATGATGGCGCCAAGCGAGGTCTGAATTGACGAGATGCGATATTTGTCGAGGGGAGCGAGGCCGTCCTTTACCCACACGCGGTTCTGCATCGGAATGCCGGTGAAGACGGTGTCGGGCTCGCTGATGGATCCGCCGCTGGTACCTGTGTGACCAATTTTCGTAAGCCAGAGCACCGGCTTTGTAGTGTCTCCGGGGTCAGGAAACGCGTGTCCCAAGGACCAGCTATCGACCTGCTGATACGCGCCCGACTTGAGGACACTTGTGGCGACCGTGCTGAGCATCGCTGTGGTCCAGAATGTGGGCGAGATGAGACCTGAGCATCCGCTGACGCAGTGCTGGTCGAACGGCACGTCGGGATAATTGGCCGGGGCCGTCGGGGCTGTCGCCGGCCCGTTCAGTGACTGGGCGGTGCAGCCGTTGCCGGTCGCGTCGGAGCAGCGCCCCTTTGCTGCATACCCGAAGCTGACTTTCGCACTCGCCGCATTGGCGGCGTAAGCGTTGCCCGAGATGAAGCCGTAATCGATGTGGTCCAGTTGACCGCCGCGAACGTAAGAGGTGGCGGCAGTGCCGTTGACTGCGTAGCTGTTGGTTTCGGCGTTGTAATAGAGGGCCTGGGCATTGCCATGGACGTCGACGACGTAGTCGAGGTTCCAGCGCCATGCCTGCTGGCACCATGATGCGGCGAAGGTGCTGCCGTGGCACGGCTCAGCAGCGTCGTTGCCGAACACCGGAGTAGTCCACGCAGAATTTGTGGTTGGCTTGCCGCTCGTCCATCCGGGCAACTGATTGAGGCCAAACCAGTACTGTGTGCCGTCGGTTGTCGTTACCCGCCAGCAGTCGCTGTCATAGGTGCCGTTCGCGGCGCAACCTTGACCTGCACCCACGAGGTGCTCGATGCGGCTGCCGTCGTCCGACTGCAGTCTCCAAGTGCCGCTGGAAGTGTCCCGAACGAGGCGTCCTGAGTGCCCGCCGAAGGAGATCGTCGCGTTGTCCGTCTTCCAGCATTGGTCGCCGGAAGCTGCGACCGCATTGGTGTCCTGGGAGCAAGGCACGTAGGAGCGCTCGATGAATCCGCCGCCGCCGAGACTCCAGCCGTCACCGATTGCAGAGGGCTGATTGTTGGTGGAACCGCTTTCACCGTCAATGGCTTGTGAGTCATAGTTCAAGGAGATGTCCGGCGTCGCTCCCGCAGCAGCTGGAGGTGTACGGATGTCGTAGGACCACGAGAAGGTGCCGGTCTGAGCCGAAACGTTCCAGGTCGACGCCGCGTTCAGAGGCGTTGCCGCGAAGGAGCCCGTACCCGTGGACGACACCGGCGCCCCGGCCGCGGCGACAAGCGTCGTCGAACTTGTTGCCGACATCCGAACCGTGGTCGCCGACTTTGAGTCGGATGAGGAGAGAGGTTGGGTGGGGTGAGTTGTGGGCTGAGAGAGGTCGACTCCAGCGGCTTGTCCCTGGCGCGCTGAGGATTTACTTGATTCGACATCGGCCGCAACCCACCGGATGCGCGACGAGTAATCTGCGCCATACAGCCGCTCTAGGAGGTCTCTGGGCACCGCGATGTCTAGCGGCACAGGATCAGTTCCGCTGGCGCCGGTCACCGCGAAGACCAGGCCGGCGAACCCTTGGCGCCTGGCTTCGGCGGCCGACAAAATGGTCGTTGTCACCTCTGCGCTTTGTTCAGCGGTCTCCGCAGCCTTGGTCGCCACCGCAGCTCGGGTGACGGTGATCCCCGACTGACCGATCGCGGACGGTCCTCGCTCAGCGACTACGGTGGTGGCTCCAGCGGGAAGCTCCCCTTTTTCCTGCGTCTTAGTCACCGAAGATCGGGGGCCAGACCGCTCTCCGAGTGGATCGGCAGTGTCGCCGGGCACCTGATGAGTTTCGTCGGGCGTCGGGGCAGTTGCGGCCTCTGCAGCGGTGGTTCCAGAGATGCTGTGGGCTGCGAGGACCGCCACCGTGAAGGCGGCGATGCAGAATCGACGTGCACGCAAGGGCGGTCCTTTGTGAGCGTGTGCCGCCCGTACGCCGCTGTCTAGCGACGGATCGACGGTACAAGTGGATCTACGGGAGGTGTGAGAAGGCGACCTGAGGAAGCGGGTCGAAATCAGCGGCGGCGGTTGCCCAGGGATAGCGGAAGACCATCCAGTACTTGCCCTTGAAGATCTGTAGCTCCCCGAAGCCGCCGACGGTCTTGAAGTAGGCGACGTCTCCGTACCCGCTCACCGGGGTTCCTGTCGACGCTGCGGTTCGCAAGTCGTCCATCGTTCCGCGGTCCTTGATCGATGCGACCGAGATCTCCATCGTCACACCGCCGGTTTCGCGGATCGCCTGGCAACCCAATCCGTTCCACGACTGTGCCTTCTGAGCGGGCGAGCCGGCCGTCGGCGTCCAGGTTCCCCCCAAGTAGAGGTTGGGGTCGTAGTCGTACATTTCCTGCGGGGTAATCAGCTGAGAGCACCCGATCGTGATCGGGTCGCCTATCGCCGAAACTGGCGGCTCGGAGTCGTTAGGGGAAAGAACGTTCTGCAGCTTTGCGAGCTGAGTTGACGAGACTACGCCTGGGAAAACGCCCGGACGGTAGATCCGGCCTTCCCAGACTGCGGTCGTGACCCAGGTACCTGTGTAAGCGCAATTACCGCCGACGCAGAACCAGTCCGCGGAAGAGGTGTCATTGGCCGGGACAGACTGCGGGGCGATGCCGGACGAAACGATGCTGTCGTTGACAAGAACCCGAAGGTTCTGGTTCACCGAATCCCACACGCCAGTGAGCATGATCCAGGTGCCCTTTTGAAGGGTCGCGCCGGTAGCGCAAACCTGGTTCTGGTTCACCAAAGAGGTGCGGCAGAACCGTGTCTTCCCCGCACCATCGGTTCCGAGGGAAAAGGCGGCCGTGCTGCCGGACTGCTGCGACACCGCTGTGTGCGCGACGGCGCCAGCGGTTGGAGAAAGGTAGACCCACGCTGTTGCCGTGAAGCTGCCCTTGGTATCGATCGCGGGCCGCTCGGCGGCACTGGCACCGGACCCTGACGCGTAACGAAGCGTGGTGGTAGGAATTCCGTCGAAGTCGTCGGTTGTGAGTGGATTGACTGATGAGAACGATGTCGTGTTCAGTACTTGCCGTGTCGTGCTCCCCGAGGAGCCGGCGGTGGTGTTGAGGTCGGGCACGGCCGTCGCGGATGCGGCGAGGTCGGTTGAATCCCAGATATGCCCTTGAGCGTTGCTGACCCCAACAGTGTCCGGCGACGCGGTAATTTTCAGCGATCCGGCGCTATACGTGGCACCGGACACCGAAACGCGTCCAGCGTCGTTGTAGCTCGCGACCCAGAGCGTCGACACCGTGTCGATCGGAGCAACCGAGACGTTGGCCGCGTTGAGGCTCCCGCTGTCAGGGCAGACGTAGCGTACTGCGCCAGAGCCAGATCCGCACGGCGGCAGCGCTGCGCCCGGAACGATCGCGGTTGTCGCGGGCGTCGAGGTAGGTGTCGCGTTACCAATGACCCACCAGAATGCGAACAACTTCACGCCGTCAGTTGCTTTCGATCCGAACGTAACGGTCAGCGATTTGCCTACTACCAGCGCCGTACTCGAGGTCTTGACCACTGTTGGCGCCGTTGGGCTGGTCGTCACACTTCGGAAGTAGCAATCTCCTGATGCGGGGCTCACCCCTCCAACGCCGTCGTTGGTAGTGGCATGCCATTTGAACACACCACCGGCAACGAACGTGTTCGCTGCGACGGAGACGCTGGATGCACCGGATCCGGTTCGCGAACTTGCTGGCGCGGAACTGTACGCAGTGGGCGACACGCCGTCGATGTTGAACGTGGTTGACAGGTTCTGACCGGCGTCCGCGTCGCTGACGTTCGCCTGGAAGGTCACGGGCTGCGTTCCATCGAGCGGAGTCGGGTTGGAAGCGTCGGTCGAGCAATTGCGTACTGGGCTGGTGTAGGTCAGACCAGAGGGCGTGGCCGGCACGCTGTTGTACGTGACGGTCAGAGTCGCACCCTGAGCCCACTTCTTCCAGCCGGCGTTGTCGCCTTCGTTGTTGGCGCGGAGCGCGAGCGTGGTTTGGCTGGCGCCGGCTGCGGCCGCTTGCTGAGCCCCAATGAGTGCGTTGAAGCCAACGGCGCTGCCGCAGCTACCTGGGGTTGCAGACCCGATTGCCTGTACGTAAACGCTTCCAGTCTGATTCCAAGTGCCACCGACCGGCGCGGCCGAGGTTGTCCACAGGTCGGCCTGCCGCGCAACCGCGCAGTTATACGCACCAGATAGAACGACCGAGAATTGTGCGGCGGAAACCTGCTTGCCAGCAATGCCCGCTGTGTTCATCGCCCAAAACGCGCGAGCGAGATGATTGCGGCTATCTGAGTTGGAGGCGCAGGTGGAGTTGCAGTACCCCATGCGCTGCACGCCGCCGGCTTGATTGCCGTTAAGGTAGGACTGAGTCGGGTAAGCCTGGTCCACGTACCAGAAACTGTTCTGATTGCCGCTCCAGTCAGGGTCAATGAATACCGGGTATTTCACCGCACGGGAGCCCAATGCGTCTTTGACACGTAGAGTCACAGCGGCAGTCGAAATGTCCTGTTCGACTGGTGTGGGCATAATGCGCCCAGCCGGCCCGGCCGCGTCAGACCCGCCAGTCGAGTCCCACCAAGTCGGCGCGGATGCCGTGAGGCCGCCGCTACCGGGTGCCGAGATTCGCGCGTTGCCTGACACGTCGGCGGAGACGTCACCGCCCGAGACCCCGAACCGGACGGCGGCCAAGAGAGGGTTGGTTGCAGCCGCGGCGGTTTTGACGACGAGCACCTCAGACATCCCGGTCGCGGTCGCGGTCGCTCTCAGGTCTACGCCTGGTAGGACTTCGCGGTAGGTGACTACGGCGCCCTCGACAATTGGGGCGGGCAGCGCGCCGAACGGTGACGCTTCCTCGATCCAGTGGCCGCCAGAATCCCGGATACGTGCGAGCGGGCCTCGCCCGCCTGCGGAAAACTCCACGGGAATCGCGGCGACACGCGGGCGATAAGTAGCACCGTCAGCCGACTTCGCGAGAGCGAGATCGATCGCCTTCCACTCACCGTCGACGTTGGCCCGCTGCGGCAGCGCGGAACTCACGAACTGCATTGCGCCGTCAGGAAGCGCCCGAGTAAGCGTCGACTCCGTGGTGAGCGAATTGACTAGAACCGAGTGGCCAAAACGCGCCGCGATCTCGCGCGCAGTTGCCTCATCCGCGGCGGCCGGTGAGTCGACCACTACGTCGGACGCTGCCTGGTTGGCCACCACAGCGGCCGGGCCCGCCATTGCCGGCGCCGCAACTGCTGTGGACGCGAGCACTACAACGACCAAAATGAGCGCTCCAAAGGGAGCGAAGTGACCTCGCACGACCGTGACCTCGTTCTATCGAGGTGACAAGTCGTCACCAATAGTCGTGAGGTTATTTAGGCACGAGAGATGCTCGCAAGTCAGCATTTTAGAGGACAACGCTTATGGAACCAGAGGCTGCTTTACGGGAAGAACCCAGGTACTACGTGTAATCGATTTTGCGGTACACCAGGCTGTTCGCGTCAGCGTCCCCGCTTGCGGCGGGTGCGTGGCCGCCGTCGCCTCATGGTCAGTGCGATGGAAACGAAAGACGCAACTCGAGCAGCATCTTCATAGGAACCCGCCGTCACCCGGTCGTTCCGGAGGTGTGGCGAGCTGATGATGAATTTGCTGATTCGGGATAGAGGCCAGGCCCCCTGAGAGTCATATTGGGGGACAGCCGTCCAGCCCAGCTCCGGCTCCTCCCTTCGTGTTTTGCGGTCTGAAGTTGAGGCACCCGTCTCGCCGGCCGCTTACAGACGCTGTCGATCCGACTGCGGTCAGTGGTCGTGCGCCGACCGCCGGATCGATCACGCTGAGCGCGCAGCGCATCATTCGGTGCCTCGGCGAAGGGTCAGCTGGAACTGACGACGCGGTCGAGCCTCGCCTCGAGATCGTCGAGGACGAACTCAAGCCAATCGACCGCCTCCGATAGATTGCTGATCGAGCGGTCGTGGTAATACCGATAAATGCTCCCCCTGGTGCCGTTCGGGGGAAACTCAGCCGCGAGGGCGCTGAGCAGGACCTCGGAAGCTATGTCCAAGATAACGCCGCCGCTGTACCCAATGGAGTAGACGGCCGGTCGAAGCTGTTCGGCCTCACGCACGGCTTTGGGTATGGCCCAGTACCGCCGATGTAGTAGGGCGAGCCGGAGCGGCATCTGAGCGGCACGCGCTTGATCTAAATGGCGAGCCGCGTTGACCTGTAGCTCCGAGAATGTAGTGAGCGTGACATTGCTGTTCACGGCGGCCTCGTAGGCTCCCCTCTGGAACGCGCTTTCCGAAACGAGAATTCCACGGTCGGCTCCCACATCTTCCACGATGGTCCGCAGGGCCAGCACGTGCAGCTTGCTTATCGAACGATGATGGCGCTTGCACTCGACAAGCCACCGCAGCGATAGGCCAGCGTGGGAAAACTCGACAACTACATCGATGTCATGCCTGGTGCGCGCTCCTACAATCTCTACGTCGCACGTCGCCGACATACCGAGTGTCTGGAAGAAGTCGCGCACGCTCAGCTGATACGCGTGCCAATCAGTAGGCGCGGGTCTCATCGATCAACACATCGCCTCGCCACCGTTGGACACTCAGGACATGGGACGCAACATCCGGGACGCCGCCGACGACGCACAACTCCGCGATGGTGTTCTGCAACGTCCGTCCCCTCCGACGATCGGCAAAGGGGTAGTCCTCAATCGATTCAAAAGTGGAAGCGCCACGAAGGGGAGCATTTGCCTGAATGGTCGCCCCGGAATTGATAGGTGACAACTGAATACTCGGCAGGTGTGCTCTGACCAAGGATTCCGTGTCGACCACAATTACATCCTGCTCGAGCGATCGGTAGCGAGTCGCGCCGAGCAACCCTTGGAGCCGGCTTGGGTGCAACCAGAAGAAGACTCGAGAATTTAGAACTCGAACCCACCCTTCGACGGACATGCCGACAATCCGCGAGGACGCGAACACGGGCCTGAGTGCTGCCTGATCGCGAACCACTACTGGGCCGAGAATTGGGTGATCGAGGGCGATTGAGCGAGGTCGGTGCGATGTGGCGATCTCTCTAATCTGAGCGGGCGAGAGACCGGAGGTGTTCGCAATTTGATCTGTCGTCCAGAGACCATTGTCGCGGATCGACGGCCAAGAGCCGGCGGTAGCCATGTGAAAAAGACGCGGGTACTGGTCGATTAGCTGTGTGACCTCCATTAGCGGGCCCTCCTGTCAATGAGGCTTCTTAGGTCGAAACCAGTGCCGATAAGTGTGACCGGCACGCCGGCCACACGCTCAATCTCTTCGACAAAGTCGATGGTGCTCGGAGTCAGCTGGTCGTAGCGTCTCGCATTTTTGTTGGAGGCTGCGATGTAGTCGGCGAACGTTAGAGCAATCTCAGTCGCCCCGTTCAGTTCCGCGGCGCGAGCCAGCATGCTCCAATCAAACTCCCCGACACGTCGCTGGGTGCCGCTCACTGAGCCCTTTTCTGTGGAGAGCAAATCTGCCTCAACATTCCCGGACCGGTCTGCGACTTCCGCCCAGGACAGCTCCCAGGACATTCCTCCGGAATCGCCCTCGACCGGGCTTCCGACGCGAATGGGATACGTTCGGACAACCATGATGACGCGTCGGACCCGGTGGATTCCGATGCCCGCTTCTGCGAGGCAACCGTTCGTTGTTGTGTCCCGGCTCGTCACGAACGGATACTGCCCGTGATACAGGCTGAGTGCGGTCCCTTGTGTCCCCTCCAACA
Source organism: uncultured Microbacteriaceae bacterium (assembly GCA_964246985.1). GTDB lineage: Bacteria > Actinomycetota > Actinomycetes > Actinomycetales > Microbacteriaceae > CAXTSE01. The sequence goes on from CAXTSE010000001.1 coordinate 263,481, forward strand.
ACACACGTCGATCCTCCGCGAAGGCCTGCTCCAAAATCTCCTCACTTACACAGATGAACGGCTGAAGTTCAAGTACGTCCTTCGCGAAGCGAACCGGCGTCGGGTCCACCCGACCCATAATGCGACGCGCAGCTGCCGCTCCACCGCCCTTGCCGGTGGAGCCGATCGACCGACTCATATCCCCCTCGGCGGCTTTGTCCTCATCTTCGATGATCAAAGCTTGTGGATCGATGAACAACCGACCCACCTCAACTTCACAGTCGCTGATCTCTCCTAAAAGCACATCGAGATCCAGCGTGGCCCCAGGCCCAATCACGAGGGTCGCTGTTGCATTTGCCAACGTACCGCTTGGCAGTAGGCGGTGTGTGTACGGAGGGTCGGTCGGCACCTTGTGGCCCGCATTTGGTCCACCGACCCGCATGAGGACGTCGTAGTCATTGGCGATGTGGAAAGCGATGTTGCCTTTGCCTTCGCTGCCGTACTGACCGCCGATCAGGACGTCGACGACACGGTTGCCTCGCGAGGGCATCACACGCAGAGCGGCAGCGGCCCTCGCCAAGACGTCATGGCGGGTGTTGCGCTCGGTGTCGATCGAGACGTCCGCCTGATCCTTGAGCTGCCCGATCGCCGCTTCCGTAGGGTTCTCTGCGACCTCGCCGTACGTGTTCATCTCGGTTATGGGACTTTCGGCCCTGCGTGATTCGTACCGTTCCGAAAGAACGTCGGTCGGGGCGTCCAGGTTGATGTGAACTACCTGCATAGGAAAGGCCGACCGCAGGAACTCGATCTGCTCGTGACGACGGATGGAGTCGACGACAATGCGATCTCCACGCAGCTCGCCGTCCGCCAGCCATTGACCGATGCCCTGAGCCACCCACTCTCCACCGGTGGAACGGTCGAGCTCATCTCCGTACTCCTGCAGAGCCCGCCGATCGAGATTGAGTGCTACGCCTCTCTGTGTTGCGATCTCGCGCAAGAGTTCTTGCGTGCGGACATGCTCAAACCCGTAACGCTCAGCGAGAGAGTTGGCCAGTGTGCTCTTTCCCGAGCCAACTGGCCCGCTGATGACGACGACGCGGCGATTGGTCGACTCAGCACGACTCATCAACGGGACGGCCTCTCGTGAGGTTTCGTATGTACCACTACTCGGATTCCCCTCGCGGCAAGGTGTTCGTCAAGGAGAGCTTCGATGCGATCCCAGCGGCCCGCGGCTTGCCCTGCTCCTAGGCGGGGAACGTGGACCGTGGCGCTCGTTCGTTCCGCCTCGGCCCTAACGGCGTCGAGCCCTCGAGCGAGGGCGTCGTACCGCAACTGGCCTTTGCTTCCGTAGCCCTCTTGAGCGACGACAGTCGCGATGGCCACACTGCGATCGCTCGCGGTTCGACCGACAAGATGCACGTTCCCGAGGTCGAGGTGCGCCGGATCGCTAAGCGTCCACATTCGATATGACTGAGCAAGGTCAGGGAATCGAGATGCAAGTCGCGCGCCGACGCCCATTCGACTCCAGGCCCTCACCGAGTCCGAAGACACGTGCATGAAGATGACGTTGGCGTCATCGGTTTCCAGGAGATCGGCGACCACGTGTTCGACAAGAGGGTGCGCTCTCGACAGCTCGGGCTCGACCAGCGCCAGCACCCGCGACCCGCGGCGACCAGCATATGGGGGAGCGCCCACCGCTTGCGCGCGGAACCGATGGCCCCCAACGGCGAGCGGTCCCCGCGCAGTTTGCCCTACCGCTACTACGGCGGCCAGCGCCTGGGCGTTTTGGACAGTCGACCCGTGGGCCAGCCCGCGCAAGGGGTCGCCGACTGCTACTGAGCTCGCGAAGTGCGCGTAGTCGACGCGAACTGATGTCGAACTGATTCGACTCGCTGCAACCAACGCTATTGGCCGCGACGCGAGCGTCACGAAACGACGAAGCATCGCCTCAGTCGAGACGTCCCATTTCCTGCGTTGCTCCATCAGGAAGTCGATGTCGGTGTCTGAGTTAGTCAGACCAGCCATGCCTTCGGCTGGAACAAGAAGATCCGACGCGATCAAATTGCAGAGCAGCTCCAACTCCCAATCGTCGTCGGATCCGGCGGCGACGGCACCCAACGGCGTCCTCTGACGCAACTTCTCTCGTACATCAGGGAACTGTGCGTGCGCTAATTCGTGGGCGATGTTGAACCGCAACCGCCCACGCGGGCGGGAGGGGTTGTAGCTAATAGCGAGGGGGCTGTCGCTTGTACTGTCGACCACCTCGATCTGAGCGTCGCCAACATCATTTGCAGCTCGCAGAACGATGGCTTCAGATCTAACGAGACCGAGCACGTCGACCGGTGGACCGCCCAGTCCTAGCGATTCCGCCCGTGCCCGCAAGGCGTCGGCGGTCCGAGAAGCGACGATTAGGGGATCTTCGCCTTGGGCCCAAGCGATCACCGAGGGGTTCGTCCAAGCTTCAAGACCGCTCTCGGTACTCACCCGATCAGGCTAGGGCAGGTCAAACAGAAACGGAGGTTGATCGAGAAGAACCCGCGCAATGTTCGGGGCCGAGAACCCGATTGGCTTCAGCACCTTGCCGTCAGCGCGCAAGACCGGTCGTCCATCTGACCCCACCTTGCTCATGTTCGACCGATGCACTTCGCGTATGACGGCATCAAGGTCGATCCCATAAGTTAGCGCGGTTCCGTAGACCACGTAAACGATGTCCCCAAGTGCATCAGCTAGCGCAACCGTGTCCATGTCCCCGGATGCTTTTACAAACTCCTCAAACTCCTCACGAAGGAGCTCAACCCTGAGTTCTGCAAGAGAAGGGTCGATCCGGGTCTGCGGCCGGTCAGCTACCGGGAGCTCGAAAGTCAGATGGAACTCAGCGACAGCCGCTAAGGCGTCGCTCGCGTTGGACCGACCAAGATGAAGGGTGGGTCGGCGTACCACTTTAACCGGAACCGGCTGCAACCCAAGAGCGAACTCGGGCGTGTAAGTCGCCCCGCCGAGTACCTCAAGTTGATCCCTCATTCGCCTAATCAAATCACAGTCGACTCGTCTTCTCAGTTGCCACTTGAGTGCGGTCGCCAACCGGGCTGCTTGACAGTTGTCCTCGACAGCACGGGTCGCACGCACCCACAGGATCTCAGGCATACGCCAGCACCAATCGGTGACGATGCGTGTCTAGCCCCAACGCGCGGGAGTTCGGGAAACGACGACCTCGAACGTAGCTCGAGGCAGGCCGGCCGCATCGACGAAGTAGTCGCCAGGGACGCCTGCGCTCTCAAGTAGCTCGACAGCACGAGGCAGTAGCGATGGCATTTCGAGGACCTTGATGTGGCCAGGCTCGGCTCGCCGCCACCCCTTCTGTGAGAGCGAAATCATCGCGTTTCGGTAAGACACATCACTCATTACTCCAAGCGTGCGCCCTCGGTACAGAAGAGACGCGATACTGACTCCCCAGTGCTCCTTGAGCGCTGCCAATTTGCTCCAACCTGTCCGCGTCGTCGAGGTCGGTAGGTGAGGTCGAATCTCTTCCGCCGGCATCAGGAACTCGGCCGCAAATCGGCTGGCCTGGTCCTCGACAGTTCGGCCCCCAGGTTCGGAGTCCAGATGCATCGTCAAGTGGCCGAACTCGTGAGCGACATCGAACCGCTGACGGTAGTAGTCGTCCTTTTCAGGATTCAGCACGATGACGGCCCGTCCACTGCCTTCAAACGAGAATGCGTCGATCGAAGCCGTTTGCGGCGGACTGAAAACGACCAGGACTCCAATCTGTTCCATCAGCCTTACGAGGTGTGGCACTGGACCGGGGGCGAGACCGAGTCGTTCGCGGGCGTATCGCGCGGCGTCTTCTGCTGCGCCCGGAGTTGCGACGAAACCGTCTACGGGTTTGTGAGGTACGAGCGATGGCGGAAACTCGAGCGTCCGCTCAAACATCGCCGCTATATCCGACGCGAGCCGACCGAAGGCGGCGGCTTGATCTTGTGCGCGTTGGGTCGTCGATCGCAGAGAACGGAAGTGGGGAGCATTCAGCAGCGGCTTTGAGCTGGCGCCCCCGAAGGAAAAGAACTGGACCCCCACCCCGAGTGCTAACGCGAGACGAGACAGGGCCGCTGCAGTCGGCTGCTGGTTGCCCGATTCCCAAGCCGAAACTGTGGCGGGCTTCATGCCGATGCGCTGCGCCAATTCGCCCTTCCGCAGTCCCGCGAGCTGTCGGGCGATGGTGAGCTTGCTCGAGTCGAAGATGATCGAGACGTCCCGCTCCTCGCCAGTTCCTCCAAAGTCCATCGCTATGTTGCGTCCTTTTCCAGTTCTGGTCGGGCACGGAATCGAACAACCACGTCCGGCGCCTCAAGGAGCGGAGGGAGTCCAGGCTGATGGGGGCCCACAAGACGTCCGCTCGGATCCAAGGGGCCGAATCCGCCCGACGCCACCAAGGTGCGCCAATGCCATGGGCCAGTCCCCTGCTGGTCAGCGGCGCGACTCTGACCGATGAAGACTTGATACTCCCCTGTTTCGCCGTTGAACCCGTGTGCAACGACCAGGGTGCGTCCCTCGAACGCGAGGTCTACGTCAGTATCAAGGCCGTAGTCGTCCAACTTGAACAAGCCGGGATTCCCGTGGAAGAACACTTGGCGCCCTGCTCGTTGCTTAGTCTCGCTCTTCTCTGCCCAGTTGATTTTGTCAACACCACCGAACGGCATCGACTGCAGTATCCACCGAAAATCTCCCACCACCCACCCAGGAGAACCTGCGAAATCGACTCTTCGGATGCCGCCACAGTCGAGGGCTCGCATGGCCCGATACGCCTCAACTGCAATTCCCTCTTGCAAGACGTCGAGGCCCCGTTCCATGGATTCCCCCGCCGGCAGCCGATATCGACCACCTGCAGCCAGTCGATTGAAAAGATCGACTGCATAGGTGTAGGCCAGTACACCGACCACTGCCTGGCCGTGCCCCGCCGCCGAGTCGTAGTCCTTATTGACACGCCAAAATGCCCACTCGAACGCCCACGCGATTGCGTCGAGCGCACCGCTGGTCTCGAGGGCAGCGAGCGCATCATCTTGATCCGACATAACGCAAACCGTAGCCGTTTTCAGTATTTGATGTGGCGAATCGCCGGTGATTCGATATATTTGCGTCAGACAGCCGCCCGAGTTGCTTTTTACCGAAAGTTGGTTCCCTACCAATGGAGAAGTACGACGAAGGACTGCGCTGCCAGGACGTATACGCGGGGCTTCGAAACATTGATCCCAGCTCGCCCATACTCGACCCACTCACAGATACTCAGCGTGTCGGCATGGCCGCTGGAGTCGCGGCCTTGATCCGCGGCCTCGATGTCGTCGAGGATGCACAAAATCTGCGGGTGATCGCCGCCGAGTCACTCGACATCACCCCTCTCTCGTTCGGCAGTGTGATCGAAACTCTCGAGCAGGCAGGCATGGTCGGAGACGTCAAACGCTCGGGCAATCGGATCGAGTCATTCACCGAATCAGTGCCGTATGCGGGAGACCTTTACGGCCGTCTCGGTAGCAATTGGCGAGACTCAGCGCCAACCGATCTTGAGCGCCAGGTCGTGACGCTCGTTAACCGGCTCGCTCACGCGCCGCTGGCCGCCGAGGAGGTTGTCGATGAGCTGGGGCTGGACAAGGATGACATGCCTGCCATCTACGAACTCGCGGACCAAACCAGTCTCATCAAGCGACTTGAGGTGAGCGATGGCACCGTGCTCTACTCCCCGTTCTTCGGATTCGAAAACCCCACCGCTATCTCCGACGCAATCGTGGAGCACGGCACTTCTGAACTTTCGGATGCATTCGCCTCGATCCGCGGTGAACAAGGCATGCCCCTCAGCAAGGCCGGCAAAGTCGTTACTGACGCGGTAGCGCGAGGGCTCATGATGGCACCCTCGGTGGAACTCCCGTCCGGGAAGTTCGAGGCGTTTGCCACCCTCCCGTACACCATCGACGCCGAGGTCCTCAAAGGCGACAAGCCAGTCATGGAAAAGGCCCTCGCTGTCATCGCTTGCTTCCGAACGGGGCAACATTTCGGTGGCTTCAGCAGCTTCGACGAAGCGGGCATCGTCCAGGCCATCTCCAAGCTTTTGTCCTCCGGCTACATCAATCCACATTCTTCAAGCGAACGGCAGTATCGAACGCTCAACCGGGCGGGGGTCATCAAGCTGGCTCCCGACACTCGTCCGAACGGAAGCTGGAAGACGCCGACCCTGATCGACACGCGCGACAACCGAGCCGCTCTTGAGCTCGCCCGCGACTTGCTTACTCATGGCGAGCCGATGGCGAGCCGGGTACCGAATAACCTTGAGATGACCGGACTCTTGGACGCCAGTAATCCGTACGGGACGCCCATGAAAACGGTGAAGCGTTACCGAGACAAGCAGCGCATGACGGACCGCTCTTGGCAGAGCGCCATTGACAAGCTGATGGGACACCGGAGTTGAGCGAGCTGGACCTTAGCCTGAAGGCGGCCTCCCGACGGCTGCTTTGGAGGATGGGATACTCGACGAAAGTTGACGTTCCGCTACGTGCAATTGGCGCAAGGCGCGAGGGGTCGCGATCCACTTCCCCCGAGTCCTACACGGACCTAGACGTCCTCGGTGTCTTTGTGTCGCCTGACACACAAGTGCACAGTTCGATCATCGATTGCAAAACTGGCGGCAGCAGCGTCATCACCCGAATGTTTTGGCTTCGAGGCCTGGTCGAGTTTTTCCGCGCGGACAACGCTTACCTGGTACGCGAGCGAGCCATAAGCCCGGACGCCCGCCAGCTTGCACTCAGGCTTGGGCTGATCGCTCTAACGGAAGAAGAGGTTGGCACTCTCGAGAGCTTCCATCAGAGTGAACTTGCCCTCGACGCAGAACCCATCTCAAATCTGTTTGACCCCGACTACATCGCGAAGGTGCTGGGCCGCCTCACAAAGCAAGACAAGAAGCTTCAACCGCTCCTGGATTACTGCCAGTTCGATTATTGGGTTAATCCCGACCAAGCCAACCTCGTTCACATGATCGACGCGCTTCGAGGCGCCTCAAAAACGCTGGATGGATCCAGCCCGATCCACACCGGCATCCTTCTCGATTGTGCATGGCTGTACGTTCTCGCGACTGCGAACGCCCTCCGAGACATTCGTTCGGTCCACATCTCGGACTTGAGTTACGGTCTGAGTGAATACCTTGCCGGCGGCCCGGGGCAACTCTCGCAGAAGCGAGACGTGGCGGCCATTCTCGATGGGTTGCAAGCGAGTCGGCAGATTCCGGCAGGCGTGGCAATCAACGTAAACCCGCCGTTCTTCCCCCAGCTGCTCGAACTCACTATTAGGCTCATGCGTCGGGCAGACCTCATCACCGAAATTCTTCGAGTTCTCGAGTATCAATCTTCCAGTGCTATCGCCGGCGATCGGGTCGGCGCAGAAATCGCCTTTGGTTCTCACTACAACCGTGTCGCGGCGAAGCTCGCGGCGGATGTTGTCGACTTTCTCGTCAAATCCGCCAACCTCGCACCCGAGTTCAACGAGGTGAGCCGGGAGCTATTGCTAGGCACAGTCAAGTCGGCGAGCCAAGACCCCGGAGCGGCGGACACGCTTCCGCTCTTCTCTGGGACCGACAAGCGGGTCAGCTGACCGTCCTAGGGGTGACACTCGCACCGAGCGAGGGTTTGGCAGGCTAGTCCAGAAGTCTTTCCGCGGAGTAATCGCTTCAGCGATCGGTATTGCTCTGCTCGGTGGGCGTCGCGACCGCAGTCGCTGAACCGGCTGGTGGAGGGGTGTCCGTTGCTGCGACGCTGACGCAATGCGAGAGCAGCGCGCTCAGTGTTGCGGGAGCCGCCGTGCAGTCAGCAGATGACCGAACGGCTTTATGACCTCCTGAGCGTCTGACCGCACCGACGCGGCGACCTACTTGAACCTTGTGCGAATTGTTCGTCAAAGTCCGGTGATGATGGCCGAAGGCGCGGCGGGTCGACGGCGACACTCGCTCAGCTCACGCGGAGCCAAAGGTCGGCCGCGGGTGGCCGCTCGTGTCACCCTTCCGCGTTCTCGGTGCTCTGTGCCCCGGCAGACAATCGTGGGAGAATTTGAGCTGTGGGGGACCTGACGAGCGACGAAACTGCGACGTACGACGCGCCTGACTTGCGTGTTGTCGTCGACGTCGCCGCCATGGCCAAATCACTGCTGATCGTCGCTGAGACCGTAGACAATGTGACGAAGGCCATGGGTGGCGTCGCTCACATCGCGCAGAACTTGTCCCGAGCGGTCGAAGTTCTCGCGCAAGCGAGTAGTCAATATGCGGAGATCGGGCGGCGCTCTGCCGAGACTCTCAGCAAGGCTGTCCGGGAATTCCTCGAAGACCAGGGTCGAGTTCGGTTGCGTCCTCGCTACCTTCCGGGGGCACGCCTCATTGACCTTCGCCGCGAACATACGGCGCTCATCTGGACGGCCCTCCTTGCACAGCTACGCCGGAGCTCCAACTGGCCATCACCGCGGATTCACATGATCGCCTTGGCTGTGCAGCCAAATGGACCAAATCGTTCGACCGCTCTTATCTATCCTGCGATCGAACTGCGTGAGGCTGCCTGAGACTTGATCAGCGCCCGATTCGATCGCCACTTTGATCGAACGAAAGGCGTTATCGATGATTTTGACTAGTAGTCCCCAGCTTCAGCTCCTTAATTACAGTGAAGCCGCCAGACAGCTCTGCGTCTCCGTACGAACTCTCCGACGCTTCGTACGTTCGGGCGAAATAGAATGCGTCCGTTTTGGCAGCGCAGTGCGTTTCACGCCGCGCCAGCTCGAACAATTCGTGGCCGCGCGGATCACTAGGAGGCGGCGATGATCGCTGACATCCTAGCAAATGCGGCCTCGATCGCCGCCATCCTGTGGACCGCAGCGGCGGCCGCGGGTTGGCTTCGACGCAAGCGGATTCCGCCGAGAAGGAGGAGGCGACCGAGCAGATGACAACCGCGAGAGCGGGCGGTCTGAGAATCGCCCCGAGTTAATCGGGCGGCGAAATTGATATTGAATAAGCGGCGGCCTCTCCTCGATTGACTCGAAGGGGCCGCCGCTTTGATTATCCGATCACCGATGGCGAGTCAGCGCTTCGACGAACTACCTCGACGACGCCCCGCGTGGTCTCTTCTATGACCATCGCGCGAAAGAGCGCGTCGAAATAGCTGTCGAACGTGATGCCCGTGCCTAACCACTCTGAGTCATCGCGGCGTCGAGTCCGGAGCATATAGACGCCTGTCTTCGTCAGCGACTCCGCTAGATCAGCCGAGATGTCGATCTGCCTCCCGGCTTTGTGAGATCTCCCGACGACGACAACATCTCCAACGAGCTGAGTCGTGCCGCGAGCAGTCGGCTGTAGATACCACCACAGAAACGTAGCGCGCGGGTTGAAGTCCAGATCACGAAGCCTGCCCTCTTCATTCACAAAGAGGGTCGCCTCGCTCAAAGCGAGCTCCACGGGCTCGATATAGCCACCTACGGCCCCTTGATAATCCTCCAAACCCTCAAATTCGTTGATCGTTGCTGGCTCATCGAGCCGAGCCGGGATAACTACTCCTTGCACCATGTCGGTTCTCCTTGGTGTGAGCGACCGACGACCCCGAATGGGTCGTCCCGAGGCCGCGTGTCACCAACGAGGGGAGCTGTGGTGAGGGCCCCAACCTAAAGTGGGTTGGGGCCGGCCACGGGCCGGCCCCGCTGTTAGGAGACGTCGACCCAGCGCATGCAGGACTGCAATAGCTGGTCATAGTCGCCCGATGTTGCCTCTATGTAGAAGGCAGCAAGCTCGTCTTCCAACTCACCCGGCTCCATCGATCCCCCGAGGTGCCGACGCAACGCCCCCTGCACCTTGCCGATGATGGCGAAGGCGTTGCCGTCCTCCCCAGTCAGCTGCACCCGGCAGCCGGGATACTTGGGATACTCCGTCTCGCTCATTTCCCGACCGTCCGGTCATGCCTGTTCGCGATCATCCGAACCACTGCGTCCACCTTGATGCAAGCGACCCGCGACCCTGTCTGGGTCGCGCACGAAGCCGCGCAGCATCAACGAGTGAGGGGCGAGAACGCTATGGATAACACTCAACCGTCGGAATCGTGATTATGAGCCTTCGGCGCGGCATGTCAATAGTGACTAGCCGGCCGTAGCAAAAACCACAACGAAGTACCTGTGTCAGCGATCAACTTGGGTGCCGTCGGTCGATGCCCATCTGCAAGTCGTATGACGGCGATCGACGGTTTCATGAGACTAGGCGCCGGCCCCGACGTAACAGGGTGAGTCTTGCTTTAGCCCTTCCGTTGGTCGGGTTGCAGAGACGGCAGCGTCGACGTCGTGGGGGCTCGAATCGAGGCACGCGACCATAGACCTGGCGCCATCTGAGGCTGTTCCCTCTAGAGCAACCGCTGGTTGCGGCAACGTCTCCGCTCTACTTCCCGATATTGACGGCGTGCAATACATCCCGTTCGCAGCTGGCCGAATCCGAGAGACTTTCGGCGACGTGCTCGACACGCTTCGGCGCGAGTTCCCTGGCCGCAAATCAGAGGCTCAGGACGTACTTCATATAGTCGTAGACGACGACACCCTTGGCGTAGTCCGTTCCCCATCGGTTGACTGCGAGCTTGTCCGCATGGTCAACCAAGAATTGACGCACCCCTTCTGCGTCGTCGGTCCAAGAGGGAAGCTCGAGCGCGTTGGTCAAGACCCACTTCCAGTCGTGGGTTTCGAGCAGCTTCGCCATGCTGACCTTCCGGCGCCATTTCACCTTCACGACGACCTTGGCGAAGTTACGTTTTGCGTGCTCGACAACTTTGGGGGGCAACACCGATTCGTCCACTATCCTGCCGTTCTGGAGATGTCCAGCTGCTGCGAGGTACTTGAACACCGGCCACCAGTCAGTTGCCCGGATATGAGCGATTACGAGTTCGATGAGGTCTGCCGCAGGGTAGCTCGTGCCGGTGCTATCAAGGACGTCGGCGAACACCTCCGGGCGGCCTACGCCAACGAGCCCCCTAAGTGCAGCCTTGGCTCCTACTCCGAAGACGACAGAAATATCTTTTGCTGACGCGGAGTCAACGTCCGAATAAGCCACAAGCCGTTGTGAAGGGTCATTGGTCAAAATCAGTTCGTAGATCTGCTCTTTCAGCAGCCGCACGATCTTGGCTGGAATCGCTCTCGGTCGCGTACCCAGCGCCGTAAACACGTCCACGAAGTCGGGCACCTTCAGCCGAGTTACCGGAATGGAGACCGTGTCGACCAGGATGACGCTGTCCGAGATGGACGGTTCCACATTTTCTTCCCACTCGACGAAGATCAGCCTGTCGGCGAGCTTTCCAACGTTCTTGTCTCGCAACCCGAAGACGATGTTCTGCAGGATCGTGTGGATGTTCTTGTCGCCCATGCTGTAGCCCAAGAAGATCACTGGGTGCTCGACGAAAATGGTCAGCAGCTTTGCCGCAAGATACGGATTGTGCTTGTTGTAGTCGGCGTAGTCGTCTTGAGTGAGCACCAACGATGCTGGAGCCGAAGCGGCACCGTGGATGTGGTAGATCTCCGCAATGCCTTGAGTGTCGGAGAAGAGAAGTTCGTCCTGGCCGATGAATACCTGGAACTCCGGATAGGCGAGCTCCAGAAGACCGTCGTAGTTCGTGGTGATGACGCCATCTACAGACGCTGCTTGCAGCAGGGCCCATTCGTCAGCAACATTGGCCGGAATCGCACTGGCTTTCAGTTGCTCGCGAACAAACTTGGCGATCTCGATCTTGAGAGCCGAAGAACCGTCGGTGACATCAACCCCGAAGGCTTCTTTCGAGTCCTTGAAGAGTTCGGTTTTCCACCACACCTGATAGAAGTCTTCGGCAATCTTGCTCGCAGTTAGCGGAAGGTCCCCGCCCGCTGCGCCGTAGTAGTACTCGTACGGCTGCGGGTTGTATTGAGCGAACTCACGCAGCAGACCCTCCCAGTTCGGAAGCCCAGCAAAGCGTCGCGACAGTCCAGCTCCGACGAACAGGAACGGCCCGGCCATCGGCTTCAGATGTGCTTCCAGCTTGTCTTGAACTTCGCCCATGTTCCAGAGCGTAGGGTGCGCGACACCACTTTGCGGCGATGTCCCCGGTCATTCGGGGTGACCGGGGACATCAGGCGTTAGTAAGCAGGTAGGGCGGACGCTCACTCCAACCCTCCAATGCGGTGGTGACGATCGCAAAGTGAGCCCACATTTGTCGTTATGACGAGGTGGAGCCGCCGAGCGACAAGTCCGAGAAGACGATTTCCACGAGAGGACTTCCGGACATCCAGTCCTCCAGCCGCTGGGGCTGTCTCACGATGGCGGGATTATGGGGCTGGTTGACGTCATCGACGATGTACATGCTGCTTTGACCTACGCCCGCGGCCGCTCCGTCGGGGGGCTAGCACGACAGAGCTCGAAAACTATGGCCGAGTGACGAGCCGCGACCTTTGCGGCATAGGCAAGACATGCGCCCACTCGCCTCCGATGTTGTCCTCCGAGGTCTTCGGTATTTGGCCGTGGTCAACGCGAGCGACGTGTTCCCGACGGGCGACCAGGTGGACGCGTTCGTGTACACCGAAGTGCCCCGCGTTCCAACCGATCTATTCGAGACCGCGACTACCTCTGTCTCGCTCGCAGCGTTCCTGAGTCAGTTCGATCGGAAGTCGGTCGCGGAGTACCTGATGACAACCGGCATGGCTGCGGAACACGGTGGCGGCCTCAGATTGACCAAGGTCGGGCGGGCCTTTGAGATCGGCGTGGAGCGGCACTCGAGCCAAGGCATCCATGCCGAAGGGAAGCTGGAAGTGGTTGGGCGGCTCGAGGATCCAATCGTCTACGCCAAATTGCTGACAGAGATCGACAAGCTCTCCAACTCGCTGGTGGTAGACCCCTACTTGCCGCCCGCTGACCTCTTTGCACTGCTCGAGCTCCCCAATGTCACACGCGTCCTGACAAAGGACGCTTCCATCAAGGGGCAGAATGAGGGTGACCGACGCCGACACTTGGCCATAGCTCTCGGGTCTCGCCCCGAGATGGCCGTCCGCTTTCTCCCTACCAGGATGCGAGAGCTCCACGACCGACTGGTGCTTCCCGGCGGCGACCAGGGCGGGTTGTCGATTGGGACGTCACTCGGCGGCTCGCAGGTCACGGTCATCACTCACCTCGGCATCGAGAGTACTCAGGTTCTAAGGGCGCATTACGACGCGTTGTGGGATCAGGCTGTGCCGCTAGAGCCAATCGCGCGGATTGGCCAAGGGGACGAGTCCGCAACGGCACACCGTGCGATCGAGTGATTCATTGATCTGCGCGTCAGACCCATGTATTCGCGTCCGGGTCACGCCGCTTGTCGGGCAGAAGACACGCCGGAGATCAGCCGGCTAGCCGAGTCGGCCGATGTCCTCATCCGAGGCCCGCGGAGGGCGCCGGCTGCACGGCGGCAAAGATCGCTAGGCCGACAGTGACAGCCAGAATCACCGCATTGACGAGTCCAATTCCGTGGAACTGGAGCTTGCGGTAGTGGCGTGTGCCGAGCGTGACCAACACTCCCTGTGTAACGAACGCGATGACGAGACCAATCATGGTGATCAGGAGAAGGCCCACCTCCTGAACCTCTAGGAGCTCTGCAAAGCCCCACACAAGTGGAGGCACACTGACGAGAGCCGTGGTGCCGTCCGAGTACTGCCCGAACCGAACGACGTTATGTTCGTTCAGCCCCTCCGACCTCAGCTTCTTTTCAGCGAAAAAGGATGAAGCGCCGCCGAGCAGGAACATGAGCGCGGACACGATGAAGGGGAAGGCCAGCTGGAGCATCGCCCTAGCCGTTGCACCGCATCGTGAGCGAAGTCGACACTGGCTGATCGGCAGGTGCCGGCGGCACGCTCACCCGAGACCCCACGACCGTTGTTGTTACTTCCACCTGATGATGTTGTGGCGCTCCACAGGTGTGGTGACGGTAGCCGATGTGCTTCGTGAGAGCGGCTTCGCCGAACGGGTCGAAGAGGAAGACCATCTCTGACCCCGAGAGCGTGAGGAAACCGTCTGCGGGCGTTGAATCAACCGTGACGACGAGGTTCTCGGCGTCCCGCGATCGAACCCGGACGATTTGGTTGCTGCCGTCAAACTTGTAGGTCGTGACGATCCGATGCTGACTCTCGAATAGGCGCCAGCGCATTTACGAGCTCGACTTCGAGTACTTGTCCGTGATCGAAGCAAGACTTCGCGCGATCGCGTCGAAGTTCTTGCCGACCTCGGGGGTTGCCGACGCGATGACAATCCGCCCGAGCTCACTGATCGAGCCGCTCGACACAACAGTGCATTGGTTGAGCTTCAGCTGCCGAGAGCGCTCACTCCGCCCAACATCATGCGTCCACGCGAGGACAGTGTCTCCGGTGTTGATCCTTAACGAATCCAGCTCGTCCGACCGCTGCATGGCAGCGTTTCTGACGTCATCGATAGAGCCCTCGCTCTCGTCTCCGTTGACGAAGCCAGCGGAGGCGTACTTGACCTTCTTCCCACGCACGAAAGTCGACAGGGCGTTCATCAGAAAGGTCTCAACCGGCAGGGCGCTACTCCATCGCAACGTGTAGTAATTGTCTGACGGATCGCAACGGACGAACTCGCCGCTTGAGAAGGTCACTTCTTCACCGTCGCGACCGTTAGCCGCCTCGAAGTAAGCGATTTTCATCGTGGGCCTCCTCCTCGGAAAGACGATCTGCTCAGCCCATGACAATTGGCGAAGGAAATGCTCAGAAGAAGCAGTCGCCGGCCAAAGCTCGACGAGATGGCGGACCAAGAAGGCATTCCCCATCGCCGCGGGGTCATCGACAGCGAGAGAGCCTGCATTCGACGCTTTGCGAACGCCAAGCCCCTGAAGACGCCTTGCGTCCCGCTCTCTGACTCCTGCCGACTTTCGGAGAACGACGAAAGCATCTCCAGCAAGATGGCGCTTGGCTGGGGACCGGCGGCTGCCGCGAGGTCGCGACTTCGCACTGGTCCTATCGAAATCGAGGAATACCAATACGCTCCAACCCTGGTTAACAGACCCGCGGACTTGCGGGGCGATGAGTCTACGGTAGCGGGGACGTCAGGTCGCATGGCTAAGCTAAGGATCTCACGGACACACGACACAGTCAACAACAAAATGCCTGATCAGACCGGTATTCTGGGAATCCCTACTTAGGGTCTTCTGCGTCGACGAGCTGCCCCCGCTAACCGACATTTCTTTGGCCATGTGGGAACGGTAACGCAGCCGGTGACTGAAGACGATGAGGCGTGCCGTGCCGGATTAGGCTGCCCATCGAGCTGGAGTAGACGTAGAGCCGCGCACCTCCACCGATCTGCCGGCCGGGAGCTCGTGTTTCGAAGACGAGACGCCCGGCGTCTCGACCTGGAGTAGCTGGAAGGCCGTGAGGAGGATCTCCGCGAGAGCGCCCGAGCGCAGCCCGGCAGGGAGGACGGGCATTCTTCTTGAGGAGGATTAGGCATCGTGTGCTGGCTGCGCGAAACGGCGTTGGGCACTAGCTCCTCCCCCGTCGGCCGAATCTGCGTGAGGTCGGCTTCGACCGGTCCCACCCCGCTCTACATTTGACGCGAGAACAGGCCGTTCGATCCGAGTCCGCGGATGCGGACGAAGTTAGGGCGGGTAGGCGTCTGTCCGAGTTCCTGACGTGCGCAACAGATCTCCGCAAAACGAGTCGACCATTTGGCTACGTGCCTGCAGGTTTGCCCCTCCACCCCGAGTCTCTACCCGCGCCGGAGTGCGTCGTGACGCCGGTCACGGCTCCAGCTGCTGAAACGTTGGCGCTCCCCGTCCACTAGCCACCGAGGGAACTCAAGCGGTCAATCGGACTTCGGGCCTGCAGTTGTCCCGCCAGGGACCTGCGGAGGGCGTTTCGGAGGTATGAAGTCCACCGGTTCTTGACCGAAGTCACCGCTTGGCTGAGGCCGGGGTGGCCTGGGCGGCTGGACACCCGCGATCGGTTCGATGCCGTGTTCCAAGTGGTTGTCGTCAGAGGCATTGTCTCTCTTGCGGTTCACCATCTGTTCTTCTCCTTTAGATTCCGTCGACCCATTGACGACGTCGGTATCTGTGATCGCCACCCACACGCCCCTAGACCCCTCAATTTGCTGGCGAATAGTCCCGTCATCGCCAACCGCGAATTGAGTGCCGACGAAAATGCTCCGCGGTTCAGGGTAGGTCGACATAAACGAGCCGCGCGTGTACCAGCCAGCGATCCAAGTTCCGTCGGCGCGCCTTATCCGAACGAAAGATTGGCTGACACGCTCGGCGGCGAAATCCCAGGCCGTAGGAACGGCGTTCTTCCCATTTCTCTGCACAAGGAGGGATGCCTCGATTGGCCGACCGAAGAAGTTGATCGTTCGATCGACGGAAACCGGTCGGTAGTGAATCAGCAGAGCCAATATCGCCGGGATGATGAAGCCGAAGACGAGGACATTTGTTCCAACCGCCTCGGCGTCGGATACCCCGATAGCGTCTTCCGCGCCGAACGTAAGACCCTTCGCAATCTCTCTTGATGCAACAGACAAGTAAATGCTGTCAAGCAGGACACTGAAGAGGATGACGCGGGCAAGCGTCAGGCCAAAGTTTCGATCCTCAAATCGCTCCCCCTTCAAGCGGCGTCGAATAGCCGCGTAGATGAGACCGGGAAGAGCAAGGATTAGGAACGCGAAGATTGTGAAACTGCTGCCGGGCAAGTCCACGAACAAGAGGCCTTCCTGTAGGGCGTTGCGACATCGCGAGCTAGAAGGTGGCGCCGGTAACGGACCTCAGTCTTGCCTACTGAGCGTCGGGTGTCAGCTTGTGCCTATCAAGCAGTACACCTGCTTCGATCCGGTTGATTTCAGGGGCAGCAAGCCAACGTAAGAGTACAGTTCTGGGATCCTGTGGAGGACACGGCGCATACACGCGTTCGCAGCGTGCGAGCGGCAGCAAGGCGCGGCATGAATTGACCGACATTTGCTACGTTCACGGAGGATGAACTGGGTAAGTCGGAAGCGGCTACCGCTCCCTGCCTGGAAGAACAAGTAAGCGGCAACCTCAATGACACCGAACCCATCCTCCGTGAGCATGTCGGCCAACGAACGTGCCCGGTGGCCCTCATCGGAGTCGGACGGGTAAGAACGACCGTAGCGATCACGCGCCGAAGCTCACTTCGACACCCCACCCGAGCGACCACTCCTCGCCCTGCTCTAGAAAGCGCAATCCGTCGCCGGTATTGAAGGCATTGACAGACGCCGTCTGCGGTTCAATCGCGACGGCTAACGTTGGGTGTCCCGTCTCGTCGAGAAAGTCACGAGTAACCAGAAGGACCTGGTGCGTGAAGGATTCGTCGGCCCAGACCCGCACAGACCGTCCGTCTTGGGCTGTCAGCGAGGTGACGGAACGTCCGCGCGTGATTTTGAGCCCGGTGAAACAATGGTCGAGGTTCAGGTCACCAACGCGACGACCGTCGCGCAGGTCGGTCGCACCAGAGACACGCTCGCGGCGGATCGGGAGCTTCCGCTCGTCATCGATATCGACTTCCGTGGCCGAGCTTGAAAGAAGTAGATCCTCGGTCGGAACTCCCCCGATCTTGAAGTAAGGATGCACGCCCAGCGCGATGGGTGCAGGTACAGGGCTGTGGTTGCGCAGCAGATGGCGCACCGAAAGCCCGGTTGAAGTCAACGCGTAGGTCACGAACGTCTCGATCACAAAGGGATAGCCGTTGGGGGCGTAGATGCCGGCGGTTAGGGTTACCGACGCATCCGTCCGCTCCACTACCGCGTATTCGGTAGTTCGCAGCAGGCCGTGCAGGGCGTTGCCCTTTTCGGGCTCCGAGATATCGAGCTGTTGATCCGCGCCGGACGCGTTCCAGCGACCGCCATCGATGCGGTTCGGCCACGGCACCATCACTATTCCGGAGCCTAACGACGGAATCGCCTCGTCACCGTAGCGTGGCACGATGTCGACGTCACCCACAGTGAAGGCGCGCAACGCGGCGGCGACCCCGGCGATGGTCACCTCTGTGTCACGACCGTCCAGGCGTCCGCGCAGCACGTGCTGCGCACCGCTCGGCCGCATCAAGAGTCGTCCGCTGAGGACGTCGCCAACGGCGCACTGGAATCCCGGACGATCAGGGTCGGGCTGAGGCGCTGCACGCGCGCCGGAAGCTCTGGATTGTCCATCCGTTCAAAGAGCATGCCAACGGCTTGCGCCCCGAGTTCATCCACCGGTTGACGGATCGCGGTCAGCCGTGGGTGGAACAGGTCCGACCACGGGAAGTCGTCAAACGAGGCGATGCTGATGTCGTCGGGAACACGGATGCCACGCTCGACAAGGCGCCGCATGGAGTCGATCGTCGCCTGATTGTTGCCCATCACGACAGCCGTCGGCGGGTGGGTAAGCGCCAGCAGCCGATCGATCGCCGCGCCCGCGTCTCCACCACCGTCTACGACCAGGTCGCTCAGCACAGTCAGTCCCCTTCGGCGATGCCCCTCGTGGAATCCGTCGACCCGCTCGATTGTGGTCTGCAGGCCGGCACGGCTGGTGACCATGCCGATTCGGCGGTGGCCGAGTTCCAGGAGGTGCTCCACGAGCTGGGCAGTCGGTTCGACGTTCTCGACACCGACCGCGTCGAATCGCCAACTGCCGATGTCGGGCGCCACACGATCGATGAGCACCGTCGGAATTCGGCGGCGCGCAATCCGTGACAGCGCCTCGTGCGCATCCGAGGAGGGCGCGATCAACAGCCCGTCCGGGCGATGTGCCAGCAGGTCCGTGACGGCACGCAGCTCATAAACTGGTTCGTCGTGGGTGTCTGCCAGAAGCAGAGAGTGACCGTTGGCGGTGACTCGCTTCTCGATTGCGTGCACGACGTCGCCAAAGTAGGGGTTAGAGATGGCGGAGACAGCGAGGCCAATCGTTTTCGTCTTGCCAGTGCGGAGAGAGCGGGCCACGCGATCATTGACGTACCCGGTGGTCTCGATGGCGTCCTGCACTAGGCGCTCCGTGGCAGGGTCGATACGCCGCGACTTGTTGACGACGTGGGAAACAGTCGTCGCGGAAACGCCGGCGACCCGTGCGACATCCGACATCGTGACCATGGATTCGCCCAATCCGCGCACGCGCGACTCATCCGTCATCGAGGAGCCTCGAGACTGATGATCAGGTCGGCGCGATGTCGCGTCGCCGCCACGATATCCGCGTTCCGTTGGTCAGTCCCCGCCGCCCAGGCGGCCGCCGCGTCCTCAGCCTTTCCGAACTCTACGTGGCGCGCCACGAGCTGCGCCATACGTACATCGTCAGCGACCTCGAGGAACCACACCTCGTCGAGGATCGACCGCACCTCGTCGAGATCCGGATCGTCGGCGAGAAGGTAGTTTCCCTCAGTCAGGATCAATGGCACGTCGCGGGGCACCGCGATAGACGCGGCTATCGGCTCCTCGATGTGACGGACAAAGGACGGTGCGTAGACGACGTCGTCCGTGCGGGCTCGCAACCGCTGGATGAGTACCAGGTACGAGCGCAGGTCGAACGTGTCAATCGCTCCGCGACGGGCTGCGAGATGAGTGCCGATTAGCAGGTTCGACGCCAGGTGGAACCCGTCGAAAGGGACCACGGCGACCATGCCTGGATTTAGCTCGGTGGCGATCTGATCGGCCAGCGTCGACTTACCCGCACCGGGCGGACCGCAGATACCGATCATAAGCCGGCCCTCAGCTGTCGCCACCCGTTCCCGGAGCATGCGGGCGAGTGCTGCCGCGCTCGCCAACGTTTGCGGCGGGTCGGTATCTTGAGTGGACGAGCTCACAGGTCTCCTGTAGTTCGTTGGGTGACGCCGAGGGGGCAGGGCACTGACCTGTCCCGCCCCCTCGGCGGCTAACGGTGGAATATCTGGCGCCTAGAAAGCGAAGTCGTCCGCGTTCTCGGATGTGACAACGTCGGATGGGCCCAAAATAACCACTCCATCGTCCCCTACCGTGTAGGTGCCGAGGTCGCCGGCGTCGAACGTCTGACCATTCGTGCCGTCGGTCTCACACGATGCCAACGCTTTCGCGGCATACATCGTGAGCGAGCCGAGGTCGGTCACATTCCACCAGATGTCCTGCACGTCTCCGGTCTTGATGTAGTCCCGGATGAGCGATGCGGGTGCGAGACCGGTGAGCTTCACCCGACCGAGGTCGCCCGACTCATCAAGGGCCGTCGCAGCCGCGGGCAGCGAGATTCCCGCGGGGATAATGATGCCCTTGAGGTTGGGATAGGTCGTCACCAGCTCCTTGGCGCGGTTGGCGCTGACATCCGCCTTCTCCTCGCCGTAGACCACGTCAACCAAGTTCATATTGGCGAATGCGGGGTCGCTGGCGAGACGTTCCTTCATGTTATCGATCCAGGCGTTCTGGTTGACCGCAGTCTGGGTTGACGACAGGATCGCGAAGTCGCCCTCGCCGCCCAGCATGTCGCTCATGCTGTCGAGCATGGCGGTACCGAGCTCGGCGGTCTCGGCCTGATTGATGAACAGCGAGCGAGCGTCGGGAGAGACGTCGGAGTCGAAGGACAGCACCTTGATGCCCGCCTCCTTGGCCTTGAGGAGTTCAGCTTTCGCGCCCTCCAAGTCGCTGCCCGAGATCGCGATGACGTCGACCTTCTGCGAGATGAGCTGCTGCACGAAGGGAATCTGTGCGGCACCAGTCGCCTCGCTCGGCGATGTGTAGACGACCTTGTCGCCGTCGCCGATCTCCTCCGCCGCGGCCTCGGCGCCGTCGCGAACCGTGGTCATGTACGGGTCGTCTCCGAGCTTTGGGATTATGCCGACGGTGATGGCGCCGTCGACACATCCGTTGGCATCGGCTTCGCCGCCTCCGCCTCCGCCGCCGCTCGCCGCGCAGCCCGCGAGGCTGAAAAGGCTGAGTGCGGCGACACCGGCAAGTACTCGGAACTGAGTACTACGCATTGTGGGTCTCCTTTGATTGCGTTGGGTGGGTGTGGGGTGATGCAGGTGGTGCGTCCTTCCCGGCAGGGGGAAGTGTGGAGGCTCGAGCGCGCCGGGAGGCGCGCGCGGCCGAGATACGGATGCCGAGGTTGGCCAGCAGCAGCGAGACGATGAGGATCAGCCCGACCACCGCCGCCTGGCCGTAGGCGCCGAAGTTCTGCAGCTGCAGCATGCTGCGCACGGCGATGACCACGATGAGGGCCCAGATGACGCCGCTGATTTTGCCCCTGCCGCCAAGGAAGCTGACGCCGCCGAGGAAAACGACGGTGATCGCGTCCAGTTCGAACCCGACCGCGCTGTCCGGCGAGGCAGACGACGTGATCCCGATTTGGATGATGCCTGCGATGGCCGCGACGACCCCGGAGGTCACGAACAGCTGGAACACGATCCGGCGCGAGCGGACACCGGCGTACCGGGCCGCGTCGGGGTTGCCCCCGATCGCGTAAACGCGGCGACCGAAGACTGTGCGGTGGAGCACGATAGCGGCCACGGGCGCCAGCACCAGGAACGGGACGATCGTGAGCGGGATGAACGAGTCGCCGACCGACCCGTTGGCGAAGGCGATCAACTCCTCGGGCAGCGGACTGATCGGCGTGCCGCCGACGAGCACGTAACAAAGCCCGCGGAACAAGGCGAGGGATCCGAGCGTCACGACGAGCGACGGCAGGCGCAACACCGCCACGAAGAACCCGTTAATCGCTCCGCAAGCTGCCCCCACTACGAGCGCCGTCGCCAGCGCAATCAAGTGAGAGCCGCCGGCCTGCACGACGAGGCCGTAGCTGATGCCGGTCAGTCCGGCGATGCTCGCCACCGATATGTCGATCTCGCGGGCAATGATGAGGAACACCAGCGGAAGGACGAAGAGGGCTTTCGCCGACATCCGCGAGATGGAAGATTCGAGGTTGTACGCGTCGGTGAACCCCAAGGTCGTGATGCTCGCGACGATGATCAGCAGGATCGCAAAGCCGCCCAGCAACCACTCCCACGCCCCCAGCCGTGAACGCAGGTAGATCAGCACGGCGCTCATGCGCTCAGGTCCGACCGCTTGGCGCGAGTAGTAAGGAATACATCGACGGACACCGCGGCGATGATCGCGGCGCCGTAAACGGCTTGGAGGTATTGATCGGGTACGCCCGCGATGGTGAGCACCTTGCGAATGGCGAGCAGCCCTAGCGTCCCGATCGCGACGCCGACGACGGTGCCCGAGCCACCCCGCAGCGCAACTCCGCCGACCACGACCGCGGCGATAACGGCGGTCTCCAACCCGAAGGCGACCTGCCCGTCCACGTACGGGTAGTAGGACGCCCAGAGTGCTCCCGTCGCACCAGCCAGCAGACCGGATATCGCGAACGCGCCCAGCACCCGGCGCGTGGCCGGGATGCCGATCAGCTCGGTACCCTCGGGGTTCGAGCCGACGTAGTACGTCTCGCGCCCGCGCGCGGTGAAGTACATGACGCCGGCCACAACGACGCCGACCCCCAACGCGACCAGAAGCAGAGGCGAGACGCCGAGGATGTCCGTGGTCGTCCAGTCAAGCCAGCCCGCAGACACGTCCTCCGGCTTGACCCGGTCGCCACTGGAGACGATGCTCAGCGCGCCGCGATAGATCGCGAGTGTGCCCAGCGTGACGACGATTGAGGGCACCTTGCCGTACGCGACCACCAGTCCGTTGAGGGCACCACAGACCAAGCCCGTCGCCAGCGCGACGGCGATTCCGAGGGCGATCGGCGCATCCGGGACCGCGCGCATCGTCGCCGCCGCGAAGTAGGCGGCGAGTCCCAGGGTCGAGGCCACCGAGAGGTCGATGTTGCGGGTCAGTATGACGAGCATCTGCCCGATTCCTAGCAGCCCAAGCAACGACGCATAGTTGGCGAGGTCGGCCAGGTTGCCGGGCGAGTAGAAGTTGGTGTTGAGGAAGCTGAGCGGCACGACGATTATGGCGAGCGCCACGATCAAGCCGACCTCACGGCGGCGCAGGAAGGCGAGCACAGTGGACACCGCAGGTCGACGCGGCGCAGGCTGCCCGGCCGAACGGACTGCCCCGCCGACCGGCACCGTGGCGCGCGTCGGCAGCGCGTCGACGATGTCGGACTTGCTGACCGGCTCGATCGCGAGCACGAGCTCGCCTGGTGTGACTCCCGTCGCCGCCAGCCCAATGTCGAACTGATTTATCTCTTCGCCCGCGAGTTCCGCTGCGATGACGCCGTGATTCATCACGTACACCCGATCGCACGCCCCGAGCAGCTCGGGCATGTCGGACGAGATCAGAAGGATCGCGATGCCCTGCGCCGAGAGCTCACCGATGATTCGGTGCACCTCGCCTTTAGCCTGGATGTCGATGCCTTGCGTGGGCTCGTCGAGGATCAGCAGCCTTGGTTGGGTGGCCAGCCACTTCGCCAGTACGACCTTCTGCTGGTTGCCGCCTGACAGGGTTCGGACCGGTTGTAGGTAGTCGGTGAACTTGAGGCGCATGCGCTCGAGCGGCCCGGAGACGAGGGCAATCTCTGCGCTCTTTCGAATAAGCCCCCACCGTGTCGTGTGCTCGATCATGGGCAGCGACGCGTTGTCGAGGATCGAGAAGTCCTCCACGACACTCTGCCCGCGCCGATCCTCTGACACGTAGGCGATGCCCTGGCGGATCGCGGACGATGGAGTTTTCACGGTCACCGTCGAGCCGCTCAGCTTAATGACTCCAGAATCCGGACGGTCGATGCCGAACAGCGCCCTCGCCACCTCGGTGCGACCACTGCCGACCAACCCGGCCATGCCGACCACCTCGCCGGCGCGCACGGTGAGATCGATCGACGAGTAGCGGCCGCGCGACGTGAGCCCGGTCACTTCGAGCACTACGTCGCCGAGCGCTGTCGGCTCACGATCATAGAGCGAGCCCAGCGTGCGGCCGACCATTAGGCGCACGACTTCCTGCTCTGTGACCGCGGAGGTGACCACAGTGTCGACGAGCGATCCGTCGCGGAGGACGGTGATGCGATCCGACACTCGAAAGATCTCTTCGAGACGGTGTCCGACGAACATCATGGCGACGCCCTGGGTGCGCAGGGTGTCAATCACCTCAAACAACCGATCGACCTCGGTGGCGGTCAGCGCGGCGGTCGGCTCATCAAGGATAAGCACCTTCGCCTCCGCGGCGAGGGCGCGAGCGATCTCAACGATTTGCTGCTCCGACACGCGCAGGTCGCCGGCGAGTGTGCGGGCCGAGCGGTGCAGCCCAAGCAGATCGAGCAGCCTCTGTGCCTCGACGACCATCCGGCCGTGATCGAGTAGGCCGAGCGTAGTGCGTAACGGCTGGCCCGCGAAGATGTTCTCGGCGGCGCTGATATCGGGGAAAAGTCCCGGATGCTGGTGCACTACCGCGACGCCGTGCCTGTGAGCGTCGAGCGGTGACGAGAACGAGACCGGCTCGCCCGCGATGCGGATTTCGCCCGCATCGGGGGTGTAGATACCACCGAGCATCTTCACGCACGTGCTTTTACCCGCGCCGTTCTCCCCCACGAGGGCCAGCACCTTGCCGGTGTGGAGCTCGAACGACACGTCGGCCACCGCTACGGTCGGCCCGAACACCTTCGAGACGTGGATAACCTCAACGGCCGTCGGGTGAGGTGCGCTGCTGTTGGCCAGGGCGATTCTGACGTGTGGTTCTGGCGATGCTGCGTCCACGGTGACGTTCCTTCCACGGTGCGCTGCTGTGCGCACGTTGATTGAGTATGCACCCGAGCATTCGATTGCGCAATCGCATGCGCGGACTTGCTCGAGCCCCGCCGCGAGCGACGGCAGCGTCTCTTGCACCCGAGCCGGCGAGGCCGGTCGCTCGGAATGAAGGGGTGCTCTCTAGACGCCTACTCTCGCCTCCGCGATGAACTCGCCGCGACCGTCGTCGACATGTACGACTGTGGCCAATCCGCCACGGCCGACAAGCTCAGTGCTGTCTGGCTGCTGCGGCGCGACGACTAATGGCAAGCACGCAGGGCTGAGATGGGTAGATCGGAGATGCTGGCGCGGATGCGCACGACCATCTGGGATGCTTACAACCCTGCCGCCAGAGGACGCGTAAGGTCGACCACGGGTCAGGTGGTGCCGATCGGGCCGCCGGCGACTGACGAGAACCTGATCCCGCTCGTAGTCGGCACCGATCAACGGTCAGCCGCACCTTCCCAAGATATGGCGACCGCCTCGATCGCCGTGCACGATCAACTCGACGCCGCCCTCCTGAGCGCAGTGCTTCCGAGCTGCTGCGACCGCCTCGTCCTTGTACGGGAAGTCCGCCAGACCTTGCCCAATGACGGATACCTTCTATTGTCGGCCGCCCTTCAGCGCGTGTACGCGAATTGCCACGCGCTGACCCAGTCACACGGCGTTTCGGGCCTGGCGCGCGAGCACGCACTTGGCGCAGGCCAACGCGGACTGCGCTCGTCGCCGCGAAGCCTTCTCGGCACGAGACTGCGATCAATTCGGCCCGAGTAGACCGTCAATCCTTCTTCGGTCAGAGGCTCCACAAGTGTCAGCCACCGGAATGCACGGTGATGGCGGGGATTCCGTTTGTCGCCGCTGGACGGTAGGGGCGCAGCCCGAGAAGCGAGAGCAGCAACGCTCGATTTCGTGCAGGCATGACTGCGTTTCTGCAACGGTCCGGCTGCTGCCGTCGGTTCACGTGCCTGCCGCGCCCAGCAGTTCCGCGGCACGCGCGTCCGGGGGCAATAGGCTGAATTATGACTCGCGGCAGTATTTCTTCACGACTGCCCCTGATCGCTATCGGGGTAGCGGTTCTCCTGTGGTCGACCAGTTTTGGCATCAGTAGCGAGGTGCTTGAGACGACCTCGCCGGCCGTGCTTTCCGTTGGTCGATTCCTGATCGGCTTGATCATCCTGGTGCCCATCGCTGGGCGCCGGTCTGGGTTTGCTCGAACACTTCGCCGCCCCCGGACTGCTCTCCTTGGCCTCTTGGGGGTGGCCCTCTACTATTCGCTGACGAACATCAGTCTCGAGTTCACCGCCGCGGGAACTGTCGCCCTGACTAACGCCGCCTTGCCGGCGCTTACTGCGGTTCTCGGCGCTTTCATTCTTCGGGAGCGGCTCGCTTTTCGCACTCTGGCCGGGTTGGTCCTGGCCACTGCCGGCGTGGCCATCGTGGCGGGCTCCGGACTGACGCTCGACGTCGGCGTGGTGCTGAGCCTCGCCGGTCTAGCAAGTTATGGGCTTTACACGGTCCTTTTGCGCAAGGAGCTCGTCATTGCAGCCAAAAAACAAGAAAGTACTGGGCAGCCGGCGACTACCGATGTCGATCCCCTTGTCTTGGCCGCCGCAACCGCCATCTGGGGCACGGCGATCATGCTGCCGTGGCTCGCTCTCGAAGCACTCAGCAGTAGTGCCTCCCTACCCAGCGCCCTAGCCGGCTGGGGCGGTCTGGCATTCCTTGGCATTCTGATCACGGCGCCGACCATCGTGCTCTTCAACTACGGCGCACAACGCCTTCCTGCGGCTGTGACGGGCATCATCACAGCCGCCATCCCCGCGTTGGGCTATCTCTTTGCTCTCCTACTCGGCGAGTCATTCAATACGACTACCGCCGTGGGTGGCGGTATCGCACTCGTCGGAGTCCTGGTCGCCTCGACATCTACCCATGCAAGGGACTTGGACTTGCCTGCTCCTGCTCGTCCGTCAGCCGAGGCTTCTAATGACCGGCCCTCGGTCTAACAGATGGATGGCGGTCTTCGCCAATAGGTGGGGTTCTCTGCGTACTGTCAGAGACCGCGTGGCGGCGTCTGCCCGGCGCCCTAAAACCGGGAGTGCGAACCCGGCCACTCCCCGATCACTTCGCCGGATGCAAGGTCGACCATCACGAGGGTCACGTCGAGCGGGCGCGGGCTGCCGCCGTACCTGTCCGATATCGCATCTGCACCCGCCGGGGATATCTCAGCTAGTAGATACTGCTCGTTCGACATCACCCGGAAATCAAGAACTCCCCCGGTACCCGATGCAGCGAGGAGCGGGGTTGCGGCGGTTCCGTCGTCGAGGGCAACCGAGGGATCGAACGAAGTGAAGTCCGCGGACGGGAGGACGGCCCGCTCGAGCCAACGCCCGCCGCTGAGGGGAATGACATCAGCGATGTAGGGGACCGCGCCTCCTAGCGGCGACGGGTTCACGCGCTCCTCCGAACCGTCGTCCAGGTCGTACATGACCTGGCCGAACGCGTCGGCTGCCGACACTCGGTGCCCGTCGGCGGCGAGGGAGCC
This sequence comes from uncultured Microbacteriaceae bacterium, assembly GCA_964246985.1. Taxonomy (GTDB): domain Bacteria; phylum Actinomycetota; class Actinomycetes; order Actinomycetales; family Microbacteriaceae; genus CAXTSE01. The sequence goes on from CAXTSE010000001.1 coordinate 290,707, forward strand.
GAGCTCGGTGTACGACGCGACGAGGACAGGTGCGTCGCTGGTCGAGGTGTCGAGGCGTAGAAGGTCGCCGCTGCGCTGGTGCACGAGTACCTGGGTCGTGCCTGGAATAGGGATCAGTCTGTCCACAGACATCGGAGCGCCGTCGAGACCGACCACCACATCCGAGAGGTGGGTACCCGACAGGTCGAGTCGGAAGAGCGTGTCGTCGTACTCGGGGACGCCTTCGCCCGCGTTGGTGAATGTGAAGAGCACGGTGGTTCCCGAGTACTCGAGCAGGGAAATCTGCCCAGCTCCAGGCAGGGTGAGGTCCTCGCGGTTCGAACCATCGAGCGAGACTATCTGCGCGGTCGCGTCGCCGCCGTCATTCAGGGTGACAGTGAACAGCGCCTCGGGCAGGGAGAGAAAATCCTGGATATGTGGCATCGCGAGCACCTCGGTCGGCTCCGCGCCGGGTGCGGCCTCCACGACGCGGTCCCCGGATCCATCTCCCGAGGTGTCGCGCTGCACCCACCTCACTACTGCCTCGGGCGTGCGGAAGCTGTGCTCCAAATCGGCAGACGCTCCGCCGGCGCGCGCCGTCACCCCGGCGAGGTTGACGGCGTAGCGCGTTCCGTACCGCAGCGCCTGCTCGAAGTGCACCAGCACGACGTCGCCGTCGGTGCTCACTGTGTGAGGGACGTCCGGTTCCACGCGAACTTCGTCGGCTGCCACATCGGCGACGGCCTCGTCGAGGAACAGACGCAGCGAGGCGGGTGCGGTGACGGCAGTCGCGAGCTCCAGTTGAGCGGCCTGGACCTTGGGGCCCTGCAGCGTTGACGCGGTGCCGAGGCCTGCGCAGGCCAGGGCGAGGACGACGATCGTGCCGATGAGGCCGCGCCGGAATCGCACGTCAGTAGAGGTACGGCTCGTCCGGCTGATCGACACGCGTCACCTCCGTCGGTGCGAGAGCGATGGTCGCGCCACTCGTCGCGCTCCGGTTCGCACCGAACTCGCCCGTGATCTGCACCCAGTCGTCGGCTGTGAACCTGCTCTGCCAATGCGGCATGTACACGGGTACCCCGATGGGTTGCGCGTCGACCGCGCAGCAGGTGATGGCGAAGCGCGTGACGTAGAAGACGTCATCGGGCGCATCCGGGGACGGGGTGACGAAGCCGACCAGGTCGGCCGGCTTGCCGTCGTAGAACGCCGGGTCGCTGGTCTGCGCCAGCAGGGACGACCACTCGAGCACGGTGTAGCGCTCGAAGGTGGCGGCGTCGGCGCTCTGCGCGTCATCCACGCTTGTTCCACCCGCTGACACGCTCGTTGCCGTCACATCGCGCTGGGTGGCCGTGGCCGCGGACAGTGTGGCCGGCGGCAAGAGCACCGCTCCGAGCGCAAGAGCCGTGGCGAGCGCCAAGGCGCCGAGTGAGAGGCAGCGCTGCAGTAGCGAATCGGGTGAGGCGTCATCCTCGTCGTCGTGTAGCTGAGTTTCCCCGTGGCCGTCATGAGACTCGCTGGCGGACGTATCCCGTCCCGAGATCAGCAGTCGGGCGACGACGAATGTGAGCGCCACGAACGCCATCACGACCGTGAACACCAGGTAGCGCGGATGGATGTAGAGCCCGAGCAGGCCACCGACGGCGAGCCAGATGGACGCGAACGCGACGACGCCCATGAGCAGCACGCCGCGCCAGCGACGTAGTTCCCGCCAGAAGACCCTAGGCAAGGACATTCACCAGCCACCCGACCGCGGCGCTCGCCAGCACGATGACGAGGCCGAGCTGCGCCACAGTGCGCACTGTGAATGTTGTGCGCAGCAGGGCGAGCATCTTGATGTCGAGCATGGCGCCGAACAGAAGGAATGCCACGATCGACCCGGGGAGGAATGTCGACGCGAACGGCAGGATGAAGAACGCGTCGACGTTGGAGCAGACCGAGATCACGAAGGCCAGAGCGAGCATGGCCAGGATCGACCAGATCGGATCGCCTCCTAGCGCGACCAGAACCTCGCGCGGCACGACCGTCTGTACGGCCGCTGCGGCGATCGCTCCAACGAAGAGCGCAGGCAGCAGAGCGGCGGACTCTCGGGCGAAGAGGCGGATGCTGCGGTCGAGGCGCGATCCGTGCTCGTCGTGAGCGGGCATCCGGCACTCGGCGGCGAAGCGCGTCGCCAACAGTCCTTCGGGGTTCGGGTGCCGGCTGAAGATCCAGCCGAGGAGGTTGGCGATCACGAATCCGCCGACGAGGCGGGCTATGAGGATGCCGTCGTCGAACCCGAACGCCTGATGTGTCGTGATGATGGTGATCGGGTTGATGATCGGCGCCGCGAACAGGAAGGTCATCGACTCGGCCACCGTCATTCCGCGCACCATGAGGCCGCGCGCCAGTGGCACGTTGCCGCACTCGCACACCGGCAGGAACATGCCGATCAGCGACACCACCGCCCGGCGCAGGATCGGCGTGCGGGGCAGAATCCGCGTCATGGCTGCCTCGGGTAGCCACACCCGCACGACGATCGAGAACACGATGCCGAGGACGACAAAGGGCATCGATTCGACCAGCACACTCAGCGCGAGCGTCACGCCGTCCTGCAGTCGATCAGGCAGCAGACCGCCCGGCACCGGCGACAGGATCCGCGCCAGCCCGAGCCCGAGGAGCAACGCGACCCCGGCAATCGGCAACCACCGCCGATGCGGTCCAGCCCCGGGACGCAGAGGCCGCGGGTCGAGCACTGGCCTACGGGTGTCCGTCACGGGGTGAGACTACTCCGCCGACGCAAGACACCCACAGAGCGGCACGGTCCTGTTCCGCACGGACATGCTCTACTGCGCCAGTGCTGCGGAGAGTCCATCGAGATTCGCCTGCATCCACTCGATATAGGTCGAGCCCGCGGGCAAGGTCTCGGTCACCGGGACCACCGGCACGGCGTTCTCCTCAGCAGCCGACAAGACGGCCTCGGTCTGCGGCCCCACCGCCTGCTTGTTGTAGATGAGGACGTCAATCTCTCCATCGGCGAACAAGTTCAAGGTCTCCAGCAAGGCTGCCGGCGGGACATCAGTATCTTGCTCGACTGCTTCGCTGAACTCGTCTGGCGTCAGGTTGCTCAGACCTGCGGCGTCCAGCATGTACAAAGGCACCGGCTCCGTGATGGCCACACCTGCGCCCGCGTAGGTGGCCTTGAGTTCGCCTTCTTGGCGCGTCAGATCTGCAAGCGCCGCCTTCAGCTGGTCGCCGTTCGCGGAGTAGGTGGGCGCGTTGTCGGTGTCGATCTCGGAGAGCGCATCGACGATCTCCTCCACCAAACTGCTGACTGTCGGGAAGTCGTACCAGAGATGTTCGTTGAACTCACCGTCGGCCGGCTCCTGGTCATACCCCGAGATCTGCGCGACATCGAGGACGGTGACCCCGTCATTGCCCGAAGCACCCAACATTGTCGCGACGAAGTCGTCGTAGCCGCCTCCGTTCGCGACGACAAGATCCGCCCTCGACAGCACGAGTTGGTTTCGGGCGTTCGCCTCGTAGCCATGCGGGTCCGCACTTGGATCGTCGATGATCGACGTGACGTCGACCAGATCAGCGCCCACCGTTTGAACGATGTCGCCATACACATTCGTGGACGCCACAACGGCAATCGCTCCGGAGCCGACCTCCGTCTCGCCGGGGTCAGCGGTGCAGCCCGTGAGGGCGCCGATCAACACCAGGCCCAGAAAGAGTTCATACGTTTTCATGAAGCACCAATCGTTCGATCCATCAGCGCCGGGAATCGGGCTCGAGACGATGCTAACGTTATTGATAACCCTGATCAAAACGATTCTCAATAGGAGCGGACGGTGAGGGCAGCATCGACAGTCTCGATAGGCCCGGCCCCGCTGGCGCGCCCACACTTTGCCCACAATCGGTCCGCAGCAAGCTGATCACATCGAGCCGTGACGTCTGTTTTCCGTTGAGAATGTTTGACCGCCGGTCAGTCTGTCGGCCACTAGCTGCGCAAAGCGACGGACCGACCATTGCACAATCCGCACGAGTCGTGGTAAGGAGCATCCGGTACCGCACCATCGTGCGTCGACTGGCCCCGTCGCCAGGACACGCCTCAGACCGACGCCAACACGTGTGCGTACGCCCGACCGACAACGCGGCAGCGTGAACATCAGAGACCCCTGTGTACTAGCAGCTCCAGCGGATCGAGCAGACCCCGCGGACGCGCGCTACGGGAGGCTACGCGGCAATTCTTAAAAGAGCCGTGGCAATTCCGACAGCAAATGTTCCCACCTACCGCCCGGTTAGCATTCTGAGCCACTCCCGCGGATCGACTGCTGCGAGTAGAGCTGTTCCGCTGACGATCCATCGCGCTCCCGCGGCGACGCACTCACGGGCGCGCTCTTGTGAGATTCCGCCATCGACACCCACCTCACGCCCGTCGACAATGGACCGCACTCGCGCTGGGGTGTCCTCGCGGAACGGAGAGCCTCCGTGGCCGGGTTCCACAGACATTACGAGAACCGAGACGCCATCCGGCAGCGGGAGCGCGAGTGGGTCGCTGCCGGGGGACACGGCGACCGCGGCGTGAACCCCGGCTGCACGTATTCGCTCGATCGCCTCAAGCCAGTCCTCGGCTTCCGAATGGACCACGACACGCTCACAAAAGACGAGCCATTTGTGGAGTTCAGCAAGTGGTCGTCGCACCATCAGGTGCGCCTCCGAAGGGACGCCAGTCGCCTCCGCCAATCTCCTCGCCGTCTCGGCATCGAAGCCGCCGGCCGCAGCCATCGACCCGTCGGATCTATCCCAGTGCCAGACGCCAAGACCGGCAGCCGCAAGCCTTCGCGCTTCGCCTTCGAGCCGAGCGGGGGCCACCGACCACAACGACGCGGCGACCCGGACGCTGTCCGACTCTGTCACCCGACAGCCGAACGAGCGACGAGTTCGGAGTCGGCCAGGAGCGCCTCCGCGATTCCGCGGTCCGTCACGATCCCGGTGAGCAGTCCCGAGCGCAAGACCGCCCGCGCAGCCTCCACCTTGCGCGGGCCGGCGGAGACGAGCAGTACACGAGGGATGCGACGCAGTTCTGGAGCAGCGATCGAGATGCAGCGATCCGAGAAGTCCGGAGCAACGAGCTCTCCATCGCGGTCGATGAGGATGGCAGCTATCTCCGCGACCACCCCGCGGCCGACGAGCTCATCGCGCTCAGCCTCAGGGATCACCGAGGCGAGTTGTGAGTCCAGAGGACTCCACGATCCGAGCGCGAGCACCGCTGTCGTGACATCACCGAACATGCGGATCGCCTGCGCAACGTCGGGCTGAGTGCGCAGTGCCGATGCCGTCGCCGCGTTGTCGACGACCATGGGCGCGAAGATGGGGTGAGCCGATCCACCCGAACTGAGCGCGACCCGCCGCACAATCTCGACGGGCGACTGGTCGAGGTTCGACCCGACCGTGCCGGTGAGCTGCACGACGGACACGCCCGGCAGCGAGGGAAGCGTCTCGGTCATCGAGCTCAGAGTGCGACCCCAGCTCATCCCAAGGACTTCGCCGTCGTTCAGGGTCCGACTGAGGAGATCTGCTGCCGCCGTCGCGACGTGCTGTCGGCGTATTGCGTCGCTTCCTCCGCTCTCGACGACTACCGCCTCCTGCAACCCCAGCGTGTCGACGAGCCTCGCCGCGAGGTCGGGAAGGAGGGTGCCCTGATCATGCAGCGTGATCGTGACGATCCCGAGCTCGCGCGCCTGCTCGAGCATCCGCGCCACCTTGAATCGCGAGACCCCGTATTCGTCGGCGATCTCCATCTTGCTGCGGTCTTCGAGGTAGAAGCGCCGGGCTACGCCGACGAGCTGACTTCTCTCGCTCATGGGCAGTTCTGACTGAGCCACGTGCCTCCTCAGGCTGCATCGATGCGTTGCGCCGATCGTATCGATCTGGATACGCACTTGCGCCAAAGCGAATCGACTGCCTATCATCGTGATCGTATGAGCATCATATGCGCTCATATGAGCACCGCGCAACAGCAAGTTCAGATCCCCGACCTTCGGGAATCCCTGCAAGGAGGCAGCCGATCATGCGACGACGCATCCCGGAAGAAGTCGGCATCGCCGCGGTCGTCGTGCTCGTCGTGATCGTGCTGAGCATCGTCTCTCCGACCTTTCGGACCGTCGAGAACGCTCAGATCCTGCTGCTCAACGGGGCCGTGATCGCGTTCCTCGCGCTTGGCCAGACCTTCGTCTTGCTGACCGGTGGCATCGACCTGTCGACGGGCTCGAACGTGGCCCTCACAGGAATGGTGGCCGCCCTCACGATGAGCATCGGCCTGCCGTGGTGGCTTGCCGCACTGGCAGCGATCGCCATCGGCGTCCTCGTCGGCACCATCAACGGCGCTCTCGTGCACTACCTCAAGCTCCCGCCCTTCATCGTCACATTCGCCGCGTTCGGTGTCGCCGCATCGATCCCCCTGATCCTGACTGGCGCCAGCTCGGTGAACGTCAAGGACCCGCTGTTCGCGATCATCGGACGCGGCAGCCTCTTCGGCATCCCGATGCCGGTCGTCCTGGTTGCGATCGCCGCCATCGCGTTCACTGTGCTTCTGCGCCTGACCTCCACCGGCGTCCACATCTACGCCGTCGGCGGCAACGCGGAGACCAGTCGGCTGGCGGGAATCCGCATCGGGCGCACCACGATGCTCGTCTATGCGATCAGCGGACTGTGCGCGGCGATGGGCGGCATCATCGTCACCAGCCGTCTGATGGTCGGCTACCCCAGCGCGGGATCGGGAAACGAACTGTTCTACTCGATCGCTGCCGCCGTCGTCGGAGGGGTGAGCCTCTTCGGTGGCATAGGCAGCATCCCCGGCGCCCTGCTCGGCGCCGTCCTGATCGCCACGGTGTCGAACGGCATGAACGTCGTCGGGGTGCAGAGCTACTGGCAGCCCCTCGTCATCGGCGTGATCATCCTCGCCGGTGTCGTCATCGATACCTACCGGCGACGCCTGTCGTTCGCCGACATGATCCGGCGGGTCCGAGGACTCCGCCCGGAGCCGGTCACCGCGACGGGCGCAATCGCTGCGTCCAGCGCGGAGACCGACATCCTGAATGCGACTTCCGGTCGCGACAGCACCACCCCACCCTCGAAGAACTGACATCACAGGAGGAATCATCATGCGAAGAGGCATGCTCATCACCACGGCGGTGACCGCGGCCGCATTGGTCGCCGCCCTGACCGGATGCGGCGCGATCGACACCGGCACCGACACCGACACCGGAAGCTCGGACGGCAGCATCGCCCGCCCCGAGGCGTGCGACGCCGAGACTCCGTACATCGCGGTCGCGCTCCCGAACCTCACCAACCCGTACTACGTCGCCATGCAGGAGGGCTTCGAGACCGCAGGCGAGGACGCCGGATTCGACGTCGAGGTACAGATCGCGAACGACGATGACGCCGTGCAGCTGTCGCAGGTTCAGGCGATGCTGCAGAAAAAGCCCTGCGCATTGGCACTCAACGGAGTCAAGTCGGAGCCCGCGGCCGCGATCGTGAAGGCGGCGAACGACGCCGGGGTGCCGGTCTTCACCGTGAACGTGACGGTCGACCCCGACTCGCTCGAGGCGCAGGGTGCGACTGTCGTCCAGTACCTCGGGGCGGACAACTACGCCGGCGGTGCTCAGATGGCCGACCAGGTGCTGGCCGACTTCGGCGCAGACGCCGAACTCAACATCGGGTTCGTGACCGAACCCGACGAGGTCCCGACTCGCGTACGCGATCAAGGCTTCGAAGAGACCATCGCCTCCAACGCGAATGCGACGGTCGTGGCCAAGGTCGACGGTAACGTCAAGCCTGACGACAGCCTCGCAGCGACGACCGAACTGCTCTCCGGCAACCCCGAGATCAATGTGATCTTCGCCAACACCGGTCCGGCAGCCTATGGCGCGCTCCAGGCGCTCGCCGGCAAGTCGGGCGTAGCGCTCTACGGCTTCTGCGCATCCGAGGAGCCGCTGACGGACGTCTACAAGGGCTGCGCCGCTCAGGAGCCCGGCCGCTACGGCCAGCTCGTGATCGAGCAGATCGCCGACTTCATCGGAGGTGCGACGCCGGAAGAAGAGATCCTGCTGCCGCTCAAGACCTTCGTGACCGGCGACACCCCCGCACCCGGCGAGGTCGGCTAGCCATGGTCGGGACGACGACGGTGGACTCCGGCAGCGCCGCGCTGGAGGTGCGTTCCATCGAGAAGCGCTACTCCGGTGTCGCGGTGCTGCGAGGAGTCTCCGTCGTCGTCCACCCCGGCGAGATCGTCGGTCTCGTCGGCCACAACGGCGCGGGCAAGTCGACGCTGCTCCGCACCATCTCGGGCGCCATCCGACCCGATGGCGGCTCGATCCTCATCGACGGCGTCGAACGCTCGTTCGCGTCGCCCGCCGACGCGCACACAGCGGGTATCGCGACCGTCTATCAGGAGCTGTCACTGCTCCCCAACCTGACCGTGACCCAGAACGTCTTCCTCGGATCGGAGCTCCGCAGCGGCGGAGTCCTGCGCCAGTCGGCGATGCGCTCGGCAACACGCAAGCTCACCGAGCGTTTCGGCCTCGACATCGACCCCGACCGCAAGGTCCGCCACTACCCGGTCGCCATCCGCCAACTCCTCGAGGTCGCCATCGCGACCAGCCGCAATGCCAGGTACCTGCTGCTCGACGAACCGACGACCAGTCTCGAGGGCCAGCAGGTCGACCGGTTCCTCGAGACGATTCGGGGCTTGGCTGCCGACGGTCTCGGAATTGTGCTCGTCGACCACAAGCTCGAGGAGCTGTACGCTGTGGCCGACCGGATCGTCGCCCTCGTCGACGGTCAGCTCCGTATCGATGCTGACGTGACGAAGGTGCCCCGCGACGAGGTGGTGAAAGCCATTGCCGGACACGCGATGGAGCACAAGCCCGCACGCGAGCGGGGCGCAGCCCGCATAGGCGACCCGACTGCCGAGCCCACGGTCAAGGTCATCGCTCTGCGGACACCCAAGCTCGCATCCGTGTCCCTCGAAGCCCGTGCAGGTCGCGTGCTGGGGCTCTATGGCCTGGTCGGTTCGGGGCGTACCGAATTCCTCCGCACCCTGCTCGGGCTGGACCCGGTGCTCAGCGGATATATTGCGATAGACGGCGCCCCATTCCGCCCTCGGGATCCCGCCAAAGCCCGTCGCGCCGGGATCGTCTACCTCACTGAAGAACGCAAGATCGACGGCATCGTGCCCGAACTCGACTCGGGGACCAACGTGATGTTGCCGGTGTTGCGGCAGTTTCGGCGGTTCGGATTCCTCAACAAGCGTCGCATCCATGCGACCGCGCACGAGTTGATGGAATCACTGTCGGTGCGCGGCGATCGCCACGGACCCATCGTTCGCCTCTCGGGCGGCAATCAGCAGAAGATCCTGTTGGCCCGAGCGCTCGCCCAGAAGCCGCAGATCCTGCTGCTCGACGAACCCACGAAGGGCGTCGACCTCGGCGTCAAGGCCGAGATCCACCGGATCATCACACGCCTGGCACACTACGACGGACTCACGGTCATCGTGGTGTCGAGCGAGGAGGACGAGATCTGCGAGGTTGCCGACGACGTCGTCGTATTCAGCAGTGGGAGCGCCACCGGTCAGTTGCTCGCTGCCGAGAATCTCACCCCAGCCGATCTCCGCGCAGCTGCGTGGGACGCGGCCTGACTACCCCTACCGCCCGAAGAAAGAGACACCATGGCAACCACTGAAGCAGCGGCGATGCTCGAGGCCGCGCGCGCGGCCGTGCGCCTCGAAGCCGCTGGCGTACTCTCCGTCGCCGACCAGATCGACGACACCTTCACCGAGGTGGCAGACCTGCTCACCGCCACCACGGGGAAGGTCTTCGTCGTGGGTTCAGGAACGTCGGGCGCCATCGCGCGCAGGATGGCCCACCTGCTCGCGGTCAGCGGCACTCCCTCGGTCTTCGTACACCCGATGGATGCTCTGCACGGCACGATGGGCGCATTCGCGGCCAATGACGTCCTGATCGGCATCTCCCGCGGAGGTGAGACCGCCGAGATCAACAGCCTCATGGTGCTGGCACAGAAGCGCGGGCTGCCTGTGGTCGCCCTGACGGCCGAGCCGACCTCGACCCTCGGTCGGGGAGCCGACATCACCGTCGTGCTGACGACCAACGAGGGTGGCGATCCGGGGGGCGTGATCGCCATGGGGAGCACACTCGTCACGGCGGTCTGGGGTGACGCGCTCGCCTATGTCCTCATGCGCCGCAAGGGTTACGGTTGGGATCAGGTGCTCGAGACCCATCCTGCTGGCGCGGTGGGGAAGATCACCGAACTGCCGGACTCCCTTGATTCGTTCGGCGCCGACGCCTAGGCGTTGGTGAAAGGAGGAACATGCCTGTCGTCGCGGGCGTGGACAGCTCAACGCAGTCCTGCACCATCGAACTCCGAGACGCTGACACCGGGACCCTGCTCAGCAGCGGCCGCGCGCCGCACCCCCGGACCAGTCCTCCGCGCAGCGAGCAGTCGGCCGACGCATGGTGGGACGCACTGCGGATAGCGCTGAGCGTCGCCGTCGACGGTGCAGGGATCGCCGCTGCCGAAATCCGCGCGATCAGCGTGGCAGCGCAGTGCCACGGACTGGTGATGACGGACGCTGCCGGCCGACCGCTTCGTGACGTGAAGCTGTGGAACGACACCACCTCTGCGCCGCAATCCGCCAGCATGATCGCCGACTTCGGGCTTGAGAACTGGGTGCGTGCCGTCGGATCCTCTCCGTTGCCCGCCTTCACCATCACGAAGCTCGCGTGGATCGCCGAACACGAGCCCGCGTTGCTCGGCGGCCTCGCCGGTGTGATGGTGCCCCACGACTACCTCACTTTCCGACTGACCGGTCGTCGGGTGACCGACAGGTCCGATGCGTCGGGAACCGGCTTCTATGCGAGCCATGAGGGTCGCTGGCGCATCGACCTGCTCGAGAAGTATGTCTCCTGGGAGGTCGACTGGGACGCCGTTCTTCCCGTCGTCCTCGGCCCCGAGGAGACAGCGGGTACGATTCGCTCCGAGGTCGCGGCGGATCTCGGGCTCTCGACCGCAGTCGTCGTCGGCCCCGGCGCAGGCGACCAGCACGCGGGTGCGGCTGGGTTGGGCATGCGAGACGGCGAAGTCGCCTACAGCCTCGGGACATCGGGAGTGGTGCTGGCGACCACCCGTGGCCCCGTCTTCGACTCTCTCGGCGACGTCAACGGGGTGTCCAGCATCACCGGCGGGTACCTCCCATTAGTCTGCACCCTGAACTCCACGAAGGTCACCGACACAATGTCGAGATGGCTAGGCGTCTCGCTCGACGAGTTGTCGACTCTCGCTCTCGCGGCTCCCGACACTGCAGATCGACCCGTGTTCGCGGCCTACCTCGACGGTGAGCGATCCCCCAACCGGCCCGGCGCGACCGGGGTGCTCGGCGGCCTCACCAACAACACCACGCGAGAAGATCTGGCGCGCTCCGCATTCGAGGGAGTGCTGTTCGGTCTGGTCCGAGGTCACGATCGCATCCGTGCGACAGGAGCGATGGCAGACGGGACAGTGCTCGCCATGGGTGGCGGAGCGCGATCCCCGGCCTACAGGCAACTCCTCGCCGACATCCTGCAACGCGAGGTCGTGGTGAGGGACGCGCTGGAGGCGACCGCTCGCGGCGCCGCGATCCAGGCCGCGGCAGTCTTAGGTGGCGGCACCGTGGAGCAGGTGCGCGACGCCTGGACCCCCGCAGTGGTGAGCCGCGCCGCGCCGCGTCCCTCCGTGTCAGCGGTGCGCGAGCGCTACAGCGAACTGGCAGCTTGGTCGCAGCTCGATCGCCCCGACTAGTCGAGGAGTGCTGCCGCCGTCGTCGAGTCAGTCACCAGTGTGTGCACGAGTCCACTCCGGAGGGTGGCCCGGATCGCATCCACTTTTCCCGGACCGCCAGCCACCGCGATGACCTCGCCGACGGCTCGTAGTTGGTCGGCGCGGATCGCGATCGTGCGCTCTAGCGCCGATGCCTCGATGACCGCACCCTGGGCGTCCAGAACACAGGAGCCCACGTCGGCGACGGCTCCGGATTCGGCTAGAGCGTCACGGGACGCGTCGTCGAACTCGCGGTAGAGCGACGACTCTCCTGACGTCCAGGCGCCGATGCCTATGAGCGCAACCGTCACCCTGTCGAATCGCTCCATCGTTGGCGCCAGGCTCGGGTCGTTGCGCAGTTGTTCCGCCATTGCGACCGACCCGACGATGAACGGTGCGTGCAGCGGAAAGGCACGGCCGCGCGACACCGTAGCGAGCCGTCGGACGAGCTCGACCCCGTTTACGTCGAGCTTCGACGATGAGACCCCGCCCACGAGTTGAACGACGTCCGCCGGTGCGAGTTCGGCGACAGCCTCGACGACCTGTTCGAGAGTCGAACCCCAGGTGATGCCAAGCACGTCCTCGCGCGAGATCCGGCCGGCGAGCACCCTGGCCGCGGCGGATCCGAGTAGCCGGAGGGTATCCGTGTGGGCGTCGTCTCCCGCGACCGCGGCGATGCAGCGACGTATGCCGAACTTCCGTGCGACGAGGTCGCCCAGGTCGAGGTCGAGACCGGACGGTACATCTACCTGGATGCGCGCGATGCCCTGCTCTCGGGCCTCGTCGATGAGGCGGGCGACCCTGAATCGCGAGATTCCCAGCTCGTCGGCTATCTCGCTCTTCGACTTGCCGTCGAGGTAGTAACGGCGGGCAGCAATTGCCATCTCCCAGGCGCTGGTTCGACGGGGCACGGCGTCGGACTGCGACATGCTCTTCCCCTCGTCGGCGGTCACGCGACCGAGTCCAGTTTGACGCAACGCGGCGCGCTGACTAACCTGGCCAAGTGCTCAGTCGAGCATGCAACGCTCATTTGAGCACAGGAGACTTGGGTGCACGAGATTCGCGTCCCCGCCACCGGGAATGCCGGCGAGGATGCCGTGCTGCTGGACTGGCTTGTCGAGCCCGGTGCAGAGGTCAGTGAGGGCGACACGATCGTCACCCTCGAGACCGCGAAAGCGACGCACGATGTCGTCGCCACGGCGACCGGCGTGCTGTTGGCCCGCTACTCCGATCAGGGTGACGACGCCCCCGAGCACGCTCTGCTCGCGGTCATCGGCGCGGCAGGCGAGACGCCTCCCGATGGCGCCCCGCTGAGCAGGGGCACGGAGTCCGCGGCCACCCTCTCCGCCCCGGTGGGTGCGGGGGCAGAGGCCACGGACGCCCACGCCGCCCCGCTCGACGGGTCTCGCATCTCCCCGCGAGCAGCGATCCTCGCCGGGCGCAACGGCATCGATCCCGCCCTGCTCACAGGCAGCGGTCCCCGTGGACGGATCATCGTGCTCGACGTGATCGCAGCCAAGCAGGCAGCGTCGACGGCAACAGCCCCCTCCCCAGCAGCTGTACACGCTGCCCCTTCTGACAGCGACGCCTCGTCGTACGACTCGGTTCGAGTCTCGGGAGCACGCAAGGTCACCGCGCAGCGGATGCACGCCTCCTTGCAGAACAGCGCGCAGGTCACGCTCACCCGATACGCCGACGCGGGTCCGCTCACCGCCTACCTGCGCCGCCTGCGCGAAGCGACCCCGGATCTCGGCCTGCCGAGGCTCTCTGTCAACGACCTCGTCCTCTTCGCTACGGCGCGCGCGGTAGCGCGACACCCGGAGGCGAACGCGACCTTCGACTGGGACGAGATCCGCCGCTATCGTCGGGTCGACCTCGGTTTCGCCGTCGACACCGGGGCCGCGCTACTCGTACCGGTGCTTCAGGATGCTGGGTCGATGAGTCTGGCCGACCTCGCCCGCGCGGGGTCGGCAGCCATCGAGAAGGCACGCGCTGGGACACTCACCCCGGAAGACGTGTCGGGTGGCACCTTCACGGTGAGCAACCTCGGCGGAATGGGCGTCCATTGGTTCACCCCGGTCCTGAATCCACCCCAGGTCTGCATCCTCGGCGTCGGGCGCGCGCTGCCGTCGAGCCCGGTCGGCCCCGACCTCATGCCGCTCTCACTCACCTTTGACCACCGCGCTCTCGACGGCGCCGCCGCTGCCGCGGTTCTCGCCGACATCGCGGCATCCATCGAGACCGTCGACGTCGTCGCCGCCCTCTGACCCGCAGAAAGCCGCCATGCCCAAGGAACTGCTCATCGATCCCGCCGTCGTCCGCCAGACCGGACGTCTCGAGTTCGCTCCGATCCCCGTCAACGCCTACCGTTCGACGCTTGCCGCCGAGACGGAGCGGTACGGCGTCGACGCCCTCATCGGCATCGCGCGCGACATGATCGTCATCCGTGAGTTCGAGTTGATGCTTGACTCCATCAAGAAGCAGGGCAGCTACAACGGCGTCGACTACGTACACGCCGGTCCCGCACACCTGTCGATCGGTCAAGAAGCATCCGCCGTCGGTCAGGCATTCGGGCTCGGTGTCGAGGATCGCGTGTTCGGCAGCCATCGCAGCCACGGCGAGGTCATCGCAAAGGGCCTGAGCGCCATCCGCACAGGGGACCTGGATCACATCCTCGCGGATATGCGCGCCTGGTCCGGTGGTGCGACCTGGACCGCGAGCGAACGCCTGATGCCCGGCGTCGATGAGCGAGCGGAGGCAGTCAACTTCCTTCTCTACGGCATGGCCGCCGAGACCTTCGGCCGTTCGACCGGATTCAATCGCGGACTCGGGGGAAGCATGCATGCCTTCTTCCCGCCGCTCGGCATCTATCCGAACAACGCGATCGTCGGGGGCTCCGCACCGCTCGCCACCGGTGCCGCTCTGCACAACCGACTCCGCAATGCGCCAGGAATCGTCGTTGCGAGCATCGGTGACGCCTCAACCGGATGCGGACCCGTCTGGGAGTCGTTCAACTTCGCCGGCATGGCTCAGCTGAAGACACTGATGGACGACGATCACCGAGGCGGATTGCCGGTGGTCTTCTTCATCGTCAACAACTTCTACGGCATGGGCGGTCAGACCATCGGCGAGACGATGGCCTATGACCGAGTTGCCCGGATCGCTGCCGGCGTCAACGCCGAGAGCATGCACGCCCAGACGATCGATGGCAACAACCCCCTCGCAGTCATCGACGCGATGGAGACGGCTCGCGTTCACCTCGAAGCCGGCGACGGACCCGTCCTCATCGACTGCCAGACCTACCGCCAGTCCGGCCACTCGCCGAGCGACGCGTCGTCGTACCGCTCCAAGGACGAACAGGATCTCTGGGCGGCCGCCGACCCGATCGACAGCTACCTGACACATCTCGGCGATCTCGTAAGCGACGCCCAGCGCGCGCAGCTGGCCTCCGACGCCCAGCGACTCGTCACAGCCGCCTTGCGCTCGGCGGTAGATCCAGATGCCTCGCCGCGGCTGTCGCTCCGTGCCGACCCGCAGGTGATGGCCTCTATCACGTTCGCGAACACCGTGATCGATCTCGCTGACGCCCCGCGAGCCGAGGTGCTCGTCCCCCTGGAGCAGCTCTCCCGCACCGCTGCGCTCGCCCGCAAGTCGCGCACCGGAGTCGTCGACGGTGCCGAGCTCGGGAGCATGAAAGCCGTCACGTTCCGCGATGCGCTGTTCGAGTCCATCGCCGCCCACGCGGCTGCCGACGACAGGCTGGCCTTCTGGGGAGAGGAGAATCGCGACTGGGATGGCGCATTCGGCGTCTACCGCGGAATGACCGAGATGCTTCCCCGCCACCGGCTCTTCAACGCCCCGATCTCGGAGGCAGCGATTGTCGGGACGGGAGTGGGCTTTGCCCTTGCGGGCGGTCGGGCGTGCGTCGAGCTGATGTACGCCGACTTCATCGGCCGGGCGGGCGACGAGATACTTAACCAGCTCGCAAAATGGCCCGCGATGTCCGGCGGTCTGATGCGGACACCGATGGTGCTGCGTGTGTCGGTGGGCAGCAAGTACGGCGCACAGCACTCGCAGGACTGGAGCTCGATGGTCGCGAGCGTGCCCGGTCTCAAGGTCGTGTTCCCCGCAACCCCACGGGATGCGAAGGGCTTGATGGCGAGCGCCCTCTCCGGCGACGATCCCGTGGTGTTCTTCGAGAGTCAGCGCCTGTATGACAGCGTCGAGACGGTGCACCCGGAGGGCATTCCCGCCGAGTACTATCGCACCCCGATCGGAGAACCCGCCATCGTTCGCGAGGGGGGCGACCTGACGATCCTAACCGTCGGCGCGGCGCTCTACCGTGCTCTCGATGCGGCGAGGGAACTCGAGGCGACTCACGGGCTCACTGTCGAGATCATCGACGCCCGCAGCCTCGTCCCGTTCGACTACGAGAAGGTCCTCGCGTCTGTCGCGAAGACCGGGCGTCTGATGGTCGTGTCGGATGCCTGCCTGCGGGGCAGTTGGGCGACCACCGTCGCGAGCCGTGTTCAGCTCGAATCCTTCGACGACCTAGACGCGCCAGTCGTCACGCTCGGGGCCCGCAACTGGATCGCTCCGCCTGCCGAGCTCGAGTGGGACTACTTCGTCACCGCGCAGGACATTCTGGATGCGGTGCACACCCGCATCCTGCCGCTGGCTGGGCACGTTACGCAGGACGGTCCGGGGGCCGAGGGGTCACTGACGGAGTCGCGGCTGGGCCTGTGACTAGAACTGGCTGGACAGGCGGGCCGGCGACGAAGTCGACTAACTGACTGGAGTCCCAGTTCGCGCGATGAGGAAGATGCCGCGAACATTCGGATCTTTCAGAGTGTCGAGCATGACCCGTGCTACGGAAGCTCGAGAGACAGAGGCGGGAAAACAAGTGCGGCGCACATCGGAGAGCGACACCGCCGTGGAGTCGGTTGCGCGCTTGTTTGTAAGCGGGCCGGCATGTATCACAGTCTCGCCAGCGTCGAGGATCAGTCCATCGGCAATGACCTTGTCGTCATACTCCGCGCCAAGCACCACTTTCAGTAGTTTGTGAGCGAGAAGACCTACGACGCCGGACGAGCGTCCCGTACCTACGGCACCAAGCCAAATGACGCGGGCCGGCTGTGCAGCAAGAAGCGCTCTGGCACCGGCTGCCAGCACCCCGGCGTCGTCCTTCGATCGCGATCCGAGGCCGGACATGACGACGCTATCCGCGGTGATCGCGGCGGCGATCGACGCGGCGTCGCGCACGTCACCTTCGTGCACTGTCAGCCTCGGGTGCGGCGCGTGGTCGTAACGCGATCGATCGCGAACGAGGGCGTGTACGTCGTGTCCGCGGCTTAAGGCCTCGTCGACCAGAAGGGTTCCCGTGGCTCCGCTTGCGCCGAGTACAACAACTCGACGCCGCGATTCCGCCACGATCATTTGACACTCGCGAGGGCAAGGCGGGCTGGCTCATGAACGCCGACGGCGGCGAGCAGAATTGTGTCGGCTCCGGGCGCCCAGGGGTTACCGGCGATGGTCGTCACGACACCTCCGGCTTCAGTGGTCAGCAGTACCCCCGCGGCCACCCCACCCAGGTTCGGCTCGTACTGCCAGAACGCGTCAATATGGCCCGTGGCAACAGCGAGAATCGAGAACGTCGAAGGCACCTGCACGCGCACCAGGAGTGCATTCCCAAGCATCACGGTGACGGACTCCCCAATGCGTCGGTAGGTGTTGACCTGCCCCGCCTCGGCCTGACCGGTGCCCACGATAGCGACTTCGAGACCCTGCTTCACGGACGTACGCATCGACGCTCCGTTTACGTACGCGCCGCCATTACGCACCGCCGTGAAGGTGAGATCACCAACGGGCTGCCGGACCACCGCCACTACCGGCAGTCCATCGCGGATGAGCGCGATCGAGACGCCCCACTCTGGGAGTCCGTGTACGTGATTGACGTTGCCCTCGACCGTGTCGACCACCCACCACTCCCCAGTGGGCAGTGGGCCAGTCTCCTGCTCGCGTTCCATCCAGCGTGCATTCGGCACCTTCTGCCCGAGCTCTTCGCGGAGTCCGGCTGACGCGGCGGCCTCGTTTGCGCGTATGGCGGCGATCATGTCAAGGCGATCAGCCGGTCTCTTCGACTCGGCAAAGCGCGCAAGCAGACGATCGCCCGCCGCAGAAGCGATCCGTTCAACAGAATGCATCAGCTCGACGTCGCTCGGTTCTGCGCTGTCGCGGTACTGCATGGTTACTCCTTCGCTGGGATGTAAGACCACGCTAGGCACGCCGCTAGAATAAATACAGTGCATGTATTGCAACAATGAAATTAGTCTGCTGCATGTGGATCTCAACCTTCTAGTTGTGCTCGATGCACTGATCGAGCACGAGAGCGTGCGGGACGCGGCGGAATCCCTGCACCTGACCCCGCCGGCCGTTAGCCATGCACTGCGCCGACTGCGGCAATGTACGGGCGACGACGTGCTGGTCCGGAACGGTAGGGTAATGATTCCAACACCACGTGCCTTGCAGCTTCGGGACGAAGTCAAGGAGTTGGTGACTCGCGCAACGCTCGTGCTCTCGCCGACCTCGACGCTGGACCTTGCGCGGCTCGAACGGTCGTTCGTGGTGAGGGGCAACGACGCCTTGCTCGGCGCAGTGGCCCCCGCGCTGATAGCGGAGGTCGCTCAGGCGGCGCCGAGTGTCACCCTTACCTTGCTGGGGGAGCAGCCCGTCGACGGACAGGAGCTCATTAGGGGCACGGCCGACCTCGAGATAGGTGGACCTCGGCCGCCATCCACCTCGTTGCGGTCTCGCACGATCGGTGAGGATCGACTGGTCGTCGCGATGCGTCGCGAGCATCCGCTCGCCGACCGCGGCAATCTGACATTGACAGAGTTTGCGGGGGCCATGCACGTCGTCGTCTCGCGCCGGGGCAGGCTGCGCGGTCCGATTGACGACGGCCTCGCCGCGGCGAACCTAAAGCGTCGTGTCGTCGCCTCGGTGCCGTCGACGGCGATCGCACTCGATGTCGTACGGCGCGGTGACGCTGTCACTGCTGTTGCGAGTCACCTAGTTCCGAACGAAAACCTTGCGGCCCTGCCGCTTCCGCTCGAGCTTGCTCCGCTTCCGGCGGTCATCACCTGGCACCGGCGGAACGAGTCGGACCCGGCGCACCAGTGGCTGCGGGACCGAGTTGCCGATCTCCTGGCCGGGATACTCATCAAGCCGTCTGAATTTTGACTACGTTGACCGGTCTGTACGAGGTGCCGGCGTGGTTCACTTGCGCGTTCTCGGCTAGCGCCATCGAACGCGAACTCGGTAACGACCCCGTAGGGCGATTTGGTTGCGGAGCCCAGGCTTGAATTCGTAGGCGGGTTGCTCATGCCCCAATCCAGGGCAAAGGAACGAATCGGTCACTCGCGGTCGGTGCCATCGATCGCGAAGGAATCAATCGCAACTAGCTCATCAGCCGTCAGGGGCTCGGCATTGGCGGCGCCAACGCTGCTTTCCAGCTGTGCAACGCTCGACGCCCCGACAAGCGCCGACGTGATCTGAGAGTGCCGCAGCACCCAGGTGAGCGCCAACTGGGCGAGGGTCTGCCCGCGCTCTTTCGCGATCGCATCGAGACCGCGGACCCGACTGAGGTACGCCGCGCTGATGTTCTTCTCCGACATCGAGCGCCCCTCGGCCGCACGGGAGTCGGAGGGGATGCCGCTGAGGTAGCGGTCGGTGAGCAACCCCTGCGCAAGCGGCGAGAATACGATGCTGCCGGCGCCGACCTGCTCGAGCACCGTGAAGAGACCCTGTTCGATGTGTCGGTCGAACATGTTGTACCGGGGCTGGTGAATCAAAAGGGGTATTCCCTCGGCCGCCAGCGCGGCAGCAGCGGCTTGGGTCTGCTCGGGGTCGTAGTTAGAGACTCCTGCGTAGAGTGCGCGGCCGGACTTAACTGCCGTTGCGAGGGCACCCATGGTCTCCTCGATTGGCGTCGCGGGATCGGGGCGATGCGAATAGAAGATGTCAACATAGTCCAGGCCCATCCGCGACAGCGACTGGTCAAGGGAACTGAGCATGTGCTTGCGCGACCCAAAGTCGCCGTACGGGCCCGCCCACATTTCGTAGCCGGCCTTCGTTGAGATTACGAGCTCGTCTCGGTACAGCAGCAGATCACTGTGCAGGATTGTCCCGAAATTGCGTTCTGCGGCGCCGTTGACCGGGCCGTAGTTATTGGCGAGATCGAAGTGCGTGACGCCCAGATCGAAGGCACGGCGCAGAATCGCGCGTTGAGTGTCAAGAGTGCGGTCGGACCCGAAATTGTTCCAGAGACCTAGTGAGATTTCTGGAAGCCGCAAGCCGCTACGTCCCACCCGTGGATAAGGCATCCGGCCGTCGTAACGATCAATGGACGGAAGGTAATCACTCATGTGAGGCCGTTCGTTCGGACGTCGCATCTAGGCCAGGTCGACGATTCGTATGAAGTATATTGAATCTGTTCAAAGCCGCGATTACGCGGGCCATCGGAGAGTCGGCGACGTCGTGCGCCTCAGTTGTCGCCTTGACTGCAATGCCAGAGATCTTGCTCCGCGACTCGCGTATATGCCCCGATACAAATGGCAATCCGGCCCGCAGATGCCGAGTGCTCTGGATCGGAACCGGTTCGGTCTTCCGGGCAGCGAGCCCTGTGTGCGACATGCGATTAGAGCATTAGGTCACCGGCCGCCTGGGCGGAGCTGGTCGAGCCACCCCTGGAGAGTCCCCGTGGCTATGCGAGCACCTTCGCCAGGTAGGAGCAAGTTGCCTGCCAATTCCGTACCGGCCCCGCTTTCAATCCATGACGGATCAAGAGTCAACGAGCGTCCGCGGGCATTAAGGGTGCGTCGGGCGACGTCTACGAGGTCATGGCGTTCTGGACCAGCAATCTCCACCACGCCATCGATGGGATCGGCATGCGCGAACTCGCCTAAGAAGGTCGCGGCGTCAGAAACAGAAATTGGTTGCATGAGGAGGGGTGGAACCGACGATCGATCGTTTGAAAGACCCCACTCCACGGACATTTCTGCGAACTCAAAGAACTGACTAGCGCGCACGATCGTGAAAGGAATGCCGGCGGCTGCCACCGTCTTCTCCTGCGCAACCTTCCCGGCGAAGTGCGCATAGTCGCGAGTCTTGTCGACCCCAATGATTGAGAGCTGCACATGGTGACGCACACCCGCACGGCGCTCCGCAGCGAGAAGCGTCTCGCTTGCGCGGGTGAAGAAGTTTACGACGTCGTCACGTGACTCCGCGGGAGTGTTGAGCACGTCGACCACCGTGTCTACCCCGGTCAGTGCTTGATCGAGGCCCTCACCGCTCTCCACATTGATGCCCACTGAGCGAGCGAGAACGACAACATCGTCCCCCGTTGCCTCTAGTTGACGAACCAGTTCGCCGCCGACGAGTCCGGTGCCACCGGCTACAGCAATCTTCATGAGATCAACCTTCCAGATGTGAATCGCAAAACCTCGCTAATCGCATGAGTCGCCTCGCTCCAGGAACGCGAGGAAATACTCACCCGCGACAACCGTCGCCATGCCTCCAGGGCGACCAATCGCCCCGTCCACCAAGCCCGGCGCCAAGTCGTAGGCCCGCTGCAGACTCGTCTCGTCGAGCCGAAATCTGGCCCTTTGCACTACGTCGTCACCGACCGGCGTGATTCACTACTGGGCTGATGGGCATCCGGACCTCTTTGCGGCCCGACTATCGCGTTGTTACCATCACCCCACGATCGGCGTGCTGCTGAGCACATGAGTACTCGCAGGGAAAGACGAGAGTCCTCATGGACATGTTGCTCCGCGACGGCGACTGTGCGAGCCGTGGTCCTGACAGAGATTTAGGCGCTTAGCAGTAATGTCGGCTCGACGCCGATCGCCTCCGCGATCCGCTCGACTGATTTCAGCGTCAGGTTTCGCTCGCCGCGCTCTACTCCCCCCAGATAAGTGCGGTGGACGCCCAGGACTTCGGCAAAACCTTCTTGACTAAATCCGCGCTCCTCACGGTAGCGCCGAAGGTTGCGACCCACCGTTTTCTGAAGGTCACCTTCCATCGGACTAGCCTGAAATTCTGCTACTTGAAGGTCTACATACTTATAAGTAGCATTCGTTCGAGGCGGCCTACGAGGGTCCACGACGAAAGGGCACACCATGAGCGGCGGCGGCGGGATACACGACGTGAGGCGGGTCAACCGGCGAGGTATGAAGTCTCTGCTCCTCCGTCTGTTGGCGGCGTTTCGGCGATAAGCGACCAGACGAACGTCACTTCGGTCTGCGGTAATAGCCAGCCAGGGACGTCCATCGTTATTTCCCGTGCTTCTGACCCCTTAGGGAGGTGCGCCAACCGCGGTCGACTTGCACTGGCCACATGATCGCTGACCCGCATCATGGCTATGTCGGTGTCTGTGTAGTCAATCGATAGCGTCATCCCTTTGGTGGGCTGCGCCACGGTCAGCATTAATAGATGCCCGTGCTTGGCCGTGATGGTTCGGTAGACGTGCCGGATACGAACGAGTTCGTTCTTCTCTACAACTTCCTCTCCAATGCGCGCTGTGTAGATCTGACTGGATTTGCGCGCAGTTCGCCGGACCGGACGGTCGGCCCCGTTCACACTGAACTGAAGTAGTTCGAACGAAAGTTGGCTGGCCGGATCAAAGCCTTGGTGAGGCGTCATAAACCACGCTGACGTCGACGGCAGGTCCGTCACCAGCTCGTGAAACTCGCTGCGGTTCGAGGTGCATGCGAATCGCCGCGACGACTCCATCGGCACGGTTGAGTACTCCCATGTCACCGTCACCGCAAACCGAGGAATGCCCGGCACACCCTTCGCGTCTACTGCTGAGAGCCGAATGCGCACGTCCGCGTCATACCATCGCTCTGGCGCCCGGACGACGTTGCGCACGAGATCGCCATAAATGTCCCCCGCGAACTCGCGATCTCCAAGGCGAAGACCGAGCGCATTACCCGCGATCGAGTCCAAAAGCTCGGGCGTCGCCACGCGCTTCAGATCCTCGCTCTCCACAGCGAAACCCTGTACAACGGCATCTCGGAAGACCGGCGCGGACTCTGTCAGTAGGCGACGGAGTCGAGAGTCTTCCCGTCGTTCACGATCGTTTCCGTCAAAATAGTCCCAGACGATCCCGAGCAGGCCTGCACCGACGAGGATTCCGCCGAGCTCTCCAAGCGGCCAGAACGACAACCATGCCCACTCCGCGTCGCCATCGATAGATCGCGCCAGCGTCAGAAGAGCAACGCCGAGGCCAAATGAAACCAGGGCCACGATGGTGGTTTTTAAGCGGAGCACCTTCAAGTTGTCTTCGTTGGTTGGCATATTCTGCTCCGGATTATGAGGCATGAGCTGCAATTTGTGAAGAGCAAAGTGAGGCAGACTCCAGCATTCAGACCAGCGAGTGCTAGGAAGGCGTTCAGCTGCTCACACTGATCCGTGGAGGTGCACAGTACGACCCGCCAGACCAGAGGGTGGCGGTGACCGCCAACCTCCATTTGCCGCCGCCACGGTCGTGGAAGGTTCGCCGCAGCTTTGACCCAAACGAGGAGCGTCGGTGTTGCTCGAATACTGCATCGCATCACGCGGCTTTACGGCGCAATCACGCGGATAGTGCCGGCCGCGGGAATTGCGCTCGCATTCGCTGCCCCTGCGCACCCGCAACCGGCTGAAGGTCTAGGTTCGACTGGTGTCAGATTTCGAGCAAGCGTGCCCCGAGCTAATCGGCGTCGGGTAACGCAGGCAACTCGAGGCGAGAGACGCGACGGGCCTCATCGGCGTCCAAGCCCACCATGCGAAGCAAGTTTTCCGCGTATCGCTGGCTGGGGTCTTCGAGGCTGCGGTCGTCAAGGTGACTATGCATGGCCGCGAGAAGAGCGCCGAATGTCATGGCAGATGCGAGCTCGATGTCGTCTACCCGGAAGCGCCCGGTTTCTACCCCAATGCGAATATCCCGCGATGCGCGCGGACCGAGAGTCCGGAGCAGGCCTTTTTGTGCGATTCCAAGTCGCACCAGTAACCATCCCCATACCGGGTCACTAACCGCGGTTTGCATCAGGTGCCTCAGGGAAAATGAATAGATTTCAGCGGCGTCAGGCATGCCGGCCGTCAGAGCGTCGAGGCGACGACCAAGAGACTCCACTACGTCGTAGATGACTGCATCGATTACGTCGTCGCGCGCCGCGAAATAGTTGTAAAAGGTGCCCTGCCCAATATCGGCACGTTCAGCAATCGACACGATGGTGACGGACTCCGGCCCGCCCTCTGCCATCTGCGCCCTAGCGGCATCGAGGATGCGCCGCCGAGTGATCTCGGCCTTCCGTTCGCGGCGCCCGGACGGGGATGCGGTTACTGCTCGGGGAGGTGTCTCAGTCGTGTCCATCGCCGGAGTTCTCTTCGCGCCCATCATCGATGCTCCACCATACCCGCGGCTCGGGGCCGAACCCGCCGAGATTACGGTCAGGACTTGACAACGTGAATACCCACTCTAGAGTGTGTCTACATTCATTGATGAATGCTTCGTCATTTTTGGGAGTTTCAATGTCGCAAGTCCCTGGTTCGGTAGCGACCACGCAAAGATTCGAGGTCGATGTCGTCATCGTGGGCCTCGGCCCCGTTGGACTATTCGCTTCCTTACTTCTGGGCCAGCGCGGGCATTCTGTCCTGGCCATCGAGCGGTGGCCGACTCCATACCCCTTGCCTCGCGCGGTTACTTTCGACCACGAAATCGCACGAATCCTGTCGTCCATCGGTATCGACGCCGATCATGATTCATCGATCGACTACCACGACGACCGGTACCTTTGGGTCGACGCGCGGGATGAGGTCCTGACAGAGGTCGACTGGATTTCGAAGGCCGCGGACGGCTGGCGCAATCGCTACTGGTTCAATCAGCCCGATCTTGAGAACCGCCTACGCCTACTTCTAGCGGAAATGCCCTCCGTCACTCTGCTCCCTGGGAACGAAGTCGTCGACTTCGAGCAGGACGCCGATGGCGTGACAATCCGCTTTGAGGAGGCCGAGGCTGCCGGGGCAGCGACCCAGCGCAAGGCTGGGGGCACGACCGGGGTGGTGCGAGCCCGTTGGGCTCTTGGCTCCGACGGCGCAAACAGCTTCATCCGGCGCGCCACAAACCGCGAATTTACCGACCTGCAGTTCTTCTCCGACTGGCTGGTGGTTGACGTTACCCCGGCGGAAATGCCCTCGTACAAAACCGCGCACTTTCAGATCTGTAACCCGGCGCGGCCGACCACAGTCGTCCCCGGTGGGCCGGGGAAGCGCCGTTGGGAGTTTATGGCGCTGCCGGGCGAGGACCTTGGCGAGCTGGGGTCTCCCGCGAAAGTCTGGGAGCTCTTGAAGCCGTGGGGCATGAACCCCGACACAGCTCAGCTCGACCGCGCGGTCGTGTGGCGCTTTCAGGCCAAATACGTCGAAAATTGGCGAGCCGGCCGAGCGCTTCTCGCTGGAGATGCGGCCCACTTGATGCCGCCCTTCGCCGGTGAAGGGATGTGCGCCGGTCTGCGGGACGTCTTCAACCTGGCTTGGCGCTTGGACCTGGTCCTGCGCGAGGTGGCCGGCGACGACCTCCTCGACGAGTGGTCGAACGAGCGCCGAGAGCAGGCCAAATGGTATATCGACTTCTCCGTCGAGCTGGGCAAGGTCATCTGCGTCACAGACCCGACTGCTGCCGCGGAGCGCGACGCGCGGATGAAGGCCGATTGGGCTGTGCAGTCGAAGATCGGCCCGGTCTCGCCCCATGACGCCGTGCTTGGCACTCCTGGTACGTGGGCGGAAGCGGACGTGCTGTCTGGCCGACCATCAGTGCAGGGCGTAGTGACCTTCGGTGGCCGGACCGGCCGATTCGACGACATCGTCGGGCGCGGGTGGCATCTGCTCTCACTCCTTGGGCAAGGGAAGCCGCTCCGCGCGGATCAGGCCGCTCGTCTCGCCGCAGCGGGCGGCCGCCAGCTCACGATCGGACCGACCGGGAGTGGCGCTGACGTCGTTGAAGAGGACGGCGCATACAGCGGTTGGATGACGGCTCATGGAGTGACCCAACTTCTTGTGCGCCCGGATTTCTATATCGCTGCGACGGCGCCGGATGTGGCCACCATGCAATCGGCCTTCGATGATGTCTTTGACAGCGTGGTCCCAGTCCGAATCGGTGCAAGGCTCACGCGGTGATTCGCGAAGACGAGCAGGCTGCAGAGCCGGTGGTCATCAAGGCCACCGGCTTGACCATGCACTTCGGCGGAGTTGTAGCCGTGTCCGGAGTCGATCTCGAGGTCCGCCGCGGTGAGGTCGTCGGAATTATGGGGCCCAACGGCGCGGGCAAGAGCACGCTGCTCTCGATGCTGTGCGGCGCTCGCAAGCCGACGGCGGGCGAACTCGCCGTTCGGGGTCGTGACATGGCCAAGGTCATGCGGGCCGACGCACCTCGCATCGGAATCGGGCTCGCCCACCAAATACCTAAGCCCTTTCGGAGCCTGACGGTCCGGCAGAACCTTGAAGTGGCGGCGCAGGTGACCCCGCGATCGCGACGAGCAGATCTGGTGCGGGACTCGCTGAACCTGAGCGGCATGGCGGGAAAGGCCAACATTCTGGCGGCCAACCTTGGCCTCCTCGATCTGAAACGCCTGGAACTCGCGCGCGTGCTTGCCCTCGACCCAGAGGTGATCCTCCTCGACGAAGTCGCGGCCGGCCTAACCGGGAAGGATCTCGACGACCTGATTTCGCTCATCGCAGCCATTCGCGACAGTGGCCGGACGATCGTGATCGTTGAGCATGTTCAGGACGTACTCCACCAGCTCGCGCAACGGGTAGTAGTTCTTGAGTGGGGGCAGAAGCTGCTCGAGGGAACTCCAAAGGAGGTCTCCGAGGACCAGCGGGTGATCGACATCTACCTCGGCACGGGCGAGCAAGTCGCGCCGCGGGAGCCGCGCATTCTCGAGCCGGGCGAGACGCCCCTGCTTGAGCTGAAGTCCGTCGCCGCCGGATACGGTGCGATTCAGGTGCTTCCTGAACTCTCGTTCTCAGTCGCCGCTGGCGAGGTCCTCGCCGTGCTGGGCGCGAATGGGGCAGGCAAGTCGACCTTGGCGCGGGCTGTACAGGGCGCGATCCCGGTTCGCGCCGGCTCGATCGTGTGGGACGGCGTCGATGTCACGCGCTTCGGAGCAGCGAGGCGGCTGCGCGCGGGCTGCGCGCTGGTCCCCGAGGGACGCAGGCTTTTCGCATCGCTCACTGTGCGCGAGAATCTGGAGCTCGGATTGCGAAGCTCGCGCAACACCACCCCCCTCGACAGGGTCTATGAGCTATTTCCGCGCCTCACTGAGTTGGCAGACCGTCGCGCCGGCGGACTCTCCGGCGGAGAGCAGCAGATGGTGGCCATCGGGCGGGCGATGGCGTCCGATCCACGACTTCATCTTTGACGAGCTGTCGCTGGGCCTCGCCCCTATGGTGGTCGACCGCATGCTCGGCGCAGTGCAGACCATCGCGTCTTGGGGAACCGCGGTGCTGCTGATCGAGCAGAACATTCACAAAGCACTCGCCCTGTCGGATCGGGCACTTCTGCTCCGACGAGGCGTGGTTGTCTTCGACGGACGTCCCCAAGACCTCAGCGACAGCCAGTTCCGCAATGCGTATCTGGGACTCGACGCCGCCGAATAATCCGCACCATTCGATCCAGAGAACCACAAAGGAGTAGTTCATGAATCATCTTCGCTTATTTGCCGTTCCGGTCGCCGCGGCGATTCTGCTCGGTGCCTCGGCATGTGCGCCAGGAGGGTCGAGCGGTTCCAGCGACTCAATCGTCATCGGAGCCTCGCTGCCCTTGACCGGGCCGCTCCAGGCCTTCGGCACGTCCCTCCAGACGGGTTACGAGCAGGCTGTCGACGAGGTCAACAGTGCCGGCGGGATCGAGATAGACGGCCAGGAGCGCACCGTCGAACTTGCGATCCAGGACAACGCCTCGACCGGCGACAAGGCGAGCGAACAGGCTCGTGACCTCGTCCTCCGCCAGGAGGCGGTGGCCCTGCTCGGTCCAGCTACGCCGCCTCTGAGCATTCCAGTGTCGGTTGTGGCAGACCAGCTCAAGATCCCAACCGTCATCACCATCACGCCGATCCAAGCATGGAAGGGCGGTGCCCCCGATGGCTGGCAGTACACGTTCGATCTCTTCTTCGATGAAATCCAGATGACCGACACCCAGTTCGAGGCCGCCAATCTGGTCGAAACAAACAAGAAGGTGGCCCTCTTCACCGATCAGGAGGAGGACGGCATCGTCATGGGCGGCCTGTGGGCGGATAAGGCCGAGTCCTTCGGGTACGAGATCGTCGCTAACGAGCAGTTCCCAGTCGGTAACACGAACTTCACTAGCCAGGTGGCCGAGGCAAAGGCGTCGGAGGCCGAGGTCGTGATCGCTCAGGTGATCCCCCCGGACGGCATCGGACTCCTCCGCGAGATGAAAGCTCAGGGGTACCAGCCCCAGGTCGTGTTCATGGAGAAGGCTGGCGACACTGGCGGCTACCCCGAGATCAGTGACGGCCTTGCGGACGGCGTGCTGGCGGCCAACTGGTTCGCAGAAGGCATCGGCACAGACCGCGAGCAGGAGTTCATCGACACCCACACCGGCGAGGTAGGCGGGATCAACGCCGACCTGGGAACCATCGTCTACGGCTACACCGCCGCGAAAGTGCTACTTGACGCGATCGCCGCTGCCGGCTCGCTCGATGCTGACGCCATCCGCGACGCGATCGCCGCCACCGACGGCGACTATCCCGCTGGATCCATAGCCTTCGACGAGGGGCACGGGGCCGCCCTCCCGGCAGTGCAGACGCAGTGGGTCGGAAATGATCAAGTACTGGTGCTCGATGGCACCGGGACCGCAGCCAACGAGATCACGGCACCCGTGCCTGGTCTCGGCTGACTCGCAGTTGAGGGCGAGCCGATGGAGGCGTTGATACAGGGAATCCTGCTGGGGGGGCTCTACGCGACGACCGCGCTTGGATTGTCGCTAGTGTTCGGAGTCATCCGCATGGTGAACCTCGCGCACGGAGACCTTCTGGTCGTCGGGGCGTACCTGACGTCGATGCTGGTCGTCGCGAGTGGGGCAGATCCGCTTCTTGCGGTCATTCCCGCTGCGATCATCGTGGGCGCTGCCGCCTACCCGCTCCAAAGGTTCGTCCTCAATCCGCTCGTCGTCCACAGCACCGAGGCGCCCATCACCGCGACCTTCGGTATTTCGGTGGTCATCCAAAGTCTGCTGCTCCTCGCCTTCAGCTCGAACCCGCGGACGATCAACGCGCCCTACTCCAATGCCAGCCTCGACCTGGGCGGCCTGCAGGTGAGGGTCAGCCTCCTCATCGCCCTAGCTGCCGCCGTCGTGCTGGTGATCGCGCTCGACGTGCTGTTCAACCGCACCCGCTTCGGCCGCCAGGTCAGGGCGTCTGCGATCGATCCTGACGCCGCAGCGCTAGTTGGAATCGACGTCAGGCACACCTACGCGATAGTCCTGGCTGTCGCCGCGGCCGTCGCGACGATCGGCGGCACACTAATCGCGCTCTCCTTCTCGGTCGATCCAGTCGCTGGCACAACCTGGCTGCTGCGCGCCTTCACCGTCGTGGTCATCGGCGGGCTGGGCTCCATCCGGGGAACCCTCGCCGGTGGGCTGATCGTCGGAGTCATCGAGAGCGTCGGTGCGGTGGTCGTTGGCGCTCAGTACCGGGACGTCCTCGTATTCGGGATCCTCGTCGTGGTTCTGCTGATCCGGCCCAACGGGCTCTTCATGAAGGCGAGCAGAGCATGACGCCCACCCTGACCCGTGCCCTTCGCTACGCGGTGCCCATGCTCGTCGCGGTGATCGTCGCGGCCAGCGCCGAGACGCTGTCGAGGAATAATGCGAACCAGCTCACCGGCCTGTTGCTCCTCGCGAGCCTCGCGATGGCGTGGAATCTCGTGAGCGGTTTCGCCGGACAGTTCTCGCTGGGGCACTCGATCTTCGTCG
The DNA here is from genome assembly GCA_964246985.1 of uncultured Microbacteriaceae bacterium. Lineage (GTDB taxonomy): Bacteria > Actinomycetota > Actinomycetes > Actinomycetales > Microbacteriaceae > CAXTSE01. The sequence goes on from CAXTSE010000001.1 coordinate 320,573, forward strand.
GTGCCGGCGGGTACACGACCGCCGTTTTCCTCAACTATCTGGATTACCCACTGCCCATCGTGTTGATCGCCGCCGGGGTCGTCTCGGCGGCGCTCGGAGTGCTCCTGGCCTACCCGCTGCTACGCCTCCGCGGGCCGTACTTTGCTATCGGCACCCTCGGCATAGCTCTCGCTGTCCTCGGGTGGATGCTCAACTGGGACTTCACGCGAGCATCGCGGGGATATCCCGTCCCGCCGGGAGCACTTCTGGATATTGCAACCCTGCTCCAAGTTGCGGCGGTTCTCGCACTCATGACCTTCGTTGTCTCGCTTGCGATCAAGGAGTCCGCTCTCGGTCTCCGACTCTTTGCTCTCCGCGACGACGAGGATGGCGCTTCGAGCCTGGGAGTGCGGCGCGTCAGGACCATCGTGCCCATCTGGGCGATCAGTGCTTTCTTGACCGGCATGCTCGGAGCGGTCATCGCTCTGCAGAACGGCAACCTAACGCCCAACTCGGCATTCAGCATCCAATACACGCTGGATGCTGTGGTCGTCTGCGTGATCGGTGGTCTCGGGACGGCGAGCGGACCCCTGATCGGCGCGCTCATCGTCTTTGTGATCCGGCAGTACACAGCGGACTTCGCCAGCTGGGCATCTCTGCTCGAGGCCCTGATCGTCATTCTGGTAGTGCGGTTCTTCCCCGACGGCGCCGTCGGCGTTCTGACGCGCATTGGGGCGTTCATCCGAAAGCGACGAGCGACGTCGGCATCGAGGGTCGCGACTGATCAGAGGGGGAGTAGTGCATGAGCGAGTCAGAGCGATTCACGACCGTCACCATCACAGGAGAGGGCGCCAACCTGCTGAATCCTCAGGTTATGGCTGAGGTCTCAACGGCGCTGCGGGCCGCGGACAGCGACGCCGGATGCTCCGGCATCATCCTGACGGGCCAAGCAGACGCGTTCTGTGGAGGGCTCGACGTGGCGGCTCTGAGGAACGGCGGGGATCCGGTCGAGTTCGCCACCTCGTTGGTCGAGCTCCTCAAGATCTTCCCGACTCTGTCGAAGCCCATCGCCGCCCGCGTCAACGGCGACGCCGTTGCGTCGGGCGCGTCCCTAGTGGCCGCTTGCGACTACGCGGTGAGCGTGCCAGGCGCGCGCATCGGGACCTACGAGGTGAGCGTCGGGATCTGGCCGATGGTCGCCCAGGTGCCGATCATCAAGCGACTCGGGGTTCGAGCCGCGTTGGAGAACATTGCCACCGGAGAACCTTTCACCGCCGCTCGCGCTCGCGAAGTCGGGTTAGTGAACGAGGTCACTTCCGACGACAAGCTCGACGACCTGGTTCTTGGGTGGCTCACCCAGGCCGCACGAGGTGGGGCCGCGATCGCCGCGGGTCGTCCATCTGCCTATCTTCTCGACGGGCTCCCCTACGACGAGGCTTTGGATCGCAGCCTGTCGATGTTCGCTGCGATGTTCGACAAGTGATGCAGTTCGTTCCGCTTGTGCCTGCAAGCGCTGCCGCCGTCATCGATCGAGCCGCGATCGATTCAGGCGTAGAGCAGTACGGTCAGTTGCTGCACACATGGGGCGCCCTGCTCAATAGGCCGGGATTGTTCTCGGTGTACCTCCCCTTCCTCCGCGCCGTCGCGGGCCCAGGAACCGTCGATGCCCAGATCAAAGATTTGTCGGCTCTGCTGGTCGGCAACTTGAACGGCTGCCGGTACACGGTCAGTCACCGGTATGCGGCAGCCAAGCGCAGTGGGGCATCGGACGACCTGGTCAACGCTGTTGTGTCGACGGACTGGTCGGACCTCGGACCTGAAATGCAAATCGCTCTCGAACTCACCCACACCATGACGCTCGCGCCGGCTGTGCTCGCACATGACGCCGAACCTCAAATCGCAACGCCCGAGGTGCTGGAGACCGCTCGGAAACTGTTTACACCTGATCAGCTGGTCGAGCTCACCATGTCGATCTCGGTATGGAACGCGCTCTCGAGGTTCCACCGAGTGATGGGTCTCCCCCTCGACATGCCGGCAGGTCCACCAGGCGTGGAGCCCCTATGACGGAAGACCTGAAACTTCGACTGGGGCGACGAGTGCGGGCCCAGCGCAGAGCGAAGAAGTTCAGCCTGCGGGAGCTAGGCAGCGTCGTCGACTGCTCGGCGAGCATGCTGTCACAGATCGAGAACGGCCTCGGCTCGCCGTCTGTCGCCCTGTTGATTCGCCTTGCACAAGCGCTGAGCACATCGACGGATCGCCTGCTCGGATTGGACGTGCCGGACGGCGCGCGTGCGGTAGCGGTAGCTGATGCACTCGACCTTCGGTCCTTGCTTATCGAGCCTGGCGGCAGCCAGGACCCGGTTCGTGAGCTGCAGCGGGAAATCGCAGTCGAATTTATCTACGTCGCCGAAGGGGACCTGACTGTGCTCATCGGGGGCGACTCCTACGTCCTGGCAAAGGGAAGCTCCGTTCGAGTGGATCCGGCCCGCCCCCACACATTCGTCAACAGAGGCGAACTACCCGTCCGTGCTGTGTGGGGCCAAGTCCACTAGCGCGCGGGCCATAAGGCGCATGAACTGAGAGGACCACCATGAAGAGCACTGGAACCACGGGCACGAACGCCGTCGACTGGGAGCAGCGCGTCGACTTCGAGCGCC
>CAXTSE010000002.1:0-63414 GCA_964246985.1 uncultured Microbacteriaceae bacterium
CCTTCCTCACGTCTGCGGCAGCGGCTTCGAGTCGGCCCCGGTGGGTCTTCTTCTTCGACGCGAGCTCTGCGTGGGTTTCGAGAGAGGCGATCAGCTTGCGGTGCGCAGCCGCGATCTTCTTCGTCATGACCTCATTCTCCCCCCGGCTGCGTCGCGGCGCTCCTGCGTCCCGTCAGACCGCGGGCCCCGCCACCACCGCGAACAGGCACAGCGTGCCCGCGACGATCAGTGTCGCCGTGCCCAGCTGCATCGTGCGGCTCTTGTTGCGGTCTGCCGTCGGCACGTCGACCTCGAGGATGGGGCACCCCGACCAGCCGATCAGGCCGAGGCTGGCGGCGACCCCGACCGAGCCGAGCCACCAGAGGCCGTCCAGCGCAGGAGGCAGGTCGGCCGGACGCCACCCGGATGCCAGCAGCGGTCCCATGAACAGGGCGATCGCGCCGAGGGCCGCCGCGAACCACACGGTGCCGGTGCGCATGATCCGCTGCACGTTCTGCTCGGGCGCCATGAGGCCCCCGTCTCTCGTCTCGACTCGGGCGTCGACGGCTGGGCCGGTGCTGATCGTGGGGACTGCCACGGTGTCGGTCATCGTTCTCTTTCTCACTGTTCTGGGCGGTGCCGCGTGACGTCCGCAGCACTATTTGCACTCACTGCATATTTCACCAACATACGCGTGGGTGCAGGTATTCCGCGCCTGTGACCCCAGCCCCGAGGGCTGCGCACACGGGATCCGTAAGGATTCGCGCCTGCGGCGTTAGGAAGCCGTTAGGGCGGGTCGGAAACCCGCACCGACGGCATTGACTCACCTCGTGACCAGTTCACACCCGTGCGCCATCGCGCATCGGATCGCAACCCGGATGGAGTTCCCCGTGCTCGACGTCGTCTACATCGTCGGCATCCTCGCGCTTGTCGCGCTGGTCGCCCTGATCGGAAAGGCAGTGGAGAAGCTGTGATCGTCTTCGAGATCATCGCCGCCGTCCTCGCGCTCGCCGCGATCGGCTACCTCGTGTTCGCCCTCGTGAAGCCGGAGCGTTTCTGATGACCCTCTGGCTCTTCCTCGCCCAGCTGGGCACCATCGCCATCGTCCTGGCGGTCGTCTACCGTCCGCTCGGAAACTACATGGCGAACGTCTTCATGGCCCGCCGGGACCTCGCGGTCGAGCGCGGCTTCTACCGCCTCATCGGCGTCAAGTCCGACGCCGAGCAGAGCTGGCCCGCCTACCTGCGTTCGGTGCTCGCCTTCTCGGCCCTCGGCATCCTCGCCGTCTACCTGCTGCAGCGCGCACAGGAGGTGCTGCCCTACTCGCTCGGACTCCCGGCGACGAGCGAGCACCTCGCGTTCAACACGGCCATCTCGTTCGTCACCAACACCAACTGGCAGTCGTACTCGCCGGACGTGACGCTCGGCTACACCGTGCAGCTGGTCGGCCTGACCGTGCAGAACTTCCTCTCGGCGGCCGTCGGCATCGCCGTCGCGGTGGCCCTGATCCGCGGCCTCGCGTCGCGCACGTCGGGCACGATCGGCAACTTCTGGGTCGATCTCACCCGCGCCACCCTGCGCATCCTGCTGCCGTTCTCTGTCGTCGTCGCGGTCGTGCTGATCGCCGGCGGAGTCATCCAGAACGTCAACGGCTTCCAGGATGTCGCCACCCTGACCGGCGGAACCGCGGTCGTGCCCGGTGGACCGGTCGCCTCTCAGGAGGCGATCAAGATCCTCGGCACCAACGGCGGCGGGTTCTTCAACACGAACTCCGCCCACCCGTTCGAGAACCCCACGCCCTGGACCAGCATGGTGCAGATCCTGCTGATGCTCGTCATCCCGTTCTCGCTGCCGCGCACCTTCGGGCGCATGGTCGGCGACGAGCGTCAGGGACTGGCGGTCGCCGGCACCATGGCCGTGCTCTTCACGGCCTCGGTCTCGATCATGACGGCGCTCGAGCTGAACGGCGCGGGCACCGCGTCGCAGCTCGCGGGCGGCGCGATGGAGGGCAAGGAGGTGCGATTTGGCATCATCGGATCGACGATCTTCGGCACCACGTCGACGATCACCTCCACCGGTGCGGTCAACTCGATGCACGACAGCTACACGGCGCTCGGCGGCGGCATGGCGATGCTCAACATGATGCTCGGAGAGGTCGCCCCCGGCGGCGTCGGAGCGGGTCTCTACGGCATCCTCGTCGTCGCGATCATCGCGGTCTTCGTCGCCGGTCTGATGGTCGGACGCACCCCCGAGTACCTCGGCAAGAAGATCGGGGCGCGCGAGATCAAGCTCGCCAGCCTCTACATCCTCACCACGCCGACGCTCGTGCTCGTGGGCACCGCCCTCAGCTTCGCGATCCCCGCGGTGCGCGAGGACGTCACGACCACCTCGATCTATAACCCCGGCCTCCACGGCTTCAGCGAGGTGCTCTACGCCTTCACGTCGGCGGCGAACAACAACGGATCGGCGTTCGCCGGTCTGACCGCCAACACCCCGTGGTTCAACACCGCGCTCGGTGTCGCCATGCTGCTCGGCCGGTTCATCCCGATCCTGCTGGTGCTGGCGCTCGCCGGATCGTTCGCCGCTCAGGACAAGGTCCCCGCCACCGCGGGCACCCTGCCCACCCACAAGCCGCAGTTCGTCGGCCTGCTCCTCGGAACCGTCATCATCGTGTCGGCTCTCACCTATTTCCCCGTTCTCGCGCTGGGTCCCCTGGCGGAAGGGCTGCTGTAACCATGACCATCATCACCAACGAGGCGCCGAGCAACGCTCCGGCGCCCACCCCGGCCGAGCCCCGGTCGAGCGCCTTCTCGGTCGGCCAGCTGGTCGCCGCGCTCCCCGGAGCGCTGCGCAAGCTCGACCCGCGGCTCATGTGGCGCAACCCCGTCATGTTCATCGTCGAGATCGGTGCCGTGCTCACCACGGCGATCGCCGTCGCCGAGCCCTTCCTGGGCGAGAGCACCCTCGCGCCGTCGTTCACGGTCGGCATCGCCGTCTGGCTCTGGATCACCGTGATCTTCGCCAACCTGGCGGAGTCGGTGGCCGAGGGCCGCGGCAAGGCGCAGGCTGCCAGCCTGCGGCAGACCCGCACGTCGACGACCGCCCAGCGCGTCACCGGCTACGACGAGCGCAACCCCTCCGCGGAGGGCAGCGGCATCGACGAGGTGTCGTCGGCCGACCTGCGGCTCGGCGACCACGTGGTCGTCGTCGCGGGCGAGGTCATCCCCGGCGATGGCGACATCGTCTGGGGCATCGCCTCGGTCGACGAGTCGGCCATCACCGGCGAATCGGCCCCGGTGATCCGCGAGCACGGTGGCGATCGCAGCGCCGTCACCGGCGGCACCCGCGTGCTGAGCGACCGGATCGTGGTGCGCATCACCTCCAAGCCCGGCGAGACCTTCGTCGACCGCATGATCCGGCTCGTGGAGGGGGCGTCGCGTCAGAAGACGCCCAACGAGATCGCTCTGAACATCCTGCTCGCCGCCCTCTCGATCGTGTTCCTGATCGTGGTCGTCACCCTCAACCCGATGGCGTCCTACGCGGGAGAGCCCGTCGCGATCCCGGTGCTCATCGCGCTGCTCGTGACGCTGATCCCGACGACGATCGGCGCGCTGCTGAGCGCGATCGGCATCGCCGGCATGGACCGTCTCGTGCAGCGCAACGTGCTCGCGATGTCGGGCCGGGCCGTCGAGGCTGCGGGTGACGTCACGACCCTGCTGCTCGACAAGACCGGCACCATCACGTACGGCAACCGCCGGGCCTCCGAGTTCGTGCCGGTGGGGGGCGCCTCGATGGATTCCCTCGTCAGTGCCGCCCGCCTGGCCTCGCTGAGCGACCCGACCCCCGAGGGCACCTCGGTCGTCACGCTCGCGACGGAGCTCGGCCACGACGGCGAGCCGGTGGCCGACGCGGTGGTCGTGCCGTTCACCGCGCAGACCCGCATGAGCGGCCTCGACCTGCCGGACGGCACCGAGGTGCGCAAGGGCGCCGGATCGACGATCGCGGAGTGGGTCGGCACCGTGCCGCCCGCGACCCAGACCGAGCTCGACTCGGTCGTGACCCGCGTGTCGCAGTCGGGCGGCACCCCGCTCGTCGTCGCCACCCGCGGCACCGACGGGACGGCGACCGTGCTCGGCGTCATCCACCTGAAGGACGTCGTCAAGGACGGACTGACCGAGCGGTTCGCCGAGCTGCGGGCCATGGGCATCCGGACCGTCATGATCACGGGTGACAACCCGCTCACGGCCAAGGCCATCGCGGCCGAGGCGGGCGTCGACGACTACCTCGCCGAGGCCACCCCCGAAGACAAGATGGAGCTGATCAAGAAGGAGCAGGCCGGCGGCAACCTCGTCGCGATGACCGGAGACGGCACCAACGACGCTCCGGCGCTCGCACAGGCGGATGTCGGCGTGGCGATGAACACCGGCACGTCGGCCGCGAAGGAGGCCGGCAACATGGTCGACCTCGACTCCGACCCGACCAAGCTGATCGACATCGTGCGCATCGGCAAGCAGCTGCTCATCACCCGCGGCTCGCTGACCACCTTCTCGATCGCCAACGACATCGCCAAGTACTTCGCGATCATCCCGGCGATGTTCGCCGGCGTGTTCCCGGGTCTCGCAGTGCTCAACGTGATGGGACTGCACTCGCCGGCCTCGGCGATCCTGTCGGCGATCATCTTCAACGCCCTGGTGATCGTGGCGCTCATCCCGCTCGCCCTTCGCGGCGTGAAGTACCGTCCGGTCTCGGCAAGCCGGCTCCTCAGCCGCAACCTGCTCATCTACGGCCTCGGCGGCATCATCGCGCCGTTCGTCGGCATCAAGCTGATCGACCTCGTCGTGACGCTGATCCCCGGATTCTGATCATCATGAACACCACCAGGAGAAGTCCCATGTCCCCCCGTCGCCCCCTGATCCGCCAGACCTGGACCGCCCTGCGCGCCCTCGTCATCCTCACCGTCGTGCTCGGGGTCATCTACCCGCTCGCGATCACCGGGATCGGGCAGCTCGCGCTTCCCGCTCAGTCCAACGGCCAGCTCGTCTCGGTCGACGGCGAGGTGGTCGGATCGGCCATCATCGGCCAGTCGTTCACCGACGAGGACGGCGCGGCGCTGCCGGAGTGGTTCCAGTCGCGGCCCTCCGCGGCCGGCGACGGCTACGACGGCGCCGCCTCGAGCGGCTCGAACCTCGGCCCGGAGAACGAGGATCTGGTCGCCGCGATCGAGCAGCGCCGTGCGGCGATCGCCGAGCTCGAGGGCGTGCCGGTGGAGGACGTCCCCGCCGATGCCGTCACCGCCAGCGCCTCCGGTCTCGATCCGCACATCAGCCCGGAGTACGCCCTGCTGCAGGTCGCGCGGGTCGCCGACGCGCGAGGTCTCGACGAGACCGAGGTGCGCGCGCTGGTCGAGGACCACGTCCAGGGCCGCGACCTGGGGTACCTCGGTGAGCCGACCGTCAACGTGCTCGAGCTGAACATCGCTCTCGCCGAGCTCGACTCGTAAGGGCATGTCGATGTCGAGGGGACGGCTCCGCGTCATGCTCGGGGCCGCACCCGGCGTCGGCAAGACCTTCGCCATGCTCGAGGAGGGCCGCCGACTCTCGGACGCGGGCAAGGACGTTGTGGTCGCGGTCGTGGAGACCCACGGCCGCGCTGCCACGTCGGCGCTGGTCGATGGGCTCCAGGTGCTCGAACGGCGCCGCATCGAGCACCGGGGGGTCGCCCTCGACGAGATGGATCTGGAGGCGCTGCTCGAGCGGAGGCCCGAGCTGGCGCTCGTCGACGAGCTGGCGCACACCAACGCACCCGGCTCTGTGCACGCCAAGCGGTGGCAGGACGTCGAGACGATCCTGGAGGCGGGGATCGATGTGATCTCGACCGTCAACATCCAGCACATCGAGTCGCTCAACGACGTCGTGCGACAGATCACCGGCGTGCGGCAACAGGAGACCATCCCCGACGCCGTGCTGCGCGGCGCCGACCAGATCGAGCTGATCGACCTCGCGCCGCAGGCCCTGCGCGACCGACTGGCCGAGGGCGCCGTCTACCCGGCGGCGCGGGTGGACGCGGCGCTGTCCAACTACTTCCGGCTCGGCAATCTGACGGCGCTCCGCGAGCTCGCGCTGCTCTGGCTCGCGGACGAGGTCGACAGCGCCCTCAAGAAGTACCGGGCCGAGAAGGGGATCGGCGACAGCTGGAACGCGCGCGAGCGGGTGGTGGTGGCGCTCACGGGCGGCCGGGAGGGCGAGACGCTGCTGCGCCGAGGCGCGCGCATCGCCTCTCGCGCCAGCGGCGGCGAGCTGTTCGCCGTGCACGTGACCTCTCCGGAGGGGCTCGCCGACCTCGCACCCGAGATCCTCGCGGGGCAGAGCGCGCTGGCTCAGACCCTCGGCGGCACCTATCACCAGGTCGTCGGCGAGCAGATCCCGCGCGCCCTCGTCGACTTCGCGCGCTCCGTCGATGCGACCCAGCTGGTGATCGGCGTCAGCCGCCGCTCCACGCTCGCGCGCCTCTTCACCGGGCCGGGGACGGCGGCGACCGTCATCCGCGAGGCCGGCGACATCGACGTGCACATCGTGTCCCACTCCGAAGCGGGGTCGCGGAAGCTCCCGACCCTCGGCGGCGCCCTCTCTGTCCGCAGACGCATCATCGGCTCGGTCGTCGCCCTGCTCGGGCTCCCGCTGCTGACGCTGCTGCTGAGCTCGTTCCGCAGCGAGGAGTCGATCACGAGCGACGTGCTGGCGTTCCAGCTGTTCGTCGTGATCGTGGCGCTCGTCGGCGGCATCTGGCCGGCGGTCGGCTCCGCGGTCGCGGCGGGGTTCCTGCTGGACTACTTCTTCGTCGATCCGCTCTACACGATCACGATCGCGGAACCGCTGCACCTGCTGGCGCTGGTCATCTTCGTTCTCGTCGCCGTGCTCGTGAGCATCGTGGTCGACCAGGCCGCTCGGCGATCGCGCGCGGCCTCACGAGCTGCCGCCGAATCCGAGATGCTCTCGATGATCGCCGGAAGCGTCCTGAGCGGTCAGGACGCCCTGGAGGCGCTCGTCACCCGACTGCGCGACGCGTTCGGCATGACGAGCGTCATCCTGCGATTCCGCGATCACGTGCTGTACACCGCCACCGAGTCGACGCTAGCCGATGACGACGACGTCGAGACGACGCTGCCGGTGGGGGAGCAGGGGCAGCTGTACCTGCGCGGCAAGGAGCTCCCGGCGTCGGACCGCCGCATCCTGGGGGCGTTCCTGTCGCAGATGGAGACGGCGCTCGCCCAGCGCGAGCTGGCCGACGAGGCCGAGAGCATGAGGCCGGTCGCTGAGGCCGACAGGCTGCGCACAGCCCTGCTCGCGGCCGTGGGCCACGACCTCCGCCGCCCGCTCGCGTCGGCGACGGCCGCGGTCACGAGCCTCCGGTCGGCGGAGCTGTCGCTCAGCACGAGCGATCGGCTCGAGCTGCTCGAGACCGCCGACGAGAGCCTCGAGGCGCTCGCGTCGCTCGTGACCAAGCTGCTCGACGCCAGTCGCCTGCAGGCCGGCGTGCTGGGAGTGTCGCCCGAGGCCGTGTCGATCGACGGGGTCGTCATGGGCGCCCTCGACGAGCTGGGTCTCGGTCCGGGCGATGTGCAGCTCGAGCTCGGGCGCGTCTCGCCGGTCGTCGCCGACCCGGTCCTGCTGCAGCGCGCGGTCGTCAACCTCCTCGCGAACGCGCTGCGCTTCTCGCCGGACGGATCGCCGCCCGTGGTCGCGACGAGCGAGTTCGGCGACCGCGTGCAGCTGCGGGTGATCGACGCGGGGCCGGGCATCGCCCCCGAGCGCCGCGACGACGTCTTCGTCGCATTCCAGCGGCTGGGCGACACCGACAACACGACCGGAGTCGGGCTGGGACTCGCGCTCTCGAAGGGCTTCGTCGAGGCCATGGGCGGCACGCTCGATCTCGAGGACACCCCCGGCGGCGGCCTGACGATGGTGATCGACCTGCCGCAGGATCCGGGTCCCGAGGAGACGACGGCATGAAGGTGCTCGTCGCCGACGACGACACCCGGATGCTGCGGGCCGTCAGGATCACCCTCACCGCTCGCGGGTACGAGGTCGTCACCGCCGTGGACGGCAGGGCCGCGCTCGACGCGGTGATCGCGACCCACCCCGACCTCATCGTCCTCGACCTCGGGATGCCGGGTCTCACGGGCATCGAGGTGATCGAGGCGGTGCGCGGCTGGTCACGGGTGCCGATCCTCGTCGTCTCGGGTCGCAGCGAGTCGGCAGAGAAGGTGGAGGCGCTCGACGCCGGCGCCGACGACTACGTCACCAAGCCGTTCTCGGCCGACGAGCTGCTCGCCCGCGTCCGGGCGCTCACCCGCCGGATGCAGGAGGTGAAGGACGAACCGCTGGTGGTGTTCGGCGACGTCACCGTGGACGTCGCGGCGCGGGTCGTCACCCGAGCCGGCGACGTCGTGAGGCTCACGCCGACCGAGTGGCGGCTGCTCGAGGTGCTGCTGCGCAATCGTGATCGCCTGGTGTCGCGCGAGGCCCTCCTGACCGAGGTGTGGGGTCCGCAGTACACCACCGACACGGGCTACCTGCGGCTCTACATGGCGCAGCTCCGCAAGAAGCTCGAGCCCGACCCCTCGGCCCCCCGCCACCTCCTGACCGAGTCCGGCATGGGCTACCGCTTCACGACGAGATAGGCACCGGCAGCTCCGCGCGAGGGTGCGAGGATTGTCGAGTCGTCACCCCGTCGACAGAGCCGTGCCGTGGCCGATCGCGTCGGTGGGTGAGCACAGAAGGAGCACCGCATGTCTGTCGTGATCGCCGGCTACGCCCGCACCCCCTTCACCAGGTTCACCGGCCAGCTCGCGGCCGAACCGGCATCCCGCCTCGGTGCGCATGCCATCACCGCGGCCCTCGAGCGCGCCGGCGTCGCGCCCGACGAGGTGGATCGGGTGTTCGCGGGGCAGGTGATCCTCGGCGGCTCGGGTCAGAACCCGGCTCGTCAGGCGGCGGTCGCCGCGGGCATCCCGCTGACCGTCCCGGCGATGACGATCAACATCGTGTGCCTGTCGGGCATGGAGGCCGTGGCCGCGGGCGTCGACCTGATCGAGCGCGGGGACGCCGAGATCGTGGTCGCCGTCGGGCAGGAGTCGATGAGCCTGGCTCCCCACGCTCTGCTCGGCTCGCGCACGGGCAAGAAGTACGGCGCGATGGAGCTCGTCGACCTGCTCGACCATGACGGCCTGCTCGACTCGTTCGATCACGAGCTCATGGGCGCGGGCACCGAGCGCGGCAACGGCGCGCTGCACATCGATCGCGCGTCGCAGGATGCGGTGGCTGCCGCATCCCACCAGCGCGCGGCGGCGTCGCGTGGGTTCCTGTCCGGTGAGATCGCGCCGTACACCGTCAGCACGCGGAAGGGCGACGTCGTCGTCGCCGAGGACGACGGCGTGCGCCCCGACACTACGGTCGAGACGCTGGCAGCGCTGAGGCCCGCCTTCGCGAAGGAGAACGGCACCATCACCGCGGGGAATGCCTCGCAGCTGACCGATGGCGCCGCGGCGCTCGTGCTCATGACCGCGGAGACCGCGGCCGCCCGCGGGGTGAAGCCGGTCGCCGAGATCCTCGCCCACGCGCTCGTGGCCGGCCCGGACACGACTCTGCACTCGCAGCCATCGAATGCGATCTCCGCCGCACTGGCGCGGGCGGGTCTCGCGGTGGCCGACCTGATCGCCGTCGAGATCAACGAGGCGTTCGCGTCGGTCGCCGTGCAGTCGGCGAAGGAGCTCGACGTCTCGCTCGACCTCGTCAACCCGCACGGCGGCGCGATCGCCCTCGGTCACCCGATCGGCGCATCCGGCGCACGACTCACCGGCACGCTCGCGCGTCAGCTGCAGGAAGCCGGAGCCGGATCCGTGGGTGCCGCCGCGCTCTGCGGTGGCGGTGGGCAGGGGTCGGCCCTGATCCTCCGGGCGCTCTGACGTCGAGGGGCGCTACTGCCCCGCTTCGGACTGCCGCTCGGCGAGGCCCGCGAGACGTGCGGTCTCGATTCGCTGATCGCTGGTGCGGGCCTTCGTCAGGTAGGAACGCTCGCGTTGCCGGGTGCCGGACTCGACGGGATCCATGCCGATGACGACCTTTCCGCGAGAGTGCATGCGGGCGAGATCCTGGTAGGCCTCGGTCACGTTGTCGAACGGGTAGTACCCCGAGATGATGACCTTGACCTCGTATCGAGAGACGGCCGAGAGCATGGACGCGAGCACTCGCAGGGCCTCGGAGTCGTCGGCCGGGGCGGTGAGGAAACGTATCTCGGTGTCTCGGCGCTGCGAACTCGAGATGACGCGTGACGTGGACAGACCGAGGTCGGCGGCGAGGCCCTCGCCGGACCCGTGGTTGTCGATGAACGCCGTCACCGGCGAGGTTCCGGCCACGTCACGGATCCGGGTCTCGACGCCCTCACCGTACGCGACGGGAATGGCGCCGAGCCTCCGGAGGAAGTCATGGTTCTCGTCGCTGCCGAGCGCGATCACCCTCGCTCCCCGCTGCTTCGCGAGCTGCGCCTGGAGATGGCCGACCCCTCCCGCGGCGGCGCTGATCACCACGGTGTCCGCCGGACCGAGCTTCAAGCGATCGACGAGCTCCAGGGCGGTGCACCCCGCCAGATAGAGGCCGCCGGCCGCCTCGGTCGAGACGTTGACCGGCTTCGGCAGGACCGCCGACGCGGCGACGCGCACCCAGGTGGCGTGGGTGCCACCGCCGGGAAGGTGCCCCACCACCTCGGCGCCTTTGCGAAGGCCCGTGACCTCGGGGCCGATCGCGACGACGACTCCGGAGAAGTCGACTCCCTGGCCGGACGGAAAGCGTGTCGAGACGAGATCGCGCAGCTTTCCCTCGCGCACGAAGCGCTCGATGTGGTTCAAGCCGGCAGCGGACACCCGGACCACGATCTCGCCGCGGGCGGGCACCGGTTGCTCCATCGAGACGACCTGCACGACGTCGAAGTCGCCGTATTCGCGGTAGAGAACCGCTTTGCCGTGCTTCATCCGTGTCTCCTCACCGAGCAATGCCTCCATCGTGCGGCTTGCGCGGGTCCGAGACAAGGGTCGTGACCGCTCCGACGGTCCTCCGCATCACCGTCTTGTTCTTGCCGATGTGCCGCTCGAAGGTGAATCCCGCCTTCTCGAACATGGCACGCGTTCCGTTGTGGAGGAACGACGACGAGGTCCGCTTGACGGGGTCGACCTCGTTCGGGAACGAGACCACCTCGCCGCCGCCGGCTTCGGCGATGAGGCCCAGGGCGCCGTCGAGGGCCTCGCGCGCGACACCCGACCGCCGGTGGTCGCGGTCGACGAAGAAGCACGTGATGCGCCACGGTGCGGGGGAGGTCTCGCCGGCGTCGTACTGCTTCCGGTGGTAGATGCCCGGCAGCTCCGCGGGGCTGCCGTACTGGCACCATGCGATGGCGTGCTCGCCGTCGAAGACCAGAGCCGCGTGGGCGACCCCTTCGTCGATCAGCCGCCTCTTGAAGGTGGGCCGGTCGTAGTCGTCCTTGGCCGTCAGCTCGGTATCGGTGTGGAAGTACGAGCAGTAGCAGCCGCCCCACACCCCGTTGTGCTTGTCGGCGAGGGCGAGCCAGGCCGGATACGTCTCGGGGGTGAGTGCGCGGATCACGTGAGCGTCTGGCATGCCGACATCATGCTCCCTCGGCGGGAGACGCTCTAGTATCGCGGTCAGCCGAACCCGCCGATCGCAGGAGCGTCATCATGGCCACCGTCCTTCTGTTCCATCACGTCCAGGGCCTCACCGCGGGTGTCCTCGAGTTCGCGGATCGGCTGCGCGCGGCCGGTCACGAGGTGCACACACCGGACCTGTTCGACGGCCACACCTTCGATTCGATCGCGGAGGGATTCGCCTGGAAGGAGTCCAGCGGCATCGACACCGACGCCCTCGCCGATGAGGCTGCCGCCGCGCTCCCACCCGAGATCGTCTACGCCGGCTTCTCGCTCGGGGTCATGCCGGCGCAGCGGCTCGCTCAGACCCGCGCCGGCGCACAGGCGGCTCTTCTGTTCGAGGCGTGCGTGCCGATCAGCGGCGAGTGGGCGTTCGGGCCGTGGCCGGAGGGCGTCCCCGCGCAGATCCAAAGCATGGATGGTGACGAGTTCTTCGTCGGCGAGGGCGACGTCAGGGCCGCCGAGGAGATCGTGGCCACGGTGCCGGGATCGGAGCTCTACCTCTACCCCGGCGACGGTCACCTCTTTGCGGACAGCTCCCTTCCGAGCTACGACGCCGGCGCGACCGAGCTGCTCGTCGCCCGAGTGCTCGACTTCCTCGCGCGGGTCGACTGACTGTCGACCGACGCATCGACCCGCCGGTCGTCCCTAGAACGGGGACGCGCCGTGACCCGCCGCGCACGCCACACTCGATCCATGGGAATCATGGCGGGCGCCAAAGCCTCTTCTGTCGGCAAGGACGCGCGCAAGGCGTGGGAGTCGGGTCAGGCGTTCTTCACGCCGATCCTCAACTTCCCGACGTTCACCTTCGGCTTCTCGGGCGCCGTCACCGACTGGCCCCCGATGATCGAGTCGATCACCGACGAGGGCTGGAAGCTCCACACCTGGGCGCTCGTCACCGACAAGGAGAACCGCCCCCAGGCGATGCCGCTCTTCACACGCTGAGCGCTGGAACTCAGCCGCGCATCCGCCGCCTCAGTCGGTCGACTGGACGCGCGAGCGCAGCAGCGTGAAGGAGCTCTCGCTGACGATCAGCGTCGTCACGGGCGCGACCACGGTCTGCTCGGGATCGCTCGAGAGAGCGAGCTCCCACTCGCCGTAAGGCGCGTCGGGTACGACGAACTCGACCCCGTTGTGCGCCGAGTTGAGCAGCAGCGCGAACGCGTCGGACTCGGGGCTCTCGACCACCAGCGTGATGGTGCGCGCGGTCGGGTTGTCCCAGTCGTGGTCAGCGAACTCCTCGGCGTCGGCACGCACGATGTCGACGGTGTCGGGCTCGACATCCGCGTCGGGGATGATGACCTCGGGTAGTGCCGGCTCGTCGGCGGCGGCGACCTCGGCCGGCGCCTCCTCGGCCTCGGCCTGAGCCTCGGCGCTGACGGGTGCCTGACGGTACCAGGTGGGGTGCAGTGCGGGATTCTCGCAGCGCAGGCGGATCAGCTCGGTCGTGAAGGCGAGCAGTTCGGTGTCGACGTTCGCCCAGTCGTACCACGAGATCTCGTTGTCCTGGCAGTAGGCGTTGTTGCTGCCCTGCTGGGTGCGTCCCAGCTCGTCACCCCCGAGCAACATCGGCACGCCTGCCGACAGGAACAGGGACGCCAGGAAGTTGCGCTTCATGCGCGCGCGGCGCTCGAGCACGATCGGGTCGTCGGTCGGGCCCTCGACGCCCTGGTTGTTGGACTTGTTGTCGCTCTCGCCGTCGCGGTTGCCCTCGCCGTTCGCCTCGTTGTGCTTCTCGTTGTACGAGACGAGGTCGTTGAGTGTGAAGCCGTCGTGCGCGGTGATGAAGTTGACGCTCGACAGCGGCGAGCGGCGCGACGCCTCGTACACGTCGGGGCTGCCGAGGAGGCGCTGAGCGACCGTGCCGAGCACGCCGTCGCTCTCGTTCCAGAAGTCGCGGAGGTCGTCGCGGAACTTGCCGTTCCATTCGGACCAGTCGGCCGGGAACCCGCCCACCTGGTACCCGGCGGTGTCCCACGGCTCGGCGATCATCTTCACCGGGGCGAGCGTCGGGTCCTGCGCGATGAGTGTCAGGAACGCACTGTGGAGCTCGGCGTCACCGCCCTGGCGCGTGAGGGTCGTCGCGAGGTCGAAGCGGAACCCGTCGACGTGCATCTCGGTGACCCAGTACCGCAGGGAGTCCATGATCAAGCCGAGCGCGGCGGGGTGGCCGACGTTGAGGCTGTTGCCGGTTCCCGTGGTGTCGAAGTAGTTGGCCTCGTCGCCCTCGACGAGGCGGTAGTAGGCCGCGTTGTCGATGCCCTTGAAGCTCAGGCTCGGACCCATGTGGTTGCCCTCGGCCGTGTGGTTGTAGACCACGTCGAGGATGACCTCGAGGCCGGCCGCATGCAGCGATTTCACCATGTTCTTGAACTCGTTGACCTGCTCGCCGCCGTCGCCGGCTGAGCTGTAGTCGCCGTGCGGGGCGAAGAACCCGAGGGTGTTGTAGCCCCAGTAGTTGCGCAGACCCTGCTCGAGCAGGTGGCTGTCCTGCGCGAACTGGTGCACGGGAATCAGCTCGACCGAGGTGATGCCGAGGTCGGTGAAGTGCTTGATGGCGGCCGGGTGCGCGAGGCCGGCGTAGGTGCCGCGGATCTCCTCCGGGATGTCCGGATGCAGCTGCGTGAAACCCTTGACGTGCGTCTCGTAGATGACGGTCTCGTCGAGCGGGACGCGGGGCGAACGATCGTCGTGCCACTCGAAGTCGGGGTTGGTGACCACGCAGAGCGGGGTCGACCCGGCGGCATCCGTGGTGTCCATCTCGTCGGGCGCGTTCATGTCGTGGCCGAAGACGGCCTGGCCCCAGGTGTACTCGCCCTCGATAGCCGTGGCGTGCGGGTCGAGCAGCAGCTTGTAGGGGTTGTGTCGCAGCCCGCGCTCGGGTGCCCACTCGCCGTGCACGCGCAGTGCGTAGCGGGATCCGATCGCGAGTCCGGGGACCATGCCGTGGAACACATGCCCGGTGCGCTCGGTCAGCCGCACCGCGGTCTCCTCGCCGTCGACGAAGACGCAGACGTCGATGGCCTCGGCCGTCTCGGAGTAGATCGCGACACTGGCTCCGTCGTGGCGGAGGGTGACGCCGAGAGGATAGGGAAGGGATTCGGTGCGAGGCATGGATGCTTTCCGGGCTTGACGGCAGGGGCTGTGGCACGATGTGCGCCCCCCATCATCACAGGGCTGCGGCGGCGACGATGTGGGGTTGACAGGTTCGGCGGGCGAGAGGGGCGCTGAGGCGACGGGCGCAGCGGCGACGGGCGATGGAGGATGCTCAAAGGCTCATCGGCCTCGCCGAGATCCTCGGGGCCGTCGTCCTATAGGCCCTGCTGGCGGAGCAGGTCGTGGATGCGCTCGCGGAACGGGAAGAACCCGCGCGAGGCGTGCGGCCATGCCAGCTCGTCCCACCGGCGTCGGATGACGGCGAGCGGCAGGCCCTCCGACGCCAGCGCCGCGCGCAGGGCGGCCGTGCGCTCCTGTACCGGGCCGACCGGGGCGTAGGGCATCACGACGGCGTCGAGCCGCTCGGCCTCCGCCCATTGCAGAACCGTCGACGGCAGGGCGTCGGCGAGCACGCGGGCCGGGCGACCGGCGGCGTCCCTGGTGCGGGCTGCCGCGTCGCCGACCGCGCCCGCCGTGAATGCGCGGACCACATCGGACGCCTCCGAGGGAGATCGCTCGTCGGGGTCGGCGGAGACGGCGGTCGCGACGACGCGATCCGCGAGCTCCGGCTGCTCGGCGAGCAGGCTGGCAGCATCCAGATCCTCCTCGTGCAGCAGCAGGCCGAGGCGCTCGCCGCTCGGGCCATCCTCAGCCGGGGGCACCACACCCCTCGGTGGCAGCGGCTCCTCGACGAGCGCCCGCGCCGACGTCGCGAGCCCGGCGGGCGAGAAGCGACCGTCGGTGTAGCGGGAGATGTTGGACGCCGTCGCGAGGTAGGTCTTGCCCTTCGTCTGGAGCCCGGCGACCCACCGCCACGAGAGCGTGTTGGACGCAGCGTCCCCGTCGAGCAGGTGACGGTAGAAGAAGTCGGCGCCGAGCTGCCAGGGCAGGCCGAGCGTGAAGATCCAGATGCTGGCGAACCACATGCGCGTGTGGTTGTGCAGGTAGCCGGTCTCGACCAGCTCGCGTGACCACGCATCCATCGCGTCGATGCCGGTGCGGCCGGCGATGGCCTCGCGGTAACCCGCGAGGTCGGTTGCGCCGTCACCGGTGAGCCAGCCTTCCGACACGTCGCGTCGGTAGCGGCGCCACACCTCGGGGTTCAGCTCGAGCCACCCCTTCCAGTAGGTGCGCCAGAAGACCTCCTGCACGAACTTCTCGGCCGAGCTCAGCGGATGATGCTCGAGCGCCGCCGCGACGACCTCGCGCTCGGTCAGAAGACGATGGCGGATGTAGGGCGAGAGTCCCGAGACGTTGGTGCGGCCGGGTCCGGTGTCGTGGTTGCGTTCGCGGGCGTAGTCGGATCCGGCGCGCGGGACGAAGGAGGCCAGGGCCTCGAGGCCGGCTTCTCGGGTGGGAGTGAACATCACATCCATCATTCGCTCGACCGGCGACATCCGCCCTTGCGCATCCGCTACTCAGCGCTACTATGTACTAGTAGTCAGCAACACTGAGTAGCACCGATCGCGGAGGCGCCCATGGGCAAGCAGGAGACCGAGATGCTGAAGGGCACGCTCGAGGGCATCGTGCTCGCGATCCTTCTCGGACGGCCGGCCTACGGCTACGAGATCACCGCGTGGCTGCGCGAGCAGGGCTTCGCCGACATCGCCGAGGGCACCATCTACGCGCTGCTCGTCCGGATCGAGCAGCGGGGTCTCGTCGACGTCGAGAAGGTGCCGTCCGAGAAGGGCCCACCACGCAAGGTGTACTCGGTCAACGCGGCGGGGCGCGACTACCTCGACGACTTCTGGAGGACCTGGAGCTTCCTCTCTGAACGCCTCGAACAGCTCCGCGACGAAGGGAAATGAGCATGTTCATCGAGAAGATCACCGGCGACCTGGGCGACAAGAAGCGCTGGCGCCAGTACAAGGCCCGAGCGAAGGCGCTGCCCGAGCCGTACCGCGAGGCGGTCGCCGGCATCGAGCGGTACCTGATGTACTTCGCGCCGACCAGCGGCGAGAACCTGATCCGGATGGTCGAGGACCTCGCCGACCTGTTCGAGCAGGGTGTCGCCGACGGCACGTCCGTCCGCGGCATCGTCGGGGACGACCCCGTGCAGTTCGTTGACGACTTCGTGCGCAACTACAACGACGGCGGCTGGATGAGGAAGCAGCAGGACAAGCTCGTCGAGGCGATCCGCCGCGCGGAAGCGGCCGAGCGATGATGGCGGAGGCGACCGCGGCGACCCGCGAGGCCGGCACGACCCCGGCCATCCGGGTCGCGGGCCTCGAGAAGTCGTACAAGAAGCTGCACGTGCTGCGGGGCGTCGACTTCGAGGTCGCCCGCGGCACCATCTTCGCCCTGCTGGGGTCGAACGGGGCGGGCAAGACCACCGTCATCAAGGCGCTGTCGACCCTGCTGCGCGCCGACGCCGGCGTCGCAGAGGTCAACGGCTACGACGTGGCGAGCCAGGCCGACGAGGTGCGGGGGTCGATCAGCCTGACCGGGCAGTTCGCGGCCGTCGACGAGATCCTGACCGGACGCGAGAACCTCGTGCTCGTCGCCCGGCTGCGGCATCTCGCAGATCCCGCTCGCATCGCCGACGACCTGCTGTCCCGGTTCTCGCTGGTGGAGGCGGGCGGGCGCCGGGTCGCGACCTACTCGGGCGGGATGCGGCGGCGACTCGACATCGCGATGAGCCTGATCGGCGACCCGCCCGTCATCTTCCTCGACGAGCCGACCACAGGCCTCGACCCCGAGGCGCGACTCGAGGTCTGGCAGGCCGTCACCGAGCTCGCCGCCCACGGCACGACCGTGCTGCTGACCACCCAGTACCTGGAGGAGGCCGAGCACCTGGCCGACCGCATCGCGATCCTGCACGACGGGCGGATCCTCGTCGAGGGCAGCCTCGCCGACCTGAAGGAGCTCCTCCCGCCCGCGCAGGTGGAGTACGTGCAGAAGCAGCCCTCGCTGGAGGACGTCTTCCTCGCCCTCACCGGCGCCGACGGAAAGGACCGATCATGACCACCCACGCACCGACCCTCGCACCGACCCGCACCCACCCCCTCGGCGACACCGCCGTGCTGCTGGGGCGCTCGCTGCGCCACATCACGCGAAGCGTCGACACCATCGTCACGACGACGATCATGCCGATCGCGTTCCTGCTGCTGTTCGTGTTCGTGTTCGGAGGCGCTATCGACATCGGCGCGGGCGACGGCTCGTACGTCGA
Organism: uncultured Microbacteriaceae bacterium; assembly: GCA_964246985.1. Lineage (GTDB taxonomy): Bacteria > Actinomycetota > Actinomycetes > Actinomycetales > Microbacteriaceae > CAXTSE01. The sequence goes on from CAXTSE010000002.1 coordinate 18,018, forward strand.
CTACCTCCTGCCCGGCATCCTGCTCATCACCGTCGCGTCGGGGATCGCCTACACGGCGTTCCGGCTCTTCACCGACATGCAGAGCGGCATCGTCGAGAGGTTCCGCTCCATGCCGATCGCGCGGTCGTCGGTGCTGTGGGCGCACGTCCTGACGTCCATGGCGGCGAATCTGGCATCCGTCGTCATCGTGGTGCTCGTGGCGCTGCTCATCGGCTTCCGCTCGGGCGCGGGCCTGCTCGCCTGGCTCGCGGTGGCGGGGATCATCGCGCTGTTCACGCTCGCGCTCACCTGGCTCGCGATCATCGCGGGACTCACGGCCACGTCGGTCGACGGCGCCAGCGCCTTCTCGTACCCGCTGATCTTCCTCCCGTTCCTCAGCTCGGCCTTTGTGCCGACCGACTCGATGCCCGGTCCCGTGCGCTGGTTCGCCGAGAACCAGCCGGTGACCTCGATCGTCGACGCGATCCGCAGCCTGCTCGCCCAGCAGCCCGTCGGCGCCGAGCTCTGGATCGCGCTCGCCTGGTGCCTCGGCATCCTCGCGGTCGCGTACACGGTCGCCCTCGTCATCTACCGACGGAAGGTCCGCTGAGCGCCGCAGCCCGTCAGTCCCAGTCGCCGTAGTAGGCGGCCAGGCTGGGCTCGGCCGTGCGGATGCGGCGCGCGATCCCGGCAGCGGGCACGTTCGAGTCGACGAAGACACCGTCGCCGGATCGTGCGCGACGCGCCGTCACCCGTCTGCTGGTCAGGGTCAGGAGGACCCCGTCCGAGTCGACGACCTCGATCGCACCCTGGGTGCCGACCCCGATCCGATCGAGCAGCTCGCGAAGCCCGGCATCGCTCTCGACGCGGACAGGGGCGGGAGCCTCGATGAGGTAGGGCGCGTCGGTGGGAGGCTCTCCGATGCGGAGGCGGGGGTCGGCGAGCGGGGCCGCGTCGACCGCGCGGTCCAGGTGCACGACGGCGGTCGGAAGCCGCCGCAGGATGCTGTCCGCCGTGATCACCGCCTGCGTCGCGGACTCGACGCCGTGCAGCAGGATCGCGACGTCGGGGGCGGCGGCCAGCAGCGCGTGCGGCCGGGATCCGGCGATCGGGATCGACGTCTCGAGGCGACGCGTCTCGTCGTTGGCGCGCTCGGGGTCTCGACCGCGGACGGCGGCGTCGGGGCCGTTGTGCCAGGCGACCGCCTCGGGGACGTGCGCGAGCACGGCTCCGCGATCCCAGCATCGCCAGGCCCACTCCCAGTCCTCGCCGCCGTACGTCGTGAACGTCTCGTCGAATCCGCCCGTCTCGTCGAAGAAGGAGCGCGTGCAGGCGAGCACGGCTCCGATCAGGTAGCGGTAGGAGCGGGCGTCGGCGTGCAGCAGGTCGCCCGAGCGGCGGTAGGCATCCGCCAGCCACGCGGGGTCGTCGAGCAGGAGGTCGGCGGGCAGGTCGCCGATCGGCGCGTCGTCGGCGAGCGCCGACAGGTCGGCGTGGCGGCGGCGACCCACCGTCACGGCGTCGGTGCACAGCGCCGGGAGGCGGGTCAGCGCCTCGAGGTAGCCGGGCTCGGGAGCGCAGTCCGCGTCGAGAAAGCACAGCACCTCGCCGGATGCGGCGGCAGCTCCTCGGTTGCGCGCTGCCGACAGCCGGAAGCCCTCGTCGGCCTGGCGGATCAGCGTCACGCCCTCCGGAACGTCCGGCGGAACGCGCGACCCGTCGTCGACGACGACGATCTCGACCCGGTCGCGGGAGTAGGTCTGCGCACCGAGCGCGCGCAGGGTGCGGCGCAGGTCATCCGGCTGCTCGTAGTGCGCGACGATGACCGACACCGACGGGAGCGGATCCGGGCGGAGGCCGGCGAGGACGTCCCACCCGTTGCCGATCACCGGCGGGGGTGCGGATCGGCCGGTCACGAGACCTCCTGGCGCCAGGCGCGGAGGTACGCGACGGCCGTGGCCGCCAGATCCGGATCCGCACGCGTCGTCGCGGCGAGGAACGTGGAGTCGGGGTCGGCGTGCGCCCGCGCGATCGCCGACGGGAGCTCGTCGAGGTCGACGAGCGTCAGAGTGCCGGGTCTCAGGGCGTCCATCTCCTCGGTATACCGAGATCGGAGCACCAGCGGGCGCCTGCCCGCGGCGTTCCACGACGCCAGCGACCCCGAGGCCGAGATGTGCCGGTGGGCGACGACGGGGACGGCCGCCGCTGCCGCGGCCGCCGCGAAGGCGCTGTCGGAGAGGTACCCGGCGATCGACACCGGGACGCCGACCGACGCGCCGTGCACGACCAGCTCGTCGGCATCCGCCTCGTGCCCGCTCGACGGCCCGCCGAGGGCCGTGAACGCGAGCGGCGCCCCGGTCGCCGCGGCGGTCGCATCGATCGTCTCGCGATGGCCCTTGCCGGGGTAGATGAAGCCGAGCACCGCGACGACGGGGTCGAGGGTGCTCGGCCGCGGCGGCCGGCGGACGGCGTGCACGGGCAAGGGGATGACGGCGGATCGCGCCGGCCGCAGCCCTGCGCTCTCGAGGAGCGCGAGCTCGTGGCGGCTGTTGACGACCACCAGCTCGGCAGCCTGGATCACCCGGCGGTACGCCGCGACGCGGCGGGTCAGACTGCGTCCGTCGGAGTCCTGCGGCACGTCGTGCAGGGTCACCGAGAGGCGGCGGTCCTGCGCGAGCTCGACGGCCCGCGCAGCGGCCTCCTCGGGGGACGCCGCCCAGAGCCGGTCGGTGAAGTGCCCGTGGATGCGATGCGGAGCCTGGCCCGCGGTCCAGCTCGCCTCGGGGAGCCCGACAGGACGACCCAGAACTCCCTCGACCTCGGCGCACAGCTCGGCGGCGTACCGCGCGACGCCGTGTCGGGGATCGTCGTGCAGCAGCAGGGCGGGCTCGTCGCTCACGCCGACATCAGCTCGGCGATCGCCGCGGCATGACGTTCGGCGGCGATCCGCATCCCCTCCGGGTTGTCGGCGTACCACTCGAGATGCGCCGCGCGGATCTCGTCGTCGTGCACCCGCCGCCCGTCGACCTGCCAGTGCGCGTCGGGCTCGGCGTCGAGGCCCCACGTCTCGATCACCACCTGCTCCCGCGGCGCGATCACCGACGACAGCAGCTCCCGGCCCGGATCGGCGACGGTCTCGGCCAGCCCGACCTCCCGCCGCACGCGGCGCGCCAGCTCGAGCCACACGGGGTTGCCGGGGTGGTTGATCGTGCGCAGCATCGGGAACCGCGGGCTCGCGAACACATCCGAGATCCGCACGGCGCCATGCCGCTGCTCGCGCGTCGCGAGCTCGGCCGTCGACGTGTGCGCGATCGACCGGATCACGTCCGGGCGCAGCAGGGGACGGGCGTGGCCGAGGGCCTCGATCAGGGTGCGGGCGTCGTGGTAGCCGACGATCGGCGGATCCTCGACAGCGCGATCCGGGATCCTCACGACCAGCTGGGTCGGGTGCAGCGACCGATGGCGGATCGCCGGCACCACGACCACCGTCGTCGACGCGGTCACCCGCGAGCGCAGCTGAGCGGTGCCGACCGGCAGCCCGCGGTAGTCGTCGTGGATCGGCTGGGTGACGACGAGCGGAGCCCGGCGGAGCGCGGTCTCGAGGAAGGGCAGGTCGGATTCGGTGAGTTCGTGCACGGGCGGGATGCGCATGGTCGGCAGATCGTCTCCGCCGAGCACGATCCGCAGCGACTCGGCCTGGCAGTTGCCGACGACGATCGCGGATGCCCCCGCAGAGTCGACGCCGTAGAACTGCGCGTAGTGCAGCCGCCGGCCGTCTTCACCACCGGGGGACGTCACGTCAAGGCCCTCCGCTGGTTCGTCCACACGGCTATCGTCGCATTGCGGCGCCGCATCCGGCACCGCGCGGGCTCCCATCCCGTCGTGCAGGCCGCCCCGCCCGCATCGGATGTCAGAGGAGTCCCCCCATGCCCGCACGCGTGTCGACGACGCGACCGGTCCGCGTCGCGTCGGTGCCGGGCGCGCATCCGTACGTGCAGGCCCTCGCGGCGGGCGGGACCTCCGTCGAGGTGCTCCCCGATCCGCCCGCCCGCGACGGGGCACGCGACAGGTGGTGGCCGCCGACGATGCTCACCCGGCCGTGGGTCGAGGGGCACGCGGACGACTTCGACGTCATGCACCTGCACTTCGGCCTGGAGTCCTCGACCACCGGCGCGATCGCCGACCTGCTCGACGCACTGTCGTCGGCCCGCAAGCCGGTCGTCTTCACGGTGCACGACCTGGTCAATCCGCAGCTCACCGACCAGGGTCCGCACGGAGAGCAACTCGATCTGCTCATCCCGGCCGCGGATCGGCTGACCACCCTGACCGCGGGGGCCGGGCGCGAGATCCAGCGCCGCTGGGGTCGCGACGCCGAGCTGATCCACCACCCGCACGTCGCGTCCCTCGAGGCCGCACCGCCCGCGGGAACGGCGGCCGTCGCGGCCACGGTCGTCGTGCACCTGCGCGACCTGCGGCCGAACATCGACGGGATCGGCATCGCGCGAGCGCTCGCGGCCGCCGCTCCGCGCGTGCGGCACACCCGCGCGGTGAGTGTGGTCATCGACGTCAACTAGCGGGTGCGCGACGAGGATCAGCTGCGCGAGATCGAGGCCGTCATCGCGGGCGCACCCCTGCTCGAGCTGCGGCGCCACGCGCGCTTCACCGACGCCGAGCTGGAGGCGTCCCTCGCCGACGCCGACGCCGCCGTGCTGCCCTACAGCTTCGGCACCCACTCCGGCTGGGTGGAGCTCTGCTGGGACCTCGGCGTGCCGATCGTCACCGCGCGCGTCGGGCACCTGGCCGAGCAGCATCCCGACGACGCGCACGTCTACGAGCCGGAGGACGGGGACGGACTGGTGGGCGCCATCGAGAGCGCCCTGACCGGCGCCACCGCATCCGGCTCGCGTGAGCGTGCCGAGCTGGTCGGGCGGCGCCGACGCGAGCGCTCGCTGCAGAGCATCATCATCGCGGGCCAGCACGAGCGGCTCTATCGGGAGCTGATCGCGTGACGCGCTTCTCCGGTCGCTCCCCGCTGACGGTCGCCGTCATCGCCCCCCTCCGCCACCCCCTCGGCGAGCCGCATGCCGGTGGCCTCGAGGCGGCCGTCTACAACCGCATCCGCCTGCTGCGGAGCCGCGGGCACCGTGTCCTGCTCGTGGGCGTCGAGGGGTCCGTGCCGGGACCCAGCACGGCGGCGCTCACGCTTCCGGCCGTGCGCTGGACGGAGGCGGGCGCAACCGCACGCGACACGACGTTCCCGCCTGGGCACCTCGATCGGGCCGAGGTGGCGCTCGAGGGGGCGCTCGACTGGATCAGCGCCAACGCGGGCGAGATCGACGTCATCGACAACCACAGCCTCCATTCCCTGCCGCTCCAGCGCGCCGGCAGCATCGGGGTGCCGATGCTCACCACCCTGCACACCCCGCCGATCGCCGAGATGCTGCAGGCCGCCGGTGGGGGCGACTCGCGCGTCGTCGCGGTGAGCGGACACACCGCGCGGCTGTGGGAGGACGCCGGGCTGCGGCCGGTGCCCGTGCTGCACAACATGGTCGACACGGCGACCTGGCGGCTGGGCCAGGGCGGCGGATCGCTGGCGTGGTTCGGGCGGATCGTGCCCGAGAAGGCCCCGCACCTCGCGATCGAGGCGGCCGTCGAGGCGGGGCTGCCGCTCGCGCTCGCCGGTCGCATCGGAGACGCCGAGTACTTCGATGCCGAGATCCGCCCCCGGCTCGGCGGCGACATCGTCCACGTCGGTGAGCTCCGGGCGCGCGAGGTGGCTCGCCTCGTCGGCCGCAGCTCGGCGGTCATGGCGACGCCGATGTGGGACGAGCCGTTCGGTCTGGTGATCGCCGAGTCCCTCGCCACCGGCACTCCCGTCGTCGCCTTCGACCGTGGCGGCGTGCCCGAGGTCACCGGCAGCAATCCCGGTGCTCTGCTCGTCCCCGCGGGCGACGTCACGGGTCTGGCAGCGGGTGCGGCGAGCTTCGCGCGGTCGACGACGCCCGGCCTCCGGCGGGCGGTGCGGGCGGATGCGGTGCGCCGCTTCTCCTTCCGCCGTCACGTCGTGGTGCTCGAGGACCTCCTGTGGGAGGTCGTGACCGACCGCCGTGACGAGCTCGAGCTGCGCGGAGATCAGGTCCAGCGCGCGGAGCTCGGGGCGTGACAGGCCGCAGGGTCGGCTGGTACGTGCATCACCACGGGAACGGGCACCTCGCCCGGTTCCTCGCCGTGCGCCCGCACCTCGACGCCGACGTCACCGTGTTCAGCAGCCTGCCCCGGCCGGGGTCGCTTCCCGCCTCGACGGACTGGGTGCCCCTGCCCCTCGACAGCGAGTCGGAGGTGCGTGACGGAGAGCTGATCGACCCGGCCGCCGCCGAGCCGACGGCGCACGGGCGTCTGCACTGGGCGCCCCTCGGGCACCTCGCGCATCGGGCGCGACTGGCGCAGATCGCGGAGGCGTCGTCACGGCTGGACGCGTTCGTGGTCGACGTCTCGGTCGAGGTCACGCTGTTCGCGCGACTGCTCGGCCTGCCGGTCGCGCTGTTCACGCAGCCGGGGCGCCGCGACGACGCACCGCACCGTCTGGCGTTCGACGTCGCGGACGTCGTCATCGCGCCGTGGCCGATCGGCCTCCACGCGCTCGACTCCTTCGGCGATGCCGAGGATCGCGTGGCCCCCGTCGGCGGCATCACCCGTCACGCGGGACGCACCCGCTCCGACCCGGTCGCCGGCCGGGTGCTGCTGCTGGGGGGCATGGGACCCGCCGCCTACCGCGCCGCCAGCTGGGACGCGCTCGTGACCGCGGCGCCGGAGCTCGACTTCCGCAGCGCCGGGTTCCTGCCGGGCAGCTTCAGCGACGATCCGTGGGAGGAGCTCTGCCGGGCGGAGGTCGTGGTCTCGGCCGCCGGGCAGAACAGCGTCGCCGACATGGCCGCCGCTGGTGCTCGCGCCGTGCTCGTGCCTCAGGACCGCCCGTTCGACGAGCAGCACGCGACGGCCCGCGCCCTCGAGCGCGCGGGGACCGTCCAGACGGTCCGCGAGGTGGGCGACACAGCAGCGTTTCTCGCCGCGGTCAGGCGTGCCCGAGGGAGTGCGCCCGACTGGTCGTCGTGGGGGACCTCCGAGGCCGCGGCGACCGCCGCATCCCTGATCGCGGACCTCCGCGCGTGACGACCGCGATCATCACGCTGACGTCGCGGGCCCGCCGCGCGCACCTGGTGCGGCAGGAGGCATGGATCCGCGAGCTGGCCCCCGAGGCCGTCCGCGTCGTGGTGCAGCTCGACGGCGTGTCCGAGCCTGATCTCGTCGAGGGTGCCGTGCGCGTCGCGCCCGGCGACGAGGGGCTGCGTCTGGCGGCGGGACGCAACCGCGGCGCCGCCGAGGCGATCGGGCGGGGCGCCGACCTGCTGGTGTTCCTCGACGTGGACTGCCTCCCGCATCCGCAGCTGCTGCCGCTGTACGAGCGGGCGGCCCGCGAGGCCGCAGGCATCCATCCGACCCTGCTGTGCGGCCCCGTCACCTACCTGCCCGAGGGCGCGACCCCCGATGGCCCCGCGGACGCGGACGAGTACGTCGCCCCCCACCCGGCTCGCCCGGCTCCCGCCGCCGGTGTGACCGAGCCCGCGCGCCCCGACGAGTGGGACCTGTTCTGGTCGCTGTCGTTCGCCTGCACCGCCGCGACCTGGGCGGCGGTCGGCGGCTTCGACGAGAGCTACGAGGGGTACGGGGGCGAGGACACCGACTTCGCCCAGAGCGCTGCGCTCGCCGGAGCCTCGCTCGCCTGGGTCGGGGGAGCGCACGCGCTGCACCAGTTCCACCCCACCAGCTCGCCGCCCTGGCAGCATCTCGACGACATCCTGCGCAACGGCCGGATCTTCGCCCGCCGGTGGGGCCGGTGGCCGATGACCGGCTGGCTCGCCGCGTTCGCCGACGCGGGGGCGATCGAGCTGGTGGACGGCGACTGGCGGTGGACGGACCGGAGCCCGGCCACCGCCTGACGTCAGCCTGCGTGCATCACGCGCCGCGAGATCCGGTTGCCCAGCCACTGGGCAACCTGCACCAGCAGGATCAGGATCAGGACGATGACGCCCACCACGAACCAGTCGAACCGCTGATAGCCGTACTTGATCGCCAGGTCGCCGAGTCCGCCTCCGCCCAGTACGCCCGCGACCGCCGTCGCATCGATGAGCGCGACGAAGATGTAGGTCAGCCCCAGCACCAGCGGCCCGAGCGCCTCGGGGATGACGATGGTGAACAGGATGCGCACGGGGCGCGCCCCCATCGCGGCTCCGGCCTCGATCGCTCCGGGGTCGACCGCCACGAGGTTGGACTCGGCCACTCGCGCGATCGCGACGCTCGCCACCAGCACGAGCGGCACCGTCGCGGCGAGAGGTCCGATGCTCGTGCCGATGAGCGCACGCGTGAACGGGATGATCGAGATCGCGACGATGAGGAACGGGATCGGCCTGATGATGTTCACGAGCAGGTTGAGCCCGCCCGAGGCGACGCGGTTATGCAGCAGGTTGCCGGGCCGGGTCGCGTAGAGCAGCAGCCCGAGCAGCAGGCCGAGGACGCCGGCGAGCAGGAACGCCACGCTCACCATGAGCCCGGTCTCGCCCACCGCCTTCCACAGTCGGGGCAGGAACGCGTCGAGGTAGCCGTCAGGCATGGGGGACCTCCGTCACCTGGGTCGAGATGCGCAGCTCGGCGATCGCCGCGTCGACCGCCGCCGGCGCGCCGAGCAGCTCCACCGTGAGGCTGCCGAACAGCCGGGACTGCAGCTCGCTCACCCCGCCGTAGACGATGTTGAGGTCGACCCCGTGCACGCGGGCAGCGCGCGACAGGAACGGGTCGTTCGACTCGCGGTTCTCGACGTGCAGCTGCACCAGCGTGCCGTGATGAACCGAGCGGATGCGGCGGATCGCGTCGTCCGACGGCAGATGGTGCAGCACCGATCCCACGAACCGCTGCGAGGTGCCGGACGTCGGATTGGCGAAGATGTCGTAGGTCGTGCCGTGCTCGACCACCCGGCCCGCCTGCATGACAGCGACCCGGTTGGTGATGCGGCGGATGATGTCCATCTCGTGCGTGACCAGCAGTATCGTGACGCCTCGCTCGCGGTTGACCCGCTGCAGCAGCTCGAGCACCTCCCCCGTCGTATCCGGGTCGAGCGCGCTGGTGGCCTCGTCGGAGATGAGGATGTCGGGGCGGTTCGCCAGGGCGCGCGCGATGCCGACGCGCTGCTTCTGACCGCCCGAGAGCCGGTTGGGGTGGGTGAGGGCCTTGTCGGCGAGGCCCACGAAGTCCAGCAGCTCCTCGACCCGGTCGACGATCTCGGAGTGCGGCACACCGGCGAGTCGCAGGGGGTAGGCGATGTTCTTGTAGACGTTCCGCGACTGCAGCAGGTTGAACTGCTGGAAGATCATCCCGATCTTCTGACGCGCCGCGCTCAGGTCGCGTCCCGACAGGCCCGCGACGTCTCGCCCGTCGACGAGCACGCGGCCGCTCGTCGGCCGCTCGAGGGCGTTCACGGTGCGGAGCAGGGTGGATTTGCCGGCACCGGAGTAGCCGACGATGCCGAAGATGTCCCCGTGCTCGACCGTCAGCGTGACGTCGGAGAGCGCGTCGACGACGCGCTCTCCGACGGTGAACCGCTTGGAGACGTTCTCGAAGACGATCGCAGCGGTCACTGGTTCGCCTTGCGCGCCAGCTCCTCCAGGTCGGCGAGCTTGGCGCGGAGCGTGTCGACCGAGACGTCGACGAGCACGGTCGCGCCCTTGTCCTCGGTCTCGAGGGCCTCTGCCACGCGGGGGTCGGCGTAGACCTCGGCCAGGACGTCCCATGCCGGGTCGTCGGCGTTGTCGGCGCGGGAGGCGACGACGTTCGTATACGGCAGGTTCTTCTCGTCGAGCGAGTCGTCGAGGTAGAGGGCGTCCTCCGTCGTGATGCCCTGCGACGGGTCGAAGTACGACGTGCCCACGACGACGGCCGACAGGCTCGGGTCGTCGAACTGCTGCGGGATGGTGGTGGCGGCGATCGGCACCAGCTCGAGGTTCTTGGGGTTGTCGACGATGTCGTCGACCGACGGGAAGTCGCTCACGTCGTCGGCGAGTTCGATCAGGCCGGCAGCCTGGAGGATGAAGAGAGCGCGTCCGCCGTTCGAGGGGTCGTCCGGGATCGCGATGCGTCCGCCCTCCGGGATCTCGTCGACGTCGCCGAGCGTCGGCGAGAAGATGCCCCACTGGGTGATGACGGTCGAGAAGACCGGCGTCAGGTCGGCATCGTTCTGCACGTTGAAGTTCGACAGGTACAGGATGTGCTGGAACGCGTTGCCGTCGACGGTGCCCGCCGCGAGCTCTGTGTTCGGCAGCACCCAGTCGTCGACGTTGACCCACTCGATGTCGAGGCCCTTGTCAGCCGCGACCTCCTTGATCGCGTCCTGGAACGGGGAGTCCTCGCTGACGGCGATGCGCAGCGAGAGCCGCTCGGCACCGTCGGCACCCGCGCCCTCGGCGGCCGCGCTGTCGCCGCCGCGGAACACGCCGCCGACGAACAGGCCGCCGACGACGACAGCAGCCGCGACCACGATTCCGAGGCCGATGAGCAGGCCGTTCCTCTTCTTGCGTCCGCTCTGCAGACTCTGTCTCAGCTCGCTGGTCACGGGCTCGTCGTTCTCGGCCATGGTGGTGGTTCCTCTCGGTGGTGGGTCTGTGCAGGGCCCTCACTCTGCGGCGGGGTCCGTCGCCGCCCCAAGAAGGTTCCGAAATGCGTCCCCGTGTGTCGTAACAAAAGTCGCGGGATGCGGAGGCCGCTGGCTTGATGGAGGCATGACCAAGCAGATCGGCTTCAACCTGTTCGAGATGAACACCGTCGGCCATATCTCCCACGGCCTGTGGGTGCACCCGGGCAACACCCGCCACCGCTTCAACGACCTCGACTTCTGGGTCGAGGAGGCCAAGCTGCTCGAGGCCGGTCTCTTCGACGCGGTGTTCCTCGCGGACGTGATCGGGGCCTACGACGGCTACCGCGGCGGACCCGAGACCGCGATCCGCGAGGCGGTGCAGATCCCGAGCAACGATCCGCTGCTCGTCATCCCGGCCATGGCGGCGGTGACCGAGCACCTCGCGTTCGCCGCGACGTTCTCGACCACCTACGAGCCGCCGTTCGCGTTCGCGCGCCGCGTATCCACGCTCGACCACCTCACCAAGGGGCGCTTCGGCTGGAACGTCGTCACCTCCTACCTCCCCAACGCGGCCCGCAACTTCGGCCTCGACGACGAGATCGGGCACGATGACCGCTACGGCATCGCCGACGAGTACCTCGAGGTGCTCTACAAGCTGTGGGAGGGGTCGTGGGACGACGACGCCGTGCTGCGCGACGCCGCGAACCGCGTGTACACCGATCCGGCGAAGGTGCGGGCCATCGACCACGTCGGCCCGAACTTCCGGGTGGCGGGGCCGCACCTGGCCGAACCCTCTCCGCAGCGCACCCCGGTCATCTTCCAGGCGGGCAGCTCCGACGTCGGTCGCGAGTTCGCCGCCCGGCACGCGGAGGGTGTCTTCGTCGGCGGCCGCTCGCTCGAGGTGTACCGCGACAACATCGCCGACATCCGCCGGCGAGCCGTGGAGCACGGCCGGCAGGCCGACCACATCAAGGCATACGCGAGCGCGGTCATCGTCGTCGACAAGGACCGCGACGCCGCCGAGACCAAGGCCGCCGAGTACCGCCGGCTCTCCAGCCCCGAGGGCTATCTGGCGCACGCGGGCGGCGGCGGCATCGATCTCGCCGCCTACCCGCGCGAGACCCTCATCGCCGACGCCTACGCCGCCGAGGCGCGCGCCGGCCGCGACAACGCGCAGACCGGTCGACGCTTCTTCGAGCCGGGCGCCACCGTCGGCGATGCTCTCGACCAGGTGACGCGCTTCGACAACAACCCGTTCTACGTCGCCGGGAGCCCCATCGAGGTGGTGGATGCCATCGAGCGCTGGGTCGACCTGACCGACGTCGACGGATTCAACCTGCGCCAGTTCGTCACACCCGGCACCGCGATCGACTTCGTCGAGCTCGTGGTGCCTGAGCTGCAGCGCCGAGGTCTCTACCGCACCCGGTATGAGGAGTCGACGTTCCGCGAACGGCTGTTCGGCTCGGGGAACACGCGCGTGTTCGACGAGCATCCCGCCGCCCGCTACCGTGGCGGACGCAACCTGGGTGCGATCGCGCTCGCCGAGGCGGTCGTCGCGTGAGCGCCGTCGACTCGTTCGCACTGCTGCGCCGACCGACGCCGCTCGACATCGACGCCCGCATCGCGGCGACGTTCGACCCGATCATCGCCGACATCGCGGCGACATCGATCCAGCGTGAGCAGGAGCGGCGCCTGCCCGTCGAGGAGGTGCGCCGCCTGGTGGCCGCCGGCTTCGGCGCGATCCGGGTGCCCGAGGAGTTCGGAGGGTGGGGGGTGTCGCTCGAGCAGGAGTTCCGGCTGCTGGTGCGCCTCGGGGAGGCCGACTCGAACCTCCCCCAGCTGCTGCGCGGCCACGTCGCCTTCGTCGAGACCCAGCGCGGGCTGCCCGACAGCCCGACCCGCACCGAGTGGCTGAGTCGGATCGCGGGGGGTGAGATCCTGTTCGGCAACGCGCAGGCCGAGGCGGGCGGCTCATCCGACGTGAGCACCACCCTCACCGAGCGCGACGGGCGGCTGCTGCTCAACGGGCGGAAGTTCTATAGCACCGGCACGCTCTTCGCCGACTGGATCTGGTCGGGCGCGCAGTACGGCGAGCAGGCCGTCGCGCTCGCCGTGCGGGCGGATGCGATCGGCGTCACCCGCGTCGACGACTGGGACGGGATCGGGCAGCGCCTCACCGGCAGCGGCACCACGATCTTCGACGACGTGCAGATCGATCCCGCTCACGTGCTTCCCTGGACCGCGAGCGACCAGGAGCGGCCGCTGTCGTTCACCCAGGCGCTGTACCAGCTCATCCTGCTCGCGACGCTGGCCGGCATCTCGGGGGCGGTGCTGCGCGACACCGTCGGCTTTGTGCGACCGCGCACCCGCACCTTCGGCGTGCCGGGCATGTCGAGCCCGCGCGACGACGCGCTGGTGCAGAAGGTGGTCGGGCGGCTCGGCAGCATCCGCTTCTCGGTCGAGGCGATCGTGCTCGAGGCCGTGCGCAGGCTGGAGGCCGTCGACACCGCGCGTCGATACGACGAGTCGGATGCGGCTGCCTACGACGCGGCGCTCGCCCACGCCTTCGAGGCCCAGCAGGTCGTCATCCCCCTTGTGCTGGAGTCCACGAGCCTGCTGTTCGAGGTCGGGGGAGCGTCGGCCGTCCGCGTCGGCGAATCACTCGACCGGCACTGGCGCAACGCCCGCACGATCTCGTCGCACAACCCCGCGATTTACCGTGAGCGGATCCTGGGCGACTACTACCTCAACGGCACCCCGCCGACCGCGCAGCTGAAGCACCGCGAGCCGGCTCCGTCGGCCGCGCCTCCCCGAGATGACACCCGAGAAGAGAAGTGAGACCATGACCGTCACCGACGAGCTCCTCCGCAACAACCAGGCCTACGCGGCGACGTTCTCAGGCCCGCTGCCCCTCCCGCCGAGCAAGCATGTCGCTGTGGTCGCCTGCATGGATGCGCGACTGGATGTCTACCGCATCCTCGGGCTCGCCGAGGGGGAGGCTCACGTCATCAGGAACGCCGGCGGCGTCATCACCGAAGACGAGATCCGGTCGCTTGCGATCAGCCAGCGGCTGCTGGGCACTGTGGAGATCATCCTCATCCACCACACGGACTGCGGCATGGTCACGTTCACCGACGACGGCTTCAAGCAGTCGATCCTCGAGGAGACCGGTATCCGGCCCGCATGGGCGACGGAGGCGTTCGCCGATGTCGACGCCGACGTGCGGCAGAACCTCGCCCGGATCGCGGCAAGCCCCTTCATCCCGAGGCGGGATTCGGTGCGCGGCTTCGTGTTCGATGTCGCGACGGGGCGACTTCACGAGGTGGACGCCTGATCGGACGGCGTCGCGACCCCAGCGAGTTCACAGAAACTGTTCACCCGTGCGGCGCACCCTGAGGGCATGGCAACAGAGTTCGACCGGGAATCGGTCATCGCGCAGGTCACCGAGCGTCTGGTCGACAAGTACGAGGATCTGGATCGCAGCCGTATCGAGGCGATCGTGACCGAGGAGGTCGACGAGCTGGCCGGCAAGCCCGTGCAGGACTACGTCGCCGTGCTCGGGGAGCGCGCCGCCAAGAAGCGGGTCAAGGATGAGATCCGAGAGCACAGCTCCTGAGCTGCTGAGCGCACCCGTCGTGCGCACGCGACCGCGGCGGCTCAGCCGTCGCGACGAGGCGCGCGCCCGAGACATGCTGTCGGATGCCGAGCGCGGCTGGCTCCGCAGCCAGAATCCAGCGGGTGAGATCGCCTTCCTCGGGGGGCGCCTGCTGCTGCGGGAGCTCGCCGCCGAGCTCCTCGGGGCGGACCCGCGAGAGGTCCCGCTCAGTGCACACTGCCTCGACTGCGGCCAGCCGCACGGCCGGCCGGTGCTGAACGGCACGCGCCTCCACATGAGCCTGTCGCGCACGGCCGGGGTCGTCGTTGCCGCGGCCAACTGGGATTCCGCGGTCGGCATCGACGTCGAGAGCGCGGCCGTCGCGCCGGAGCGCCTGGATGCCGTCGAATCCCTGACCGGCATCCGCTCGCTCCAGCACTGGACGCGCGTCGAGGCGGTGCTCAAGGCCGACGGCCGCGGGCTGCGCGTCGACCCTGGCAGCGTACGGGTGCGTCCGCGCGGTTCGCGCCTCGACGCCGCGGTGCTGGGCAGTCCGGTGCGCTATCGGATGCTCGACCTGGCGCCCGGCGACGGGATCGTTGGCAGCATCGCGGTCGCGGTCTGATCTCCCCCGCCGAGCTTCACGAGCGCGTCCCCGGCCTGGACCTCATCGGCGTGGTGGCTGACCAGCACGACGATGCGATCGGCAAGCGCTCGCCGCAGGTCGGAGATCAGAGCGGTCGCGCCGTCGGCGTCCAGATGGGCCGTCGGCTCGTCGAGCAGCACGATGTCGGCGTCGGTCAGCAGCGTCCGCGCGACGGCGAGCCGCTGCCGCTCCCCGCCTGACAGGGTGCTCCCGCCGGGGCCGACCGGGGTGTCGAGACCGTCGGGCAGGGAGTCGAGCAGGGAGCCCAGCCCGACAGCGCGCACCACCTGCCACATCTCGTCATCGGAGACAGGCCCCGCGAGGCGCAGGTTGCCGCGGATGGTGGAGTCGAACAGGTGCCCCTCCTGGGGACACCAGGCGATCGGCAGACGCGCGTGATCGGGGTCGAGCCGCGTCGCGTCCCGACCGTCCAGACTCCAGCGTCCTGATGCAGGGGGGAGGAAGCCGAGCAGCGTCGCGATCAGCGTCGACTTGCCCGAGCCGGACGGTCCCTCGACCACCATCCACCCGCCGCGGCGAGCGGATGCCGAGACCGGCCCGAAGGCGACGCCGGTGGCTCCGGGCCATCTCGCGCTGAGCCCGTCGAGGGTGAGCTCCTCGACCCGGTCTGTGGCCGGCGGCGGCGCGGCCTCGATCGGCGCGACCCTCGGGATGGCGCGCGTGACCTCGCGCACTCGGTGCAGGGCCGAGCGCAGCGCCGGCCACTGCTGCACGGCATCGACGAGTCCGGCGAGGGGCTCGATCATGGCGATCGGCAGCAGCACGACCACCGCCAGGACCGCCCCGGCCGGCGGCTGCGGTACCGCCACCATCGACACCGCCGCGATGCTGCCGGCCAGCGCGACGATCGCCTGACCGAGACCCAGAGCCCAGGCGCTCGCCCGCAGATCGCGACCCGATGCGTGATCCAGCTCGGCGAGGCGGGCGAGCGCCGCGGATGACACCCCGTTGGCGCGCACGTCGTCGGCGGCTGCGACCGTCCGGGAGAAGCCACGCAGGAGCGCCGACCGGGACGCGGCGAGCCGACGTCCTGAGGCGCGATCCGCGACGACGGCCACCGCGGGCGCCAGCACGAGGCTCGCGGCAAGATCCCACGCCAGCACGGGGAGAGCGGCGGGATGCAGGCTCGCCACGGCGATCGCCGCACCGGCTGACACCAGCAGGGCGACGAGCACCGGCGGCAGCACGCGCGGAACGAGGTCGCGCACCCGGTCGGCGGCGGCCACCAGGTAGTCGAGGGCGACCGCGCCGGTGGCGAGCGAGCGCGAGCCCACGCCCCGAGCGCCGAGGCCGCGCCACAGCCGTGCGCGCAGGTCGACGACCGACCCCAGCACGGCGTCGTGGGTGAGCAGCCGCTCGGCGTAGCGCAGGACGGCGCGACCGAGGCCGAGGAAGCGCACTCCGACGATCGCGACCAGCAGGTACATGATGGGCGGCTGCTCGCTGGCGCGCACCACCAGCCACCCCGAGAGCGCGGTCAGCGAGATCGCGAACAGGCTCGCCGCCGTCCCGAGAAGGATCGCCGCGACGGCTCGGCCCGCGGTCGGGCGCAGGAAGGCGATCAGCTCGCGTGCGGCGCTGTTCGCCCCGAGCGAGGTGGCGGCGGGGGCGACGGAGGGGCGCTCGTCGACATCGCCTGCCGGTTGTGCGGCGCGCGCGCCACCCTCGGCGCCGACGACGATGCGGTGGTCGGCGAGCCGAGTGGCGCCCTCCTCGTGCGAGGCGATGACGACGGTGACCCGTCCGCGAAGCGCCTCGATCTCGCGCTCCACGATGCGCGCGTGCGCGGAGTCGAGATGCGCGGTCGGCTCGTCCAGCAGCAGCAGCTCGGCTCCCGCCGCCACGCGCAGCAGTCCGCGCGCGACGGCGAGACGCCGCAGCTCGCCGGGGCTGAGCCGGGCCGGATCGTCGTCGGCCACCGCACTCAGACCGAGTCGCCGCAGAAGGGGGTCGACCTGCGCCCGAGCGGTGCCGGAGGGGCCGTCGGCGTAGAGCTCGAGCTCCCCCCGCACCGTGTCGGCGACGGTCCGGGGATGCTGCGGAACCCAGGCCACCCGCGCGGCGTCGAAGCCCTCGCGCCGACCCCTGGTGGGGGCGATCGTGCCGGCCAGCACGCCGAGCACGGTCGACTTGCCGGAGCCGCTCGCCCCGACGAGCGCCGTGATCGAGCCGTGCGGCAGGTCGATGTCGAGCCCGTCGACGGTCGGGTCCTGGCGGCCCGGATGATGCACGACCAGGCCGCGCACCCCGACCAGCGAGGACGCACGCACCGCTGCGGGGATCCGGGGCTCGTCGATGACGGCCCGTGCTCGGCGCAGCGAGGACATGCCGTCCTGGGCCGCGTGGAAGGCGGCACCGACCTCGCGGAACGGTGCGAAGCATTCGGGCGCGAGGATGAGCGCGAGCAGGCCGATCGAGAGCGTCAGGTCGCCGCCGACCAGGCGCACGCCGACGAAGACCGCCACCACCGCCACCGAGATCGTGGCGATGAGCTCCAGCACCAGCGACGAGAGGAATGCGCTGCGGAGCGTCGCCATCGTCGTCTGCCGATGGTCGGCCGAGACACGCTTCAGCGCGGTGCTCTGATCGTCGAGGCGCCCGAGACCGACGAGCACCGGCAGCCCGCGGGCGAGCTCGACGAGGTGGTTCGAGAGCCGCTCCAGCGACGCGGATGCGGCATCCGCCTGATCACGGGAGTGCAGCCCCACGAGCGCCATGAACACAGGGATCAGCGGGAGGGTGAGGACGACGATGAGCGCGCTCACCCAGTCGACGCTGAGGATACGCGCGCCGACGATCAACGGGATGACCGCCGCGCTCATGACCGATGGCAGCACCGAACGGTAGTAGCGGTCGAGCTCGTCGAGGCCGACGGTGCCGAGCGCGGTGGCGGCACCGACGTGCATCGGCGCTCCGGACACGAGCCGGCTGGCGAGCTGCGCGCGTACCCGCTCCGTCGCAGCGGCGCCGGCGCGGGCGGCCACGACCTGGCTCGCCCAGGTGGTCAGCGCGCGCAGGATCGCCCCCGCGCATCCGAGCAGCACCGCCGACCGCCAGTCGGATGTGCCCGTGGTCACGCTGACCACGCCGCGCGTGATCGACTCGGCCACCATCACGAGCGCCAGGCCCCGCAGGCCCGCGAGCACCCCCAGGGCGAACAGGGTCCGGATCCCGCCCGGCCCGAGGCCGACTCGCCTCATCGCACGGCGGGCTCCACCGCATGGGCCTCGGGCAGGTGCGATTCGCTGAGGCGCTGCCGGAAGATCCAATATGTCCAGCCCTGGTAGGCCAGCACGAGCGGCAGTCCGATCAACGCCACCACCGACATCACGCCCAGCGTATAGTCGCCGCTCGACGCGTTCGACACGGTGAGGTCGTACGCGGAGTCGATCGTCGACGGCAGCACCACGGGGTAGACCGCGGCGAAGATCGAGCCGGCACCGAGCACGAGGAACGCGGCGAGACCGAGGAACGCACGGCCCTCACGTCCGCGCCGTGCGCTCAGCCATGCGGATGCGACTGCCGCCACCGCGATCACGACCATCAGCCAGCTGGCCGGATTGCCCGACCGCACCTGCACGACGAGCACCCACGCCACGATCGGCAGGAGCGCGACGGGCGACCAGCGCACGATGAACCGCTGCGCACGGTCGCGCACCGCGCCGAGCGTCTTGAGCGCGAGGAACGCGGAGGCATGCACCAGGCAGAAGCCCACCACGGCGAGTCCGCCCAGCACGGCCATCGGCGTGAGCCAGACGAAGGGGCCGCCGACCCGGTCGCCGTTCGCGTCGAGGGGCAGCCCGGTGGTCGTCAGCGTGAGCATCGCGCCGACCCCGAAGGCGGCGACGAACGATCCGATGCCCAGCGCGCGGTCCCAGGCGCGGCGCCAGCGCTCCGTCGCCCCCTTGCCGCGGTACTCGATCGCCACTGCGCGGAAGATCAGGCCGACGAGCACGAGGGTCAAGGGCACGTAGAGCGTCGAGAACAGGGACGCATACCAGTACGGGAACGCGGCGAAGGTCGCGGCCCCCGCCGTGATCAGCCACACCTCGTTGCCGTCCCAGACCGGGCCGATCGTGTTGAGCATCAGGCGGCGCTGCTTCTCGTCTCGGGTGCTGGTCAGCAGCAGCATGCCGACGCCGAGGTCGAATCCCTCGAGCAGGAGGTAGCCGATCCAGAGCAGGGCGATCGCGACGAACCAGACGGTGGGCAGGTGTCCATGATCGGCTCCTAGTAGGCGAACGCGAGCACGTCGTCGCGGGTGTCGGGCCCGTCGGGCCCGTCGGTGTCGTCAGCGACGCCGAGCTCGGGCATGGCCGACGCCACGCCGCCCCGGACGTAGGTCACGAGCAGGCGCACCTCGACCACGAGCAGAGCCCCGTACACGAGGGCGAAGGTCGCCAGCGAGAAGATGATCTCCTCGCCGGTCACGCCCGGCGAGACCGCCGCCGCCGTGAACATGAACACCCCGTCGACGCCGCCCGGCGTCGGGTTCGGAGCGACCACGAACGGCTGGCGTCCCATCTCGGTGAACACCCACCCCGAGATGTTGGCCGCGAACGGCGCGAGGATGCTGGCGACGGCCGCCCACATGAGCAGCTTGGATCGCGGGACAGTGCCCTTGCGGGTGAGGAGCAGAGCGAGCGCTGCGAATCCGGCGGCGAGGATGCCGAAGCCGATCATGAGACGGAAGCCCCAGTAGGTGACCTCCATGATCGGCAGGTACTGGATCTCGCTGCCGGCGCGCTCCCCGTACATCGGGTCGTCGGGCAGGTTCGTGCCGTAGGCCTCCTGATACTCCGGTATGAGGGTGTTGACCCCCTTGATCTCGGTCGTGAAGTCGCCGTGCGCGAGGAACGACAGGAGCCCGGGGACCTCGATGATCCCCACGACCTCGTCGCAGTTCTGCGCACCGAGGTTGCCGATCGAGAGCACCGAGAAGCTGGTGCCGTCCTGGCACGCGGCTTCGGCGGCGGCCATCTTCAGCGGCTGCTGCTCGAACATCAGCTTGGCCTGCAGGTCTCCGGTCAGGGCGACGCCGCCGAAGCCGACGATCGCGACGACAGCGCCGATCCGCAGACTGCGGAGCCATACGGAGTGATCGAGGCGGTCCCGTCCGCGCACATCCGGGGCGTCGCCGACCACGACGCGACCTGTCGCATCCACGGTGTCGATGCCGTCGCGGCGGCGCTGCCACAGGTGGTACCAGGAGATGCCGACCAGGAACGCGCTCCCGACGGCCAGCGCCCCGAGCACGGTGTGGGCGTAGGCCGTGAGGGCGGTGTTGTTGGTGAGGACGGCCCAGATGTCGGTCATCACGGGCCGGCCGTCCACCAGCTCGACGCCGACGGGGTGCTGCATCCACGAGTTGGCGACGATGATGAAGAAGGCCGAGACGACCGAGCCGGCGACCGCGATCCACAGGGTGGCGAGGTGCACGAGCTTCGGCAGCCGACTCCAGCCGAAGATCCAGAGACCGAGGAAGGTCGACTCGATGAAGAAGGCGAGCAGGCCCTCCATCGCCAGCGGGGCGCCGAACACGTCGCCGACGAAGCGGGCGTACTCGCTCCAAGCCATGCCGAACTGGAACTCCTGCACGAGCCCGGTGGCGACCCCGACGATGAAGTTGATCAGATAGAGCTTGCCCCAGAACTTCGTCATGCGGAGATAGCGCTCGTTGCCCGTGCGCACCCACATGGTCTGCATCACGGCGACCAGCGGACCGAGTCCCAGCGTCAGCGGCACCATGACGAAGTGGTAGACGGTCGTAATGCCGAACTGCCAGCGTGCGATCTCAAGCGGGTCCATGGTCCTCCATGCTCCAGGCGGCCACACTGCGGCAGTAGGGTCCTTCGTCCCTTCTACGTAGCGTAGAAGTCATTTCTACCACGCCGTAGAAGTTAGTTCTACATCGCGTAGAGTGGAGTGATGGCGACACTGGGCGAGCTCGAACGAGCGATCATGGAGATCCTCTGGGCCGACGGCACGCCGCTGTCCGCCTACGACCTGCAGGACCGGCTGGCGACGACCGGATCGACGCGCCCGCTCGCCGCGACCACCGTGCTGACCGTGCTCTCACGCCTCGAGAAGAAGGGGTTCGTCGCACGCGAGCGCAGCTCGCGCCCTCACCGCTACACCGCCGCCGCCACCCGCGAAGAGCACATGGCCGACCTCATGCACGAGGTGCTGGGCGGGGCCTCCGACCGCACCGCCGTTCTCGAGCGCTTCGTCGGCCAGGTCGGACCCGAAGAGGCCGAGACCCTGCGCCGACTGCTCGGCCGCTGAGGTGATCGCGCCGCTCGCTCTCGCGGCGCTGGCCGTCGCCCTCGCCTGGCCTGTGCCCGTGCTGCTGTCGCGCGCCCGATGGCCCGCCCGCCTGCCTGCGGCGGCCCTGCTGCTGTGGCAGGCGATCGCCGTCGCGGGCGGGCTCGCCATGATCGGAGCGCTTCTGACCGCGGGCCTGGCGCCCTACGGCGCCGACCTCGTGTC
Organism: uncultured Microbacteriaceae bacterium; assembly: GCA_964246985.1. Classification (GTDB taxonomy): domain Bacteria; phylum Actinomycetota; class Actinomycetes; order Actinomycetales; family Microbacteriaceae; genus CAXTSE01. The sequence goes on from CAXTSE010000002.1 coordinate 39,429, forward strand.
GGGTCTGCGCGGGTTCGCCGCCGACGTGAGCACGGCCGACGGCGTCGGGATCGGGAGCGCAGCGGCGCTCTGCGGCGCCGGGCTCCTGACCGCGCATCTGCTGCTCAACCTGCTGCTGACCATCGTGCGCAGCGAGCGTCAGCGACGGCGGCACGCTCGACTTCTCGGCCTGCTGAGCTCGCCGATGAGCGACCCGCCAGGTGCCCGCCTGATCGACAGCCCTGCCCCCGTCGCGTACTGCCTCCCCGGTGCCGTCAGCTCTGTCACCGTGGTCTCGGCCGGTCTGGTTTCACTGCTTGACCGCCACGAGATGCGGGCTGTGATCGAGCACGAGCGTGCACACGTCGTCCAGCGTCACGACGTCGTGCTCGTGCTGTTCCGAGCCTGGCACACCTCCCTTCCGTGGTTCCCGATCGCGTTCCGAGCCCAGCGCGAGGTCGGGCTCCTGATCGAGATGCTCGCCGACGACCGGGCGCGCCAGTCGGTCGACGACGACGTGCTCGCGCGGGCGATCGCCCGTGTGGCGGGTGGACGGGAGGTGCCGTCCGCAGGGTCCGACGACGGGCTCGGCACCGCGTCCCTGGCCGAGCTCACCGCGCGCCTGGCGCGCCTCGACCCGGCTGCGTTGCCCCTGCCTCGCGCCGCCGAGCTCGGGGTCGGGGCCGCAGCCGTCGGGCTCGTCGCGATCCCGACGGTGCTCCTGCTGGTCCCTGCGGCGGTGACGCTGCTGGGCTGACGTTACGGCAGCCGCTACGGCAGCCGCGGCACCGGCAACGCGAACAGCCAGGCATCGAACAGCGGCGCGAGGTCGTCCGCCGTGTGCTCGGCGGCGAGAGCACGGAAGTCGTCGGTCGTGACCGTCGCATCGCGCGGCCCCGCGGTCCACGCGCGCAGCACGTCGAAGAAAGGGCCGTCACCGATCGTGCGACGGAGTGCGTGGAGCGTGAGGGCACCGCGCTTGTAGATGCGGTCGTCGAACATGAGAGCGGGGCCGGGATCGCCGACCACGATGTCCTGCGGACGCGCCGCGACCGACCGTCGGAACTGCCGCGCGAGGGCGTCGGCGCTCGGCCCGCCGCGCTCCTCCGACCAGAGCCACTCGGCGTAGCAGGCGAATCCCTCGTTGAGCCAGATGTGCTTCCACGACGCGAGGCCGACGCTGTTGCCGAACCACTGGTGGGCCAGCTCGTGCGCGACCAGCCGCTCGGTGCCGCCCGCGCCGTCCATGTGGTTGGCGCCGAAGATCGCGAGGGCCTGCGCCTCGAGGGGGATCTCGAGCTCGTCGTCGGTGACGACCACGGTGTAGGTGGCGAACGGATACGGGCCGAACGTCCGCTGGAACAGCTCCATCATCCGCCCCACCATTGAGAGGTCGGTCTGCACGCGCGACTCGATGGCGCGCGGGTGGACGACGACGCCGGGCACGCCGCTCCAGTCGATCTCGGCGCGCAGGTACCGCCCGATCTGCACGGTCGCGAGATAGGTCGCGGTCGGCTCCGGCTGCTCGTATCGCCAGTGTCCGAGGCCGGAGGCGACCCGGTGCTCGGCCAGGGTGCCGTTGCAGACCACCGTGTAGGCCTGATCGGCGGCGATCCGGATGCTGTACGCGGCCCGGTCGTGCACGGTGTCGTTGCAGGGGTACCAGGTCGGCGCCCCCGAGGGCTGGGCCGCCACCAGGACGCCGTCGGTGAGCTCCTCCCAGCCGACGGGACCCCACGGGCTCGAGCGCGGGGCCGGGGCGCCGGCGTACTCGACGACGACCGTGAAGGATGCGCCGTCGGCGATCGGCCGCGCGGGCGTGACGGTCAGCTTTCCCGTCGTCTGCACGAACTTCGTGCCGCGCTGCCCGTCGATCCGCACCTTCGAGACGCGCAGCCGCGAGAGGTCGAGGCTGAAGCGCGTGAGCTCGTGCGTCGCCGTCGCATGGATGGTGGCGACGCCCGCGAGGCGGTTCGTCGCGACGCGGTAGCTGAGGTCGAGGTCGTACCTGTCGACGCCGTAGCCGCCGTTGCCTCTGCCGGGGAGGTAGCTGTCGCCTGCGGTTGCCGCTCCGATCGAGCGCGCGGGCATCAGGACGACTTCGCGTGGTAGTCGGCGAAGGTGACCTCGCGCCACGGGCCGATCGGGTTGCCGCTCCAGCGGCTGCCCACCGGGACGAGCTCGCCGCGCATGACGAGGGAGGCGGGCCCGACCGTGGTGTGCTCCCGGATGCGTGCAGCCGGCAGGATCACGCTGTGCGGCCCGAGCGTGGCGCCGGCGTCGAGGGTGACCGTGTCCATGCTCATGATTCGATCATGGAAGAGGTGCGTCTGCACCACGCACCCCCGGTTGACCGTCGACCCGTCGCCCAGCGTGGCCAGATCCGCCTCGGGCAGCCAGTAGGTGTCGCACCAGACTCCACGTCCGATGTGCGCGCCGAGGCTGCGGAGCCACACGTTGAGTGCCGGGGTGCCGGCGGCAGACTGGGCGAACCAGGGGGCGGCGAGCATCTCGACGAACGTGTCCGAGACCTCGGTGCGCCACACGAACGACGACCAGAGCGGATGCTCGCCCACCCGGATGCGCCCGACGAACGTCCACTTGGCGACCGTGGTGATCCCGGCGGCGACGGCCCCGGCCACGAGCATCACGACGCCGCTCAGCATCGCGGCTGCGAGCGGACCGACGAGCTCCGTGAGCGCGGCCAGCGCGAAGACCACCCCGAGCCCGAGGGCGCAGGTGATGAGCACGGGGATGACACGGCACAGCTCCCAGAGCGCGCGGGCGACGCGCAGACGGGTCGGGGGCTGGAACGTGCGGCCCTCGTCCTCGGGTGCGGCGACCGTGCGCCGCAGCCGCACGGCGGGGGAGCCGAGCCAGGAGGATCCCGCCTTCGACTTGCGGGGGGCCGCCGAGAGCACGGCGACCAGTCCGTCGCGAGGGACGACGTGTCCGGCGGCCGCCATGCCGGAGTTGCCCACGAACGCGCGCTTGCCGATCTCGGAGCGCCCGACCCGCACCCATCCGCCGCCGAGCTCGTACGAGCCGATCATGGTGTCGTCGGCGAGGAACGCGCCGTCGCGGATCGTCGTCAGCGACGGGAGCAGCAGCACGGTGGACGCCTCGACGTCGTGCCCGACCTTCGCGCCGAGGAGCCGCAGCCAGACCGGCGTGAAGAGGCTCGCGTAGAGCGGGAACAGGATCGTGCGCGACAGGTCGAGCAGACGCTCCGTGCACCACGCCGCCCACCCGGTCGCGCTCCGCACGGGGTGGGTGCCCTCCCGGATGCCGAGCGCGAGCAGCCGCACGATGAGCACGACGAGTCCCGCGAATACGACTCCCGCGATCAGGGTGCCCGGCACCACCCAGGCCGCGGCGCGGAGCGCCCCCTCGCCGAGGGAGCCCGCCCCCCGCATCCCGAACGCCACCACGACGGCGCCGACGCCCAGCGCGATGAGCGGCAGCAGCGACAGGATCGCCGACGAGGCGCCGAAGGCGAGCAGCCAGCGGCGGCGGCTCGGCGGGCGCTCGTCGGGCCACCACGCCTCGCTGCGGCCCACGCGCTGGGCGGGGGAGCCGGCCCAGAGCTGCCCGGCGGGCACCCGTCCGAAGACGGCGGAGCCGGGCGCGATCTCGGCCCGCTTGCCGATGCGGGTGCCGGGGAGCAGGGTGCTGCGCGCGCCGATCGAGCTGTCGGCTCCGATCCGGATCGCGCCGATGCGCAGCACATCACCGTCGATCCAGTAGCCCGAGAGGTCGACCTCGGGCTCGATCGAGGCGCCGGGCCCGACGGTGAGCATGCCGGTGACCGGCGGGAGGGTGTGCAGGTCGACGTCGCGATCGACGCGGGCACCGAGCGCGCGGGCGTAGTACGTGATCCACGGGGCGCCCGCCAGGCTGACGGCGCCGACGAGGTGTGCGGCCTGCTCGGCCAGCCAGAGCCGCAGATGCACCGAGCCGCCGCGCGGGTGGTCGCCGGCGCGCACGCCGAGCAGCAGGAGCCGGGCCGCCACGACGGCCACGGCCATCCGGCCGAACGGCGTCGCGAACACCAGCAGCAGCGGGATCAGCGCGGGCAGTGGGATCGTCGGCAGGACGTCGAATCCGCCGAGCGGACGGAGCAGCGCACCGGCGGTGAAGAGGTAGAGCAGCCACCGTATTCCGCTGAGCGCATACAGCGGGATGCCGAGGACCGTCTGCAGCACCTGCATCCGCAGCGGAGTGGGCGTCACTCGGTGGAACTCGTGCGGCGCGCCCGTCGCCGCGTCTCCCGCGGCCTCACGCTCACCGAGCCGGGCGGCCAGCGCATCCGCCATCGATCCCAGGCGCGGGTGAGCGTAGATCTCGGCCACCGTGAACTCGGGATCGTGCTCGCGGATGCGCGCCACCAGCTGCGCGGCGGCGAGGGATCCGCCGCCCAGGTCGAAGAAGTTCGAGGAGGCGTCGCCGACGGGCACTCCGAGCACCGCCTGCCACTGCTCGGCAAGCTGCCGCTGAGCGGGGTCGAGGTCGGAGGTTCCGTCGGCCTCCACCTCCGCGAGCGGCCAGGGCAGGGCGGCCCGGTCGACCTTGCCCGACGTGCGGGTCGGCAGGCTGTCGACGAGTGCGAGCAGGGGCACGAGGGCGGCGGGTAGCTCCTCCCGCAGGCGGGCGACCGCGGCCCGGCGATCGAAGGCGGCGACGTCGGCGACGGCGAGGTAGCCGACGAGCACCTGGTTGCCGGCCGCCGTCTCGCGCACCGCGGCCGCGGCACCGGAGACACCGGGGAGGTCCTGCAGCGCCGCCTCGATCTCGCCGAGCTCGATCCGCCGCCCGCCGACCTTCACCTGGTCGTCGGCCCGACCCTGGAAGACCAGCCCGGCCGTCTCGAACCGCACCAGATCTCCGCTGCGATAGGCGCGATCCCAGCCCAGCTGCGGATGCGGCGCGTACTTCTCCGCGTCCTTCGCCGGGTCGAGGTAGCGGGCCAGCCCGACGCCTCCGATGATGAGCTCGCCGACCTCGCCCTCGGCCACGGGCTGCCCCGCGGCGTCGACGACGGCGAGATCCCAGCCGTCGAGCGGCATGCCGATGCGCACCGGCATGGTGCCGTCGAGCAGGGACGCGCAGGCGACGACCGTCGCCTCGGTGGGACCGTAGGTGTTCCAGACCTCGCGGCCGTCGACGGCGAGCCGCTCGGCCAGCTCGGGCGGGCAGGCCTCGCCGCCGAAGATCAGCAGACGCACGTTCTCGAGGGACTCGGCCGGCCACAGCGCCGCGAGGGTCGGCACCGTGGAGACGACCGTGATGCCGCGCGCGGTCAGCCACGGCCCGAGGTCCATCCCGCTGCGCACGAGGGCGCGGGGCGCCGGCACCAGGCACGCGCCGCTGCGCCAGGCGAGCCACATCTCCTCGCACGAGGCGTCGAACGCGACCGAGAGCCCGGCGAGCACGCGGTCACCCGGCCCGAGCGGCTCGCTCCGCAGGAACAGCCGCGCCTCGGCGTCGACGAACGCCGCCGCGGAGCGGTGCGTGACCGCGACGCCCTTCGGGGTACCGGTCGAGCCGGAGGTGAAGATGATCCACGCGTCGTCGTCGACGGTGGGCGCGTGGACGACGGGCGTGGACGCGGTGCTGGGATGCGGCGGTGCGCCCGCGAAGAGGGCGCCGGCCGCGGTGGCCGGCACCGTCGTCGGCACGGGTGCCGGCGTCGGCTCCGGCGCGGGATGCGCATCGGCGGCGTCGGACGGCGTGTAGCGCCCGGCGCCCGTGATGACCCCCCGCACGGCCGCCTCTCGGAAGACCAGCTCGGCCCGCTCATCCGGATCGTCCGCGTCGACGGGCACGTAGGCGGCGCCCGCGGCGATGATCGCGAGGATCGACACGTACAGCTCGCGGGACCCTGACGGCATGCGTACCCCGACGCGGTCGCCGCGGCGCACCCCCGCCTCGTGGAGGCGGGCGGCCACCCGGATGACCCGGGCAAGCAGCTCGCGGTAGCTGAGCGCGCCGTCGCCGTCGTCGAGCGCCGACGCCTCGGGGTTGCGGACGGTCGTCTCGCGCAGGATGTCGAACAGCGTCCGTGGCGCAGCGGCTCGATCGAGCCCGCGGAGGACGCCCACGGAGGAGCCGGTCACGACGAAACCCTATGGCGTCGCCTGACGGCGGGGGTAATCGTTCAGGCGGAGTTCACGAGCGGTTCGTTTACCTCGGACCCCTATGATCGGCGGATCGGGCCGCCAGGGGCCCCGCACGAGGAGGGTCGCATGGCTTCGGCGAAGAAGAGCGTGAAGAAGGACTCCGCGAAGGGCTCCCCCAAGGAGTCCAAGAAGGACTCGAAGAAGGCCGCGAAGGCCGCCGAGCGCGAGGCCGAGAAGGCGAAGAAGGCCGCCAAGAAGGCTCGCGAGCGCGCCAAGGAGCAGGCCAAGAAGGCCGCCGAGAAGGCGAAGGACAAGGCGAAGAAGGCTGCCGCCAAGGTGAAGGACGCCGCGAAGACCCGCGCGAAGAAGGACAAGGCCGCAAAGACCACAGCGCCGTCTCCGGCTCCCCGCAAGCCCGCGCCGACGGCGACGCGGCCCACGGCGACGAAGCCCGCGCCTGCGACGAAGCCGGCCCCCGCATCAGACACGCCGTCGGCCGACTGGAACGTCACGCGTCTTCGCGGTTATGCGCGTGCCCACAAGGTCCCGGGCTACTCGCGCATGACGCGCGAGGCGCTGCTCGCGCACTTCAAGGTGACGAGCTAGGGCGTCAGAAGACCGCGATCCCGCTCGACGGACCCACGTAGCAGTTCGACGCATCGGCGACCTCGACCCAGTCTGCCGGCCCGCCGCCGTACTCTCGGCCGAGGTCGGTGAGCTCGTAGCTGCAGTCGGACAGCGTGACGCCGGTTGGAGCCGTGAACCCCCAGGTGTGGCGGGCCCATCCGTCGGCGAAGGTGTCCAGGTCGATCGTGTCCTTCGGGATGCCGACTGCGATCGCGCCTCGACCGGCGCCGACGAAGAACTTGTCCTGCACGCACGCCAGATCGCCCGTGGCGGGGTCGGCCTGCACCATTCCGCGGCTCGCGGTGTAGACCACGTCGCCCGTGGGACGGAAGTCGATCCGAGCGTCTGCCGGCCACTCGGGCGAGTCGGCGGGGGGGATCGCGGTGACGTTCATGCGGTTGATGCTCCAGGCATCCGCGGCGAGGATCGCGTTCGTGAGTGTCGCTCCGCAGTCCTCGATCAGGATCTGGTTCATCGTCTGGGTGCCGGGGTACTCGTAGGAGACCGCGCGGTGCAGCATCGCCTCCAGGGACAGCTCCGCGCCGTTCGCGGCCGTCGCGGTCGCCCGCACCCAGAGGATCGAGTCCGCCTCCGGCGGGTTGGGGGTCAGCGACGGCTCGGGATCGGGGGCGACGACGGGTGCGGGGTCGGTGGCGACGGGGGCGGGCTCAGGCGACGTGCAGCCCGTCAGGGCGGCAGCTGCGAGGAGGGAGAGCGACACTGCCAGTGCGGGGATTCGGGCGCGCATGGTCACGAACGATGCGGGAATCACATGAACGCATTCTGAACGACAGGGCGGTATTGCCCACCGAGAGGGAGGCGGGCCGGAGGCGCGCCGTGGTGAGGGAATCCCAGCGTCGATTGTTTACCTCCGAGTGAGTTGCTGTTCGGGTTCGCGAGGGTGCTTGTTACCGAGTTCCCAGGACAGTTCCAGCGTCCCCTCCCCCGGTAGCGGGATACCACCCGATCCGAAGGCCGCTCGATGTCCGCTGGACCCCGTTTCGTCTTCGTGCGCTTCCTCACCCGCGACACCCCTAAGTTGCGGCCATGGGAGGCGCACGTCCGCCGTGTGCTGGGCGATGTCGCCCAAGTCCGCTCCTCCCCCCAAGATGACGGTGTCGTCGTCTGGCAGCTTGTCTCCGCCAACAACCGCGAGCTCGCGCGCGGCACGGAGATGCACGACTCGTTCGACGGAGCTCGATCGGCGGTGAGCACCATCGTCGCTGCCCGCGCATCCATCGAGATCCGGTTGACGAGTGAGCCCGGTCGAGGCGTCTACGGGTGGTACCTCAGCGTGGACGATCAGCCTGTCGCCACCTGTGCCCGCTGGTACCTCACCGAACGGGATCGCCGCAACTCCATCGAGCTGGCCGTTCGTTCGATCGGCGTCGCGACCCTCAACTCGGGCGCGCGCCTGACCGACCCCGCCTTGATGGCACGTGCTCGTGAAACTCTTGTCTGACGAGCGGCTGGCGGCGCCTACGCGTCCCGCAGCCGACAAGCCCCGGGTCCTTGCCAATGTCCAGGACGGACCAGATGCGCTGTTCAAGTGGATCGCCCGCGGGGGCGGCACGGTCGTCGTCACGATCATGTCCCTGGTCGGCCTCTTCCTCTTCGTCCGGGGTTTCGAGGCCCTGCAAGTCGCCGGCCCCGACTTCATCTCCGAGCAGGCATGGGACCCCAACTCGGGCACGTTCGGTATTGCAGCCGTATTCGCCGGCACGGTCTTCATCGCCCTGACGGCGATCTTCTTCGCCCTGCCGCTCTCCTTCGGAACCGCCCTCTACATCAGCGAGTACGCCCCGCAGAGCATCAAGCCGCTCCTCGTGACGATCATCGACCTGATGGCGGCGATCCCGAGCATCGTCTACGGGCTGTGGGGATTCTTCTTCCTGTCGCCGCTCGTCCTGCCGCTCTCTCAGTGGCTGGCCACGTATCTCGGATGGTTCCCACCGTTCTCGGTGGAGGGCTTCGACCCCAACGATCCTCTGGCGACCCCGACCGTCTTCTCGGCATCGACCTTCATCGCGGGGATCGTCGTCGCGCTGATGGTCGCTCCGATCACCAGCTCCATCATGCGCGAGGTCTTCACACAGGCCCCGATCGGTGAGCGCGAGGGAGCACTGGCTCTCGGCGCAACCAAGTGGGGGATGATCACCAGTGTCGTTCTGCCCTTCGGGCGCGGCGGTATCATCGGCGGCACCATGCTCGGCCTCGGCCGCTCGCTTGGTGAGACGATCGCGGTGTTCCTGATCATCTCGCCCGTCTTCGTGATCCAGCCGCGCATCCTCGAGAAGGGCGCGAACTCGATCTCCGCCTTGATCGCGCTGCGCTACAACGAGGCGTCGAACTTCGAACTGTCGGCGCTGATGGCTGCGGGCCTCGCACTCTTCATCGTCACCCTGATCATCAACTTCGGGGCGTCGCTCATCGTCGCCCGCAGCCGGTCCGGAAGCCAGGGGGACTGATGACTGCCATGACCGTTTCCGCGTCACCTGTCGAGCAGCGCCGATCGACGGCGACGATTCGCACCGTCGACGTGATCCGGCTGGTCGGGTCTGCCGTCGCCTCCGTCGGCCTGACCGCGTGGCTCTTCGTCTACGCCCTTCCCCTCGAAGGTGCCCTCGGGTTCATCGTCATCGCCTACGTGCTGTTCCTGCTGCTTTTCGGCCTGCTGACGGCGTTCGACGAGAACCGTCCGACGGTGCGCGACCGTCTCGCGGCGGTCGTCATGCATTCACTGGCCTTCCTCATGTTGCTCGCCCTGTTCTCGGTGGTCATCTACACCGTGGGACGCGGCGTGGAGCCGCTCGCCTTCGCCAACTTCTACACGCAGGACATGAGCAACGCAGGCCCGCTCGACGACCTCGACCAGGGTGGAGTCCTCCACGCGATCGTGGGGACGCTGATCATGATCGGGATCGCCTTGATCCTCACGGTCCCGCTGGGCATCCTCACGGCGATCTTCCTCACCGAGTACCCCGGTCGGTTCGCCCGGTTCGTGCGCACAGTGGTGGAGGCGATGACGGCGCTTCCGTCGATCGTGGCCGGCCTCTTCATCTATGCCGTCATCGTCCAGTTCGGACTGTCGCGGTCCGGGTTCGCCGCCGCCTGCGCGATCACCGTGATGATGCTGCCCATCGTCGTGCGCTCCGCCGACGTCGTGCTCCGCCTCGTCCCCGGCAATCTGAAGGAGGCGGCGCGCGCTCTCGGAGCGTCGACATGGCGGACGGTGTGGACCGTCACCCTGCCCACCGCTCGGTCTGGCCTCACCACGGCCGTGATCCTCGGCACCGCACGCGGCATCGGCGAGACGTCACCGGTGCTCCTCACCGCAGGTGCAACAACCTTCTTCAACCTCAATCCGTTCGCGGGACCCATGACGTCGCTCCCTCTGACCACCTTCACCTTCGTCAAATCGCCCGAGCTCAATTTCATCGCCCGCGGCTTCGGCACCGCCGCAGTGCTCATGGTGCTCGTCGTGCTGCTGTTCCTCATCGCCCGCGCGATCGGCGGCAAGGGCCCAGGCCAGCTCAGCATCCGCCAGCAGCGCGCTCGCACGCGGGCGTCGCGCGCCGACGACTACCGATTCCGCGCGAAGGAGCTCGGCCTCGTGGCGGGCCCGTCGCCGGTGCTCACGCTCCCACCTGTCTCGCCCTCCCCACCCCACCCCGGCAAGGAATAGCCCGTGCGTCCCACCCTCGTCCGTCGACTCCGTCTCTCCGTGGCCGCTCTGGTCGTCCTCGCCCTCGCGCTGACTCCTGCCGTGGCCGAGGCCCCGGCGGCGGTGGCCGTCGGGAAGATCCACCAGCCGATCGAGGGCGCCGGATCCACGTGGTCGGCCAATGCGCTGCAGCAGTGGATCCGCAACGTCTTCGACAACTACCAGTGGAAGATCTCCTTCAGCGACCAGGGGTCCTCCGCCGGTCGCCAGCTCTTCGCGCAGGGGACCACCGACTTCGGCGTATCCGAGATCCCCTACGCGCTGGCCAACAGCGACAGCCCCGACCCGCGCCCCTCCCGGTCGTTCGCCTACGTGCCGATCGTGGCCGGGGGGACTGCATTCATGTACAACCTCGTCATCGCCGGCCAGCGGGTGACCAACTTGAGGCTGTCGGGGGAGACGGTCGCCAAGATCTTCACCGGCGTGATCACCAAATGGAACGATCCCGCGATCGCAGCCGACAACCCCAAGCTGTCGCTGCCGGCGATCTCGGTCGTACCGGTCGTCCGGTCGGACGGGTCGGGGACGACCGCCCAGCTGACGACCTGGATGCGCGCCCAGTACCCGTCCATCTGGAACGCGTACTGCGCGAAGGCCGGCCGGTCGAACTGCGGCATCACCTCCAACTATCCGGTCGTCCCGGGCTCGGCATTCCTCGCCCAGCAGGGCTCCAATCAGGTGGCCAGCACCGTCGCCAAGAACAGCTCGGTGGGCGCGATCACCTACGTCGAGGCCTCATATGCCATCAACGCCCGGTTCCCGGTGGCGAAGCTCCTCAACGCGGCCGGGTACTACAACGAGCCCACCGCGTCCAACGTGGCCGTGTCGCTGCTGGCGGCGAAGATCAACAACGACCCGAACTCGCAGGAATATCTCACGGCCAATCTCGCCGGCGTGTACACGAATCCGGACCCGCGGGTGTACCCGCTCTCGTCCTACTCCTACATGATCGTCCCCACCGCGATCGAGGGGAACTTCACCGAGGACAAGGGACTCACGCTGGCGGACTTCGCCGCGTACTTCCTCTGCGAAGGACAGCAGCAGGCGGACATCCTCGGGTACTCGCCCCTTCCCATCAACCTCGTCCAGGGCGGACTGGATCAGGTGCAGAAGATTCCCGGAGGGGATCCGGCGAACAAGACGATCGCCTCCTGCAACAACCCCACGTTCTCGCCGGACGGCACGAACAAGCTGGCCAACCAGGCCCCGCAGCCCCAGGCGTGCGACAAGAAGGGCGCCGACCAGTGCCTCACCGGCACCGGCGGCGCGGCGGGCACAGCCACGGCCGCGGGCGGCAGCGGAGGGGCCGGGGCGGCCGCGTCCTCCGCCGGCAGTGCCGCAGGAACGGGCACCGACGTCGAGGCGGCCTCCGGGGACGCGGCCGGGGCCGCCGGGGGAGGAGGCATCGCGCAGGGCCTGGATGGTGGAGGGCCGGCCGTGGTCGCGGGCGAGCCCATGACGCTCAGCTCGCGCAGCGTTCCCCTCGGGAGCCTGGTCTTCATGATCATCGCCGCGATGGCTGCGCTGGCGATCATCTTCCTGCCGCCCGTCCTCGCGCGCCGCCGCGCGGTACTCGCCTCGGCGGGAGCGCCTGCGCGCAGACCCGGCCGTCGGCCTCGTGTTCGCGGCCGACCCGCGTACGGGCCGGTGAGAACGTCAAGAGTTCACCTGCCGTCCGCATCTAGAAAACACGGTCGTGCCCTGCGGCCGGGATCGGACTCATAGGTTCATGGCCGTGTCGAACCCCCACGACTTCCCCCGCCGCCTGCGTCGTCGGCTCACCAGCCGCACGACGGTCGTGGCGATGGCGGTAGCGGCACTCATCGCACCTCTCGCGCTGGTGTCGGCTGCTCCCGTGAACGCCGCCACAGAGGGAGCAACGGCACGCGCAGCAGCGGCGGCCGACTCGAGCCTCACCATCACGTGGGCGGGCGACGACTCGAGCGCCAAGGATGCACAGCCTGCCCGCACGACGTCGAGCCCGCACTACAGCGAGATGAAGAACATCGTCGTCAAGGTCTCGCAGACGAAGAACATCATCGACCAGGCGATCCGCGTGGAGGTGTCCGGGTTCGCGGGCACCAAGGCGGCCTACCCCGACGTCGTCAACGGCGCCAACTTCATGCAGGCGATGCAGTGCTGGGGCGACGACCCGAACGCAGAGGACTTCGTCGAGACCTGCCAATGGGGCGGCCGAATTCCGACGGTCCTCGGCAACAGCGTCTACTTCGACAACAACAACCGCGTCTCGGCTCTGGACTACGACCCGCGGCGCGTCACCGGCTTCGACAACCCCTTCAGGACCGTGTCGGGGCAGACGGTGTCGGGCAAGGCGAAGCTCCGCGTCCAGGACGGCATCGAGACCACCTTCAGCCCCCTCCTCAGCTATTTCGGCCCCTCCACCACGAACGAGGTGCCGGTCGCGCGCATCGGATCCAACGGATCCGGGTACTTCGACTTCGAGACGCAGTCGTCGAGCCAGTCTCCGCAGCTGGGCTGCGGCACGACGGGCCACCTCCGGTGCTGGCTCGTCATCGTCCCGCGCGGAACGAAGTTCGGCGGCGACGGCGCTGCGTGCAGCGACCTCGTCTCCCGCAGCGGCGACTACTACGCCTACGGCCAGACCACGCCGATCCAGGGCGGCAGTCCCGTCAATCCCAGGTGCGACTACTTCGACAACCGCATCGTGGTCCCGCTCGACTTCACGCCCACGGCGTCGGCCTGCCCGCCGGGCAGCCAGGAGTTCAAGATCTCGGGCTCGCAGCTGATGATCGCGGCGATGAGCTCGTGGCAGCCGTCGCTGTGCCAGAAGGTGTCGAGCACGTTCAGCTTCGCGACCAACCCGGACTCGGTGGCGCGCGCCCAGCTCCTCGACACCCGGACGGGCACCCCCGAGCTGGTGTACTCCGGCTATCCGGTGAGCAGCGGCGAGCTCCAGTCGGAGGACGAACGCACCCTTCTCGGCAAGACGCAGCTCCAGTACGTCCCGGTCGCCACCTCGAGCGTCGTCGTCGCCTACAACGCGGAGTTCACGAACGGGCGCCCGGCATCGCTCAACCTGACTCCCCGTCTGGTGGCGAAGCTGCTGACCCAGTCGTACGGCTTCACCGTGCCGTCGAGCACGGCCATCCCGGGCCAGTCGCTCGCTCACCTGTCGACGAAGGGGCGGTCCTACACGTCCCTCAACCTCGACCCCGACTTCCAGCGTGCGAATCCGACCAACTGGAGGGACTACGACGGCCAGTACCCGTCCGTCGTCCTGCCCGGACCGTCAGGCGCCGATGGCATCAAGCAGGTCTGGCGCTGGATCCTCGCCGACCAGGAGGCCGTCGCCTTCCTCAACGGCTCGGCAGACCCCGACGGCATGACGGTCAATCCGTACTACCTGCCGAAGACCGAGGGCAACACGATCCCCTGGTACTTCGACGACCAGCTGAACTACCTCGCGACACCCGTGCAGAAGGTCGTGGGACAGGTGGGGATCGACGGCAGCGCGTTCAGCCTCACCTCCACCCCCCTCGACACGTTCCCCAAGGACGACGGAACCCTTCTCCCCTTCGAGACGTCGAAGGAGAACGGCCTCACCCGCTACGACTCGATCCAGTTCGCCCCCTATGCGATCGACTACCTGACGGCGGCCCGTCAGGCTTTCCGCGGCGACCCCAACTCGAGGACCTTCTGGGATGCGACCAAGCTGAACGACAACAACACGTTCGGTGCCTACGTCAGCAACGGAGTGCAGGACGCGGGCGCCCGATTCATGATCGCCATCACCGATTCGGCCAACGCCGCGCGATACGGACTCACGACGGCGTCCCTCGCTCCCGCCAACACGAAGACTCCCGTGGCGAGCACTCCGGCGGCCATGGAAGAGGCTCTCAAGTCCCTGTCGCCCACGTCGCTCGACACGGTCAAGCAGGTGAACCCTGCGACCGTCGGGGCCGGCGGATACCCGCTCACGATGGTGACCTACGCCGGGGTCAACCTCACCAAGACGACGGCATCCTCTCGCGAAACCATCTCCAAGATGCTGAAGCAGGTCACCACCACCGGCCAGGTGTCGGGCACCGCACTCGGGGAGCTGCCCGCCGGCTACCTGCCGCTGAGCGGGACGCTGGCGAGCCAGGCGGCAGCCGCGGCGGACAGCATCATCAACTTCAAGCCGGGTGCATCTCCGACGGGCACAGGCAGCGGGAGCGGGACGGACTACAGCGTCCCGTCGGCCTACTCCGCGGAAGACAGCGCAGTCGACCCAACGGCCGGCGGGGGAACCGACCCGGCGGTGACGACGGGCGTCGATCCGATCACCGACGAGAGGACGCTCGCGTCGGAGTCGACGCCGATCGCCCGCTCGAGCCTTGCCATCGCCCTAGCTCTCGGGCTCGCGGGCTTCCTGGTCGGGCCCTTCATCCTCCGACGGCGAGGAACACGCCTCTAACCCCTCACAACTTCTTTCGAGGCTGCGCTCCGACTCGAAAGGGAAGCCCCCCGCTATCCGGCAAAAGATCAACGGGGGGCCAGTCCACTCAGGACGAACTACCGGGGCAACCTAACAAACAAAGGTTGGAATCTGATGAAGAAGCACCTGAAGCTGCGCCTCGGCGCAGTTGCAGCGATCGCGGCGACGATGGCGTTCGGCGCGACAGCGCCGGCCTTCGCCGACCCCGGCAGCCAGAAGTCGCTGAGCGGCACCGGGTCGGACACGACCCAGGATGTGGTGGGAGGCATCGCCAGCGCCGTGCCCGCCATCGGCTCGTACGACGCGACCGGTTCCGCGACCATCACGGTCAACGGCACCACCTTCGCCCGTCCGGTCGGTTCGAGCGCGGGTGTCCGTGCGCTGAGCTCGTCGGTCCGCGGCATCGCCTACGCGGGCACCGTCCTGCCGGCCGGCACGCTCCAGTTCGCTCGCTCCTCCTCGCTCGGCAGCCAGACCGGTACCGAGCTCACCTACATCCCCTTCGCCCGTGATGCGGTCACGGTCGCCATGAGCGCCTCGAGCGACTTCCCGAAGGACGTCGCCCTCGGCGCCGCCGGTCAGCCCTCGAACGCCTTCACCCTGCGCAACATCTACCTGGGCACCGTGACGACCTTCGTCGACGCGGCGGGCAACTCCATCACCATCCGTCCGCTGCTCCCGCAGGTCAACTCGGGGACGCGCCAGTTCTGGGTCAGCGCGCTCGGCACCACCGAGGCCGCCCTCACCACCGGCGGAAAGGCGACCGACCTCGGCAACAGCGTCATCGAGCACGACGGCTCGTTCCTGACGACCGATGGCGACATCGTGCCGTTCTCGGTCGGCCAGTACATCGCCCAGGGCAACTACCGCACGCTCCCGACCACTGTCGTCGAGCGTCGCGGCAACATCGTGCTGGGTGGCATCGACACCATCAAACCCATCGCGTACAACGGCACGCGCGTCGCGA
This sequence comes from uncultured Microbacteriaceae bacterium, assembly GCA_964246985.1. Classification (GTDB taxonomy): domain Bacteria; phylum Actinomycetota; class Actinomycetes; order Actinomycetales; family Microbacteriaceae; genus CAXTSE01. The sequence goes on from CAXTSE010000002.1 coordinate 55,304, forward strand.
CCAACCCGGACTTCGGCGTGAGCCGACTCGTCTACAACGTCGTCGAGACCCGTGCGCTGACCACCGCCACCCCGTCCGCCACCGACAGCCTCGTGCGGAGCACCTTCGCCGGCACCACGTCGACCGTGTGCCAGGCCACGACGCAGATCCAGCAGTACGGCTTCGCGACGATCGGCAACCAGTGCGGCAACGTGTCGGCGCAGCGCGGCTACATCAACTGACCCCACCCATTCGCAGTTCGATCTCACAACCCTCAAGAAAGAGATAGAAGACTCATGAAGCTCAACAAGAAGGTCGCCTCCGTCGCGATCAGCGCGCTCGTGCTCGCTGGTCTCGCGGTGGGCGCCGCGCCGGCCCAGGCCGACGTCATCCCCGGCACCATCACGATCACCCCCACGAGCGGCAACGTCTCCGACCAGTACTTCCTTCAGAGCATCGGCACGAGCGTCGGTGCCCCGGTGGGATACCGCGCCGCCAGCACCAACCAGATCTTCCAGAACGGCGTGCTGGTGGGCAACATGTCCAACCTCCGCACGACGTCGATGGCGGTCACGGCTGGGACGAACGGTCTCGACGGCAACCCGGCGTTCATGGACCGCTCCATCATCGGCTCGAACAACTTCGTGTCGAACAAGCAGCTCAACTCGCCGCTCCTCCAGGGCACCCCGCTGCAGACCGGCAACTTCGAGCTGCGGTACTACTTCCACGCCCTGAGCACGTCGCTGGACCTCGTCAACGACAAGTACCTGACGATGACGCTCTACTACGACGCCGCAACCGGCAACTGGGGGCCGCCGGCGGCTCCCGCGACTCCGACGACCACGTCGCTGTCGGCGACCACGACGGCCGCGGCCGGTGAGGTCGCACTCAGCGCCGCCGTCAAGAACGCAGGCGGCACCGTGCTGACTGCGGCGCCGGGCAGCATCGTGTTCAAGGAGGGCGCGACCACCGTCGCGACCGTCCCCGTCGCGGCCGGCCTCGCGTCGACCACGCTGACCGGTGTGGCCAACGGCTCGCACGTCTACACGGCGACCTATGTCCCGACCGGCACCGCATACGCGACGTCGACCTCGGCGACTGCCACGGTGCAGCTCGGTTCGCTTGTCGCCCCGGTCACGGGTGCTCCGTCGAACATCACGGTTGCGATCCCGACCGGTGTCGGCAACCTGTACCTGACGAGCTACTCGGCCAGCGTCGACCTCGGCACGGCGGTCCGCAACGGCAGCACGCTCGACGCGTCGGGCACGTTCTACGCGGTCGTCACGGACGAGCGTCAGCTCGACTACCCGGAGTGGAACCTGAAGGGCCAGATCGGCGACTTCACCAAGGTCGGCGCTCCGACGACGGTCCTCGACGGCAAGTACCTCGGGTGGACCCCCGCGGTCGCGCCCGACGGTGTCGCCATCGGCAGCACCCCCGGCCCGGTCGTCGCCCCGGCGCCGGCCAGCACCGGCCTCAAGGTGGTCAGCCTGCTCGCCAAGGGCCAGCCGAACGCCGCGAACACGGTCACCTCCGCGTCGGCTCTGCTGCTCCTCAAGGCGCCGACCAACACGCCGGCCGGCCAGTACAACGCAACCCTGACCCTGACCCTCATCTGACGATCGAGGTAAGGATCACCCCCGCATGACAGGCGGGGCGGGCTGACCATCCGGGTCACCCGCCCCGCTTGCGGCGTGTCCCGCAGCCCCGGCCGTGGCCCTCGATGTGCGCCGGGCCATGCGTAGTTCACCCATCGTTGGCCCCGTGCTTCCCTCGACCTGATTGGCTCCGTCAATGCCCCGAAACCCTGCGGGCGCCGCAACCCTCCTCGCCGCGGCACTCGTGCTCTTTCCCGTCGCTCTGACTCCGGCGACCGCCGTCTCGGATGCGACCGCACTCGGATCAGCACCGTCGCGTGACTCCAGCCAGATGGTCGTCGACGCCGACGGACCGGTGACGTGGAGCGTCGAGCCGGCGCCCACGGCCGAAGGCGGACGGCGGGCCTTCACCTACGACGTCGATCCGGGGACGCAGATCGTCGACAGCTTCCTCATCACCAACGCCGGTGACGTCGCTGCCGACTTCATCGTCTACGCGACCGACGCCTTCACCGATCCGGACACCGCCAGCTTCTCGCTGCTCAGCCGGGATGAGCCGCCGACCGACCTGGGGTCCTGGATCACACCGGCAGTCGCCACGGTCACCATCGACCCCGGCATGCAGGCGACGATCCCCTTCAACCTGGTGATCCCGTCGGATGCGACTCCGGGTGACCACTCAGCCGGTGTGATCGCCGCCGTGCTCACCGAATCCGAGGATGCGGAAGGCTCTGCGGTTGTGCTCGAGCAGCGAGTCGGGGCGCGCGTCTACATGACCGTGTCCGGCGCAGCCGTGGCGGGAGCCGAGGTTCAGGGACTCACGTCGTCGTTCACTCCGTCGCTGAACCCCTTCGCACCCGGTGAGCTCACCGTGCGGTACGACGTGCGCAACACCGGCAACAAGCGCATCGATATCGAGCAGGCACTCCGCGCCGAGGGCATCTTCGGGCTCGCGATCGGATCGTCCGATCCGGAGCCGGTGATGAACCTTCTGCCGCGGCAGCTCGTGCACGTCGAGGTCACCCTCACCGGGGTGGCGGCGCTCCTGTACGCCCAGTCGACCGTGGGGCTCACTCCAGGGCCGGTCGGAAGCGCCACGGCGTCCGACTCCGGCCCGACAGGCGCCACGCCGACGCCGACCGCGGCGGCCGGCGACGCGGCGGTCCCTGATCCCGCCGCCACGACGACCGGAGCGCCGATCGATCCGGATCAGACGACCGTCGACTACGAGGGGGTCTCGGCGCAGTCCACCACGATCGCGATCTCGTGGACGCTCCTGGGTCTCGTCGTCCTCGTCATCGCCATCGTCTTCTTCGTGGTGCGGTACGTCCGCGGGACGCGCGAGCGCATGTACGCGGCGATCGACGAGGCAGCCGATGCCGCTCGACAGGAGGCCCTCGCGCAGAGGCAGAGCGAGACCGCCGGGGCGAGCAGCCGATGAGACGATCGCCTCGGACCCGCTGGGCCGTCGCCGCGGGGATCCCGCTTGTCCTCGGTCTCGTCGGCATGGGCATGGGGTCGAGCGCGGCGCTGGCTGCGCCATCCCCGACTCCGACGGCGAACGCGCCGGTCTCCGTGGTCATCCCCGGTGCGAGCTCGCCGAGCCCGAGCACGAGCGGATCGCCCGGCACCGGCGGCGGGTCGACCGGCGGGGGATCGAACGGCGGGGGATCTACCGGCGGAGGGTCCGCCCCTGCCCCCGCGAACCCCGATGGATCGCCGGTGCCTCCGGCGCAGCCCGCCGAGGATGCGCCCAGGCTGAAGCTCGACAAGAAGCGTCTGCAGGCCGGCGAGTGGATCGTGGCCACCGCCTCCGGGTATCAGCCGGGTGAGAAGGCGCAGGTCGTGCTCTATCCCGGTGCGGTCGTCATCGCCAGCTACACCGTCGGGGCGGACGGGACCTTCACGGCCCGCTTCCGCATCCCCGAGGGCACCCGCACGGGCGCGGCCGTCCTCGAGGTGACCGGGTGGACTTCCGGGTATGTCGCGAACGGCAAGCTGGCGATCGTCGCGGGCGCCCCGGCGTCCGACAGCTGGCTGAGCCTGTGGTGGGTGTACATCGTCGTCGGCGCTCTCGGGCTTGCCGTGTTGTGGCTCGCGATCGCCTTCCGGCACACCATCGCCACCCTGTTCGGTACTGCGGCGACGGGAACGCAGGCGTGACGATCGCCCCTCCCAAGCCCCCGGTCCGGCTGCCGATCTGGCTGCGCACTCCGCCCCGGAAGCCCCTGCAGCGAACGCCTCCCCTGACTCCCGCCGAGCCTCGATGGTGGTTCGGTGTGATGTGGCTCGCCGCGTCAGCTCTGCTCCTGGGATTCGTCGCCCACGTCACCCTGGTGGGGTCCCTGCAGCACGCGCGCTCCCAGTACGCGCTCTACCAGGAGCTGCGCGCCGATCTGGCTGAGGCGACGGCGCCACTCGGCCAGCTGGACTTCGACGAGGTGCTCGTCCCCGACGGGGCCCCCATCGGGATCATCTCCATCGACACCCCCGAGGTGAAGGTCGACGAGGTGTTCGTGCAGGGTACGACCGGCTCGGTACTGACCTCTGGACCGGGTCATCGCCGTGACACCGTGATGCCGGGTCAAGAGGGGACCAGCATCATCATGGGGCGACAGGCGACATACGGCGGTCCGTTCGGCTACCTCAGCGCGCTGGAGCCCGGCGACCGGATCACGATCACCACGGGGCAGGGCGAATCGACCTACGAGGTGATCGGCCTCAGGCGCGAAGGCGAGCTGCTTCCGCAAGCCCTCCAGGAGGGCGAGGGTCGACTCGAGCTCATCACGGCGGAGGGCAGTCCGCTGCTCCCCTCCGGCGTGCTCTACATCGACGCGGACCTCACGGGCGAGGTCAAGGACACGCCCTCGGCGGTATTCACCGACGCCGTGCTCCGCCCCGCCGAGTTCCCCATGGCGCCCGACGAGGACGGCTGGTTCTCGGTGCTGTTCTGGTCGCAGCTCGTGACCGCCGCCGCGATCGCCGTGCGGTGGGTTCGCGGCAGATGGGGCGTGTGGCAGACCTGGACCATCGCCATCCCGATCCTGCTTCCCCTGGGCGCGGCGACATCCAATGCCGTCATGAACGTCCTGCCCAATCTGCTCTGACACCCGGAGGTTCCCTTGAGCACCGACACCCCGACCGAGGTCTTCACAGCCCTCATGCCCACGACCGCGCTTCCCGCAGCCGGCATTCAGCCGCCGCCTGTGCACAAGGACCTCGCGGTTCTCGACGCCCGTGCCATCTCGGCCTGGTTCGGAGAGCGGAAGGTGCTCGACCGGGTCGACCTCACGATGGAGGCCGGCCGCATCACGGCGCTCATCGGGCCGTCGGGCTGCGGCAAGTCGACCTTCCTCCGCATCCTCAATCGGATGCACGAGATGATCCCGTCGGCATCCCTGGCCGGCGAGGTGCTCCTCGACGGCGAGGACATCTACGGCGCGAGTCGACGCCTGACGCAGGCGCGCCGAGACATCGGCATGGTGTTCCAGAAGCCGAACCCGTTCCCCGCGATGTCGATCTACGACAACGTGATCGCGGGCCTCAAGCTCACCGGCCAGCGCACGTCGGGCTCGGCGAAGGACGATCTGGTCGAGAGCTCGCTCGTCAAGGCGGGGTTGTGGAAGGAGGTCCGTGACCGTCTGCGCCAGCCAGGCGGCGGACTCTCCGGCGGGCAGCAGCAGCGTCTCTGCATCGCGCGGTCGATCGCGATCAAGCCGCGGGTGCTGCTGATGGACGAGCCGTGCTCGGCGCTCGACCCCACGTCGACCCGTGTCATCGAGGAGACCATGGTCGAGCTCGCCCGCGAGGTCACGATCGTGATCGTCACGCACAACATGCAGCAGGCGCAGCGCGTCTCCGACAACTGCGCCTTCTTCCTCGCGTCCCAGGGCACGCCCGGTGCGATCGTCGAGCAGGGTCCGACCGACAAGATGTTCTCCTCGCCCGAGGACTCGCGCACGGAGGACTACGTCAACGGACGCTTCGGGTAGCCGACACTCGTTCGCTACGATCCCGGCATGACCGCGTCCCCATCCGATCGCGGCACCACCGGTGCCGCCGCCCCCGACGGCCCGGCGGCGGTCGACGCCTACATCGCCGGGTTCCCGCCGGAGGTCCAGGAGACCCTCACGCGCATCCGGCGTCTCGTCCACGACGCCGACCCGGCGGTGACGGAGGCGATCAAGTACGGGATGCCCGCGATGGTGATCGACGGGCGGCACACCATCTACTTCGCCGGCTGGACGAAGCACGTCGCGGTCTACCCGGTGCCGACGGCCGCGGAGCCGCTCGAATCGGAGCTCGCGCCGTATCGGGCCGCGACGGACACCATCAAGTTCATGCACGCGGCGCCGGTGCCCTGGCCGCTGGTCGAGCGCCTGATCGCGTTCCTCGCCGGACGCTGACGGCTACAGCGCGGCGAGCACCCGATCGAGCGCGCCCAGGACGTAGTCGACGCTCTCGCGCGTGATCACCATCGGCGGCTTGATCTTGAGCACGTTCTTGTGATCGCCCGTCGGCTGCACGATGATGCCCTCCTCCAGCAGTGCGTCGCACACGGCCACGGCCGCGGCGCTTGCGGGCGACAGCGTCGACCGCGATTCCACGAGCTCGACCCCCAGGTACAGCCCCCGCCCGTGCACGGCGCCGATCAGCGGGTGCCGCTCCTGCAGTGCGAGCAGGCCCGACCGCAGGTGCTCGCCGACGACGGCGGCGTTCTGCTGCAGCCGCTCGTCGCGCATGATGTCGAGCACGGTCGATCCGACGACGCAGCTCACCGGGCTGCCGCCCGCAGAGGAGAACAGCGAGCCCTCGGCGGCGAACGCGTCCGAGATCGCGCGCGTCGTGATGACGGCGCCGAGCGGATGGCCGTTTCCCATCGCCTTCGCCACCGTGATGATGTCGGGCACCACGCGCTGCTGCTCGAACCCCCAGAACCACTCGCCGAGGCGTCCGTAGCCCACCTGCACCTCGTCGGCGATGCAGAGCCCGCCTCGGGCGCGCACCGCCGCGTAGGCAGCGGCGAGGTAGCCGTCCGGCAGCAGCACGCCCCCGGCGTTGCCGTAGACGGCCTCCGCGATGAACGCCGCGATCGGCACCCCCTCGGCGTCGAGGCCGGCCAGCCGGGTCTCGAGGTCGGCGAGGTAGGCGGGCGCCGAGTCCGGCCCGCGGTGCGTGCCGCGGAACGTGTTCGGCGCGTCGACGAGCCGCACCCAGTCGGGCCGCGTCTCGAGCGCGCGCGGGTTGTCGCCCAGCGACGACGAGACGGCATCGGATCCGATGGTCCAGCCGTGGTAGGCCTCCCGCATCGCCAGCACGGTCGGCCTTCCGGTCGCGACGGTCGCCAGGCGCAGCGCCAGGTCGACGGCCTCGCTGCCGCTGTTGACGAGGTAGACGGTGTCGAGGGCGCCGCTCGGGGAGTCGTCGGGCGCGAGGTCGGCCAGCCGCGCGCTGAACTGGGCGACCGCCCCGTAGTGGAACCGCGAGTTGGTGTTCTGCAGCGCCCACTGCCGCGCGACGGCCGCGGTCAGCCGCGGATGCCCGTGTCCGACCGTCGCCACGTTGTTGACCATGTCGACGTAGGTCTGCCCGTCGGTGTCGACGAAGTGCTCGCGCCACCCGCGCTCGGTGCGGGGCGGATGCGCGTAGTAATGCTCCTGCACGCGCGCGAACGCGGCGTTCCGGGCGGCGAGCAGCGCCGCGGAGTCGGCCGACCCATCCGCTGGCCGCTCGGGCGCCGGCTCCCGCCCGAGCAGCGCAGACGGGTCGGGGCACGCGTCGAGCCAGACAGCCGCGTCGCCGGGTGTCGCGAACTCGGGCGGGCGGACGCCGCCACTCAGCAGCGACAGCTGCAGCCGGAGACGACCGGATGCCGCCACGGCCCCCAGCCGGTCCCCGGCAGCGATCGCCCCGGCCTCATCGACCGTGATCCCGCGCAGCCGTAGCTCGACCCCGTCCGACGCGAGCACCACCTCCGCGCCCTCCCGGCGCACCGTTCCCGATACGGGCGCGCGCAGCTCCGTCCCGGCGGCCACCTTCCACCCCGAGCGGAATGGTCGCCACCGCACCCCGCGGCGTGCGCCGCCGCGCCCGCGTCAGCCGCGGAACCCCCCACGGGGTCACCGTCCCGTCGGTGCCCGTCCCCTCGGCGAGCAGCCGCTCCTCGACGTCGGGCTCGAGCCAGGCGCCCGCGTCGAGCAACGGGCTGGTCGTCGAGAGGTCGAGCTCGGTGGCGTGCGAGAGGTCGAGCAGCAGGCCCGCGACGGCCGGCACGGCCGCCCTCGGATCGAGACGGCGTCGGATGAGGGCGTGCAGCTGCTCCGCGTCGAGGGACTCGGCGGTGACGAAGGCCAGCCACTCGTGGGCCAGGTTGGCGCGCGCGTAGGCGTTGTCGGGGTCCACGGCGACCTGCTGCGCGCCGCTGACCGCGAGCACCGCGGTGCGCAGCTGCACGAGCGGCCAGAGGGCCGCGATCTCGTCGTCGGTCAGGGGAACGCGTGCGTGGAAGGCGGCGATCGTGTCGAGCACCCGGAG
>CAXTSE010000002.1:63424-138385 GCA_964246985.1 uncultured Microbacteriaceae bacterium
GATCGCGCGAGTTGTGATGCAGCACCGCGGTGCAGGTGACCGCGAGCTCGGCGACCAGCCAGCTCTCGCCGACGTCCCCGAAGTCGATGATGCCGATGATCGCGCCGCCCCCGGAGCCGGGCGCGCGCACCACGTTGTCGTCGGTCACGTCGCCGTGGATGGTCTGCACGCGCAGCCCGTCGCCCACGGCAGCGAGTCGCGTGCCCGCCGTGTCGACCAGCCGGGCGATCCGAGCACGGCGCTCGCCGTCGTCGACCGACGGCAGCAGCAGCCGCACGACGTCGTCGGCGATCCGCAGGTTCCACTGGGTGACGCGCCCCGCGGCCGCATGCCGCAGCGGGGCCAGCGCCTCGACGACCCGCGCCGCCGCCTCACCGAGGGCGCTCGCCGCTCCGGGATCGAACGGCCCGGACCCGGTCAGCGGGTCGCCCTCGACGAAGTGCAGCAGCCGCACGGCGAGCGTCTGTCCGTCGAGCTCGACCGTCTCGACCTCGTCTCCCGCGAGCGATGGATGCGCGGTGGTCGCTCCCAGACCGCGGGCGGCCACCGCGGCGGCCGCCTCGCCCTGGGCCAGCAGCTCGTCGACCGAGTACACCGGATTCGAGACCTTCAGCAGGTATCTGCGCGCGCCGTCATCGAGGCGGAAGTTGCGGTCCTGCTGGCTGCCGAGCTCGGCGACCGTGCCCGTCACCCCCCAGCGCTCGGCCGCGATGCGGACGGCGTCGTCCGGGCTCACGCGGGGACGCACCAGCTCGGGCTGATCGCGGAAGTCGGAGGTCACGATCCGACCCTAGGGGTGTGCGGCAGCCCGGCGCGATGTCGGTGGGAGGCGGGAGAATGGATGCATCGCCGCGACACGCCGAATCACTACATGTAGTGGAATGACAAAGGTGTCATTCACGTTATATAGTGAAGGACCACGGCGAAGGCTTAAACCTTCGGTTGAAGGTTTTCCCACGAATTTGAAGGAGGTCACCATGAACGACGTTGACAGCATCGGCGGCTACTCGGTTCCCGTCGACCCGATGGACGACCTGCAGTGCGAGAGCTGCCAGTAAGTCCCCAGCACGTACGAGGAGCCTCGGCTGACCATGTGGTCGCCGGGGCTTCTTCGTGCCCGGCGAACGGGTCGAGTTGCGTCCCGTGGCGGGTCGCCGCCGGCTCGGACCCACCAGGGAACGCAACTCAGGTCTTCGGGCATGCGGCGCGATCGTCAGCCGGCGCTCGCGGCAACCCGCCGTAAACTCGAGTCGTGCCCGTGAACCCCGATCTGCAAGGTCGCAGCTACCCCGCGACGACCCCCTACCTGGTGGGCCGCGAGAAGGTGCGCGAGTTCGCCCGCGCCGTGCTCGCCACCAGTCCCCTCAGCCTCGACCCCGTCGCCGCGCGCGCGGCCGGGTACTCCGACGTCGTCGCTCCGCCGACCTTCGCGGTCGTCGTGCAGGAGGCGACGCTCGCACAGCTGCTGGCCGACCCCGAGGGCGGCATCGACTTCAGCCGCGTGGTGCACGGCGAGCAGCGTTTCAGCTTCACCCGCCCGATCGTCGCGGGTGACGAGCTCACCGCCACCCTGACGGTCACCAGCGTCAAGTCGCTCGGCGGCAACAGCATGGTGACCGCCGAGTCCCAGATCGTCGGAGCCGACGGAGCGCATGTCGTCACCGCCACCTCCACCCTCGTCGTGCGGGGTGATGACGCGTGACCTCCACCGGGACCGGGTTCGACGGCCTCACCGTCGGCGACGTCGTCGCCGAGCAGACCTATCAGCTCGACCGCGGGCGACTGGTGCGGTACGCGGGCGCCTCCGGCGACTTCAACGACATCCACTACCGCGACGACATCGCCGCCTCGGTCGGGCTGCCCGGCGTGCTCGCCCACGGGATGCTCACCATGGGCCTCGCGGTCCAGCCGGTGATCGAGTGGCTGGGCGGCGACAGCGGTCGCGTCGTCGACTACCAGGTGCGCTTCACCCGCCCGGTCGTCGTGGATCCCGTCGACGGCGCCACCGTGACCGTCGTCGCCAAGGTGGGCGTGCTCGACGACGCCGGTGCCCGCATCGATCTGACCGTCACCGCGGGCGAGCAGACCGTGCTCGGCAAGGCGCAGGTGCGTGTGCGGCCCCCGGCGGCGCCGACCGCATGACCGACTTCCGCGAGCTGACCACGCTGCGGGTCGGCGGACCGATCGAGAGGCTCATCGCGCCCACGACGACCGCCGATCTGGTCGACGTGGTGCGTGCCGTGTGGGCCGAGCCGCGCGACTGGATGCTGCTCGGCGGGGGATCCAACCTCGTGGTCTCCGACGAGGGATTCGCGGGGACGGTCGTGAAGATCGCCACCCGCGGGATGGAGCGCGCCACCGAGGGTCTGCCGCGCATCCGTGTGCAGGCGGGCGAGCCCTGGGACGCTGTCGTCGCGGCGACCGTCGACGCGGGACTCGCGGGGATCGAGGCGCTCAGCGGCATCCCCGGCACGACCGGTGCCGGTCCGATCCAGAACATCGGCGCGTACGGTCAGCAGATCGGCGACGTGCTGACCGCCGTCGACTTCCTCGACTTCGACAGCGGCGAGGTGGTGCGGCTGAGCGCCGACGAGCTCGAGCTCGGATATCGCACCAGCGCCCTGAAGAACGGTCGCCTGGGTGTCGTCCTGGCGGTCGAGCTCGCCCTCGAGGACCACGGCGGACTCAGCGCCCCGGTCGCCTACGCCCAGCTCGCCTCGGCGCTCGGCGTCGAGCTGGGCGCCCGTGTGCCGCTCGCCGACGTGCGCTCCGCGGTGCTGCGCCTGCGCGCCTCGAAGGGGATGGTCTGGGATCCGGCCGATCCCGATTCGATCAGCGCCGGATCGTTCTTCACCAACCCGATCGTGAGCGAGAACTTCGCGCGCGGCCTGCCGTCCGACGCCCCCCGCTTCCCGACCGAGCCCGAACCCGAGCCGCAGGTGCTGCCGCTCGGCGACGAGGTGACGCTCGCCACGAACGCCTCCGCGTCGGGGGAGTACCGGGTGAAGCTCAGTGCCGCGTGGCTGATCGAGCGCGCCGGCGTCTCCCGCGGCTTCGCGCTGCCGGGCTCGCGCGCCGCGATCTCGTCGAAGCACACCCTCGCCATCGTCAATCGCGGCGGGGCGACCGCCGCCGACGTCGCGCAGCTGGCGGGCTTCGTGCAGACCCGCGTGCTCTCGGAGTTCGGCGTGATGCTGCACCCCGAGCCCGTCATGGTCGGGATCGAGCCGTGAGCGCGATCGTCGTGCTCGGCAGCGCCAACATGGATCTCGTCACGCGTCAGCCGCGGCTGCCCCGTCCCGGTGAGACCATGTTCGGTAGCGACTTCTCGACGGTTCCGGGGGGCAAGGGGCTCAACCAGGCGGTCGCCGCCGCTCGCGCGGGCGCCGATGTCGGATTCGTGGGTGCGGTCGGGCGCGACGCGTTCGGCACCCAGCTGCGCGAGCTCGCGGTGCGCGAGGGCATCGACGACGCCGGGCTCGTCGACGTCGACGCCGCCACCGGCATCGCGCAGATCTCGGTCGTCGACGGCGGCGAGAACTCGATCGTCGTCGTGTCGGGCGCCAACGTCGCGAGTCAGCAGCTCGACGAGCCGGCGCGCGCGGCCATCGCGGCGGCGCGCTACCTGGTGCTCCAGTTCGAGCGGCCGATCCCCCTGGTGCGCGCGGCGCTCGAGGTCGCGCGCGGCGTCGGCGTTCAGACGGTGCTGACGCCTGCCCCCGTGGCCGAGGTCGACGACACTCTGCTGGGGCTCGTCGACATCCTCGTCCCGAACGCGCAGGAGGCCTGCGAGCTGGCCGGTCTCGACGACGAGACCGAGGCCGCGCTCGCCCTCAGCCGCAGCGCGGGCACCGTCGTCATGACCCGCGGGTCGCGCGGCGCGCTCGTGGCGCGCGGCGGCGCGGTGCTGCTCGAGGTGCCCGCACGGCGGGTGGAGGCTGTCGACACCACGGCTGCCGGCGACACCTTCGTGGGCGTGCTGGTCGCCTGGCTCGCCGAGGGCGCCGAGCTGGAACCGGCGCTGCAGGCGGCCGCGGCCGCCGCATCCATCGCCGTCACCCGGCCCGGAGCGACGAGCTCGATGCCGTCCCGCGCCGAGATCGACGCCCTGCTCTAGAGTCCTCGCCGCACCCCGCGGGCTACAGCAGACCGAGCTCCATCGCGCGCGTGACGGCTCGGGTGCGGTCGTTGACCTCGAGCTTCGCGAACGCGTGCAGCAGGTGCGTCTTGACGGTGGCCTCGCCGAGGAACAGCCGCTCGCCGATCACGCGGTTCGACAGGCCCTGCGCGACCAGCCGCAGCACCTCCAGCTCGCGTGTGCTCAGCGCGGGACCGGTGGACGCCGTCGGCCCCGCCTCTCCGCCGGGCGCCCGTGCCGCGACGCGCTTCACCAGCAGCGCCGCGATGCCCGGAGCGAGCGCCACCTCGCCGGCCGCGACAGCCCGCACGCCCTCCAGCAGCTCGGCCTCGGGCGCAGCCTTGAGCAGGTACCCGCTGGCGCCGGCCTCGATCGCGCGCAGGATCGCGTCATCGCTCTCGTAGGTCGTCAGGATGACGACCCGCGTCTCGGGGCGCGCCGCGACGATCTGGGCCGTGGCCTGGTCGCCGTCGAGACCGGGCATCCGCAGATCCATCAGCACGACGTCGGGGGCGTGCGCGGCGGCCGCCTCGACGGCTTCGAGCCCGGTCGCGGCGGTACCCACCACCTCGATGTCGTCGGCGGCGTCGACCAGCCCGACCAGCCCTGCCCGCACAATCGGGTGATCGTCGGCGATGACGACGCGGATCACGCGTCGCCTCCGACGGCGCGGACGACGCGGATCACGCGGCCGCCCCCAGCGGAAGCCGCGCCTCGAGGGTGGTCGCCCCCGCCGTCCCGTCCACCGTGAGCTCCCCGCCGACGAGTCCGAGGCGGTCGCGGAGTCCGCGCAGCCCGAAGCCCGCGGCCTCCCCCGACGGATCGAAGCCCCGCCCGTCGTCGACGATGCGCACCGTCGCGAGCCTGTCGGTGATCCGCAGATCGACGCGGGCGGAGGTCGCCTCGGCGTGCTTCCGCACGTTGGCGAGCCCCTCCTGCACGCAGCGCAGCAGCACGACCTGGGTGTCGCGGTCGAGGTCCGGGCCGACGCCGCCGGTCGCATCGGCGGACGCGATCTCGGCCGAGACGACGACGCGGATGCCCGCCTCGCGCTCGAAGCGCTCGCCCAGTCGCCGCAGCGCGTCCGCGATCCCGGCTCCGAGCTCGGCCGGGGCGCCGGCCGCCACCAGCGACCGCGTCTCGGCCAGGGCGTCGCGCGCACCGTCCTCGATCATCGCCAGCGTGGCATCCGTCAGCACACCGGCCTCGAGCTCGCGGCGCGACGTCTGCCCGAGCATCACCAGCCCGGTGAGGGTCTGCGCGATCGTGTCGTGGAGGTCGCGGGCGAGGCGTTCGCGCTCGCTCGTCACGCCAGCGTCGCGATGCAGCACGGCGAGTTCGTCCTGAGTCGCGGTGAGCCGCTCGAGCAGCTCGCGGCGCTCCTCGCTGCGAGCCGCGATGCGGCTGATCCAGAGCCCCATGACCAGGCTGAAGGCGAGGGAGATGCCCTGGGTGAGGACCGTCTGGGTGAGGGCGTCGGGGGAGGTGCCGAGGCTGGCCAGGAAGCCCGCCGCGACGCTGAGGCAGACGGCGACGTTCGCCGAGACCGCGATCACCAGCGACCCGGCCACCGTCCAGACGGCGGGGTAGGCGATGAACTGGAAGATCGCGAGCACGGGCGAGCAGGCGGTCAGCACTCCTGCGGTCACGATCGTGACGATGATCACGACGACGGAGAGAGCGCCGCCGTCCGGGGCGCGACGGGCGACCGCGGCCCAGAACACGCTGTAGGCGGCGAGCACGCCGATCGCGGTGAGGCCGTCGGTCGTGCCCGCGTCACCGCCGACGACGACGATCACCGTGCACACGAGCACGACGGCCCCGAGGCCGAGCGCCCACCACCGCGACGCCAGCACCATCTAGCTGTCCTTGCGGATCCAGCGGAACGTCAGGCGGGCGGCGATCAGACCCACGACGAGCCAGATGGCCGTCACGATGAGGACCCCGGTGAGGTTCCAGCTGCCGCCCTGCTCGGCCGCCTCGAACGTCGACGGCAGGAACACCGAGCGCATGCCCTGCGCGAGCCACTTCAGCGGGAAGACGCTCGCGACGTTCTGCAGCCAGTCCGGCAGATTGGTGAAGGCGAGGTAGACGCCCGAGATGAACTGCAGCACGAGCACGATCGGGATGATGACCGCGGTCGCGCTCTTGCCCGATCGCGGCAGCCCGCTGAGTCCGATGCCGAGGATGGCGCAGGTGGTCACCCCGAAGAGGAACACCCAGGCGAAGGTGAGCCACGCCGACGGCTCCGACGGCAGGTCGACCCCGAAGGCGAACCGCGCGACGAGGATCAGCAGGCCGGCCTGCAGCGCGCCGGTCACCAGCACCTGCCCGATCTTGCCGATGAAGAAGCTGATGGGAGAGAGGGGCGTTCCAGCGAGGCGCTTGAGCGTGCCGTCTCCCTTCTCGACGGCGATGTCGATCGACATGTTCTGCAACCCGCTCAGCAGCACGCCGGCGGCGAGCATGCCGGGCAGGTAGTAGGTGGCGGCGCTCACGTCGTTGCCCGCCGCATCCGTCCCGAAGCTCTGCTCGCTGAACGCGACCGAGAAGATGGTCAGCATCACGAGGGGGAAGAGGAACGTGAAGAAGACCGAGTCGCCCTGACGGAAGTAGGTGGTCACCTCGTAGCGGATCCGCGAGAGACCGTTCGGGAGGATCCGGCCCGCGAGGGCGGAGGGGGCGGATGCGATGGTCGGTGCGCCAGTCGTGCTCATGCGGAGACCTCCTCGGTCGCGGCGTCGGTATCGGGAGCGGTGTCGGCCGCGCTACCCGCGGCGGCGTCGACGAGGGTCAGGTAGATGTCCTCGAGCGCGGGCCGGATCACCTCCAGCCGCTCCGGCTCGCCGGCGGCGCTGAGCCGTGCGACGAGCTCTCCGGGGCGGTCGGTGCGCTGCTCGCGGAGGGTGCCGTCCTCGATCCAGCGCACGATCGGCACGCGCGCCTCGGCACCTCCGAGCTCGTCGACCGGGCCGAGTGCGACGAGGCGACCGTCGGCGATGATGCCCGCGCGGTCGCCGAGCTGGGCTGCCTCGTCGAGGTAGTGCGTCGTGAGCAGGATCGTGGTCCCATCGCGCTTCAGGCCGCGGATCAGCTCCCAGAACTGCCGGCGCGCCTCGGGGTCGAACCCGGTTGTGGGCTCGTCGAGAAACAGCAGCTCGGGGTTGCCGATGATGCCGAGCGCCACGTCGATGCGCCGACGCTGGCCGCCCGAGAGCTTCTTGATCCGGGCGCCCGCCTTGTCCTCGAGACCGACCGCCGCGATCACCTCGTCGACCTTCCGCGGGTTCGGGTAGAAGCCCGCGAAGTGGGTGAGCTGCTCGCGCACCGTGGCGTTGCCGGTCTCGCCGCTCGACTGCAGCACGATGCCGAGCCGCGCCTTCCAGGCGAGGTCGCCGTGCTCCGGGTCGATGCCGAGCACGCGAACGTCACCAGCGGTGCGGTCCCGGTAGCCCTCGAGGATCTCGATCGTCGTGCTCTTGCCGGCCCCGTTCGGGCCGAGCAGAGCGAAGGTCTCGCCGCGGCGGATGTCGAAGTCGATGCCGCGGACGGCCTCGACCCCGCGGTAGGTCTTCACGAGCCCCGCGATCTCGACGACGCTCTCGGAGCTCGTTCCTGCTGATCTCGTCATGACCCCATGCTGGTGCCGGGAGGCCGTGACGACAACGTCGAAGTGGTGGGGCCGGCATCCACCGGTCGGTTGATGCCTGTCAGTCCGAGCCGCCGCGGCGGATCTGCGCGCGCCGCACGAGCGAGGTCCCGGCGATCAGCACGATCGCGCCGCCGGTCACGACCAGCGCGCCCACTCCGATTCCGAGGGGACCGGCGTCCTGCGCCGCATCGAGCGCCGCCGAGGCGCGCGTCGGCGACGACTGCAGCCAGAGCGCGAGTGCCGCGCCCGCGATGACGAGCAGTCCCCAGACCACGGCGCCGATGCGGATGCGGGGATGAGCCGCTGCGGCGGGCCGGCTCTGCGGGTCGGCGGCCTCGGCATCCGGGGCGGAGGTCTTGGCCGGGAGCTCGCTCGTCGAGGTCTGCGTGTCGTCGGTCTCGGTGTCGTAAGACTGCGTGTCGTCGGTCATCACGGTGCTCCGGTCGGTCTCGGGGTGGGTGTCGCGAGCAGGGTTTCGCTCGGTGTCGGCGAGGGCGACATCTCCTCGACCTGGAACTCGTCGGTCAGCTCGGGCGTCACCGTGAACGCGTCCGCCTCGGTCTCGTCGGTAACGTAGCCGTTGACCGTGAGATAGCCGTCGAAGCCCAGCCAGACCCGCACGATGAGCGTCGGCGTCGCACCGGGGCCGATGAGGGCGGTCTGCACGCTCTCGCCCTTCGCGGTCCGGCTCGTCTCGGTCAGCGTGCCGCCGAGGACGAACGCACCCTGCTGATCCTGGATCTGCACGTACCCGTGGCCGGGGGCCGAGACCAGCTCGAGCTGCACCGTGGCGCCCGGATCGACGTTGATGTTCACCTGGCCGCCGAGCTTCCACAGGTCGATCACGGGGGCGGTCGCCGGGCCGCCAGTGCTGGCGTAGATGTACGACTCCCCGCCGACCTGGGCGAAGCGGCCGCCCTCGAACGACGAGAGGCCGTACCCCGTCGGCGGGATCAGCTGCCGGTCGGCAGGCACGGCGGCACCGACCGTGGTGG
Organism: uncultured Microbacteriaceae bacterium; assembly: GCA_964246985.1. Taxonomy (GTDB): domain Bacteria; phylum Actinomycetota; class Actinomycetes; order Actinomycetales; family Microbacteriaceae; genus CAXTSE01. The sequence continues at coordinate 72,210 of CAXTSE010000002.1, forward strand.
CCAGCAGCGCCAGGATCCCGAGGAAGGCGAGGAACCCGCTGCGCCGCCGGGCGAGGCCGACGACCACGATGCCGAGCCCGATCGCGAGGGTGGCGGCGGCGATCCCGATGCCCCACTCGCGATCCCGGGTCGCGGCGCTGCCCGATGCGGCGAGGGCCGCGACGCCGCCCACCAGAAGGGCGGCGCCGACGATGAGGCCGACGGCTGCGGCTCCGGCTCGGGGGCGGGCGGCCTGGCGGATGCGACGGCGCTCGGCCGCCTCCTCGGCGACCTGCTTCACCGCGAGGCGGCGGCGCTCGGCCTCCGCGGCGGCCCACTGCGCGCGCTGCAGCTGCCAGGCGGCCTGACCCTCCTGCCACGCGGCGAGTTCCTCGGGCGTCGAGCCGACGGGCGCCGTGGCCGGGCCCTCGTCGACCACCAGCGTGTGCGGCTCGGGGGCGGGGGGTGAGCTGGCCGCCGGCGCGACGTGCGCGGCCGAGGGTGCGGATGCGGGGGCCGCGGCCGGCGCCGCCGATCGCCGCGCCATCCACACGATCACGAGGACGGCGAGGGCGATGATGACCGCCGACCACACGATCCGACCGGCGGACGCGAAGAAGTCGGGCTCGCCCCAGTACTGCGCTCCCGCGTACCAGAACCCCTGCGTGAGCGGCAGGAACGAGAGCAGCAGCAGGCCGGCGATCCCGGCGTGAGCGCGGGCGAGGTGTCCGCGTCCGAGGTCCTGCGCGTGGATGAGGCCGCCCGGCCCCGGCAGCAGCAGCCAGGCAGCCGCGTAGAGCAGCACGATCGGGCCGCCGAGCAGCGCGATCACGATGGCGATCCCGCGGACGAGGATCGGGTCGAGGCCGGTGCGGGCGGCGATCCCGCTGCACACGCCGCCGATCCAGCCCTCACCGCGCGTCAGTCCGAGGCCGCGGATCCATGTCCAGAACCCGTGCTCGGGGCGGGACGCCTGGTCGGTCGCGCCCTCGGCGACGCCCGCAGCCTCGTCGGTCGAGCCCGTCGGGCCCCCCACGCCGTCCACGCCGTCCACACGGTCCGTGCCGTCCACGGCATCCTCATCGGGCACAACGCTCTTCTTCGCCATGCCTCGATCATCGGTCGCACCGCATCCGCTCCTCTATGGGGTGAACCCCTGACCGCCCCCTGATCCCGCCGCACGCACGCATGCCGTCTGATTGGATCGAGCCATGACCACCGTTGCGCTCCGACCGCCCCTGGCGCGTCCGCGTGCCGTGGTGCTCTCGGGGGTGTCGGTCGCGGTCGCCCGGCACCTGGGCTGGTCGCCCGCGCTGGTGCGTCTGCAGTTCGCGCTGCTCACCCTGCTCGGCGGAGCCGGGGTGCTGCTCTACCTGTGGCTCTGGGCTCTGACGCCGCTCGAGGACGTCGCCGTCGACTCGGCCGCCGACTCCGACGTGACGGCGGGGGCCGTGCGCCGAGGCCTGCCGGTGGGCGCGATCCTCTTCGGCGTCGCGGCCGCCGCCGGACTCCTCGCCATCCTCCTCAGCTGGCTCGGCTGGACTCGCACGCCGCTCGTGCCGGGACTGCTCGAGAGCGCAGCGGCCGGCGTCGCATCCGTCGCCTGGGGTCTCGTGATGGACCGCCGCGACCCGCGTCGCGACGCCGCCACCACCGCCCTGCTGCGCGTGCTCGTCGCCGTCGTCCTCATCGCCGAGGGCGGACTGCTGCTGCTCGCCCGGCCCGACGCGCTCGCCGCCGTTCTCGCGGTCGGCCTCATCGTGGTGGGCGCGCTCATCCTCGTGATCCCGCGGCTCGTGTCGCAGTGGACCGAGCTGCTCGGCGAGCGCTCCGCCCGCGCACGGGAGGAGCAGCGCGCCGAGATCGCCGCGCACCTGCACGACTCGGTGCTGCAGACGCTCGCTCTGATCCAGGCGCGCGCGGGGGCCCAGAGCGAGGTCGCGCGCCTCGCCCGCGCGCAGGAGTGCGAGCTGCGCGACTGGCTTTTCGCGGGCACCGACCCCTTCGCCGGCGACCTCGCCACCGAGCTCCGCACCATCGCGGCGTCGCTCGAGCTCGCGCACGCGGTCCGCATCGAGGTGGTGACCGCGGGCGACACGAGCGGCATCACCAGCTCGGCGCTGGTCGGGGCGGCGCGCGAGGCGATGCTCAACGCGTCGAGGCACGCGGGCGGCGAGGTGAGCGTCTACGTCGAGACCATGCCGGATGCCGTGGACGTCTTCGTCCGAGACCGCGGCGCCGGATTCGATCCGGACGCCGTGGCGACGACGCGGCTCGGCATCCGCGAGTCGATCGTCGGCCGCATGACCCGCGCCGGGGGCACCGCGCAGGTGACGAGCGACCCCACCGGAACCGAGGTGCAGCTGCACCTGAGCCGGACGGCCGCGCAGGGCGCGACGCGGGGGGCCGCGTCATGAGGGTGCTCATCGTCGACGACCACTCGATCTTCCGGTCGGGGCTGCGCGCCGACCTGGGCGACGCGCTCCAGGTGGTCGGAGAGGCGGCGGATGTCGACTCGGCCGTGAGCGCGATCGCCGAGCTGCGTCCTGACGTCGTGCTCCTCGATGTGCACCTGCCGGGAGGTGCGGGCGGCGGGGGCGCGGAGGTGCTGCGCCGCAGCGCCGAGCTGCTCGGTGACATCCGGTTCCTCGCCCTCAGCGTCTCGGACTCGGCCGAGGACGTCGTCGGGGTGATCCGCGCGGGCGCCCGCGGCTACATCACGAAGAGCAGCTCGGGAGCCGACGTCGCTCGCGCCGTGGCCGCCGTCGCCGCCGGGGACGCCGTCTTCTCGCCCCGCCTCGCCGGCTTCGTGCTCGACGCGTTCGGAGCCGTCGGCGGCGAGCAGGCCGTCGCCGACGACGAGCTCGACCGCCTCAGCGCCCGCGAGCAGGAGGTGATGCGCCTGATCGCGCGCGGCTACGCGTACAAGGAGGTCGCGACCCGCCTCTTCATCTCGATCAAGACCGTCGAGACCCACGTGTCGGCCGTCCTCCGCAAGCTGCAGCTCTCCTCCCGACACGAGCTGACCGCGTGGGCGCTGGAGAGGCGCCTGCTCTAGAGCCCGTGCGCCGCAGAGCCTCACTTGCCCCGAATGGCCCGTGGGTCGCATTCCTCACAGGCCGAACTGGGCGAGTCGACGCTGGCTCGCGAGCGCGGCCGCGACGCGGTCCACCAGTTCTGGCGCGTCGCGGAGATCGTCGGCATTGAGCTCCATCACCCGCCATCCCTGTGCCTCCAGGCGGGAGCGGCGGGTCATATCGCGCCGCCACTGCTGGCGGGATCGGTGGTAGTCGCCCTCGTACTCGAGCACGAGCCGTTCCCTCGGGTATCTCAGATCCAGTCGCGTCTCCTTCCCTGTCTCGCTGTCGACGACGACGTAGTTCACCTCGGGCACGGGCAGGCCGCCGAGCACCAGGAGGCACCGCAGGATCGACTCCTGCGGCGACTCGGCCCGGTCGTCCAGCAGGGCGAGCGCCTCACGCAGCCGCCGAGCGCCTCGAGTGCCCATGGCGGCATCCACCTGTGCTGCGAGGTCCGCTCGGCCCGCGAGCGGGGATCGGCGGTGGATGATGTGGTCGCCGGCGGCGACGAGATCGGGCACCGACAGCGTCGCCCCGAGATCTCGCCACGTCTGCGCGGCGATCGTGACGCGCAGGCCCGCGATGGTCTGAGTCTGCAGCCGCGCCAGCTGATGTCCGACGAGCCCGGTCGCGTGCGGCGCGCGTGCCGGCGCCGCGACGCTCACGTGGATGCGCCGGTCGAGCTTCCGTGCGATCGGCACGGGGATGCCGAGCAGCTGCGCGGCCGTCGCGTGGCTGAACGCGACGTGGTCTGCAAGCCGGACCGCCAGCATGAGACATCGACCGCCGAGCTCGTCCGATGTGCCGCGAGGGGGCCCGGACGCCCCACACCCCCGAGTCCATGTCGGATGCGCGAAGCCGCTTCGGGGGGATGCCCGCAGCACCAGCCCGCGCGACTGTGTACACGCGACCGCGGAGTTCGGGTGGGAGATCGGCGCGTCGCACCCCGACACTGTGGCGTGCAGCCCGACATCGAGTCGGGACCTCTCCCCAGGCATCCGGGCCGACCGCCACTTGCCTGATCTGAGATGTGACGCGCCCGCCTCATGGGCCAGACGAGGCAGCTGACGAATCGGCGGATGTCGTCCGACCCCTAGGCGAACGCGCCCACCACGAGCGACACCGCGATCGCGACCATCACCACGGCGATGATCCCGTCGAGGATGCGCCACGCACGCGGGCGGGCGAACACCGGCGCCAGCGCGCGTGCTCCGACTCCGAGGGCTGTGAACCACAGGATGCTCCCGAGCGCCGCGCCCGCCCCGAACCACCAGCGCTCGTCGCCGTGGGTCGAGGCAATGGATCCGAGCAGGACGACCGTGTCGAGGTAGACGTGCGGGTTGAGCCAGGTGAGCGCGAGCACCGTACCTACCACGGCGGCGAGCGAGGCGCGCGCGGGAGCCGTGCCGGCGTCCAGCGCCTGGGGACGCAGCGCGCGCCGCGCCGCGAGCGCCCCGTACACGAGCAGGAACGCCGCGCCCGCGAACCGCGCCACCGTCACCAGCCACGGCACCGCGTCGAACAGGGCACCGGCGCCCCCGACGCCGAGGGCGATCAGCAGCGCATCCGAGAGGGCGCAGATCGCGATCACCGGCACGATGTGCTCGCGGCGCACCCCCTGCCGCAGCACGAACGCGTTCTGCGCGCCGATGGCGACGATCAGCGAGAGCCCGAGCCCGAGTCCGGACAGCGCGGCGAGGAGAGCGGTGGTCACGGCATGACGCTACGGCGCGGCATGATCATCACGCCAGCTGAAGATTCTCACGCACCATTAGCATCGCTGATGTGAACTTCTCACGAGAGCAACTGGATGCGCTCGTCGCCGTCGTCGAGACCGGCACCTTCGACGCGGCGGCTCGCCGCCTCGTCGTGACGCCGTCGGCCGTCAGCCAGCGCATCAAGGCGCTCGAGCAGCAGGTGGGCCGGGTCGTCGTGGTGAGGTCGAAGCCTGCACGCGCGACCGAGTCGGGGCAGGCGCTGATCAAGCTCGCCCATCAGCAGGCGCTGCTCGAGCACGACGTGATCCGCGGCCTCGGGCTCGAGGCGGAGCGCGACGGCGACGGCCACGGCGACGGCCGGGACGCGCCCGTCCCGAGCATTCCGATCGCTGTGAACGCCGACTCGCTCGCCAGCTGGATCCTGCCTGCATTCGCGCGCGCCGCATCCGCCCGCCGTCTGGTGGTCGACGTCTACCGCGACGACCAGGAGCACACGGCGGGTCTGCTCTCGGCGGGCACGGTGATGGCGGCGGTCACGTCGCAGGCGGCACCGGTGCCCGGATGCGCGGTCACGCGCCTCGGCACGATGACCTACCGCGCGGTCGCGACACGGGCGTTCGCCGACCGGTGGTTCCCCGACGGGGTGGACGCCGCCGCGCTCGCCGTGGCCCCGGTGGTCGACTTCGATCGGAAGGACGTGCTGCAGACGCGGTTCCTGCGGTCGATCACGCGGCGCGAGCTGACGCCGCCGCGCCACTACGTGCCGGCGTCGGCCGACTTCGCTCGGGCCGTGCTGCTCGGCCTGGGCTGGGGGATGCTCCCCGATGCCCAGGCCGAGGCAGCGCGTGCCGCCGGCGACATCATCGACCTCGGACCCAGCCGCGCTGTCGATGTGCCGCTCTACTGGCAGCAGTGGAATCTGCGATCGACCCTGCTCGATGCAATCGCCCACGAGGTGGTGACCGAGGCGCGCCAGGCTCTCACCTGACGCGCCCCGGTCGCTGGGATGCGGATCGGCTATCCCAGGAGTCCGCCGACGAGTCCGGATACCAAGCCGGGGGACTGCGTCGAGGCGGGGGTGGCGGCCGGAGCAGGCGCGGGCGCTGCGGCAGGAGCCGGGGCGGGCGCGGCAGCCGGTGCCGACGCCGTCGAGGTCTTCGACGGCGCCGGCGTGCTGCTGGCTGCGGGTGCAGAACTCGATGCCGGGGCGGGTGCCGCGGCGGCGGTCGCAGCCGGCGCGTTGCCGGTGCGCACGAGGGAGGCGGAGTCGAGGCGGGCGCTGCCGCTCGACTGCACGACCGAGAGGGTGAGGCCGGTGTGCCCGGCCTTGGCGACCTTGAGCTGGACGGTGACCTTCATCCATCCACTGCTCGCCTTGTACGAGATCGAGCCGGTCTCGGCGGTGCCGCCGACGGTCGTCAGCTTGACGGTCCCGCTGACGGCGGTCGTCGTGGCGGGACGCACCCAGATCGTGGCGGTGTAGGTCTCGCCGGGGGTCGTTGCGACCGTGACGGTCTGCGCGACCGTGCTCTTGCCGGTGACGCCCAGCGCGTACTTCCCGCCCCGAGCCTCGGAGTTCGGGCCGACCAGGCTGAGGTTCGAGCCCGTCCAGCCGGTCGAGCTGCCCTCGAACGACGACGAGGTGAGCGGGATCGCCGTGCCGGCCGGAGCGGCGGGCTCGGCCGCCGCGGTGGCGGGCGTCGACGGCGCGGTGGCGGGAGCGCTGCTCGGAGCCGTCGTGGGCTTCGTCGTCGCGGTTGGCGCGGGGGTCGGCGTGGCGGACTGCGTGGCGGACGGAGCGGGCGCGGATGCGGGGGCCGTGCGAGCCGGCACCTGGGTCGACGGGTACTTCGCGAAGACCTGCGACCAGTAGCGGCGGCCGTCGGCCTCGTAGTAGCCGATGCCGATGTCGGTGTAGTCGTTCACCAGGTTGGCGTAGTGGCTCGACGAGGCGACCCACGCATCCACGACCTCGTTGTAGTAGTAGCCCTTGGCGACGTTCTCGCCCGCCCGTTGCCACCCGGCCGGGATCTGGCTCGAGTAGTTCGGGTTGTGGCTCATGGCGCCGTTGAGGTACTGCTGCTTGGCCCAGTCGGCCGCGACCTTGTCGAGGGCCGAGTTGCGCACGAGCACCGGCTTGCCGGCCTGGGCGCGGACGTCGTCGACGTCCTGCCACACGACCTGCAGCTTCTGGGTCTCAGTGAGGGCCTTCGCGGTGGGGGCGGTGCTGGAGCTGCTCGAGCTGCCGGCAGCGGAGCTCGACGCCGCCGCGGGGGATGCGGTGGCGGCGAACGCGTTCTGCGGGACGAGCAGAGCGGCGGCGACGGCCGCGGCGACAGCCACGGCGACGAACGGGCCGCGCTTGGGCGCGGCGGAATAACGACGGAACGAGGACAAGGGTGGATCCTTCTGATTGGGAAAATGACCGTTGGGTCCCAGCTCCCACTGTCGACACTAGGGGGGACACAACGGGGTACACAGTCCCCGACATGGTGTTAGACAGATCAGTAGATCGCCCGCCACTCACCCGGTCGTCGTCCGGGGTGTGATGCCCTCTGACCAGGGCTTATCCGCAGTTCAGGCGAACAGGCGCTGCAACCGGGTGACACCCTCGACGATGTCGTCGTCCCCGAGCGCGTAGCTGAATCGCAGATATCCGCTCGGGCCGAAGGCCTCGCCCGGCACGGCAGCGACCTCGGCCTTCTCGAGGATGAGGTCGGCCAGCTCGAGCGACGTGGTCGACGTCGATCCGGCCCACTCGCGCCCCAGCAGCCCGGTGACATCGGGGTACACGTAGAAGGCTCCCGCGGGCACCGGGCAGAGCACGCCGTCGATCGCGTTCAGTCCGTCGACGATGAGCCGCCGGCGACGGTCGAACGCCTCGCGCATCTCGCCGACCGCGTCCTGCGGGCCGGTGAGCGCCGCGATAGCCGCGCGTTGCGACACGTTCGAGACATTCGACGAGAGGTGCGACTGCAGGTTCGACGCGGCGGCGATCGCGTCGGCGGGTCCGATCATCCAGCCCACGCGCCATCCGGTCATGGCATAGGTCTTGGCGACCCCGTTGACGAGGATGGTGCGGTCGGCCAGTGCGGGCACGGCCTCGACGATCGAGGCGGCGCGGACGCCGTCGTACGTCAGGTTCTGGTAGATCTCATCGCTGATCACCCAGAGGCCGTTGGCCTCGGCCCACTCGGCGATCGCCGCGGTCTGCTCGGGCGAGTACACCGCGCCGGTGGGGTTCGACGGCGAGACGAACAGCAGCACCTTCGTGCGCGGTGTGCGCGCCGCCTCGAGCTGCTCGACCGTCACCAGATAGTCCTGATCGGATCCGGCGAAGACCTCGACGGGCACCCCGCCCGCCAGCCGGATGGCCTCCGGGTAGGTCGTCCAGTACGGCGCCGGAAGCAGCACCTCGTCGCCCGGATCGAGCAGCGTGGCGAACGACTGGTAGACCGCCTGCTTGCCGCCGTTGGTGACGATGACCTGGCTCGCCGCGACCTCGAGCGAGCTGTCGCGAAGCGTCTTGGCGGCGATGGCCTCGCGCAGCTCGGGCAGGCCGGCTGCCGGCGTGTACCGGTGGTTCTTGGGATCGCGGGCGGCTGCGACCGCGGCCTCCACGATGTGGTCGGGCGTCGGGAAGTCGGGCTCGCCCGCGGCGAAGCTCACGACGGGGCGTCCGGCAGCCTTGAGCCGCTTGGCCTTCGCGTCGACCTTGAGGGTCGCCGACTCGCTGATCGATCCGATGCGCTGGGAGATGCGGGCCACGCTCCGAGCCTAGCCCGGGCTTCAGCCTCGGACGCACGAGAAAGAGGCCGAGACCGCCACCCCCCAGGTGACGATCCCGGCCTCTCGGCACTACCGGAATTACGCGATGGGAGTCGCGTGCGACTTCCGGTAGTTCTCCCGCACCAGCGAGGCACCCGCTGCCAGCAGTGCGAGGACGAGGGCGAGGAGGAAGCCGATCCCGGCTCCCGTCATCGCCAGGGCGGCGAGGCCGCCCCCCGAGGTGATGAGGTTGTTGCCGGAGCCGTCGCCGCCGCCCCCCGGAGGCGTGACGGTCTCGCCGCCGACGCCGCAGTCCACCTGGCAGGCCACGATGTTCTCGACGTTCGGTCCGACCGAGGCGCGGGCCAGGTTGACCTCGGCTCCGTCACCGCCCAGCACCGCGATCCGCAGGGCCGTGACGCTGAAGATGCCGTCGCTGATCTCCTGGTTGTTGGCGGTAATCGACACCAGGTCCGAGATGCCGCCGACGGCGTTGTCGCCATCGAGCAGGCCCTCGACCGCGGGGTCGACGAGGCCGGTGTTCAGGGCGTCCACCAGGCCGCGCACGGCGCCGTCCGAGTCGAACAGGCCGTCGGTGAGCGTTCCACCGAGGCTGTCGGTCAGCAGGTCGAGGTTGAGCGAGGTGTTCACCACGTTCAGCACCTTGACCTTCGCGGAGGCCGAGACGCCGACGCCGTCCACGAACTGGTCGACGGTGCCGACGAGGTCGAGGTCGAGGCTGGTGTTCAGCGACGGCAGGGCGGTGGTCACGTTGTTGCACACGACCTGGTCGACGGTCTTGCTCACCAGCTCGGTGACGTAGGTGTCGACGTACTGCGTGATGAAGGTGACCTGCTGCCCGACGCCCCCGAGGAGGCCGCCGATCAGACCGGAGCCCGTCAGGACGCCGTTGACGACAGGGATGCCGTTGATCTGCGGCACGCCGTCGACGACGGTTCCGACGACGCCGTTCAGGGTCGGCACCAGCACGGCGGTGCGCTTGAGCACCTGGGTCGGCACCTGGATGACCTTCTGGACGGTGCTGCAGACCTGCTTCACGAGCGGTGCCTGTGCGACGTCGAGGTCGACGTTGGCGTGGATCTCGACCCGTGCGTCGTTCAGCGCCGCTGTGACGCGGTCGACGACCTGATCGGCGATGTCCGCGACCTTCTCGGTGATGTTGTCGAGAGCCTCACCCACGACGGCGTCGCTGAGCAGCTCGGTGCCGGGAGCCAGGTCGTTGATCTCGACGCCGGCCAGCGCGGCCAGATCGAGGCTCACGACGCCGGTCTCGAGGTTGAACGTGACGCCGCTCTCGCCGTACTGGGCCGTCAGCAGGTCGGAGACCAGCTGCTTCAGGTCGCCGACGTCGATCGTGGCGGTGACGTTCGACCCCGCGCCGAGCAGGTTGAGGGTCGGGGCGAGACGGGTGAGCGCGTTGTTGACGTCCACGACCAGCTGGCCGTCGGATCCGTCGAGCACCGCCAGGCGGTTGGTCACCGTGTCGAGAGCCGCGTTCACCTTCTCGGTGAGCCGCGAGATCGCGGGGCTCGAGAGCTCGAGGGTGGCGTCGGCGAGTGTGTACGAGCCGCTCGCGTTCTCCGCATCGGCGTAGGCCTGGGCGGCGATCGCCTCGACCGCGAGGTCGAGATCGATCAGGTTGGCGGCGAACTGGTCGCCGAGCAGGGCGCTCAGGTCGACCGTGGCGTTGCCGCCCGGTACCGCGACGTCTTCGCCGAGGCCGATCGCGCCATCCGGACCGACGGCGCCGGCCGCAGCCGAGCTGATGCCGTCGCCTGTCGCCTGAGCGTACTGCCCGACCGTGCCGAGCTGCACGACGTCGCCGAGGTCGGCCTGCACGCTCGCGCCGGAGCCGACCGTGATCGCGTCGAGGGCGGTGACCGCCAGCGGGTCCTTGCTGGTGACGGTCCCGCCGGTCCCGTAGTGCACCGCGGTCGCGGCCTGCACGGAGGCGATGGAGTCGAGGTCGATGCCGAGCAGCGATCCCGACAGGAACTGGCCCTGCGCGAAGGCGACCGGCCTGTCGGCCGTGGTCGCCGCCTGTGCGGCGCCGGCGCCGGCGAGCGTGAAGCCCGCTCCCAGCGCGACGGTGGTGATGGCGGCGCCGATGCGGCGTCCCGTGTGAGTGTCCCGTGCTGTCGTGCGCGGGTGCTTGATTGGGAACACGACTTGCCTTCCTGATCCTGACGGACGAGGAAGCTGCGGTTCGGCGGTGAACCCCCAGCGGATGCGTTCGGGTACGCATCCGGGGGAGGGAACGATGGTGCTGCCTGATCTCAGCTTCGCTGCCCGTTTTCGGTTGTGGATGGTGCTGGTTGTGAGGAGCTGGTTAGTGCCTCTCACAGGAAGAGACGGTCGATCCCCCGATCTATGACGCGATGCTCGACCGTCTTTTTCACCCCCGTTCGGGGGACACGGGGGGTGCCGGAGGGAATGCCCTACACTTGACGAGGTAGCCGAAACTGCCAAGCTTCGTCGTGCCCGCTTGCCGGCTCGAGGGGCCTGGCAGGGCTCTGTAGGGCGGTGGCTCAATTGGTAGAGCAGCGGTCTCCAAAACCGCAGGTTGCAGGTTCGAGTCCTGTCCGCCCTGCGAAGACCGGGATGCATCCCGGCACCGTGACGCAGCATCCGCTGCGCCGCACAGGATCCGAAATGGTGGTGACACAGTGGCACGCAAGGTGGTCGACGAGCCCAGCGAGGACCTCGTCGCAAGTGCCAAGCGGGAGCGCGCCGAACGGCGCAGCCCGTTCGCGCGCGTCGCTCTGTTCATCAGGCAGGTCATCAATGAGCTGAAGAAGGTCGTCACCCCGACCCGGCGCGAGCTGTTCAGCTACACGGGCGTCGTGCTCGTGTTCGTGGTCATCATGATGGGAATCGTCTATGGCCTCGACTACCTGTTCAGCTTCGGTGTGACCTGGGTGTTCGGCGACGGCAGCTAGGGCTTCCGCCCTCTGCACCGCCCGCACGACCAGACGAGAGATGAAAGCAGCATGAGCAAAGACGAGTACCGCGACATCGACCTGGCCACGGCCGCAGAGCAGTCGTCCGAGGTGGATGAGGTGCAGGAGGGCAGCTCCCTCGAGGCCGAGGAGCACTCGGTCGACCCGGCCGAGCACAATGCCATCCACGTCGTCGACGAGGACAGCGACAGCGAGATCGAGGCCGGTCTCGAAGAGCTGCTGAACGCGCTCGATGTCGCCGCCGACCCCGAGGCCGACGCGATCGTCGACGACGCCCTCGACATCGACTCCCCCGACGAGGCCGAGGCCGCCCTCGAGGCGACCGACGACGAGGCCGAGATCCTCGCGGAGGAGGCAGCGGGCGAGAGCCCCGACGTCTCGGACGCGACCGGCGAGGACATCGCCGAGGCAGAGGCCGACCCCGACGTGGCCGACGACGCCGATGCCGCAGAGGTCGACCCGTACGAGGAGTTCCGCGCCGAGCTGCGCGCGAAGTTCGGCAAGTGGTACGTCATCCACTCCTACGCCGGCTTCGAGAAGCGCGTGAAGCAGAACATCGAGTCGCGTCGTTCGTCGATGGGCATGGAGGACTTCGTCTTCGAGGTCCAGGTGCCGATGGAGGACGTGGTCGAGATCAAGAACGGCCAGCGCAAGCTGGTCACGCGCGTGCGCATCCCCGGCTACGTGCTGGTGCGCATGGACCTCAACGAGGACAGCTGGTCGGTCGTCCGCCACACCCCCGGTGTGACCGGATTCGTGGGCAACTCCCACAACCCGACGCCGTTGCGCTTCGAGGAGGCCTTCAACATGCTGAAGAGCCTCGTGCAGATCGTCGAGGCACCTGCGAAGGCCGGGTCGACCGCCAAGGGCGGCAAGGCCGCCTCGCGTGTCATCCCCGCCGAGATCGACTTCGAGGTCGGCGAGACGATCACGATCAAGGAGGGCTCGTTCGCGGGTCTTCCCGGCACGATCAGCGAGATCAAGCCCGAGAGCGGCAAGCTCACGGTGCTGGTGTCGCTCTTCGAGCGCGAGACCCCGGTCGAGCTCTCGTTCGATCAGGTCACCAAGCTCTGATCCATCAGTGCGCCGCCGCCTCTGCGGCGCACTCGCGCTGACGCGCGGTATCGCGTATTCTCAACAGGTTGCCCACATGGCGACCACATCACCCACCACTGCCGGCATCAGGCCGGTTCGTGGCAGCGCGTCCGTCCGGACGCACGACACAAAGGAAGCAACATGGCACCGAAGAAGAAGGTGACCGGCCTGATCAAGCTCCAGATCAACGCCGGCGCCGCGAACCCGGCCCCGCCCATCGGCCCGGCCCTGGGTCAGCACGGCGTGAACATCATGGAGTTCTGCAAGGCCTACAACGCCGCGACCGAGTCGCAGCGCGGCAACGTCATCCCGGTCGAGATCACCGTCTACGAGGACCGCTCGTTCACGTTCATCCTCAAGACCCCGCCCGCCGCCGAGCTGATCAAGAAGGCTGCCGGCGTCGCCAAGGGCTCCTCGACCCCGCACACCGTCAAGGTCGCCAAGCTCACACGCGACCAGGTGCGCTCGATCGCCGAGCAGAAGCAGGCAGACCTCAACGCGAACGACGTCGAGGCGGCAATGAAGATCATCGCGGGCACCGCCCGGTCGATGGGGATCACGGTGGAGGCGTAATCATGGCACCCAAGTCCAAGGCATACCGCGCCGCCGCCGACCTCCTCGAGGACGGCCGCTTCTACGCGCCGATCGAGGCCGTCGACATCGTCAAGAAGACCGGCTCGAAGAAGTTCGACTCGACCGTCGAGGTCGCGCTCAAGCTCGGGGTCGACCCGCGCAAGGCCGACCAGATGGTGCGAAGCACCGTCATCCTCCCCCACGGCACGGGCAAGACCGCCCGCGTCATCGTGTTCGCGACGGGTGCCGCGGCCGAGGCCGCCCTCGCCGCGGGTGCCGACGAGGTCGGCGGCGCCGAGCTCATCGAGAAGGTCGCCGGCGGCTACACCTCCTTCGACTCCGCGGTCTCGACCCCGGAGCTGATGGGCCAGGTCGGCCGTCTCGGAAAGGTGCTGGGCCCCCGCGGCCTCATGCCGAACCCGAAGACCGGCACCGTCACCCCCGACCCGGCCAAGGCCGTCTCGGACATCAAGGGCGGAAAGATCGAGTTCCGCGTCGACAAGCACGCCAACGTGCACTTCGTGATCGGCAAGGCCGGCTTCTCCGAGGAGCAGCTGAGCGAGAACTTCGCCGCCGCCCTCGACGAGGTGCAGCGCTCGAAGCCGAGCTCGTCGAAGGGCCGCTACATCCAGAAGGGCACGCTGTCGACCACCTTCGGTCCCGGCATCCCGCTGGACGTCACCGTCCTCTAGTCGGCACGTATTCACGGAAAGGGCTCGCCTCGGCGGGCCCTTTTCGCATCCGCCGCTCGCCCCTTCCCGCCTCGGAGTCCCGTATGACCGCGACAGTCCGCCCCGCGACAGCGACGGATGCGGCGGAGCTCGCCGCCGTCGCCGCCGCGACCTTCCCCCTGGCGTGTCCGCCCGGAACGACCCCGGAGGCGATGCAGAGCTTCATCTCCGACAACCTGCGCGAATCGCACTTCGCCGCGTACCTGACCGACCCGGCTCGCGACGTCCTGCTCGCCGAGGTCGATGGGGTGCCCGCCGGCTACACGATGCTCGTCGCGGGTGAACCGAGGGATGCCGACGTGCTGGCGTCCATCACGGCGCGCCCCACGGTGGAGCTGAGCAAGTGCTACGTGCGGGCCGAGCACCACGGTCGGGGCGTGGCGTCTGCGCTGATGGCCGCGAGCATCGATGCCGCGCGCGCGCGAGGTGCCGCCGCCCTGTGGCTCGGAGTCAACCAGCAGAACGAGCGGGCCAACGCGTTCTACGCCAAGAGCGGCTTCGCGCTCGTCGGCACGAAGCGGTTCCTCGTCGGCGGGCACTACGAGGACGACTTCGTGCGCGAGCTGCTGCTCTGAGCCGATCGTGCGGCGCGGCCCCTAGCCCTCGGCGACCTTGAGCACGAGCTTGCCGCGGGTGTGGCCGAGCTCGAGCGCGCGGTGCGCCTCGGCGGCGTCGGACAGGTCGAAGACGCGGTCGACGTAGACCTTGACGTCGCCCGACTCGAGCAGCCGCGAGATGACGGCGAGGGTCGCGCCGTCAGGCGAGACCTGGTAGCCGGTCGCCCGCACACCGGCGGCCGCGGCCTCCTCGGCCATCGTCGGCCAGATCCCGCTGAGCGCGTCGACCAGCAGACCACCCGGACGCAGCACCCTCAGTGAGCGCGTGCCGGTGTCGTCCTCGACGTTGCCGATCAGGTCGATGACCACATCCACCTGGTCGACGACGTCCTCGAAGCGGGTCGTCGAGTGGTCGATGACCTCGGATGCGCCCAGCTCGCGGAGCCAGCTGACGTTGCGTGTCGATCCGGTGGCGATGACGTGCGCGCCGAAGTAGGCGGCGAACTGCACCGCGAAGTGCCCCACGCCGCCCGCGCCGGCGTGGATCAGCATCCGCTGCCCCTCGTGCGCCTTCGCCGTCTCGACCACCATGCCCCAGGCGGTCAGGGCCGCCAGAGGCACACCCGCTGCTTCGACGTGCGAGAGGGTGCTGGGCTTTCGGATCACGCTCAACGACGACACCGACAGGAACTCGGCGTAGGCGCCGCTCGTGCGCGGCACCGTGCACATGCCGAAGACCTCGGTGCCGGGCTGGAGCGGGTGCGCGCTGTACGGAGCCTCCACCACGACGCCGCTGAAGTCGAGTCCGAGCACGACGGGGAACCCCTCGATCGCCGCGAACGGTCCGCCGCCCGATCGGGTCTTGGCATCGACGGGGTTGACGCCCGCGGCGACGACCCGCACGAGCACCTCGGAGTTGATCCGCACGGGCCGCTCGACATCGCCGATCGTCAGCATCTCCGGCCCCCCGGCACCGGACATGGTCATGGCCCGCATCGTCGTCATCGGTCTCCCCGTCTCAGGTATCAGTAAATGGGGCACGTGATACGGGGGTGTTACGCGGATGTTCCAGGGCGGCAAACCTTTGCGGTGGACCGGGCTGTCGACCCCGATAGTGTTCGTTCATGCGCGCACTCTTCATCGCCCTCCGGCTCGCAGGTGCGGCCGCCGTGGTCGCCGCGGTCATCGGCCAGCTGATGGTGAGCTACGCCAACTGGACGGGCGAGTACGGGATCGACGACCCGTCCACGCAGTTCGTCAACTTCTTCAGCTTCTTTACCATCGAGTCCAACCTGCTCACTGTCGTGGTGTTCGTCATCGGTGCGGTGCTGCTGATCCGGCGCAGCGACCGCGATCCGCGCTGGTTCTCCATCGCGCGCGGCAGCGTCACCGCCTACATGGCGACGACCGGCATCGTCTACAACCTGCTGCTGAGGGGCGTCGAGCTGCCGCAGGGCACCACGCTGCCGTGGTCGAACGAGGTGCTGCACGTCGTCGCCCCGATCCTGATGATCGTCGACTGGCTCCTCGCCCCCGGCCGCACCCGGCTCGAGTGGAAGCACATCGGCATCGTGGTGATCTTCCCGATCGTCTGGGCGATCTACACGATGGTGCGCGGGCCGCTCGTCGACGACGCCGTCAGCGGCCTGCCCTACTGGTACCCGTACCCATTCCTCAATCCGGCGAACGGCGGGTACGGCAGCGTCGTCCTCTACGTGCTGCTCATCGCCGTCATCATCGCCGGCGTCGGCGCCCTGGTGATCAAGGTGTCGAGGATGCGCGAGCGCTGGCCGCTCCCGGCACGATGACCGCTCGCGTCACAGCTCGGCGGGCCTTCGCGGCCGCCGGCACCCTGCTGCTCCTGGCCGCGCTGGTGCTGCTGTGGGCCGCGCGGGCCAGCATCTCCCGCGCCGTGTACGTCAGCGAGATGGGGGCTCCGGACATGCCCACCGCCGGGCTGTTCGCGTGGGTGCTCACGCTCATCGCGCTGGGCGCCGCGCTCGTCGGCGTCGCCGGCCGCGACATCCGCAGCCGCCCCCGCCTGCTGGCGCTGTGGACGCCGTCGGTGTCGCTGTGGATCGCGGGCGCCTTCTTCCTCGTCGACTCGCGGGTGACCTGCACCCCCGGATGCCCGGTGCCGGTGCCGGGAAGCGTCCAGTTCACCTGGCAGGACTTCGTCCACACGTCCGCCGCCGTGCTCGCCTTCGCCTTCGCCAGCTGGGCGATGCTGCAGTGCTCGTTCGCGGTCGGACACCGCGCGCTGCGGCGGTTCTCGCTGGTGGCGGCGATCTCGGTCGCGAGCATCTCGACCGCGGGCGGCCTCATGTCGCTCCTGAACTTCTACCCGACGGTCGGCAGCTACCTCGAGTTCGTCGCGACGACGATCGGCCTCGCGTGGGTGCTGGCGCTCGGCCTGTCGCTCGTCGTCGGCAGGGACGGCGGATCGGGCAGCCGGGCCGATCGATCAGCGGGTGACTCAGCGCTCGCGGCGCAGCGCGACGGCGAGCTGGTCGGCGAGGCCCCGTAGCGCATGGATCTCGTTGTCGTCGCGGTCGACCCAGCGGCAGTTCGGGTCGGCGCGCAGCGGCACGAACTCGTGGTGCTGCTCCCAGATGACGAGGGTGCGCTCGGCGCCGAGCACGTACTGCTGCCACCACACCTGGCGGAGGTAGGCCCGCGGGATGCTGCGCCAGGTCGACTTGGTGGTCTTGATCTCGCAGAGCTCGAGCCGCGATCCGTTCTCGCGGTAGCCGTCGGGGGTCGCGAGGTGCTCGCGGTTGCCGTCCGCGTGGAACAGCGCTGAGCTCGCGGTCATGCCGTAGACCGAGCTCGCCCACCGCGCGATGGCCGGCTCCCGCACCTTGCCGTGCTCGGTGTAGGCATTGCCGCCGAATCCGCTGCCGAGCAGCTTCTCCATCGCGACGGCCGAGATCGCGTTGACGCTCGAGAGGCGCGCGACATCGGTCGCGGTGATGCCGCGCGAGCGAGCCCGCATCCAGGCGACCCGGTCCTTCGCATCGGCCACGATGCGGTCGCGGAAATGCAGCGGGGGCTCGTCCCAGAGGGACAGCATCGGCTGCACGAAGGTCACGCGTCCATCATCTCCCGCCCCTCCGGCATCCGCTCGCCGCCGCGCGCGTGCGCGGGCGCAGACCCGTCCGGCCCAGTCCCGGCGCGCTCATCGGGTTCGCACAGACCGTTCATAGGAAACTCCGGTGAGGTGAAGACGTGACCACCGCATCCGCCGCCGCCCCCTCCCGTCTCACGCACCCCGACGGCTCGCCCGTCCGCGCGCTGGTGGTCGACGACGAGGTGTCGCTCGGCGACCTGCTGCAGATGGCGCTGCGCTACGAGGGGTGGGACGTGAAGACCGCGGTGGACGGCCAGTCGGCGCTGACGCTCGCCCGGCAGTTCAAGCCCGACGTCGTCGTGCTCGACGTGATGCTGCCCGACCTCGACGGCCTCGAGGTGCTGCACCGGATGCGCGCGGACGGCAGCGACGTGCCCGTGCTGTTCCTGACGGCGAAGGACTCGGTCGACGACCGGATCTCGGGTCTGACCGCCGGGGGCGACGACTACGTCACCAAGCCGTTCAGCCTGGAGGAGGTGGTGGCGCGCCTGCGCGGTCTCCTGCGTCGCAGCGCCCGCGTGGTGAGCGACGCCGTCGACCCCGAGCTGCGGGTCGGCGACCTCCTCCTCAATGAGGAGAGCTACGAGGTGTCCCGCGCGGGAGTGCCGATCGAGCTGACCGCGACCGAGTTCGAGCTGCTCCGCTATCTGATGCGCAATCCGCGCCGGGTGCTCAGCAAGACCCAGATCCTCGACCGGGTGTGGAGCTACGACTTCGGGGGGCGGTCGAGCATCGTCGAGATCTACATCTCGTACCTGCGCAAGAAGATCGATGCTGAGCAGGCGCCGATGATCCACACCGTGCGCGGCGTCGGATATCTCATCAAGCCGGCGAGCTGACAGGCTGATGACCATGCGCATCGCGGTCACAGGAGCACACGGCAAGCTCGGCAGGTCGGTCGTCCGGGAGCTGGTGGATGCGGGTCACCAGGTGACCACGCTGGATCGGGTGCCGGCGCCCGAGGGCGCTGCGGCATCCGGGGTCGTCATCGATCTGACGGACGCGGGCCAGGTCATGGATGCGCTCGCCGGCATCGACGAGCACCACGGCGGCGTCGACGGGATCGTGCACCTCGCCGCCATCCCCGCGCCGGGGCTGATGCCCGACGTGGCGACCTTCCACAACAACACGCTGACGTCGTTCAACGTGCTGAACGCGGCCCGCAAGCTCGGCGTCCGGCGCATCGTGACGGCGTCGAGCGAGACGGTGCTCGGGCTGCCGTTCGACACCGACCCGCCCTACATCCCGGTCGACGAGCAGTACCCGGCGCGTCCGGAGTCGACCTACTCGCTCGGCAAGCACCTCGAGGAGCAGCTCGCGATCCAGCTGACGCGCTGGGATCCCGAGCTCAGCATCTCGGCCCTGCGGTTCTCGAACGTCATGGACCCGGCCGACTACGCGGCGTTCCCCGCCTTCGATGACGACCTGATGATCCGCAAGTGGAACCTGTGGGGCTACATCGACGGACGCGACGGCGCCCAGGCGGTGCGGCGCGCCCTCGAGCTCGCGCGCCCCGGCTTCGAGGCCTACATCATCGCCGCCGCGGACACCGTGATGAGCCGGTCGAGCGCGTCGCTGGCCGCCGAGGTCTTCGGAGGCGTGACCGTCACGAAGGAGCTCGGCGAGCACGAGACGATGCTCTCGATCGACAAGGCACGCGACCTGCTGGGGTACGAGCCGCAGCACAGCTGGCGCGACGCGTCGTGAGACGGCCCTGATGCGGGCGCCCTGGTCGCTGCAGCGCCGACTGGTGGTGGCGCTCGTGGCGTTGCTGGCGATCGTGACGGTGATCGTGGCCGGCTCGAGCGCGCTGGCGCTGCGGGCGAGCCTGATGGAGCGGCTCGACCAGCAGGTGGTCGCCGAGCTGCGGTTCGTCGACCGGCTCGTGGGTCCGGGTGCCGGGGGGCCGGCTCCGGTCGAGGACCCGCCCGACGACGAGTACTCGGCCGCACGCAGCTCGGTGCGCCTCATCTCGTCGGGCGGCGTGCAGGCCGCCCAGTACGTCGACGAGGAGCGCGTCAGCTCGCCGCTGACGGTCGCGCAGGCGCAGACCCTGCTCGACTCGGCGACCGCGACCCCGCAGTCGGTGTCGCTGGACGGCCTCGGATCATTCCGGGTGGCGTCGAGCACCACGGGCGGCACCACCTACGTGGTCGGCCTCTCGCTCGACGACGTCGACGCCACGACGAACAGCCTCGTGGCGATCTTCGCCCTCGTGGCTCTGGTGGCGCTCGCCGTGGCCGCGGTCGTCGGAACGCTCGTCGTGCGCGTCGCGCTCCGGCCCCTCGGCCGGGTCGCCGCCACCGCCACGCGGGTGTCCGAGCTGCCCCTCGACAAGGGTCAGGTCGCCCTCGCCGACCGGGTTCCGGATGCCGACACCGATCCGCGCACGGAGGTCGGCCAGGTGGGGTCGGCTCTCAACCGCATGCTCGGCCACGTCGAGGGTGCCCTGGTCGCCCGGCAGCAGAGCGAGCACAAGGTGCGGCAGTTCGTCGCAGATGCCAGCCACGAGCTGCGCACTCCGCTCGCGTCGATCCGCGGCTACTCCGAGCTCACGCGGCGGGGCGCCTACGAGCTGCCCGACGACGTGGTGCGCGCCCTCGCGCGCATCGAGTCCGAGTCGGTGCGCATGACCTCGCTGGTCGAGGACCTGCTGCTGCTGGCCCGGCTCGACGAGGGCCGGGAGCTCGTGCTCACGTCGGTCGACCTCGTGCCGCTGCTCGTCGACGTCCTCAGCGACGCGCACGCCGCGTCCCCCGACCACGTCTGGCAGCTCGAGGCGCCCGAGACGCCCGTGCTGGTCGCCGGCGACGGAGGTCGGCTGCACCAGGTCGTCGCCAACCTGCTCGCGAACGCTCGCGTGCACACGCCGCCCGGCACGACGGTGGATGTGGCGCTCGCCATCGACGGACGCGAGGCGGTCATCACGGTGGCCGACGACGGGCCCGGAATCCCCGAGTCCCTGCAGCCCGTGCTCTTCGAGCGCTTCGCGCGCGGCGACGGCTCCCGGTCGCGCGCAACCGGCAGCACCGGTCTCGGGTTGGCGATCGTCGCCGCGGTCGTCGAGGGGCACGGCGGATCCGTGTCGGTGTCGAGCGATTCCGAGGGCACCCGTTTCGACGTGCGGTTGCCGCTGCGCTCGTAAGCACGTATGCTGACCGAGGCCCAAGACCGCTGGTATCTGTGTGAAAGCACAGGCGAAGACCCCGCGCAGGTGTATGAAGTCCGTGATTCCGTCACGATCCGCTCCGTGCCTCTGTGTGCCGGAGCTTCTTTCTTTACCAGCGTGGGTCGGCATCCGGAACCGGATGTGCAGAGAACACACTTTCAGGAAGAGATCCCATGGCGAACAAGGAAGCCACGGTTGCCGAGCTGACGGAGAACTTCCGCAGCTCGAACGCAGTCGTGCTCACCGAGTACCGCGGGCTCACGGTCGCGCAGCTCAAGACGCTGCGACAGACGATCAGCGAGCACGCGAGCTACGCCGTGGTGAAGAATACGCTCACCAAGATCGCGGCGAACGAGGCTGGCATCAGCTCGTTCGACGACCAGCTGGTCGGTCCCTCCGCGATCGCATTCGTGCACGGAGACACTGTCGCCGTCGCGAAGGCGCTGCGTGACTTCGCCAAGGCGAACCCTCTGCTCGTGGTGAAGGGCGGCTACTTCGATGGCGCGCCCCTGACCGCGGAAGAGGTGGGCAAGCTCGCCGACCTCGAGAGCCGTGAGGTGCTGCTGGCCAAGCTGGCCGGCGCCTTCAAGGCCTCGCTGTTCGGAGCCGCCTACATGTTCAACGCGCCCCTGGCCCAGGCCGCGCGCACGATCGACGCCCTCCGCGTCAAGAAGGAAGAAAACTAATGGCAAAGCTCAGCACCGACGACCTCCTCGAGGCGTTCAAGGAACTGTCCCTCATCGAGCTCAGCGAGTTCGTGAAGAAGTTCGAGGAGACCTTCGAGGTCACCGCCGCGGCTCCGGTCGCGGTTGCCGGCCCGGCCGCCGCCGGCGGCGGCGCTGCCGCTGAGGAGGTCGAGGAGAAGGATTCCTTCGACGTCGTCCTCGAGGCCGCGGGCGAGAAGAAGATCCAGGTCATCAAGGAGGTGCGCACCCTCACCAGCCTCGGCCTCGGCGAGGCGAAGGCCCTCGTCGACGGCGCCCCCTCCACCGTGCTCGAGGGCGCGAACAAGGAGACCGCCGAGAAGGCCAAGGCTCAGCTCGAAGAGGCTGGCGCCACGATCACCCTCAAGTAGTCCGGATTCACCCACGCGACGGGCGTCGTCCTCCGGGACGGCGCCCGTCGCTGCGTCCAGGGCAGATGGGGCGCCCGGTAACCAGCCGGACGCCCCACCCTTTCGTCACTACGAGCGCGCGGGGATCAGGGACCGCTGCTCGCATGCAACCTCTCGATCAAAGCACCGCGCACATCTGCGACCGATTTGTCTACCGGGTGATCAGGGGGTGATCCGCCCCTCTGGGCGGAAGTGGAGGCCGAGCGAGCGAGCCGTGCGGATCGCCTCCTCGCGCGTGCTGACCCCGAGCTTGCGGTACAGCTTCCGCAGGTGGGTCTTCACCGTGTTCGGGGAGATGAACAGCTCGGCCGCGATGGCCGACACGGTGAGCTCGCGCTCGACGTAGGTGAGCACCAGCCGCTCGCGCTCGCTGAGGGGCTCGTTGACGCTCGACGGGTCGCCCGTCGAGGCGAGGGCCCCCATCAGGATGCGGGTCACCTCGGGATTCTGCGGGCGCCGGATCGCCCGCGCGGCCAGCTCGGACAGCAGGGAGGCGGGCACGTGGCGGAGGGGCGAGCGCACCCCGGTGCGCGCCATCGTGAGCAGCGCCCGGTCGACGTTGATGTCGGATGCCACGAGCTCGCCGCGGCCGTACTGCACAGCACCGCGCAGCAGCTGCACCGCCATCTTGGTGCGCGGGGAGTGCAGCTCGCCGAGGGCGTCGCACGCGTGCAGCGCCTGCTCGGCGCCGACCAGGTCGCCGAGGGCGATGCGCTGCTGTGCGATGTAGCGGGCGGGGCAGAGCGAGTGCCGCTCGCCGGGGTCGAGCTCGGAGAGGATGGTGAAGGCCTCGTTGCCGGACCCGAGCGAGGCCAGCAGCTCGGCACGCAGCACCTCGCCCACGTCGCGTGCGAAGGCGGCCGGGCGCCAGCTGCGGTACTCCTGGCGCGCGCGGTGGAGCAGGTCGAGGGCCTCGATGGGGGATCCCGCGAGCACCTTGGCGAAGGCGCCGGCCACCAGCACGAAGGGCTGCCACTCGGTGCCGACCGCGGCGACCTCCAGCCGGGCGAGGAGGCTTCGCGTGTCGTCGAACGAATGCCGATCGATCGTGGTGAGCAGCTGGGCCGCCAGCAGCGGCGCCGCGAATCCGCTGCCCAGCACCTGCGGCGGCAGATCGAGGGCGGCGGCACGCGCGATCTGCGCGTCCACCTCGGCGAGCTCGCCCTGCGTGTAGGCGACGACGGCGGCGCCGCCGAGGCATTCGAGCAGCTCGCAGCGGGTGAGGTGGTCGGGGGCGAGCCCGAGGGCGTAGGCGAAGTGGTCGCGGGCGCTGTCGAAGCGTCCTAGGTCGAGGTCGACCATGCCGCGCTCGAGCGCGAGCCGTGCCGTGCGCTCGACGTAGTCCGCGGTCACCGCGTCGTTGTCGAGAGCGTCGATCGCGATGTCGAGCTGTACGAGAGCGGCGTGCAGCTGGCCCTGCGCACGGAGCGCGGCCGCGTATCCGGTCGCGATCGCCGCACGGGCATTGTCGGCGCTCGGATCGGCGCTGCGTGCCAGGGCGACCTCGGCCGCGCGGTAGTAGGCGAGCGCCGCCGACCCTCCGGAGGATCCCGCCGAGCGGTACGTTCCGCCGAGCGAGCAGCACAGGGCCGGGTCGTTCTGCCAGATGTCGGCGGGCAGCGAGGTCACGAACTCGCGGTACTCGGCTCCGCGCTCGTAGGCCAGCGGGCGGGAGACGGCGCGGATGGCCGCGATCGCGCGGGGAGTGTCGTCGGCCTCGAGCGCCGCGGCGACCTCGGCACGCAGGGAGTCGAGATCGGGGACGGCCGGATCGGGTGCTGCAGGTGGAACGGGCACTGGTGGAGTCTCCTCGTCGCCGTCCAGCGAGCTCCCAGTGCCCTGACCGACGGTGATGTCGGCCAAGGTTATGGTCGATGTCCGATCATTGTCCACCAGGAGCGCGCACGAGCGTTCCACCCAGTAGGGGGGACGTATCGGGGTACAGAAGGCGACGTATCGTCACACCGGTGGCGCTGTGGTGCTGCTCCGCACGACGAGGCTGATCGGGATGTCGGTCGCCTCCGGCGCTGCGTCCGAGGCGTCCGCCGCCATCGCGGCCATGACGCGCTGCACCGCCTGCTCGCCCTGCTCGCCGGGGCGCTGGCGCACCGTCGTCAGCCCGAACATCTCGGCATACGGGTGATCGTCGATGCCCACCACCGACAGCTCCGACGGCACGCGGATGCCGAGCTGCCGGGCGGCGGTCATCGCGCCGACAGCGATCTCGTCGCACGCGGCGACGATCGCGGTCGGCCGGGACGCCGGATCGGCCAGCAGAGCCAAAGCGGTCGCGAAGCCCCCGGGCAGGTCGTAGGTGGTCGCCCGGAAGTCGTCGGCGTAGTCGATGCCGGCCTCGCGCATCGCCTGCCGGAATCCGGTGAGCCGCCGCGTGTTCACCTCGAAGTCCATCTGCTCCTCGACGTCGCCGCCGATGTGCACGATCCGGGTATGGCCCAGGCTGATCAGGTGCCGGGTCGCGAGCAGCGCCGCCTGCACGTCGTCGATGCTGAGCGTCGAGATGCCGTCGATCGCGCCGCCGATCCCGACCACGGGCCGGCGCAGGGTGTGGATCAGCTCCACCTCCGCTCGGGTGAGGTCGACGCCCACGCAGACGATCGCATCCACCCGCTTCCGCACCAGGAAGTACTGGAACAGACGGCTTCGTTGCACCGGATCGGCGTTCAGCCGGAACAGCGTGAGGTCGTAGCCGGCTCGGATCAGCTCGCCCTCGATGCCCTCGAGCACCTCGGCGAAGAACCACCTGTTGATGAACGGAGTGATCACCCCGACGTTCCGGGTGCGGCCGGTGACGAGGCTCGACGCGGTGGACGAGACGACATAGCCCAACTCGGCCGCGGCATCCGAGACCCGCTCCCGAGCATCGTTCGAGACGTGGGCTGCTCCGCTGAGCGCGCGGGACGCCGTCGCCTTCGACACGCCGGCGCGGCGGGCGACCTCAGCGAGCGAGCTCACGGATCCTCCAGGTCATTCTGGGCGGACAGGCTGGAAACGGTTCCAACATAGTGGTCAAGATTCGGTTGCGACAGCGCGCCGGGTGTTGCAGTTCCCGCCGCGGTCCTTTAGCGTGACGCTTGGAACCGGTTCCCGTCGGCACCAGCACTCGGTCCGGATCTGTCCTGCAACCCCCTTCGCCTCGCCGCACGTCCACGCGGTGTCGCACAACCTCAACGTGGAGGAATACGTATGAGCAAGTTCTTGCACCGTCGGGCCACAGCCCCGATCGCGATCATGGCCGTCGCCGGCCTCGCCCTCGCGGGCTGCTCCGGCGGCACCGGTGGTGGCGACGGCGGCTCGGGCCCCGGCGACTACGGCGACGCCGACGGCGTCGTCACCATCTACGGCACCATCGCCGACACCGAGGCCGATCTCCTCAACGAGTCCTGGGCGGACTGGGAGGAAGAGAACGACATCGACATCCAGTACGAATCGTCGAAGGAGTTCGAGGCGCAGATCGGAAGCCTGGCGCAGGGTGGAAACCCGCCCGACCTCGCGATCTTCCCGCAGCCCGGTCTGCTCGGCGACCTCGCGTCGCGCGACTTCATCCAGCCGGCGCCCGAGGGCGTGGCCGACAACGTGGCCAGCGGATGGTCGGAGGACTGGGCCGCCTACGGCACCGTCGACGACACCCTCTACGGTGCCCCGCTGATGGCGAGCGTCAAGGGCTTCATCTGGTACTCGCCGGCGACGTTCGAGGCGAACGGCTGGGAGGTCCCGACCACGTACGACGAGCTCCTGGACCTGTCGCAGACCATCGCCGACTCCGGTGTCAAGCCGTGGTGCGCGGGCTTCGGCTCCGACGCCGCCACCGGCTGGCCGGGAACGGACTGGGTCGAGGACCTCGTCCTGCGCCAGGCCGGCGCCGACGTCTACGACCAGTGGGTCTCACACGAGATCCCGTTCAACGACCCGCAGATCGCCAGCGCGTTCGACTCGGTCGGCGAGATCCTCAAGAACCCGGACTACGTCAACGCCGGCTTCGGTGACGTCGTGACCATCAACAGCACGCCGTTCGGCGACCCGGCGACGGCACTCGTCGACGGCACCTGCACGCTGCACCACCAGGCCTCGTTCTACGACGGCTTCATCACGGATGCCGGTGGCACCGTCGCTGAGGACGGCGACATCTGGGCCTTCATCACCCCCGGTGAGGAAGAGGGCGCCAACGCGGTCACGGGCGGCGGCGAGATCGTCGCGGCCTTCTCGAACGACGCCGACACCGTCAAGGTGCAGGAGTACCTCTCGAGCGCAGACTGGGCGAACAGCCGCGTCAGCCTCGGCGGTGTCATCAGCGCGAACAAGGGTCTCGACCCGGCCAACGCGTCGAGCGCCATCCTCTCGCAGGCCATCACCGTCCTCCAGGACCCGGAGACCACCTTCCGCTTCGACGCATCTGACCTGATGCCCGGTGCTGTCGGTGCCGGAACGTTCTGGACCGGAATGGTCGACTGGATCAACGGTGAGGAGACCGGCGCCGTCCTCGACAAGATCGAGGCGAGCTGGCCCAGCTCCTGACCCGGTGACGACGGCGGGCCGTCCGGTCGATGACCGGGCGGCCCGCCCCCATCTCACTTCCCCCCCCACACGTTCGTCAGTGTCGACAAACCACTGGAGTGATTCATGAAGGACTTCCTGACCTGGCTCGGGCAGCTGCCCTCGCTGGCGCAGATCCCCATCGTCATCGTCGCCTTCCTCGCCGTCGCGGGGGCATTGGTGCTTCTCATCGAGGTCGCGCCGCGTCCCGGCCGTCGCTACACCATCATCCGGCTGGCCGCCTGCGTCGCCATCCCCGGTCTGCTGTTCCTGCTGCTCGGATCGGTCTGGTGGGCGGTCGCCGCCGCGGTCGTCCTCGGCGGCGTGTTCTTCCTGCTCGACTACCGCAGCCGGCAGGGGAGCGGATACCTGTTCGCTCTCGTCGGCTTCCTGGCCCCGGCCGCGATCCTCCTCGTCGTCGGCCTCGTCTACCCGACGATCGCCACCCTCTACAACTCGCTGCTGAGCAACCGTGGCGCGTTCATCGGACTCGAGAACTACGCCTGGATCTTCAGCCAGCCGGAGAACCTGGTCGTCATCCGCAACACCGTCATCTGGGTGCTGGTGGTGCCCGTGGTCTCGACGGCGATCGGCCTGGCCTACGCGGTCTTCATCGACCGCAGCCGCGGCGAGAAGTTCTTCAAGATCCTGGTCTTCATGCCGATGGCGATCTCGTTCGTCGGCGCCAGCGTCATCTGGCGATTCGTGTACGACTACCGGCCCGAGGACCGCGCTCAGATCGGACTGCTCAACGGCATCGCGACGCTGTTCGGGTCGGAGCCGGTGAACTGGCTGCAGCAGGTGCCGCTCAACAGCTTCCTGCTGATGGTCGTGCTGGTCTGGGTGCAGACCGGTTTCGCCATGGTGATCCTGTCCGCGGCCATCAAGGGCGTCCCGATCGAGCAGGTCGAGGCAGCGCAGCTCGACGGCACGAACGCCTGGCAGCGCTTCTGGAACGTCACGATCCCCTCGATCCGCCCCTCGCTCGTCGTCGTGCTGACGACGATCTCGATCGCGGCGCTGAAGGTCTTCGACATCGTGCGCACGATGGGAACGGCCTACCCCGACACCGGAGTCATCGCCAACGAGATGGTGACGCTCCTGCAGAAGTTCGAGGCGGGGCGCTCGTCGGCCTTCGCCGTGATCCTCTTCCTGCTCGTGCTCCCGATCGTCGTCTACAACGCTCGCCAGATCCAGAAAGGTCGGGAGATCCGATGACAACGTCCGTCGTGGCGAACCCCGCCCTCCCCGAGTCGGCCGTCAAGGCCGCCACCCGCCGCACCAAGCAGCGGCTCACCAGCCGCGGGGCGACGATCGCATCGCTGATCATCGCCGTGCTGTGGACGATCCCGACCGTCGGACTGTTCATCACGTCGATCCGGCCCGAGACCGACACCCTGCGGACGGGCTGGTGGGAGATCTTCGTCAACCCCACCTTCACGCTCGAGAACTACGAGAACGTCCTGTTCGGCAGCGACAGCCTCCTCGGACCGTTCTTCAACTCGATCGCGATCGCCCTCCCCGCGACGGTGTTCCCGCTCGTGATCGCGTCGCTCGCGGGCTACGCGTTCGCGTGGATGCAGTTCAAGGGCCGGGACGTGATCTTCGTGCTCGTCTTCGCACTGCAGATCGTGCCGATCCAGATGGCGCTCGTCCCGCTGCTCTCGCTGTTCTCCCGCGGGATCACCGTGGGCGACAGCGTCATCTACGAGGGACTCCGCGGCGCCGGCGACTACTCGCAGGTGTGGATCGCGCACACGATCTTCGCCCTGCCGCTGGCGATCTTCCTGCTGCACAACTTCATCAGCGAGATCCCGGCCGACGTCATCGAGGCGGCACGCGTCGACGGCGCCAGCCACGGGCAGATCTTCTTCCGGATCGTGCTGCCGCTGTCGCTTCCGGCGATCGCGTCCTTCGCGATCTTCCAGTTCCTCTGGGTCTGGAACGACCTGCTCATCGCGCTGATCTTCGCGTCGGGATCGGCGGCGCCGATCACTCGAGCGCTCGCGGAGCTCACGGGTGAATTCGGGCAGAACGCCGAGCTGCTCCCGGCCGGTGCCTTCATCTCGATCCTGGTGCCGCTCGTGGTGTTCCTCGCGCTGCAGCGCTTCTTCGTGCGCGGCCTGCTGGCGGGGTCGACGAAGGGCTGACATCCCGCGCCGATCGAGCTTGTCGAGATCGAGCCCCTGGCGGCCCTGGTCTCGACAAGCTCGACCGACGGGGAGTGCGTACTCTCGCTATATGAGCATGCGGGGTGGCGGCGGTGGCCGCGGAGGTCGGGTCAGCGGCGGCGACGCCACGGCCCAGCGCGCCGAGAACGCGCAGGCGCCGCGGATCCCCGACCTGCTCCCGCGGATCGGCAGCCTCTTCCAGCCCTACCGCTCCAAGCTCATCGTCACGATCGTGCTCGTCCTGGTCGGCGCCGGTCTCAGCGTCGCGCCGCCCCTCCTGACGCAGCAGGCCTTCGACCGCGGACTGTTCCCCGACGAGGGCCGCTCGCTGCCCGACCTGCCAGTCCTCGCCGAGCTGGTCGGCATCATGGTGCTGCTCTGGGTGATCTCGTCGGCGCTCGGCGTGTGGCAGACGTTCCTCACCGCCCAGGTGGGCAACAGCGTGATGGGTGCGCTCCGCATCCGCCTGTTCTCGCACCTCCAGGCCATGGAGCTCGGGTTCTTCACGAAGACCAAGACCGGCGTGATCCAGTCGCGGCTGCAGAACGACGTCGGTGGCGTAGCCGGGGTGCTGAGCAACACGATCGGCAGCGTCATCGGCAACACGGTGACCGTCATCGCGGCGCTCGTGTCGATGATCGTGCTCAGCTGGCAGATGACGCTGGTGGCCGTGATCCTGCTGCCGGTGCTCGTCATCGCGCAGCGTCGCGTCGGGCAGGTGCGCGCGCGCATCGCGACCAAGACGCAGGAGTCGCTGTCGGACATGACCGCGATCACGCAGGAGACCCTGAGCGTCAGCGGCATCCTGCTCGCCAAGAGCTTCAACCAGCAGAAGACCGAGGTGCGCCGCTACAGCAACGAGAACGCCACCCAGATCGACCTGCAGATCAAGCAGACGATGAGCGGGCAGTGGTTCTTCGCGATCGTCGGCATCTTCCTCTCGGTGATCCCGGCGGTGATCTACCTCGTCGCGGCCTGGCTGATCTTCCAGGATGTGCCGGTCACCGCCGGTACGGTCGTCGCGTTCACGACGGTGCAGGCCCGGCTGATGTTCCCGCTCATGGGGCTGCTGCGCGTCGCCCTCGACCTGCAGACCTCGCAGGCGCTGTTCGCCCGCATCTTCGAGTACCTCGACCTGAAGCCCGCCATCTCGGATGCGCCGGATTCCCGCCGCGTGACGGCCGACCGCCTCGGGGAGGTGGCCTTCGACGACGTGGTGTTCCGGTATCCGGACGCCTCGGATGACACCCCCGCGACGCTGAAGGGCGTGTCGTTCGCCATCGAGCCCGGCCAGTACGCGGCGTTCGTCGGACCGTCGGGCGCGGGGAAAACGACGGTGTCGTACCTGGTGCCGCGACTGCACGACGTCACGAGCGGGCGGGTGCTGTTCGCCGGCGACGATGTGCGCGAGCTCGAGCAGGAGTCGCTGATCGCGGCGATCGGCATCGTGTCGCAGGAGACGTACCTCTTCCACGCGACGATCGCCGAGAACCTGCGCTATGCCAAGCCGGATGCGACCCACGACGAGCTGGTCGAGGCGGCGAAGTCTGCCAACATCTACGACACCATCGCGTCGTTCCCCGACGGCTTCGACACCGTCGTGGGTGAGCGCGGGTATCGACTCTCGGGCGGCGAGAAGCAGCGCGTCGCCATCGCGCGCGTGCTGCTCAAGGACCCCGCGGTCCTCATCCTCGACGAGGCCACGAGCGCCCTGGACACCGTCAGCGAGCGCATGGTGCAGGGTGCCCTCGACGAGGCCTCCCGCGGACGCACCACGATCTCGATCGCGCACCGCCTCTCTACCGTCGTCAATGCCGACGTGATCTTCGTGGTCGACGGCGGCCGCATCGTCGAGTCGGGCACGCACAGCGAGCTGCTGCGCGCAGAGGGCGTCTACGCGCGCCTCTTCGCCGAGCAGGTCGCGGCCTCGCGCGTCGAGTAGCTCGTCCCTCTGCCCTCCAGTTGCTCGTCCCTCGGGCGAGTCGGCTCCCGCTCGGCCGCTACTCCGCGGGGAGCTCGTCGAGCATGTCCTGCATCGCGCCGATCTCGGAGCTCTGCGAGTTCTTCATGGTCGTGGCCATCGTCAGCACCTGCGGCACGTCCGTGCGCGTCAGGATCGCCTCCGCCATCTCGACCCCGCCCCGGTGGTGCGCGATCATGAGAGTGAGGTAGCGACGCTCCGCGTCGACACCGGATGCGGAGCGCAGCTCGTCGAGGTCGGCCGCCGAGGCCATCCCCGGCATCGCGTCCTCTGCACCGCCCCCGCCCATCGACGAGTGGTCGTCGCCCATCCAGGTCATCTGCGGCACCGGGGACGCCTGCGGCAGCCCCCACGCCTGCAGGAGTCCGAACATCTGCCCGGCCTGGTTGCCCTGACCGTTCGCGATGTCGTACGCGATCAGCCGCACGTCGTCATACGCCGGGTCGTCGGGTGACAGGCGCTCGCGCACCGTGAACGACATGTCCACAGCCTGCGCGTGGTGCACCTGCATGTCGCGCAGGAACCCGGCGGCCGCGCTATCGGTGGTCGGGGTGGCGACGGCACTCGGCGCACTGAAGCGGCCGATCAGGAACCCGCCGCAGGCGAGCAGCACGACCACGATCGCGGCGGCCGCGACCTGGCGCCAGCGCGATCCGCTCATGCCTGTCCGCCCGTCAGGCGCCGTCGATGCGTCACGCACTCAGGCGCCGACCGTCATGAGACGAGGCCGGGGCCCGTGATGCCGCCGGTGCAGGGCGCGCCCGGCTCGGGGGAGTCGGGGCTCTGCCAGTAGGTGCTGATGAAGTCGTCGAGGCGCGGGTCGTCGGCGTCGTTGAACTTGAGCTGACCGCCCCAGGCCGACACGACGATCGGGGCGTCGAGACCCGGATACGGCGACAGCACCGCATAGGTCGCGGGCGTGCGCTCGCGCAGGGTGGCGACCTCGGCATCCGACAGCGCGGGGTCGTAGGTGATCCAGATCGAGCCGTGCTCGAGCGCGTGCACGGCGTTCTCGTTCACCTGCGGCTCGCTGTAGACGCCGCAGTTGAGCCACACCTGGTTGTGCGGTCCGCCCGCAGGCGGGTCCATCTCGTAGTCGACGGTGCCGGTGACGTGCGTCTGGTCGAGCCCGGTCCAGGTCTCGACGTCGAGGTCGTCCGCCACGTCGGCGACCGGCGGGTCGGTGGGCTCCGGCTGGTTGGCGACGACGATGACCGTGGCGACGACCGCGAGCACCGCCACGACGGCGCCGGCGATGAGCACTCGGGTGATGACGCGCCCGCGCTTCTCGGCCGCCTGCCGCTTCTTGAACGTCTCGAGCTGCGCGGCACGCTGCTCTTCACGGAGCTGCTTCTTGGACGCCGGTGTCGACGGCTGCGGGCTGCTGGTCACGGGGACTCCTCGTGGCTGGGGTCGGTCGGGGCGCGGACGAGCTGCGACGGTCGATGCCCCTGCATCGATTGTGGCCTACGGAGGCCGGGAACTGCCTGAAGCCATGGCGGCGGTCGTCCACGGCCGCCCCTCCGCCGCCCCCGTAACACGCAGGTGCCCGCCGGTAGGCTCGACGGCATGAAGTACGCCGAGACCGTGCTCGACCTGGTGGGCGACACGCCCCTCGTCAAGCTCAACGCCGTGACCGAGGGCATCACCGCGACCGTGCTCGCCAAGATCGAGTACATCAACCCCGGCGGCTCGAGCAAGGACCGCATCGCGACCCGCATCATCGACGCCGCCGAGCGCGAGGGCAAGCTGAAGCCCGGCGGCACGATCGTCGAGCCGACGAGCGGCAACACCGGCATCGGGCTCGCGCTCGTCGCCCAGCAGCGGGGCTACAAGTGCGTCTTCGTCTGCCCCGACAAGGTCAGCGAGGACAAGATCAACACCCTCCGCGCGTACGGCGCCGAGGTCGTGGTCTGCCCGACCAACGTCGCCCCCGACAACCCCGCGTCGTACTACCAGACGAGTGACCGCCTGGCGCGCGAGATCCCCGGCGCCTTCAAGCCCGACCAGTACTCCAACCCCAACGGGCCGATCAGCCACTACGAGACGACCGGGCCCGAGATCTGGCGCGACACCGACGGCCGCGTCACGCACTTCGTGGCGGGCGTGGGCACCGGCGGCACCATCTCGGGTGTCGGCAAGTACCTCAAGGAGCAGAACCCCGCGATCCAGATCATCGGGGCCGACCCCGAGGGCTCGGTCTACTCGGGCGGCTCGGGCCGCCCGTACCTGGTCGAGGGCGTCGGCGAGGACTTCTGGCCGAGCGCCTACGACCCGAGCGTCGTCGACGCGATCATCGCCTCGTCCGACGCCGAGTCGTTCGAGTACACCCGGCGGATGGCGCGCGAAGAGGGTCTGCTGGTGGGCGGTTCCAGCGGGCTCGCCATCGCGTCCGGGCTCAAGGCCGCACGCGACCTCGGCCCCGACGACGTCATGGTGATCCTCCTGCCGGACGGCGGCCGCGGCTACCTCGGCAAGATCTTCAACGACCGCTGGATGCGCAGCTACGGATTCCTTCCCGCGAGCGACGACCGCACCGTGGCCGACATCGTCGGCAGCAAGGACGGCACGCTGCCCGAGTTCATCCACGCGCACCCCGGCGACACCGTGCGCGAGGTGATGAACATCATGAAGGAGTTCGACGTCTCGCAGGTTCCCGTGCTCTCCGCCGAGCCGCCTGTCGTCATGGGCGAGGTGGTGGGCTCGATCGACGAGCGCAGCCTGCTCGAGCACGTCTTCACGGGCCGCGCGCAGCTCAGCGACAGCGTCGCGGAATTGATCGGCCCCACCTTCGGTTTGATCGGTATGCATCAATCGGTGCAGGAGGCCCGCGAGGCGCTCGCGAGCGCCGACGCACTGCTCGTGACGAGTGACGGCAAGCCCGCAGCCGTCGTGACGCGGCACGATCTGCTCGCCTTCCTGAGCAACTAGACGAAAGACGTCATGACCCACGATTTCTCCACCCGCGCCATCCACGACGGTCAGGACTTCGATCCGACCACCGGCGCGGTCATCCCGCCCGTGTACTTCACCACGACCTTCGTGCAGGACGGCATCGGCGGATTCCGCGGCGGCTACGAGTACGCCCGCGGCGGCAACCCCACCCGCGATTCGCTGCAGACGCAGCTCGCCTCGCTCGAGGGCGGCGACGCGGCGTTCAGCTTCGCGTCCGGCCTCGCCGCCGAGGACACCCTCCTGCGCGCCCTCCTCGCGCCGGGCGACCACGTGCTCATGGGCAACGACGTCTACGGCGGCTCGCACCGCCTGGTCTCGAGGGCCTTCGTGCCGTGGGGCGTCTCGCTGTCGACGGTCGAGATGACCGATCTGGATGCGGTGCGCGCCGGCATCCGACCCGACGCCACGAAGGTGGTCTGGCTCGAGACCCCGAGCAACCCGCTGATGAAGATCACCGACATCGCCGCCGTCGTCGAGATCGCCCACGCGTCCGGCGCCATCGTGGTGGTCGACAACACGTTCGCCTCCCCGTACCTCCAGCAGCCGCTCTCGTTCGGCGCCGACGTCGTCGTGCACTCGACCACCAAGTACCTCGGTGGCCACAGCGATGTGCTCGGCGGAGCCGTCATCGTGCGGGACGCGACGATGGTCGGTGAGGAGCGCCTGCGCGACAAGGTCGCGTTCCTGCAGTTCGCGGTGGGCGCGGTCTCCGGCCCGATGGACGCCTGGCTCACGACCCGCGGCATCAAGACCCTCGCGGTGCGCATGGACCGCCACTCGTCGACGGCGCAGACGATCGCCGAGGCGCTCGTCGGCCACACGAAGGTCGAGCAGGTCTACTACGCCGGGCTGCCCGACCACCCCGGGCACGAGCTGGCAGCTCGGCAGATGAAGCTCTTCGGCGGCATGATCTCGCTCCGTCTCGCCGACGGCGCGACGGCCCGGCGCTTCGCCGAATCGACCGAGCTCTTCCAGCTGGCGGAGTCGCTCGGCGGCATCGAGTCGCTGGTCTGCTACCCGGCCGAGATGACGCACGCCTCGGTCAAGGGCACGTCGCTCGAGGTGCCCGATTCCATCGTGCGCCTGTCGGTGGGGCTCGAGGGGCCCGACGACCTGCTGGCCGATGTGCTGGGGGCGCTCGACCGGCTGTAGTTCACGATGCGATGGCCGAAAATCGCTGTCGTGCGTGTTCGCGCCACTGCCACACTGGGCCGGTGACGACGACAGAGACCGCCACCGCGCGGCCGCACCAGCGCATCGGACCGGCCTCGGCATCCGCGCTCTACATCGCCGCAGTGCTCGGCACCGGCATCCTGGTGCTGCCCGGCCTGGCCGCCGACGCGGCCGGACCGGCGTCGATCGTGGCCGTCGCCATCGTGCTCGTGCTGTCGATCCCGCTGGCCGGCACGTTCGCCGCGCTGGCGGCGCGGTATCCGGATGCCGGCGGCGTCGCGACCTTCGCCCGCCTCGCGCTCGGCGAGACCGCGGCCCGCGCCACCGGCTACTGGTTCTTCTTCGGCGTCGGGTTCGGGGCTCCCGTGGTCGCAGCGCTGGGCGGCGAGTACCTCGTCGCGGCGACGGGGGCGGATCGCGCGCTGGTCCCCGTGCTGAGCGTCGGCTTCCTGCTGGCGAGCTACGCCCTCTCGATGATCGGACTGCGCGTCAGCGGCCGCGTGCAGCTCGGGCTGTCGGCGCTGCTGGTCGTCGTGGTCGTCGTCGTCGTGGCGAGCGCGGTGCCGGTGATCAGTACGACCCGCTTCGAGCCGTTCCTTCCGCACGGCTGGGGCGGGGTCGGATTCGCGGTGAGCCTCTTCGTCTGGGCGTTCGCCGGGTGGGAGGCCGTCACGCACATCGCGGGGGAGTTCCGCGATCCACGTCGGACGATCCCGCTCGCGACGGCGATCGCCGTCACGGTGGTCGGCACCGCCTACCTCGCGCTGCAGGTGGCCACGGTCGGGGTGCTCGGCGCGGGTGGATCCAGCAGCCTCGTGCCGCTGATCGACCTCGTGGAGGTCACGCTGCCGGGATCCGGGCCGGTCGTCGTGGCGACCATCGCGGCCGTCGTGGTGATCGGGGTGCTCAACGCGTACCTTCCGGCCTTCGCCAACCTCGGGGCCTCGCTCGGGCGGGACGGGCACCTTCCGCACCGGCTGGCCGCCGGCGCCGAGCCGGGGGCGGTACCGCGTCGCGCTCTGACCTACGTGCTCGTGCAGTCCCTGGTGCTGAGCGCGGTGATGGTCGGGCTGCAGCTTCCCCTGGAGGCGTTCATCCTCATCCACACCAGCTCGATGGTCGCCGTCTACGCTGTCGGGATGGTCGCCGCCGTGCGCCTGCTCGAGCGGTTCACGGCCGGCTGGTGGATGGCCCTGATCTCGATCGTGCTGACCGCGGGGCTGCTCGTCCTGGCCGGCACGCATCTGCTCGTCCCCGCCCTGCTCGCCCTGGTCGCCGTCGCGGTGACCGTCATCCGGAGGTACCGACGTGTCCGACGCCCCTGACCTGACTGCGACGCGCGTCGTGGACCTCAGCCACGTGATCCGAGCGGGGCTCGTCACCTACCCCGGCCTGCCCGCACCCGTCATCACGCCGCACCTGACGCGCGAGGACTCGCGGACGCGGTACGCACCCGGCACCGAGTTCGCGATGGACGTCATCACCATGATCGGCAACACCGGCACCTACCTCGACAGCCCGTGGCACCGGTACGCAGACGGGGCGGATCTGGCGGGACTCGACCTGGCGAGCCTCGTCGGGCTGCGCGCGGAGGTGTTCCACCTCGAGGACGTCGCGCCCGGCGGTGCGGGCGCACGCGGCATCCCGGTCGGTGCCCTCCATGACCGCGACCTGCGCGGCGCGGCGGTGCTCTTGCACACCGGCTGGGACCGGCACTTCGGCAAGCCCGACTACCTGGCCGGCGCGCCCTTCCTCGAGACCGAGGCCGTCGAGCACCTCGTCGAGCAGGGCGTGACGCTGGTGGGGATCGACTCGCTCAACATCGACGACACCGAGTCGGGAGGCGCGCGCCCGGCCCACTCCGGACTGCTGGCCGCCGGTATCCACGTCGTCGAGCACCTGACACGCCTCGAGCTGCTGCCCCCGCGGGGAGCGCGGTTCACGGCGGCCCCGCCCGCGGTCGAGGGCTTCGGCACGTTCCCGGTACGGGCCTTCGCGACCATCGGGTAGCCGCCCTGCGGAGGCGTGCATAATGGTGACGGTCACCCCAATGTGTACGTTCACATTCGCCATCGACGTCGGGACACCCTGTGAGCACGGAATCGAGTGCGCCGCGCGCGCCGAACATCCGTGATGTCGCGAAGGCGGCCGGCGTCTCGTACCAGACCGTCTCGCGCGTGCTGAACGACTCCCCGAACCTGCGGCCGGAGACGCGAGCCCGCGTGCTCGAGGTCATCGACGCGCTCGGATACCGGCCGAATCAGGCGGCGCGGGCCCTCGTCACCAGCAGATCGCAGACGATCGGGGTGCTCGTCGCGGCTCGTGTCGCGGCCTACGGGGTGCAGACGATCCTCTACGAGATCGAGGATGCGGCGCGCGACGCCGGCTACCGGGTCGCCATCGCGACGAGCTCGAGCGACGAGAACGCGGTCAGCGAGGCTCTCGACCAGCTCATCGATCAGCGAGCCGAGGCCGTCGTGGTCGTCTCGCCGCAGGCGCGCGTGTTCGACGCCCTCGCGGCGACCCCGCTGCGGATCCCGTTCGTGCTGCTCGACTCCTCGCGCCGCGACCTCGGCCACAGCGTCGCCGTCGACCAGTTCGAGGGCGGGCGGCTCGCCACGCGCCACCTGATCGAGCTCGGTCACACCCAGATCGTGCACATCGCCGGACCCCAGGACTGGATCGAGGCGGAAGCCCGGATGCAGGGGTTCCTGCGCGAGGTCTCCGACAACGAGCTGATGGTGCGGGCGCCGGTGCTGGGGGACTGGACCGCCGAGACGGGCTACCTCGCGGGCCGCGAGCTGCTGAGCCGCGCCGACTTCACCGCGGTCTTCTGCTCCAATGATCTGCTGGCGCTGGGTCTGCTGCACGCGCTGCGCGAGGCCGACATCCGGGTGCCGGGAGACGTCAGCGTCGTCGGCTTCGACGACGTGCCCGAGGCCGCGCACTACTGGCCGCCGCTGACCACGATCCGCCAGGACTTCGCCGAGGTGGGCCGCCGGGCGATCGGACTCCTGCTCGCCGAACTCGGCTCGACCGCCCCGACGATCACGGATGCGGTGCGCCCGCAGCTGGTGCTGCGTTCGTCGACCGGGGCGCCGGGTCCCCGCGGCTGATCGACCGTCTCCGGGCCGCTCATCACGATCCGATATCGCGGTTTGACACGGAAGTCGGCGAGGGTTAGTTTTACCGAAGCGTGTGAACGGTCACATGGACTCGCCGGTCCGCCCCTCCGACCCGTACCCCCACGACACAGACGTCGAAAGCAGAGGTTGTCGCCCAGATGGCAGCTACGCCCACCATCCTCGATATGCGCAGCATCGGCAAGGAGTTCCCCGGCGTCAAGGCGCTCTCCGACGTCTCCCTCACGGTGGGTGCCGCCGAGATCCACGCGATCGTCGGCGAGAACGGCGCAGGCAAGTCCACGCTGATGAAGGTGCTCTCGGGTGTCTACCCGTTCGGCACCTACACGGGCGACATCGTCTTCCAGGGTGAGGTGATGCGGTTCAAGGACATCCGGCAGAGCGAAGCCGCGGGCATCGTGATCATCCACCAGGAGCTCGCGCTGATCCCCGAGCTCAGCATCACCGAGAACATCTTCCTCGGCAGCGAAGTCGCTCGCGGCGGCGTCATCAACTGGCGCGAGGCCAAGCAGCAGTCGGCCGAGCTGCTGGCGCGGGTCGGCCTCCGCGACGATCCCGACACCCAGATCAAGAACATCGGAGTCGGCAAGCAGCAACTGGTCGAGATCGCGAAGGCCCTGCACAAGTCGGTCAAGCTGCTCATCCTCGACGAGCCGACCGCGGCCCTCAACGAGACCGACTCGCAGCACCTGCTCGACCTGATCCTCGGCCTCAAGGGCAAGGGCGTCAGCTCGATCATCATCAGCCACAAGCTCAACGAGATCGAGCAGATCGCCGACTCGATCACCATCATCCGCGACGGCAAGACCATCGAGACCCTCGACGTGAAGCAGCACGAGGTGGATGAGGACCGCATCATCCGCGGAATGGTCGGCCGCAGCCTCCAGAGCCGGTTCCCCGACCGCACCCCGCACATCGGCGACGTGCTGTTCGAGGTGCGCAACTGGACCGTCCGCCATCCGCAGGTGCCCGACCGCTTCGTCTGCAAGGACGAGAACCTCGTCGTGCGCCGCGGCGAGATCGTCGGCCTGGCGGGCCTCATGGGCGCCGGCCGCACCGAGCTCGCGATGAGCGTCTTCGGGCGCTCGTACGGCACGTACGTCTCCGGCCAGCTGTTCAAGGACGGCAAGGAGATCGTGCTGAACAACGTCTCCCAGGCCATCGATGCCGGGCTCGCCTACGTCAGCGAGGACCGCAAGGTGCTCGGGCTGAACCTGCTCGACGACATCAAGACCTCCGTCGTCGCCGCGAAGCTCTCGAAGATCGCGCGGGGCGGTGTGGTCAACAGCTTCAAGGAGCGCGTCGAGGCCGACGAGTACCGCCGGAACCTGCGCATCAAGACGCCGACCGTCGACGAGGGCGTCGGCAAGCTCTCGGGCGGCAACCAGCAGAAGGTGGTGCTGAGCAAGTGGATGTTCACCGACCCCGACATCCTGATCCTCGACGAGCCCACCCGCGGCATCGACGTCGGCGCGAAGTTCGAGATCTACGGCATCATCCAGCAGCTCGCCGCCGCGGGGAAGGGCGTGATCGTCATCTCGTCCGAGCTGCCCGAGCTCCTCGGCATCAGCGACCGCATCTACACGATCTTCGAGGGGCAGATCACCGCTGATCTGCCGGTGGCCGAGGCCGATCCCGAAACCCTCATGCGACACATGACCGCCGTCCAGAAGAAAGCAACAGTCCGATGAGCGACACCACGTCAACGCCCACGAGAACCGGTTTCCACGTCCGCGACCTCACCAAGATGTTCGGGGGATCGCAGTCCTCGATCCGCCAGTTCGGCATCCTGGGGGCGCTCGTGGTGATCATCGCGCTCTTCCAGTTCCTCACCGACGGCAAGACGCTCGATCCCAACAACCTCATCAACATCGTCAACGGCAACTCGTACGTGCTGGTGCTCGCGGTCGGGATGGTGATGGTGATCATCGCCGGGCACATCGACCTGTCGGTCGGCTCGGTCGCGGCGTTCGTCGGCATCATCGTCGCCGAGTCGATGAACTCGTGGGGCTGGCCGTGGCCCGCCGCCATGCTGCTCGGCCTCGTGATCGGTGCGGCCGTCGGCACCTGGCAGGGCTTCTGGGTCGCGTACGTCGGCGTCCCCGCCTTCATCGTGACGCTCGCGGGAATGCTCTTCTTCCGCGGCGCGAACCAGTTCGTCGGCAACTCGACGAGCGTGCCCGTCCCCGAGGAGTTCACCTTCATCGGAGGCGGCTACCTCCCCGACATCGGGGTGAACCCGGCGTACAACTACCCGACCCTCGTGCTCGGCCTGCTCGCCGGCGTCGCGATCGTCTACACGGAGTGGCGCCTGCGACGCACGCAGACCGCGATGAAGGCCGACAAGGCCCCGCTCTGGGTGAGCCTGGTGAAGGTCGGCCTGCTGCTGGCCGTCGTCATCGGTGCGAGCCTCCTCTTCGCCAGCGGCCGCCCCGGAACCAGCTTCCCGGTCGCCGGCATCATCCTCGGCGTCCTCGTGCTCGGCTACTCGTTCATCACCAACAACACGATCATCGGGCGGCACATCTACGCGGTCGGCGGCAACTGGCGCGCGGCCGAGCTCTCCGGCGTCAAGATCCGCCGCGTCAACTTCTTCGTCATGTTCAACATGTCCGTCATCGCGGGCCTCGCCGGCATGATGTGGATCGCCCGCTCGGTCGCCTCCGGGCCCGGCGACGGCGTCGGCTGGGAGCTCGACGCGATCGCGGCCGTCTTCATCGGCGGCGCCGCGGTCGCCGGAGGCATCGGCACGATCATCGGGTCGATCATCGGCGGCCTCGTCATCGCGGTGCTCAACAACGGGCTCCAGCTGCTCGGCGTGGGTGCCGACCTCGTGCAGATGATCAAGGGCCTCGTGCTCCTGGCCGCCGTCGGCATCGACGTCTACAGCAAGAGCCAGGGTCGGCCCTCGATCATCGGGCGCTTCTCCCGCACCAAGCCGGATGCGGCGCCGCCCGGCTCGCCCACGGTCGCCCCCACGGCGCCGACCGCGTCGTCCGGTGCGACGACGCCCAACACCTGACTTTCCCTCTCCCACTGCACCACCACCAACAAGAAAGAGATGCACATGCGCAAAATCGCCTTGGCGACGCTCGTCGTCGCCACGTCCGCAGCACTGGCGCTGTCGGGTTGCTCGGGTCGCACCGACACCGGCACCGATGGAGACACCGCGGCCGGCTTCGAGGCCGGCTCGACCATCGGCGTCGCCCTGCCCGACAAGACCTCCGAGAACTGGGTTCTCGCGGGTCAGCTCTTCGAGGACGGCCTTGCCGACGCCGGCTACGACGCCGACGTCCAGTACGCCCCGGCCTCCAACACCGTCGCCGAGCAGCAGAACCAGATCACCTCGATGGTCACCAACGGCGCGAAGGTCATCATCATCGGCGCGAAGGACGGCTCGCAGCTGTCGTCGCAGGTGCAGGCGGCCAAGGACGCCGGCGCCGTCGTCATCGCGTACGACCGCCTCATCCTGAACACGGACGCCGTCGACTACTACCTCGCGTTCGACAACTACGAGGTCGGCGTCCTGCAGGGTCAGGCGCTCCTCGACGGGCTCGCCGCCGACAAGGGCGACAAGACCGCGTGGAACATCGAGCTGTTCGCCGGATCGCCCGACGACAACAACGCCGGCGTCTTCTTCGACGGCGCGATGAGCGTCCTCCAGCCGAAGATCGACGACGGCACGCTGACCGTCGTCTCGGGCCAGACCACGTTCGAGCAGGTCGCGACCCAGGGCTGGCTCCCGGCCAACTCGCAGGCGCGCATGGACACCCTGCTCGCGGGCAACTACGGCGACAAGGACATCGACGGCGTCCTCTCGCCGAACGACACCCTGGCGCGTTCGATCCTGCAGTCGGCTTCCGACGCGGGCAAGGACCAGCCGGTCGTCACCGGTCAGGACTCCGAGGTCGAGAGCGTCAAGTCGATCGTGGAGGGCAAGCAGTACATGACCATCTACAAGGACACCCGCGCCCTGGTCGCGGCTGCCATCGGAATGGTCGACGAGCTGCAGGCCG
This sequence comes from uncultured Microbacteriaceae bacterium, assembly GCA_964246985.1. GTDB lineage: Bacteria > Actinomycetota > Actinomycetes > Actinomycetales > Microbacteriaceae > CAXTSE01. The sequence continues at coordinate 114,095 of CAXTSE010000002.1, forward strand.
GCAACGAGGTCTCCGAGATCAACGACACCGAGACCTACGACAACGGCTCGAAGGTCGTCCCGTCGTACCTGCTCGCGCCCGTCGTCGTGACGAAGGACAACGCGGCCGAGGTCTACAAGGACAACCCCGACCTGCTGGCCCTCACCCAGTAATCCGCACCACCTCCGCACCACCACAGGGACGCCCCGGTCGATTCGGCCGGGGCGTTCTGGCGTCGGCGCACCGGCAATCCGGCGTATGGTGACGGCGTGGATGTGACATCGCGGCGTTCTCCGAACATGCACGATGTCGCCGCCGTCGCCGGGGTGTCGCACCAGACCGTCTCGCGGGTGATCAACGACTTCGACGGCATCCGTCCGGAGACCCGCGATCGGGTGCTCGAGGCGATCCAGACCCTCGGATATCGGCGCAACCTGGCCGCGCGGACCCTCGCCACCAGCCGCTCGCACGCCATCGGCGTGCTCGGACCCGCGGTCAGCGACTACGGACCGACGAGCACGGTGCAGGCCATCGAGTTCGCGGCGCGAGCCGTCGGATACCACCCGCTCGTCACGTCGACGCCGACCGACCGGCGCTCGATCCTGTCGAGCATCGAGTTCCTGCTCGACCAGGCCGTCGAGGCGCTCGTGGTGATCGCGCCGCACATCCGCGTGCTCGAGGTCGTTCGCGAGCTCGACATCGCCGAGCCGATCGTCACGCTGCAGTCGACGGACTCGGGGGCCGGCACGTCGATCGCCATCGACCAGTTCGAGGGGTCGCAGCTCGCCATGGCGCATCTGCTCGAGCTCGGCCACCGCCGCATCCAGCACGTCGCCGGGCCGCTCGAGTACTTCGAGGCCGCAGCCCGCCGGCACGGCTACGAGGCCAGCCTGGCCGAGGCGGGGCTCTCGCCGCTGCCGCTCTTCGTCGGCGACTGGACGTCCGAGTCGGGATACCGTGCCGCGGCCACGATCTCGCCGGATGCGACGGCCGTCTTCGCCGCGAACGACCAGATGGCCCTGGGGCTCATCCACGGTCTCGCCGAGCGCGGAGTCCGGGTTCCCGACGACATCAGCATCGTCGGCTTCGACAACCTGCCCGAGGCCGCGCACTTCCTTCCCGGACTGACCACCGTCCACCAGGACTTCGCGCACCTCGGTCGGCTCGCGGTCGAGGTGCTCATCGCGCAGATCGCCGGCGCGGAGACGGCGTCCGTACCCCCGGTCGAGCCGGCGCTCGTCATCCGCGGCTCGACCGCCCGGCCGCGCGCCGCCTGAGCCGTCGCGTCACGATCGGATCACAGAAGGGGTCCGTGAGGCCTCCGGGCTTGCGCCGGGCGATGTTAGCGCTAACATCATGTGAGCGTTAACATCCCGAACCGGCAAGGAGGCCGTGATGACTGGTCTGTCCGCGGCATCCGCCGGATCAGCAGGATCCCCCACCACCTCGAGCACAGGCGACGCCCAATACGTCATCGGCGTCGACTACGGCACCCTCTCGGGTCGCGCCCTCGTGGTGCGCGTGTCCGACGGCGCCGAGCTCGGCTCGGCCGTGCACGAGTACGAGCACGCCGTCATCGACCGCGCGCTGCCGGCGAGCGGCGCGAAGCTGCCGCCCGAGTGGGCGCTGCAGGTGCCCCAGGACTACGTCAACGTGCTCAAGACCGCCGTGCCGGAGGCCGTCGCGGCAGCGGGCATCGACCCCGCATCCGTCATCGGCATCGCCACCGACTTCACCGCGAGCACCCCGCTGCCGGTCACGGCCGACGGCACCCCGCTCTGCGAGCTGCCCGGTCTCGAGACCCGGCCGCACGCCTACGTCAAGCTCTGGAAGCACCACGCCGCGCAGGGCCAGGCCGACCGCATCAACGCCCTCGCCGCCGAGCGGGCCGAGAGCTGGCTGCCCCGCTACGGCGGCTTCATCTCGAGCGAGTGGGAGTTCGCCAAGGGCCTGCAGCTGCTCGAGGAGGACCCCGAGCTCTACGAGCGCATGGACCACTTCGTCGAGGCGGCCGACTGGATCGTCTGGCAGCTGAGCGGCCGCTACCTGCGCAACGCCTGCACCGCCGGCTACAAGGGCATCTACCAGGACGGCGCCTACCCGAGCCGCGAGTTCCTCGGCGCCCTCAACCCCGACTTCGCCGGATTCGCAGACGACAAGGTCGCCCACGAGATCGGCCGCCTGGGCGAGTCCGCCGGCACCCTGACCGCCGAGGCCGCAGCCTGGACCGGCCTGCCCGAAGGAATCGCCGTCGCCGTCGGCAACGTCGACGCCCACGTCACGGCCCCGGCCGCGCAGGCGGTCGAGTCCGGCCAGATGCTCGCCATCATGGGCACCAGCACCTGCCACGTCATGAACGGCGACCACCTCGCCGAGGTGCCCGGCATGTGCGGCGTGGTGGACGGCGGCATCGTCGACGGACTCTGGGGCTACGAGGCCGGCCAGTCGGGCGTCGGCGACATCTTCGCCTGGTTCGTCGCCAACCAGGTGCCCGCCTCCTACGCGGATGCCGCGGCCGCGGCCGGTCAGAGCGTCCACCAGTACCTGACCGACCTGGCCTACACGCAGCCGGTCGGCGCCCACGGGCTCATCGCCCTCGACTGGCACAGCGGCAACCGCTCGGTGCTCGTCAACTCCGAGCTGAGCGGCACGGTCCTGGGTCTCACGCTCGGCACGCGCCCCGAGGAGATCTACCGCGCTCTGCTCGAGTCGACGGCCTTCGGAACCCGCACCATCGTCGAGACGTTCGCCGCGAGCGGCGTGCCCGTCACCGAGTTCATCGTCGCGGGCGGCCTGCTCAAGAACGCGCACCTCATGCAGACCTACAGCGACGTGCTGCGCATGCCCATCTCGACGATCGCCAGCACGCAGGGACCGGCCCTCGGATCCGCCATCCACGCCGCCGTCGCGGCGGGTGCCTACCCCGACGTCCGCGCCGCGGGCTCCGCCATGGGCACGCGCAACATCGCCGTCTACACCCCGGATGCGGAGGCTGCCGACGCCTACGACCTCCTCTACGCCGAGTACACCCTGTTGCACGACCACTTCGGGCGCGGGGGCAACGATGTGATGCACCGTCTCAAGACGCGACGTCGCGAGGTGCTGGCGACGGCCGTCGACGGCGACGCCTCGGCGGCGGCTGCCGCCGGCGAGCCGACCGCCGACGTGTCCGACGCCGAGTCGTCGGCGCGCGAGGGGGTCTCGGCATGAGCCTCGGAGCGGTCATCGACGGCCTCCGCGCCGACCTGGTGCGCCAGCACGCCCAGCTCGTGCGCTACGGGCTGGTCGTCTGGACGGGCGGCAACGTGAGTGCGCGGGTGCCCGGCGAGCAGCTGTTCCTCATCAAGCCGAGCGGCGTCGACTACGACGACCTCTCGGCCGACGACATGATCCTCTGCGACCTCGACGGCGACGTCGTGCCCGGCAGCGCCGGATCGCACCGCAGCCCGTCGAGCGACACGGCAGCGCACGCCTTCGTCTACCGCTCGATGCCGGCTGTCGGCGGCGTCGTGCACACGCACTCCACCTACGCCACCGCCTGGGCCGCGCGCGGCGAGGCCATCCCGTGCGTCATCACCGGCATGGCCGACGAGTTCGGCGGCGAGATCCCGCTGGGCCCGTTCGCTGTGATCGGCGACGACACGATCGGCCGCGGCATCGTGCAGACCCTGAGCGGGCACCGCTCGCGCGCCGTGCTCATGCAGAATCACGGCGTCTTCACCATCGGCAGGGACGCCCGCGACGCGGTCAAGGCCGCCGTGATGGCCGAGGACGTCGCCCGCACCGTCCACATCTCCCGTCAGCTCGGCGATCCCATCGCCATCCCGCAGGACCGCATCGACGCGCTGTTCGACCGCTACCAGAACGTGTACGGCCAGGCGCCGCAAGGAGAGCTCCAGTGACCCGCAGCATCGTCCCCGATCTCGCGACCTACGAGGTCTGGTTCCTCACCGGCAGCCAGCACCTGTACGGCCCCGAGACCCTGGCGCAGGTCGCCGAGCAGAGCCGCACCGTCGCCGACGCGCTCCAGGCCTCCTCCGACGTGCCGGTCACGATCGTCTGGAAGCCGGTCCTCACCGACGCGGAGGCGATCCGCCGCACCATGCTCGAGGCCAACTCGGCCGACCATGTCATCGGCCTGATCGCCTGGATGCACACCTTCAGCCCGGCCAAGATGTGGATCGGCGGCCTCGACGCCCTTCAGAAGCCGCTGCTGCACCTGCACACGCAGGCCAACGTCGAGCTGCCCTTCGCCGACATCGACTTCGACTTCATGAACCTCAACCAGGCCGCGCACGGCGACCGGGAGTTCGGCTACATCGAGTCGCGCCTCGGCATCCCGCGCACGACGGTCGTGGGCCATGTCTCCGACCCCGCCGTCACGTCCCGCGTCGGCGTCTGGAGCCGGGCAGCCGTGGGTCGCGCCACCACCCGCGGCATGAAGCTCGCGCGCTTCGGCGACAACATGCGCTTCGTCGCCGTCACCGAGGGCGACAAGACCGAGGCCGAGCTGCGGTTCGGCGTGCAGGTCAACACCTGGGGCGTGAACGAGCTGGCGGATGCGGTGCACGCCGTCTCCGACGCCGACACCGACGCGCTGGTGGCCGAGTACCTCGACAGCTACGACGTCGTCGCGGAGCTGCTGCCGGGGGCCGACCGCCACGAGTCGCTGCGCTACGGCGCCAAGATCGAGCTGGGACTGCGCGGCTTCCTCGAGGCCGGCGGATTCTCGGCCTTCACCACCAGCTTCGAGGACCTCGGCGAGCTGCGGCAGCTGCCCGGTCTCGCCGTGCAGCGCCTCATGGCCGACGGCTACGGATTCGGTGCCGAGGGCGACTGGAAGACCGCCGTCCTGGTGCGCACGGCCGCGGTCATGGGCGCGGGCCTTCCCGGCGGCGCGAGCCTCATGGAGGACTACACCTACCACCTCGAGCCCGGCAACGAGCTCATCCTCGGCGCACACATGCTCGAGGTCAGCCCGACGCTCTCGAGCGCGAAGGCGAGCCTCGAGATCCACCCGCTCGGCATCGGCGGCAAGGAGGACCCGGTGCGCTTGGTCTTCACGGCCGACCCCGGCCCCGCCGTGGTCGTGGCGCTCAGCGACATGCGCGACCGGTTCCGGCTGGTGGCCAACGTCGTCGAGAACGTGGCACTGCCGCATCCGCTGCCGAAGCTGCCGGTCGGCCGCGCCATCTGGAAGCCGGCTCCCGACTTCCGCACCTCGGCCACGGCCTGGCTCACCGCCGGCGCCGCCCACCACACGGTCATGTCGACCCAGCTGGGCGTCGACGTGTTCCGCGACTTCGCGGTCATGTCGGGAGTCGAGCTGCTCGTGATCGACGCCGACACCACCATCGCCGGTTTCGAGAACGAGGCCCGCTGGAACGCGGCCTACTACCGACTGGCCAGAGGCCTCTAACTCCATACGCACCACAGAGCTTGCCGGGTCCTAGCCCGGACGAGGGTTCGGACGTCGTCGACGACGCCGAGCAGCACCAACCACCACACATCGAAAGGAACACACAGTGAAGAAGAAGACTCTTCTCGCAGTCGTGGCGACCGCAGCGCTGACGCTCGGTCTCGCGGCCTGCGCCCCCGCCACCGACGGCGGCGGCACCGAGGGCGGCGGAGACGGCGGCCTGGTCGGCGTCGCGATGCCCACGAAGTCCTCGCAGCGCTGGATCGCGGATGGCGACGCCCTCAAGTCGCAGCTCGAGGAGGCCGGATACACGGTCGACCTCCAGTACGCCGAGGACGACATCCCCACCCAGGTCTCGCAGATCGAGAACATGGTCACGAAGGGCGCTGTCGCGCTCGTCATCGCGGCCATCGACGGCACCACGCTGACCAACGTCCTCGAGGACGCGGCCAGCCAGGACATCGCCGTCATCGCGTACGACCGACTCCTGGTCGACACCGACGCGGTGAGCTACTACGCCACGTTCGACAACTTCCTCGTCGGACAGCAGCAGGCGTGGTCGGTCCTGAACGGCCTCGGTCTGACCGAGCTCGACGGAACCGCGATCGAGGGCGCCCCCACCGGCCCGTTCAACATCGAGCTCTTCGCCGGCTCGCTGGATGACAACAACGCGTTCTTCTTCTTCAACGGCGCCATGGACGTGCTCCAGCCGTACTTCGACGATGGAACGCTGGTCGTCAAGTCGGGTCAGACCGAGATCGAGCAGGTCGCCACGCTGCGCTGGGACGGCGAGACCGCCCAGAGCCGCATGGAGGACATCCTCACCTCGCAGTACTCCGACGGCACGCAGGTCGACGCGGTCCTGTCGCCCTACGACGGCATCAGCCGTGGCATCATCTCGGCCCTGACGGACGCCGGCTACTCGGTCGGCCCCGACTTCCCGATCATCTCGGGTCAGGACGCGGAGATCGACTCGGTCAAGGCCATCGTCTCGGGCGAGCAGTACGCCACGATCTTCAAGGACACGCGTGAGCTGGCCAAGAAGGCGACCGAGATGACCATCGCGGTCCTCTCGGGCGAAGAGCCGGAGATCAACGACACCGAGACGTACGACAACGGCGTGAAGGTCGTGCCGTCGTACCTCCTGGAGCCGGTCACGGTCGTCAAGGACAACATCACCAGCGTCCTGGTCGACAGCGGCTACTTCACCCAGGCTGAGATCGACGGCTAAGTCGATTCGCCACTGACTGGTGGGGGGAGCGTTAGGCTCCCCCCACCAGTCTTCCCCCAACGACGTAAGAGAGCTGGATCGTGACCACCACCACCATCCTCGAGATGCGCGGCATCACCAAGACCTTCCCGGGCGTGAAGGCACTGCAGGACGTCAGCCTCGACGTCCAGGCGGGCGAGATCCACGCCATCTGCGGCGAGAACGGCGCCGGCAAGTCCACCCTCATGAAGGTGCTCTCCGGCGTGTACCCGGCCGGCACCTACGAGGGCGACATCGTCTTCGAGGGCGAGACGCAGCAGTTCCACAACCTCCGTGACAGCGAGGCCAAGGGCATCGTCATCATCCACCAGGAGCTGGCCCTCAGCCCGTTCCTGTCGATCGCCGAGAACATCTTCCTCAACAACGAGGTCAAGGGCGCCTTCGGCCTCATCGACTGGAACAAGGCCAACAGCGAGGCGGCGAAGCTGCTCGCCCGCGTCGGCCTGCGCGAGAACCCCACGACCAAGATCCTCGACATCGGCGTCGGCAAGCAGCAGCTCGTCGAGATCGCCAAGGCGCTCTCGAAGCGGGTCAAGCTTCTGATCCTCGACGAGCCGACGGCCGCCCTCAACGACGAGGACAGCGACCATCTGCTCGACCTGATCCTGCACCTGAAGGGCCAGGGCATCTCGTCGATCATCATCAGCCACAAGCTGAACGAGATCAAGAAGATCGCGGATCGCGTGACCGTCATCCGCGACGGCAAGGCGATCGAGTCGCTGGCGAAGGCCGACATCACCGAGGACCGCATCATCAAGGCGATGGTCGGCCGCGACCTCGAGAACCGCTACCCCGCGCACACGCCGCACCTCGGCGAGGAGGTGCTGCGGGTCGAGGACTGGACGGCCCACCATCCGCAGGACGTCACGCGCGTGATGGTCGACAACGTCAACCTGAACGTGCGCGCGGGCGAGATCGTCGGCATCGCGGGCCTCATGGGCGCGGGACGCACCGAGTTCGCGATGAGCCTGTTCGGCCGCAGCTACGGATCGCGGATCACCGGCAAGGTGTTCAAGCGCGGTCAGGAGATCAAGACCCGCACGGTGTCGGAGGCCATCGACAACGGCCTCGCCTACGCCACCGAGGATCGCAAGTACTACGGACTGAACCTCATCGAGGACATCAAGCGCAACATCTCGGTCGCCGCCCTCGGCAAGATCGCGAAGCTCGGCCTCGTCGACGACGGCAAGGAGTTCCAGATCGCGAACTCCTACCGCAAGGACATGAACATCAAGGCGCCGAACGTGCTGGTGCCGGCGGGCAAGCTCTCCGGCGGCAACCAGCAGAAGGTCGTGCTGTCGAAGTGGATCAACTCCGAGCCCGACGTGCTCATCCTCGATGAGCCCACCCGCGGGATCGACGTCGGCGCCAAGTACGAGATCTACACGATCATCAACCGGCTCGCGTCCGAGGGGAAGGCGATCATCGTCATCTCGTCGGAGCTGCCGGAGCTCATCGGCATCTGCGATCGCATCTACGCCCTCTCCGAAGGACGCATCACCGGAGAGCTGCCGATCGAGGACGCCACCCCCGAAGCACTCATCAAGCTCATGACCATGGAGAAGCAGCGCTGATGTCCAACCCCACCACCACAGACAACGAGATCGTCGAGCAGGTCGGTCCCCCCACCAACAAGGTCACCGCCGCCATCAGCCATGTCGTCAGCGACCTGGGTCGCAACGGCATCTTCATCGCCCTGATCGCGGTCATCGCGCTGTTCTCGGTGCTGACCATCCAGGGCGGCAGCTCGGTGCTGCTGCGCCCGCAGAACATCTCCAACCTCATCGTGCAGAACGGCTACATCCTGGTCCTCGCGATCGGGATGGTGCTGATCATCGTCGCGGGCCACATCGACCTGTCGGTCGGATCGGTCGCCGCGTTCGTCGGCGCGGTGTCCGGGGTGTTCGCGGTCAACATGGGACTGCCCTGGTGGCTGTCCGTCATCCTCTCGCTGCTCGTCGGAGCTCTGGTGGGCGCCTGGCAGGGATTCTGGATCGCCTACGTCGGCATCCCCGCCTTCATCGTGACCTTGGCGGGCATGCTGATCTTCCGCGGGCTCGCGCTCGTCGTGCTCGGCAACTCCAACATCGGGTCGTTCCCGGTCGAGTACCGGGCCCTCGGCAACGGCTTCCTGAGTTTCTTCACGATCCCGTGGCCGGCGGGCGGACCGCGCGCGGACATCGATCCGATCACCCTCGCCATCGGCGCGGTGGCGATCGTGGGCATCATCGTGCAGCAGCTGCGCACCCGCAGCGCCCGGCAGAAGTACGGCCAGGACGTCGAGCCGCTCGGCTGGCTCATCGCGAAGTTCGCGCTGACCATCGTCGGCATCGGCGCCTTCAGCTACGCCCTCGCGCTCGCCAAGGGCATCCCGATCACCCTGATCGTGCTCGCGGTGCTCGTGCTGGTCTACGGCGTCGTGCAGAACCGCAGCGTCTTCGGCCGCCACATCTACGCGATCGGCGGCAACCGCCACGCGGCCGAGCTGTCGGGCATCAAGACCCGCCAGGTCGACTTCTTCCTGTTCGTCAACATGGGCCTGCTGGCCGCGCTCGCGGGTCTGATCTTCACGGCCCGCCTCAACCTCGCCGGCCCGAACGCCGGCGAGGGCTTCGAGCTCGAGGCCATCTCGGCCGCGTTCATCGGCGGCGCGGCGGTGCAGGGCGGCGTCGGCACCATCGGCGGCGCGATCATCGGCGGTCTGATCATCGGCGTCCTGAACAACGGCATGTCGATCATGGGCATCGGCATCGAGTGGCAGCAGGCCGTCAAGGGCTTCGTGCTGCTGCTCGCCGTCGCGTTCGACGTGTTCAACAAGCGCCGCGCCGGCGGCCGCTAGTCCGGACGCCTTCCGCGCACCGGTTGCCCGGAACGGCCCGTGTCACCTCGGTGACATCGGCGGTTCCGGGCAATCGGCGTCTCAGGCGTCGGGTGAGCCGGGCGAGCCGGCCCAGCGCGCGACCCGCGTCAGCAGCTGGCGATGCTCGGGCACCTCGAACGAGGCCCCGTCGTGGCCGAGCAGGTCGACGGCGACCCTCCCGCCGCCGGACTCCCGCGTCCAGACCAGCGGATGCCGCACCCCCTCGAGCTCGTGGCTCGCGATCACGCGCGATCCGCCGTGCTGATCGAGGCGGAGGTCGCTGTAGCGCTCGTCGTGGATGCGGAAGTCGTCGACGCCCACGGTCAGCTCGGGCGCCAGCGTGTCGTGCTCGACGTCGACCGGGAACACGCCGATCGGCGGATGCCCCGAGACACCCCAGATCCAGCGCGCGCCGACTGTCGCCTCCCACTCGTCCGACGCCGGGAACAGGCCGCTCGAGAGGTGCAGGACGACGAGGCCACGGCGGGCGGCCAGGTGCTGTCGGATGCCGGCGACCAGGCGCTCGTCGTCGGGGTGCGGGTCCGGACCGGCGCCCGCGTTGACCACCAGCAGAGCCGGCGGGTCGTCGGACGCCAGCGCGGCCAGCAGGTCGTCGACCCGATCGAGCACGGAGACCTCGAGGCCTCCGGAGCGCAACGCGTCGGCGGCACCGGCCAACGACTCGGCGTAGGGATGCCACGGGTCGACGTAGTCGCCCCCGCCGGAGAAGAGGACGCTGCGGATCGTCACGCGCGGCGGGCGGCGTAGGCCGCCCGGATCTCGGGGTGCGGATCCGACGCCGGCTCGGCCATCAGAGCCAGCGGCCAGCTGGGCCGGGTCCCGGTCAGGGCCCAGGCCGCCTGCGCGGCAGCCCCGAGCGCGACGTACTCGCCCGGCTCGGGCACCACGACGGGCACGTCGAAGACCTGCGATGCGATCGTCGCGACGGCCGGGTTCTGGGCCGCGCCCCCGATGATCAGGATCCGCTCGGCCTCGACGCCGCCCGCGCGCACCGCGTCCAGCCCGTCGGCGAGGCCGCACAGCATCCCCTCGATGGCCGCACGGGCGAGACCGGCGCGCGTCGTCGAGGCGAGGGTCATGCCGAACAGGGTGGCGGTGGCGTCCGGGAGGTTGGGGGTGCGCTCGCCCTCGAAGTAGGGCTGGAGCACGAGACCGGCGGCACCGGGAGCGGCCTCGAGAGCCAGCCGGCCGAGCTCCGCGTGGTCGACGGCGAGCAGGGTGGCGACCGCGTCGAGGATGCGGGCCGCGTTCAGGGTGGCGACCAGAGGCAGGAAGGCGCCCCCGGCATCCGCGAAGCCCGCCACGGTGCCCGTCGCGTCGGCGGCGGGGGTGCGGGTCACGGCGAAGACCGTGCCGCTCGTGCCGATCGAGACGACGACGTCGCCCGCCCGCGCGTCGAGGCCGAGCGCGGCGCCCGCGTTGTCGCCGGCACCGGGGCCGACGACGATCCCCGCGGGGACGCCGTCGAGCGCGACGGTCGTGCCGGCCAGCGCGCCGGGACCGAGCACACGCGGCAGGACGGCGTCATGGCCGAGGGCGGCGACGAGCAGCTCGCGGTCGTATTCGTTGCGGGCGGGCGACCAGTACGAGGTGCCGCTCGCGTCGCTGCGGTCGGAGGTGAGCTGCGCGAGCTCGGACCCGAGGGGTGCGGCGGGATCGCCGGCGGGACCGAAGCCGCGCAGGCGCCAGGTGAGCCAGTCGTGGGGGAGCGCGACGGCCGCGACCCGCGCCGCGTTCTCGGGCTCGGCGTCGCGCAGCCAGCGCAGCTTGGCCCCGGTGAAGGACGCGACGGGCACGCTGCCCGTGCGCCGGGCCAGCTCGTCCGCGCCGAACTCGGCCACCAGTGCGGATGCGGCGTCGGCCGAGCGGGTGTCGTTCCACAACAGGGCGGGCCGGATCACCGCACCGGTCTCATCGAGGACCACCATGCCGTGCTGCTGGCCGGCGATCGAGATCGCGGCGACGTCGTCCAGTCCGCCCGCGTCAGAGAGGGCGGCGAGCAGCGCGTCCCACCATGCCGCCGGGTCCACCTCCGTGCCGGGCGGATGGGGCGCGCGACCGGTGCGCACCACTTCGCCGGTCGCGGTGTCGCGCACCACCACCTTGCAGCTCTGCGTCGACGAGTCGACGCCGGCGACGAGTGTCACGGCTCTCCCTCGGGTTCGACAGGCTCGCTACCGCGCGCCCAGCAGGTGCTCGGTGGCGAGCTGCTGCAGCTTCACGAAGCCGAAGCCCTTGCCGCCGAGGTAGGCGTCGGCGTCGAAGTCCTCGTACGAGGCGCGGTCGGCGAGCAGGTCGTCGTAGCTCTCGCCCTCGCCCAGCGTCGGGGTCGACAGCTCGAGGACCTTCGAGGCCTCGAGCGCCGCCTGCACCTCGGGGTCGGCGCGGAAGGCCGCGGCGCGCTCCTTGAGCAGCAGGTAGGTGCGCATGTTGGCGTCGGCGGACTCCCAGACGCCGTCCTCGTCCTCGGTGCGGCTCGGCTTGTAGTCGAAGTGACGCGGTCCGGTGTAGGCGGGGACGCCGCCGGGGCCGCCGTTCTCGAGCAGGTCGACGAGGGCGAACGCGTTGTGCAGGTCGCCGTGACCGAAGACCAGGTCCTGGTCGTACTTGATGCCGCGCTGGCCGTTGAGGTCGATGTGGAAGAGCTTGTCGTGGTACAGCGCCTGCGCGATGCCGGCCGCGAAGTTCAGGCCCGCCATCTGCTCGTGGCCGACCTCGGGGTTGAGGCCCACCATCTCGGGGCGCTCGAGGCTGTTGATGAAGGCGAGCGCGTGTCCGAGGGTCGGCAGCAGGATGTCGCCGCGGGGCTCGTTGGGCTTCGGCTCGATGGCGAAGCGGATGCCGTAGCCCTTGTCGACGACGTACTGGCTGAGCAGGTCGACGGCCTCCTTGTAGCGCGACAGCGCCTGGCGGATGTCCTTGGCCGCGTCGTACTCGGCGCCCTCGCGGCCGCCCCACATGACGAAGGTCTCGGCGCCGAGCTCAGCGGCGAGATCGATGTTGCGCAGCACCTTGCGCAGCGCGAAGCGGCGCACATCGCGGTCGTTGGACGTGAATCCGCCGTCCTTGAAGACGGGGGCGCTGAACAGGTTCGTGGTGACCATCGGGATCACGAGGCCGGTCGACTCGAGCGCGCCCTTCAGGCGGTCGATCTCGGTCTGGCGCTCGGCGTCGGTCGAGCCGAAGGCGAAGAGGTCGTCGTCGTGGAACGTGAGGCCGTAGGCGCCGAGCTCTGCCAGCTTCTCGACGGCGTGGACCGTGTCGAGGTGGGTGCGGGTCGGGCCGCCGAAGGGGTCGGTGCCGTTGTAGCCGATGGTCCAGAGGCCGAAGGTGAACTTGTCTGCGGGGGTGGGGGTGGGCATGGTCGGACTCCTGGCTCGGCGGTGAGACGAATTGTTGGCAGACACAACCTATCCCACGGCGTCGGTCTCCGCCACCGCCTCCGAGGCGCGGTACTCGAGCCGGTCGACGTCGGCCACGGCGTCTGAGGGGGCACCCGACCCGGTCGCGTAGGCGCCCCACCAGGTTCCGACGAACGATCCCCGCACCTCGGCGCGCATCCCGGACAGGTCGGCCTCGGCGAGGGCCGTCCACCGTCCATCGACCGACCACGACGCCGTCGCGGCGAGGCCGTCGACGCGCAGTTCGAGCTCGACGGGTCCGGACGACGGCAGCGGATGCGACGCGAGCTCGCGGGTGACGCCCTCGTCGCGCATCCGGGCGACGACCCGGCGTGAGGGGACGCCCTCCGGGTCGCGGTCGTCGCGCTCACCGGCGGCGATGACGAGCGTCAGGTGGGCGTCGTCGGTGTGCCGCAGCGCGATCCCGGCCTCGTCGCCCGCGCGGGCGGGCTGGAACTCGATCAGACCCCGCAGCGATGCGCGGGTGTGCTGGAGGCGGCGCGCGACGAATGCCGGGGAGGCGGCATCCTCGAGGGTGGCGGCGAGCAGCGGAAGTCGGAGCCAGCCCGGTCGTGCCGTCAGCGAGAAGCGCGGCGCGTCGTGGGTGCGCACCAGGTTCCATGCGAGGCCGAGGGTCGGGTCGTCGAAGTCGTCGATGTCAGCGGCGGGGGTCGGATCCGCGTCCGGGATCCCGTCGCCCGAGACCACCGGCAGGACCCGGCCCGCTCCCGGCGCGAAGACCGGGCGGGAGTCCTGCCAGACGACGGGCACGAGGTGGGTCTCACGGCCCAGCAGCGTCTCGCGACCGCCCTCGGTGCGCGTCGCCAGCAGCACGGCCCACCAGCCGCCGTCGGACGCATCGACCAGATCGGCGTGCCCGACGTTGACGAGCGGCTCGCCGCCGCCGAGGTGCCGGTGGGTCAGCACGGGGTTCTCGGGGATTCCCCGGAACGGCCCCGTGGGCGAGTCGGCGAAGGCCGCGATGACGGCGTGCTGCCGACCTGTTCCGCCCTCCGCGGCGATCAGCAGGTAGCGGTCGTCGACCCGGTAGATGTGCGGGCCTTCCGCCCACTGGGCGCCCTCGAGTGCGCCGTGCCACACGATGTGCTCGGGCCCGACCGGGGCGAAGCCGGCCGGGTCGAGCTCCCGCACCCAGACCTCGGTCTGCCAGGGCCAGAGCGGCTCGGCGGCGAGCCGGACCGCGCACATCCACAGCCGTCCGTCGTCGAACAGGAAGGAGGGATCGAAGCCGGCCCCCTCGAGCAGGATCGGATCCGACCAGGGCCCCGCGGCATCCGCGGCGGTGACGACGAAGTTCTGGCCGTGTCCGTCGCTGCCGGCCACGAGGGTGCAGATCACGTGGAACAGCCCGTCGTGATGTCGGATCGTCGGTGCGTAGAGTCCCGCGTTGAAGGGCAGCGCCGACAGGTCGAGCTGGTCCTCGCGGTCGATCGCGTGCCCGATCTGACGCCAGTTCACGAGGTCCGTCGAGTGCAGGATCGGCAGGCCCGGCCAGTAGTCGAACGTCGATGTGACGAGATAGAAGTCGTCGCCGACGCGGCAGACGCTCGGGTCGGGATACGTGCCGGGGAGGATCGGGTTGGAGTAGGAGCCCACGCGGAGCAGGCTAGGCGGCGGCGGTGGCCGGGGCAAGGACTTTCCCGACCGACGCTCCGAAAGTTTCGTCCGCGGCTCGGGGGCCACTAGTCTGGCGTGGTCGCTGCCCCTCGAGTCAGGAGGACCGGATGGCCGATACCGCTTCCGCAGAGAGGGTCACCCTCGCCCGACTGGCGAGCGAGGCCGAGGTCTCGCTGTCCACGATCTCGAAGGTGCTGAACGGACGACCCGATGTGTCGTCCGCGACGCGGAGCCGCGTCGAGCGACTGCTCGCCGATCACGGCTACCTCCGGCGCAAGGGCGTCCAGCCGAGCGGCGGCCTCATCGAGCTGGTGTTCCACGAGCTCGAGGCGGCGTGGTCGATGGAGATCATCCGCGGTGTCGAGAACATCGCGAGTGCGCAGGGCATGAGCGTCGTGCTCACCGAGAGCGGCAGCCGTCATGCGCCCGCTCCCGACTGGATCGAGGGCGTGCTGCGTCGGCGCCCTGCCGGCGTCGTGCTGGTCTTCTCCGACCTCCCCACCGAGTACCGCGAGATGCTGCGCTCGCGGGCCATTCCGTTCGTCATCATCGACCCGGCGGGCGACCCGTCGCCCGACGTTCCATCGGTCGGCTCGGCCAACTGGTCCGGGGGGCTCATGGCCACCCGGCATCTGATCGAGCTGGGGCACACCCGCATCGCGGCCATCACCGGTCCCGACGACATGATGTGCTCGCACGCTCGGATCGACGGCTTCCGCTCGGCGATGAACTCGGCGGGCCTCCCGATCGACCCGGCCTGGATCCGGTTCGGCGACTTCCACACGTCGGGCGGCGCCCATCACGGGCGCGAGCTGCTGACCGAGTCCGAGCCCCCGACGGCGATCTTCGCCGGGTCCGACCTGCAGGCGCTCGGCGTGCTGGAGGCGGTGCGCGAGCTCGGCCTGCGCGTCCCCCAGGACCTCTCCCTGGTCGGCTACGACGACATCCCGCTCGCCCAGTGGGTGAGTCCGCGGCTGACGACGATCCGCCAGCCGCTGCGGCGCATGGCCGAGGAGGCGACGCGGCTCGTGGTGCGGATGAGCGAGGCGCCGCTCGAGTCGGTGCCGCGCATGGACCTCGCGATCAACCTCGTGGTGCGCGAGAGCACGGCGCCTCCAGCGGTCTAGCGGGCGAGGCCCACCGCCGGGAGCTCGATCCGCAGCGCCGCAGCGGACGATCCGGCTGCGGCGATGGCGAAGGGCGCCGCGCTGTCGCCGGCCGTCACGCGGTAGTCGCCGAGGAATCCCGACACCGGCACCCGCCCGTCGGAGTCCGTGCGCAGATGGGTCGGCGGCATCCACCACTCCTGGCGGACGAGCGACCGCAGGGCGTCGTAGGCGGGCTTCCGTGAGCCGTCGATCCGCAGCAGCCCGGCGGGCGCGCCGAGCCAGGCTCCCCGGTCGCCGATCCCCCAGTAGGTGATGGACTGGACCGCCGGATGCCCGACCAGCGAGCGGTAGTGCCTGGTGAGCTCGTCCGCCTGCCGCTCCTCGCCCGCGGGCGTGGTCGGCCAGGACTCGGGCTGCCAGTCGTTCAGATCGACGATCTCGGGCGGCATCAGATCGCCGGACAGCAGCGTCGTCTCGGTGAGGTGGAGGGGGAGACCGAACCGGGCGAATCTGTCGACGATCGCCAGCGCCGCATCCTCGCCGCGATACCCCTGGTGCATATGGGTCTGCAGCCCGATCGCGTCGATGGGCACGCCTGCGGCGAGCAGCTCCTCGATGAGCCGCTCGTAGTCGCTCGACAGATCGAAGTCGTTGATGAGCAGCACCGCGTCGGGGTCGGCCGCCCGTGCCTCCGCGAACGCCGCCTGCACGAGCGGGACGCGTCCGCGTGCCTGCGCGAGGCGCGAGACCGCGTTCGGCACGCCGTCCGGCTCGTTGTCGAAGACGGGCATGATGACCGCCTCGTTGACGACGTCCCAGGAGCCGATCAGGCCGCGGAATCCACCGACCTCGCGGCGCACCCGGCCGAGGGTCAGCCGCTCCACCTCGTCGAGGGACAGGGAGTCCATCCATGCGGCCTTGACCGTGTGCCAGACCAGCGGGTGGCCCTTCAGCCGCACCCCACGCTCGGCGAACCAGGTGGCCGCGCTGCGGATCCGGTCGACGGCGGTGACGCCGGGCTGCGGCTCGTAGTCGCCGCGGTAGAACGGCAGCGTCGCGGTGTCGAAGACGCCCAGCCAGTCGTCGACGAGCCGGCTGGCGTCCTCCTCGCCCGCGGTATGGGGGATCAGCTCGAACCCCGTGGAGCCGAACGCGAACGCGTGACGCACCTGCTCGACGACGACATCGTGGTCGGCGACGGGTGCGCCGTCGGCATCGATGAGCTGCACGGTCACCTCGCCCACCCGGTGGGCGGGCCTCACGAGATGGTCACCTCGGCGTGCAGGGGGCGGGTGTGGTCGACCTCTCGGGTCTCGCCGACGAGCTCGACCGCGTGGGTGAACGCGATGTCGCAGGACGAGCGGCCGATGGCCAGCTCCAGCGCACCCGGCTCGACGATCCGCCGACGGTCCACGCCGGTGAATGACGCCAGCTCGGCGGGGATCCGGAAGGCGACGGTGCGCGTCTCTCCGGGCTCGAGGTCGACGCGCGCGTACGAGATGAGCCGCCGCACCGGACGCACCACCGAGGCCACCGGGTCGTGGAGGTACACCTGCACCACGTCGGATCCGGCGCGGTCGCTCGTGTTGGCGACGCTCATCCGCACCTCGACCTCGTGCGAGAACCGCTGGGCGGAGACGCCCAGGTCGGTCCACGCGAAGGTCGAGTACGAGAGGCCGTGGCCGAACCCGTAGAGAGGGGTCGGGTCGATGTTCGACACGCCGTTACGGGACGCCAGCGGGGCGGCCAGATAGCTCGACGGCTGGGCGCCCGGCGTCGCGGGGACGCTCACCGGCAGACGCCCGGACGGGTTCACCCGCCCGCTCAGGACGCCTGCGAGCGCGACGGTGCCCTCCTCGCCGAGGAAGAAGGCCTCGAGGATGGCGCCGGCCGTGGTCGGCGCGCTGCCGAGGGCATAGGGCCGGCCGGCGAGCAGGGCGACGACCGACGGCGTCCCGCTGGCGAGCACGGCGTCGAGCAGCTGCTGCTGGGTGCCGGGCAGCGACAGCGACTCGACGTCGCATCCCTCGCCCGACGTGCCGCGGCCGAACAGGCCCGCGCGATCGCCCAGGGCGACGACCACGACGTCGGCGTCGCGAGCCGCCGAGACGGCGGCGTCGAACCCGGTCGTCTCGCCCCCGTCGATGCTGGTGCCCTGCACGTGGACGATCGAGGCGTCGGGGAACTCCGACCGGAGCGAGTCGAGGAGCGTGGGCAGGCGGATGCCGATGGGCGAGTCGGGGTGCTGTACCCCGACGTGCGACGGGAACGAGTAGCAGCCCAGCACGGCGTAGGGGTCGTCGGCCGTGGGGCCCACGACGGCGATGCGCCGAGGTGCGGTCAGGGGCAGCACGCCGTCGTTCCGCAGGAGCACGATGGCGCGCTCGGCCACACGGGCGGCCAGCTCGCGGTTGTCGGACGAGTCGAGGTCGACGGTGCCGCGCACCTCGTCCGTTCCGGTCCCCGTCCCCGTCATCTGGGCCGCGGCGAGCGCCGGCGGAACGGCCGACCAGTCGGCGTCGAGGAGGCCGAGGTCGAGCTTCTGGAGCAGCACCCGGCGCACGGCCCGGTCGACGAGGGCCTCGTCGAGGCGTCCTGCGCGCACCTCCGCTGCGAGCGGCGCGCCGTAGGCCCGCACCGTGGGGAGCTCGACATCGATCCCGGCCGTCAGGGCCAGCCGGGCGGCGTGGCCCCAGTCGCCGTCCGCGGCCAGGCCGTGGAGCGCCGCCAGGAACCCGATCGAGAAGTAGTCGGCGACGACGGTGCCCGTGAAGCCCCAGGTGTCGCGCAGCAGGTCGGTGAGCAGTGTACCGTCGGCTGCCGTCGGAACGCCGTCGATGTCGGCGTACGAGTTCATCACCGAGCGCACGCCGCTCTCGCGGATCGCCATCTCGAACGGCGGCAGCAGCACATCCGCCAGCTCACGCGGCCCCACGGACACGGGCGCCAGGTTGCGTCCCGCCTTGGAGGCCGAGTAGCCCACGAAGTGCTTCAGGGTGGCGACGATGCCGGCGCCCTCGAGGCCCTGGATGTAGGCGGTGGCCACGGTGCCGACGAGGTAGGGATCCTCGCCGATGGTCTCCTCGACGCGACCCCAGCGCGCATCCCGCACCACGTCGAGCACCGGGGCGAGGCCCTGGTGCACGCCGACCGCGCGCATGTCCGCGCCGATGTGCGCCCCGACCTCGCGGATCAGCTGGGGGTCGAAGGTCGCACCCCAGGCCAGCGGCACGGGGTAGGCGGTCGCCGACCAGGTGGCGAAGCCGGCGAGGCACTCCTCGTGGGCGAGCGCGGGGATGCCGAAGCGTCCGGATGCGACGATCCGCTCCTGGGTGCGCTGCAGCGAGAGCGCCCCGAGCGCCGGATCGACGGGAGCCGTGCCGAACGGCCGGGTGAGCTGCCCGATGCCCGTGGGCAGCAGCGAGTCGATGTCGATGTCGTCGATCATGTCGTTCTGGTGCGGAGCGACCTCGCCGCCCTCGGAGGACGCTCCCACCCAGATGCCGATGAGCTGCGCGAGCTTCTCCTCGAGGGTCAGCTCGTCCAGGAGGGCGTCGACGCGGGCCTCCGGCGAGAGCGATGTGTCGTGCCACGCGCGCGTGACACCTGTCTGGATCGACATGGTCATCCCTTCACAGCTCCGCCCAGGCCGTTGACGATCCGCTGCTGCGCCAGGGTGAAGAACACCAGCGCGGGGATCATCGAGATCGTCGTGAACGCCATCACCCGAGCGGTGTCGGAGGCGTACTGGGTGGCGAACGCCTGGGTGCCGAGCGGCAGAGTCGAGCTCGACGGGTCGCCGAGGATCAGGAGGGGGAGCAGGTAGCTGTTCCAGCTGGCGACGAAGGCGAGCACGCCGACGGTCACGAGACCCGGACCGGCGAGCGGGAGGACGATCCGCCAGAAGAAGCCGAAGCGCCCCGCCCCGTCGATGGTCGCCGCGTCCTCGAGCTCGACAGGGATCGCGCGGAGGAACGGCACGAGGATGATGATCGTCGTCGGGAGGGCGAAGGCCACCTGCGGGATGATGATGCCGCCGAGCTCGCCGAGCAGGCCGAACCCCTTGATCATCGTGAACAGCGGCACGACCGCGACCGAGAGCGGGAACAGCAGTCCCGCCGTGAACAGCGAGAAGAGCAGGTCGCGACCGCGGAACGAGTAGCGGGCGATCACGAACGCCGCCATGACCCCCAGCAGGATCACTCCGGCCGTCGTGACGACGGCCGAGATCGTCGAGTTGCCGAGCTGCAGCCAGAACGTCGGCGAGCTGAGCACGGCCCCGTAGTTGGACAGGACCCACGGATCGGGGAGGGCGCTCGGGTCGGCGTTGATCTGACCCGTCGTGCGGAAGCCGCCGAGGATGAGATACGCGACCGGGGCGACCGTGATGGCGATGCAGACGAGCGCCACGAAGTAGACGGCCGGCTGACCCCAGTCGAACTTCTCGGCCGTCCGCTTGCGTGGGCGGGGAGCGAGCACCGTGGGCTCGGATGCGGTGATGGTGGTCATGGTCAGTGTCCCCTGCCTGCTGAGCTCTGCATGTCGCGCCGCAGCACGAAGCGCTGATAGACGAGGGCGAAGATCAGCGACACGACGAAGAGGATGACGGCCACGGCGCTGCCGTACCCGAGCTGACTGCGCTGGAACCCGTACTGCACCATGTAGGTCGCCATGGTGACGGTGGCGTTGACCGGCCCGCCGCCGGTGAGCACCCAGACCATGTCGAACAGCTGCAGCGAGCCGATCATCGACAGGAACGCCCAGATGCGGATGGTGGGGCCGAGCAGCGGAAGCGTGATGTGGCGCTGGATCTGCCACCAGGTCGCGCCGTCGATGGAGGCAGCCTCGAACAGCTCCTCGGGCACGCCCTGGAGACCGGCGAGCATCAGCAGGATCGCGAAGCCGAGGTACTTCCAGCTGAGCACGAAGAACAGGGTCCAGAAGACGACGTTCTGGTCGGCGAGCCAGAGCTGCTTGAGTCCGCCGAGCCCGGCCGCCGCGATCAGGTCGTCGAACGGTCCGTTCGGCTGGAGGATGAGCTTGAAGCTCAGGGCCGCGACGACCTCGCTGAGGACGTACGGCACGAAGATCAGGGTGCGGATGATGGTGCGTCCGCGGAGGGGGCGGTTGAGCAGCAGCGCCACGCCGATCGCGATCGGGCCCTGCACCAGCAGCGACAGCGCCACGATCAGGAGGTTGTTGCCGATGGCCTTGAGGAACGTCGGGTCGGCGAGGGCCCGCGCGTAGTTGTCCAAGCCGATGAAGCGCTCGAGCGGGCCGAGCCCGTTCCAGTTGAAGAAGCTGTAGACCGCTGCCAGGCAGACGGGGATGATCACGAAGGTCACGTACACGAGGAGTGCCGGGGCGGCGAAGCCCCAGATCAGCGCGAACGACTTCCAACTGCGGCGCCTCTGGCGTGGGCGGGAACGGACCGGGTCCGCGGCGATGGGAGCCGCGGACCCGATCGGGGTGGTGCTGAGGGACATCGTTTCCTAGAGGGTCGCTGCTGCGTTCTGCATGGCCGTCACGATGTCCTCGGGGGTGCCCTGGCCTCCGAAGAGCGCCACGATCCCGTCGTTCATCGCGCCACCGACGGTCGAGCCGTAGGAGGTGTCGAGCCAGAGCTGCACGTAGGACGCGTCATCGAGACCGGCGAGGACCTGCTGGAGGTTCGGGTCGGTGATGCTGTCGGCCGCGGCGGGCAGCACCGGGATGCCGGCGCCGATCTCGCCGAAGCGGCGCTGCACCGACTCGGAGTCGATGTACTCGAGCAGCTCGACGCACTCCTCGGGAGCCCACTGCGCGCAGGCGAATCCGTCGCCGCCGCCGAGGGCCGCTGTCGGGTCGCCGTCGGCGCCGTCGATGCCCGGGAAGTTGAACCAGCCGAGGAAGCTCGGCGGGGTCGCGTCAGCGGCGCCGGTGTCGTCCTTCAGGATGCCGCCCATGACTCCGGGGTTCCAGTGGCCCATGAGCTCCATGGCCGCACCGCCGGTCGCCACGAGACCGGCGGAGGAGCCGGCGCCCTGCTGGGCGGAGGTGGCGAGGTAGCCCTCGTTGAACGGCTCGGTGCCGATGAACTCCTGCAGGAGCTCTCCAGCCTGCTCGAAGCACGGGTCGTCGAAGACGAGCTGCGACTGCGCCTCGCGCAGCGTCTCGGGCGAGCACGACTTCAGCGCGAAGTTGTACCAGTAGTGCGCGGCGGGCCACTTGTCACCGGCGCCGACGGCGATCGGGACGATGTTGGCGGCCTTCAGCGCCTCGACGGCGTCGTTGAGCTCGTCGAGCGTGGTGGGCGGAGTGTCGATGCCCGCCTGGGCGAAGAGGTCCTTGTTGTACCAGAAGCCCTCGATGCCGTACTGGAACGGGAGGCCGTACGTCTTCCCGTCGACCTGCCAGCCCGAGGCTGTCGGTCCGACGGCCTCGATGGTGTCGGCGGCCGACTCGGAGATGTCCATGAGGTAGCCGGCCGCGACCTGGTCCTTGATCTCGCCGCCTCCCCAGGCCTGGAGCAGGTCGACGCCCTCGCCGGAACGGAGGGCGTTGGGGATCAGGGTGCGCTGGAGCTCCTCGTTCTGGTAGCCCTCGACGTTGACCGTCACGCCGGGGTTGTCGGCCTCGAACTCGGCTGCGACGTCCTCCCACAGCCCCTTCAGCGGATCGGACGTGGCGTTGTGCCACCACGTGATGGTGACGTTCCCGTCGCCGTCGGCGTCGCCGCCGGACGGGGAGCATGCTGTCATCGTGCCGGCTGTCAGTGCGGCCGCAAGGGCGAACGCACCGACCCGGATCACTCGGGCTTGGTTCATCTTCGAACACCTCTCGAAAGTTTCGACAACCATGTCGAAAGTAATTGGGTTGCGGCGATCATACGCACGAGACCGAATTGGCGTCAAGCACAACAAATGGGGTGCGGCGCTAGGGTGTCGCATGTGACAGGGCTCGGAGACACCGTCGACTCGGTCCGCCGTCGCAACCTGTCGACCGTGCTCGCCCTGGTCCATCATGGGGCCGCCCCGTCACGCGCCGAGCTGACCGCCGTGACGGGCCTCAACCGGTCCACCATCGGTGCCCTCGTCGGCGAGCTGGTGGAGCTCGGCCTCGCGCAGGAGACGGACCCCTCGGCCACCAACCGTGTCGGCCGTCCGTCGCGGCGCGTCCTGCCGCATCCGAAGCCCGCGGTCATCGCCGTCAACCCCGAGATCGACGCCGTCGAGGTCGCGGTCGTCGGGTTCGGCGGCACCATCGGGCACCGGATGCGGCACGAGCTCGACCATGTCGCCGGCCCCGACGAGACGGCCTCGGTCATCGCGGCCCTGGTGAACGAGCTGCGCGCGGGACCGGCGCGGGACCGGCGCATCGTCGGAGTCGGCCTCGCGGTGCCCGGACTGGTCCGCGCGAGCGACGGTCTCGTCCGCTGGGCCCCGCACCTCGGATGGCGCGATGTGGCCCTGCCCGAGCTCGTCACAGAGCTGACCGGACTCCCGGCCGTCGCCGCCAACGATGCGACGCTCGGCGCTCTCGCCGAGAGGCTCTTCGGCGTGGGCCGCGGGGTCGATCAGATGGTCTACGTCAACGGCGGCGCGAGCGGCATCGGCGGTGGCGTGATCATCAACGGTCAGCCGTACCGCGGAGCGCACGGCTACGCGGGGGAGTTCGGGCACAACCGACCCCGCCTCGACGAGCCGTCCCTCCGCGCCACGGTCGGCGGCACCCTCGAGGAGGAGGTGAGCCGTCAGCGCCTGCTCCGGATCCTCGGCCGGCGCACCCTCGACGAGCCGGCGTTCGACGCGGCGGTGCTGTCGTCCGACGACCCCGAGCTGCACGCCGAGCTGGTCCGACAGCAGCTCGTGCTCGGCGGCGCACTCGGCAACGCCATCAACGTGCTCGGCCCCGAGCTGGTGGTGCTCGGCGGGTTCCTCGCCACCCTGCTCACCTGGGACTCCGCGGCCCTCGAGTCGGCGGTCGCAGCCCGCACGCTCCCGGTCGCCTGGGAGGGGACGCGCATCCGAGCCGCGGGACTCGCCCGCGACCGCCTGCTGATCGGCGCCGCCGAGCTGGCCTTCGCCGACATCTTCCGCGATCCCGCGATCTTCGCCGAGCGCGACCTCCCGCTGCCCCGCTAGTCAGACGCGCGCCGACAGCCACTCCGCCTGGCGGGTCAGCTGATGCTGCTGTCCACCCTCGTGCCCGTTGAACCTGTAGACGACGATGTCGCGGTCGACGGCGGCGTAGTGGTTGTAGGCCGCGAACACCGTCGAGGGCAGGACGATGTCGTCCATGAGCCCGACCGAGAAGAGGGCGGGCGCGGCCGCCCGCCGGGAGAAGTTCACCCCGTCGAAGTAGGACAGCGTGCGGAACACCGTCTCCTCCTGCGTGCGGTGCACTGCCAGGTACCGGGTCACCTCGGTGAACGGATCGAACGGGGTCACCTCGACCGAGCGTCGGAAGTGGCAGAGGAACGGCACGTCGGGCATCACGCCCGCGAGGTCCGGCACCAGCCCCGCCACGGCGAGCGAGATGCCGCCGCCCTGGCTGCCGCCCGTGACCGCCACGCGGGCCGGGTCGACCGCGCGCATCCGCCGCACCTCCTCGAC
>CAXTSE010000002.1:138395-157273 GCA_964246985.1 uncultured Microbacteriaceae bacterium
TACCTCCGGCTCGCCCAGGGCACGCGGCCCAACTGGCTGCCGCCGCTGACGGCGATGCGCGCGCCATCAATGGCGGGGTGTGATCGCGCCGCCTCGATCGCGCGCACAGCATCGGTGAAGACGCGCCGGTAGAAGTAGGAGGCCGGGTCGGTGATGCCCCGCGTCATGAATCCGGCGACCGCCGGGCCCGACCCGTGCGGATCGGGGGTGTCGCCCCCCGAGCCCCAGCCGCTGCCCTGCCCGCGGGTGTCCATGAGCACGTGCACGAAGCCCGCCGCAGCCCAGAACAGCCGCTCGCCGGGCAGCCCGCGCCCGCCGTTGTAGCCGAGGAACTCGACGACGGCCGGATGCGGACCGTCCCCGAGCGGGCGCGTCACCCAGGCGCGCACCGGCTCGCCGCCGAAGCCCGCGAAGGTCAGGTCCTCGACGCGCAGCTGGCTGATCGGGGTGTCGGCGGGAGTCAGCGTCGACGGGCGCGCCGCGTCGCGCGCCTCGTCGAGGGTGGTCGCCCAGAAGGCGTCGAAGTCGTGCGGCTCGTCGACGTCCGGCCGGAAGGACCGCAGATCGTCGAGGGCCAGATCGGTGAACGGCATCTCTTCCCTTTCGCGAGATGGTCTGAATCGTACGGGGAGGGCGGCAGAATGAACGCATGGCGACACGTGACGACTACCGCGACGGCGGCCTGCAGTTCAGCCCCGACTTCGTCTTCGGCTCGGCCACCGCGTCGTACCAGATCGAGGGCGCCGTGCACGAGGACGGGCGCGGCCCGTCCATCTGGGACACCTTCAGCCACACCCCCGGCATGACCACCAACGGCGACACCGGCGACGTGGCCGACGACCACTACCACCGGCTCGACGAGGACCTCGACCTCATGAAGGAGCTCGGGCTGGAGGCCTACCGGTTCTCGATCGCGTGGCCGCGCATCCAGCCGACTGGCTCGGGAGCAGTCAACCCGAAGGGCCTCGAGTTCTACGGTCGGCTCGTCGACGGACTGCTCGACCGGGGCATCCGCCCGGTGGCGACGCTCTACCACTGGGATCTGCCGCAGGCGCTCGAGGATGCGGACGGCTGGGTCAACCGCGACACCGCGTACCGCTTCGCCGAGTACGCCGCGCACACCGTCGAGGCGCTCGGCGACCGCGTGCACACCTGGACCACGTTCAACGAGCCGTGGTGCGCGGCCTACCTCGGCTACGGATCGGGCGCCCACGCCCCCGGCCGCAAGAGCGGCGCCGCGGCGCTCGCCGCCGTGCACCACCTCAACCTCGCGCACGGCCTGGCCGCCACCGAGATCCGCCGGGCCGCCACCAACGACCCCGACCTGTCGATCACGCTCAACCTGCACGTGATCCGCGGTCCCGAGGACGCCACCCCCGACGACCGCGTCGACGAGGCGAAGCGGCGCATCGACGCCCTCGCCAATCGCGCGTTCCTGAGCCCCCTGCTGCGGGGAAAGTACGACGACGACCTGCTGCTCGACACCGCCGGCGTCACCGACTGGTCGTTCCTGCGTCCGGGCGACGAGGAGCTCATCCATCAGCCGCTCGACGTGCTGGGCGTCAACTACTACTCGACGGTCACGGTCAAGATGTGGGACGGCCACTCGCCGCGGGCGAACGCCGACGGGCACAAGGACATGGGCGGATCCCCGTGGCCGGGGAGCACCGACGTCGAGTTCCTGGCGCAGCCGGGCCCGTACACCGACATGGGCTGGAACATCGCCCCCGACGGACTCGAGGAGCTGCTCGTCGACCTGCACGAGAAGTTCCCCGGCCAGTCGCTGATGGTCACCGAGAACGGTGCCGCGTTCCCCGACCGCGTCGTCGAGTCCGACGCCGGCAAGCGGGTGCCGGATGCGGACCGCACCGACTACCTGAACCGTCACTTCACGGCCGCGCACCGCGCGATCGAGCGCGGAGTGCCGTTGCACGGCTACTTCGTGTGGTCGCTGCTCGACAACTTCGAGTGGGGCTACGGCTACACGAAGCGCTTCGGCATCGTGCGGGTCGAGTACGACACGCAGGAGCGCATCGTCAAGGACTCGGGTCGCTGGTACCAGAGGGTCATCGCCGAGCACCGCACGCCTGACCTCGGCTGAGCTGAGCGCGGCTCGCTACGGGCAACTCAGCTGCTGGGTGTCGCGTCGGCAGGAGTCGTCGGCTTCGCACACTGCTCACACGCGCAGGTGCTGAGTTGCCGGCGCGACGACTCCTGTCGA
The DNA here is from genome assembly GCA_964246985.1 of uncultured Microbacteriaceae bacterium. GTDB lineage: Bacteria > Actinomycetota > Actinomycetes > Actinomycetales > Microbacteriaceae > CAXTSE01. The sequence goes on from CAXTSE010000002.1 coordinate 140,617, forward strand.
CGCCACATCGAGCGGGTCGAGGAGCCGCGCAGCGGCGTATCGAGACCGCGTCCCCGCGGCTCGCGCCGGCTCAGCCGCGCGAGCGCCGCGCCGCGAAGCGCTGCTGTAGCAGCACCGCGACGACGATGATCACGCCCTTCGTGACGGCCTGCACCGAGGTGGACAGGTTGTTCTGCGTGAACACATTGGTCAGCGTCGCGAAGATGAGCACGCCGAGGACCGTGCCCACGATCGTCCCCCGTCCGCCGATGAGCAGGGTCCCGCCCACGACGACGGCCGCGATGACGTCGAGCTCGTAGAGCGAGCCGTGCGTCGAGGTCCCGGCGCCCGTGCGCCCGAGGATCATGACAGCGGCGATGCCGGCGGCCAGGCCCGACAGCACGTAGAGCGCGACCAGGTGGCGCTTCACCTTCAGGCCAGCGAGGCGCGAGGCCTCGAAGTTGCCGCCGATGGCGACGGTCCGGCGGCCGAAGGTCGTGCGCGCGAGCAGGAACCAGCCGGCGAGGGCGACGATCGCGAAGATCCAGATGAGCAGGGGGATACCGATGATGTCGCCACGGAAGACGTCGAGGAAGCCCTGCACGTTGACGATCTGCGTCTGGCGGTTGGAGAGCAGCTCAGCAAGGCCGCGGGCACCGACCAGCATGGCCAGGGTGGCCATGAACGGAACGACCCGTCCGTAGGCGATCACGATGCCGTTCACCAGACCGGCGAGGCCGCCGACCGCGATCGCGGCGGCGACCATGACCAGCCAGCTCGAGCCGGTCGCTGCCGCCTGCACTCCGGCGAGAGTGGCGACCACGCTCGCGAGTCCCATAACCGATCCGACCGAGAGGTCGATGCCCCCCGCGGTGATCACGAAGGTCATGCCGATGGCGATTACACCGACGATCGAGGCGAACCGGACGATGGTCACGAAGTTGCCGACGTCGAGGAACCGGTCGCCCGCGGTGACCGCGCCGACCAGGATCACGAGCAGCAGCGCGATGACGAGGCCGAGGCTGCGCCCGACCGAGCCGCCGAGGAAGCGACGCAGCATGCTCTGAGACGCAGGGGTTGATGCGGGCGGGGTGGTCGGGGGGATGACGCTCTGCTCGCTCACGCGGCGGTTCCTTCCATGATGAGGTCGAGCACGCGGTGCTCATCGATCTCGGTGGTGGGGGTGGTCTGCACGACGTGACCGTCGGAGATGACGAGCACGCGGTCCGCGAGCCCGAGCACCTCGGGGATCTCGCTCGAGACGACGACGATCGCTGTGCCGGCCTCGGCGAGGCGGCGGATGAGGGCGTAGATCTCGGCGCGGGCGCCGACGTCGACGCCGCGGGTGGGCTCGTCGAGCAGCAGCACGCGGGTGCCGTGGACGAGCCAGCGGGCCAGCATGATCTTCTGCTGGTTTCCGCCCGACAGGGTGCCCGCGGCCAGGTCGGGATCGGCGGGACGCAGCTCGAGCGCCTGGATCTGCTCGCGGGTGACCTCGCGCTCCTTGCGCTCGTCGAGGATCGCCGCGCGGGCGAAGCGCCCGAACGTCGACAGGGTCACGTTCTTGAAGATGGGCTCCTCGAGCAGGAGGCCCTGGCTCTTGCGCTCCTCGGGCGAGAGGCCCATCCCGCTGTTGACGGCGGCGCGCACCGAGCCGGTCGGGAGCGCGCGTCCGCCGACGGCGACCGTGCCGGCCGTGCCCTTCCGGGCCCCGTAGATGGTCTCGAGGATCTCGGAGCGGCCCGATCCGACGAGGCCGGCCAGGCCGACCACCTCGCCCGCGCGCACCTGGAACGACACGTCCTCGAACACGCCGCGCAGCCCGAGGCCCGCGACGTCGAGCACGACCGGAGCGTCGGCGGCGATCGGGGTGCGCTCGGGGAACACGTGCTCGACCGATCGGCCCGTCATGAGCCGGATGAGGTCGGATGTCGGGGTGTCGGCGACGGCGAGCCCGCTGGCCATGCTCTGGCCGTCCTTGATGACCGTGATGCGGTCGCCGATCTGGCGGATCTCCTCGAGGCGGTGCGAGATGTAGATGACGGCGATGCCCTGGCTCGTGAGCTCGTGCACCACCCGGAACAGGTTGCCGACCTCCTGAGCGTCGAGCACCGCGCTCGGCTCGTCCATGATGATCAGCCGGGTGTCGCGCGAGAGCGCCCGAGCCATGCTGACGATCTGCTTGTTGGCGGCCGACAGGGTGCCGACCTCGCGGTTGGGGTTGAGCGACCCGTGACCGAGGCGGGTCAGCAGCTCGCGGGTGCGCCGGGTGGCGCTGCCGGTGCGCAGCACTCCGCCTGTCGACATCTCGTGGCCGAGGAAGATGTTCTCGGCGATCGTGAGCCCGTCGACGACGTCGAGCTCCTGGTACATCGTCGCGATTCCCAGGTCGAGGGCCGCCACGGGATTCGCGATGGCGGTCGGCGTGCCCTGCCACCGGATCTCGCCGCCGTCGGGCTGGTACGCCCCGGAGAGGATCTTGATCAGCGTCGACTTGCCCGCGCCGTTCTGGCCGAGCACGCAGTGCACCTCGCCGGGCGCCACCTCGAGGTCGACTCCACGCAGAGCCTTCACGGCGCCGAACGACTTGGTGATCGCGCGCATCGACAGTAATGACGTTGCTGAATCGCCTTTGATCATGGGTCAGACCATAGCATCCGGGCTTATGTCGAACGACAACAATAAGTTGACTGTCAGCCGAAAGTGACGATAGATTGGGCACGTCAGCGCGGACAGCACTCCCTTCCCCCCCCACGGGCCGGTCGTGCGGCGTGAGCTACCCGCCGACACCCACTGCGCACCATTCATCAAGGAGGAAGAACATGCACGCAGCACGCACGCGAGTTCTCGCGGGAGTCGGGGCACTGGCATTCGCCGCGCTGCTCGCCGGCTGCACGACGGGAGGCGGTGGCGGCGCCACCGGCCCCACCAACAACGCCGACAACGACGCGACCGGTGACACCATCACCATCGGCTTCTCGGGCCCGGCAGCCGACCACGGCTGGCTCGGAGCGATCAACTCCTCTGCCATCGCCGAGGCCGCCAAGTACCCCGACATCGAGCTGGTGGTCGCCGAGGGCACCAACGACGCCAACCTGCAGATCAGCCAGGTCGAGACGTTCATCAACGACGGCGTCGACGCCATCGTGCTGCTGCCGACCGACGGCGCCGCGCTCACCGAGGTCGCGATCCAGGCGATGGAGGCCGGCATCCCGGTCATCAACGTCGACCGCGAGTTCTCGAGCACCTTCGCCGCCCGCGTCACCGTCCTCGGTGACAACTACGGCATGGGCGTCAGCGCCGGCACATACATCTGCGAGCAGCTGGGCGACAACCCGGACGCCGTGGTCGCCGAGATCGCGGGCATCGACTCGCTGCCCCTCACCCAGGACCGCTCCGCCGGATTCGCCGATGCCCTCGATGACTGCGGACTCTCGGTCACCAACCGCGTCGCCGCCGACTTCACGGTCGCCGGCGGTGAGGCTGTGACCTCGCAGCTGCTGGCATCGGCTCCGAAGATCGACGCCATCTGGAACCACGACGACGACCAGGGCATCGGCGTCCTCTCGGCGATCGACGCCGCGGGCCGCGACGAGTTCTTCATGGTCGGCGGCGCCGGCTCGAAGAATGCGATGGACCTCATCAAGTCCGGTGACAGCGTGCTGAAGGCGACGATCATCTACCCGTCGACGCAGGCCGCCGACGGCATCCGTCTGGCGCGTCTGCTCGTGCAGGACAAGTCGCTCGGCGACCTGGTCGAGGTCGAGGTGCCCAACCGCATCGTGCTGAGCGCCCCCGTCGTGACGGCCGACAACGTCGACAAGTACCTGCCGACCGCGTTCGCGTCCTGACCTGACCGGATGCCCGCGTCACGCGCCGTCGCCTGACGCACGTGGCGCGGGCATCCGTCACTCCTCCTTCGAAAGCGAGACACAGCATGTCGATGCGCGTCGCCATGATCGGCTACGGATTCATGGGCGCGGCCCACTCGCAGGGCTGGCGGGTCGCTCCGCGGTTCTTCGACCTGCCCGAGGCCCCCGAGATGAGCCTGCTCGTCGGCCGCACCCCGGATGCGGTGGCAGCGGCCGCCGGCAAGTGGGGCTGGGAAGAGAGCGGCACCGACTGGCGCGAGGCCATCGCGCGTGACGACATCGACGTCATCGACATCGTGACCCCCGGCGACTCGCACGCCGAGATCGCTATCGCCGCCCTCGAGGCGGGCAAGCACGTGCTCTGCGAGAAGCCGCTCGCCAACACCGTCGCCGAGGCGGAGCGCATGGCGGATGCCGCCGAGGCCGCCGCCGCGCGCGGGGTCTTCGCGATGCTCGGCCACACCTACCGCCGCCTTCCGGCGACCGCCTTCGCTCGCGACCTGGTCGCGGCGGGTCGGCTCGGCACCATCCAGCAGGTGCGCGCGAGCTACCTGCAGGACTGGCTCATCGACCCGGCCACCCCTCTCGCGTGGCGCCTGCAGAAGGACCTGGCCGGCTCCGGCGCACTCGGGGACATCGGCGCCCACATCATCGACCTGACGCAGTGGATCACCGGCATGCGCCTCACCAGCGTGGCGGGCACCATCGAGACGATCATCAGGGAGCGTCCGGTGCTCGCGGCCGCGTCGTCGGGTCTGGCCGGCGCAACCGGGGGAAGCGAGCTCGGTGAGGTGACCGTCGACGACGTCGCCCTCTTCACCGGCCGCTACGACTCGGGGGTGCTCGGCATCTTCGAGGCGACCCGGTTCGCGACCGGCCGCAAGAACGCGCTGCGCGTCGAGGTCTCGGGGTCGGAGGGCGCGATCGCCTTCGATCTCGAAGACCTCAACACCCTGCAGTTCTACGACGCCACCGCCGGCGCCACCACGCAGGGATTCACGCGCATCCAGGTGACCGAGCCGCAGCACCCGTACGCGGGCGCCTGGTGGCCGGTCGGGCACGGGCTCGGGTACGAGCACGGCTTCGTGCACCAGGCGAAGGACTTCGTCGAGGCGGTGGCGTCCGGAACCCAGCCGTCGCCGTCGTTCGCTGACGGCCTGCAGGTACAGCGGGTGCTGGCCGCGATCGAGCGCAGCTCGGATGCCGGCAGCGCCTGGACAGAGATCTAGGAGAGGACCGCCTCATGGCACGACCTATCACGCTCTTCACCGGCCAGTGGGCCGACCTCCCCCTCGAGGAGGTGGCGAAGCTCGCCTCCGGCTGGGGCTACGACGGTCTCGAGCTGGCCTGCTGGGGCGACCACCTCGACCCGTGGCGCTGGGACGAGCCCGGCTACGTCGACGGCAAGCTCGAGATGCTCGAGCGATACGGCCTGAAGGTGTACGCGATCTCGAACCACCTGAAGGGCCAGGCGGTCTGCGACGACCCGATCGACCAGCGCCACCGCGACATCCTGTCGGATCGCGTGTGGGGCGACGGCGAGCCCGAGGGTGTGCGTCAGCGCGCCGCCGAGGAGATGAAGAACACGGCCCGCCTCGCGCGTGCGCTCGGCGTCGACACGGTCATCGGATTCACCGGGTCGTCGATCTGGAAGTACGTCGCCATGTTCCCGCCGGCGTCGCAGGCCATGATCGACGCCGGCTACCAGGACTTCGCCGACCGCTGGAACCCCATCCTCGACGTTTTCGACGAGGTCGGAGTGCGGTTCGCGCACGAGGTGCACCCGAGCGAGATCGCGTACGACTACTACACGACGGTCCGCACGCTCGAGGCGATCGGCCACCGGGAGGCGTTCGGCCTCAACTGGGATCCGTCGCACATGGTGTGGCAGGACATCGACCCGGTGTCGTTCATCTGGGACTTCAAGGACCGGATCTACCACGTGGACTGCAAGGACACCAAGATGCGCGCCCGCGACGGCCGCAGCGGTCGACTGGGGTCGCACCTCGCCTGGGCCGACGGACGCCGCGGCTGGGACTTCATCTCGACCGGTCACGGCGACGTGCCGTGGGAGGCGTCGTTCCGCATGCTCAACCAGATCGGCTACACCGGCCCGATCTCGGTCGAGTGGGAGGACGCGGGCATGGATCGCCTGATCGGCGCACCCGAGGCCCTCGAGTTCGTGAGGCGGCTGGCATTCGACGCGCCGGATGCGGCGTTCGACGCCGCCTTCAGCACGAAGTAGAGCTGGCTGAGGAGCGCCGCGAAGCGACGCGTCTCGAAGCCCGCCACGCTGCTCGAGCCCGCCGACCTCAGGCCCCCATCGGCTCCGCGCTCGCGGTGACCATCGCCTCGACGTTCTCGGGGCTCAGGGCGTGGTGGATCGCGAGCATGCTCGCCCCGAGCACCGCCGCATCCGCCCCCGCCTTGGACTGGGTGATCTGCAGGTGCTCGGTCGCGAGCGGCATCGAGCGGGTGTAGACGACCTCGCGCACCCCCGCGATCAGGTGCTCGCCCGCCTGCGCGAGCGAGCCGCCGATGACGACGACCGACGGGTTGATGAGGCTGACGCAGGTGGTGAGCACCTCGCCGATGTCGCGGCCGGCCTGGCGGACCGCCTGGATCGCGTCGATGTTGCCGCGCTTGACGAGCTCGACGACGTCCTGGCTGCTCGTCAGCTCGACCCCGGTGGTGCGCAGCTCGCGCGCCAGAGCGGGACCGGAGGCGAGGGCCTCGAGGCATCCGCGGTTGCCGCAGGTGCAGGGCACGTCGCCGCCGCGGGCGACGTAGACGTGGCCGATGTCGCCGGCCGTCCCCTGGGCCCCGCGCTGCAGGTACCCGCCCGAGATGACCCCTGAGCCGATGCCGGTGGCGACCTTGACGAAGACCAGGTGGTCGACGTCTGCCCAGGCGTGCTCGCGCTCGCCGAGCGCCATGATGTTGACGTCGTTGTCGACGAGCACGGGGGCGTCGAACGATCCGTGCATCCAGCCAGGCACGTCGAAGCGGTCCCAGCCGGGCATGATCGGCGGGTTGATGGGGCGGCCGGTCCGGTGCTCGACGGGCCCCGGCAGGCCGATGCCGATGGCCAGCAGGTCCGTGCGCGCGCGGCCGAGGCTCGCGAGCAGGGCGGTCGCCGCGTCGACGACCCAGGTGAGCACGGCGACGGGGCCGTCGGAGACGAGGATGTCGGCGGCGGTCTCGGCCTGGACGGCGCCGGTGAGGTCGGCGATCGCGATGCGCGCGTGGGACGCGCCGATGTCGACGGCGAGCACGACGCGCTCGCTGGCCGTGATCGCGAACTGCGACGACGGGCGCCCGCCGGTCGAGATCGCATCGCCGACGGGACCGACCAGCCCGAGGCGCATGAGGGCGTCGATGCGCAGGGCGACGGTCGAGCGGGCGAGCCCGGTCATGGCCGAGAGCTCGGTGCGGGTGCGGGGTCTGCCGTCGCGCAGGATCTGGAACAGATCGCTGGTGGCCGACGAGCCGAGGGCGGTCACGTGCGCGCCTCGATCGCCTGTTATGTCGGTCACACCATGATCTAAGCACAACGATCGTCCGAAGTCGGTCGACTGTAGAGTCGAACTGCGGGTTCGACGGTGCCTCCGCGTCCGCCCTTCGGCTCTCCCCTCCTCCCTGTCTGGACTGCTCTCTGTGACCCTTGTCGTGCATCCCGGCGACGCGCTCTCGCGCGGCCAGCGCCTCGTCTACGTGCTGGTGCTCGGCGCCCTCACGGCGCTCGGCCCCTTCACCATCGATCTCTACCTGCCGGCGTTCCCCGCGATCGAGACCGAGTTCGACGTGCAGACCGCGCTGATCCAGCTCACTCTGACGGCCACCAGCGTCGGCTTCGCGCTCGGGCAGCTCTTCGTCGGTCCGCTGAGCGACAAGATCGGCCGGCGTCTTCCGCTGGTCCTCTCGACGATCGTGCACGTCGGTGCGAGCATCGGGGCCGCCATGGCGCCCAGCATCGAGTGGCTCTTCGTCTTCCGGGTCCTGCAGGGAGTGGGAGCCGCCGCGGGCGGTGTCGTCGCCCTCGCGATGGTGCGCGACCTGTTCGGCGGCTACCCGCTGGTGCGCATGCTGTCGCGCCTCGCGCTGGTCAACGGGCTCGCGCCGATCCTCGCCCCGGTGATCGGCTCGCAGCTGCTCCTCGTCATGGACTGGCGCGGCATCTTCGGCTTCCTCGTCGCCTACGGGGCCGTCGTCTGCGTCCTGACGACGCTGTTCATCCGCGAGACGCTTCCGCCGGAGCGGCGGGGGGCGGCCGGGCACTCCACGGCCCGCCAGCGATACCGGGCGCTCTTCACCGACCGGGTCTTCGTCGGCTGCGCGATCGTGGGCGGCATGACGTTCTCGGCGCTGTTCTCGTACCTGTCGTCGTCGTCGTTCCTGTTCCAGGACGTCTACGGCCTCGACCCGCAGCAGTACGGCCTGCTGTTCGGCATCAACTCGCTCGGCATCGTCGCCGGCGTGCAGATCAGCAGCAGGCTCGCCCGGCGCATCGGCCCGCAGTGGATCATCGCCGGCGCCACGATCACCCAGTTGATCTCGGTGCTCACGATCCTCGCGCTCGACCTCGCCCACGTCGGGCTGCTCGGCATCGCGATCCCGCTCTGGTTCTTCATCATGAGCTGCGGCTTCATCTTCCCGTGCGTGCAGGTGCTTGCCCTGGCCCACCACGGCAAGGAGGCGGGCACCGCGGCCTCCGTGCTCGGGGCGATGAACTTCGGCCTCGCCGGACTCATCTCGCCGATCGTCGGCATCTTCTCGATCGTCAACGCCGTGCCCATGGCCATCGTCATGGCGAGTGCGGTGTCGGTCTCGATCGTCGCGCTCTGGGCGGTCATCCGCCCGCGCACGGTTCCCGCCCTCGGGCGCTGAGCGCGCGATCCGTTCCGCCCTGAGCGGCCGCGCGCGATAGCGTCGGGCCATGAGAATCCTCCTCGTGGGTGCAGGCGGCGTCGGAGACGCCATCGCCAAGATCGCGGCCCGCCGCGACTTCTTCGAGACGATCGTGGTGAGCGACTACGACCTCGGCCGGGCCGAGCGCACGGTCGCCGCAGTGGTCGCCAAGCACGGCGACCAGGGGGATCGGTTCGTCGCCGCGCGCATCGACGCCTCCGACCCCGAGTCGGTCGCCTCGGTGGCGCGCGAGCACCGGGCCACCCACGTCATGAATGCCGTCGAGCCCAAGTTCGTGCCGACCATCTTCACGGGCGCGCTCGCCGCCGGCGCCGACTACCTCGACATGGCCATGAGCCTCTCGGAGCCGCATCCCGACAACCCGCACTCCGAGACCGGCATCAAGCTCGGCGACGACCAGTTCGAGCAGGCCCCCGACTGGGAGCAGGCCGGCCGGCTGGCGCTCGTCGGCATGGGCGTCGAGCCCGGACTGTCGGACGTCTTCGCCCGCTACGCCGCCGACGAGCTGTTCAGCGAGATCGATGAGCTCGGCACGCGCGACGGAGCGAACCTGGTCGTGCACGACGAGGCGGGCAACGAGATCTTCGCGCCCTCGTTCAGCATCTGGACGACCATCGAGGAGTGCCTGAACCCGCCCGTCATCTGGGAGAAGGAGAAGGGCTGGTTCACCACCCCGCCGTTCTCCGAGCCCGAGACGTTCGTCTTCCCCGAGGGCATCGGCCCGGTCGAGTGCGTCAACGTCGAGCACGAGGAGGTGCTGCTGATGCCCCGGTGGGTCGACGCGAAGCGCGTCACCTTCAAATACGGACTGGGCGACGAGTTCATCGGCATCCTCAAGACCCTGCACCAGCTCGGCCTCGACAAGACCGAGCCGCTGCGGGTGCGCTCGGCCGACGGCCCTGTCATGGTCGCGCCCCGCGACGTGGTGGCAGCCGGGCTCCCCGATCCGGCGACGATCGGGCCGCGCATGACCGGCAAGACCTGTGCCGGACTCTGGGTCACGGGCACGGGCAAGGACGGCCAGCCCCGCGAGGTGTACCTGTACCACGTGAGCGACAACGAGTGGACGATGGCCGAGTACGACAGCCAGTGCGTCGTGTGGCAGACGGCCCTCAACCCGGTGATCGCCCTCGAGCTGCTCGCGACCGGCGTCTGGACCGGCACCGGCGTGCTCGGGCCTGAGGCGTTCCCGGCCGGCCCGTTCCTCGAGCTGATGGCGAAGCCCGAGGCCGAGGGCGGCTACGGGCAGGCCTGGGGGCTCGAGGACCGCCTGGCCTGAGGTGACCCGCATCCGCCCCTACCGCTCGTCGGATCTGACGCGCCTGCGGCAGATCTGCGTGCTCACCGGCAACGCGGGCGGCGACGCCACCGGGATGCACTCCACAGACGACCTCCTGCCGGACGTCTTCCTCGAGCCGTACGTCACCTTCGCGCCGGGGTGGGCGTGGGTGGTCGACAAGGGCGCCGGCCCGCTCGGGTACATCGTCGCCGTCTCGGACACTCCCGCCTTCGTCGCCTGGTGGCGCGACCGCTGGACCCCCTGGTTCGCCGAGCGCTACCCGCGCCCCGACGTCCCCTTCTCGGACGAGGAGGAGCTGGTGCTGCGCGGCTACCGTCCCGGCGTGCTCGAGATCCCCGAGGCGGCCGAGTACCCCGCCCACCTCCACATCGACCTGCTGCCGGAGGCGCAGGGCCGAGGGTACGGGCGGGCGCTGATCGGCGTGCTGCGCCGCGAGCTCGAGAAGGCGGGCGTGCCGGGGGTGACGGCCGCGCTCGACCCCGCGAACGCGTCCGCCCGCCCGTTCTACGACAGGCTCGGGTTCGTCGAGCTGCCGTCGTCGACGCCGGATGCGCCCCTGCTGGGACTCCGGACCGCTCGGTAGGCTGGCGCCCATGACGGATGCCGCCGCAACCCCCGCAGAGCAGGTCGCCGCAGCGAAGAAGGCTCTCGAGGACGCGCAGGCGGCGCTCGCCGCGGCGGAGGCGGCCGCGGCCGCACCGTCGGTCGAGCCTGTCGAGACCCCCACGAGCAGCTCGTCCCCGGTCTCGACAAGCTCGACCGGCGGTACCGACGGTCCCGTCGGCCCGCTCCCTGCGTCGGCGATCGACGCCATCCGCGCCGGCTACACCTTCGATGCCCCGGCTCTCGAGATGGGCGCCCTCGTCAACGGCGAGGCGCTGCCCGACGTGCCGATCCGCATCCCGATCGCGATGGTCAACCGCCACGGACTCGTCGCCGGTGCGACGGGCACGGGCAAGACCAAGACCCTGCAGGTGCTGGCCGAGCAGCTCAGCGCGGCCGGCGTGCCGGTCTTCGCGGCCGACATCAAGGGCGACCTGAGCGGCATCGCGAGTCCCGGCGAGCCGAACGACAAGCTGCTGGCGCGCACGCGCGGTCTCGGCCAGGACTGGGCCCCCGCCGCGTCGCCGACCGAGTACTTCACCCTCGGCGGTCTCGGCACCGGCATCCCGATCCGCGCGAGCGTCGAGCGCTTCGGACCTCTGCTGCTCAGCAAGGTGCTCGGCCTCAACGCGACCCAGGAGTCGAGCCTCGGCCTCGTGTTCCACTACGCCAAGAAGGCCCAGCTGCCGCTCATCGACCTCGCTGATCTGCGGGCGGTCCTCACCTACCTGGTGGGCGACGAGGGCAAGGGCGAGCTGGCCGAGCTCGGCGGGCTCTCGAAGGCGACGGCGGGCGTCATCCTGCGCGAGCTGATCACGTTCGCCGACGAAGGCGCCGAGGTGTTCTTCGGTGAGCCGTCGATCGACACCACCGTGTTCCTGCGCAGCACCGCGGACGGCGCGGGGATCGTCAGCCTGCTCGAGGTGCCGGGTGTGCAGGACAAGCCGGCGCTCTTCTCCACCTTCCTGATGTGGCTGCTGAGCGAGCTGTACAGCGCTCTGCCCGAGGTCGGCGACATCGACAAGCCCAAGCTCGTCTTCTTCTTCGACGAGGCGCACCTGCTGTTCCGCGACGCATCGAAGGACTTCCTCGCGGTGATCACGCAGACGGTGCGGCTCATCCGCTCGAAGGGCGTCGGCATCTTCTTCGTCACCCAGACGCCCAAGGACGTGCCCTCGGATGTGCTGGCCCAGCTGGGCAGCCGGGTGCAGCACCAGCTGCGCGCCCACACCCCGGACGACGCGAAGGCTCTGAAGGCGACGGTCTCGACCTACCCCAACTCGGCCTACGACCTCGGCGATGTGCTGACGACGCTCGCGACCGGCGAGGCGATCGTGACGGTCATGAACGAGAAGGGAGCGCCGTCGCCCGTCGCCTGGACCCGGCTGCGTGCTCCGCGCGGATCGATGTCGCCGACGCCGACCGCGACGATGGCCGCGACCGTGAGCGCGTCGCCCCTGCTCGCGCGGTTTGGCACGGCGACCGATCCGCTGTCGGCCTCCGACCTGCTCGCCCAGCGCGCCGTGCAGACCTCTCGGCAGGCGCAGGCCGAGCTCGCGACGGCCGAGCAGGCGACGGCGCAGAACCGCGAGTTCGAGGCGATGCAGAAGAAGGCGGCGCGCGACGCGGCCACGCGCGCCAAAGCCGACGAGCGCGCGGCCGCCAAGCGGGCTCGTGACGCCGAGCGCAACGCCGAGCGGATGCGCAAGGAGACCCTGAACGCGGGCGTCAAGGTGGCGCGGCTGATCGTCGGCAAGCTGTTCGGGTCGACGCGGCGCTGATTGCGGCGGCGGCGGCGCTGACTACGGCGTGACGAGCGAGATCAGCCAGAAGGTGGCGACGAGCGCGGCGCCGGCGGCGGCGACCGTCGCGGCGATGCGCAGCAGCGGCATGCGCTCGAACCAGTACGCGCTGGACGGGTAGGTGCGGAAGAACTCGGCCATCGTCAGCGGCGGGCTGACCAGGTGCAGCGGAGCCGGGATGGCATCCGCGACGGCTCGCAGATCGCCGTCGTGCCAGAAGCTCCCCCGGTTGCGGAACAGGCAGACGCCGTCCTGGTCGCAGAGCACCAGCTGGGTCGTCGGCTCGGTGCTCTGGCCGACGTAGGTCTCGACGAGGTGCACCGATCCGATGCTCGCGACCGGCACGCGCACCATCGGACTGAAGATGCCGGTGCCGCGCACCTCGGTCTCGGTCACCGTCGTGTGGACGGTGAGCTGACGCACGAGGGCCGCGACCGCACCCGCGACCACGATCACGTTGACCACGGCGACCGTGACGACGGTGGAGGCTGATCCGCGGACCATGGCGAACCAGTACAGCACCCCGAACACCGGGACCATGGCGGCGAAGATCGAGAAGAACGCGGTCCACATCAGCGATCGGCGCGGTCGCACCAGCACGAGGGTTCTCGGGGTCATCGACGTTCCTGGAGGTGGCGGTCTCGGGGGATGGCGCGGGATGGATCCTCTGGTGCTGGTGCTGGTGCTGGTGCTGGTGGTGCGGTGTCTCGGCGGAGGATGGGGGATTCGAACCCCCGAGGGCTTTCACCCAACACGCTTTCCAAGCGTGCGCCATAGGCCACTAGGCGAATCCTCCTGAGGACCCCCCGCGCACCCGCCAGAGCCCGGTTGCCCTTGCTGCGTTTCCGCCCTGGGGGAGTTGGCCTGGATGGCGCCGCGCGGGGAGCCGCCGACGAGTCTAGCGGGTCGGGCGGGTGGCCGAGCCTGTCGAGACCCCACAGCCGCCGTCGTCCCCGCCGACTACTCTGAGGACGTGGTCACCGCCCTCTACCGCCGCTACCGGCCCGAGTCGTTCGCCGAGCTCATCGGCCAGGCCCAGGTGACCGATCCGCTGCGCACGGCCCTCCGCACCGACCGGGTCAATCACGCCTATCTGTTCAGTGGACCACGCGGATGCGGCAAGACCACCAGCGCCCGCATCCTGGCCCGCTGCCTCAACTGCGCGGAGGGCCCCACCGACACCCCGTGCGGAGTCTGCCCCTCGTGCGTCGAGCTGGCCCGCGACGGCGGCGGATCCCTCGACGTCGTCGAGATCGACGCCGCCTCGCACAACGGCGTCGACGACGCCCGCGACCTGCGCGAGCGCGCGGCCTTCGCGCCGGCTCGCGACCGCTACAAGATCTTCATCCTCGACGAGGCGCACATGGTGACGCCGCAGGGCTTCAACGCGCTGCTCAAGCTCGTGGAGGAGCCGCCCGAGCACATCAAGTTCATCTTCGCGACAACCGAGCCCGAGAAGGTCATCGGCACCATCCGGTCGCGCACCCACCACTACCCGTTCCGTCTCGTGCCGCCCGCCACGATGCTCGACTACGTGCAGACGCTCTGCGTGTCCGAGGGCGTCGAGGTCGAGGGCGGCGTGCTCGCTCTCGTCGTGCGGGCGGGCGGCGGATCGGTGCGCGACACCCTCTCTCTGCTCGACCAGCTGATCGCGGGCTCCGACCCGGCCGACGATGGAGCCGTCGTCGTCGCCTACGAGCGGGCGGTCGCCCTGCTCGGCTACACGCACGGCGCCCTGCTCGACGAGGTCGTCGACGCGATCGGCCAGGCGGATGCGCGGGCCGCCTTCGCGGGCATCGACCGCATCGTGCAGACCGGCCAGGACCCACGTCGGTTCGTCGAGGACCTGCTCGAGCGCCTGCGCGACCTGATCGTCGTCGCGGCGACGCGCGACGGGGCGGCGTCTGTCTTGCGCGGCATCCCGCAGGACGAGCTCGACCGCATGTCCGCGCAGTCCGCCGCGTTCGGCGCGGCCGAGCTGTCGCGAGCCGCCGACGTCGTCAACACCTCGCTCACCGAGATGACCGGGGCGACGTCCCCGCGCCTGCACCTCGAGCTGATGGTCGCGCGCCTCCTGGTGCCTGCCATCGACGATTCGGCGCGCGGCGCGCTCGCGCGGGTCGAGCGTCTCGAACGCCGCGTCGGCGTCGAAGGAGCAGCCGCGCCGTCGGCGTCGGTCGAGCCCACGCGGCAGGCTCCGACGGTCGAGCCTGTCGTGGCAGCGCCGGCTCCGCCGGTCGAGCCTGTCGAGACCAAGCCGCGGGAAGCGCCTTCGTCGGTCGAGCCTGTGCAGACCCCTACGAGTACCCCGTCCCAGGTCTCGACGAGCTCGACCGCCGACGGCAGCCCTACCGACGCCACCGCAAGCGCCAAGCCCGTCTCCCTGCAGCAGATGCGCGACGCCTGGCCCGAGATCCTCGAGGTCGTCGAGAAGACGAAGCGCGCCTCGTGGATGATCGCCTTCCCGCTCACCGCCCGCGCTCTCGACGGCGACGTGCTCACGCTGACGTTCCCGAGCGAAGCCGACGTCGCGCGCTTCCGCCCGACGCCCGGTGTCGAGGGCGTGAGCGACCACCTGCGCGCGGCGATCGTCGAGGTGCTCGGCATCCGGGTCAAGTTCAAGCCGCACATCGAGCACGCCGCGACGCCGGTTCCGGCGCCCACCGCGGTGCCCGCGACCGAGTCCGCCGCGGAGTCGGCCGCCGCGTCCGAGCCCGTCCCCGATGCGGCCGCGACTCCGCCCGCGCCGGCGCCCTCCGGCTGGAACGTCACCCGCATCCCCGGAGCGGCCGCCGCGTCCATCGGCCCGATCGCGGACGCACCCGAGACCGACGCACCCGACGCTGACGAGGCCGAGGCCGAACTGCCCGATGCCGGCCGGCCGACCGGACCGCCCGCGCGGACCGCCCCGGCCCCGCGACCTCAGCCGCTCGCGCAGGCGTCGAACGGCAAGGCGCGCTACGGCGAGGCCGTCGTGCGCGAGATCCTCGGTGCGAGCTTCCTCGAGGAGGAGAACCTCGCCCCGCAGGACCGCCCCGTGACCCTCGACCCCGGCGCCCCCGCCGGACAGGAGCTCTAGCCCGTGTACGAGGGCATCGTCCAGGAGCTGATCGACGAGCTCGGCCGCCTTCCCGGCATCGGGCCGAAGTCGGCGCAGCGCATCGCGTTCCACATCCTGACCACGTCGAGCTTCGACACCACGCGGTTGGCGACGATCCTCGCCGAGGTGCGCGACAAGGTGAAGTTCTGCGACATCTGCGGCAACGTCTCCGAGCAGGACACCTGCTCGATCTGCCGCGACCCCCGGCGCAACCGCGCGGTCATCTGCGTCGTCGAGGAGGCCAAGGACGTCGCCGCCATCGAGCGCACGCGCGAGTTCCGCGGGCTGTACCACGTGCTCGGAGGAGCCCTCAGCCCGATCGACGGCATCGGTCCCGACGACCTCCGCTTCACCCAGCTCGTGCAGCGACTCGCGGACGCGACGGTCACCGAGGTGATCATCGCCACCGACCCCAACCTCGAGGGCGAGGCCACCGCCACCTACCTCAGCCGCCTGCTGGTGCAGCCGGGCCTGCGCGTCACCCGGCTCGCGTCCGGGCTGCCCGTCGGCGGCGACCTGGAGTACGCCGACGAGGTCACTCTCGGTCGCGCGTTCGAGGGCCGCCGCGTCGTCGAGGGCTGAGCTGCGGGCTGGGGCCCCGCGGGCTGAAGTTCAGACGCCGTCTGGCACACTGTCCGCATGACCGACCCCGGCACCCGAGCCGCCCCGCGCCTCGTCGCATTCGACCTCGACGACACTCTGGCCCCCTCCAAGACCGCCCTCGACCCGCGCATGTCGGCGCTGCTCGTGCGCCTCCTCGGAGCCGTCGAGGTGTGCATCATCTCGGGCGGTCAGTACGGACAGTTCCAGGCGCAGGTGATCACGCAGCTGCCGATCGACGACGCCGCCACCCTCGCCCGGCTGCACCTGATGCCGACCTGCGGCACGCAGTACTTCCGCTACGAGAGCTCCGGATGGGTGCAGCAGTACGCCGAGGACCTCACCGACACGCAGCGCGATTCCGCCCTCGCCGCCGTCGAGAGCGAGGCCCGGCGCCTCGGCTACTGGGAGTCCGAGACGTGGGGGCCCATCCTCGAGGACCGCGGATCGCAGATCACCTTCTCGGCGCTCG
>CAXTSE010000002.1:157283-197527 GCA_964246985.1 uncultured Microbacteriaceae bacterium
CTCGGCCAGGCCGCGCCGGTCGACGCCAAGAAGGCGTGGGATCCGACCGGCGAGAAGAAGAACACCCTGCGCGCGGCGGTGCAGGAGCTGCTGCCCGACCTCGAGGTGCGCTCGGGTGGCTCGACCAGCGTCGACATCACGCGCCAGGGGATCGACAAGGCCTACGGCATGCGCAAGCTCGCCGAGCTCACCGGCATCCCGCTCGACGAGATGCTGTTCGTCGGCGACCGCCTCGATCCCGATGGCAACGACTACCCCGTGAAGGCGATGGGCGTCGCGACCGTCGCCGTCGAGGAATGGCAGGACACGGCGGCCTTCGTCGAGGATTTCCTGGCCCAGCGCGAGGCCTAGACTTGTCGGCGTCCCGTCCCGAGGAGTAGGTCCCGTGAGCCTCATCGTGCAGAAGTACGGCGGCTCCAGCGTCGCCGATGCCGAGAGCATCAAGCGCGTCGCCAAGCGCATCGTCGAGACCCGGAAGGCCGGGCACGACGTCGTCGTCGCCGTCAGCGCGATGGGCGACACCACCGACGAGCTGCTCGATCTCGCGCACGAGGTCGCTCCGATCCCCGACGCGCGCGAGCTCGACATGCTGCTCACCACCGGCGAGCGCATCTCGATGGCGCTGCTCGCGATGGCGATCAAGAGCATGGGTGTCGAGGCCCGCTCCTACACCGGCAGCCAGGCGGGCATGATCACGGATGCGCGGCACGGGTCCGCGCGCATCGTCGAGGTCACCCCGGTGCGGCTCCGTGAGGCGCTCGACGAGGGTGCGATCGTGATCGTCGCCGGATTCCAGGGCTTCAACCGCGACTCGCGCGACATCACCACGCTCGGCCGGGGCGGATCCGACACCACCGCCGTCGCGCTCGCCGCAGCCCTCAGCGCCGACGTCTGCGAGATCTACACCGACGTCGACGGCGTGTTCACGGCCGACCCCCGCGTCGTGCCCCTGGCTCACAAGATCGACCAGGTCACGAGCGAGGAGATGCTCGAGCTGGCCGCCGCCGGAGCCAAGGTGCTCTACATCCGCGCCGTCGAGTACGCGCGGCGCCACGGCGTGACGCTGCACGTGCGTTCGTCGTTCAACAACAACGAGGGCACCTGGGTGGTGCCGAATTACGGAGAGACCGTGGAAGAGCCAGTCATCACCGGGGTCGCGGGCGACCTCAACGAGGCCAAGATCACCGTCGTCGGGGTGCCCGATGTGCCCGGCAAGGCCGCCGACATCTTCACCATCGTCGCCAAGACCGGCGCCAACATCGACATGATCGTGCAGAACGTGTCGACGGCCGCGACCGGGCGCACCGACATCTCGTTCACGCTGCCGAAGGCCGACGGCGAGAAGGTGCTCACCACCCTCCGCGCCGAGCAGGCCGAGGCGGGCTTCCAGGCGCTGCAGTACGACGACCAGATCGGCAAGCTCGCGGTGGTCGGGGCCGGCATGCGCACGAGCGCCGGTGTCTCGGCTCAGCTGTTCCGCTGCCTCTCGGATGCGGGCATCAACATCGAGATGATCTCCACCTCCGAGATCCGCATCTCGGTCGTCACGCGCGCCGACACCCTGCAGGAGGCCATGCGCGTCGTCCACCACGCATTCGGGCTCGACAGCGAGACCGAGGCGGTCGTGCACGGGGGCACCGGGCGGTAACTCTGGCACCAGGGTCTCGACGTCCACGACCCGTGGACGAGCGGGCGCCTGAGCCAGAGTCCATGCCGCCCGTCCTCCGCGCCGGTAGCATTCTCGGCATGAGCACCAGCACTCCCGGACTCCGCCTCGGCGTCGTCGGCGCCACCGGCCAGGTCGGCGCGGTCGTCCGACGCCTCCTCGAGGAGCGCGAGTTCCCGGTCGCCGAGATCCGCTTCTTCGCGAGCGCACGCAGCGCCGGCACGACGCTCCCGTTCCGCGGTGAGCAGATCGTCGTCGAGGACGCGTCGACCGCCGACCCGACCGGCCTGGATGCCGCGATCTTCTCGGCGGGCGCCACGATGTCCAAGGTCCAGGCCCCGCGGTTCGCCGAGGCCGGGGTCCTCGTCATCGACAACTCGAGCGCCTGGCGGATGGACCCCGACGTGCCGCTGGTCGTCAGCGAGGTCAACCCGCACGCCATGGACGAGGCCCGGAAGGGCATCATCGCCAACCCGAACTGCACGACCATGGCCGCGATGCCGGTGCTGAAGGTGCTCGATGCCGAGGCAGGACTCGAGCGCCTCATCGTCTCGACCTACCAGGCCGTGTCGGGCGCGGGCCTCGCCGGAGGCGAGGAGCTGCTCGAGCAGGCGACCGCGGCCGTCGAGAGCGGGCACGCGATCGATCTGGTGCACTCCGGATCGGCGGTCGAGCTGCCGGCCGCGCAGAAGTTCCCCAAGAACATCGCGTTCAACGTGGTGCCGCTCGCCGGCAGCATCGTCGACGACGGCCTCGACGAGACCGATGAAGAGAAGAAGCTCCGCAACGAGAGCCGCAAGATCCTCGAGCTGCCCGACCTCCTGGTCAGCGGAACCTGCGTGCGCGTGCCGGTGTTCACGGGCCACTCGCTCAGCATCAACGCCGAGTTCGCGCGGGCTCTCAGCCCTGAGCGTGCCCGTGAGCTGCTCGCGGATGCGGCGGGCGTCCAGCTGATGGACGTCCCGACGCCGCTCGACGCTGCCGGCATCGACCCGAGCCTCGTGGGCCGCATCCGCACCGACGAGGGTGTCCCCGGAGGCCGCGGCCTCGCGCTGTTCATCTCGAACGACAACCTGCGGAAGGGCGCTGCCCTCAACGCCGTGCAGATCGCAGAGCTGGTTGCGGCGCGTCTGGCGACGTCCGCGCGCTGACCGACCCGCGGGCTACGATTCCTGGATGCCCCGCCCCGTCCTGTACGCGCTCCTCGCCGCGTACCTGGTCGCCCTCGCGCTGATCGCGTACTGGCCGACCACCGTCGACGGCGGGATCGAGTACCGCATCTACGACGTCGTGCGCTGGTGCGCCGAGCACGGCCTCGGGTTCGTCAGCTACGAGCTCATCGAGCGCGTCGCGAACGTGCTGCTGTTCGTCCCGTTCGGGCTGCTGCTGGCCGGACTCCTGCCGCGGGCTCACCGCGCCTGGGCTGTCGCGATCGCCGTCGCCGTCTCGGTCGCGATCGAGCTGGGGCAGCTGCTGTTCCTCCCCGGCCGGTACCCGAGCATCAGCGACGTCGTGACCAACTCGCTCGGCGCCACGATCGGCGTCGTGATCGTGCTGCTGGCCGGCGGGGTGCGGGCTCGACGCCGGCTCGACGCCGACGCGCTCGCCGAGGCAAGCGATTCGCGGTACCGGGGCGAACACCAGGTATGACGTTCCGTCCGCTCGCAGCCGTGCTCGCATCCGCCGCCGTCGTGGCGGCACTGCTGAGCGGATGCGCGGCCCCCGCGGCCGACCCCGCGCTCACCGGAGGAGAAGGTGCCGTGACCGACCCGAACGCCCCGCTGATCGCCTTCTACGGCGACTCGTACACCCTGGGCACCGGCGCGTCCGACCCGAGCCTCCGCTGGTCGAGCATCATCTGCCGCGACCGTGGCTGGCGCGAGTTCAACCCGAGCGTCAACGGCCTCGGCTTCGTGAACAACCGCAGCGACGCGATCGACGAGCCCGGCCAGATCATCGAGCAGGATCCCGACATCGTGATGATCACGATGGGGCTGAACGACAACTTCTCGTACGACCGCGGGCCCGACCGCATCCGCGCGGCCATCGACGCCGACTTCACGCGCCTGAAGGACGAGCTGCCCGACGCCCGCTTCATCGTCGTGGAGCCCTTCTGGTACTCCGACGACCGCCCGGAGTCGCTCACCGTGATCTCGGGCTGGGTCGAGGACGCGGCCACCGCGATCGGGGCCGACTACATCCCCGACGCCTCGCACTGGATCGAAGGACACCCCGAGTGGATGGCCGACGACGGCCTGCACCCCAACGACGAGGGCTACGCCGCGATGGCCGAGAAGATGGATGCGGCGCTGGCCAAGCTCGGCCTGTGATCGCCGCGTAAGATCAGACGGTGAGCCAACCCATCGACGTCGTCCTCATCGGCGGCGGAGTAATGAGCGCGACACTCGGATCGATGCTGAAGCAGCTCGAGCCGGAGTGGTCCGTCACCATCCTCGAGCGTCTGGGCGATGTCGCCCTCGAGAGCTCGAACCCGTGGAACAACGCCGGCACCGGTCACTCGGCCCTCTGCGAGCTCAACTACTCGCCCGAGAAGGCCGATGGCACCATCGACATCTCGAACGCGGTGAAGGTCAACGAGCAGTTCCAGGTGTCGCGCCAGTTCTGGTCCTTCCTCGTGCAGGAGGGGCTGCTGCCCGAGCCGGAGCGCTTCATCAACTCCGTGCCGCACATGAGCTTCGTCTGGGGCGAGGAGAACGTCGCCTATCTCAAGAAGCGCTATGAGGCGCTGAAGGACCACCCGCTGTTCGCCGGCCTCGAATACAGCGAGGACGCCTCCGTGATCCGCGGCTGGGCTCCCCTGCTCATCCCCGGCCGCAAGAAGGACCAGCCGATCGCCGCCACCCGCATCGTCGCGGGCACCGACGTCGACTTCGGTGCGCTCACCCGCCTCCTGCTCGACGGGCTCGTCCGCCAGGGCGCCAAGATCAGGCTCGAGCACACCGTCACCGGGCTCAAGAAGCGCCGCGACGGCAACTGGGAGATCACCGCCCGGCACGAGATCGGCGGCACCCACGTCAAGATGACGGCACGCTTCGTGTTCGTCGGGGCCGGCGGCGCGGCCCTCAACCTGCTGCAGCGATCGGGCATCCCCGAGATCCGCGGGTACGGCGGGTTCCCGATCAGCGGGCAGTTCCTGCGCACCGACGACCCCGCGATCGTCACGCAGCACAGCGCCAAGGTCTACGGCAAGGCCTCGGTCGGCGCCCCGCCCATGTCGGTGCCGCACCTCGACACCCGCGTCGTCGACGGGCAGGCCAGCCTGCTCTTCGGCCCGTACGCGGGCTTCTCGACCAAGTACCTCAAGACCGGGTCGTACGCCGACCTCTTCCGGGCTCTGCGCTGGCACAACCTCGGCACCTTCATCGGCGCCGGGCTGAGCAACCTCGGCCTCGTGCGCTACCTCGTGAGCGAGGTGTTCGCCTCGCGCAACGCCAAGCACAAGGCCCTGCAGGAGTTCGCCCCGAAGGCCAAGAAGGGCGACTGGCGCCTCATCACGGCGGGCCAGCGCGTGCAGATCATGAAGCGCGGATCCGACGGCAAGGCCGCGATCCAGTTCGGCACCGAGGTGGTCGCCTCCGCCGACGGGACGATCGCCGGGCTCCTCGGCGCCTCTCCGGGAGCGTCCACCGCCGTGCCGATCATGCTCGACGTGCTGAAGACCTGCTTCCCCGACCGCATCGACGGCTGGAAGCCGGAGCTCACGAGGATGGTCCCGAGCTACGGCGGGCACCTCGCCGACAGCAAGGCC
Organism: uncultured Microbacteriaceae bacterium; assembly: GCA_964246985.1. Lineage (GTDB taxonomy): Bacteria > Actinomycetota > Actinomycetes > Actinomycetales > Microbacteriaceae > CAXTSE01. Next base: position 162,719 of record CAXTSE010000002.1, read on the forward strand.
GCCGCCAAGAAGTCGCTGGCGACCACCGCGAAGGCGCTGCACATCCAGTCCTGAGCGCTTGACGTCCCCCGAGACGCGGGGATAGTGTCGCTCCCCGTGAAGCTTTAGGTCCTGCCCCCCTCCACGTCCGCGGCGTACGCCCGGTGGAGTTCGTTCGTCACGAACAGGACACCTTCCTTTGCGATCCCCATCGACCCTCCTCACCGTTCTGCGCGCCGACGGCATCTCCCACGCCTACGGCGACCGCACCGTCCTCACCGATCTCTCCCTCACGGTCCGCGGCGGCCAGCGCCTCGGCCTGCTCGGCGAGAACGGCGCCGGGAAGTCGACCCTGCTGCGGCTGCTCGCCGGTGCCGAGCAGCCCGACTCCGGGACGATCGAGCGCCCGAGCCGCACCGCGCTGCTCGCGCAGGAGGTCCGGTTCGACCCGGCGCAGCCGCTCGCGGCGATCGTCGAGGACGCCATCGCCGACGTGCGCGGGATCGAGCGCGAGCTGCAGGAGGCCGCGCAGGCGCTCGGCACCGGGGGAGAGGTCGCCGAGCGCTGGTACGCGGATGTGCTCGAGGCCGCGGAGGCGGCCGAGCTGTGGACCCTCGAGGCGCGACGCGACGCGCTGCTGGACGGCCTGGGCGTGGGGGGTCTCGATCTCAGCACCCCGATCGGTCGGGTCTCGGGCGGGCAGCGCAGCCGGGTCGCGCTCGCCGCGCTGCTGCTCGCGCGACCCGACGCGCTGCTGCTCGACGAGCCGACCAACCACCTCGACGACGCCGCGGTCGCGTTCCTCGGCCAGCACCTCCGCGACTGGCGCGGACCCGTCGTCTTCGCCAGCCACGACCGCGCCTTCCTCGACGAGATCGCGAGCGGCCTGCTCGACATCGACCCGTCCCGCGAGGCGGGTGATGCGACCGGCGCCACCCGGTACGGAGGCGGCTACACCGACTACCTGGCCGCCAAGGCCGACGAGCGTCGGCGCTGGGAGGCTCAGTTCGCATCCGAGGAGAAGGAGCTCGCTGCGCTCGGTCAGGCCGTCGCCGTCGGCGCACGCACTCTCGACACGGGCAACGGGCCGCGCGACAACGACAAGTTCCTGTACAGCTTCAAAGCCGGCAACATCGACCGCCAGGTGCGCCGTCGCGTCCGCAACGCGCAGGGCCGCCTCGACGATCTTCTCGACGCCCGCATCGACGAGCCTGCTGCGGTGCTGACCTTCGGCGGGATCCCGTCGGGGTCGCACGTGCTCGACGACACGGAGCCGCTCCTGACCGCGACCGACGTGCGAATCGACGGCCGGCTGGCGATCGAGCTGCTCGCCGTCGCCCCCGACACCCGCCTGCTCGTGACGGGTGCCAACGGCGCCGGCAAGTCCACCCTCCTCGCCGCGCTCGCCGGGCGGCTGGCACCCGACCACGGCGCGATCGCACGGCGCAAGGGGCTGCGGGTCGCGCTGCTCGACCAGGACGTGCGGTGGGCGGATGCGGACGCGACCCCGCGGGCGCTGTACGCCCGAGCGGTGGGCGAGCGCCGATCCGAGACCCTGCCCCTCGCCGACCTCGGGCTGCTCGCGGAGCCAGACCTCGACCGCCCCGTCGGGAGGCTCTCGATCGGCCAGCAGCGTCGTACCGCGCTCGCGCTGATCATCGCGAAGCCACCGCACCTGTTCCTCCTCGACGAGCCCACGAACCACCTGTCGCTCCCCCTCGCCACCGAACTCGAGGACGCGCTGGGCGTCTACCCCGGAGCGGTGATCGTCGCCAGCCACGATCGCTGGCTGCGTCGTCGCTGGGGTGCGCCGTCCCTGCACCTGGACGCGGGTCGCGTCGCCGCGGCACGGCGTGTCGAGACCGGCCCCGCTTGACCGTCACTCGAAACAATGTTCGAATGGGCAGATGCGGTGGAGCAGCCAGGAGATCACGGTCGACCAGGGCGACGCCCTGCCCGGTCTCGCCAAGCTGAGCAACCTGGTGCGGTCGGTGCAGACGCCGGAGTTCGCCGGGATCACGTTCCACGAGGTGCTCGCGAAGAGCGCGCTCAACCACGTGCCGACCACGAGCGGAGTGCCGTTCGGCTGGACGATCAACCCGTATCGGGGCTGCAGTCATGCGTGCTTCTACTGCTTCGCCCGGTCCACCCACAACTACCTCGACCTCGACGCGGGGGCCGACTTCGACAGCCAGCTGATCGTCAAGGTCAACGTCGCCGAGGTGCTGCAGAAGGAGCTCGCCAAGCCCAGCTGGGGGCGGCATCCGGTCGCGCTCGGCACCAACACCGACCCGTACCAGCGGGCCGAGGGTCGCTACCGCCTCATGCCCGGCATCATCGCGGCGCTCGCCGCCAGCGATACGCCGTTCAGCATCCTCACCAAGGGCACGCTGCTCCGACGTGATCTGCCCCTGCTGCAGGAGGCAGCAGAGCGCGTGCCGATCGACGTCGCCATGTCGATCGCGATCTACGACGACGAGCTGCAGCAGTCGGTCGAACCGGGCACCCCGACGACCGCGGCTCGGCTGGCGACCGTGCGCGCGGTCGTCGACGCCGGTCTCCCGTGCTCGGTGTTCATGATGCCCGTGCTGCCCCATCTGACCGACACCGTCGAGCACCTCGACCGGGCGCTCGAGCTGATCGCCGAGTCGGGCGCCACGTCGCTCGTGTACTCCGCTCTGCACCTGAGGCCGGGCGCGCGCGAATGGTTCGCCGGCTGGCTGACGCGCGAGCATCCCGAGCTCGCCGGCCGCTATCGCGACATCTACGGCGGCGGCAGCTACGCGCAGAAGGAGTACCGGCAGTGGCTGGCCCGCCGCATGTCGCCGCTGCTGCGGAAGCACGGGCTCGACCGTCGTCCCGCGCTCGACCCGGCGACGGGTGTGCCGCGGGCCGGGGCGGATGCCGAATACGGTCCCGCCCGTTCGGCCGTGCGTGCCGCGGCGCTGGGGCGCGGCCTGCTCACGGCCGAACTGCCGCCGCAGATGGCAGCCGCTCTTCAACCCACCCTGTTCTGACAGACCGACCGCCGGGTCACGGCGACGTCACAGTCAGCGCGGCATCTGTTCCTTGACGCTCGCTGGATTTATGCTGTACGCCATGAGCCCGAATCCTCCCACGAGCCTGCCCTCCGCGGGCGACGGTTCGGGCGCGCGCACCACACCCGTGCGGCTCGCGATCCTCGACGATCACGAGGTGCTGCTCGACAGCCTCGGCAGCTGGATCTCGACCAACGCGCACGACTTCGACGTCGTTCTCATGGCGCCCACCTGGCTGCAGCTCGTGCACAGCCCCGCCTTCCCCACCGACCTCGTCTTCATCGACTTCCAGCTCAAGGAGCCCGTCTCCATCGAGGCGCGGGTGCGCACCTGCCGCGCGGCCGGCGCTCGCGTGATGGTGCTCTCGAGCGTCGACACCCCCGAGGCCAGGGAGCGTGCCCTGGCGGCGGGCGCCGCCGAGTTCGTGTCCAAGGCGATGCCGATGGCGGCAGTCATGGATGTCGCCCGACGCATCATGGGCATGGCGGATGCGGAGCCCCCGGAGCGCGCCTGGCGCCCCCTCCCCGCCGGCGCCGTGACCCACGTCCGTCCGCGACTCAGCCCCGGCGAGGAGGAGGCGCTCCGCCTCTACGCCAACGGCCACTCGACGGCCGAGGTCGCCAGCCGCATGAACGTGCAGTACGAGACCGCCAAGACCTACCTGCGACGCGTGCGCGAGAAGTACGCCAAGGTCGATCGCCCGGCCAGCAAGAAGGCCGAGTTGATCCGCCGCGCCGCAGAAGATGGTTATCTGGAGTAATGGCGAAGCTCTACTTCCGATACGGCGCGATGAACAGCGGCAAGAGCACGGCGCTGCTGCAGGCCGCGTTCAACTACGAGGAGCGCAACCAGCAGGTGCTGCTGGCGAAGCCCGCGATCGACTCGAAGGGCGACCAGTCGATCGTGTCCCGCCTCGGCATGGCCCGCGACGTCGACTTCACGATCGCACCCGACGAGGACATCTACGCCGCGTTCACAGCAGAGCGCGCCCGCGTGATCCAGAAGACCGGGTCGGATGTCAGCTGCCTCCTGGTCGACGAGTCCCAGTTCCTGACAGAGGGGCAGGTCGACGACCTGCTGCGGATCGCGATCCTCGAGGACGTCCCCGTGCTCGCCTACGGCATCCGCACCGACTTCCAGACCGTCGCCTTTCCGGGAAGCCGCCGTCTGCTCGAGGTGTCGCACTCGCTCGAGGAGCTCAAGACGATCTGCCGCTGCGGGCGCAAGGCGGTCTTCAACGCGCGCACCATCGACGGCCAGTTCGTCTTCGACGGCGACCAGGTGGCCATCGACCAGGGCAACGTGACCTACGAGTCGCTGTGCGGCGCCTGCTACCTCGAGGAGAGCGGCGGGGTGCTGAACCGCGGATGGCGTCCGCAGCTCGACTTCAGCTACCGGGCCGCGCCCGACGCCGACTTCACGTAGGTCCGGCCAGTTCTGCTCTGGGCAGTTCTGCCGAGAGCAGGATCGGTCGCGGCTCGTCACGGCGCTGCGGAGACTCGGTGCATGGCCCAGGACTCCCGACCCCCGTACTTCACCGACCAGATGAGGCAGCAGCTGCTGCTGCATCGCGTGGTGGTGCTCGACGGCGCGCTCGACGACGACAACGGGATGCTGCTGGCCGCCCAGCTGCTCACCCTCGCCGCCGAGGACGCGACCACCGACATCGCCCTCTGGATCCACTCGCCGGGTGGGTCGGTGCCGTCGATGCTCGCGCTCCGCGACATCATGCGCCTCATACCGTGCGACGTCTCGACGCTCGCGCTGGGGCTCGCCTGCAGTGCCGGGCAGTTCCTGCTCTCGTCGGGCACCAAGGGCAAGCGCGCGGCCCTTCCGCACGCGCGCATCCTCATGCACCAGGGATCGGCCGGCATCGGAGGATCGGCGGTCGAGGTCGAGGTGCAGGCCGACGACCTGCGGTTCACCCGCGACACGATGCTCGGCCTCATCGCCGACGACACCGGTCAGCCGCTCGAGCGCATCTTCGAGGACTCGCTTCACGATCGCTGGTACACGGCGACGGAAGCCCGTGACTACGGCTTCGTCGACCGGGTGGTCGACTCGTTCGATCAGGTGATGCCGAGTCGGCGGCGGGTCGTCGGCATGGGGGTGGAGGCATGAGCAGCTATACGATCCCCAACGTGATCGCCGAGCATCCGCGCGGCGAGCGGATCATGGACGTCTACTCGCACCTGCTGACCGAGCGGATCATCTACCTGGGCACGGCGATCGACGCCGGAGTCGCCAACGCGCTCATCGCCCAGCTGCTGCATCTCGAGGCGACCGGACCGGGGCGCGAGATCAGCCTCTACATCAACTGCGAGGGCGGGGACCTGTCGGCCATGCTCGCGATCTACGACACGATGCAGTTCATCCAGTCGCCCGTGGCGACGACCTGTGTCGGCGAGGCGATCGCCGCGGGGGCCGCCCTGCTGGCGGCCGGCGAGCCGGGGCGCCGCGCCGCGCTGCGCCACGCGCGCGTCGTCCTGCACCAGCCCGCCGGTCAGGGCCGGGGGACGATCCCCGACCTGATCCTCCAGGCCGACGAGCTGGTGCGCATCCGCACCGACATGGAGGAGATCCTCTCGCTGCACACCGGGCAGGCCATAGCCTCGCTTCGACGCGACACCGACCGCGATCGGATCTTCACCGCCGCTGCGGCGCGCGACTACGGGCTGATCGACCAGATCCTCGTGCGGCACGAGGCGCCCGCCGTGCGGGCGTAGCGGCACGCGCCGCGTCAGGCCGCTCGAAGCTGGGCGGTGGGCGCCGCAGTGGACCGCCGCGAGGCCTCGCGATCGGCCCGGCGCAGGTCGTCGGCGACGCTCGTGGCCAGCTCGAGCAGGCTCGAGTCGAGCGCTCCCGCGAGGGCGGCGACCATCTCGCTCGACGGCTCCTTCAGTCCGCGCTCGACCTCCGACAGGTACTGCGGCGACATGCCGGCGCGCTCGGCGGTCTCGGCGAGCCGCTCCCGACGTTCCAGCCGCAGCTCGCGGAGCCGACGTCCGAGCAGCACGCGCCAGAGCGGCTCCAGGGCGGGATCCGTCGGTGTGCGGCGCGGGATGAAGGGGATGACCTCGCTCATGCCGTCAGCCAACCAGCTTGCGACCGTCCCCACCTACTGGTTCTGCTGAGAGAAGAACAGCCAGTGCTCGGTGAGATCTCTGGTCGGGGTAACAGGATTTGAACCTGCGGCCTCGTCGTCCCGAACGACGCGCGCTACCAAGCTGCGCCATACCCCGTTGCGCCTCGGCGAGCCGACGGCAACCTGTCAAGGATAGCCGATATCCGGGGCCGTGCGAATCGCGTCAGGCGCGCGCCGCGGTGAGCGTCACGACGACCGCCTCGGGCGGACAGGCGAACCGCACGGGGGCGTAGATCGACGTGCCGAGCCCGGCGGACACGTTGAGGATGCTCTGGTGGGACGGCGTGCGCCAGACGCTCACCCCCTGCGCCTGCGTGCGGGGGATGTCGGAGTTGGTGACCAGGGCGGGGAGGCCGGGGACGCGCACCTGACCGCCGTGCGTGTGGCCGGCGAAGATGACGTCGGCGCCCTCGTTGGTGAACGCGTCGAGCACCCGGCGGTAGGGCGCGTGGGTGACGCCGATGCTGAGCACCTCGTCGCCGGAGTCCGCGCTCCAGTCGACAGCCTCGCGCATCGTCTCGATGTCTTCCGGGAGCACGTCCAGGCGATCCCAGCGCCGGTGCGCGTCACGGGTGCCGAAGAGCTCGATCCGCGTGCCGCGCAGCTCGATCGCCCGCACCTGGTTGTTGAGGTCGAGCCAGCCGAGCGACTCGGTGAAGAACCGCTCCATGCCCGCGGTGTCGAGGTCGGCCGGGCGCGTGGTCTTCTTCGACGGTCCGCCGAAGTAGAGCAGCGGGTTCTTGAAGACCGGACCGTGGTGGTCGTTCGAGCCATGGACGAAGACGCCGGGGACTCCGGCGAATGGGGCGAACGCGCGCTCGATGCCGACGATGCCGTCCTCGTGCCCGAGGTTGTCTCCCGTGTCGACGATCAGGTCGGGCTCGTACCGCACCAGCGAGCGCACGAAGTCCTGCTTGGCCGTCTGCCACGGCGCCATGTGCAGGTCGCTCAGGTGCAGGACGGTGATCGGGCGGGCGCCGGGCTCGAGGACCCGCAGCACCTCGTGTCGCACGGTGAACCGGGTGCGCTCGACGAGCGCGCCGTACGCGAACGCGGCGACGCCCGCAGCCGCGACGACCCCGAGGGTCGCCGCGCCTGCGCGGACGGGCTGCGTCACGAGGAGCAGGGTCCGGGAACGCCGTACGTGTTCAGGGTGATGACGCTCGACTTGTTGACCACGCTGCCCGGCGCCGGATTCGACGACAGCACCTGGTTGTCGGGCGTGGTCGTTCCCAGCGGCTTGATCGAGCACTGTCTCACGACCTGCGAGAAGCCGGCCGATTGCAGCGCCGTCTTCGCATCCGCGTAGACCTGGCCCGTCACATCCGGCACGGCGACCGCCTGCCCGTTGCTCGTGTAGACGATGACATCGGATCCGCGGGAGACGGCCTCGCCGGAACCGGGCGAGAACGACGCCACCGTGCCCACAGGCCGGTCGGAGTCGACCTGACCGCCGTCGACGTAGCTCAGCTCGGCGAGCTCGATCGCGGCCTTGGCCTGCTCGGGCGTCATGCCGGTCACGTCGGGGACGAACACCGGGCTGCCCTTCTGCAGCGCCGGGTCGGGCGCCTGGAACGCGCCACCGGGGTAGACCGCGTCGACGGCCTGCGCCATCGGCTTGAAGATGCGGTGTCGCAGGAGCGCGGCCTGGGTTCCCGCCACGCTGATCTTGCGGAGCGACTGCTTACCGACGATGTTGCCGACCCATACGGCGGTGGCGACGCGGGTCGACGAGCCGACGAGCCAGACGTGCACGGCCTCGTCGGTGGTTCCCGTCTTGCCCATGTACGTCGTGCCGTCGCCCGGATTGGACGCGCTCGCCGTTCCGCCCTTGAACACGCCCTGCATCGCGAAGGCCGCCGTGTTGGCGACGGCGGGAGAGACCAGCGACTGGCCGCAGTCCGCGCTCTGGCCGCCGAGGTCGTTCCCGTCGCGATCGACCACCTTGTCGACGATCGTCGGCTTGCAGTAGACGCCCTGGTTGGCGATGGCAGCGTAGGCCGCGGCCGCGGTGATCGGGGCGATGTTGTTGGTGCAGCCGCCGATCGAGCATGCGGGGTTGGTCGCGAGCTCCTCGCCATTGGCATTGTGCACACCGATCGACTCGGCGAGCTTCTTGATGTCGCACTGGTCGATCTTGCTGGCCATCTGCACGAACACCGAGTTCACCGAGCTGGCCGTGGCGCGCTGCACAGTCCACGAGCCGGATTCACCGGAGTCGTTCTTGAACTTGAAGGGCGCACCGCCGTACGGGCCGTTGCAGGTGTCCTGGAACGACGCCATCGGCACCGTCAGCTTGCCGGCGTTGAACGACTCGCCGAGGCCGCGGCCGGCGTTGAGGAAGGCGAGCAGCACGTACGGCTTGTACGTCGATCCGGGCTGGAAGCCCTGCGAGCCGCCGTGGGCGATGTCGCTGTTGTAGTTGACGGCCGTCGTGGTCGGACCGCCGCCCTCCTGCGAGTCGTTGAAGTCCTTGTTCTGGGCCATCGTGATGATGCGGCCGGTGCCGACCTCGATCGACGAGATGGCGGCGCCGAGCTGGAAGCGCGCCTCGTCCTTCGGCGCCCACTGCTGCACGATGCCGGTGCCGGTCTGCTGGAGGCCGGGGTTGATCGAGATGGTGACCGTGTATCCGCCGGTCTTCCAGTTGGCCCTGCGCTCCTCGACGGTGCTTCCGAGCATGTTCAGCTCGAAGATGCTGTTGCGTACGTAGTCGCAGGCGAACTGGAAGTTGGCGGTCGCGTTGAGGCAGCCGTTCTGCGGCGTCGAGTAGCGCACGAAGTTGGCGTCGACGGGCGTCGCGAGAGCGGCGTCGAGGTCGGCACGGGAGATCTTGCCGTTGGTCCACATCGCCGTGAGGATCACGTCGCGGCGCTCCTGGTTGGCCGCGTAGTGCTCCGGGTTCTTCAGGTCGCGAGCCGAGGGCTCCTGGACGATGGCGATGAGGCTCGCGGACTCGGCGATCGTCAGGTCGGAGGCGTTCTTCGAGAAGTACTGCTGCGCCGCCGCCTGGACGCCGTAGGTGTTGCCGCCGAAGCCGGCGATGTTGAGGTAGCCGGCCAGGATCTCCTGCTTGGTGTACCTCTTCTCGAGGCCGATCGCGAGCTTCATCTCCTTGAGCTTGCGGTCGACGGTGGAATCGAGGGCCTTGTTGATCTCGTCGGTCTTCTGCTCTTCGGTGAGCGAGTCGTCGTTGATGATCAGCTGCACCTGGATGTTGCGGACTGTCTGCATCGAGAGCGTCGACGCGCCACCCGCTCCGTCGTTGCCGGTCGCCTGGCCGACGACCGCGCGCAGCACCGACGAGATGTCGACGCCTCCGTGGTCGTAGAAGCGGCGGTCCTCACCGGCGATGGCGGCATCCTGGAGGTGGATGCTCATGTCCTGGAGGGGGACCTCTTCGCGGTTCTGGTCGAAGATCGTGGCGATCGGGAAGACCGTGCCGTCGGCGTTGAGGGCCTGGATCTTGTTGGCCTGGGTTCCGGCGCCGAGCTCGATGTACTCGGGCAGGCTCTCGAAGATGCCGATCGTGTTGTTGGCGGTAATTCCGGTGACGGCGATGGCGGGGGCGACCATCACGGTGACGAGGGCTCCGGCGAGGACGCTGAATCCGAGGGTGCCGAGAACGGCTCCGAACAGGCTTGTGGCCGTCTTTTTCTGGGCGGGCATAGGGTACAGAGTAAACGACGATCCGCGCCAGCAAGCTGAACGGAAGCCCCCAACGATGACGACGTGGGAATACCTCACCACTCCCCTCATGATCCACAACACCGCCGCGATCCTCAACAACTGGGGTTCCGAGGGCTGGGAGCTGGTCCAGGTCGTCACCGGCCCCGAGGGCGGACTGGTCGCCTACCTCAAGCGCGAGAAGGCCGACGCGTGAGCGCAGTCGAGGATCGGCTCGCCGAACTCGGACTGACGCTGCCCTCCGTGGCGACGCCCGTGGCAGCGTACGTGCCGGCCGTCGTCACCGGGAATCTCGTCTACACATCGGGGCAGCTGCCCTTCGTCGACGGCGTCCTGCCCGCGACGGGCAAGGTCGGCTCGGAGGTGTCGGCGGATGACGCGGCCGGCTACGCGCGCACCTGCGCCCTCAACGGCATGGCGGCCGCCGCATCCGTGATCGGATCCCTGGATCGCGTGACGCGCGTCGTCAAGGTCGTCGGATTCGTCGCATCCGACCCGTCGTTCACCGGCCAGCCGGGCGTCATCAACGGCGCCTCCGAGCTGCTCGGCCAGGTCTTCGGCGACGCGGGCCAGCACGCCCGCAGCGCCGTCGGCATCGCCGTCCTGCCGCTCGACGCGCCGGTCGAGGTGGAGTTCGTCTTCGAGTTCGCCTGACCGACGGCAGGGGCTAGCCCTTCAGCTTCCCCGCGATGATCTCCATCACCGTCGTGTCGGCGAGCGTCGTGGTGTCGCCGATCTCGCGGCCCTCGGCGACGTCCTGCAGCAGGCGGCGCATGATCTTGCCCGAGCGGGTCTTGGGCAGCTCGTTGACGATGAAGATCTCGCGCGGCCGGGCGATCGCCCCGATCTCCTTGGCGACGTGGGCGCGCAGAAGCGTCGACGCCTCCTCAGGGGTCTGAGCGTCGGCCTGATTCGTCTTGATGATGACGAACGCGACCACGGCCTGACCCGTCGTCTCGTCGGCTGCCCCGACGACGGCGGCCTCGGCGACGATCGGATTCGACACGAGCGCCGACTCGATCTCGGCCGTGGACAGCCGGTGGCCCGAGACGTTCATCACATCGTCGACGCGGCCGAGCAGCCAGATGTCGCCGTCCTCGTCGACGTGCGCGCCGTCGCCGGCGAAGTACTTCCAGACCCCGTCCTTCGAGAACTTCGACCAGTAGGTCTCGACGTAGCGGTCGGGGTCGCCCCAGATGCCGCGCAGCATCGACGGCCACGGGTCGCTGACGACGAGCAGACCGCCGTTCGGCGGGTCGACACGCGTGCCGTCCTCGCTGAGGATGTCGATCGTCACGCCGGGGATCGGCACCTGCGCCGAGCCGGGCTTCAGCGTGGTGATGCCCGGCATCGCCGAGATCATCATCGCGCCGGTCTCGGTCTGCCACCAGGTGTCGACGATCGGGGTCGTGCCGCCGCCGATGATGTCGCGGTACCAGACCCATGCCTCGGGGTTGATGGGCTCGCCCACCGATCCGAGCACACGCAGGCTCGACAGGTCGAACTTCGCCGGGATCTGCCGTCCCGCCTTCATGAACGAGCGGATCGCGGTGGGCGCCGTGTAGAGGATCGACACCTTGTACTTCTCCACGAGCTCCCACCACCGGCCGGAGTGCGGGGTGTCGGGCGTGCCCTCGTACAGCACCTGCGTGGCGCCGTTGGCCAGCGGGCCGTAGACGACGTAGCTGTGGCCGGTGATCCAGCCCACGTCGGCGGTGCACCAGTAGACGTCGGTCTCGGGGTGGAGGTCGAACGCGTTCTTGTGCGTGAACGCGACCTGGGTGAGGTAGCCGCCGCTCGTGTGGAGGATGCCCTTCGGCTTCCCCGTCGTGCCCGACGTGTAGAGGATGAAGAGCGGGTTCTCGGCCTCGAAGCCCTGCGCCTCATGTTCGGCGTCGGCCGCCTCGAGGGCGTCGTGCCACCAGAGGTCGCGGCCGTCCTCCCACTCGACGTCGTTCTCGCCGCGCTTCACGACCAGGACGCTGGTGACGCTCGACGGGCCGTCCTTGGCGAGGGCGCCATCGACCGCGGCCTTCAGCGGGAAGACCTTGCCCTTGCGCCATCCGCCGTCTGCGGTGATGACGAGCTTCGCCGAGCAGTCCTGAATCCGCCCGGCCAGCGCCTCCGAGCTGAATCCGCCGAACACGACGGAGTGCACGGCGCCGAGGCGCGCGATGGCGAGCATGGCGATGACGGCCTCGGGGATCACCGGCAGGTAGACGGCCACCCGGTCGCCCTGACCGATGCCGAGGGCGGCGATCGCGTTGGCGGCCCGCTTCACCTCGGCGGTCAGCTCGGCGTAGGTGAGGCTGCGCGTGTCGCCGGGCTCGCCCTCCCAGTGCAGGGCGACGCGGTCGCCATTGCCGGCCTCGACGTGCCGGTCGAGGCAGTTGTAGGCCACATTGAGGGTGCCGTCGGCGAACCAGCGCGCGAACGGCGCGTTCGTCCAGTCGAGGGTCTCGGTGGGCGGGGTGTGCCAGGTCACGTACTCGCGCGCGCGGTCGGCCCAGAATGCGAGGCGATCGGATCTGGCCGCCTCGTAGAGGTCGGGCTTCGCGACCGCGGTCTCGGTGAACTCCGTCGTCGGCGGGAAGCGCCGGGTCTCGGTGAGCAGGCTGTCAATCGAATTCATGGACGTCGTCATCCCTCGTCGATCGCGGCCGAGCCTGGATTGGCCGCTGATGTGTACGGTGTGCCGCCGATCCTAATAGAGAGGTCTCCGCCGGCGAGGAACGGGCCGGATACAGGGGCAGTTCGCAGGCTGTGACGAATTCTCTGAGAGGCACCCGGGCGGTGGGGATTCGTCCGTTGCGGAGTCCCCCTTTTGGAGTACACTCGGGACCATCCGAGAGAGATCTCGGCCCGCAACGGCAGTGATTCCCCCCAATCCACGTTGCAGTGGCGGCGCCCGTTCCCCCCAATGGGCGCCGCCCCTCTCGTTAACTGATGTGGTGGTCCGACCGTGCCCGGCTGCTCCTCCCCAGGAGCGCTGCGCGGCCGTCCCGCACATCTGTCGTGCCGGGGCCTGCGGCAGACACGCGGCCGGGCCATCGTGACGGCATGGCCGACGGTGCACGCGGATTCGTAGCTCGGGCGGCGACGGTCGTCACGGGGGAGCGCGAGGTCGTCGCGCCGGGGCCGTTCGGTCCACTGGCGGCGGTCGTCGCGGATCCGCTGGCGACCGACGTGTTCCTCAATCCGGACGGGTCGGTCTGGGTCGACCGCGGAGCCGGCGTGCAGCGCGATCCGCGGGTCGTCGTCCCGCCGGGGGAGGCGCGCGAGCTGGCGGTGCGGCTCGTGTCCCTCGGCGGTCGGCATGTCGATGAGGCGACGCCCTGCATGGATGTGCGGCTCGGCGCCGGGGTCCGGGTCCACGCCGTCCTGCCGCCTCTGACGTCGGGGGGCGCGGTGCTCTCGATCCGGCTGCCGCGACGCACGCCCCCGTCGGCCGCCGATCTCGACGCGCAGGGGTTCTTCGGCGACGTGGGACTCCCGCCCGTGCTCGAGCTCGTCGCCCGGCGCGCGAACCTGCTCATCACCGGCGCGGGCGGAAGTGGCAAGACGACCCTGCTCGCCGCCCTGCTCGCGCGGGCGCCCGCGCACGAGCGCATCGTCATCGTCGAGGACGTGGCGGAGCTGAGAGTGGAGCACCCCCACGTGATCGCCTTGGAGGCCCGCCAGCCGAACCTCGACGGGGCGGGTGCGATCGGCCTCGACCGGCTCGTGCGCGAGTCGCTGCGCATGCGACCCGACCGGCTGGTCGTCGGCGAGTGCCGCGGGGCCGAGCTGCGCGAGCTGCTCAGCGCGCTCAACACCGGGCACGACGGCGGCGCGGGCACCGTGCATGCCAACTCGCTCCCCGACCTCCCGGCGAGGCTCGAGGCGCTCGGATCGCTCGCGGGCCTGACGGCGGATGCGATGGCCAGGCAGGCGGTGAGCGCATTCGATGCGGTGCTCCATGTCGAGAGGGTGGGCGACCGCCGCCGGCTCGCTGCCCTGGGCACGCTCGTCCTCGACAGCCACGGGCGACTCGGTGTCGCCGGCGGGTCTCCGGCCGAGGGGTGAGCGGATGACGAGGAGGCGGCGGTGGTGACCGAGAGAGGCGATCCGGGCGGCTTCGCCGAGGTGGCGTCGCTGGTGCAGCGGCTGTCCGTCGTGCTGGAAGCCGGGCTCGCTCCCGTCTCGGCCTGGCGGCATGTCGCGGCCGATCAGCCGGAGGGGTCCGTCGCATCCGCCGCCGTCGACGGTCTCGAGTCGTCCCACGAGCTGGCCGATCGGCTGCACGATGCGGCCCGCGGTTCGATGTCGGACCAGCGCTCGGCCTGGGCGGCGGTCGCGGCGGTGTGGACCGTCGCCGAGCGCTCCGGCGCACCCCTCGGGTCGACGCTCGCGCGGGTGGCGGAGGTGCTGCGCTCGCTGGCGCAGTCGGCGCGGGAGGTCGAGGTCGCCCTGTCCGGACCGATCGCGACGAGCCGCGTGGTGCTGGCCCTGCCTCTCGTCGGGGTCGCGATGGGCGCGCTGCTGGGCTTCGACCTGCTGGGCGCCTTCGCGAGCGCGCCGGGCGTGGTCTGCCTGCTGCTCGGCGCCGCCCTCATCGTGGGCGGCACGCGCTGGAACCGGAGGCTCATCCGCGCGGCGCGCACATCCGATGCGACGCCGGGTCTCGCGCTCGATCTGCTCGCCGTGGCGATGGGCGGGGGCGCCTCGCCTGAGCGGGCCCGGTCGCTCGTCGACGGAGCGCTGGCCGAGGCCGGACTGCCCGGCCTGGCGATCGAGGCGGATGCGACGCTGCGATTCGCGAGCGCGGCCGGCGTCCCGCTGACCGCGCTCCTGCTGGCGGAGGCCGACGAGCGTCGACGCACCGCCCGGTCGGACGCAGCGCGCAGGGCCGTCGAGCTCGAGACCCGGCTCCTGCTCCCGCTCGGACTCTGCATCCTCCCCGCATTCATCCTCCTGGGGGTCGCACCCGTCGCGATCGCGATCATCTCCTCCACGCTCGGGTCGTTCTGACGAGCGAGCCTTCTCCACCGCGTCGGCGTCTCCGCCGCCCTCCCCAGATCACGGAGCAGCGCTCCAGCTCGCGCGGCCGCGCGACAGGCTCGGTTCCGTCGGCGCCCCGCCGCACATCGAGAACCCGAGAGAAAGAGGCACGATGCCCGACCCCAGCTCCACCACACGATCGCCCCGCTGGCGTGCGGAGGACGGGGCGG
Source organism: uncultured Microbacteriaceae bacterium (assembly GCA_964246985.1). Lineage (GTDB taxonomy): Bacteria > Actinomycetota > Actinomycetes > Actinomycetales > Microbacteriaceae > CAXTSE01. Next base: position 177,778 of record CAXTSE010000002.1, read on the forward strand.
CCACCGCCGAGTACGCGATCACGATCATGGCCGCCGTCGGCTTCGCCGGGCTCCTGGTGGTGATCCTCAAGTCGGGCGAGGTGCAGGGGATCCTCGCCGGACTGGTACGCACGGCGCTCGGCGCGGGCTGATGGCCGCGCCGCCGCGTCGTCGGATCGCCGGAGACGACGGCAGCGCCGTCGCCGAGTTCGCCGTCGCGCTCCCCGCGGTGCTGCTCGTGCTCTCGCTGGCGATCGGCGGCGTGCAGGTCGGCTCGCTGCAGGTGCGAGCGCAGGGCGCGGCCGCCGACGCTGCCCGCTCCTACGCGCGGGGCGAATCGGCGGGCACGGTGCAGTCCCGCCTCCAGAGGCAGCTCCCAGGCGCATCGGTGGCGAGGTCGGCGAGCGGCGACCTCGTCTGTGCGAGCATCGCCGTCCGCCCGCCGGGCGCGCTCGGCCGCCTGGGGGTGCAGGCGTCGGCACGCAGCTGCGCCCTCGATCGCGGTCTATGATGCGCCGGGCGAGGGGACGCTCTGCGGTGCCGACCGGGAGCGACTCCGATGCCGGAGCCGGGTCGGTTCTCGCTCTCGCCATCGTCGCCGCCGTCGTGATCCTCGCCGTCGCCGCGCTCGCGCTCGCCGGTGGGCTCACGGCACGCCAGCGTGCGTCCGGGGCCGCAGACGCCGCCGCCCTCGCCGCTGCCGACGCCTCGAGCGGCGCCGTTCCCGGCGTGCCCTGCGAGGTGGCGGCGCGCGTCGCGGCCGCCAACGCCGCGGCACTCGACGCGTGCGTGCTCGACGGCGCGGTGGCGACCGTCGCGGTGTCGGCGCGGTTCGGGGCGTTCGCGATCTCGGTCCGAGCGACGGCCGGTCCGCCGCCCTGACCGGGCGCTCGCGGCGCGCACGCCCCCGATGGCCTATCGAGCAACTCCGCTGTCGGTGTGTGTATGGTGGCGCACGAATAGAGGAGAGCAGTGTCCGTCAGCAAGAAGCTCGTCATCGTCGAGTCGCCCACCAAGGCGAAGACGATCGGCGCCTACCTGGGCGAGGGCTACGAAGTGCAGTCCTCGGTCGGACACATCCGCGACCTCATCGAGCCCAAGAATCTCCCGCCGGAGCTCAAGAAGGGCTCGCTCGGAAAGTTCTCCGTCGACGTCGAGAACGGCTTCGAGCCCTACTACGTCGTCTCCGACGCCAAGAAGAAGACTGTCGCCGACCTCAAGAAGGCGCTGAAGAACGCCGACGAGCTCTTCCTCGCAACTGATGAGGACCGCGAGGGCGAGGCCATCGCGTGGCACCTCCTGCAGGAGCTCAAGCCGAAGGTGCCCGTGCACCGCATGGTGTTCCACGAGATCACGAAGGACGCGATCCAGTACGCCATCGACAACACGCGGGAGATCGACACCGCCCTCGTCGACGCGCAGGAGACCCGCCGCATCCTCGACCGCCTCTACGGCTACGAGGTCTCGCCCGTCCTCTGGCGGAAGGTCGGCCCCGGACTCTCGGCCGGTCGCGTGCAGTCGGCCGCGACGCGGCTCGTGGTCGAGCGGGAGCGCGAGCGCCTCGCGTTCCGCACCGCCAGCTACTGGGATCTGATCGCCCAGCTCACGCCCGAGACCGCGAAGGACGGCTTCGAGTCGCGCCTCGTCCGGCTCGGCGGCAAGCGCATGGCGGCCGGCCGCGACTTCGACGACCTCGGTCAGCTCACGAGCGACGCGGTGTCGCTCGACGAGACCGCCGCCGAGGCTCTCGCCACCGCGCTGCGCGAGCCCGGCGTGCCGATCCTCGTGACCGGCGTCGACACCAAGCCCTACACGCGCCGTCCGGCTGCGCCCTTCACCACGTCCACGCTGCAGCAGGAGGCGGGCCGCAAGCTCCGCTTCTCGGCCCGGCAGACGATGAGCGTCGCGCAGTCGCTCTACGAGAACGGCTACATCACCTACATGCGCACCGACTCGCCGTCGCTGTCGCAGCAGGCGATCGACGCCGCGCGCTCGCAGGCGACCAAGCTCTACGGCGCCGAGACAGTGCCTGACAAGCCGCGCCTCTACACCGGCAAGAGCAAGAACGCGCAGGAGGCCCACGAGGCCATCCGTCCGTCCGGCGACACCTTCCGCACCCCCAGCGAGCTCTCGGGCGTGCTGCGCGGCAACGACTTCAAGCTGTACGACCTCATCTGGAAGCGCACCGTCGCCTCGCAGATGGCCGATGCCAAGGGCTCCACCGCCTCCATCACCATCGGCGCGACCCCCGCGGGCGGATCGCTGGCCGAGTTCGTCGCCACCGGCACGATCATCACCTTCCGCGGCTTCATGCACGCCTACGAGGAGAGCCAGGACGAGGAGCGCACCGCTGAGAGCGCCGCGCCCGCCGACGCCAAGCTGCCGGTGCTCGTCGAGGGCCAGACGATCAGCCTCATCGAGGTGGAGGCCAAGAGTCACGAGACCAGCCCGCCGCCGCGCTACACGGAGGCCAGCCTCGTCAAGACGCTGGAAGAGCTCGGGATCGGGCGCCCGTCCACCTACGCGGCGATCATCTCGACGATCGTCGACCGCGGCTACGTGACCCCTCGCGGCCAGTCGCTGGTGCCGAACTGGATCGCGTTCAGCGTCGTGCGCCTTCTCGAGGAGCACTTCTCCGATCTGGTCGAGTACGACTTCACCGCCTCGATGGAGGACGACCTCGACAGCATCGCCGGCGGCTCGGCCGACCGTGTCGACTGGCTGACGTCGTTCTACTTCGGCGGCGAGAAGCACCGTGGCCTCCGCACCGTCATCGACAACCTTGGCGAGATCGACGCGCGCGGCATCAACTCCGTCCGCATCGACGACGACATCACCCTGCGGATCGGCAAGTACGGCCCGTACCTCGAGGTGCCTCCCGAGAACGAGGGCGACACCCCCCGCCGCGTGAACGTACCCGAGGAGCTCGCTCCCGACGAGCTGACCTCGGCCAAGGCGCACGAGCTCATCGACGCCCCCGTCACCGGCGACCGCGTCCTCGGGCAGCATCCGGAGACGGGCAAGACCATCGTCGCCAAGGACGGCCGCTACGGTCCGTACGTCACCGAGCTCGAGCCCGAGCCCGAGGCACCTGCCGAGGAGCCCGCGGCGCAGCTGGTCGACGTCGCCACCGGCGAGGTCGTCGACGCGCCGAAGCCGAAGAAGAAGCCGGCTGCCAAGAAGGCCGCCGCTGTGAAGCCGCGCACCGCATCCCTGTTCAAGAGCATGGACCCGTCGACCGTCGACCTCGCCACCGCGCTCAAGCTGCTCGACCTGCCGCGCATCGTCGGCCAGGACCCCGAGACCGGCGCCGACATCACAGCGCAGAACGGCCGGTACGGTCCGTACATCAAGAAGGGCACCGACAGCCGCTCGCTGACGGGCGAGGAGCAGATCTTCGAGATCGACCTGCCCGCCGCGCTCGCGATATTCGCCGAGCCCAAGTACGGTGCCGCGCGGGTGTCGAGCGCGCTGAAGGAGTTCGAGCCCGACCCGGTCAGCGGCAAGCCGATCCGGATCCGCGACGGACGATTCGGCGCGTACGTCACCGACAGCATCACCAACGTGACGATCCCGCGCGGCGAGCAGATCGAGGACATCGACTTCGAGCGTGCGGTGCAGATGCTGGCCGACAAGCGCGCGAAGGGACCTGCCAAGAAGCCGGCGGCCCGCAAGGCGCCCGTCAAGCGCAAGACTCCCGCGAAGAAGTAGCGGTGGCGGGTCTCTTCCTCACCCTCGAGGGCGGCGACGGGTCGGGCAAGTCGACCCAGTCCGCCCTGCTCACCGAGTGGCTCGCCGCCGAGGGCCGCACGGTCGTGCACGCGCGCGAGCCCGGCGGCACCGAGCTCGGGCTCGAGCTGCGCGAGATCATCCTGCACCGGCGCGGCTATATCGCCCCGCGCGCGGAGGCGCTGCTCTACGCGGCAGATCGCGCCCACAACATCGCCACCGTGGTGCGCCCCGCGCTGGAGCGCGGCGAGATCGTCATCCAGGATCGCTACCTCGACTCCTCCGTCGCCTACCAGGGGGCCGGGCGGGTGCTCGACCCCTCCGAGGTGCGCGGGGTGTCGCTGTGGGCGACTGACGGCCTGCTGCCCGACCTGACGGTGCTGCTCGACCTCGACGAAGCAGCGGGTCGCATCCGCGTCGACGAGTCGAGCACGCGGTACGACCGGCTCGAGGCGGAGGCCGACGACTTCCACGCCCGCGTCCGCGCCGGCTACCTGGCGCTCGCCTCGGCCGAGCCCGAGCGCTTCCTCGTGCTCGACGCGACGCTGCCGATCGACGAGCTGGCCGCGCGCATCCGCGACCGGGTGTCGGACCTGCTCGCCTAGGCTCACGGTATGAGCTGGGACGACCTGACCGGCCAGGCCGACGCCATCGCGACGATGCGCGCCGCCGCTGCCGACAGCGGGCTGACCCATTCCTGGCTGATCACCGGGCCGCCGGGTTCCGGCCGCTCGATCCTCGCCTACGCGTTCGCCACAGCGTTGCTGTCGCGCCCCGGCACCGAGGACGCCACCGAGGCGCAGGTCGCGGCGCGCACCCACCCCGACCTCGGCGTGCTCAGCACCGACCGCGTCCTGATCTCGATCGAGGAGGTGCGGCAGCTGGTCTCGTCGAGCCAGTTCTCGCCGTCGGTCGGGCGCTACCGCGTCATGATCATCGAGGACGCCGACCGCATGACCGAGCGCACCTCGAACGTGCTGCTCAAGGCGCTCGAGGAGCCGCCGCCGCGCACGATCTGGATCCTCTGCGCTCCCAGCGAGGCCGACCTGATCCCGACGATCCGGTCGCGCGTGCGCACCGTCCGACTCCGCATGCCCGACGTCGACGAGGTGGCGCAGCTCATCTCGCGCCGCGACGGGGTCAGCCTCCCCGAGGCGACGCGGGCGGCCCGCGAGGCGCAGTCCCACATCGGCATGGCGCACCGGCTGGCGACCAACGAGCAGGCGCGCGACCGACGCAAGCGCACGCTGGAGCTGGCCCTCGGCATCCGCAGCGTCCAGGGGGCTGTGCTCGCCGCGGCCGAGCTGCTGCAGGTCGCCTCCGACGACGCGTCGTCGATCACCGAGGAACGCGACTCGGTCGAGCGCGCCAGCGCGCTGCGCTCGCTCGGCATCGAGCCCGGCGGCACCGTCCCTCCCGGCCTCCGGTCGCAGCTGCGCGCCCTCGACGACGACCAGAAGCGCCGCGCCACCCGCAGCCTGCGCGACGGCATCGACCGGATTCTCGTCGACCTGCTGTCGCTCTACCGCGACGTGCTGCTGCTGCAGCTCGAGGTCGACCTCGAGCCGGTCAACCTCGCGATCTACGCCGAGCTGAGCGCGGCGGCCGTCGCGACCACGCCCGCGCGCACCCTCGAGACCCTCGATGCGATCGCTCAGGCCCGCCAGCGCATCGAGGGCAACGTCGCACCCGCGCTCGTCCTCGAGGCGATGCTGGTGACGGCGATTCGCGAGCCCGAGCACGAGCGCGCCGCCCGCGACGGACGGTACTGATGCGCGCTCCTGGCCGCGCAGCCTTGGCGGCCACCGCTCTGGCCGTCGCCCTCGCGCTGACGCTCACCGGGTGCATCTCGTGGTTCCTTCCCCCGGATGCGCGCACGACCTCGACGCCGGCGCCGTCCGACGTGTCCGCCGAGCTGCAGCCGTTCTACTCGCAGGTGCTGCGCTGGTCGTCGTGCGGCGAGGGAATGCAGTGCACCACCGCGGCCGCGCCGATGAACTGGGCGGATCCCGCCGCCGCCACGATCGACCTGGCCCTCGTGCGCCAGCCCGCGACCGGCGGCGCGAGTCGGGGGTCGCTGCTGGTGAACCCCGGGGGCCCCGGCGGCTCGGGCTACGACTTCATCCTCGACAGCGTCGACTACGCCACCAGCGAGCGTCTGCAGCGGGACTTCGACATCGTCGGATTCGACCCGCGCGGGGTCGGCAGGTCGTCGGCGGTGTCCTGCTACGACGACCCCGCGGTGCTCGACGCCTTCAACTACGGCATCACACCCGGCGTCGTCGGCAGCGACGAGTGGATCGCGGCGTCGGCGCAGGCGTACCGCGACTTCGGAGCGAGCTGTCTCGAGAACACCGGGCCGCTGCTGCAGTACGTCGACACGGTCAGCGCCGCCCGCGACCTCGACCTCCTGAGGTCGGTGCTCGGCGACACCAAGCTCAACTTCCTCGGGTTCTCGTACGGCACCTTCCTCGGTGCGACCTACGCCGACCTCTATCCCGAGAACACCGGCCGCCTCGTGCTCGACGGAGCCCTCGACCCGGCGACGAGCGACTACGACGTCACCCGCACCCAGGCATCCGGGTTCGAGAGCGCGTTCCGCGCCTATCTCGCCGACTGCATCGGGCGGGACGACTGCCCGTTCACGGGCACCGTCGATGAGGCGGAGGCGCAGACCGCGGCCCTGCTCGATCGTCTCGCCGCGCAGCCGATCCCCGCGGCCGACGGACGGGCGCTGGGCGCCAATGCGATGTTCTTCGCGATCATCCTTCCGCTCTACAACCAGAGCAACTGGCCATATCTCGATCAGCTCTTCGCCGACGTCGAGCAGGGCGGCACCGACACGGCGTTCCTGCTGGCCGATAGCTACTTCGAGCGCAACGCCGACGGCTCGTACGCGTCGAACAGCACGGAGGCGCTCGTCGCCGTCAACTGCCTCGACTACACGAGCGACGACGACGTGGCGACGATGCGGCAGCAGGCCGAGGAGCTCGCGGCTCTCGCCCCGGTCTTCGGCCCGCGCATGGCCTACGGCGGGGTCGGATGCGCCAACTGGCCCTTCCCCTCGACCCGTGAGCGGGTCGCGATCTCCGCCGAGGGCTCGACCGACATCCTCGTGGTCGGGACGACGAACGACCCCGCGACGCCGTACGTGTGGGCCCAGGCGCTGGCGGCCGAGCTGCAGAACGGCCATCTCATCACCTACACGGGCGAGGGCCACACCGCGTACAACAAGTCGAACGACTGCGTGCTCGAGGCCGTCGACGACTACTTCCTCGACGGGACCGTCCCCGCCGAAGACCCCCAGTGCTGACCCGTCCGTCGGTGGAGCCTGTCGAGACCCACCCTGGCACACTTCCGTGTGCAAACTTGCACCCTGTGCAACAATAGACCCGTGACCGACACCCCCACGGCCGCCGCCCCCGGCCTGCGCGAGCGCAAGCGCCGTGCGACCCGCCGCGCGATCCTCGTCGCCGCGATCGAGGTGGTGCGCGAGCGGGGTTTCGAGGCGGCCACGATCGACGAGATCAGCCGGATCGCCGACGTGTCCCCCCGCACCTTCTTCAACTACTTCTCCTCGAAGGAGGAGGCGATCGTCGGTGACGGCCCGTCCCTCCCCGACGACGACGTCCTCGACGCGTTCGTCGCGGCGCGCGGGCCGGTGCTCACCGACCTGATCGAGATCTTCGCGGCGAGCGTCTCGCTGGCGGTCAACGACCAGGAGCTGATCCTGCTGCGCCGGTCGATCATGAAGGACAACTCCGAGATGTCGGCGCGCCGATTCGCGCGGCTTCACGAGTTCGAGCACGACGTCATGAGCCTGATCGAGCGTCGCCTGGAGGCCGAGGACCCCGACGGCGACGGGGTCGAGCGTCATCAGCGCGCCCGCCTCTACGGGCTGGTGTCCATCGCGGCCATGCGCACCGGCTGGCTGTCATGGATCGACGCCGGCGACACGGGCGACGCCCTCGTGGAGTACATGCGCACCTCGTTCGCGCAGCTGACCGAGCTCGGCACGGCCGCCGCCCCACGGTGACGGCTCCTGTACCGACACCGCCCCTCCGCACGATCGGTTATGCTCGTGTGTCGGACCGGGAGCGATCCCGTCCCCGCCGCCTTAGCTCAGTTGGTAGAGCGATTCACTCGTAATGAATAGGTCGTCAGTTCGATTCTGACAGGTGGCTCCATATCCGGACCTGTGCTCGGCAGAGCGCACAGCGCCGCCGCCACGTCGCGGCTCGAGTGTTCGCAATTCAGGTGACGCGCCGGGATGGGACCCGTTGCGGCCCCGTTCCGGCGGCCGAACCTGAGTTGCGAACACCCGCCGCCGCCCGACAGCTGCCGCCGGATGCCCGCCCGCCGAGCGCCCGCCGGGCCTCGCGCAGCGGCGTCAGTACGTGCCCGGCGAGAGCATCGCCACGAGCGTCACCGCTCCGGCGAGGAACCCGCACACCCCGCCCACCACGGCCGGCAGATAGTCCCCGATGGTGCGTGCACTCCGTACCCCGATCGCCGCCCTGGCAGAGGTGGTGAATCCAGCGAAGTGGTGATTGATGACGGTCATGTCGCCCCCCAGCGATATGTGGTGAGGGCGGCATCCGCAGTGGGTCGTGATCCCTGCGACCCGGATCGTCGCCCTCGGTTGCCGATGAGCATGCACCTCCCGTGCCGCACTCGCAACCAAGATGAGAGCTTTCTCACCTGGCCCTCCTGCGACAGGACCGGTCGTCTACCCCGGAACAGGGAGTGTCCCCCGCGCCACGCACGGGCGTAGCGTTCGAGGCACGACCACCGGGGGGGAGGTCGTGACGACGCGTGCTGGGGGGCTCGACGTGAAGCGGACGCTGGTTCTCGGCACCGTCATCGCCACGGGCGCCATGCTCGTCATGCCGTTCCTCGGGGGAGCGGGCCCGTCGCCGATGGCCGCGGCCAGCGATCGCAACGTCACCACATCGGTGCGCATCGCATCCGTCGTCGCCGATGTGGCCGATCGCACCCCGTCGGCCATGGCCGTCGCGGTCGCCGACGCCATCGCCACCCGGAAGAGCAGCTACACGATCACCGCACCGCCGCCTCCGCCGCCCGCGCCCCGCTCGGGCAGCGCGTCCGCGCGCGCCGCTATCAGCCCCGGCGGAGGATGCCCGACCGGTGTCGGGGGCGCCGTCAACGGAGCACCCGGAGCGGTCTCCGGCGGGGGAGTCGCCGGCACCACGAGCGGCGACCTGGCCGCCTTCGCGGTCGCGTACAACAACATCCGTGTCAGCAACTGCCTGACCCCGATCCCGCTCGGCAACATCCGCTACGACGCCTGCATGGAGCAGCGCCTGTTCTGGATGGCCGAGGACCCGAGCACCAGCCCGGCGAGCGCCTGGGGCCACATGGGCTCGCAGCGCAGCGACGGAGTCCCGTCGGTCGGATGCGACGGCAACCTCGCCGGCGGCATGAACAACTCCGGGACGACGGTGGCGATCAAGTGGTGGGACTCGGTCTCGCACCGCACCTCGCTGTACAAGCCGGGGGCCAGCACGGCCGGCGCATGCATCTACTTCGCGATGACGCACGGCGGCGTGCCCGACGAGCCTTACGCGTTCACGCGCGCGGCCGCCCGCTGGGGTTCCTGCTGACCGTTCGACCCTGCGGCATCGCAATAGGCTGAGGGCATGACATTGCGATGGGGCATTCTCGGCACCGGATGGATCGCCGGCCAGATGACAGGCGACCTCCTTCTCACCGGGCACACGGTCACCGCCGTGGGCTCCCGCACCGAGGAGTCGGCGCGCGCCTTCGCAGCCGAGCACGGCATCCCGAACGTGCACGGCAGCTACGCCGAGCTCGTCGCCGATCCGGAGGTCGATGCGATCTACGTGGCCACGCCGCACCCGGCGCACCACGAGCACGGCATGCTCGCCCTCGAGGCCGGCAAGCACGTGCTGATGGAGAAGCCGTTCACGATCAACGCGGATGAGGCGCGCGAGCTGGTCGAGACGGCCGCGTCCCGTGGGCTGGTCATCCTCGAGGCGATGTGGACCCGCTGGCTGCCGCACATGGTGCGGGTGCGCGAGATCATCGCCTCCGGGGTGCTCGGCGACGTGCGCACGGTGCTGGCCGACCACACGCAGAACCTGCCCGACGACCCGAGCCACCGCATCCAGAACCCCGACCTCGGGGGCGGCGCACTGCTCGACCTCGGCATCTACCCGATCTCGTTCGCGTGGGACGTGCTCGGCGAGCCCACCGGCATCACCGCGATCTCGTCGCCGACCCCGACCGGCGTCGACCGCCAGACCGGCGTCCTGCTCTCGTACGGCGAGGGGCGCCAGGCCGTGCTGCACGCCGCGCTCGACACCCTCGGCCCCAACGTGGCGAGCGTGCTCGGCACCGAGGGCCGCATCGACATCGACGGCGTCTGGTACACGCCCACGACGTTCCGGGTCGTCGACGGCGAGGGCACCGTCATCGAGACGTGGGAGAACGATGTGCCGGGGCGCGGGATGCAGTTCCAGGCGGATGCGCTGGAAGAGCTGGTCGCATCCGGCACCCTGTCGGGCGACGTGCTGTCGGTCGACGAGACGGTGGCCATCATGGGGACCCTCGACACCATCCGCGAGCAGATCGGTCTGCGGTACCCGTCGGAGAGCTGACCGCACGGGAAGGCTGACAGCCTCGTCGTCTACCATGGCGTGGTGACCGACGAGCAGCCGACCTCTCGCCGCGCCGCTCGCGCGGCAGCAGCGGCGTCCGCGAAGCCGGCGGCCGGGGCCGACCCGACAGGCGTGCCCGCCGACGCGGCACCCACGGGCGGTCTCATGCTCGCTATCCGCTCGCACCCGACCGCCTGGCTGATCGGCGCACTCTCGGTGCTCTTCGTCGTCCTCGGTACGGGGGCGGTGTTCGCGGGCATCTCGACCGGATCCGGTCCGGCCTCCGCCGCCGTCGTCGCGACCCCGTCTCCGACGCCGACCGAGACCGCCCGCCCGCTGCCCGCGTCCCAGGTCGGTCCGTCCCGCATCCGCACCTGCTCGGTCGCGGGGCTCGCGGCCGACCCCCGCCTCATGACCCTCAACGGGGCCGTGCGGCGGGCTGACGACGGCACCCTCCTCTACAGCCACAACGGCGCCACCCCGTCACGCACCGGCAGCGTGCTCAAGGTGCTCACGGCATCCGCGGCCCTGGCCGTCCTCGGACCCGACTTCCGCATCACCACCCAGGTGCTCGCCGGGGCGGCGCCGGGCTCGATCGTGCTAGTCGGGCGCGGCGACGCGTCGCTGAGCGCTCTGGCGCCCGGCAGCGAGAGCGTGTACCGGGGCGCGCCGAAGCTGGCGGATCTCGCGGCCCAGACGATCGCGGCCCTCGACCCCGCGACGCCCATCACCAGCCTGGTGCTCGACGCCAGCTACTGGAACCCCGCCGACAAGTGGGACCCGAGCTGGAAGCGCACCGAGCAGACGATCGGCTACCACTCCGAGGTGACGGCGCTGATGGTCGATGGCGATCGCGCCAACCCGTCGCAGCTCACCAGCCCGCGCAGCACCGACCCGATCAGCCGGGCGGGGCAGGCGTTCCTGTCGGCGCTTCGGAACGCCGACACGAAGGGCGTCATCGCGGGCGATGTGGCCATCACGACCGGCACGGCGACCGGCGGCGCCGCGCTCGCGGCCGTGCAGTCGCAGCCGGTCAGCTCTCTGATCCCGCAGATGCTCCTCAACAGCGACAACACGATGGCCGAGATGCTCGCCCGGATCGTGTCGAAGGAGTCCGGCTTCAACGGATCGGCCGCCTCGCTCGACCAGGCGATCCCGAGCGCGCTGTTCCCCGACGACCCGACCACGGCATCCACGCTCACGATCATCGACGGCTCGGGCCTCAGCGAGTTCAACGCGGTGCCCGCCGAGGTGATGGCGCGATTCATGTCGGGCGTGCAGGCGGGCGCGCAGCTCGGCGCGGGCAACCTCGCCGTCGTGCGCGACGCCCTCCCGGTGGCAGGAAAGTCCGGCACGCTCTCGAGCCGGTTCACCGGCGGCAACGCCGTCGTGCGTGGCAACCTGACGGCCAAGACCGGCTGGATCGACACCGCCTACAGTCTCTCCGGCTTCGTCACGGCGGCCGACGGCACCGTGCTGACCTTCGCGTTCTTCGCGGTCGGCAACGGCATCAGGCCCAATGCGAAGGACGCCATCGACTCGCTGTCGGCCGGCATCTTCACGTGCGGCGACAACCTGGCGAGCAGCTGAGCCGTGAGGACCGCACCGTGACCCGCGCGCTGTTCATCATCGACGTGCAGAACGACTTCACCGAGGGCGGCGCTCTCGGGGTCGACGGAGGCGCGGCCGTCGCGGCCGGCGTGACCGAGTACCTGCGCGCCCATCCCGACCGCTACGACGTCGTGTTCGCGTCGCGCGACTGGCACGACGCGACCGGGGACAATGGCGGCCACTTCGCGACGGATGCGGCACCCGACTTCGTCGAGACCTGGCCGGCTCACTGCGTGGCCGGCTCCGTCGGCGCCGACTACCACCCCGCCCTCGACACGACGCTGGTCGACGTGCACGTGCGGAAGGGTCAAGGGCGCCCGGCGTACTCGATCTTCGAGGGCGAGACCGAGTCCGGCGGCACGCTGGTCGGCGCACTCGACGAGTTCGCCGTCACCGAGGTCGACGTCGTCGGCATCGCGACCGACTACTGCGTGCGCGCCTCGGCCCTCGACGCGCTGGGAGCCGACCGCCGCGTCCGCGTGCTCTCCGACCTCGTCGCCGGGGTCGCGCCCGCGTCGAGTGCGGCCGCCCTCGACGAGCTGGCCGCGGCCGGCGCCGCCATCGCACCGAGTGCCGTGGCACCGAGTGCCGTCGCACCCAGCTCCACCGACCCCCAGCCCCACCCGGAAGGCCACTGATGTTCTCCTACGCCCTGCTCGTGATCGCCGTCCTCGGTGCGATCGCGCTCGCCGTCGCCTTCGTGCTCGAGGTCATCATCGGCGTCTGACCGTGCCGGTCATCGAGATCGCCGACAGTGGCGACGGGCTCTTCGCCGACCCGCGTCTCGCCGACTTCTCGCATCGCACCGACGTCGACCTGCGCCGCGCGCAGGGCACCGACCAGGGCCTCTACCTGGCCGAGTCGCTCCTGGTGCTCGAGCGGGCGCTGCGCGCCGGGCACGAGCCGCGCTCGGTGCTCGCGCTCGGCGGGTCCGTCGACGAGGTGCTCGCCTTGCTGGGCGATCGCGACGTGCCGGTGTTCACGGGGCCGGGTGAGCTGCTTGCAGAGCTGACGGGCTACCTGCTGCACCGCGGGGTCGTGGCGTCGATGCATCGGCCGGCCCTCGCATCCGCCGCCTCGCTGCTCGCTGATGCTCGCCGCGTCGTCGTGCTCGAGGATGTCGTCGATCCCACGAACGTCGGCGCGATCTTCCGGTCGGTCGCGGCGATCGGCGCGGATGCGGTGCTCGTCTCACCGCGCTGCTCCGACCCGTTCTACCGGCGCGCGATCCGGGTGAGCATGGGCACGGTGCTGCAGGTGCCGTGGACGCGCGCACCCGACTGGCCCGAGCTGTCGCCGCTGCTGCGGGACGCCGGCTTCGAGGTCGCGGCGCTCGCGCTGACCCCGGAGGCGGTCGCGATCCGCGACTACGCGGCTCGTGCGCCGGAGCGGGTCGCGCTGGTGCTCGGCACCGAGGGCGAGGGGCTGACACTGGCCGCGCTGGCCGCCGCCGACGTGCACGTGCAGATCCCGATGCGGCACGGGATCGACTCGCTGAACGTCGCGGCCGCCGCGGCGGTGGCGATGTTCGCGCTGGGCATGTAGCTCGAGCCTCGATCTCGACAGGCTCGATCAGCGGAGTCGTCGGTCGAGCCTGTCGAGACCCCCTAGACCAGCAGCTGGTGCTTCGCGAGCTCCTTGTAGAGAGGCGTCGAGACCACGAGCTCCGAGTGGGTGCCGACACCCGCCACCCGGCCGCGCTCGAGCACCACGATCTGGTCGGAGTCGACCACCGTCGACAGGCGGTGCGCGATCACCAGCAGGGTGCGGTTCTCGGCGACCTTGTCGATGGCGTCGCGCAGCAGCTGCTCGTTGAGGCCGTCGAGCGAGGCGGTCGCCTCGTCGAGCAGCAGGATGGGCGGGGCCGCGAGCAGCGCGCGGGCGATCGCGAGGCGCTGGCGCTCGCCACCCGAGAGCATCACGCCGTCCTCGCCGACGGGCGCGTCGAGTCCGAGCGGGTTGCGGTCGAGCACCTCGCCGAGGTTGACCGCGCGCAGCACGGCGACGCAAGCCGCGTCGTCGGAGGTCGGCGACCCGAGCGTCAGATTCTGGCGCAGGGTACCCGCGAGCACCGGCGCGTCCTGCTCGACATAGCCGATCTGCGCGCGGAGGTCGTCGCGGGGGATGCCGCGCACGTCCACGCCGCCGAGGCGCACCACTCCGCCGGTCGGGTCGTAGAACCGCTCGATCAGAGCGAGGATGGTGCTCTTCCCTGCGCCGGACGGACCGACCAGGGCGACCCGTGATCCGCGGGCCACATCGAACGTGACGCCGTGGAGGACCTCGCGGTCGCCGCTCTCCGGCTGCGGGAGGGCCTCCTCGCCCACGACCTCGGCGATCACCTTCTCGGTCTCGGTCTTGTGCGCATCCTCGGGGTAGCCGAAGCGCACGTCGTGGAAGCTGATCGCAGCCGTGGTCGCGATCGGGGCCGCGGGCTCGATGGCGGCGTCGCCGTCCGTCTCGCTCGGGAGCGAGTTGATCTCCTCGATGCGGCCGAGCGCGCCGAGCGCCTGATTGACCGAGGTGACAGCACCGAACGCCGACGCGAGCGGCATGATCAGCATGAACAGGAACAGGATGAACGCCACCAGATTGGCGACCGTCAGCGCTCCGTCGGCTACGCGGTAGCCGCCGACGCCGAGCACGACCAGCAGCGAGACCTGCAGGGCGATGCCGGCGATCGGCACGATGAGGGCCGACACCTTGGCGACCTTGATGCCGGCGCGCCAGGCGCCCCGCGCATCCTCCTCGACCGTCGCCAGCTCTCGGTCGGTCGCGTTCGCGGCGCGCACCGTGCGGATCGCGCCGATCACGCGCTCGACCGAGGCCGCCAGGTCGCCGACCTTCTCCTGCTGCTCTCGGCTGGCCTCGCGGATGCGTCCGGACAGCAGCACGACCGTCACGACCGACACGCCGATGACGAGCACCGTCAGCCCGAGGAGCACGGGATCGATGATGAGCATCGCGATGAGCGCGCCCACGAACACCACGGCTCCGCCGAGCGCATCCACGAGCCCCTGCGTGATGACGGCATAGAGGAGCGTGGTGTCGGAGCCGACGCGCGACACCAGATCGCCCGTGCGGCGCTGGTCGAACTCCGCGATGGGGAGCCGCAGCATGCGCCCGACGAGCCGACGGCGGGCCGACAGCACGACCGAGGTGCCGGTGCGCTGCAGCAGGTAGTGCTGCAGGCCGCTCAGGAGACCCGCGACCACGACCAGCCCGACGAGAAGCCAGACCAGCGAGCCGAGGGGATCGCCGCTCTCGACGATGCCGATCACCTGGCTGACGAGCAGCGGCTGGGCGAGCGAGGCGCCGGCGCCGGCGAGGCTGAGGGCGACCACGGCGATCAGCACCGGGCGGTGCTCGGCGAGGTACGGCAGGAGCTGCCGGAAGGTGCCGCGCGGCCCATCGCCGGCGGGGGCGCCGAATCGGCGGGAGGTGGTGCGGGTGCGGGCGGAGCTGTCGGTCACGGCCTCCACCGTACCCGCCGTTCCTGACCCGCACCGCCTCCCGAGGGATGCACGCGTGCGAGGTGCACCGCGTGCACCGTACGTCGGATCAGCCGGCGTCCTGCCCCACCGAGTCGCCACCCACGACGCACAGATCCGACTGGAATCTCTCCTGCCAGGAGGCGGTCGGAGCGCCCAGGCCGCTGCCGGCCTCCGTGATCTCGGCGGAGCAGTCGCTGAAGGTCACGGCCACCGGCGGGTTGTCGCCCGGCTGGTTCGCATTGACGCCGTACTTGCGGTTGGCCCAGCCGCCGAACGGCACGGTGCCGTAGTCGTCGCCCGCGACGTCGCCGGCGATGCCGACATAGATCGAGCCCGTGCCTGTCCCGTCCAGCAGCACCGGCTGCGCGCAGTGCGGGATGCTGCCCGCCGTCTCACCGAACTGGGTCGGCTCGTTCACCTGCCGCAGGTCGCCGACCGCGGTGATCGTCGATCCCGGGCTCGGTAGAGGCAGCATCAGCAGGGGAGTGTCGTCCGGCCAGTCGGCGGTGCCGGCGCGGGCCAGGGCGACCACGTCGATCGTCGTGAAGCTGTACCCGCCGTCGGCGACCACGCCGTCGTCGATCTCGCCCGTGCACCAGGCCGTGGTCGCGTCCCAGGCGGGGGTCGCGCCGTCGGAGCTGTACGGCTCGGGCGTGCCCACGAACAGGTCGATGTCGAGCACCGCGCCGTTCGACGCGGTCGCCGTGGCGTGGAGGGCGAGCACCGCGTTGTCGGGGATCTCGGGGGCGGCGCTCGGCTCGTCGACGGGGGCGGTGGTCGGCGCGGAGGTCTGCACCGGCTCCGGGGGCGTCCCCGGCCCGCACGCCGTGAGGAGGAGCAGAAGCGGCACCAGCGGCACAGCCGTGAGAGCAAGGGGCCGTGTGCGCATCGTCGCCTCCATGAGAGATGTTCGACCCGAGTATAGGGATCGCGGCTGTCGCCGGTGTTCCGTAGTCTCGACAAGTGCCAGCACCCGTCATCGAAGCCGTCGACCTCGTCAAGGTGTACGGCGACACCGCTGCCGTCGACGGGCTCTCGTTCGCGGTCGCGCCGGGCGAGTCCTTCGGGCTCCTGGGCCCCAACGGCGCCGGCAAGTCGACCACGATGCGCATGGTGGGCGCGGTGTCCACGCGCACCAGCGGCACGCTGTCGATCCTCGGTCTCGACCCCGACCGGAGCGGACCCGAGATCCGGTCGCGCCTCGGCGTCGTGCCCCAGCAGGACAACCTCGACACCGAGCTCAAGGTGCGCGAGAACCTGCTGGTCTACGGTCGCTACTTCGGCCTCCCGCGGTCGTTCGTCGCGGCGAAGGCCGACGAGCTGCTCGAGTTCGCCCAGCTGTCCGACCGGGCGAAGGCGAAGGTCGACGACCTGTCGGGCGGCATGAAGCGCCGGCTCACGATCGCGCGCGCCCTCATCAACGAGCCGCGCATCCTGCTGCTCGACGAGCCCACCACCGGGCTCGATCCGCAGGCCAGGCACATCCTCTGGGACCGGCTGTTCCGGCTGAAGGAGCAGGGCACCACTCTCGTCCTGACGACGCACTACATGGACGAGGCCGAGCAGCTCTGCGACCGGCTCGTCGTGGTCGATCACGGCCGGATCATGGCCGAGGGCGCACCCTCGGCGCTGATCCGCGAGTACTCGACGCGCGAGGTGCTCGAGGTGCGCTTCGGATCGGAGGGCAACGCGGCCGCCGCCGAGACCCTCGCCGGGGTCGGTGAGCGCATCGAGGTGCTCCCCGACCGCGTGCTGGTCTACGCGCAGGACGGCGAGGCGGTGCTCGCGGAGGTGCTGCGTCGCGGGCTGCAGCCGCTCACGAGCCTGGTGCGTCGGTCGAGCCTCGAGGACGTGTTCCTGCGACTCACCGGCCGGAGCCTGATCGAATGAGGGATCCGTCGGTCGAGCCCCCCGAGGCCCTCCCCGCCGACCGCGCGTCGGCCATCGACCCGGCCCGCATCCGGCGCTGGGGAGCCTGGTACGTCACCGAGCACCTGCTGCTCGTCATGAAGAACTACGGCGGCGTCGTCATCGCGACCGCCATCGGCACCCCGCTGATCTATCTGTTCGCCTTCGGGGTCGGGTTGGCATCCCTCGTGAGCGCGAGCACCGGCGGGATCGACGGGGTCAGCTACCTGGTCTTCGTCGCGCCCGCGCTCATCTGCATGGCCGCCGTGACGGTCGCGTCGAGCGAGTTCACCTACCCGATCATGCTCGGCTTCAAGTGGAACCCGTTCTTCGTCGGCATGAACGCGGCGCCGCTCAGCGCGCGTCAGATCATGGACGGGCAGGTGCTGTTCGTCGCGATCCGCATGACGATCACCGCGCTGTTCTACTACGTCGTGATGCTGGTCTTCGGGGCACTGCCGTCGGCGGCGGGCATCGGCACCGTCCCGGTCGCCGTGCTCTGCGGACTCGCGCTCGGCACCCCGGTGCTGGCCTACAGCGCGTCGATCACCGAGGACAAGGGGCAGTTCCCCGTGCTGCTGCGGGTCATCATCCTGCCGCTGTCTCTGTTCAGCGGCACGATCTTCCCGCTCTCGCAGCTGCCCGTCTACCTGCAGTGGATCGGGTGGCTGTCGCCGCTCTGGCACGGGACCGAGCTCGCGCGCCGGTTATGGCGGTGACGAGCCCCTGTGGCTGGCCCTCGTGCACGTCGTCGTCCTGGTCGTCGTGGCGGTGGCCGGGTGGCAGATCGCCGTGCGGGTCGCCACCCGGAGGCTCGACCGATGACGGCACAGCTCACGGCGCGCGCGGCCCGCACCGGGGGAGTCCGGGCCATCTACGCGGGCAACACACGCGCGGTCGTCGGTCGCGGCCTGCTGGCCACCCGCAGCACCAACTGGGTCGTCATGCTGACCGGATTCGTCGAGCCGATCTTCTACCTCCTCTCGCTGGGCGTGGGGCTGGGCTCGTTCATCGGCACGGTGCAGGACTCGTCCGGAGCGGATATCCCCTACGCGGCATACATCGCGCCGGCGCTCCTCGCAGTCTCCGCGATGAACGGCGCCATCTACGACTCGACCTGGAACGTGTTCTTCAAGATGAACTTCGGCAAGCTCTACGCCGGAATGCTGTCGACGAGCCTCGGCCCGCTCGACGTCGCCCTCGGCGAGATCGTGCTGGCGCTGCTGCGGGGTGGCGCCTACGGGGCAGGGTTCCTCATCGTCATGCAGGCCCTCGGCCTCAACCTGGCGTGGACCGCGATCCTCGCGCTGCCCGCGATCCTGCTGATCGCGTTCGGGTTCGCCGCCCTCGGCATGGGCATCACCAGCTACCTGAAGACGTTCCAGCAGATGGAGTGGATCCAGTTCTTCCTGCTGCCGATGTTCCTCTTCTCGGCGACGTTCTATCCGCTGACCGTCTATCCCGCGCCCATCCAGTGGGTCGTGCAGGTGCTGCCGCTCTGGCACGGCGTCGAGCTCGTACGCGGGCTCACGACGGGCGCGCTGGGCCCGGCGATGCTCGTGCACCTGGTCTACTACCTGGCCATGGTGGCGGTCGGGCTGGTCTTCACGACCCGGCGTCTGCGAGCGCTGTTCCTCGATTGAGGTGCGGACCCCTAGTCCGTCGGCCCTCCGGCCACGTAGATGACCTGCCCCGAGACGTAGCTCGCGTGGTCGGAGCAGAGGAACCCCGCCACCGCCGCGACGTCGTCGGGGGTGCCCGCCCGCCGGGCCGGAAGGGTCTTCACCGCCTCGGCGAGGTAGTCCTCGAACGACATGCCCAAGCGCTCGGCGGTCGCGCGCAGCATGTCGGTGGCGATGAACCCGGGAGCGATGGCGTTGACCGTCACCCCGAACGGTCCGAGCTCGATCGCGAGGGTTTTCGTGAAGCCCTGCAGCCCGGCCTTCGCCGCCGCGTAGTTCGCCTGCCCGCGATTGCCGAGCGCCGAGGTGCTCGAGAGGTTGACGATCCGGCCCCACCCCGCGGAGACCTGGTGTGCCTGCACCGCCCTGCTCATCAGGAACGCGCCGCGCAGGTGCACGCTCATCACGGCATCCCAGTCGTCGTCGGTCATCTTGAAGAGCAGGTTGTCGCGCAGGATGCCGGCGTTGTTGACGAGTATCGTGGGCGCGCCCAGCTGGTCGGCGACGCGCGCGACCGCGGCGGCCACGGCATCCGAGTCGGAGACGTCGGCGCCGATGCCGATCGCCGACGCACCGGCGGCGGTGATGGCGTCGACAGTCACCGAGGTCGCGGCCTCGTCGAGGTCGACGATGGTGGTTCTTCGCTGCACGGCTGCGTTCGCTACGAGCAGGCGATCGCCGACGCAGAGGCTGCGCCCCGGATCCC
>CAXTSE010000002.1:197537-241666 GCA_964246985.1 uncultured Microbacteriaceae bacterium
ATTCGCCGAGGTCGCGGCCTCGTCGAGGTCGACGACCGCGACGGCGACTCCGGATGCGGCGAGCCGCCGGGCGATCGCGGCCCCGATCCCGCGCGCGGCCCCGGTCACGACGGCGACGCGCGCAGGAGCCGCGTCGCTCACGCGGCGTCCTCCAGGGCGCGGTCCTTCGTCTCGCGCGACAGGATCAGGGCGATCAGGGTCAGGACCCCCGCGCCGCTCAGGTAGAGGCCGACCTTGAAGATGTCGCCGTCGGCGGTCCACAGCCCGAGCGCGACGATCGGGGCGAGCGACGCACCGAGGATGCTCGCGACGTTGTACGCGATCCCCGATCCGGTGTAGCGCACCCGCGTCGGGAACAGCTCGGGCAGCAGGGCGCCCATCGGGCCGAAGGTCAGCCCCATGAGGGCGAGCCCGACCGACAGGAACGCGACGGTCACGAGCGGGTTCCCGGCCGCCGATCCGAGCCATACCTGGAATGTCAGGCCGAAGAGGATGATGCCGACCGTCGTGAGGATGAGCACCCGGCGACGGCCGAAGCGGTCGGACAGCCAGCCCGCCAGCGGAGTGAAGATGCCGAAGAACACGACGCCGATGATCAGCAGGCCGAGGAAGGTGTTGCGGTCGAAGCCGAGGCCGATCTTGAAGCCCTCGGTCGCCTCGGCGGGCGATGTGCCGAACGTCAGGGTGAAGGCGGTCATGAAGTAGAACAGCACGTACGTCGCCAGCATGATGAACGTGCCGAGGATGAGCTGGCGCCAGTTGTTGCGCAGCACATCGCCGAGCGGCACGCGGGACACGTCGCCGCGCTCCTTGACCTCGGCGAACACCGGCGCCTCGACGAGCCGCAGCCGCACGTAGAGACCGACGACGACCATCAGCGCGCTCAGGAGGAACGGGATGCGCCAGGCCCACTCGAGGAACGCGTCCGCCGGCAGCGAGAGCGACAGCGCGAGGAAGAGGCCGTTCGCGAGGATGAACCCGATCGGTGCGCCCATCTGAGGCGCGCTGCCGAAGATGCCGCGCTTCTCCGCCGGGGCGTTCTCGGTCGCGAGCAGGGCCGCGCCGCTCCACTCGCCGCCGAGCCCGAGGCCCTGGCCGAAGCGCAGGATCGCGAGCAGCGCCGGGGCCACGATGCCGATGTCGCCGAACGTCGGCAGGCAGCCGATCAGGAAGGTCGAGATGCCCATCGTGAGGAGCGAGGCGACCAGGGTCGTCTTCCGCCCGATGCGGTCCCCGAAGTGGCCGAACAGGATCGATCCCACCGGACGCGCGAAGAAGGCCACGGCGAACGTGACGAACGACAGCAGCTGGGCCGCGGTGGCGCTCTCGGACGGGAAGAACAGCGTGGGGAACACGAGCACCGCGGCCGTCGCGTAGACGTAGAAGTCGTAGAACTCGATCGAGGTGCCGATCAGGCTCGCGACGACGACGCGGGAGCGGGGATTGGCGGGGGGTGTGCGAGCGTCAGCGCTGACCGGCGAAGAGGACATCCGATCAGCGTACGCCGGTGCGGATGCCCCTCAACGCGATGGCGGTGGCGATCGCGGCTTCGGCCGCGCGGCCCCCGACATCCTCCTTGGACTCGGGCAGGCCGGCCCGGTCGATGCCCTGCTGCTCGTCGTCGACCGTCAGCACGCCGAACCCGACCGGCTTGCCGGTGTCGAGGGCGACGCGGGTCAGGCCGTCCGTCGCGGCGGCCGCGACGTAGTCGAAATGGGGGGTCTCGCCGCGCACGATCACGCCGAGGGCGACCACCGCATCCGCCCCCGCCTCGAGCGCGGCCTTCGAGACCAGCGGCAGCTCGAAGCTGCCCGCGACCTGGATCTCGGTGACCTCGGCGCCGGATGCCGCGAGCACGCCCCGCGCGCCGGCCAGCAGTCCTTCCGAGATGCGGGTGTGCCACAGGCCGGAGACGATGGTCACCGTCAGGCCTGTGCCGTCGGTGTCGAGTTCGGGGTGTCCTTCGCCGCTCATGCGCGTGCTCCTTCGTCGGTGGTCGAGCCCGTCGAGACCCGTCCGGTGGTCGAGCCCGTCGAGACCTGCTCGAAGAGCCCGTCGAGCGCCTCGTGCGTCGGCAGGGCGTGTCCCATGCGATCGCGCTTGGCGTCGAGGTAGCCCTCGTTGAAGGCGCCCACGCCTACGACGAGCGGCACGAGCTCGGTCACGGTGACGCCGCGCTCCTCGAGCTGGCGCGCCTTCTCGGGGTTGTTGCTGAGCAGGCGCACGTTCTGGATGCCGAGATCCTTGAGGATCCCGGTGGCCGCCCCGTAGTCGCGGGCGTCGGCCGGCAGGCCGAGGGCCAGGTTGGCGTCGAGGGTGTCGTAGCCCTCCTCCTGCAGCTTGTACGCGCGCAGCTTGTTGATCAGGCCGATGCCGCGCCCCTCGTGCCCGCGCAGGTAGATGACGATGCCGCCCTCGGTGTGGATCGTGTCGAGGGCCGACTGCAGCTGCGGACCGCACTCGCACTTCTCGGATCCGAACGCCTCACCGGTCAGGCACTCCGAGTGCACGCGGATTAATGTGCCGTCCGCCGGCGGGTTGCCGGCGGCGTCGTCGGCGATCCAGGCGACGTGGTCGGCGCCCGTCGAGCGGTCGCGGTAGGCGCGCACCCGGAACGATCCGTGCTGCGTCGGCACCGTCGTCTCGACCTCGAAGGTCACGCGCGACGACTCGGGGATCTCGATCTGCGCTGTCGGATCGGCCTCGCACTTCCGCTCCTCCATGAAGCGCAGGAGGGCCTCGATCGTGATGACCGGCACGCCCTCCGCCTCGCCGAACGCGATCAGTCCGGGCAGTCGCATCATCTCCCCGTCGTCGGCCACGATCTCGCCGATCGCGGCGACCGGGTAGAGCCCAGCCAGCTTCATCAGGTCCACTCCGGCCTCGGTGTGGCCGTCGCGCTCTCGCGCGCCGCCGTCGACGGCGCGCAGCGGGATGATGTGGCCGGGGCGGATCAGGCTGGTCGGCGTCGACGCCGGGTCGGCCAGCACCCGCAGTGTGTGGGCGCGGTCGCTGGCACTGATGCCGGTGCTGAGGCGGCCCGCCGCGTCCACGCTGATCGTGTACGCGGTGCCGCGCCAGTCCTGGCTGTGCTCGACCATGAGGGGCAGCTCGAGGCGATCCGCGATCTCATTGGTCATCGGAGCGCAGAGGTAGCCGCTGGTGTGGCGCACCATCCACGCCACCCACTCCTGGCTGGCGGACTCGGCGGCGATGATGACGTCGCCCTCGTTCTCGCGGCCCTCGTCGTCGGCGACGATGACCGGCCGGCCCTCGCGCAGCGCCTGCAGGGCGGTGGGGATGTCGGCGAGGCTCATGAGGTGGCTCCGATCGTCTCGGCGGTCGAGCCTGTCGAGACCGAGACCCCGGAGAACTCGTTCATCCGCAGCACCTGCCGTGCGAGCACGTCGGTCTCGATGTTGACGCGCTCGCCGGGCTGACGCGCGCCGAGCGTCGTCGCCGTCAGCGTCTCGGGGATCAGCGACACCTCGAACCACTGCTCGGGCTCGGCCGCATCCGACACGGCGCTGACCGTGAGGCTCACGCCGTCGACGGCGATCGAGCCCTTCCGGGCCACGAGCGGGGCGTGCTCGGCGTCGAGCGAGAAGCGCAGCACCTTCCAGCCGTCGGCGGGCGTGACGCTGATCAGGGTCGACGTGCCGTCGATGTGCCCCTGCACGATGTGACCGCCGAGGCGGTCGCCGAGGGCGGCGGCGCGCTCGAGGTTGACGCGGTCGCCGACGGTGAGGCCGCCGAGGGTGCTCATCGCGATGCTGACGCCCATGACGTCGGCGGTGAACCAGTCGGCACCCTGGTCGACGACGGTGAGGCACACGCCGCTGACCGAGATCGAGTCGCCGTGCCCGGCGTCGGACGCCGCCACGGGCGCCTTGACGGTGAGGCGGCCGGCGTCGCCGCTGGTCTCCCAGGCGAGCACCTCGCCGCGCTCTTCGATGATTCCGGTGAACATGTCAGTTCGTCCTTCCGTTGGTCGAGCTTGTCGAGACCCCGCCGGTCGACCGTGAGATCTGTGGTCGCGCCGTGAGCAGCAGGTCGTCGCCGAGCTGCTCCACGGCGGTGAAGACGAGCCGGCGCGCGTCGCCGATGCTCGGGATGCCGAGGTCGCCGATCGCGACGCGCGGGCCGCCCAGCAGCGTCGGGGCGAGGTAGACCGAGTACTCGTCGGCAAGTCCGGCGGCGACGAGGGCGCTGACGAGGGTCGGCCCGGCCTCGACGTACACCCGGCGGATGCCGCGGGCGTCCAGGTCGGCGAGCACGGCGTTCAGATCCCGCGTCCCGGTCTCGATGAGCCCGGCCGGGTGCCGTCGCAGCTTCGCATCGGCGGGCACCGCACGCTCGCCCACGACGACCGGAATCGGCTGTGCGCGCAGGAGCTCGCCCGCGTCGCCCCGCGCGGTCAGGCTCGGGTCGTCGGCGAGCACCGTGCCCGTGGCGGTGAGGATCGCATCGCTCGCCCCCCGCTGCTCGTGCACCCGCTGCCGCGCTGCCGTGCCCGTGATCCACTGGCTGGTGCCGTCGGCGGCGGCCGCGCGTCCGTCCAGGGTCGACGCCCATTTGACGGTGACCCAGGGGCGGTGGCGGCGTACCGCGGTCAGCCAGATGTGCAGGAACGCCTCGGCCTCCGCCGCGACCGCCGGGTCGCCCACGAGCCCGGCGTCGACTCCGGCCTCGCGCAGGCGCTCGGCCCCGCCGCTCGACGCATCCCCCGGATCGGACACCGCGTAGACGACCCGGCTGACGCCGGCGGCGCTCAGCGCCTCGCTGCAGGGGCCGGTGCGCCCGGTGTGGTTGCAGGGCTCGAGCGTGACGACGGCGGTGAGGCCCGACGCGTCGGCGACCTTCCCCAGGGCGTCGACCTCGGCGTGCGGGGTGCCCGCCCCGCGGTGCCAGCCCTCGGCGACCACGGTGCCCGACGCATCCAGCAGCACGCACCCGACCTGCGGGTTTCCGCCGACGACCGGACCCTGCGCGGCGAGCTCCAGGGCGCGTCGCATCGCGGCGCTCTCTCGGTCTGCGCTCGGCGCTCGGTGCGCGGGCTGCGCGGTCATCCGGTCCTCTGGTCTCTTCTGAGACGGGTCCCGGGGTTGCCGACGAGCGGCGCTCGCTCGCGCCACCTCACGGCGGTGCGAGCGCGTGCATCCTCCCATCCGGACTGAGGGCTGTTGCCAACCCATTACCGTCGGTCCCGGAATTCCACCGGATCAAGCGCCTCACCTCACGGTTCGGACGCCTCGCGGACTGTCACCGCCGGTTCGGACTTTCACCGACCCCGGAGCACGTGCTTCTTGTTCCGCAGTGTACAACGCACGCATGTGCCCCCTATTCCCGGCCGACGCCGCGGGTGACGGGAAGGGCTCACGTCGAGGTCGCCTGGCGTGCACGTCGGGGAGCAGGTTCTTCTCCTCCCCGTGAATCCTTCGCGGCGGCGGTCCACCGAAGTGCGATGGTCCGCTACCCGATCGGATTCCCGCGGGCACCATCGCGACATGGATGCACTCGGACCCTGGGTCAGACCGCAGCTTCTCGCAGCGGGCTTCACTGATCGGCGACTGGCCGACGCGGTCGCTGCGGGTCGCCTCGTCCGTCTCCGCGGCGGCGTCTACTGCGACCCCAGCCTGTCGATGGACGTGCAGGGCGCTGCGCGGGCCGGAGGGCGGCTGACCTGCATCTCCGAGCTGCGTCGCCGAGGTATATGGGTGCTTGAGGCACGTGCACTTCCACTCGCAGACCATGCGCCCGGAGAGCCGGAGGGCGTGCCGGCACTGGCGACCCCTCGTCGGTCCGCCGGCCGTGGCCAACGTGTCCGCTCTGGATGCAGTCATCCAGGCCGTGCACTGTCAGTCACGGCTAGGGGCGCTGGTCGCGCTCGACAGCGCTCGCAATCTCCGCGTGATCTCGCCGATCGAGGTCGAGCGAGTCGCATCGATGTCCGCGCGGGCGGCTCGCATCGTGCGCGTGTCCGACGCTCGCGCGGAATCCGGCCTCGAGACGGCGCTGCGGGAGATCGTCCGCGCGGTCGGACTGGCGTATGAGCTGCAGGTGACGTTCGAGGGCATCGGCCGTGTCGACATCGTGGTGGCGGGCGTGATCGTCGCGGAGGCCGACGGCGATCGACATCACAGCGATCTCGTGCAGCGGAGGAGGGATCGTCGCCGCGACGCGCTGCTCACCGCGATCAATCGTCCTGTCCTGCGTTTCGGCTACGACCAGATCATCGGTTCGCCAGGCATGGTCGCGGCGTCGATCATCGGAGCGGTGGAGGGTCACCGCGACGTGCGAAATGCACGGGCAATCGCGGCGGCGGCGCGCCTACGTACCGAGAAGCGCGGCTGGGCATGAATCGTTCACACCGCGGCGGGCGGTGCCGACCGAGCGGGTCAGGCGAGCAGGGCCGGGAGCTCGTCGAGGGTGCGGATCACGCGGGCGCCCGCCGCAGACGCCTCGGCGAGGTGCTCGGCGGTCGCCGATCCGGCGCGGTCGAGCCAGACGCCGAGAAGACCCGCGGATGCGGCGCCGATCGCGTCGGTGTGCAGCCGGTCCCCAACATAGAGGGCCTCACCCGCGTCGACCCCGAACTCGGCGCACGCCGCCGCGAAGATGCGCGGGTCGGGCTTGGCGATCCCGAGCGCGCCGCTGGTAATCAGGTGCTCGACGCGCGGCGTCAGACCTGTGCCGGCGATCTTGCTCGTCTGGAAGTCGAGGTCGCCGTTCGTGATGACGCCGATCCGCACGCCCTGAGCAGCCAGCGCATCGAGGCAGGGGAGGGCGTCGGGGTGCAGGCTCCAGCTCGCCCGGTAGTGAACGAGGTAGCCGTCGAACCAGGCCTCGGCCGCCGCATCCGACGCGAGGGGATCGGGTGAGCCGGTGTACGGCGCCATGAACCCCCGAGCTCGCGCGCGGCGCTGGCCCAGGTAGTCGAGCTCTCCGCTGAGGTACCGGTGGTACTCGGTCTCCTCGAGGGCGTTCCACCTCGCGAGCTCCTCCGCCTCCGATGTGGCCGCGACAGCGCCTCCGAGGGATGCCCGATGCAGCGCGATACCGGCCGCGACCGCCTCGCGGTGCGCGAAGAGGGTGTCGTCGAGATCGAAGAGCGCGATCCGGATCATCGCCGCGGCAGGAATCCGACGCGGTCGTACACGCGCGCGATGGTCTCGAGCGCGATCGCCTCGGCGCGCTCGGCGTTGCCGGCCAGGACGCGGTCGAGCTCCGCCGGGTCTGCCAGCAGCTCGAGTGCGCGCTCCCGGACGGGCGAGAACGCGGCGACCACCGCATCCGCGGTCGCCGCCTTGAGGTCGCCGTAGCCGCGACCGGCGAACTCGTCCTCGAGGGCGGCGACAGGCGAGCCGCCGAGCACCGAGAGCAGGGTGAGCAGGTTCGACACCCCGGACTTCTCGACCGGGTCGAACCGCACCACGCCGTCGTTGTCGGTGACGGCCGATCGGATCTTCTTGGCGGTCACGGACGGCTCGTCGAGCACCCAGATGATGCCCTTCTCGGCCGGCCCCGACTTCGACATCTTGGCCGTCGGGTCCTGGAGATCGTAGATCTTGGCCGTCTCCTTCAGGATCGACACCTGGGGCACCGTCAGGGTCTCGCCGAAGCGGCTGTTGAAGCGCTGGGCCAGGTCGCGCGTCAGCTCGATGTGCTGACGCTGGTCCTCGCCGACGGGCACGATGGCGGCGTCGTAGAGCAGGATGTCGGCGGCCTGGAGCACGGGGTAGGTGAAGAGCCCGACGCTCGTCGAGTCGGCACCCTGCTTGGCCGACTTGTCCTTGAACTGCGTCATGCGCGCGGCTTCGCCGTAGCCCGTGATGGTGTTGAGCACCCAGGCCAGCTCGGTGTGCGCCGGCACGTGCGACTGCACGAAGAGGATCGACGAGGCCGGGTCTATGCCGGCGGCGATGTACTGCGCGGCCGTGCGCCGGGTCGCCTCGCGGAGCTTCGCCGGATCCTGCGCGACGGTGATCGCGTGCAGGTCGACCACGCAGAACAGGGCGTCGTGCGAGGCCTGCAGGTCCTTCCACTGCAGCAGCGCGCCGATGTAGTTGCCCGCGTGGAGCGAGTCGGCAGACGGCTGCATGCCCGAGAAGAGACGGGGCTTGGATGTCATGGGTGATGTCCTTTGGCGGTTTCGAGACGCGTCACCAGCGGCGGCGCTCCTCAACCAGCGAGTCTTTCAGATGTCGTAGTCGACGACGACCGGCGCGTGGTCGGACCAGCGCTCGGCATACGAGGGTGCGCGGTCGATCGCGTAGGACGTCGCCGCCGCCGCCAGGCTGGTAGTCGATGCGCCATCCGGAGTCGTTGTCGAACGCCTTGCCCATGTTGGACCACCAGGTGTACGGACCCGGCACGTCGCCGGAGAACCGACGGTGGAGGTCGACCCAGCCGAGCCCGGCACCCGCGTTGTAGGCGGGATCGTCCTCTGCGCCGACGAAGCCGTCGAAGTACGCGCGCTCGTCGGGCAGGAAGCCGGACCGCTTCACGTTGCCCTTCCAGTTCTTGATGTCGAGGGTGCGGTGCCCGACATTGAGGTCACCGAGCACGACGGCCAGCGGGTTGTGGGCGACCAGCTCGGGCAGCCGCGCGCGCATGGCGTCGAGGAAGCGGAACTTCTCGACCTGCTTCGGGGTGTCGGCCTCGCCCGAGTGCACGTAGGTCGAGACCACCGTGATCAGGGTGCCGTCGACGTCGTAGTCGGCCTCCAGCCAGCGGCCCGCGCTGTCGAAGTCGTCGTCGCCGAGCGTGACGCGGTGGATGCTCGCGCCGCGCCGCGAGGCCAGAGCGACTCCGGCCCGGCCCTTCGCCGTCGCCACGTCGTGCAGCAGGTTCCACTCGTCGCCGAGCAGCTTCGCGACGTCGTCGGTCTCTGCGCGCACCTCCTGCAGCGCGAGGATGTCGACGTCGCGTGACGCCAGCCACTCGCCCATGCCCTTGCGGTAGGCGGCGCGGATGCCGTTCACGTTGACCGAGGCGATGCGCAGGGGAGCCATGCTCCGAGCCTACGGTCGACCGCCGTCAGCCCTGCTCGGTCACCTGCCGCCGCCGGGTGCGACGGGCCAGCCAGCGCACCGCGCGGGGGAGGTCGGCCTCGACCTCGGCACGCACCTGATCCTCGATCTCGAGCCGCAGGCGGGCCTCGGCGTCGCGGCGCTCGCGGTCGCCCACCGGGTCGAGCGGCATGCCCGCGTCGGCCGCCGAGACGACGATCCAGGCCGCGCTGATCAGGATGACCTGGCAGATGAAGTTGAACCAGATCAGCAGTCCGACGATCACCGCGAACGACGCGAGCAGCGGGTTGCTCGACGCGCCGCCCAGCAGGGTGGCGCCGAGCACCTTGAGGATGCCGAGCGCCGTCGCGCCGATGAGCACGCCCTGCACCAGCGGTCCGCGGGGGATGGGCACCCCGGCGAGGATCCGGTAGAGCGCCGTCAGCACGAGGGCGTCGAGAGCGAAGGTGAGGAGGAGGCCGAGGATCCGGACGACGACCGTGCCGACCACCGACTCGCGCGACACGTCGAACCAGCCGAGCACGAGATCCGCCGCCTGCGTGCTGAGGAACGACAGCGCCGCCGACACGATCAGCGCCACCGCGAACAGCAGAGCGAGCACCAGGTCCTTCAGCTTCAGCAGGAGGAAGTTGGTGGGCGGTGCCGCCAGCTGGGCGATGTCGCGTACCGCGTCACGCGCCGACGCGAGCCAGGCGATCGCGGTGAAGAGCGTTCCGATCAGGGCGATGACACCGGTCCACTGCAGGACGCCGGTCGCCAGCAGGTCGTCGGGGTCGATGGCACCGCTGCCGTCGCCGGTGTCGATGAGCCCCGGCACCGAGGTGCCGATGATCTCGAAGAGCGCGTCCTGCAGGGCCGGGGTCGAGGCGAGCACCAGCCCGGCGACCGAGAAGCCCACCCAGATCGCCGCGAACACGGCGAAGATCGCCTGGAACGACAGGCCGGCCGCGAGGATCGGGCCGCGCCGCATCCCGTAGTGCAGGAAGACCCGCACCGGCTTCAGCTTCATCACGCGCTCGGTGATCGCCTGGACCCTCAGGATGAGCGGATGCGGCCCGCGGTCCAGCTCGTCGTGCGGGTTCTCGGCCATGTTTTCACCCTACTGACCGCCGGTAGGCTGACTCCGGGCATTGACAGATCCGCGTCGAGATCCTGCCCGTCGATGGAGAGGGCCCTCACATGGAACTGCACGGAGTCGGTGTCGGACGCGGTGTCGCTGTAGGGCCCGTCCTGACCATGCCCGAGCCGCTGCCCGAGCCGCTCGAGAAGCAGCACGGGGGCGACGCCGCTGCCGAGAAGGCCGCCGTCGACGCCGCCGTCGCGGCTGCGGCCGCCGAGCTGCAGGAGCGGGCCGGCCGAGCAGACGGCGCCGGGCGCGAGGTCATCGAGGCCGCCATCCAGATGGCCCAGGACCCGATGCTGAGCGACGACGTCAGCGCGCGCATCGACGCAGGCACCACCGGCGAGCGGGCGGTCTTCGAGGCCTTCCGCTCGTTCCAGGACCAGCTGACCGCCCTCGGCGGCTACATGGCCGAGCGCGCCGCCGACCTCGGCGACGTGTCGCAGCGCATCATCGCGCAGCTGCGCGGCGTGCCCGTGCCCGGCGTGCCCGAGTCCGCCACGCCCTTCATCCTTCTGGCGCGCGACCTCGCCCCCGCCGATACCGCCCTGCTCGACCTCGAGAAGGTGCTCGGGCTCATCACGCGCGACGGGGGGCCGACCAGCCACACCGCGATCCTGGCCCGCTCGAAGTCGATCCCCGCGATCGTCGGGGTCGGACCCGATGCGAGCGTCACCGAGGGAACGCGCGTCGTGCTCGACGCGGCGTCCGGTGTCGTGACCGTCGAGCCGAGCGACGAGCAGGTCGCCGAGGCACAGGCCCGCATCGCGGAGCGTGCCGCGCAGGCGGCGGCCCCGATCACCGACGGAGCGCTGGCCGACGGCACGAAGGTGCCGCTGCTCGCCAACCTCGGGTCGCCGAAGGACGCCGCGGCCGCTGTCGAGCTCGGCGCCGAGGGCGTCGGCCTGTTCCGCACCGAGTTCCTCTTCCTCGACGCGCAGACCGCTCCGAGCGTGGAGGAGCAGGAGGCGCAGTACACCGAGCTGCTCACGCACTTCCCCGGCAAGAAGGTCGTCGTGCGCGCTCTCGACGCCGGCGCCGACAAGCCGCTGAGCTTCCTCAACGACGCGCACGAGGAGAACCCTGCTCTGGGCCTCCGCGGGCTGCGGGCGCTGCGGGCCAAGATCCAGATCCTCACCGACCAGCTGCAGGCGCTCAAGAACGCGCAGGACGCCACCGACGCCGACCTCTGGGTCATGGCGCCGATGGTCGCCGACGCCGAGGAGACCCAGTTCTTCGTCGACTACGGGAAGAAGCTCGGACTGCACACGGTCGGCGTCATGGCCGAGGTGCCGTCGCTCGCGGTCGTCGCCGACCAGGTGCTCGAGATCGCCGACTTCGTCAGCATCGGCACCAACGACCTCACGCAGTACACGCTCGCCGCCGACCGCATGCTCGGCACGGTCGCCGCCTACCAGGACCCGTGGCACCCCGCCGTGCTGCGGCTCGTGAAGCTGCTCGGCGACGCAGGCGCGACGGCCGGCAAGGGGGTCGGCATCTGCGGCGAGGCGGCCGCCGATCCGCAGCTCGCCGTGGTGCTGGTCGGTCTCGGGGCCACCACCCTGTCGATGACCCCGGCGGCGCTCGCCGACGTGCGCGCGGAACTCGCCACGGTCACGCTCGAGCAGGCGAAGGCGAAGGCCGCCGCCGCGCTCGCAGCGTCCACGGCATCCGGTGCCCGTGACGCGGCAGCCGCGGTCGCGTAGCATCCAGCCTGCGGGGTCACACTGTCCACCCCCCGAAAGGGGGGTCATTGTGAGGGATATTCGGCGTCATAGTTGACCACACGGGCCGTCTCTTTGTACATGGAGACGACAACGGCAGCGGGGGTTGCCGCGTCTCCAGATCCCATGGGGACACAGAGAGGCCCGGGAATGGATCAGGGGGATGGGTGCAGATATTCCGGAGCTGACCACTTCGGATGCGGAATTGATCGAAAGCGCTCGATCGGGGGATACGCGCGCTTTCGGGGAGCTGTGGCGCCGTCACTTCCGCTCTGCCGCCCGCGTCGCCCGCCAGTTCACGTCGATCGATGCAGATGACCTCGTCAGCGAGGCGTACGTGCGCATCTATCAACGGGTCCTGGCGGGCGGCGGACCCACCGGAGCCTTCCGGCCGTACCTCTACACGACCATCCGCAACCTCGCGAGCACGTGGGGCGCAGCGTCGAAGGACGTCCAGGTGGATCTGATCGAGGACTTCGAGGACGAGCGCATCCCCGACGACCCGGCCGCCTGGGCACTCGACCGTACCCTGACCGCTCGGGCGTTCCGCACCCTGCCCGACCGCTGGCAGACGGTGCTCTGGTACACCGAGGTCGAGGGCATGGACCCGCACGAGGTCGCGCCGCTCATGGGCATGTCGGCCAACGGCGTCGCCGCCCTCTCGTATCGCGCCCGCGAGGGGCTGCGGAAGGCCTGGCTGCAGGCGCACATCTCGGATGCCAGCGCGTCCGGCGAGTGCCAGTGGACGATGTCGAAGATGGGCGAGCACGCCCGCGACGGGCTGAGTCAGCGCGACGCGAAGCGCATGACCGACCACCTCGAGGACTGCGCGAAGTGCTCTATCGTCTCGGAGGAGGTCGACGAGGTCGGCTCCCACCTGGCGATGGTCATGATCCCGCTGCTGCTCGGCGGTGTGGTCGGCGGCACGCTGCTGTCGACGCTGGCCGCCCCCAGCGCCGCGACCGCCGCCGAGGCGGCGATCCCGGCCGTGCCGCAGGCGATCGAGCTGCTCGCGGGGGGCGGCGCCGCTGTCACGCCCCTCGTGGCCGGCGCGCTCGGCGGCGGCGCCACGACGGTCGGAGCCGGAGCGGTGCTCGGCGGACTCGCCGTGGCTGCGGCCCTCGGAGGCACCCTGGTCGTCGCCGCACCGGAGGCCCCGCCCGCGGTCGCGCCGGTCGCCGTGGCGGCACCGGCGGCATCCGACGACGGTGCCACCGCAGCTCCCCCGGAGAAGATCATCGATCCTGCGGCCGTCCCCGACCTCGATGCGGCCGCCGGCGGCACCGTCGTCGACGGCACGGTGCCGACGCCCGGAGCCGGCCTCGGCGGAGTCGTCGGAGGAGTCGTCGGCGGAGTGGGAGGCGTCGGCGGCGCGGTCGCGGGAACGGTCCAGGATGTCGTCGACGTGGTCGCCGCGCCCGTCACCGTCGGGGTGACCCTCACCGGGTCGGGCACACCCGGTGCATCCGTCTCGCTGCAGGCCGCGGGCACCGTGTACGCGACCACCACCGTCGGCGCGAACGGCACCTACAGCATCAGCGCCGGCGGCATCCCGCAGGCGGTCAGCGGGCTGCGCCTCGTGCAGACCGTCGATCAGAGCCTCCTCGGCGGGCTGCTCGGCACCGTGGGCGATCTGCTGAAGCCCCTGACCATCAGCTCGAACAGCTCGGGACTCCCGATCGCCGCAGTCGGCTGATACGCGCATTCGACCCTGCGTCCGTGACCCCCGAAGTCGGGGTCAGAAACTTCGGATACCGGCGTCATAGCGGGCGGGGTATGCCGTCTCTTGTAGTGAGGCTCACCGAGCTTCACCCCATCCACTGACGTCCCATCACGGATGGATCAGCCAGGCCCGTAGAGATCCCAGCCTCTGCGGGCCTGGTGTCTGTGTTCTCTGGCGCGCCGCCGCCTCTGCGGCGCGCGTGCGGCTGCGCCGGCCGCGCGCGAGCGCCCGGCGCCGCCGTTGCCCGACGATTCCGGCACGGGTGCGGGATGATGGCCGGATGGGGTTCGAGACGCTGCGGCGGTGGCCGGATCTCGAGACGCCCGAGCTGCGCGCATGGGATGCCGCGGATGCGCTCCTGCTCGACGAGGCCGCGACGAGTCTCGCGGAGTCGTCCCCCGGATCCGTCGCCGTCATCGGCGACGACTTCGGAGCGCTCACCCTCGGGGCCCTGGAGCGAGGCGCCGCCGACGTGCGCGTGCATCAGGATCCGCTCACGGGGGAGCGCGCCCTCGACGCGAACGCCCGGACGGCCGGGGCGACCGGCTTCCGGCACCTGCCGCTCACGGCCGAGCTGGTGCGGGGCGCGTCCCTCGTGCTGCTGCGCCTGCCGCGATCGCTGGCCGCCCTCGATGAGATCGCCGCTCTGATCGCCGCGCAGGCCGATCCGACAGTGGTCGTGGTGGCCGGCGGCCGCATCAAGCACATGACCCTCGGCATGAACGAGGTGCTTGCGCGCCGGTTCGCGCGCGTCGACGTGTCGCTCGCCCGGCAGAAGTCCCGGCTCCTCATCGCGCGGACTCCGCTCCCGACAGCCGCCGATGCCGTGCCGCCGAGGCGCCGGTTCCACGCTGAGCTCGGCCTCTGGGCCGTCGCCACCGGCGGCGTCTTCGCCGATGCGTCGATCGACGTCGGCACCCGTGCCCTGCTCGAGTCGCTCGACCAGGTGCCGCCATTCGAGCGGGGGATCGATCTCGGCTGCGGCACGGGTCTGCTCGCGGCGGCGCTGGCGCGCTCGCAGCCCGGGGCGCGCGTCCTGGCGAGCGATCGGTCGGCGGCGGCCGTCGCATCCGCCGGCCTCACGATGGAGGCGAACGGGATCGACACCGTGCGCGTCACTCGGGATGACGCGCTGAGCGCGGAGACGGACGCGTCAGCGGATCTGATCCTGCTGAATCCGCCGTTCCACACCGGAGCCGTCGTGCACTCGGGCCTGGCCGACAAGCTGTTCGCGGCCTCGGCTCGCGTGCTGAGACCGGGTGGCGAGCTGTGGACCGTCTGGAACTCGCACCTCGGCTACCGCGCCGCGCTGGAGCGCACCGTCGGGCCGACGACGCAGGTGACGCGCACCCCGAAGTTCACGGTGACCCGGTCGAGACGTCGATAGGCCGCCGACCGGTTACGCCATCGGGAGGTTCGGGCGCCCCTGCAGGATCGCGTTCTTGACCTCGGCGATGGCCTTGGTCACCTGGATGCCGCGGGGGCACGCCTCGGAGCAGTTGAAGGTGGTGCGGCAGCGCCACACGCCTTCCTTGTCGTTGAGGATGTCGAGGCGCACCTGGGCGGCCTCGTCGCGGCTGTCGAAGATGAAGCGGTGCGCGTTCACGATGGCGGCGGGGCCGAAGTACTGGCCGTCGGTCCAGAACACGGGGCACGACGAGGTGCACGCGGCGCACAGGATGCACTTCGTGGTGTCGTCGAAGATCGCGCGCTGCGCGACCGACTGCACGCGCTCGCGACCGTCCTTCGGCTTCGTGTCCGAGATGAGGAACGGCTGGATCGCGCGGTAGGAGGCGAAGAACGGCTCCATGTCGACGATGAGGTCCTTCTCGAGGGGCAGGCCCTTGATCGCCTCGACGTAGATCGGCTGCGAGATGTCGAGGTCCTTGATCAGCGTCTTGCAGGCCAGCCGGTTGCGCCCGTTGATGCGCATCGCGTCCGAGCCGCAGATGCCGTGGGCGCACGAGCGGCGGAACGTCAGCGAGCCGTCCTGCTCCCACTTGATCTTGTGGAGCGCGTCGAGGACGCGGTCGGTGGCGAACATCTCGACGTCGAAGTCCTGCCAGATCGGCTCGGACATCGTCTCGGGGTCGAAGCGCCGGATGATCAGCGTGACGGTGAACGCCTCGATCGGCGCCGCGGGGGCTGGGGCGTCGGCGACGGCCATCGACATGCTCAGTACTTCCGTTCCATAGTGAGGGACTGCCCGGTGGCTCGCATCAGTACTTGCGTTCCATGGGCTGGTAGTTCGTGATCACGACCGGCTTCCAGCCGAGCGTGATGTGGTCGGCGGCGTCGGCGGAGTGCGGGTCGCCGGTCAGATACGCCATCGTGTGCTTCATGTAGCCGTCGTCGTCGCGCTTCGGGAAGTCGTCGCGCATGTGGCCGCCACGGCTCTCCTTGCGGTTGCGCGCGGAATAGACGACGACCTCGGCGAGGTCGAGCAGGAAGCCCAGCTCGATCGCCTCGAGGAGGTCGGTGTTGAAGCGACGGCCCTTGTCGTGGATCGAGACGTTGCGGTAGCGCCCGCGCAGGGTGTGGATCGTCTCGGTGACCTTCGCGAGCGACTCGTCCGTGCGGAAGACCTGGGCGTTCTTGTCCATCTCCTCCTGCAGCTCCTTGCGGAGCGTGGCGATCCGCTCGGTGCCGTCGGAGTCGCGCAGGTCCTCGACGAGCCCGCGCACGAAGGCGGTGGGGTCGACGGGCAGCGGCACGAACTCGGCCGTGCGCGCGTACTCGACGGCGTTGTTGCCGGCCCGCTTCCCGAACACGTTGATGTCGAGCAGCGAGTTGGTGCCGAGGCGGTTGGCGCCGTGCACCGAGACGCACGCGCACTCGCCGGCGGCGTAGAGGCCGGGCACGACGGTGTCGTTGTCGCTCAGCACCTCGGCCTTGACATTGGTCGGGATGCCGCCCATGGCGTAGTGGGCGGTCGGCATCACGGGCACCGGCTCGTACACCGGATCGACGCCGAGGTAGGTGCGGGCGAACTCGGTGATGTCGGGCAGCTTCGTCTCGAGCACCTCGGCACCGAGGTGGGTGCAGTCGAGAAGGACGTAGTCCTTGAGCGGACCGGCACCCCGGCCCTCGGCGACCTCCTGCACCATGCAGCGGCTGATGATGTCGCGCGGGGCCAGGTCCTTGATGGTGGGGGCGTAGCGCTCCATGAAGCGCTCGCCGGACGCGTTGCGGAGGATCGCGCCCTCGCCTCGCGCTCCCTCGGTGAGGAGGATGCCGAGGCCGGCGAGGCCCGTCGGGTGGAACTGGAAGAACTCCATGTCCTCGAGCGGGAGGCCCTTGCGCCAGATGATGCCGACGCCGTCACCGGTGAGGGTGTGCGCGTTCGACGTCGTCTTGTAGATCTTGCCGAAGCCGCCGGTCGCGAACACGATCGACTTGCCCTGGAACACGTGCAGCTCGCCGGTGGCGAGGTCGTAGGCGACGATGCCCGAGGGCACCTCCTTGCCGTCGACCGTCGTCATGATGAGGTCGAGCGCGTAGTACTCGTTGAAGAAGTTGACGCCGAGCTTGACGCAGTTCTGGAACAGCGTCTGCAGGATCATGTGACCCGTGCGGTCGGCCGCGTAGCAGGCGCGGCGCACCGGGGCCTTGCCGTGGTCGCGGGTGTGCCCGCCGAAGCGGCGCTGGTCGATCTTGCCCTCGGGGGTGCGGTTGAACGGCAGGCCCATGTTCTCGAGGTCGAGGATCGCGTCGATGGCCTCCTTCGCGAGGATCTCGGCCGCGTCCTGGTCGACGAGGTAGTCGCCGCCCTTGACCGTGTCGAAGGTGTGCCACTCCCAGTTGTCCTCCTCCACGTTGGCGAGCGCGGCAGCCATGCCGCCCTGCGCCGCTCCCGTGTGGGATCGCGTGGGGTAGAGCTTCGTGATGACCGCGGTGCTGGCCTTCGGGCCGGCCTCGATCGCGGCGCGCATGCCGGCGCCACCGGCGCCCACGATGATCACGTCGAACTGGTGGTAGTGCACGCCGTCGACCACGGCGCCATCCTCGATGACGGTCCCGTCTGCGAGCTCCATCTAGCGGGCCGCGCAGATCTCGGTCAGGGTGGCGGACTGGTCCGCGCCGATGCAGGGGTCGAAGGTCGTGAGCACGAGGGTTCCCAAGGCGAGGAGGACGATCGTCGCACCGGCCAGCGCGACGAGGAGGACGCTGCGCAGCTTGCCGCGCGCGTAGTCGTTGGTGAGGGTGCGCATGCCGTTGGCGCCGTGGATGAGGGCGAGCCACAGGAGCAGCAGGTCCCACACGATCCAGAACGGGTTGGCCCACTTGCCGGCGACAAAGGCGAAGTCGATCGCCTTCACGCCCTCGCCCACGAAGAGGTTGACGAACAGGTGGCCGAAGATCAGCACGACGAGCAGTACGCCCGAGAAGCGCATGTACAGCCAGCCCCACTTCTCGAGGTTGAAGCGGCGCGGCTTGCGGGCGGGCAGGCTGCGAGGAGCCTCGATGGTGGTCATCACTCGCCCCCGAAGACGTGCATCAGGTGGCGGGGGAGGAAGCCTGCGAGCAGCACGATCCAGAGCCCGATGACGACCCAGAACATGAGTCGCTGGTGCTTCGTGCCGAAGCCGGTGAAGTCGATGAGGATGATGCGGAGGCCGTTGAGGGCGTGGAACCCGATGGCGGCGACGAGGGCCGCCTCTCCGAGACCCATGATCGGCGTCTTGTAGGTGCCGATGACCGCGTTGTAGCCCTCGGCGTCGATGCGCACGAGGGACGTGTCGAGGATGTGCACCAGCAGGAAGAAGAAGATCGCGGTGCCCGTGATGCGGTGCAGCACCCACGACCACATGCCCTCTCGGCCCCTGTACAGGGTGCCTGCTGG
Source organism: uncultured Microbacteriaceae bacterium (assembly GCA_964246985.1). Lineage (GTDB taxonomy): Bacteria > Actinomycetota > Actinomycetes > Actinomycetales > Microbacteriaceae > CAXTSE01. The sequence continues at coordinate 215,980 of CAXTSE010000002.1, forward strand.
ACGCTTGGGAGCGCGGATCTTGAGGGCCGTAGCGCCTCCGGATCGCGCGTCTGTGCTCGACACGGGAACTCCTCCTCGGTACCGGTCACGATCGCCGCGGTGGCACGTCGGTCGCTCGTCAATCGGACGGTCACCAGTCTAGGCGGGGCCGCGGACGTCCGCAGGCACCTCGGCCGAATTGCTTGCTCATCGAGCGATTCACTTTGCGGGCCCGTCGAACAGCCCCGCGAACTAGGGTGGGCGCCATGACCACGGGCCTCGATCGCTTCTACAGCATCATCCCCGCGGGAGGCATCGGCTCCCGCCTCTGGCCGCTCTCGCGCGCCGATGCTCCCAAGTTCCTCCACGACCTGACCGGGTCGGGCACCACGCTTCTGCGAGCCACCTGGGAGCGTCTCGCACCCATCAGCGGTCCGCAGCGGGTGATGGTGGTGACCGGCCGAGCGCACCGCGGCGCCGTCGAGGATCAGCTGCCCGAGCTCGCCGATCTCAACGTCGTCCTCGAGAGCGAGCCCAAGGACTCGTCCGCGGCGATCGGGCTCGCGGCGGCGATCCTCCAGCGCCGCGAACCGGGAGTGATCATCGGGTCGTTCGCCGCCGACCACGTGATCGCCGATACCGCGGGCTTCGAGCGGGCCGTGACGCAGGCGGTCGCAGCCGCTGCGGACGGCTACATCGCCACGATCGGCATCACCCCCACCGAGCCCGCCATCGGCTTCGGCTACATCCACGCGGGCGACGCGCTCGCGATCGACGGCGCCCCGGATGCGCTCCGCGTCCGGTCGTTCGTCGAGAAGCCCGACCTGGCCACCGCCGAGACCTATCTCGCCGACGGCGACCACCTCTGGAACGGCGGCATGTTCATCGCCACGGCCGAGGCGCTGCTCGGCCAGATGCGCGAGTCCGAGCCCGAGCTCGTGGCCGGTCTCGAGGAGCTCGCGGCCGCCTGGGACGACCCCGCGACGCGCGGTCCGGCCGTCGACAGGATCTGGCCGCGGCTCAAGAAGATCGCGATCGACTACAGCGTCGCCGAGCCGGCCGCGCTCGCGGGGCGCCTCGCGGTGATCCCCGGCCGCTTCGACTGGGACGACGTCGGCGACTTCGCCTCGATCGCCAAGCTCAACTCCTCGGGACGCAAGAGCGACCTCGCGATCGTCGGCGAGAACGCGCGCGTGCTGGCGGATGCGTCCACGGGCATCGTCGTCAGCCAGACCGGGCGCGTCATCTCGCTGATCGGCGTGCGCGACATCATCGTGGTCGACACCCCGGATGCGCTGCTGGTGACCACGATCGCGAACGCCCAGCGCGTCAAGAGCGTGGTGGACGCTCTCAAGCTCAGCGGGCGATCCGACGTTCTGTAGCGCCGCCTCGGCGGCCGCCTCGCGGAGCATATTTCCGGTTCATTACGTGCCCGGCACAGGTTTGTAACTGTTGGGCGACGGACGCTTCAGAGCGGTGGTGGCATCCGTAACTTTGGGTAACGTGGGGGCAATTCGCGCCGCACCCCTGCAGGCGCGCTCTCTTGGAGGACACAGTGGCATTCACTTCCCGCAAGACCGTCTTCGCCGGTCTCGCACTTCTCGGCACGAGCGCTCTCGTGCTCGCCGGGTGCGGCGCAGCCCCCACCGACGACGGCGGAGACGCCGCAGTCAACGACTACCTGCCCTGCATGGTGTCCGACTCGGGCGGATTCGACGACAAGTCGTTCAACCAGCTCGGCTACGAGGGCATGGAGGCCGCCGCCGACGCCGCGGGCATCGAGTTCGAGGCCGTCGAGTCCGAGAGCGACGCCGACTACGCGCCCAACATCCAGAGCCTGCTCGACGCCAACTGCGACCTGATCGTCACCGTCGGCTTCGCCCTCTCGGCCGCCACGGTCGAGGCCGCGCTGGCCAACCCCGACGTCAACTTCGCGATTGTCGACGACGCCGCGGACAACGACTTCGACGGCACCGTCGACGCGCCCAACATCAAGCCGATCCTCTTCGACACGGCTCAGGCCGCGTTCCTCGCCGGCTATGCCGCGTCGAGCTACACGAAGACCGGCATCCTCGGCACCTTCGCCGGCATCGCCTTCCCGACCGTCACCATCTTCATGGACGGCTTCTACCAGGGCATGACCTACTACAACGAGCAGAAGGGCACCTCGGTGCGTCTGGTCGGCTACGACCCGGCCACCCCGGACGACACCCTCGCCACCGGTGGCTTCGCCGCCGATGACAACGCGAAGAGCGTCGCCAAGACGGTCCTCGACCAGGGCGCCGACGTGCTGCTCCCGGTCGGCGGCCCGATCTTCCAGTCGGGTGGCGCGGCCATCGAGGAGAACGGCGGCGACATCGTCCTCCTCGGCTGCGACGCCGACGTGTACGAGACCTTCCCGACCTACGACAGCCTGTACTTCACCTCGATCCTGAAGGACATGAAGACGGCCGTCGGCGACGTCGTGACCGCAGCCGCCGGTGGCGACTTCGACGCGACCGCCTACGTCGGAACCCTCGAGAACAACGGTGTCGGCATCGCGCCGTTCCACGACTTCGAGGACCAGGTCGCGGCCGAGCTGCAGGGTGAGCTGGACACGATCAAGGACGGCATCATCTCCGGTGACATCCCGGTGACGTCGTACCTCAACAGCTGATCCAGCTCTGAACCACGCACTCGGGCAGACCGGTTCGCCGGTCTGCCCGAGTGTTTTATCGACCGGGGGATGAAAGGATGAGCGCGTCATGAAGCTCGAACTGCGCGGAATCACCAAGCGATTCGGCGATCTGGTTGCCAACGACGGCATCGACCTGATCGTCGAGCCCGGCGAGGTCCACTGTCTCCTCGGCGAGAACGGAGCGGGCAAGTCCACGCTCATGAACGTCCTCTACGGCCTGTACCGCGCCGAGGAGGGCGAGATCCTGCTCGACGACGTCGTGCAGCACTTCGCGGGCCCTGGCGATGCGATGCGGGCCGGCATCGGCATGGTGCACCAGCACTTCATGCTCATCCCCGTGTTCACGGTCGCCGAGAACCTCATGCTCGGCAACGAGCCGACCGGCGCCCTGGGCGTGCTCGATCTCGACTCCGCGCGGGCGCGGGTGCGCGAGATCTCGGCGCGCTTCGGCTTCGACGTCGACCCCGACGCCCTGATCGAGGACCTGCCGGTCGGCGTCCAGCAGCGCGTCGAGATCATCAAGGCCCTGGCCCGCGACGCCCAGATCCTGGTCTTCGACGAGCCGACGGCCGTGCTGACGCCGCAGGAGACCGACGAGTTCATGGCGATCATGCGGCAGCTGCGCGACGCCGGCACCGCCATCGTCTTCATCACCCACAAGCTGCGCGAGGTGCGCGAGGTCGCCGACCGCATTACGGTCATCCGCCTCGGCAAAGTCGTCGGCGAGGCCTCGCCCACCGCATCCAACTCCGAGCTCGCCTCGCTCATGGTCGGCCGCGAGGTCGAGCTCACCGTCGACAAGGCGCCGGCGCAGGCCGGCGAGGCCAAGCTCGTCATCGACGACCTGCGCGTCCGCGACGCCAACGGCTTCGCCGTGCTCGACGGCGTCAGCTTCCAGGTGCGAGCCGGCGAGATCCTCGCCATCGCCGGCGTGCAGGGCAACGGCCAGACCGAGCTCACCGAGGCGCTCCTCGGCCTGCAGCCGCGGGTCACCGGCACCGCGGTGCTCGACGGCAGGTCGATCCTCGGCCGCAGCGTCCGCGACGTCCTGGATGCGGGGGTCGGCTTCGTGCCGGAGGACCGCACCGAGGACGGCCTGGTCGCCGGCTTCACGATCGCCGAGAACCTCATGCTCGACCGGTCCGACGGCCGCCCGTTCGTGAAGTGGGGAGCGCTGCAGCTCGACGAGCTCGCGGAGTTCGCGACGGTCAAGCTCAAGGAGTACGACATCCGGGCGCAGGCGATCACCTCGCACGCGTCGACCCTCTCGGGCGGCAACCAGCAGAAGGTCGTGCTGGCGCGCGAGCTCAGCCGCGATCTGCGGCTGCTCGTCGCCTCGCAGCCCACCCGCGGCCTCGACGTCGGCTCGATCGAGTTCGTGCACTCGCAGATCGTCGCCACCCGCGACGCGGGTGTGCCGGTCATCGTCGTCTCTACCGAGCTCGACGAGGTCTACGCCCTCGCCGACCGCATCGCCGTGATGTACCGCGGCGGGATCATCGGCATCGTGCCGGCGACCACGTCGCGCGAGGTGCTCGGACAGATGATGGCGGGCGAGTTGCCCGCGGGAACGGAGCAGGCCGCGTGAGCCCGACGACGCCGTCCGAGCAGGTGCCCGCGCAGGGCCAGGTCGAGTCCGAGCCGCTGGAGCCGGGTCAGGCGCCCGGCCAGCAGGCGGGGCCGACCGCCGAGGAGCCGCGCTGGCGCCTCGTCGCGAAGGAGATCGTCGGCGGCAACGCCGTCATCTCGATCCTCGCTGTGGTGGTCGCCCTCATCGTCGGCGCCATCTTCATCGCCATCTTCAACGAGGACGTGCAGGAGGCTGCCGGCTACTTCTTCGCCTCGCCCGGCGCCACGTTCGCGGCGGCCTGGGACGCCATCTCGAGCGCGTACGGAGCGCTCTTCTCCGGCTCGATCTTCGGCAACGAGGGCGACCTGGTCGAGCGGCTGACGCCCCTCAGCTCGACCCTCTTCAACGCGACCTCGCTGATCGCGGCGGGGCTCGCGGTCGCGCTGGCCTTCCGCGTCGGCCTCTTCAACATCGGTGCGCGAGGCCAGATCATCGTCGCGGTGATCTTTTCGGGGGTCGTGTCGTTCCACTTCCCGCTTCCGGGTGCCCTCGCCGTCGTCGCCGCGATCATCGCCGGCATCATCGGCGGCGCGGTCTGGGGTGGGATCGTCGGCCTGCTGCGTGCCTACACGGGCGCGCACGAGGTGATCACGACGATCATGCTCAACTACGTCGCGCTCAACCTCTTCATCTACCTGCTCAAGACGCCGGTGCTGCAGCAGGAGGGGCAGGTCAACCCCAAGTCGCCTCCCATCCCGACGGACGCCCGACTACCCCTGCTCTTCCCCGACCTCGGGTGGCGTGTCGACCTGGGCTTCATCATCGTCGTGCTGGCCACGGTCGGGGTGTGGTGGCTGCTCAACCGCTCGAGCCTCGGATTCCAGTTCCGCGCCGTCGGTGAGAACCCCAACGCTGCGCGCGTCGCGGGCATCAACGTCAAGAACACCTACCTCTGGGTGATGCTGATCTCGGGCGGCCTCGCGGGCCTCGCGGGCGTGCTCTTCCTGCACAGCCCGACGCAGGCGGGCAACGGTCTCTCGCCGACGTTCGACGCGGCGCGCCTCGGGTTCGATGCCATCACGGTCGCTCTCCTCGGACGCTCCCGGCCGTTCGGAGTGCTGTTCGCGGGGCTCCTCTTCGGCGCTCTGCGGGCCGGCAGCTTCGACATGCGCATCTTCGTCTCGATCGACCTCGTCGGCGTCATTCAGTCGATCATCGTGCTGCTCATCGCGGCGCCGCCTCTCGTGCGTGCGATCTTCTTCCTCCCCACGCCCACCGGGTACCGACTACGGCGCTCCAGCCGGAAGGTGGTGACCTCGTGACCACCACTGCCACGGCACCCGCGTCCTCACCGCTGCTCGCCACGGGCGAGCGCCGGCTCAGCAGGGCCGCACTGCTCAAGACGCCCGTCGCCTTCGGCGTGATCACCATCGCGATCGGGCTGCTGTGCACCGCCTTCGCGCGCCCCGGCGACAGCCCCTTCGTGCTCGCCACGGCGACCGACCTCTTCGCCCTGCCCGCGATCGTCGTCCCCGCGGTCGCCGCGGGCATCGTGCTGAGCATCGTCATGGTGCTCGCGACCCTCGGGTCGGTGTGGTTCTCGGTGCGACGGAAGGCGACCCCGCTGTGGCTGGTCGTGGTCTTCGCGCTGGTCGCGCTGGCGGCGTTCCTCGTCTGGGCGTCGGCCGGTGCGGAGCGCGGCATCGTGATCCCGAGCCTGCTCGTCGGAGCGGTGAGCCTCAGCACGCCCCTCGTCTTCGGCGCCCTCGGCGGCGTGCTGTCAGAGCGCGCCGGCGTCGTCAACATCGCGATCGAGGGCCAGCTGCTCGGCGGCGCCTTCGTGTCGGCGATGGTCGCGTCGTCGCTGTCGATCCCGCTCGCAACCGCCCTCGGCGAGATGGACGCGGACGGCCGGCTCGTGCGCGACGGCACCGGCGGGCTGATCGCCTCGGTCATCGCGATCATCGCGGCCGGCATCGCGGGCGTCGGGGTGTCCGCGCTGCTCGCCGTCTTCGGCATCCGCTACATCGTCGACCAGGTCATCGTCGGCGTCGTGCTCAACGTGCTCGTCAGCGGCGTCACCGGGTTCCTCTACAGCGAGCTGCTCGCCAAGAACGCCGACGTGCTCAACAGCCCGCCGATCCTCGACAGGCTGCCGATCCCGTTCCTCAGCCAGATCCCGATCGTTGGGCCCGCGCTGTTCAACGGCACGCTCATCACCTACCTGATGTACCTCGCCGTGCCCGCCGTCTGGTTCGCCCTCTACAAGACCCGCTGGGGCCTTCGGGTACGGGCCGTCGGCGAGCACCCGAAGGCCGCCGACACGGTCGGCATCAACGTGAACCGCCGCCGCCTCACCACCGTGCTGATCGCCGGTGCCGTCGCGGGCGCGGGCGGCGCGTTCTTCACCCTCGGGTCGACCGGCGGATTCACGAAGGAGGTCACGGCGGGCGCCGGCTTCATCGCACTGGCCGCCGTCATCTTCGGGCGCTGGGATCCGATCCGGGCGACCCTCGCGGCCCTGCTCTTCGGCTTCGCGACGTACCTGCAGTACGCGCTCTCGTCGATCGGGTCGCCGGTGCCCGGCGAGCTGATGCGCATGGTCCCCTATCTCGCGACGGTGCTGGCGGTCGCCGGTCTCGTCGGGCAGTCGAAGGCTCCGGCCGCCGACGGCAAGCCGTACATCAAGTCCTAGGAGGACCATGTCTGCCACCGAGGGAGATGCCCCCATCGACTGGGATGCCCTGCGCGCCGTCGCGCGGGAGGCGCTCACGCACGCCTATGTGCCGTACTCCCACTTCCCCGTCGGGGTCGCGGCCATCGTCGACGACGGCCGCGTGCTCTCCGGCGCCAACGTCGAGAACGCCTCCTACGGCCTGACGCTCTGCGCCGAGTGCGCTCTGGTCTCGTCGCTGCACATGACCGGCGGCGGCAAGCTCGTCGCCTTCACCTGCGTCGACGGGCACGGCAATGCGCTCATGCCGTGCGGACGCTGCCGGCAGCTGCTCTTCGAGCACTCGGCCGAGGGCATGCTGCTCGAGACCGTCTCCGGCATCAAGACCATCGACGAGGTGATCCCCGACGCGTTCGGGCCGCGCACGCTCGTCGAGTACACGGCCGTCGACGGGGCGCTCTGATGGTCGAGGCCTTCGACGCCGTCGACCTGATCCGCACCAAGCGCGACGGGGGAGCGCTCAGCACAGCGCAGATCTCGTGGCTGATCGACGCGTACACGCGCGGCTACATCGGCGACGAGCAGATGGCCGCGATGACGATGGCGATCTTCCTGAACGGCATGGAGCGCGACGAGATCCGCGACCTCACGATGGCGATGATCGCCTCGGGCGAGAGGCTCGACTTCTCGGGGCTCGCGAAGCGCACCACCGACAAGCACTCCACCGGCGGCGTGGGCGACAAGATCACCCTGCCGCTGGCGCCGCTCGTCGCCTCGTTCGGCGTCGCCGTGCCGCAGCTCTCGGGTCGCGGGCTGGGGCACACCGGCGGCACCCTCGACAAGCTCGAGTCGATTCCGGGCTGGCGCGCCGCGCTCTCCAACGACGAGTTCATGGCCCAGCTGGATGCGGTGGGTGCCGTGATCTGTGCCGCCGGATCCGGTCTCGCCCCCGCCGACGGCAAGCTCTACGCGCTCCGCGACATCACCGGGACGGTCGAGGCCATCCCGCTGATCGCCTCGTCGATCATGTCGAAGAAGATCGCGGAGGGCACCGCCGCCCTGGTGCTCGACGTGAAGTTCGGATCGGGTGCGTTCATGCAGGACCCCGAGCGCTCGAAGCTGCTGGCCGAGACGATGGTCACGCTCGGCAACGACGCCGGCGTCGCCACCCGCGCCCTGCTGACCAACATGAACGTGCCGCTCGGGCTCGCGATCGGCAACGCCAACGAGGTGCGCGAGTCGGTCGAGGTGCTCGCGGGCGGCGGGCCCGCCGACGTGGTCGAGCTGACCGTCGCCCTCGCGCGCGAGATGCTCGATCTGGCCGGGGTGCCCGACGCCGATGTCGAGGGCGCGCTGCGCGACGGGCGGGCCATGGACACGTGGCGGGCGATGATCCAGGCGCAGGGTGGGGATCCGGACGCGGCGCTGCCGGCCCCGCGCGAGACGCAGGTGGTCACCGCCGATCGCGACGGCATCCTCGTGCGGCAGGAGGCGCTGCCGTTCGGCATCGCGGCCTGGCGGCTGGGAGCGGGCCGCGCCCGCAAGCAGGACCCCGTGCAGCATGCCGCCGGGATCGACCTGCACGTGAAGCCAGGGCAGGCGGTCAGGGCCGGCGATCCGCTCTTCACCCTCGGCACCGACGAGCCCGAGCGCTTCGCCCGCGCCCTCGAGTCGCTCGAGGGCGCCTACGAGATCGGCGACCCCGGCGCCCCCGTGCACGACGGGGGACCGCTGATCGCGGGCCGAGTCGGCTGAGGCCTGCGCGCCGGTGATCGCTCCTCAGGGGGCTCAGAGGGCGGGGTCGCCGATGCGCTCCAGGGCATCCACCACGAGATTCCAGAACCGGGCGTGGTCGAGGTCGAAGGCCACCTGCGTCGTCACCTCGGGGCCGGCAGGGGCGCGCGTGTCGACCACGGTCATCCCGAGCGTCAGCCCGCCGCGCAGCTCGATGTCGATGGGCGCGCGCACGATCCGCATGATCGTCGGGTCGATCACGTAGGCGACGGCGCACGGATCGTGCACCGGCGGGTGGTCGAAGCCCTGCGCGTCCTTGTAGGTGTGGGCGAAGAACTCCATCAGCTCGCCGACGAAGCGCGCGGGGCCGGTGCCGACCTCGGCGATCCTCGCCACGACGTCCGGAGTCGCGAGCGCCTCGTGCGTGACGTCGAGTCCGATCATGGTCACCAGCCACGGCTCGTTGAACACGATCGACGCGGCCTCCGGGTCGATCACGATGTTGAACTCGGATGTCGCGCTCCAGTTGCCGACGTGCGCGCCACCTCCCATGAGCACCACCTCGCGCACGCGCGGCACGATCCGCGGCTCGAGTCGGGCCGCAAGGGCGATGTTGGTGAGCGCACCCGTCGGCACGAGCGTCACAGTGCCTGGCTCGTGCGCCATGACCGTGTCGACGATGAACTGGGCCGCGTGCCGCTCGTCGAGCGAGATCCTCGGCTCAGGCAGAACGGGCCCGTCGAGGCCGGACTCGCCGTGAATGCTCTCTGCCGTCTCGATCTCGCGCACCAGCGGGCGGGCGGCACCGCGGGCGAACGGAACGCCGGTGATGCCGGCCACGCGAGCGACCGACAGGGCGTTGCGCGTCACCTTCTCGATGGTCTGGTTGCCCATCACCGTGGTCACGCCGAGCAGCTCGATCTCGGGGCTGCCCCAGGCGAGCAGCAGGGCGACCGCGTCGTCGTGGCCGGGGTCGCAGTCGAGGATGATCTTGGTCGGCATCCGGCCAGTCTAGCCCTGCGTATATGAAAGTCGCGTACGCATATGAAAGACTGCGGCACATGACGAACGACGACCTGGCCGCTCGCGGCGCCGCACGCATCGACTGGATCCGCTCCCGCATGCCGCTGCTCGCCCACGCGCGCGCCGCGCTCGCCGAGAGCCAGCCGTTCGCCGGCCGCACCATCGGCATGAGCCTCCACCTCGAGCCGAAGACCGCCGTGCTGCTCGAGACCCTGCAGGCGGGCGGCGCGCAGATCGTCGCCACCGGAAACCACGGCTCCACCCAGGACGACGTCGTCGCGCACCTGCGCTCCACCGGCATGACCGTCTTCGGCCGTCGCGACGACACCCTCGGCGAGCACCACGGCAACGTGGCCGCCGTGCTCGATGCGGGGTTCGACATCCTGCTCGACAACGGGGCGGATCTCGCGGCCGGCCTGGTCGCGAGAGGCGAGACCGGCCGGGTCATCGGCGGCACGGAAGAGACCACGTCGGGCGGAGACCGCCTGCGCGGTGAGCTCGCCGGCGCCATCCCGTTCCCCGTCATCGTCATCAACGACTCGCTGCTGAAGGCGATCGGCGAGAACAAGCACGCGGTCGGTCAGTCGGTGGTCGAGAGCTTCATGCGCATCACCAACCTCATGGTGCCCGGCCGTCGATTCGTCGTCGTCGGCTACGGCTGGTGCGGTCGGGGCGTGGCGCAGTACCTGCGCGCATTGGGCGGCAAGGTCGCGGTCGTCGAGATCGACGAGCTGAAGGCGTTCGAGGCGGCGCTCGACGGATTCCGGGTCGGCCCGCTCGAGAGCGTCACCGGGTGGGGCGAGGTCTTCATCACGGCGACGGGGCACGCCGACATCCTCACCGCGCCGTTCTTCGAGTCCGTCCCCGACGGCGCCGTGCTCGCCAACTGTGGGCACTTCCCGTGGGAGATCGACGTGCCGGCCCTGCGCTCGGCGGCCATCGCATCCCACCGGCTCGACGACGCCCTCGAGAACCTCGAGCTGCCGGGTGGCCGGACGGTCACCCTGATCGCCGACGGCCGCATGATGAACCTCGCCGGCCGCGAGCCGAAGGGCAACTCGCTCGAGTCGATGGACCTCGGATTCCTGCTGCAGACCCTGTCGCTCGAGCGGGTGGCGACTGACGCCGCTCGTGGCGGCGGGGGACTCCGCGCCGGAGCTCAGCCCGTGCCCGACGACATCGACCGCGACATCGCACGCCGGATGCTGGCGGCGATGGGCGCCGACCGGTGAGCGCGGTGGTCGACCCGGCCGAGCCGGTCGACCCGGCAGACCCGGCCGCGCCGGCCACGCCTGCCGAGACCCGCTACTCGGTCCCCGCTCTCGACAAGGCGTTCGACGTGCTCGAGCTGCTGGCAGACCGGTCGGACGGGCTCAGTCAGACCGAGATCGCCGAGCTGACGGGGCGGAGCGTCGGCCAGGTGTTCCGGGTTCTGACCACGCTCGAGGCGCGCGGCTGGCTGGTGCGAGACGCATCCAGCGGCCTGTACTCGTTCGGCATGGCGGCATTCGATCTCGCCCACCGGCACCCGCCGCTGCGCGGGCTCGTCGCCGCGGCGGCCCCGGCGATGCGCGCGCTCTCGGCCGAGGTGCGCCAGTCGTGCAACCTCAGCGTGCTCGACATGGGGTCCGTGCGGGTGATCGCCCAGGTCGAGAGCCCCGCCGACTTCGGCTGGGGCGTGCGCGTCGGCGCCCTCTTCGACCTCGACAGCGCCACCGGCACCGCGTTCACGACGGGCGAGGTCGTGACTCGCGCGGACACCCGGCAGGCCGGCGTGACCGACGTGGCCGCCCCGATCCTGGGTCGAGGCGGCGCGGTGCGGGCTGTCCTGACGGTGCCCTATGTGGCCACCAGCTTCAGCGGCATCGACGCCGCAGCGGTGCGCGGACGGGCCGCGGCCGCGGCCGGTGAGATCGCCGAGAAGGTCACGGTCGGTTCTCAGCCCGCCAGACGATAAATTGGTCGCATGAGCGACGCTGCCGAGTTCGCGCTTCCGGGCAGCCGGGTGCCGATCCGAGACCTTCCGAAGATCTCCCTCCACGACCACCTGGATGGCGGGCTCCGGCCGCAGACCATCATCGACCTGGCACAGCCACTCGGCATCGAGCTGCCCGCGACCGACGCGACCGCGCTCGGCGAATGGTTCGCGGCCCAGTCCGACAGCGGCTCGCTCGTCGAGTACCTGAAGACGTTCGACGTCACCCTCTCTGTCATGCAGACCCGCGAGGGCCTCGTGCGCGTCGCGCGCGACTTCGTCGAGGACCTCGCCGCCGACGGCGTGATCTACGGCGAGATCCGCTGGGCGCCCGAGCAGCACCTCCAGCGCGGTCTCACCATGGACGAGGCCGTCGAGGCCGTCCAGCAGGGCATCGACGAGGCGATCGAGGTCATCGAGGCCGACGGCGGCTGGATCCGCGTGGGTCAGCTCGTCAGCGTCATGCGCCACCTGGGCGACGGCGTGAACATCGCCGAGCTCGCGCTGCGTCACCGCGACCGCGGCGTGGTCGGGTTCGACGCCGCCGGTCCCGAGGCGGGCTTCCCCGCGTCGCTGCAGAGTCCCGCGTTCGACCTCCTGCAGCGCGAGTGGTTCCCGGCGACCGTGCACGCGGGCGAGGCCGACGGCCTCGAGAGCATCCGCGGCGCGATCATCGACGGGCACGCCCTGCGCCTCGGCCACGGCGTGCGCATCGCCGAGGACATCACGCTCGAGGACGAGGACGACGAGAAGCAGCTCGTCACCCTCGGTCCGCTCGCGCAGTGGGTCAAGGACCGCGGCATCACGCTCGAGTGCAGCCCGAGCTCGAACCTGCAGACCGGCGCGTTCGCGGCCTGGGGCGACGAGATGAGCGACCACCCCTTCGACATGCTCTACCAGCTCGGCTTCAAGGTTACGGTCAACACCGACAACCGCCTGATGAGCGCCACCACGCTGACCCGCGAGATCGGCATCATCGCCGAGACGTTCGGCTACGACGCCGACGACATCCTCGCCTTCCAGCTCAACGCGGCCGAGTCGGCCTTCCTGCCCCTCGAGGACCGCGAGGAGCTCATCGAGCGCCTCGGAAACGGGTTCGGGCTCAGCTGATGTCCCTCCCACCCCTCCCGGATGCGGCGGTGCAGCTCGCCGCCGTGGCGAGCGACTGGCGGCACGCCGTCACGCTCTCCAACGAGGGGCTGGAGCGCGCCGGGGCGACCCGTCCCGGCTACGCGGTCGAGATGATCCGCATGATCGTCGAGAACGGGCCGTACGTCGTCATCGCGCCGGGGCTCGCCCTGGCGCACGCGCGTCCGGGGCCGGATGTGCTGGCCGACGGCATCTCGGTCGTCACGCTGCAGACTCCGGTCGCCTTCGGGCACCCGCACAACGATCCGGTTCACGTGGTGCTGGGTCTGGCCGTGGCATCCGCCCATCACCTGCTCATCGTCGGCGCGATCGCGAACGTCTTCAACGACTCGGATGCGGTGTCGCGCCTCGCTGCGGCGACCTCCCCCGACGAGGTGCGCGGGATCCTCGGCGCGACCGCGGACGCCGCGGCATGACGGCCGCCTCGTGAAGATCGTCGCGATCTGCGGCGCCGGCATCGGCACGAGCGGGATCCTCAAGGTGAACGCCGAGCGCGTGCTGCAGCGACTCGGCATCGATGCGACGGTCGTCGCCACCGACCTCGACGCGCTCCACGCGGAGGCCGATGACGCGCAGGTCATCCTGACCTCGCCGGAGTTCGTCGCGGCGATCGGCGCCACGACCTCCGACGTCGTCGTGATCGAGAACTACTTCGACACCGCCGAGCTCACCGAGAAGCTCGAGCGCGCGCTGGGCTAGCCCGCCAGCAGCTCGCGCATGCCCGCGTCGAGAGCCGCGACCGTCGCGCGCGCCGCTGCGAGCCGCTCGGCCGCCGAGCCGTCGGTCGACGACGCGTCGAGATAGCACTTGAGCTTCGGCTCGGTGCCCGACGGACGCACGATGATGCGGCCGCCTCCCTCGGTGTGCAGACGCAGGATGTCGTTCGGCGGGAACGAGCCGAAGCCCTCCGCGAAGTCGTCGATCTGCGTCACGCGCACCCCACCCACCGAGGTCGGCGGGTCGGCACGAAGGCGCGCCATCGTGCGCGGGATCTCAGCGAGGTCGGCGACGCGGATCGAGATCTGGTCGCTCGCGAAGCCCCCGAACCGCTCGGCGAACTCGGCGACGTGCTCGTCGAGCGTCGTGCCGGACTCGCGCAGCTCGGCGACCAGCGTCAGCACCGCGACGGCTGCCGAGATGCCGTCCTTGTCGCGGATCTTGTCCGGGTCGACGAGATAGCCGAGCGCCTCCTCGTACCCGAAGACGAGACCGCCCGCCCGCGAGATCCACTTGAACCCGGTCAGGGTCTCGACGAAGTCGAGACGGTGCACGCGAGCGATCGCGCCGAGGGCGGGCGACGAGACCAGCGAGCACGCCAGCGTGCCATCCGGTGTCCCCTGCGTCTCGAGGAGCCGTGCCGCGCGCCAGCCCAGCAGCCAGCCGACCTCGTTGCCCGAGAGCCGGCGCCACCCGCCCTCGGCGTCGGACGTCGGGACGCCGACCGCGACGCGGTCCGCATCCGGATCGTTGGCGATCACCAGGTCGGCGTCCACGGCGCGGGCATGCGCGAACGCCAAGTCCATGGCGCCGGGCTCCTCCGGATTGGGGAACGCGACCGTCGGGAAGTCGGGATCGGGCTGCGCCTGCTCGGGGACGACCTCGAGCTCGGGGAAGCCCGCCGACGTGAACACGCGAGCGGCGGTCTCGAGTCCGACGCCGTGCATCGGGGTGTACACGTAGCGGATCGGGGCGACGGCCGAGGTGGCAGGCGCGGCGGGCGACGTGGTCGCGAGCGCGGCGGTGCGCTCGACGTAGGCGTCGATGACCGACTCGTCGGCGATCGCGTAGTCGGTCGAGCGCGGGAGGTCGGCGATCGATCCGCTGGCGACCCGCAGGATCTCGGCCTGGATCTCGGCGTCCGACGGCGGCACGATCTGCGAGCCGGCGTCCAGGTCGCCGAGGTAGACCTTGTACCCGTTGTCGCGAGCCGGATTGTGCGAGGCGGTCACCATCACGCCCGCGCTCGTGTCGAGCTCGCGCACCGCAAAGGCGAGCACCGGGGTGGGCAGCAGTCTCGGCAGCAGGATCGCCCGCACGCCGGCGCCCTGCATCAGCTCGGCGGTGTCCTCGGCGAAGACGCGCGAGTTGTGCCGTCCGTCGTAGCCGATCACGATCGAGGGATCGGCTCCCCGCGCCACCAGGAACGCAGCCAGTCCCGCGGCGGCCTGGCTCACGAGCACGCGGTTCATGCGCGTCGGGCCGGCCCCCAGCTCGCCGCGGAGGCCCGCGGTGCCGAAGTCGAGGCGTCCGGCGAAGCGAGTCTCGAGGTCCGCCGCCGCTCCCGCGTCGCCGGCCTCCGCCGCGTCGATCAGGGCGTCGAGCTCCGCGCGCGTGACCGCATCCGGGTCCTGGTCTCGCCAGGCCCTCGCCGCACCCGTGCTCGCGCCGCCGGTCACGGCAGGCGTGCTCACTAGAGCTCCGCCACGATCCGGGCGAGCAGGGCGCTGATCACCGGCTCGGCGTCGCGGCCCGACTGCAGCACCTCGGCGTGACTGAGCGGCTCGGGCGAGATGCCGGCGGCCAGGTTGGTGATGAGCGACAGGCCGAGGATCTCCATCCCGGCCTGGCGCGCGGCGATCGCCTCGAGCGCTGTCGACATGCCGACGATATGGCCGCCGAACGACTTCGCCATCTGCACCTCGGCGGGGGTCTCGTAGTGCGGCCCGCGGAACTGCGTGTACACGCCCTCGTCGAGCGACGCGTCGATCGTGCGAGCGAGGTCGCGCAGGCGACGCGAGTACAGGTCGGTCAGGTCGATGAAGGTGGCGCCCTCGAGTGGCGAGTCGGCCGTCAGGTTGATGTGGTCGCTGATCAGCACGGGGGTGCCCGGAGTCCAGTGCTCCTTGATGCCGCCGGCCCCGTTGGTGAGGATCATGGTGGTGGCCCCGGCCGCCGCCGCCGTGCGCACCGAGTGCACGACCCGGCGCACCCCGTGGCCCTCGTAGTAGTGCGTGCGGGCGCCGATCACCAGGGCGCGCTTGCCGGTCGGCAGCAGGATGCTGCGCAGGGTTCCGGAGTGGCCGACCACCTTCGAGGCGCTGAAGCCGGCGATGTCGGTGGCGTCGACCGTCGCGGTCGTCTCGCCGATGAGATCCGCGGCCTTGCCCCAGCCGCTGCCGAGCGTGAGGGCGATGTCGTGCCTCTCGACCCCGGTCGCCTCGGCGAGCTGCTCGGCCGCCTGGCGCGCGATCTCGAACGGATCGCTGGTGGGGTCGTCGAGGGGGTTCAGGGCTTCCGTCATCGGCATCCGGCCAGCCTATTAGTCGGCCAGGGCGGACGGAGTCGGACAGACTATGGGTATGGCATACGAGTTCGAACGCACTCAGCGCATCGCCGTGCTCGGAGGCGGGCCGGGCGGATACGAGGCGGCGCTGACCGGCGCGCAGCTCGGAGCCGAGGTCACCCTGGTCGAGCGCACGGGCGTCGGCGGGTCGGCGGTCCTCACCGACGTCGTGCCCTCGAAGACGCTCATCGCGACGGCCGAGGCGGCGACCTCCGTCGGCGAGGCGGCCGACCTCGGCGTGCAGTTCTTCATCCGGAACGACGCCGGGCGCGCGGTGCGCCCCGAGGTCGCGGTCAACCTCGGCGCCGTCAATCAGCGGCTGCTGCTGCTCGCGCGCCAGCAGAGCGAGGACATGAAGTCGCAGCTCATCAAGGCGGGGGTGCGCATCGTCACCGGCGACGGACGCCTCGACGGCCCGAACCGCCTCGTCGTGTCGACCGGCAAGGGCAAGGCCCGCACCGACTTCGACGAGATCGACGCCGACACGCTGGTCGTCTCCGTCGGCGCCAGCCCGCGCATCCTGCCGACGGCGAAGCCCGACGGCAAGCGCATCTTCACCTGGACGCAGCTCTACCAGCTCGACGAGGTGCCCGAGCACATGATCGTCGTCGGCTCCGGTGTCACCGGAGCCGAGTTCGCGTCGGCGTATCTGGCGCTCGGCTCGGCCGTCACCCTCATCTCGAGCCGTGAGCAGGTGCTGCCCGGCGAGGACGCGGATGCCGCCCGCGTCATCGAGAACGTCTTCACCCGCAATGGCATGGAGGTGCTGTCGAAGAGCCGCGCCGACAGCGTCGTGCGCGACGGCGAATCCGTCGTGGTGACGCTCTCCGACGGGCGGGTGGTCACCGGATCGCACTGCCTCATCGCGGTCGGCTCGATTCCCAACACGGCCGGCATCGGTCTCGAGGAGGCCGGGGTGCAGCTCACCGACTCCGGACACATCCGCGTGAACCGGGTGGCGCGCACCTCGGTGCCCGCCATCTACGCGGCCGGGGACTGCAGCGACTTCCTGCCGCTGGCATCCGTCGCATCGATGCAGGGGCGCAGCGCCGTCTTCCACGCGATGGGCGACGCCGTCTCGCCGACCGAGCTGCGCAACGTGACGTCGAACATCTTCACGCAGCCGGAGGTCGCGACCGTCGGCTGGTCGCAGAAGCAGATCGAGGACGGCATCGCGCAGGGCGAAATCTACAAGCTGCCGCTCGCGTCGAACCCGCGCGCCAAGATGATGGGGATCAAGGACGGATTCGTCAAGATCTTCGCGCGCACCGGCTCGGGCACCGTGATCGGCGGCGTCGTGGTGGCGCCCAAGGCGTCGGACCTGATCCTGCCGATCGCCCTCGCGGTCGAGCACCGGCTCACCGTGGACCAGCTGGCGCGCGCCTTCTCGGTCTACCCGTCGCTCTCGGGGTCGATCACCGACGCCGCGCGCGCGATGCACATCGTCGGCTGACGCGCGCCGCGGCGGCGTTCTGCAGGAGATCCGGTCCGGAGTCGCACCAGCACGGGCAGAGTCGTCCTGCAGACGCAGGATCTCCTGCAGAACCGCCGCCGCGATGGCGGCTCAGACCAGCACGTGCCTGCGAACGGGGCCGCGCCGCGCGCGGAGCGGGCGGTCAGTCCTCGATCGCGAGGAGCTGGTGCCCGGCCGAGACCGTCGTGCCGACCGTCGCGTCGATGCCGCGGATCGTCCCGTCGCGGTGCGCGGTGAGGGGCTGCTCCATCTTCATGGCCTCGAGCACGACCACCAGGTCGCCCTTGACCACCTTCTGACCCTCGGCGACCGCGAGCTTCACGATCGTGGCCTGCATCGGCGCCTTCAGCGCGTTGCCGGTCGCGGTGATCGTGCCGACCCCTCCGCTGCGGCGGCGCGGGGCCGGGGCGTTGGTGACCGAGCCGGATCCGGGCAGCAGCTTCGTGGGCAGCGAGACCGAGATGCGCTTGCCCTCGACCTCGACGACGACGCTGTGCCGCTTCTCGGGAGCGCCGGACTCCGGCAGCATCCCACCCCACGGCTCGAGGTCGTTGTCGAACTCCGTCTCGATCCACCGGGTGTAGACGCCGAAGTGCCCGTCCTCGGCGAGGAATGCCGGGTCGCGCACGATCTTCCGGTGGAACGGGAGCACGGTGGGCAGGCCGGCCACCTCGAACTCGTCGAGGGCGCGCCGGGCCCGTTCCAGCGCATCCGTGCGGTCGGATCCGGTGACGATCAGCTTGGCCAGCAGCGAGTCGAACGCGCCGGAGATCACGTCGCCGGTGGTGACGCCCGAGTCGACCCGCACTCCGGGGCCGCCGGGGAAGCGCAGCACCTGCACGGGGCCGGGCATCGGCAGGAAGTTGCGGCCCGGATCCTCGCCGTTGATGCGGAACTCGATCGAGTGGCCGTGCGCCACCGGGTCGTCGTAGTCGAGCAGGCCGCCCTCGGCGAGGCGGAACTGCTCGCGCACCAGGTCGATGCCGGTGACCTCCTCGGAGACCGGGTGCTCGACCTGGAGCCGGGTGTTCACCTCGAGGAACGAGACGGTGCCGTCCTTGCCGATCAGGAACTCGCAGGTGCCGGCGCCGAGGTAGCCGACCTCCTTGAGGATCGCCTTCGACGACGTGTACAGCAGCTCGGTCTGCTCGGGCGTGAGGAACGGGGCGGGCGCCTCCTCGACGAGCTTCTGGTGCCGGCGCTGCAGCGAGCAGTCGCGCGTCGAGACGACGACGACGTTGCCGGCGGCATCGGCGAGGCACTGGGTCTCGACGTGGCGCGGCTCGTCGAGGTACTTCTCGACGAAGCACTCGCCACGTCCGAAGGCGGCGACGGCCTCGCGCACCGCCGACTCGAACATCTCGGGCACCTCCTCGCGGGTGCGCGCGACCTTGAGGCCGCGTCCGCCGCCGCCGAAGGCCGCCTTGATCGCGACCGGAAGCCCGACCTCGTCGACGAAGGCGAGCACCTCGTCGGCGTCCGCGACGGGGTTGAGCGTGCCGGGGGCGAGCGGAGCGCCGACCTTCTCGGCCACGTGGCGTGCCGAGACCTTGTCGCCGAGGCGCTCGATCGCGTCGGGTGACGGGCCGATCCAGATCATCCCGGCGGCCTGCACGGCGCGCGCGAAGTCGGCGTTCTCGGCCAGGAACCCGTAGCCGGGGTGCACGGCATCGGCGCCCGACCGGCGGGCGACCGACAGTAGCTTCTCGATGACGAGGTAGGTGTCTGCGCTGGTCGTGCCGTCGAGGGCGTACGCCTCGTCGGCCAGCTTGACGTGCCGAGCGTCGCGGTCCTGGTCGGCGTAGACGGCGACGGAGCCGAGCCCTGCGTCGCGGGCGGCGCGGATGACACGCACCGCGATCTCCCCCCGATTGGCGATCAGGACTTTCGTGATGCTGGCCATAGTGACTCAGCCTAGGGCGTGCGTGAGGGTCGCCGATTGTCGACCCTCTACAGAAGTGGGTGCGGAGCGCTGTAGGTGGGCGCTACCGGTTCCAGAGGTCGGTCCACTCGATCCCGAGCGATCGCACGAGGGTGCGCACGAGCGGCACGCTCAGCCCGACGACGGCGTGCGGGTCGCCCTCGATCTCGCGGATGAACCCCGCCCCCTTGCTGTCGATCGTGAACGCGCCGGCGACCTCGAGCGGCTCGCCGGTGGCGACGTAGGCGTCGATCTCGGCGTCGGTGATGTCGTCGGCGAACCGGACCGTGGCGACGGCCGCCGCACCCACCGCACGTCCGGCGATGCCGCCGCGCACGTCGATCAGCCAGTGGCCGGAGTGCAGGCGGCCCTCGCGTCCGCGTTGGGCGTGCCAGCGCTCGCGGGCGGTCTCGGGCAGGTGCGGCTTGCCGTGCACCAGACCGTCGATCTCGAACAGCGAGTCGCCGCCGAGCACGAGTCCGTCGAGGCGGTCGGGTCCGTCGAGTCCGGCCGTCGCGACGGCCTCGGCCTTCAGGCGAGCGAGCATCAGCACCGTCGCATCCGGCGTCTGCGGGCCGGCGCCGACGACGGCGGCCTCCTCGTCGACGTGCGACGGTAGCGGGATCGGCTCGATGCCGACGGCGCGCAGCGTGGCCAGTCGGGCGGGCGACGTCGACGCGAGGTAGAGCCGCACCGGGCTGTCGGCGGTCACGGGGCCTCCTAAGCTCGGGGGTATGGGAGATATGCAGGGCCGTGAGGTCGACCTCGAGGCTACCAACATCGCCCACGGCGGCATCGCGGTGGCCCGCCTCGACGGCCGCGTCGTGTTCGTCTCGGACGCGATCCCCGGCGAGACGGTGCGCGCCCGCATCACCGAGGACTCGAAGAAGAGCTTCTGGCGCGCCGAGACCGTCGCGGTGCTCGAGCCCAGCCCGCATCGCATCCCGCACGTCTGGCCCGAGGCGTCGGTCGATCGCGACCCCGCCGAGCGCGCGGGCGGCGCCGAGTTCGGGCACATCGACCTCGCGCACCAGCGCACGCTCAAGCAGCAGGTGCTGCGCGAGGCGCTGCAGCGCTTCGCCGGGCTCGAGCGCGACACGCCCGTCGAGGGTCTGCCGGGTGCCGATGACGGAACCGGATGGCGCACCCGCGTGCGCCTGCACGTCGCCGACGACGGCACGGTCGGCCCCTACGCGGCGAGGTCGCACCATGTGGTCGCCGTCGACGATCTGCCTCTGGCCGCCGACGCGATCCGCGAGCTGGCGCCGATCCGCGAGCGCTACGACGGGCCCACGGCCGCGACCATCGACGTGCTCGCGCCGAGTGTCGGCAGCGGGCGCCTGATTATCGGCGAGCAGAGTCCCAGCGTCATCCGCGAGCGGGTGGGGGAGCGCGAGTTCCTGGTCGACGACACCGGGTTCTGGCAGGTGCACGCCGCCGCAGCCGAGACGCTGAGCGCTGCGGTGAGCGGGGCGGTCGACGCGCAGCTGTTCGACCCGAAGGCGGCCAATCTCGACCTGTACGGCGGGGTCGGCCTGCTGGCGGCGGCGATCGGCGACAGGTTCGGCGCGGGGATGCGCGTCACGAGCGTGGAGTCGGATGCGCGCGCCACCGAGCACGCGGCCGAGAACCTCGCCGACTGGCTGGGCGCCGCCGTCGTGACAGCCCGCGTCGAGCACTGGGTGCGGTCGCTGGCCGACACCACGGCGGGCGAGCGCGCTCGGCTCGCCGCCGGAACCGTGGTGCTCGACCCCCCGCGCGCGGGCGCGGGGCGCGCCGTGCTCGAGGCCCTGGCCGCTGTGTCGCCGGCCCAGCTCGTGTACGTGGCCTGCGATCCGGTCGCCTTCGCCCGCGACGCGGGCATCCTGGCCGAGCTCGGGTACCGGCTCGAGAGCCTGCGCGCGTTCGACCTGTTCCCGCACACGCATCACGTCGAAGCGGTGGGCCTTCTCGTCCGCTCCTGAGCGCGCGCGTAGAATGACCCCAGGACGACAGTGGGGATCACAGTGGCACAGACGATCGAGGTGCCGCCGACAGGCGCCACCGATACGGCATCAGTGAAGGTCGCGGTGGTCGACGACCACGAATCCGTGCGCCTCGGTTTGAAGGCGGCGTTCGCCGACGACGGGTACGACGTGGTCTTCGTCGCGTCCAACGTCGAGGAGCTGATCGTCGGCCTCTCGGGCCGCGAGGTCGACGTCACCGTGCTCGACCTGTCGCTGGGTGACGGCTCGAGCGTGACCGACAATGTCAAGCGCGTCCAGGCGGCGGGCTCGGCCGTGCTGGTGCACAGCATCGCCGACCGCGTGGCGCTGGTGCGCGAGGCGCTCGCCGCCGGAGCCGCCGGGGTCATCCCCAAGTCGTCCGCCACCAAGACCGTCATCGCGGCGGCGGCCACCGTCGCCCGCGGCGATGTGCTGAACAACCTCGAATGGGCCACCGCCATCGACGCCGACCGCGACTTCGCGAAGGCGCAGCTCGGGCGACGCGAGCGCGAGATCCTGCACCTCTACGCCTCGGGGCTCCCGCTCAAGCTCGCGGCCGAGCAGCTGGGCATCGGCTACTCGACGGCGCGCGAGTACCTCGACCGCATCCGGGTCAAGTACGTCGAGGTCGGGCGCCCCGCGCCGACGAAGGTCGACCTGCTGCGCCGCGCGGTGGAGGACGGGATCCTGCCCGGCATCGACCCCGACGCCGACAGCCACTGACGGCTTCGGCTGACCACGGCTCAGACAGCAGACGGCGGACGGCAGTGACCACGGCGGACCAGCGGCGGGTGCGATCGCGTCCGCCGCTGCCTCCGGGCCGGCAGGTACGCAACCCGCTCAGCCGGGTGCGGGTGGACTCCGCGGTCGCGCGGTCCGCCGCGGGGTTCGGACTGGCGTTCCTGTTCCAATCGCTGCCGCCGATGATCTCCCAGCTGCCCAACATGCACCCGGTCTGGACCGTCTCGCTCGTCGGCGCGCTGCTGCTCACCCTGCTCGCCGCCTGCGTGGCCTCGGTCGTGCGGCGGTACGTGCGTGTCGTCAACTCCGCGTTCGCGGTCGTCTATCTGGTCGCGATGGTGA
This sequence comes from uncultured Microbacteriaceae bacterium, assembly GCA_964246985.1. Lineage (GTDB taxonomy): Bacteria > Actinomycetota > Actinomycetes > Actinomycetales > Microbacteriaceae > CAXTSE01. The sequence goes on from CAXTSE010000002.1 coordinate 238,507, forward strand.
GCTGGCCCTTCGCCGTGCTCGACATGTCGGCGGTCACGACCGAGAGCTCGTGGCTGTACTACATGATGACCATCGCGACGGCGATGGCCGCGATCGGGTTCGAGGTGCGGCTGGCCGCCGCCTACCTGGTGCTCGTGCCCGCGGTCTATGCCGTGATCCGCCTGACCCCGGCGGGCGGAGACGTCGGTCCCGAGCGCGCGGTGCTCGACTCGGTGTACGCCCTGATCCTCGGCGGGGTCATCACGATCATCTTCACGATGCTGCGGGCGGCGGCGGCCGACGTCGACCGCGCCCAGCAGATGGCGCTCGATCGCTACTCGCACGCCGTGCGCCAGCACGCCACGGAGGCCGAGCGCGTGCAGGTCGACGCCATCGTGCACGACAGCGTGCTCACGACGCTGCTGTCGGCGGCGCGTGCCTACACGACGGAGGCCATGGCGCTGGCCGCGACCATGGCGGGCAACGCCATCGGCTACCTGCGTGACGCGGTGGCGGTTGCGCCCGACGTCGACGCCGCGGTTCCGGGCGCCGTGGTGGCCACCCGGATCGCCGACGCGGCCCCGACCATGTCGCAGCCCTTCCGGGTGGCCTCGGCCGGCACCCTGCTGCCCTCGGTGCCCCTGCCGGTGGCCGAGGCCCTCTACTCGGCCGCGGTGCAGGCCATGGTCAACAGCGCTCAGCACGCCGGGCCGGGCGTCGCCCGCTGGGCGGACGTCCGCGCGCTGGGCGACGGCATCGAGGTCGAGATCGGCGACGCCGGGCAGGGATTCGACCCGAGTCGCGTGCCCACCGAGCGCCTCGGCGTGCGGGTGTCGATCCTCGAGCGGCTCTCGAGCGTCGGCGGTCACGCGGAGATCGCGACGGCGGTCGGCGAGGGCACGGTCATCACCCTGCGCTGGCCGGACCCGCGCTCGACGTCGGCGCCCGACTACGAGGCGATCGCCGCGGATGCGGTGGAGAGCGAGGCGCCGTGATCACGATCGGCGCCCCGCGCTTCCTCCTCGTCAGCCTCGCCCTCCTCTTCTCCAGCTACCACCTCGTGCTCGCCTTCTACTCGCTGCCCCTCGGGTACTACGTCGACGTAACGCCGGTCTACGGCGCGATGGCGCTCTACGCCGTCGCCACGATCGCCGCGCTGGCGGTGGGTCGTCGGCGCATGCCCATCTGGGTCGCCGCGTTCGCGTTCGCCGTCGTCATCGCGTTGCCGCTGCTGGTGACCACTCAGCTCGATCCCGAGCGGGAGGGCGGCAACAGCTACGCCACCTGGTACGTCGCGGCCATCGGCACCCTCCTGACGATCGTCTGCACCCGCGGGCGCTCGGGCTTCGCCTGGGCGGGTGTCGTCTTCCTGGTCGCTCAGACCGTGGTGTGGGGCGGCTCGGCGCCTCTGCTCGGCATCGGCGTCATCGGCAGCGTGGCGTGGGTCGGAGTCGCCCAGATCATCACGAACGCCCTGTCGAAGGCCGTCCGCGACTCGCAGAGCTTCACCCTCGCCGAGCGCGGGGCAGCCGACTGGCAGGCGGCGCAGGAGGCGCATCTGAACGAGCGGCAGTTCCGGCTCGGGCAGACGAGCGTCATGGCCCTGCCGATGCTGCGCACGATCCAGCAGACGGGCGGCGACCTCTCGGATGCGCAGCGCGCCGAGTGTCTCCACCTGGAGGGGGCCATCCGCGACGAGATCCGCGGACGAAAGCTGCTGAACGACGCCGTGCGCGAGCAGGTGATGCTCGCGCGGAGACGCGGCACGACCGTCACCCTCCTCGACGAGGGCGGCATCGACGACCTGGAGGACCACGACCTCGATCGGGTGCTGGGCAAGCTCGCCGAGGCGCTGCGCAGCACCGCCGCCGACAAGGTCATCGCGCGCACCGTGCCCGAGGGCTCGGACGTGGCGGTCACCGTGGTCGGGCTGCACGTCTCCGGAGACGGTGAGGCGAGCCTCCTCGGCGACGATTCGCTAGAGGACGACGAGGTTGCGCTGTGGCTGGAGATTCCGCGCGCGACGTCGGCTCCGGAATGACCGAAGGGCCGGCGCTCAGCACCGGCCCTTCGTCAAAATCCGAGTCAGGGCGACAACCCGAATATCGCCCTGACTCGCCCCCACATCATCGGCCCGCTTACCCTAGTCGGCCGATGAATGGCGGTGCCCCTCGATGAGGAGCACCTGTGGATACAACAATGCCTGGGCCGACCACATCCCAATAGTCGTCATTTCGGGGGACAGCGGAGGGGACGCATGGAGGCCCGGATGCCCCGCAGGGCCGTTGGACTGGCCGGAACCCCTGCAATCAGGCGCGGCTGCGGCCCGATCCGGATGCGGGGGTAGACGAATCGTGCTGATTCCGTCGTGCCCGCAGGGGTACAGGGGGTGTACCCCGACAGTGCCGTCCCCGCGAGAACGGGGAGATTCCGACCCCGATCAGCGCTCGGACGTGCTCCAGGCGCCGCGGGTGACCGGGGTGCGGATGGCGCGCTGGCTCTTCTCCCAGGCGCTCCGGACCCGCGGAACCCGGCGCCGCTGCTCGCCCGCGATCTCGTCGAGGGCGCCGGTGACGACGGCGCTGAGCGCGGCCAGCTCCTCGGCCGTCGGGTTGCCGCGCACGATGCGGATGTCGACGGGCGGGAGCTGCTCGGAGGACTCCGTCATCTCAGGCTCCCGCGATCACAGCGGGATGTTCCCGTGCTTCTTGGGCGGCAGCTCGGCGCGCTTCGTGCGGAGGGCCCGCAGCGCCTTGATGACCGCGATCCGGGTGGCCGCCGGCTCGATGACGCCGTCGAGCTCGCCGCGCTCGGCCGCGAGGAACGGCGACGCGACGTTGTACGTGTACTCGTTGGCGAGGCGCAGGCGCACGGCCGCGACATCCTCGCCTGCCTCCTCCGCCCGCTTGATCTCGCCGCGGTACAGGATGTTGACGGCACCCTGGCCTCCCATCACCGCGATCTCGGCGGTGGGCCAGGCGAAGTTGATGTCGGCGCCCAGCTGCTTCGAGCCCATGACGATGTACGCGCCGCCGTAGGCCTTCCGCGTGATGACCGTGACGAGCGGCACGGTCGCCTCGGCGTAGGCGTAGAGCAGCTTCGCTCCGCGGCGGATCACACCCGTCCACTCCTGGTCGGTGCCGGGCAGGTAGCCGGGCACGTCCACGAGGGTGAGGATCGG
>CAXTSE010000003.1:0-237073 GCA_964246985.1 uncultured Microbacteriaceae bacterium
AGTGAGCACGGGTGCCCGCGACGTGCTGCGTCTTCCCGAGGCCGGCCCGGTCGCCGGGGCGCGAGCCGAGCTCCTCGCCGTGCGAGGATCGTCACTCGCGGATGCGGTGGCGAACGGCCCGGCCGAGCGCCTGGTCATCCACGCGGGACGCCTGGTCGCCCGCAGCACCCTCTCCGTCGAGCTCGCACCGATCGAGGTCCTGGTATGACGAACACCGCAGCCCCCACCGCCCCCGCGACCCCGTCCGGCGCGGCACCGACCCTGCTCGACTTCCGCAACGTCGAGATGACCTTCCCCGACGGCACCGTCGCGCTCCGCGGCGTCGACCTCACCGTCGACCGCGGCGAGTTCGTGACCGTCGTCGGTCCGTCCGGATGCGGCAAGAGCACCCTGCTGCGCATCGCGTCGGGCCTCGAGACGGCGAGCGACGGCACCGCGCGGCTGAGCACCGACCGGATCGGCTACGTCTTCCAGGACGCGACGCTGCTGCCGTGGCGCAGCGTGCAGCGGAACGTCGAGCTGCTCGCCGAGCTGCACGGCATGCCGAAGGCCGAGCGTGCCGCGAAGGCGCAGGAGGCGATCGACCTGGTCGGCCTCGACGGGTTCGAGAAGTTCCTGCCGCGCGCCCTCTCGGGCGGCATGCGGATGCGCACGTCGCTGGCCCGCTCGCTCACTCTCGAGCCCGAGATCTTCCTCTTCGACGAGCCGTTCGGCGCCCTCGACGAGATCACCCGCGAGCGCCTGAACGACGAGCTGCTTCGGCTGTTCGCCGAGAAGCAGTTCGCGGGCCTGTTCATCACGCACTCCGTCTCGGAGGCCGTCTACCTGTCGACCCGCGTCATCGTGATGTCGGGCCGGCCGGGTCGGATCGTGGACGAGTTCGAGGTGCCGTTCGCGATGCCGCGCGACCCCGACATCCGCTTCACGGCCAAGTTCGCCGAGCTCGTCGGCCAGGTGTCGCATGCACTGCGGGAGGGACACTCGTGACCGATCTGCTGAACAGCGAGGCCGAGACCGTCGCGCCTCCGGAGGCGCCGCTCAGCCGGCCCAAGCGCCGACGCGGAGCCGACGGCCCGTTCCGCATCCTGCGGTGGGGTCCGCCGATCGGCCTGCTCCTCATCATCCTGACGGGCACGACCATCGCCCACGACCTGCTCGGCCAGCGCGGCTTCCTCCTGCCGCGCCCGTGGGACGTGTTCGGCATCCTGTTCGACCCCGACCAGCCGATCGCGTTCTACGACTACGACCAGGACCGCTGGTTCCCGTTCATCAGCAAGGTCGGCGCCGACATCGCGGAGGCCCTCGGCAACTCGATCGTCGTGGCGCTCGCCGGTCTGGCGATCGCGATCGCCATCGGCGTGCTCTGGGCGATCGGCATGAACCAGGCCAAGTGGGTCGAGCGCACCCTGTTCCCCTACGCGGTCATCCTGCAGTCGATCCCGATCCTCGCGGTCGTGCCGCTCATCGGATTCTGGTTCGGCTTCGACTTCTCGGCCCGCGTGATCGTGTGCGTGCTCATCGCGCTGTTCCCGATGGTCAGCAACACGCAGTTCGGCCTCGAGTCGGTCGACCGCGGACATCGCGAGCTGTTCCAGCTGCAGGGCGCCTCGCGCTGGACCATCCTGACGCGCCTCGAGATGCCGGCCGCCCTGCCCGCGATCTTCACCGGCATCCGCACCTCGGCCGGCCTCAGCGTCGTCGGTGCCATCGTGGGCGACTTCTTCTTCCAGCGCGGCACCCTGGGCATCGGCGGCCTCATCGCCAAGTACCAGTCGCGTCTCGACTCCGAGGCGCTGTTCGCGTCGATCATCTTCGCGGCGCTCTTCGGCGTCGTGATCTTCCAGGTATTCGGATGGCTGCGACGACGCGCCGTCGGCAAGTGGTACGACGTCGGCTGAGCCGTCATCGAGACCGTTCCACCCCGCAGCATCACCGCACGGCTTCACGCAGCACCCGTTCCGCACCCTCCCCTGCCCTATCCCGCACCACAGTCCTGAAGGAGATCCCTTGCGCATCACACGCACCCGTGGGCTCGTCGTGGCCGGCCTCGTCGCCGGCTCGCTCGCGCTCACCGCCTGTTCCGGCACTCCGGCCGCCGACGACGACGCCAGCTCCGGCCCCGGCGACATCGGCGCCATCGACCTGGCTGCCGCCGACTGCCCGACCGACATCAAGATCCAGACCGACTGGAACCCGGAGGCCGAGCACGGCCACCTCTACGCGCTGCTGGGCGACGACTACACGATCGACGCCGACACCGCCTCGGTCACCGGTCCGCTCATGGCGTCCGGCGAGTACACCGGCGTCGACGTCACCATCCTGTCGGGCGGCCCGGCGACGGGCTTCAGCCAGCCGAACACCCAGATGTACACCGACGACTCGATCTTCATGGCCTACGTCGGCACCGACGAGGCGATCGCGCAGTCGGTCGAGCTGCCCACGGTCGGCGTCTTCCAGCCGCTCGAGAAGGACCCGCAGATGATCATGTGGGACCCGGAGACCTACCCCGACGTCGATGACATCGCGGGCCTCGGCGAGGCGGACACCACCATCCGGGTCTTCCCCGGCGGCGTCTACATCGACTACTTCGTCGGAACGGGCGTCCTCTCGGCCGACCAGATCGACTCCACCTACGACGGCACCCCCGCGGTGTTCGTGTCGGAGGGCGGCAAGATCGCGCAGCAGGGCTTCGCCTCTGCCGAGCCGTACATCTACGAGAACGAGGTCTCCGAGTGGGGCAAGCCGGTCGCCTACCAGCTGATCAACGACGCGGGCTACCCCAAGTACGCGGCCATGGTGTCGGTGCGTCCCGATGACGTCACCGGCTACGCAGACTGCCTGGCGGCGCTCGTGCCCGTCATGCAGCAGGCCGAGGTCGACTACTACGACGGCACCCTCAAGGACTCGGTCAACAGCCTGATCCTCGAGCTCGTCGAGGAGTACGACACCGGATGGGTCTACAGCCAGGGCGTCGCCGACTACTCGTTCGAGACCCAGCTCGAGGACGGCATCGTCGCGAACGGACCCGATGACACTCTCGGCAACTTCGACGCCGACCGCGTCGCGTCGCTGTTCGACATCGTCGAGCCGATCTACGCGGCCAACGGCACCGTGATCGCCGACGGACTCACGCCGGAGGACCTGTACACGAACGAGTTCGTGGACGCGTCCATCGGCCTCGAGTAGTCCACCGAGAATCACACGGATCACAGCACCATGACCGAGACCCCGTCGGCGACGACGACCGGACGCCTTCCCGGCACCCGCGTCGTCGTCACCGGCGGGGCTCGCGGCATCGGCGGCGAGATCGCGGCGCGCTTCGCCTCCGAGGGAGCGCGCGTCGTCATCCTCGACCGCCTGGTCGCCGAGGGCGAGGCGCACGCCGCCGCGATCGGCGCTACGTTCCTCGAGGTCGATCTCGCGGATCCGGTGTCGGCCGAGTCGACCGCCGTCGCCGCGATCGAGCGGCTGGGCGGTATCGACGTGCTCGTCAACAGCGCCGGGATCTTCAAGCTCGTGCCGCTGCTCGACATCACGGTCGCCGACTGGAATCTGATGTTCTCGGTCAACGCCCGCGCCATGCTGACCACGATGCAGGTGTCGGTGCGCTCGATGCTCGCCGCAGGACACGGCGGCAAGATCATCAACCTCGCCTCGATGGCCGCCAAGAAGGGCGGCGCGATGGAGGCTCACTACGCGGCCTCCAAGGCGGCCGTCGTCGCTCTGACCCGCGCGGCGGCGCTCGAGTGGGGATGCCACGGCATCACCGCCAACGCCCTGTGTCCGGGCTACATCATGACCGAGATGGGTGCGGGCAGCCGCACCGCGGAGGACATCGCCACCTGGTCGACGTACTCTCCTCTCGGACGGCTCGGCGAGGCATCCGATGTCGCCGGAGTCGCCCTGTTCCTCGCGTCCTCGGACGCCGACTATCTCACCGGCCAGGCGATCAACGTCACCGGTGGGATGGTCATGCACTGAATCTCGACAAGCTCGATCACCGATTGGACGTTCCGTGAGCTCCACCCCCGACTCGACCATCGCCGCTCTCGCCGCCGAGCTGCGCGACCTCCTCGGCCCCGCCGCGGTGGGCGACACCGACCAGGCCCTCGACCGCGCGACGCGCGACGGCTCGTACCTGTCGCCGATCATCAGCGAGCAGCTGCCCCTCGGGCGAGCGCAGCTGGTGGCCTACCCCGCCGACGCCGAGCAGATCGCGGTGGTCGTGGGTGCGGCCGTGCGCCACGGGGTGCCGATCACGCCCCGCGGCAAGGGCACCGCCAACTACGGTCAGACGATCCCGATGGCGGGGGGCCTGGTGCTCGACACCTCGAAGGCGAAGGCGATCGTCGAGGTCGGCGACGGGTTCCTGACCGCCGAGGCCGGCGCCACCCTCGTGCAGCTCGAGCGCGCCGCCAACGACGCCGGGCAGCAGCTGCTGATGTACCCGTCGACGTCGAACTCGTCGCTCGGCGGATTCGTGTCGGGCGGATCGGGCGGCACCGGGTCGATCAAGAACGGCATGCTGCACACCGGCTTCGTGACCGCGCTCGACGTCGTGCACGCCGTGCCGGACGCACGGCTCGTGCACGTCGAGGGCGCCGACGCCGACCCGTACGTGCACAACTACGGCACCGCCGGCATCATCGCCCGCCTCACCATCGCGCTCGAGCCGATGCAGGACTGGCGCGCGTTCTTCGCCAGCTTCCCCGACTTCGAGCAGGCGCTCGCCCTGATCCGGCCCTTCGCCGCGATCGAGCCCACCCCGCGCCTGGTGTCTGCCGACCTGCCGACCCTCGCCGCCGCGCTGCCCGACGACCCTGCGATCCCGGCCGGACGCTCGAGCCTCCGTGCGATCCTCGACGTCGCCACGATCGACGAGGCCCGTGCTCTCGTCGAGTCGGTCGGCGGCACCGTCGAGGACGTCCGCGAGGGCGCCCAGGCGACGATGAAGCTCAGCATGATGAGCTACAACCACCCGATCGAGTACCTGCAGAAGGCGCATCCCGATCGCTACTTCCACGTCGAGGTCTCGGGCGACGCCCTGGTCGACGACATCGACGCCGTCCACGCGGTCTACCCCGGCGGCATGCTGCACATCGAGGCGCAGCGGGGTCGCCCGATCGGCATGCTCGCGGGCGAGTACACGTCGGCCGAGGACGTCTACGCCGGATTCGCGAAGCTCGAGGCGCTCGGCGTCGGCTACCACAATCCGCACCAGTGGTTCGTCGACTTCGAGCCGGAGCGCACGGCCGCCCTCGCCGCGACCACCGATCCGCGGGGACTGCTCAACCCCGGCAAGCTGCAGGCGACCGCCCCGATCGCGACGGGCAGCCAGCTGTGACCGCGTCGCGATCGTGGGGAGAGCTCTCAGGCCCGGCCCTGGCCGAGGCGCTCACCGAGGACTCGATCCTGGTGCTGCCGATCGGCGCGGTCGAGCACCACGGCCCCCACCTGCCCCTGAGCACCGACCTCCTCATGGCGCAACTGCTCGGCCACCGGGTTGTCGACGCCGCCGTCGAGTCGGGCCTCGATGCCTGGCTTCTGCCGCCGATCGCCTACGCGAAGTCCGACGAGCACGCCTGGGCACCCGGAACGCTCTGGATCAGCGCCACCACCCTGCTGGCGACTCTGACCGACCTCGGCCGCGCGATCACGACGACGCGCGCGCGCACCCTCGTGTTCTACAACGGCCACGGCGGCAACCTCGCGCTCCTGCAGGTCGCACTGCGCGAGCTGCGCACGAAGTTCGGGCTGCGCACCTTCCTCGTCAACGTGTCCATCCCGTCCGGCGACGGCGAGACCCGACCGGGCAGCGGCCCCGACGAGAAGGGCTTCGGCATCCACGGCGGGCACGGCGAGACCTCGCTCGCGATGCACCTGCGCCCCGAGCTGGTCGACCTGAGCGTCGCGACCCGCGCGGTGCCCGACCACCTGGCCGACTTCGAGCTCATCGGATTCGGCGGGGCGCCCGTGCAGTTCGGCTGGACGAGCGACGACTTCGGAACGGGCGGCGTCGTCGGGGATCCGACCGAGGCGACCGCCGAGTGGGGGGCGGTGCTCGCCGAGGGCCTCGTCGCGGACGGCGTCGCGGCGCTGGCCGAGATCGCGCGCTTCCATCACGCACCACCGGGGTCGTCCGCATGAGGCCGCGCGGCGCATCCGATCTGCGGCGGGCAACCCCGACCTCGGCCGACGTGCTGCCCGTCGACCCCTGGGAGCTGCTCGGCGCCTGGCTGCCCGGCAACGACGACCCGGCGCGCCCCGTCATGACGCTCGCCACCGTCACCCCCGAGGGGCTGCCCGACGCCCGCACGCTGCTGCTCAGCGAGTACGACGCCGACGGGTTCTACTTCCACACCGACTCGCGCTCGCGGAAGGTGGCGCAGCTGGCCGCCGATCCGCATGTCGCCCTCATGCTGCACCTGCCGGCCCACCTGCACCAGCTGACCGTGCAGGGGGTCGCCGAGCCCGCCCCCGACGACGAGCTGCGCGCCGCGTTCCGCGCGCGCTCGCCCTACCTGCAGCAGCTGGCCTGGCAGAACACCGTCGAGTTCGCGGGGCTTCCGCTGGCCGACCGGATGTCGTCGTGGCGCGACTTCCTCCGCGATCACGACGACGGATTCGGCCAGCCGCCGACCTGGACGGGGTATCTCGTGCGCCCCACGCGCTTGACGTTCTGGGTGGGCAGCCCGCACACGGCGTCGCGGCGCATCGAGTACACCCGCGCAGCGGGGCGCGGGTCGGGCGCGGGGGCCGACGCGCCCTGGACGGTGACGCTCCTTGCCGGTTGAGCCGGCATCCGCCGTGCTGACCGCGCCGGCCTGCCCGAAGGCGATGGAGTACGGGCCCTGCGGCGGCGTCGAGTTCGACGGCACCTGCGAGGTGGCGGATCACGCGTGCGTCTTCCTGGAGACCCCCACGGTGCGCTGGCACGGCTCGGCGACGGTCACGGACGAGCTGCCCTCGACGGGAGCCGCCGCCATGCGCACCCTCCTGGCGACCCGTCCGATCGTCGTCGCCGACCTCCCGGCACGCGCCCTGAGCGCCCGATCGATCACGGAGTGCGCGGACGCCCTGCGCGGCCGGGTGGACGTCGTGCTCGCGGGCGACGCGGGCTCAGCGCGCGTGCAGTTCCCGCCCGCCTACCGCGCGTCGCTCATCCAGGGGGCCGGGGTCGCCGTGTGGACCGGCCTCAACTGCCGGGACCGCAATCGCGTCGCGCTCGAGGGCGAGCTCGCCGCCCTCCGCGACGTCGGCGTCGCCGGGGTTCACTGCGTCACCGGCGATCACACCGCGACGGGCGACCGGCCGGATGCGGAGCCCGTCTTCGACCTCGACAGCACGCAGCTGGCGGCGCTGGCCCGCGCATCCGGGCACCTGGTCTCGGTCGCCGAGGCACCCGCCACGCCACCGGTCGGGCGCCGCGCCGCGCGGCTGGTCCAGAAGGAGCGCGCCGGGGCCGAGCTCTGCTTCGTCAACCACGCGGGCGGGGCCGAGCCGGTGGCCGTGTTCGTCGCCGAGGCCCGCGCGCTCGGGTCGCGGCTCGGATTCATCCCGTGCATCCCCGTCGTGGTGTCGCGCGAGTCCGCCGAGCTGCTGCGCACCTTCACGACCCTCGTGCTGCCGCCGGGGTACCTCGAGGCCATCCTCGCCGCGCGGGACCCATACGAGGCCGGGATCCGCGCGGCCGTGGCACTCGGCCGGGAGCTCCTGGCGATCGACGGTGTCGTCGGAGTCAACCTCTCGGGGGGAACGGCTGTCGGCGGCGAGGCTGCGTTCGCGGAGGCCCTCGGCACGATCGGCGACGAGCTGGCACCGCACCTGAGCTACGGGAGCGTCGCATGAGCGACCTGGTGGTGCGCGGACGAGCGCTGGTCGACGGCGTCTTCGCGGAGGTCGAGGTCTCCGTCGCGGACGGGCGGATCGCGCAGATCGCGCCCGCGGGATCCGGCCTCGTCGGAACCGAGATCGTCACCCTCGCCGACGACGAGGTGCTGCTTCCCGGCCTCGTGGACACGCACGTGCACATCAACGAGCCGGGCCGCACCGAGTGGGAGGGCTTCGCCTCCGCGACGGCCGCCGCGGCCGCGGGCGGGGTGACGACGCTGCTCGACATGCCGCTCAACAGCATCCCGCCGACGACCACACCCGCCAACCTCGTCGTGAAGCAGGCCGCGGCGCAGGGGGCGGTCGCCGTCGACGTGGGCTTCTGGGGCGGAGCGGTGCCGCAGAACCTGGGCCGGCTGCGCGAGCTGCACGAGGCCGGGGTCTTCGGGTTCAAGTGCTTCCTGGCGCCGTCGGGCGTCGACGAGTTCGAGCACCTCGACCGCGCCCAGCTCGACGCGGCGCTCGCCGAGATCGCGTCCTTCGACGGCCTGCTGATCGTGCACGCCGAGGATCCGGGCGTGCTGCACGCCCACGAGAACGGCGGCGGGCCGTCGTACGACGACTACGTCGCCTCGCGGCCGCCGGAGGCCGAGGTCGCCGCGATCGAGCACGTCATCGCGGGGGTGCGCCGCACCGGCGCCCGCGCGCACATCCTGCACCTGTCGTCGGCGGCCGCCCTCCCCGAGCTGCGCGCCGCGCGCGCCGAGGGCCTGCCGATCACGGTCGAGACCTGCCCGCACTACCTGTCGCTCGCGCAGGAGCGGGTGCCCGACGGCGCCACGCAGTACAAGTGCGCGCCTCCGATCCGCGACGATGCCAACCGCGACGCCCTCTGGCAGGCGCAGCTCGACGGCGACATCGACCTCATCGTCACCGACCACTCCCCCTCGACGTCCGAGCTGAAGTTCGCGGGCGACGGCGACTTCGGACGCGCGTGGGGCGGGATCGCGGGTCTGCAGCTCGGTCTCTCCGCGGTGTGGACCGCCGCATCCGAGCGCGGGGTGCCGCTCGAGCGCGTCGTGTCGTGGATGTCGACGGCGACGGCCGCGTTCGCCGGCCTCGCCGACCGCGGGGCCATCGAGGTCGGACGCCGGGCCGACCTCGCGGTCTTCGCTCCCGAAGCGCGGCGCCTCATCGACGCCTCCGAGCTGCTGCACAAGAACCCCGTCTCGGCCTACGACGGGTCCGAGCTGCGGGGAGAGGTGCGACGCACCTGGCTGGCAGGCGCGGCGCCCGGTCGCGGCGAGCTGCTGTCTGCGAGGATCGGGGCATGACCGACGACCTCACCCCTCGAGCGCCGGCCGACGAGCGCTGGCTGACGCGGGCCGTCGCCCTCGCGGTCGAGAACGTCGCGGCGGGCGGCGGACCGTTCGGCGCCCTGATCGTCGGGGCTGACGGCGAGCTCGTCGCCGAGGGGCAGAACCGCGTCACCCGCGACCTCGACCCGACGGCGCACGCCGAGGTCATGGCGATCCGAGCCGCCTGCCAGGCGGTCGGCGACTTCTCGCTCGCCGGTGCCACCCTGTACACCTCATGCGAGCCCTGCCCGCTCTGCCTGTCGGCGGCGCTCTGGGCGCGGGTGGCGCGCGTGGTGTTCGCGGCCGACCGCGACGATGCGGCGCGCGGCGGCTTCGACGACCGCGAGTTCTACGAGCTCTTCGCCCGCGACCGCGCCACCTGGGACGTCGTCATCGACGAGCACCGCGTCTCGGATGCGGCGGCCCCCTTCGACGCCTGGCTCGCGACCAGCACCCGCACCGACTACTAGGGCGCTACCCGAACGCGATGATTCGCTCGGCCTCGAACATCGCCGCATCGAAGCCCTCGTCGGGGTCGGCGAGGATGCGCTGGGTCGCGATCGCGTGCATCCGGACGCCCGCCTCGATCCCCGTGCCCGCCCGCGTCGCGACCGCCGCGCCCGCCGCCTCGCCGAGCACCGCGAGCGACCGGGTCAGGCTCATGCGGGTGTCGCGCTGGCCGCGGCCGAGCTGCGTCGCCAGCTGCTCGGCGAGCTCCGTCGCCCCGCCGTCCGGCACGAGGATCGCCGCAGCCCGCCAGGCCGTCCGCGCGACCTCGTCGTCGGGGTCGCCCAGCACCTCGGGCGTGATCGCCGCCCAGCCTGCGGGGTCGGCGATCTTCGACAGCGTGTGGAGCGCCTGCGCACGTGCCCGCGCCCCCGCGACCGCGGTCTCGGACACGAGCAGCGGCACGGTGAGGGACGCCGGATGCCGCACCAGCGCCCAGGTGAGCATCTCGCGCACCGAGAAGTCGGCCTCGACACCGCACCGCGCGATGAGCACCGGGACGTACTCCGGGCGCGGGCGCGTTCCTGCCGCCAGCGCGGCCTGCAGCCGGGCCGACGCGTCCGTCGCGCCGAGCGCGTCGGTCAGTCTGTCGGCGGCGCCCGCCGCACCCGTGGCGGCGGCTCCCATGCCGGACACCCGGCCGATCAGCTTCCGCGGTAGGTGGAGTAGCCGAAGGGACTCAGCAGCAGGGGCACGTGGTAGTGCGCCGCGGCATCCGACACCGTGAACTCGATCGCCACGGTCGGGTAGAACGTGGGAGTGCGCGACGCCGAGAAGTAGCCGCCTGTGTCGAACACGAGACGGTAGTCGTCGACGGGCAGATTGTCGGGACCGAGGGTCGTCACACGGCCGTCCTCGTCGGTGACGCCGCGGGCGATCGTCACGCCGCCCGCGTCGAGGAGCATCACCGAGACACCCGCCGCGGGACGGCCGGCGCCCGTGTCGAGGACGTGGGTCGTGACGTGGCTCATGAGGCTCCGATCATGAGATTTACTGTACTCATGTCGGACGCCACCGGGATCGTGCTCGCCGCCGGAGCGGGCCGCCGGATGGGCACTCCGAAGGCGCTGCTCGCCACGCCCGACGGCCAGCCCTGGGTGGAGCGTGCCGTGCTGACTCTCCGCGAGGCGGGATGCGCCCACGTGGTGGTCGTGCTCGGGGCGCGCGCCGACGACGCCCGCGCGTTCGTCCCCACGGGCGCCCATGCCGTGGTCGCCGAGGACTGGGAGCTCGGGCTCTCCGCATCGCTCCGCGCGGGCCTGGCGGCGGCGTCGCATCCGTCGCTGCTGCGCGAGGCCGTGCTCGTGACCCTCGTCGACCTGCCCGGTCTGCCGGCCGAGGCGGTGCGCCGGGTGATCGGCGACGACGTCCGCGCCGACGTGCTGCGCCGAGCGTCCTACGACGGGCGGCCTGGCCACCCGGTGCTGGTCGGCCGCGACCACTGGGCTCCCCTGTCGCGCTCGCTCGACGGCGACTCCGGCGCCCAGAGCTATCTGGCGGCCACCGGCGTCGACCTCGTGGACTGCGCGGATCTCTGGGACGGCGCCGACGTCGACCTCAGCCCGCGCGCCGTCTGAATCAGCTGTCGAGCCACGCACGAACCACAGACTGGAGCCGCGCCCGCGTGGCCGCGTCGTCGGACGCCGGCGCCTGCAGACTGGCGCGGATGTCGGAGTGCCACGTCAGCAGTCCGGTCGGATCGCCGCCGAAGGTGGGCGCGGCGGTCGCGTCCTCGGCGACGGCGACGCCCCGGTGCAGGATGAGGCGGGCGGAGCCGGAGCGGGGCACATTGACGGTGAGCCTGTCGACCCCGTCCAGGGCGAAGTTGGGCGAGTTCCACTTGATGCCCTCGACCAGTCCGGAGTGGGAGGCGAGCACAAGCGCCCGGAGACTATCGACTTCCGCGCGCCGATCCGACGTGAGATCGTCGAGGAAGTCGGTCACGGTGCGGTACCGGGTCGGCATCCCGTCAGCGTAGCGAGGCGGTGGGAATAATCCAGATATCCATGCGTTTGAATGGATAACGCCGACCGGAGCGGGCGGCGCCTCACGAAGGAGAGACCATGTCCATCGCCACGTCGGGTCTGCATCACGTCACCGCCATCGGTGGCGACCCGCAGCGCAACATCGACTTCTACATCACGGGCCTCGGCCTGCGGCTGGTCAAGAAGACGGTCAACTTCGACGACCCCAGCACCTACCACCTCTACTACGGCGATGAGGCGGGCAGCCCCGGATCGCTCATGACCTTCTTCCCCTGGCGCGGGGTGATGCAGGGACGCGTCGGCCCCGGCCAGTCCACGTCGACCGCGTTCTCGGTGCCGCAGGGCAGCATCGGCTGGTGGCGTGACCACTTCGCCGGGCTCGGCGTGGAGTCGACGATCACCACGAGCGACTCCGCCGAGGAGCGCCTGTCGCTGAGGGATCCCGACGGGCTGCAGCTCGACCTGGTCGCCTCGACGCTCGACGATCCCCGCGACCCGTGGGACTCGGCCTCCGTGCCCGCGGAGTTCGCCGTGCGCGGCCAGCACTCCTCGGTGCTGACCGTCAACGACTCGCGCGGGACCGCCCGCGTGCTCGTCGAGGAGCTGGGCATGACGCTCGTCTCGGAGTCAGGCAACCGTCAGCGCTTCAGCGCCGGGAACGAGGCCGCGGGCCGGGTCGTCGACGTCATCACCGAGCCGACCGTCGCGCCCGGACTCACGGCGGGCGGCACCGTGCATCACATCGCCTTCCGGGTGCCCGACGTCGAGACGCAGCAGCTCTGGCGTCAGCAGCTCGTCGAGCACGGCTACGCCGTCACCGAGATCCTCGACCGGCAGTACTTCACCTCGATCTACTTCCGCGAGCCGGGCGGCGTGCTCTTCGAGATCGCGACCGACACCCCCGGATTCGACATCGACGAGCCGCTGCTCGAGCTCGGCCGCAGCCTGAAGCTGCCGCCGTGGCTGGAGCCGTCCCGCGAGGCGATCGAGCACTCCGTGATCCCGGTGCGGATCCCCGAGGAGAACAACCCCGAGACGGTCGAGGCCTAGCAATGGCCACGACCCTCTCCCTCCCCCACGTCTACCGCGAGGGCTCCGGGCCCGTGCTGCTGATGCTGCACGGGACCGGAGGCGATGAGCAGCAGATCCTCGGACTGGCCGACGCTCTCGACCCGGACGCCGCCGTGCTCGCGCCGCGCGGGCAGGTCACCGAGCACGGGGCGGCGCGCTGGTTCCGCCGCCACGGCGAGGGGCAGTTCGACGTCGAGGACGTGATCGTGCGTGCGGGGGAGCTCGCCGCCTTCGTGCGCGAGTCCCTCGACGCCTACGGGCTCGGTGGGCGACCGCTCATCGCCGTCGGCTTCTCGAACGGAGCCAACATCGCTCTCGCGACGGCGCTGCGGCACCCCGACGTCGTGAACCGCGTCGTGGCCTTCTCCGGCATGTACCCGTTCGGCGACCGCGAGCTCGACGCGCAGCTGGAGGGCGTCGAGCTGCTGCTGCTCAACGGCTCGGCGGATGCGATGGCCCCCGCCGACTCGGTGGACCTTCTCGAGCAGCAGGCGGTCCTCCGCGGGGCCGGCGTGACCCGCATCGCGCGGAACGGCGGCCACGGCATCACCGAGCCCGAGCTCGAGACCGCGCGGGAGTGGATCGGCGCGCAGGCCCCCCACGCGCTCCTCTGAGGGCGGGCCGGCCGCGCGCCGGTCAGCGCGCCGAGGCCACCCAGTCTCGTGCCGACGAGAAGTTGCGCTGCGCGTCGACGCCGAGAGCCGCGCTCCGTGATCGCACACGCGCGGACTCGGCCGCTCGCCGCTGGAGAAGCTCGATCAGCTGGCGGGCGACAGCGTCCGCGTCGAACGGCTCGTTGATGTTGACGCTCCACGCCTGCGACTCGAGCATCGTCGCGAGCTCGGTCACCTTGACGTCGTAGGCCAAGACGTACGACGGCACACCGAGGATCGATGCCATGACGATCGCGTGCAGACGCTCGCTGACGACGATGTCGCAGTCCGCGATGAGCCGCGCGGCGTCGACATGAGTGGGCAGGTCGTGGCGGCTGAACGGGATCGACGGCACCAGCCGCGCGAACGTGTCAAGGATCTCGACATCGTCGTGATCCTTGAACCCCGCCTGCATCGGCAGCGCGTGCAGCTCGATCGGCTGGGCAGCGTCGACGATCGTGAGGGCCGCCGCGAGCCCCTCGAGGAACCGGTCCCAGTTGTCGGGATTCTCGATGTCGAAGTTGAGATTCAGCGCCACGCGACGTCGGCTGCCCGGCACCGGAATCGCGGATGCGTCCTCTGAGATGTCCTGAACGTCCCGGCCGAGCAGCTGGGCCGGCGAGGCCGAGAAGACCGCGTCGGTGGCCTGCACGGGAGAGACTCCGATGGACTCGCAGGTGGCCAGCGATCGCGCGTCGCGCACCGTCAGCTGATCCACCTGCGCGAGGATCAGGCGCGCGATCCGGAGCCCCATCGGGGTGCGCACCGGGCCGACGCCGATGTTGAGCATCGCGATCGGCTTCCGCGCGACCCGTCGGGTGAACGTGACGATCGCGAGGATCATGAGCAGGGTCGAGTACCGGTTGCGCCCCGTCGACGCATAGAGCTCCTTGATGATGGATCCCCCACCGAAGCACAGCAGGTCGCAGCCGAGCAGAGCGCGGAGGAGCTTCAGCCGGTCTCGAGCCGTGTCGATCACGGTGGCGGTGAACCGGCCGGACAGCTGCGCCCGCGTGTAGGGAGGGTCGTAGCTGTTGACCACGTAGTGGTGTTCAGCGCCGAGCTGGGTCAGGAAGGTGTCGAGCAGCAGCTCGTCGCCGATGTTGTACTGTCCGTGCGTGCCGAGGAACACGATCCGGCGGGGTGTGAGCGTCATGAGTCTTCTTCCGTATCAGGGTCGTCGGGGTGTCGCGGGTCAGAGGGTCCGTCGGGATGCAGCCTCGCCCGCCAGCGGACGAGCACGACGCTGATTCCGAGCAGCAGCCCGGTCAGGGCGAGGCCGAGCCAGCTGGACCCGACGGCCCCGCCCTCCGGGGGCTCGAGATCCTGCACGTCGGCGGCGGCGAGATTGAGCAGCTCGTCGGTCGTCAGGTTCGCGTGCTCGGGGTTGGCTGCGGGGTCGACGTAGCCATCGGTCGTTCCGGTGCTCGTCGTCCGCTCCGA
Organism: uncultured Microbacteriaceae bacterium; assembly: GCA_964246985.1. Lineage (GTDB taxonomy): Bacteria > Actinomycetota > Actinomycetes > Actinomycetales > Microbacteriaceae > CAXTSE01. The sequence continues at coordinate 14,848 of CAXTSE010000003.1, forward strand.
GCATTCCAAGGTGCTGGGATCCGTGATCGCGACGACGCCGTCCGGCAGCGCGAGCGACTGGTAGTCGTCCTCCGGCACCAGCATCACGCCCTCGAAGAGCATCGGATTCGTGTCGGACTTGTCGAACGAGAACGTGTGGGTGCCGGAGGCGGCATCGACGACACCGAGGTCCTGGTAGCTGTAGCCGAAGTTGACCGGAACCAGCTCGTCGGGGATCGCCTGCTCGAGGTCGGCGACGGTCATATCGCTCGTGTCGACGGCGGTCCGATCGGCGGCGTAGACGTCGTCGGTGGGGAACATCTTGAGATTCGCGCTCGGCGAGCGCAGCTCGACGGTCTCGTCATAGGAGAGCGTCGGCGCCGTGATGTGCAACACGTTCGCGGTATTGGCGGTGCGCACGAGGACGCGGTAGCGCCCCGGCGCGTCGACGTGCACGGGGACGCTGAAGTTGGTCGCTCTCGGCAATCCGATGAACGATCCGCGCAGCGTGCCGAACACCCCGGGCGTGATCATCTCGGTGCGATTCCACTTCGTGTTCGAGAACAGCAGGAACGACCGGAACATGGGCGACAGATAGTAATTCGACGCCACGACGTCGGGATTGAACGCGAACATCCGCGAATCGGGTCCCGAGACCACATCGGGGTGGTCGAGCATGTAGAGATCGAGCGCCGACGTCTGCTCGTCGTCGGTGAGCAGCTGGACGGGCGAACCGGCGTCGACATCGCCCGGGTCGAAGTAGGGGGTGTATTCGAACTTGTAGCACCGGCTGAGGTTGCGTCGATTGAAGACGAGGTTGAGATAGCTCTGCCAGCTCGAGTCGACGAGCAGCACGGGGCGGTCGGCTTTCGGCTGATCAGTGATCTCGTAGAGCGCGTAGCTGCTGTTCTCGTAGCGCAGGGCCACATCATCCGGCAGTCGCTGCAAGGCGGGCTCGACGTAGCTCTCGACGTTCGGCAGGTACTCGGCGCCCACGCCGTTGTTCGAGTGGATCTTGCGGTTGACGACGATGTACTTGACCTCGATGTCGCGTGCAACATTGATCCACCAGTCCTGCTGATAGTAGAGCCCGCGGAGGATGAGGAAGAACTCGAACTTGTTCTTCACGTCGCCCGTCAGGCCGTAGTAGTAGCTCGGCTTGTCGAGGTAGTAGATGAAGAACTTGTCGATGAACTTGTGATCGATCCCGTTGGTGTCGGCGACGAGCTTCGCGGTCTCGGTGGGCGGCAGCACGACGGTCTTCCCCTCCGGCAGCGCGTTCAGTTGCTGTTTGACGGCCTTGAGATCGTCGAGCGGGAACGGAGAGAGGAAGCCGCCCATGTTCCCCGAGGAGAAGACCATGCGGTAGGGCTGATTCGACCAGAACGGGGTGAAGAAGACGGCCGCGACGCACGCGGTGGCGAGCAGCTTGACCAGCAGCGCGGTGCGCGCCCGCGACCTGACGGCATCGACGGGCTTGGACGCCCGTGCCGGCGCGACGCGGGGCCGCGGCATCCGCGACCTTCCGAATGAGCTGATGCTGCGCCAGCGCCCGCTGACGACGTCGATGAGATACGCCAGCGTGAGCGACATCACGAGCGGCGCGAGCATGAAGAGAATGAGCTGGAACCGATGGGGGAAGCGCAGGATCTGCACGACCGTGCCGGCAGCAGTCACGATGAGATTGCCGATAGCCGAGTGCGAGTCGTTCGCGGTGATCGCGACGGCCGCGAGCGTGCGGTGGAAGGTCGGGAACCACAGGGGCTCGCCGTAGCCGATCGTCGCCCACAGAGCGAAGCCGATCGCGACGTAGAGCACCCCGAGCAGCTGGCGGTGGGGCCGGCTTCGAAAGAGCCGACGGCGCACCGCCGGCACGGCGAGCGGCACGAACAGCAGGATCGTGTACAGAGCGTTGGGGTATCGCGGCACCTTGGCCAGGTAGTCGCCGAAGAGGATCTTGTCGGTGATTCCGGCGAGGTCCCAGGAGAGCTCGTGCAGCCACGACACCGACGCGTCCTGGATGAAGTAGAAATCGCCCGGGACTGTGTCGGTCAGGTTCGAGACCCCGGCGAGCGCGACGTATTTCACGAAGAGCGCGTAGGGGATGAGGGTGATGAGGGCGAAGATCACCGCAGACACGACGACCCGCCCGGTGGTGGTGCCGCTGACGCGGCTGGACCAGGCACGGAGCCGCCGGAATCGTCCGGACTCCCTCACCAGGCGGAGCACTCGGTCGGGCAGCTCGCGGATACGGGTGGGTCCGCCGGTCCGGATCCACATGCCGATCTCGCCGATCAGCAGGGTCACGACGGTGATGGCGAAGAACAGGCTGAACAGGATGAGGTAGTGGATCGCCGGATTGAACAGGGTCGCGACGCTGGCGATGACCATCGAGCGCTTCCACCGGCGACCGGCGAACAGCAACGCATCGAGCATCCACAGCGCCGAGATCGTCATGAGCACGAGACCGAGGACCAGCGTGTAGAAGTGGGTGATCTTGGCGTAGACCATGATCAGGTAGATGAGCGAGACGGGGAAGAACGTCGCGAGGTAGATGGATTGCGAGGACAGGCTCGTGAACACCCTGTCCATGAAGCGGGCGACAGTCAGATACACCACGAGGAACAGCGTGGGAATCACGATGAGGATCGCGAACGGCAGCACCGGGTAGTACCGCAGCCAGGTGGTCAGGAACGCGTACCGCACCCGGAACTCGTAGCCGTTCACGAGCTCGTTGAACTGTCCGGCTGCCTGCTCCAGCAGCTGGCTGTTCCAGTTGAAGAACGGCACCAGCTCGTCGCCGGCGATGACGTCGTCGCCGCGGAGCACCGAGGGGATGGCGGCGAGGACGTCCCGGAAGATGAACGCGGATGCCGAATAGAACAGGATCGCCGCGACGATCGCGATCGTCTTGACCGACAGTCCGGCCGCGCCCTCCGGTCGGGGTTCCAGGATGCCCTCGCCGGACAAGGCGACGGACCGGGGCCTGGCGGTCCGAGTGCGCCTAAGGATGCGCACGGAGGACGCGTTCGACGTCTCGTGACGTGACCGCGAGGGAAGCCCGGATGGCGTCGACGAGAGCGGCGTCGACGGCGGCTTCGTCGTCGGCGGACTCCACCGTCAGGCAGCACTCCGCGAGACGCGTCGCGCCGACCACCAGGCTGCTTCCGCGGATGCGATGGGCTGCGAAGCGCGCGGCGGCCGGATCCCGCTCCTCCACGGCGCGCGTCATGCGGGCGAGATCCTCCTCGCCGCGGAACACGAACTCGCGGAGGACGCGCGATTTCGCGACGGCGCCCAGTTCATCGAGCGCGCTGAACGACTGCGCCGGATCAGACATGCTCCTATCCCCCCATAGACGTGCGAGCACACCATAGCGCCAAACCGAGCGGGGGTCCCCGGCGACGTCCGAGCGGCCCGGCGGACCCCACCCCTGACCTGGGGACAGTTCTCGGGCTCGCCGCCTGCACAGAGGGGTCTATGGTGGGGATCGCGTTACGGCGGAATCCATGATATTGGGACCATCCGAACGCGGCGGACCGCCTGCGAGGCGTCCGGAGATCGACGAGGCCGGGGGCACGGGGATGACGAGCGAGCAGATCCTGCACGTCGACGGCGCGACGCCGTCCGGGGGGCTTCGGATCGGCGTGGTCTCGGCATTCCCCCCGAGCCGGAACAGCCTGAACGAGTTCGGATACCACCTGGTGAAGCATCTCTCCCGCCTCGACGAGGTGGCAGAGGTCATCGTGTACACCGACATCACGGACGCCGGATCCCCGGAGGCCATGGAGGGCGTTCGCTTCGAGCCGTCCTGGCGCTTCAACAGCACGGGCAATCTGCGGAGCCTCTCAGAGGCCGTGGCGCGGACGCGTCCGGATGCCGTCCTCCTGAATCTCCAGTTCGCGACGTTCGGAGATCGGCGCATCCCCGGCGCTCTGGGCCTCCTCCTCCCCGCACTCCTCCGTGCCCGCCGGGTGCCGACCCTGCTGGTGCTCCACAATCTGGCCGACAACGTGGACATGAAGGACGCGGGATTCGCGGGCTCGGCCCTGTCGGCACGCCTCATGACGTCGGCGGGCCGCCTGCTCACCCGCGCCCTGCTGCGCGCCGACCTCGTCGCTCTGACGATCCCGCGCTACGTGGAGTTCCTGCAGCGGAGCTATCGCGCGCGCAACGCCATCCTCGCCCCGCATGGCAGCTTCGCGGACATGGTGGAGCCGTCGTTCGACGTGCCGCCAGGCCGGCGCACGATCATGGCCTTCGGCAAGTGGGGGACCTACAAGACCGTCGACATGCTCGTCGACGCCTATCGCGAGCTCCTCCGCCGGGGCTACGACGACATCCGCCTCGTCATCGCGGGCACCGACAGCCCGAACTCCGCGGGCTACATGGCCTCCGCCGCCGAGCGCTGTGCCGACCTGCCCGACGTCGAGTTCCCCGGTTACATCGCAGAGGACGAGGTCGCCGCGCTGTTCCTCTCGGCCAGCGTCGTCGCGTTCCCGTACACCTCCACAACCGGAAGCTCCGGAGTCCTCCATCAGGCGGGCGAGTACGGCCGGGCGGCCGTGCTCCCCCGCATTGGCGACCTCGTCGACATCATCGAGGAGGAGGGCTTCCGGGGTGTCTACTTCGAGCCCGGCGATCCGACGAGCCTCGCCGACGCCATCGCGGAGGTGCTCCACGATCCCGCCAAGCAGGCGGCCCTCGGCCGCCGCAACTTCGCCGCGGCGACGGGTATCCCGATGTCGGAGGTCGTCCAGTGGCACGTCGCGCACATCCAGCGACTGCTCGCGCGGAGCCGGCCATGACGTCGGTCCTGTCGCCCTCGCGCAGCGGCGCCCGCGCCCTGGTCGGCGGCGGCACGATGCTCGCGGTCGCGATGCTCGTCGCGAACGCCGGCAACTACGTCCTCAACCTGTTCCTCGCCCGCGTCATGAGCCCCGCCGAGTTCTCGGACGCGAACCTCATGGTGACCTTCCTGTTCAGCCTCACCTCGATCGCACTCTGCCTGCAGCTCGTCGCGGCCCGCTTCATCGCGCGCGCCGACCAGCAGGGGTTCGCCGGCGATGCCGACCAGCTCACACGTCGGCTGCGGCGGGTCGGGCTCGCGGCCGGACTCGCGACCGGGGTGGTGCTCGCGGCGGCCGCGCCGTTCTGGTCCGACCTGTTGCAGACCGCGTCACCGCTGCCGTTCATCATCCTGGGCATCGGCATCCCGTTCTGGCTGGTGCAGGCTGTCGGACGCGGTGTCATGCAGGCGCGCCTCCTCTTCGCACCGCTGGCGCTCTCCTTCGTGGTCGAGATGGTCAGTCGCGTCGGCCTCGGGATCCTTCTCGTGACCCTCGGGCTCGGCGTGAACGGCGCGACCATCGCTCTCTCGGCGTCGTTCGTGGTGACCTGCGCGGTCGTCACCCTGACCAGCCCGGCCCGCGCGACCGCGGACGGGGCGGGCATCAGCGGCGCGGAGGTGCGTGCCTACGCAGCGCTGGTCTCGATCCTCCTGGTCGGCCAGATCATCGCGAATAACAGCGACATCTTCGTGGCGAAGGCCAGCTTCGCACCCGACGATGCGGGCGTGTATGCGGCCGTCGCACTCGTCGGGCGGGCGGTGTTCTTCCTCGCCTGGTCGGTCGCGACCGTGCTCTTCCCCGTGGCTGCGCGTCGACACGCGGCGGGCCACGAGTCGTCGGTCGTGCTGCGCGGCGGCATCCTCGCCGTCGTCGCCATCGGGTCGGCATGCGCGATCGGCGCTCTGCTCCTCGGCGGACCCGTCCTCGGCGTCGTGCTCGGCCCCGCCTACGGCGGACTGTCGGTGCCGCTGGCCGCCTACGCCGGGATGACGACGCTGTTCGCGGTCGGGAACCTGGTGGCGAGCTACCGGCTGTCGCAGTCGCGCACGACCGAATCCTGGCTCCTGCTCGGGGCCGCGCTGCTCCAGCTGCTGCTGCTCCTCGTCTGGCACGACGATGTCTCCCAGCTCATCGCCGTGCAGAGCGTCGCGATGGCGCTGCTCGTCACGGTGCTCGGGGTCCGGGCCGTGGTCGCACGCGCCGGATCCCGCTCCGCCGAGTCCCGCTCCGCCGAGTCCGCCCCGATCCGAGACACACGAGAGGTGCCGTAATGACCGAACGCTCGTCCGCCTACCGTCTCTATCGTTCGTGGGTCACGGAGCCGCTCACCGAGACGCCCGTCGTCTCGGTGGTCATCCCCGCCTACAACGAGGAGTGGCGGATCCTGCCCACGATCGGCGCGATCGCCACGCACATGAGCTCCCGTGGCGAGCCCTGGGAGCTGATCGTCGCCGACGACGGCTCGACCGACACCACGGCCGCCCTCGTGCGGGACCTGCGCTTCGCCAACCTGCGATTGCTCGTCGCGGAACGGAACGCCGGCAAGGGCGACGCCGTCCGGCGCGGGATGCTGGCGGCGCAGGGCGAAGTCGTGCTCTTCGCAGACGCCGACCAGTCGACCCCCATCGAGCAGTTCGACCGTCTGAAGGCGCGCCTCGAGGAGGGCTTCGACGTGGTCGTCGGCTCACGAGCAGCCGAGGGCGCCGAGGTGAGCGGCAAGAGCCTCCTGCGTCGCGTGCTCAGCCGCGGGCTGCGGATCGTCGTGTCCCGAGGCTTCGGGGTGAGTGTCTCCGACACGCAGTGCGGGTTCAAGCTCTTCACCGCGGACGCCGCGCGACGTCTCTTCAGCATGCAGATCGTGGACGGCTTCTCCTTCGACCTCGAGGTGCTCTACCTCGCCCACAAGGTCGGCTACCGGACGGCGGAAGTGCCCGTCGAATGGATCGACGCCCCCGGATCGCGGGTGGACGCGGCGAAGGTGTCGCTCCAGTTTCTGCGAGACCTGCTGCGGATCCGCGTCTTCGACCTGCGCGGTCGCTATCGCGGTGCCGTACCCTCCGAGAGTCCGACGTCACCGCCGACCTCACTCGCGATCGACCGGGAAGTCCGCTCATGATCATCCGCACCGAGACCGGGCCGCATGGCACCGTCATGCAGCTCGTCGGGCGCTTCGACGCCCATGAGATCGACGGATTCCGCCACGTCGCCGACCCCCTGATGCGCCCTGACACGAAGGTGCTGCAGATCGACCTCTCGCAGGTCGCCTTCGTCGACTCCACCGCGCTCGCCGAGCTCGTGCGTCTTCAGAAGTCCGCTCTGGTCCTCGACGGGGAGCTGACCCTCGTCGCGCCCTCGGATGCGGTTCGGGTCATCCTCGAGATCACGGCGCTCGCCGGCATGTTCACCATCGTTGCGTCCGCTCCTGAGGCGCCGTGACCACGCGATCGGGTGCGCTCCACATCGACCGTCGGAGCCCCGTGACGCCGACCGGCATCGACTCGGCGCTCGACCTGCTGGTGGCCCGGTCGACGGGGACGGCAGGCGGAGCCGGATCGGACGCGACGGACGTGCACGAGGCGGCGTCCTACATCCGCAGCACCATCCGCGACCTCGAGGTCATGCAAGGCGAGCTGACGGACGCGCTCATCGCCAGCCATGACAGGATCCTGGCGATGAAGGCACTCGCGACCATGAACGTGCAGGGCGTGGCGAGCGACCAGACGGTCGCGATGCTCCTGCAGCACGCCCGCGACCTGACCCGCTCGAACCTCGTCATCCTCTTCCACGGGACCTCGGTGGCCGATACCGCCGGCGACACGAGCGACCTCGCCGCACACACCGAGGTCGCCCTCCGCAGCATCGCCGAGACGAGGGGGGCGCTGTTCCGCACGGCAGCCGCGGACAGCGCCATGATCGCGACCCTCGATCCGGACGGCCGAGCCGAGCGCTACGCCGCCTTCGTCCGCACGTCGGACGCCCCGTTCTCGACGAGCGACCTGCCGCTGGTCGAGGCCGTCGTCGCCGCGCTCGGCGTCATGCTCGCGTTCACCGAGCTCCACCAGCGCGAGCTGGAGCAAGCGGCCGTGGAACGGGAGCACCAGCTCGCCTCCGCTCTGGCGCAGTCGGTGATCGCCGACCGACCGCCGCGCTCCGCGGGGATCGACCTCTTCGCGCGCACCGTCCCCGCGTCGCTCACCGGCGGAGACTTCTACGTGTTCGGTCAGACCGACGGCTCGACGTGGTTCGCCGTCGGCGACGTCGCCGGCAAGGGGCTGCCGGCCGCGATGGTCATGACGCGAGCGGTCTCCGCGTGCCGGGTCGCCTTCCTCGCACATCGGGACGCGTCCGTCGGCGACGTCTTCGCTCGGATCGAGGCCGAGCTGTTCGAGCATCTCGACGATGCAGGCGTGTTCATCACCCTCGCCGTCGGCACGGTCGCGGATGAGACGCGGATCGTGTCGCTCGTCAATGCGGGTCACTCCCCGGTGATCCATGTCCACGACACGGCCACCCACGCCGTCACGGAGTCGATCGCGGCATCCGTCCCACCGCTCGGCGTGATCCGCGGTCGCGTTCCCACGATCTCGACGTTCACGCTCGAGCACGACGACTGCCTCATCATCGGCTCCGACGGCCTCGCAGAGCAGAGCGATCCCGACGGCGAGATGTTCGGCTACGACCGGTTCCGCGACCTCTGCATGCTCGCGCCGACGATGTCCGCCGAGCGCTTCGGCAGCGCCGTGTTCGAGACGATCGAGGCGTTCGCCGACGGGGAAGACGCCTCCGACGACTCGACCCTGGTCGTCGTGACCGCGGCGACGGGTCGGGTGTGAGAATGCTCGTCGAGTCGCGCCTGCAGATCGAGCCCACAGCATTGGCCGTCCGCGCGATCGGCGGATGGCTCCATGACGCAGCCGCCCATGTCGACCCCGCGGCCGCCGCAGCTCTCCTGTCGCGTGCCGAGCTCGCGGTCCACGAGGCCTGCATGAACGTGATCGATCATGCCGAGCTGCCGAGCGGCAGCTCGCTGACGCTGGACCTCGAGCTCACGTACGGCGCCCTGACGGTCCGCGTGTCCGATCCGGGCGACCCGTTCGACCTCGACGCCGTGCCGGTCCCCGATCCGCAGGCGCTCGAGCCGCGCGGATACGGCGTCAAGATCATCCGCGGGCTCGTCAGCGAGCTGAGCTACCGGCGGGTCGGCTCGACGAACGAGCTGACGCTGCGCTTCGATATCGGGACGGACGAATGACTGAGGACGAGGGTGCCATGGCCGACGATCGCGAACTCTTCGTTTCGGTCCGTGATGTCGACGCTGACCGAGCCGAGCTGGTGCTCGTGGGCCGATTCGACGTGGCCGAGGCATCGATGGTCAGAGATCGGCTCGCCGCCGACGAGATCGCGCGGGCACGTCACCTCGTCATCGATCTCAGCAAGGTCACCTTCGTCGACAGTGCCGGACTCGCGGTGCTGGCACGGGCCCGTCGGGATCGCGTCCTCGCCGGGGGGTCGGTGACCCTCGTGCGTCCCCGGTCGGAGGACGCGATGCGGGTGTTCCGACTCACGCAGTTCGACCAGATCTTCACCATGCGCGACCCTCATGAGGACGGGCCGGCCTGATGTCGCAGCACGCGCTCGTCGTCGAGGACGACCCGGTCGCCAAGCTCGTGCTGAGCCACATGCTGCGAGCGCGGGGATGGGAGATCGAGGAGGCCGCCGACACCCTGGACGCGATAGCGCTGGTCGAGGAGCGGGAGTTCGATCTCGTGGTCTCCGACTTCCGGCTGCCGTCCGGCACGGGCATCGAGATCCTCGACGCTCTCGACGCCTCGGGGCGGCGGGTGCCCTTCATGCTCATCACCGGCATCATCGAGCGCTCGCCGCTCATGTCGGGCGTCATGCCGCGCCTCGCGGCACAGCTGACCAAGCCGGTGAGCTCCGCAGCACTCGCGGATGCGCTGGACAGGCTCTTCCCCCGCACCAGCGGATGACCCGGCGCACACCGGTCGGCTCGACAGCGGGGCACGTACTCGGCTGGGTCGCGGCAGCCGGCCTGACCGCGGTCGTGATCAACCGGCTGTGGCGCTCGGAGTCCGTGCCGATCCTCATCGGCCTCCAGGGCGTCACCGCCTGGGCGCTGGCCCCGGCCTACGTCCTGGCGGCCGCTGCGCTGTGGGGGCGGAGGCCTGCTCTCGCGGTCGTCGCCGTCGCGCTCAGCGCGGCGCAGCTGGTCGTCGCGGCGGGGACCATCGGGTGGAGCGGCCCGCAGCCGGCCGATCAGGACGAGCTGGCGATCCGGCTCGTCTCGGCCAACGTGCTGTACACGAACGACGACATCCGCCGGCTCGGCGACGAGCTCGCGTCCGAGGAGGCCGACATCGTCGTGCTGCAGGAGGTGACGGACCGGGTCCTGGACGAGCTGCGCGAATCAGAGCTGTGGGCCCTGTACCCCTACCGCTCCCTGGCGCCGCACCCGCTCTTCCTCGGCGCAGCTACGTTCTCGAGGTTCCCGATCGTGGGCGGCGGCCCGATCGACGTCGCCGGGAATCCGATGCTGAGCACCGACATCCGCACGCCGAACGGAGTCGTGCGGGTGATCGACGTCCACACGGTCGCCCCCCTCACGACGCCCGACGCCGAGACGTGGTCCCGACAGCATCTCGCCCTGGCGGACCTCGTGGCCCGCAGCCCGCACCCGATCGTGCTCGCCGGAGATTTCAACGCGACGCTCGACCACGGCCCCCTCGAGCGTCTCGTGACCGGCGAGGTGCGCGACGCCTTCCGAGTGGCCGGGACGGGAACCGGGGCCACGTGGCCGGTGTGGAGCTGGCCCATGCCCCAGCTCATGCGGCTCGACCATGTGCTCGTGACGCCCGGCGTCGACGTCCTCTCCATCACCGAGCGAGCCGGCACGGGAAGCGACCACCTCAGGCTGGTGGCCGACCTCGGCATCCGAGGCGGAAGCTGATCGGTCAGCCGGATCCCGGCAACCCGTCTCGGGTGAGACGGTGGAACAGGTCACGCAGGTCGTCGAGCGAGAACGGCTTGGCGAGGAAGTCGTCCATCCCCGCGTCCTGGCACCGCTCGCGATCGGACTCGAAGGCGTTCGCGGTGAGGGCGACGATGTGCGGCTGGCGGGGCAGGTCGAGAAGGCGGATGCGACGGGTCGCCTGGAGACCGTCGAGCACGGGCATCTGCAGATCCATGAGCACGATGTCGATCCCGCCCGCGGACACAAGGTCGACCGCTTCCCCGCCGTCGGTGGCGATCAGAGGCGTGCAGCCCAGTCGAGACAGCATGCTCGTCGCGACCATCCGATTGACCGGATTGTCCTCCGCGACGAGGATCTGCAGGTCGCCGAGGCCGGCGAGAGGCTCGGGCGCGGCGAGCGAGTCTCCGGGGGCTCGATGCGTGGCGCGGTCTGCTCCGGCATCCACCATTACACGGACCGTGAAGACGCTGCCGATGCCGGCGACCGAGTCGAGCGCGACCTCGCCGCCCATGAGGCGGGCCAGCCGGGAGACGATCGCGAGGCCGAGACCCGTCCCGCCGTGCACACGTGTCGTCGACGGGTCGCCCTGTCGGAACTCCTCGAACAGCACCTCCCGCTCGTGCTCGGGGATGCCGGGTCCGGTGTCGGTGACGCTGATCTTGAGCGCCAGGCGATCACCGACGGGTCGCGTCGAGACGGTGAGCTCGATGGCTCCCTCGCTGGTGAACTTGACGGCATTCGCGAGCAGATTCGACATGATCTGCCGCAGCCGGAGCCTGTCGCCGACGATCAGCCGGGTCTGAGGCGCGATGTTCACTTTCAGGGCGAGCCCGCGCGCGAGGGCGATCGGTCGGAACAGCTCGGCGACGGCGCGGGCCTTGGCCTCCAGGTCGAACTCGCTGACCTGGAGCTCGAATCGCTCGGCATCGAGCTTCGAGAAGTCGAGGATCTGGTTGAGCAGGGTCAGGAGGCTCTCACCGCTGGAGCGGATGGTGCGCACCTGGGCGCTCTGGGTCGTGTCGAGCGACGACCGCTCCAGCAGCTCGGCGGTGCCGATGACGCCGAAGAGGGGTGTGCGGATCTCGTGGCTCATGGTGGCGAGGAACTGGCTCTTGAGCCGGGTCGCGGCCTGCGCGTCGTGCAACGCGGCTTCGAGTTCGCGGGTGCGCTTCTCGACCTCGAGCTCGAGGTCGTCGGCGATCTGCCGGAGCGACACGTTCGCGCTGTAGAGCTCGCGGCTCTTCGACTCGAGCATCTCCTCGGCCTGGTGGCGCGCGATGCGCTCGCGTTCCAGTCGCTTCTCGAGCCGGGCGACACGATCGTCGTCGACGAGCTGCGCCTGATCAGACTCGGCGGACATCGATCAGGACTCCCGCCTGGGCGGGCACGGTCGTGATCTCGAGTGTCTCGCCGAAGTGGCGACCGCACCCCCGGATGAGCCCGACCGCGAGATCCTCCATCCCGCGCGGCGACCGGTAGTCGAGCGAGAGGTGCCCGGCGTCGTGGCGGGTCGCGACGAGACCGGGCAGCTCCGCGTCCGGGTACAGCTTCAGCACCTCGACGTGGACGACCGCCTCGACGGTCTCGAGCAAGTCGAACGACGTGCGGGCGTCAGGGAAGAGGTACGGATAGAGCGTGCTGAACCGGTCGAACAGGTGCATGCCGAAGGACTCGAGCAGCTCGGGAACGGAGCTGCCCGACCGACGCGACAGCTCGACGACCATCGCCACGATCTCCTCGTGGGGGTAGGTGCCGACCGAGGTGTAGGCACCCTGCGATGCGGGATTGGTCGCCTCGATCAGGTCGTCGACCATGTCCGCCGAGAACGACTCCTCGACCATCCCGAGGAACTCGGTGAAGACGACACCTTTCACAACGACCTCCGTGCCGCGCATTGCGGGCGCGCGCTGAGATTTCAGCGGACGCCCGATAGTACTCCCTGGCTTTCACGGGGTGCGCGAGGTCAGCGGGATCAGCGGCCCCACTGGGCGGCGCGCTCATCCTGCTCGGCGAGCCGAGCGGTTTCAGCGACCCGCTTCGCGCGGGTGTCGGGCCGCTTGGCCTGCACGATCCACTCCAGGATCCCGCGGCGCGCCGAGGGCGGGAACCCGTCCCAGTTCGTGCGGGCGGACGGGTAGGCGCGGAACGCCTCGTCGAGGTCGGGCGGCACGATGAGGTCCTCGACCTCGTCGAGCAGGTGCCAGGCGCCGTTCTGCATCGCCTGGGCGATGACCTCCTCGCCGGCCGGCGTCATGAGTCCCTCCGCACGCAGGGTCTCGACCCGGACCTTGTTCGGCCGGGACCAGGCACTCGTGGGCTTCCGCCGCGAGAAGTACAGCATCGTGCGCTCGTCGTCGAGCTTCTGCGGCTTGCTGTCGACCCATCCCACGGCGAGCGCCTCGGTCACCGCCTCGTCGTAGCTCATGGCCGGCCTGCCCGTGGCCTTCTTCCACGACACCAGCCACGCCGCGTCGGCGGTGCGATGGTTCTCGCGCAGCCAGGTTCTCCACTCCTCTCGGGTCTCGGGGTGCACGCGCGGCGCGGCGGACGGATCGGCCACGGTGTCAGCCCTCGCCGAGTCGGGCAGCGATCGACGTGAGCGCCTCCTCGAGGCTCTCCTGGATGCCGGGGTAGCTCGCCGAGGTGCGGATGGCGAGGCGCAGCCTCGTGCCGTCCGCGACCTCCTCGACCGCGAATCCGCCGCTGTAGTGGTCGTCGTCGGGCGACCCCCACGAGATCTCGCGCGCGGCCGCGTCGTCGATCGACTGCGGCACGATGCGCTCGGCGGAGTAGCTGGTCATGACCGGGATTCCCCCTCTGACGACGATGCGGGCGTCGGGCGGGTGCCCGGCGCGACGAGGACGGTGATGACGGCGGCGACGGCGAGGACCACCGCGCCGACCCAGAGGGACGCACTGAGGCCGATCGCGAACGCCTCGCGGGCCGCGAGAGCGAGCCCGTCGCCTTGCGGACCGAGCGCGTCGGCGACCCCGAGTGCGGCACCGGCACCGGCGTCGACCGCTCCGCGCACCTGCTCGGGCAGCCCATCGAGAGCAGGGCGGATGTCGTCCCGGTAGAACGCGATCAGGATGCTCGAGAGCACCGCGATGCCGAGCACTCCCCCGACCTCGCGGGTGATGTCGTTGACGGCACTCGCGACCGAGCGTCGCTCGGCGGGCAGCCCGTCGATGATGAGCTGCGTGCCCGGGGTGATCCCCATGCCGAACCCGACGCCGAAGACGAGCACCCCCGCACCGAGGACCCAGACCGAGGCATCGACACCCTCGGTGAGCCCGACCGCCGCGATCGCGAACCCCGCGCCCATGAGGAGGAGCCCGAGCGATCCCGGCGCCCGCGCGCCGAACCGCGAGCTGAGACCCGCCGCGGCGCCGATGCCCGCACCGACCCCGACCGGCACGACGAGCAGGGCGAGGGCGGCACCCAGCGGGGTGTACTCGAGCACGATCTGAAGGTACTGCGGCGACAGGACGAAGAAGCCCAGAGATGCGAAGAACTGGACGGTCACGATGACCGCGCCGGCGGCAAGGCCACGGTTGCGGAACAGCCGGACGTCGAGCGACGGGTCCGCGGATCGCAGCTGATGGATGACGAAGGCGGCGAACCCGGCCACCCCGATGCCGAGGGCCAGCAGCGTGACCGGGTCGGTCCATCCGCGCTGGGGCCCCTCGACGACGCCGAACACGATGCCGCTCAGGGCGACCACCGACCACAGGGCGCCGAGCGGATCGAGCGAGAGGGCGGGGTTGCGGTTCTGCGCCACCAGGATCACGACCGGGATGATGAGCGCCGCCGCGACCACTCCGAAGAGGAGCTGCACGCTCCCCCACCAGAACGCCTCGAGCAGGGCGCCCGCGACGATGGTGCCGAGCACGGCTCCCGCCGAGCTGACGCCCGACCACACCCCGATCGCGAAGGCGCGGCGCTCCTCGGGGTAGGCGTCCACAAGCGCGGAGAGAGTCACCGGGAACACCGCGGCCGCACCGGCCCCGGCGACAGCGCGGAGCGCGATGAACCAGGCCGGGTCGGGCGAGAACGCCGACGCGATGTTCGCCCCCGCGAAGACGATCAGGCCGGCCACCAGGATGGTGCGGCGGCCGACGCGGTCGGCGGCGATGCCGGCCGTGAGCAGCAGCGCCGCGAACGTCAGGGCGTACGCGTCGACGATCCAGGTGAGCTCGGACTGGTCGGCTCCGAGGTCGGCGGCCACGTCGGGCAGGGCGATCGCGAGGGCGGAGTTGCCCGCGACGACGAGCGCGAGGCCTGCACACAGCACGATGAGCAGCCCGCGCAGTCGTCCGGGTGAGAGCGACTGCGGGGAGGGAGCTGCGGTCGTCGGGTGGGTGCTCATGGGATCCTCCGCGGGGTGAAAGTAGTTCCGTTGCCGAGTTTCTCGAAGACCGAGCCTTTTGTCAAGTATGATCCAGGTCATGACGGCTGGCGGGCACGACGGCACGGCGGAGGGCGTGGAGCGCGGGCGGATGACCGCCGACGAGCTCTCCTGGGCCCTTCGCGCCGTCAACAGGTCGGCCGCACAGCTCGACCAGGCGCTGGCCGGGCGGGTCGGCCTCCGCTCCCTCGACTACGCGGCGATGGGGCACATCATGGATCTCGAGGGCTCGGCGCTCGGACCCGCCGAGCTCGGCCACCGGCTGGGCATCAGCACCGGATCCGCCACCGAGCTGGCCGATCGGCTGGAGCGCGCCGGCCACATCTCGCGCGCCCGCGACAGCGCCGACCGGCGCCGCGTCAGTCTCGTCCCGCGGCCGGACGCCGTGGGCCGGATCCTCGGCGAGCTGGGGCCGCTCTTCGCCGCGCTCGACGGGCTGGCCGCCGAGTTCACTCCCGAGGAGCAGGACGCGATCGGCCGCTATCTCCGTCGTGCCGCAGCCGAGCTCGACGCCCACACGACGGCGCTCGAGGCCGATCCGCCGAGCGACCGCTGACCGGTCGGCGGCCTCAGCTGTCGGCGGCGAGCGCGTCGAGCGTCGCCCGCCACGCCAGGGTGGCGCACCCGGCACGCAGCGGGAAGCGCCCGACCCCCGTGAAGACGGCCAGCTCGCCGACGTCGACGGGAGTGCCGTCGGGCAGCACGCTCGAGAGGTAGTCGGATGCGGTGGCCTCGAATGCCCGCACCCCCAGTCCCGGCGCAACGGCGGCGAGAGCCGACGCGGCGGCCTGCGAGACGACACAGCCGTGACCCTCCCAGCGGAGAGCGCGGATGGTGTCGTCGTCGACATCCAGCTGCACCGTGACGTCGTCACCGCAGGTGGGCGAGCGGCGAGAGGCGGTGGGATGCTGCGCCAGCTTGTCGAGACCCCAGCCGACACGCTGACGCGCCAGGTCCTCCAGCACGGTCGCGCGCTCGACGTCGTCCATCAGGCGTGCGTGCGGGCGAGCTCCAGCACCGCGGCCTCGAGGGCATCGATCGCGAGCGCCACGTCCTCGACGCGCACGGCTTCGTCCGGCGAGTGGCTGATCCCTCCGGCGCAGCGCACGAACAGCATCCCGACGTCGGCGAGCGCCGCCACCGCCATCGCGTCGTGACCGGCGACGCTGAAGAGCTCCATCGGGTCGTCGGCGCCGGCATCCGATGTCGTCCCGATGCCGGCGCCGATCGCCGCCTGCAGGTGGGGTGCGCATCGCACCTCGGGCGCGGAGTGGAGGTCCGCGACGTGGAGGTCGAGATCCCGCTCGGCGGCGATCCGCTGCAGCTCGTGGCGGATGAGGCCCCAGCTGGCGTCGCGACCCGAGGCTGTCGCGTCGCGCAGGTCGATGCTGAAGGTGGCGGATCCGGGGATGACGTTGACCGCGTCCGGCTCGACGTGGATGTGCCCGACCGTGGCGGGGCTGCCCTGCGCCCGCGCGATCCGCTCGATCGCGACGATCGCCTCGCTGGCACCCAGCAGCGCGTCCTTGCGCAGCTCCCACGGGGTGGCCGCGTGCCGCGCCTCGCCCGTGAAGGTGATCATGCGGCGCTCGGCCGCGGCGATCTGCGTCACGATGCCGAGCGCGCGATCCGCGTTCTCGAGGCGGGGACCCTGCTCGATGTGCGCCTCCAGGTAGGCGACGACACTGCCGGGGGCCCGGCCCGCCTCGGCGATGCGCTCGGGGTCGAGGCCGAAGGCGAGCGCCGCATCCGCGAGACGTACTCCCTGAGCGTCGAGGAGGTCGGCCCACTCCGGCTGCCAGGTGCCTGCGAGCGCGCGCGATCCGAGCAGCGTGGTGCCGAAGCGGGTCCCCTCCTCGTCGCCGAACGCGACCACCTCGAGGGCGAACGGCAGCTCGGTGTCGCGCAGGCGATCCGCGACCTCGACCGCGATCAGCACCCCGAGGATGCCGTCGTAGCGTCCGGCGTCGGGCACCGAGTCGAGATGCGAGCCGAGCAGCACCGCGGGGCGCTCGGCGGCGTCGCCCTCGAGGTCGCGCGCGCGGCGTCCGCACTGGTTGGCCGCCCCGTCGGGCCAGCTCGTGAGACCGGCCTCGCGCATCCACGCGCCGGCGATCTGGTTGACGCGGGCGTGCTCGGGGGTCAGGTAGGCGCGCAGGATGCCGCCGGGCGACGCGCTGTGGGTGGCGAGCTCGTCGGCTCGCGCCATGACGCGCGCGGCGGCGTCGCTCACGCGGCGCTCTCGTACCAGTCGAGGGCCGCGCCGACCCCGGATCCCGCCGTCACCGTGACGCCGCCGCGGCGCAGCATCTGCTCGAGGGCCGCCAGGGTGGTGAGCACGGTGTCGCGACGCGCGTTGTAGCCCATGACGCCGATGCGCCACACCTTGCCGTGCAGGGGACCGAACGACGTGCCGATCTCTATGCCGTAGTCGGCGAGCATCGCCGCGCGGCCTGCATCGCCGTCGATGCCGTCGGGGATGCGTACGCCGATGACATTGTTCATGCGCGCGCTCTGGTCGCCGAACAGCTGGAAGCCGAGACCGGTGAGCCCCGCCGTCATCGCCGCGCCGTGCAGGCGGTGCCGCTCGATCACCGCGTCGAGGCCCTCCTCGAGGATGATGCGGGCGCACTCGCGCGAGCCGTACAGCATCGTGGTCGCCTCGGTGTGGTGGTTGAGCCGCTTCGGGCCCCAGTACGCCAGGATCTGACCGAGGTCGAAGTAGTTGCTGCGGATCGGGTCGGCGCGCACTGCGTCGCCCTCCGACCGGATGCCGGCCTCGACGCTCGTGCGGCCCTCGACGACCGCGACCGCGGCCTCCGAGAGCGTGATGGGAGCCGACCCGGACGGCCCGCCCAGGCACTTCTGGAGTCCGGCGGTGACGACGTCGATGCCCCAGGCATCCGTCTCGAGGGCGTTGCCCGCGAGCGACGCCGTGGCGTCGGTGTAGAGCAGCGCCCCGTGCTTCGCGGCCAGCGCGCCGAGCTCGTCGAGGGGCTGCGCGACCGTCGTCGACGTGTCGCCGTGCACGACGGCCAGCAGCTTGGGCTTGACCTCGGCGAGCGCCGCGTCGATCTCGGCGGGTGTGAACACGGTGCCCCACTCGCGCTCGATGACGTGCACCTCGGCGCCGCAGCGCTCGGCGATCTCGCGCAGCAGGTGGCCGAAGCGCCCGAAGATGGGCACGAGCACCCGGTCGCCGGGCGCGAGGAGCGACACGAGCGCCGCCTCGATGCCGGCGCGGGACGTGCCGTCGACGAGCACGGTGGCCTCGTTGCGGGTGCGGAACACGCCGCGGTAGAGCTCCTGCGTCTCGGCCATGTACGCCGTCATCGCGGGGTCGTACTGCCCCAGCAGCTGCGCCGACATCGCCCGGAGCACGCGCGGGTCGGCGGTGATCGGGCCGGGGCCCATGAGCAGGCGCGCGGGCGGGTCGATCTGGCCGGGGATCGCTGCGGAGGTCACCCGGCGAGTTTACCGACCGCTCTTTACGCGCGCGTTTCGGTGAGCGCCTCGCCGAGGTCGATGAGCTCGAGATCGCTGCCGCGCGGGCCGATGAGGCAGACGCCGACGGGCGCGGGCGCGCCGTACGGCCCCGCAACACTGATGAGGGGGACGCTCAGCGCCGGACGTCCCATCAGGTTGGCGATCGAGCCCAGCCGCAGCGTCGCCGCGCGCACCGCGTCGAGGGTGGACGCATCCGCGGTGGCGGCGGGCGCCGCCGACGACGCGCTCGGCATGAGCAGGATCCGCTCGCCCAGCAGCGAGTCGAGACGCAGCTGCAGCACATCGCGGGCGAGGCGGCCGGCGTCCTCCTGCGCGAACGTGACGTGGGAGGCGAGCTCGAAGCGGTCGCGCACGCCGGGGCCGACGGCATCCGGATGCGCGGTCACCCAGGCGCCATCGCTGCGCCAGGCCTCGGCCGCCTGCACGACCCGGAACACCTCGACCAGCTCGTCGGGGTCCCCCAGCTCGACCTCGTCGGGCCCCAGGGCGGCCACCGCCGCGAGGAACGCGGTCTGCACGTCCGGGTCGGCCACCTCGAGGAACCGGGGCGCGACGACGTAGCGTCCGCGGAGGGCGAGCACCGCATCCTGCGTCTCGGGCGTCGGCAGGGTCGCCGCCGCCGCCGCGCGCAGGGTCGCGGCGTCGCGGGTCAGCCAGCCGACCGTGTCGAAGGTGGGCGCGAGCGGCCAGACCCCCTCGAGGGGCACCGCACCGTGCGTCGTGCGCAGGCCCCAGAGACCCTGGTAGGACGCGGGCACGCGGATCGATCCCGCGGTGTCGGTGCCGAGTCCGATCGTCGCCTGGCCCTGGGCGACCGCCGAGGCGGGACCGCTCGACGAGCCTCCCGGCAGCCCGCCGGGCACCGCGGGGTTGGGGGCGGTGCCGTAGTGCGCGTTGGCGCCGGCGATCGAGTAGGCGAACTCGTCGGTCTGCGCGATCCCGCGCACCGCGGCTCCCGCGTCGAGCAGCGCCTGGACGGCGGGCGCGGTGCGGGACGCCGGGGCGCGCCCGGCGAGGAACGTCGGGTTGCCGACGCCGACGGCGTGGCCGGCCAGGTCGAACAGATCCTTGACGGCGACAGTGTGTCCGGCGAGCGGGCCGTCCGGGGCTCCGGCGATGAGCGGGGTTCCGACGGTGCGCCAGACCGCCTGCGCGATCGCGGGCTGCGGGGCCGTGACGTGGGCGGCCTCGATCTGCCAGGGCGCGGATCCGGATGCACGTCGCCAGAGCTGCGTCTGCAGCCCGCGACCGCCCGCGACGGCTTCGACGACGGCAGCGACGTACGCCGCGTCGGTGCCGAGAGCCCGCACCTCGAGCTGCACGATGCGGCGCTGGGGGGCTCCTCCGCGCCCGCGCCGGAACGCGCTGATCGTATCGTGCCCGATCAGCAGGCCCGCCGCATCCCCGCGCATCGTGGTCGGCGCGGGCGCGAAGAACGCATCGAGGGCGGCGACATCGTCGGCCATGAGCGCCGCCTCGTACGCCAGGACGGCGTCGATCAGGCCGTCGGGGGCGTCGCCGTTCGCGCGGGGCTGGTCGGGCTCGGTGCTCGAGCCTGGCTCAGTGCTCATGCGAAGTCCGCCTTCCTGATGCGGGCGTGCACACCGCAGGTGAGGTCGACGACCTGCGAGATGTCGAAGTCGGTGGCGGCGCTGAGGTAGGCATAGGCGTGCTCGGCGTCCATGCCGTATCGGCTCTCGAGCAGCGCGATGGCCGAGCGCACGGCCTTCTTCATCGCCTCGCGCAGGTCCTCGTCGAGCCCGGTCGGCACCCAGTACTCGGGGGTCTCGGCGACCGCCCCGTGCTCGACCGCGAACAGCGCGAGCGGATCGGCGGCCGGCACGACGTCGAACCTGATGGTGGCGCGCAGTGAGGCCTCGAGTGCGGTGAGAGCGACCTCCCCGTCGCCCTGCGCGAAGTGCGGGTCGCCGACGTAGGCCAGTGCGCCCTCGACCTGCACGGGCAGGTACAGCGTCGAGCCGACCGTGAGCAGGTTGATGTCGATGTTGCCGCCGTGGCGTCCGGGCGGCACCGAGTGGGGACGCTCAACTCCTGCGACGGCGACGCCCATCGTGCCGAGGAACGGCGCCAGCGGGAACGTGACGGTGGCGGCATCGCCGCCGGCCGAGCGGGCCATCGTGGCGGTGTCGCCGGCCTCGTCGGCGGACCCGAAGATGCTGACGGTCGCGTCCCCGCGCGGGTACTCCCCCGGCAGCGCGCCGCGGCCGTGGCGGTTCGAGATGATCCCGTACGGAACCCGCGGCAGCAGCTCGACGACGGTCATCGCGAGCAGGTCGCCGGGGCGCGCGCCCCGGACGGCGATCGGCCCGGTGACGACGTGCGGTCCGTCGACGGACGCGTCGCGGGTGCGGGTGGCGGTGAGGGCGATCGCATCCTCGAGGACGGCCCGCGCATCCACCCCGTGCCCCGAGAAGAAGGCCAGCGGATCGCCGCCCTGGTCGTCGAGCACGCCCTCGTGGCTGATCGTGTCGATGGTGACCTCGGTGCCCGCGTCGATCTCGAGAACGGGGGCGTCGGCCGCGCACGGGAGGCGACCCCAGAACACGTCGGCGGGATCCGCGGGCAGGTAGGTGCCCGCGCGGATCGGGCCACGACCCGGTTGCAGGATCTGTAACAAGCTCGACCTCTCCCGTCGGTACCGTTCACCCTATGGCCTTGTTTCTGCGCTCCCACCCGAGCGGACTGCACCTCGCGCTGATGCTGGCGCTCACCTTCTCGACCGGCATCGTGGATGCGGTGGGCTATCTCGGACTCGACCGCGTCTTCACAGGCAACATGACCGGCAACGTCGTGATCCTCGGCATGGCGCTGACCGGGGCCGACGGGCTGCCGATCGTCGGCCCCGTCATCGCCCTGGCGATGTTCATGGTCGGAGCCGCCGTCGCGGGCCTCACCCTGCGCGGTGTGGACGCGGGCTGGTCGGGCCGCTCGACCGCGCTCTTCAGCGCCGTCGGCGTGCTGCTCGCGGTGGCCGCGGTCATCGCATTCGCGACGGGTGAGCGCTCGGAGCCGCTCAACCTCGCCATCACCGGCGGACTCGGTCTCGCGATGGGCATGCAGGCGGGGGCGGCGCGCCATATCGGGGTGAAGGACGTGACGACCGTGGTGGTCACGTCTACCCTCGTCGGCCTGGCGTTCGACTCGCGCTTCGGACGCGGAGGGGGTCAGCCGTGGGCGCGGCGCGCGGGCGCGGTGCTGCTGATCGGCGCGGGCGCCGCCGTGGGCGCGCTGCTGCTGAACGTGCACATCGGCCTCGGCATGGCCGCGGCGGCGCTCATCACTCTCGTGGCGGCCCTCCTCGGCCACCTCGGCCGCCCCTACACGCCCTGACCTCTGCCGAGCGCTGTGTGTCGCACCGAGCGCGGCCCGTCGACGCCGCGCGATCGGTGCGACACACCGCGCTCGGGTCAGCGCGTGAGCCGTGCCACGTACGGGGTCGCGGGTGCGGCGCGGGCGTCGGACCACGAACCCCGCTGGGTGACCTGACCGCGCTCGAGCACGACCACCGTATCCGCGAGACTCGCGACGTCGTCGGCGTCGTGCGTCACGAGCACGGTCGGCACGCCGACCCCCGAGAGGTAGGTCGCCAGCTCGGCCCGCACCTCGTCGCGGACCTCGACGTCGAGGGCCGCCATCGGCTCGTCGAGCAGCAGCAGGTCGGGCCCCGCGGCGAGCGCTCGCGCGAGCGCGACGCGCTGCGCCTGCCCGCCCGACAGCTCGGCCGGATACCGGTCCGCGAAGGCGCCCAGGTCGAGTCGGTCGATCCAGGGCACGGTCGCTGCGCGAGCCCCGGCACGGCCCCCGCGGCTCGGCCTCACCCGCGCCGCGAACGCCACGTTGTCGCGCACGGTCAGGTGCGGGAACAGCAGGAAGTCCTGGAACACCACACCGATGCGTCGCCGCTCGGCGGGCAGGGCGATGCCGGCCGCAGCATCCGCCAGCACCTGATCGCGCAGCACCACCCGGCCGGATGCGAGAGGCACGAGCCCCGCGATCGCGGCGATCACGCTCGACTTGCCGGCGCCGTTCGGCCCGACCAGCGCGAGCGTGCGACCGGGCGCCGCGCCGAAGGCGACCTCGATGGAGAACGCCGCGCGCGCGATCGTGATGTCGACCGACAGCGCCCACCCCGTCATCCGCGCACCCCGGGCAGCCACCGATCACGCAGTGCGAGCAGCACGACGACCGACACCACGAGAAGCACCAACGCGAGGGCGATCGCCGCGTCCGGATCGGTCTGCAGCGCGAGGTAGCTGGCGATCGGCAGGGTGCGGGTGACGCCGGGCAGCGAGCCGGCGAACGTGATGGTCGCGCCGAACTCGCCGAGCGCGCGCGTGAAGCACAGGATCGCGCCGGCCGCGATGCCGGGGGCGACGAGGGGCAGGGTGACCAGACGGAAGGTCGCCCAGCGGGAGGCGCCGAGCGTCGCCGCGGCCAGCTCGACCCGCCGATCGCTCGACCGCAGCGCCCCCTCGACGGCGAAGACCAGGAACGGCATCGCCACGAAGACCTGCGCGATGACCACGGCACCGGTCGTGTACGGGATGCCGAGGCCGGCATCCGCGAGGTACTGCCCGATGATGCCGCGGCGGCCGAGCAGCAGGAGCAGGGCGATGCCGCCGACGACCGGCGGCAGCACCATCGGGATCGTCACCGCAGCGCGCAGCAGCCGTCGCGGCACGACCGGCCAGTCGGCGGCCTGGGCGAGCACGATCGCCAACGGGATGCCGAGCACCATCGCACACAGGGTCGCGAGGCTCGCGGTGAGCAGCGACAGGCCGAGGGCCTGCACGACCAGCGGACTCGCGACGAGCGCGGGCAGATCTGCCCACGGTGCGCGCACCACCAGTCCGACGAGCGGCAGCACCAGCAGGGCGAGCGCGAGCCCCGAGAGGATCCAGACGATCGGGCTCTGGCGGCGCCTCATGACATGGGCCCGAACCCTGCGTCGGCGAGCGCCTCCTGTCCCGCGTCGGAGAGGACGAACGCGACCCAGCGGGCCGCCGCGTCCGGGTTCGGGGCGCCGGTCAGGACGGCGATCGGGTACCGGGTGACGACGTCGGCGGCCTCCGGCACCTCGATGCCCTCGACGCCGTCGCCCGCGGCCTGCACGTCCGTGACGTAGACCAGCCCCGCATCCGCCTCGCCGAGCTCGACCTTGGTGAGGACCGCCTTGACGTCCTGCTCGAGGGTGTCGGGTGCCGCGACGACGCCGACGGAGTCGAGAAGCTGCTGGGTTGCTGCGCCGCACGGCACCGCGACGTCGCAGAGCGCGATGGCGAGCTCGGCGTCGGCGAGGTCCGCGAGACCCGTGACCCCCGCCGGGTTGCCGGCGGGCACGGCGAGCTCGAGGGTGTTGGAGGCGAAGATCTCGGGATCGGATGCGTCGCCCGCGTTTGTCACGGTCGTCATGGTCGCCTTGCTGGCGGCCGCGAACACGTCCGCGGGCGCCCCCTCGGTGATCTGCGCGGCGAGGCCCGAGCTGCCGCCGTAGCTGATGACGACGTCGAGGCTCGGGTACTTCTGCTCGAAGGTCTCGGCGAGCGCATCGAAGGTGTCGGTGAGGGATGCGGCCGCGAATACCGTGAGCGTGCCCGTCAGCTCGGGCCCGACGGGCTCGAGGGTGCCCGACCCGCTGGGGCCGTCGTCGGATGCGGCACAGCCTGCCAGCGCGAGCGCCGCCGCCGTCGCGGCGACCGCAAGAGCTGCGACGCGCGAGCCGGGGCGGGGGCGGGTCACCCGCGGTCCCCTGCCAGCTCGATCACGACGTTGGTCGCCTTCGTGCTGGCCACCGCGAGCATGCCCGGCTCGAGTCCGAGCTCGTCGGCGGCCTCGCGGCTCATGAGCGACACCACCCGGAACGGACCCGCCTGCATGTCGACCTGCGCCATCACCCCGTCCTTGGTCACGGCGATGATGATGCCGGTGAATCGGTTGCGGGCGGATGCGCGCGTCAGCGGGAAGGCCGCCGCGAGCGGTGCATCGGCGGCGGGCTCGGCGAGCAGCGGCAGCAGGTCGGTGCCGCGGACTACCTGTCGACCCGCTTCGTTCTTCCGCACCGTCAGCCGTCCGCTGTCGCCCCAGCGCCGCACGGTGTCGTCGCTGACCCCGAGCAGGGCCGCGACCTCGGCGATGGAGAACTCATTCCGCGGATGCGTGCTCACAGGGCGACTCTAGCCGCATGAGCGGTCACAGGTCGTCACCGTCTGCCACGCGACCCGCTCGAGTGCGCGAGAATCGCAGAGTGACCGTCGACCCCGCATCCGCCCGCTTCGCGCGGCAGCGCGTGCTTCCGGGCTTCGGGGCCGAGGCGCAGCGGCGGCTGGCCGACGCGCACGTGGTCGTGATCGGCGCGGGCGGCCTCGGCAGCGCCGTGCTGCCCGCCCTCGCCGCGGCCGGGGTCGGCACACTGACGATCGTCGACGACGACACCGTCGACGCCTCCAACCTCCACCGCCAGACCCTGCACGGGCCGTCCGACGTGGGGCGCCTGAAGGTCGACTCGGCGCGCGACGCCCTCGCCGCCCTGTCGCCCGAGACCGTCGTGACCACGGTGACCACCCGCTTCGCACCCGGCAGCAGCTTCGACCTCCTGCTCGAGGCCGACCTCCTCGTCGACGGCAGCGACAACGCGGCCACGCGCTACCACGCCAACGATGCGGCCACGATCCGCGCGATCCCGCTCGTCTGGGGCTCGGCCCTGCGCTTCTCGGGCCAGGTCGGCGTCGCCTGGGACGAACGCGGCATCGACTACCGCGACCTCTTCCCCGAGCCGGCGGGAGGCGCATCCGACGACGACACCTGCGAGATCGCGGGGGTGCTGCCGACGGTGTGCGCCGTGACCGGCGCCATGATGGCGACCGAGGCGATCAAGCTGCTCACCGGCCTGGGTGAGCCCCTCCTCGGCCGGGTCGCCGTCTACGACGCGCTGAGCGGATCGACGCGCGAGATCGCCTACGCGCGCGACCCCGCGGCGCCCCGGCCCGGTTCCATCGAGGAGCGCACCACGCTGCGCGAGCCGGATCCGTCGGACTCGGTCACCCCGACGGACCTCCAGCGGCTGCTCGCGGGCGACACGACGCGGGGCATCCACGAGACGCCGCCGGTGCTGCTCGATGTGCGGAACTCGGCGGAGGTGTCGTTCGCGGCGCTGCCGGGCGCCGTGCACATCCCGCTCGCCGAGCTGCCGGATCGCCTCGACGAGCTCGACCGAACCGTGCCGCTCGTCGTCTACTGCCACCACGGGGTGCGCTCGGCTCGCGCCCTCGAGACCCTGCAGCAGGCCGGCTTCACCCGCGTGAAGCACCTCATCGGCGGCATCGACGCGTGGTCGGTCGCCATCGATCCCGAGCTGCCGAGGTACTGATGGGTGCCGGACGCACGCCCGTCGCCGCGCACACCGCGCGGGTCGACGCCCTGCTGGCGCCGCTGCGCGCTCGCGCGCTCGAGGTCGTGCCGCTCTCCGATGCACTCGGGCGGGTCACGGCCGCGGCGGTCGTGTCGCCGATGCAGCTTCCGCCGTTCCGCAACTCGCAGATGGACGGGTTCGCCGTGCGCGCCGCCGACGTCGCGGGTGCGCCGGTGACGCTGCCGGTGGTCGGCGAGGTCGCGGCGGCGGCGGGGTCGCCCGCCCCGCTCGTGCCGGGCACCGCCGTGCGCATCATGACGGGTGCGCCTGTGCCCGGGGGCGCGGATGCGGTGGTGCCGGTCGAGGACACGACCTCCGCGTCGGCCGACGTCGTCGAGATCCTCCGCCCCCGCGCCGCCGGAGAGTACCTCCGCGAGCCCGGCTCCGACGTCGCCATCGGCGCCGAGCTGCTCCCCGCCGGACGGCGTCTCGCGTCGCGCCACCTCGCCGTGCTGGCGGCGGCCGGGCTGGTCGAGGTGCCTGTCTCCTCTCGCGTCCGGCTCGCCGTGATCAGCACCGGCAGCGAGCTCGTCGCCCCCGGCCAGCCTCTCGGACCCGGACAGATTCCCGACGCCAACGGAACCGCGCTCGTCGCCGCGGCGCAGTCTGCGGGTGCGCAGGTCGTCGCGAGCGCCCGCGTCCACGACCAGCCCGATGACCTCGCCGCCGCCTTCGACGCCGCGATCGCCGCGGGCGCCGAGCTGCTGCTGACCAGCGGCGGCGTCTCGATGGGCGACCACGAGGTGGTGCGCGACCTGCTCGAGCCGCTCGGCGCGCACGTGGACGTGCTCGCGATGCAGCCGGGTGGCCCGCAGGCGCTCGCGAGCTACCAGGGTGTGCCGGTCGTGTGCTTCCCCGGCAACCCGGTGTCGAGCCAGCTGAGCTTCGAGCTGTTCGTCGCCCCGATGCTGCGCGAGCTCGCCGCACTGCCCGAGCCGCGGCGCGCGACGCTGCGGCTCGAGGCCGCCGTGCGGTCGGTTGCGGGGCGACGCCAGTTCCTGCGAGGACGCAGCCTCGACGGCGACCGCGTGGCGACCGTCTCGGGACCGGGATCGCACCTCGTGGCGGGGCTCGCCGCATCCGATCTGATCATCGACATCCCGGAGGACGTGGTCGAACTGGCCGCGGGCGATCCGGTCGAGACGTGGGAGCTGCTGTGACCGGACTGAGCCACCTGGACGACGCGGGCCGCGCCCGCATGATCGACGTCGGCGACAAGGCCGTGACGCGCCGGGTCGCGACCGCGGCGGGACGGCTGAGCACGACGTCCGAGGTGATCGCGCTCGTGCGCGCGGACGGACTGCCGAAGGCCGACGTGCTGGCGACCGCGCGCATCGCCGCGATCGCCGGGGCCAAGCGCACGAGCGAGCTCATCCCGCTCGCGCACCTGCTGCCGCTCGAGAAGGTGACGGTCGAGTTCGAGCTGGCGGAGTCGTCGATCGAGATCCGCGCGACGGTCGCCGTGACGGCCAAGACGGGCGTCGAGATGGAGGCGCTGACGGCCGTCGCGATCGCCGGGCTGACCCTGCACGACATGATCAAGGCGGTGGATGCGGCGGCCGTGCTCGGCGACATCCGCCTCCTCGAGAAGACCGGAGGCAAGCACGGGGCCTGGACCAGGGACGCTCCGCCCGCGGGGAACCCGGTTCCTGAGGAGCGCCGCGAAGCGACGCGTCTCGAAGGACGCGCCATCGTCATCGTCTCCTCCACCGGCGTCGCCGCCGGCACCCGCACCGACACGACCGGGCCGGCGATCGTCGCGTGGTTGCAGTCCCGCGGCTACGCCATCGACGCGCCGACCGTCGTCGCCGACGCCGACATCGCCGCCGCCCTCGCGGATGCGGTGGCCGACGCCCCCGCGCTTGTGCTGACGACCGGCGGCACCGGCATCCACCCGCAGGACCGCACCCCCGAGGCCACCCGCGCCGTGATCGACCACGAGCTCCCGGGGGTCGCCGAGGCGCTGCGGTCGGCGGGGCGCGCGGTCACCCCGACGGCCGACCTCAGCCGCGCGATCGCGGGCGTCGCGGGCTCGACGATCGTCGTCAACCTGCCCGGCTCATCCGGAGGCGTCCGCGACGGACTCGCGGTGCTGGATCCCCTGCTCCCCCACCTGCACGCGCAGCTCGCCGGGGGCGGCCATGACTGAGTCGGCCGAGGGCAGGTCGCTCGCGCGGGTCACGGATGCAGTGCTCGACCGCGCCGCGATCGAGGCGTTCGCGCTCTCGGCCACCGACGGAGCGCTGGTGACGTTCGAGGGCGTGATCCGCGACCACGACCACGGCGACGCGGTGAGCGCGCTCGACTACGAGGCCCACCCCGACGCGCAAGCCTTCCTCGCCGAGGTCTGCGCGGGCCTCGCCGCCGAGACCGGACTGCGCGTCGCCGCGGCCCACCGCATCGGCCACCTCGTCGTCGGAGACGTCGCCCTCATCGCATCCGTCGCCGCCCCGCACCGCGCCGACGCGTTCGCCGCGTGCGCGCTCCTCGTCGACCGCATCAAAGAGCGCACCCCGATCTGGAAGCGCCAGCACCTCACGTCCGGGACGACGGAGTGGGTGAACCTCTAGGTAGGTCCTAGCGGCTCAGCCGCCCGAGAACGGCGGCAGCACGTCGACGCGCGCACCCACGGCGCGCGACGGGTCGCGCGACACGACCCCGTCGACCAGGAACGAGCCCGACCGCAGCACGCGCGCCATCGCATCCCCGTAGCGCTCCACGAGCAGGGTCTTCAACGCGCCGACCGACGGCGCGTCGAGCTCCTCCGACGCACGGCCCGCCGCCTCCGCTGCCGCGGCGAAGTACCGCACCTCAGCCACCGCTACCCACCGATCGCGCCCATCGAGCGCACCGGCGGCGCGAAGTCGGCGGCGTCGATGCCGTGACCGGCCTGCTTGTTCCACATGGCCGCGCGCCACAGATCGGCGATCGCCGCATCCGACGCACCGGAGCGCAGCAGACCGCGCAGGTCGGTCTCGTCGTCGCCGAACAGGCACGATCGCACCGTCCCCTCGGCGGTGACGCGGGTGCGGTCGCAGGCCGAGCAGAACGAGCGGGTGACGGATGCGATGATGCCGACGGTCGCCGGGCCGCCGTCCACGGTCCACTCCTCCGCGGGCGAGGAGGGATCCGTGCGTGGCACCGAGTCCAGCGTGAAGCGGGTGCCCAGCACCGCCAGCAGCTCCGCCGCCGGGATCATGTTGTCGCGGCGCCAGGCCGCGTCGGCGTCCAGGGGCATCTGCTCGATGAAGCGCAGAGCGAGGCCACGCTCGAGTGCGAACGCGAGCAGCTCGGGCGCGTCGGCGAGGGTCTCGCGCATCAGGACGGCGTTGATCTTGATCGGCCCGAGGCCCGCTGTGTGGGCGCCCGCGATGCCGTCGAGCACGCGCGGCAGCCGGTCGCGCCGGGTGAGGCGGGCGAAGTGCTCGCGGTCGACGGTGTCGAGCGAGACGTTGATGCGGGTGAGGCCGGCGTCGCGGAGGGCGGCCGCGCGCGCATCCAGCCCGATGCCGTTGGTCGTCATCGCGAGCGAGATGCCGGGTGCGGCGAGCGCCGACAGCCGCACGATGTCGACGAGGTCGCCGCGGGTGAGCGGCTCGCCGCCCGTGAAGCGCACCTCCTTCACGCCGAGATCGTGCCAGGCGATCCCGACCAGGCGGGCGATCTCGGGCGCCGACAGCAGGTCGTCCTTGGGGATCGCGGGAAGGCCCTCGGCCGGCATGCAGTAGGTACAGCGCAGCGAGCACTTCTCGGTGATCGAGACCCGCAGGTCCTCGGCGACGCGACCGAAGCGATCGACGAGACCCGCGACATCCGGACGCCCCGCTGTAGACGGCGACTCGCCCACAGGCCGACGGATCGTCGGCATTCCGAGAGCGAGGGACATGGGTCTACCCTAAGTCGCATGTCGTTCATCACTCGCGGTTTCAGCGGGCGCAGAGACCGCGACCCCCGCCTCCCGCCGGGCCAGACCCTCGTCGAGGACTGGCCGGTGCTGTCGGCCGGGGTGACCCCGCAGATCGAGCCCGACGAGTGGCAGTTCACGATCAAGGACGAGACCGGCACCGATCACAGCTGGGACTGGGACTCGATGCAGGCCCTCGGCCTCGACGACATCACGACCGACATCCATTGCGTGACGCACTGGTCCAAGCTGCAGATGTCATGGCGTGGCGTCAGCCTGGACAAGGTGTTCGAGAACGTCGAGAGCCAGTTCGACTACGTGATGGCGCACAGCTACGGCGGCTACACGACGAACGTTCCCCTCGAGGATCTGCTCGACGGCCAGGCCTGGATCGCGTTCGAGGCCGACGGCGAGCCGCTCACCCCCGAGCATGGCGGCCCGGTGCGCCTGCTGGTGCCGCACCTGTACTTCTGGAAGAGCGCGAAGTGGCTCCGCGGACTGACGATGATGCCCCGCGACGACCCCGGCTTCTGGGAGCAGTCCGGCTACCACATCCATGGCGACCCCTGGCAGGAAGAGCGCTACTGGTGACCGGCTCCGGCCGCCCGGCATGACGAGCGTCACCGAGCGGGTCGCCGCCCGGCACGCCGCCTGGCACACCGGCACCGTCGTCTCGTCGACGCCCGAGACCGAGTCGGCGAAGCGCCTGGTGCTCGACGTGCCGACCTGGCCGGGCAACGAGGCAGGCTCGCATCTCGACATCCGCCTGACGGCACCCGACGGATATCAGGCCAGCCGCGCTTATTCGATCGCCTCCTCGGGCGAGGGCACGCGCGTCGTCCTCGCGGTCGACCGGCTCGACTACGGAGAGGTGTCGCCGTTCCTCACCGACGAGCTGCGCGCGGGCGACCAGGTCGAGCTGCACGGACCGCTCGGCGCCTACTTCATCTGGCGGCCGCCGCCCGCGACCGACCCGACTCCCCCGGCACCCGTGCAGCTGGTCGCCGCGGGCTCGGGCGTGGTGCCGCTCTACGCGATGGCGCGAGCGCACGTCGACGTGGGCGACCCGACGCCCTTCCGTCTCCTGTACTCGGTACGTGACGCGTCGCACATCTTCTTCCAGGAGGAGCTGATGCGCGCGGCGCTGGAGTCGCCCGAGACTTTCCGGTTCGACCCTCACTACACGCGCATCGCCCCCGAGGGCTGGACGGGGGCCGTGCCCGCGCGCCTCACCCGCGACTCTCTCGGCGCCGCGAGCTTCACCGCCGAGGAGGCGCCGCGCATCTTCATCTGCGGGCCGACGCCGTTCGTCGAGATGGTGTCGAGCTGGTTCGTCGAGCTGGGCCACATGCCCGGAGCGATCCGGGCCGAGCGCTTCGGCGGCGCCTAGCCGGCGACGCTCACCCCCCGCGTCGTCACCGACTTCTCGTACTGGAACTCGACCCGCACCTGGAACTCGTCGTCGGCCGCGGTGTAGCGGTCCTGCAGGCCGGCGTCGGTGATCCGCCATGGCCGCGCGTTCGACGGCGTGGTCGTCAGCCCGTTGTCGGGCAGGAACTGCCGGTAGTCGAACGGGTAGCTCGCCGTGGCGTCGAGGCGCACCGAGAAGGTGTCGACGGCGACCGCGCCGCCGGCGAGGTCGAGCTGGAGGAGGCGCTGGAATCCGGTCGCCCGCTCCCCCGTGTGCGTGCGGAACTCCTGGTAGTCGGCCAGCAGCTCGACCACCGTGTGCCCGTCGATCCCGCCGGCGTCCTCTGTCGTGATCTGCCCGAGCCCGTGGAAGTGGCCCGACAGCACGAGCACGACGTTGCGGTTCGGGGCGATGACCCGGTCCCACAGCTGCTGCCCGCGTGACACCCAGCGCGAGTTCGCCGAGCGCAGGGCCCCGACCTCGAGCGTCTTCGGCGTCACGTGCTCGTGCGTCGAGATGACCACGTTGCGGTCGGGGTGGGCCGCGACGACCCCCTCCGCCCACGCCAGCTCGCGCTCGCCGTACGCGTACGGCAGCGACAGCATGAGGAACTCCGCCCCGGCGGTCTCGAACGTCGAGTAGCTGGCGGAGTTGTCGTCCGGGGCGATCGAGCCGCCGTACCAGGACTCGTCGGCGTGCCGCGACGGCGGGAAGTACTCGTTGAACAGCTCGCTCGTGACGCCGCGCTTGTTGTCGTGGTTGCCCGGCAGCACGCTGTTGGGCACGCCCGCCTCGTCGAGGATGCCCTCGATCGCCGACGCGCGCTCGAACTCGCGGCGGGCCCGATCCTCGTTCTGGTCGGGGTCGACCCAGTTCTGCACGAGGTCGCCGGTGTGCGAGGCGAAGGCGATCTTGTGCTCGGGGGCGTTGTCGGCGATCCAGCTCACCAGCCCGGCGTACACCTCCGGATAGCTCTCGCTGAGGTACTGCGTGTCGGTGATGTGCGTGATCGCGAGGTCGTAGTCGTCGGGGTTCTCGAGCAGGCCGTCGGCCGCGGATGCGAGGGTCGCCTCCCGCGCCACATCCTGCACCAGCAGGGTCGCCGTCCCCTCCTGCAGGTCCCCGTCGCGCAGCGACCCCGTCAGCGTCAGGGGCCCCGCCTCGGCGGCGTCGGTGCCGCTCGCCGGCACGGTGGCGTCGGCGATCGGACGCCAAGCGCCGGTCCCTCCTCCGTCGCGAGACCAGACCGACAGGCGCACCGCGTGCCGCTCCGGCGCGCTCCCGCTCCATGTGACGACGGAGCCTGCGCGCACGCCGTCGACCACGAGCCGCTGATAGGGGTGCCCGTACCCGCTGTCGCCGATGCCGCCGGGGGCGCTCGGGTCGAGCGCGGTCTCGCTCTCGCCCACCTCGGCCGCGAGGTCTCCTGCGCTCACCCCGCCCCACGCCGCGACGATGGTCGCCGGACCCCCCGCCGGTCGAGCGGCGGTCGACGACGTCCCCGCCTGAGCCGGCTGAGGAGCGCGCGACCCAGTCGCCCGCGTCTCGACGCCCTCACGCTCCCGCACCCGAGCCCCCGCGACGACCCGAGCCTCCGCCCCGGCTGCGGCCACGCCCACCGTCGACGGGCCTCCGACCCCGCTCACCCGCAGAGTCGGATCCACCCACTCGACCCGGTCGATGACGCCCGGTGTGGCCGCACCCACCACGAAGTCGTCGGCGTCCACACCCGTGAACCGCGCCCGCTGGAAGGTCTCGGTGAGCAGCCGGTCGGGCTGGTAGGTGGTGAGGGCGACGCCCTTCGTGCACGGGCTCGCCGTGACGTTGCTGCTGTCCATCTCGTTGGCGGCGTAGATGCCCGCGCTGTCGACCCGCTCGCCGTCGGCGTCGGCGACCCACACCCCGGCGCCGAGGAAGTTGAGCGCGGTCTCGTACACGGCGTCGGCCGCCGCCGCAGCCTCGGTGCCGGCCCGTGCCGCGAGGTACACCTCGCCCGGTGCCAGCCGAGTCCCCGCCGGGACGGTCACCTGCACGTCGAGCGCGCGGGTGCCGTCGGCCATGCAGCGGCGCAGCGTCCAGCCGCCGATGTCGACGCGCGTCGACCCGTAGTTGCCGAGCTCGACCCAGTTGCGCTGCACGCTCCCAGCGGGCATGCCGTCGGTGCCGGGGTCGGTGGCGATCTCGCTGATCGCGACGCCCAGGTCGGCGCCGGCCGCCTCATCCGGGTAGGTCAGGCGCTCGGCGGCGACGCTGCGCGACGTGAGGGCGTTGCGGCTTCCCGGCGTGCGCGGCGCGATGATCCACACGCTGCCCGTGCGCTGCCACGACTCGGCCGCGACCGGGTCGAGCGTCGCGGCGAGCTTGGCTCCGTCGCTCTGGCACGCGCTGTCGGAGTAGGCGCTGACGGCCACGCGGTCGACCAGCCGCCCGGCCCCGGTGCGCAGCAGCACGCCGAACTCGACGTCGCCGAGCTGGGTGCCGTAGCGCGCATCCGCGTCGCCGGTGAAGGCCGCGCTGCCGAGCACGTACCGCGCCCCCGGCGCGAGCCGGGTGCCGCCGGGGACGACGAGCTCGCGGGTACTCGGACGCAGCCGACCGGATGCGGTGCACCGATCGAGCGTCCACCCGCTGATGTCGACAGAGCTGTCGGCGGTGTTCTGCAGCTCGACGAAGTCGTCGTCGAGGCCCGCCGGACCGGCGCCGGTGAGCTCCGAGATGACGACGTCGGTCGGGCGCGGCTTCGGTGCGACGGATGCGTTGGGCGCATCGATCGTGGACGGCGCGACGATGAAGTCGGCGGCGACGTCTCCGGTCGCGGCGACCCGCTGCCAGCTCTCGCCCGCCGCGAAGTCGAGCACGTTCGGCAGGTTGCCCGACTCGGGCGTGCACTCGCTCGTCGTCGGCCACGGCTCGTTCGGGTAGACGCCGACGCGGTCGATCAGCACTCCGCCCGGCCCCTCGAGGTAGAGGCCGTACCCGCCGAGCGCGAGGGGCTCTGTGATGTGCAGCCGACCGGGCATCCCGACCTTGCTGATGGTGAGGATGCCCCCCGGTGCGAGCACGATCCCGGTCAGATCGCCCTCGCTGCGGCCCACGTTGCTGCGCAGCCCCTGCGCGCTGCACCGGAACAGGCGCCAGCCGGTCAGGTCCGCCTCCGCGTCGCCGACGTTGCGCAGCTCGATGAAGCTGTCGGAGTCGGACGACGCCCCGCCGTTCGCGACCTCGTTGATGAGCACCTGGGAGGAGGCGCCTGCGGCCGGCGGCACGGCGGATGACCCCGGCGCGACGGGCGAGCCGGATGCGGCGGTCGCCGAACCCGTCGAGCCGACCGCGAGGGCGGCGGTGAGGGTGAGAACGGTCAGGACGGCAGCGGCGGGCCTCAGCACGCGCCCACGGTCGCGGGGCGCGGTGAACGGCAGGCGTCACCCGAGGGCGTGTCGCGTGAACGACGGTGGTCAGCCGTAGATGCGGTCGCCGTAGCTCGGACCGTAGTACTCGTCGAGCACCTCGATCGAGTCGTCGGGCCGCTCCAGACCCTGGGCGATGACGGCGCGGCGGGGCGCGGCCTCGGCGTCCCAGGTGGCGGCGTCCCACGCCTTCGAGCGCAGGAACGCCTTCGAGCAGTGGTAGAACACCTCGTCGATGTCGACGAGGAGCGCGAGCGTGGGGCGGTGGCCGCGCACGAGCATTCCGTCGAGGAAGGGAGCGTCGCGCACCACGGAGGCGCGGCCGTTCACGCGCAGGGTGTCGCCGCGGCCGGGGATGACGAAGATCAGCCCGACGTGCGGGTTGGCGAGGACGTTGTGGAACCCGTCGGCACGACGGTTGCCGGGGCGCTCCGGGATGGCGAGCGTCGAGTCGTCGAGCACGTGCGCGAAGCCCGCCGGGTCGCCCTTCGGCGACACGTCGAGATCACCCCGGTCATCGGATGTGGCGATGAACACGAGCGGGGAGGCCGCCAGCCAGAGGCGGTCGAGCTCGTGCAGCGCGGTTCGCACCTTCTCGGCGGCCCGTGGCTCGGGACGCCCGATCAGCTGCTCGAGCTCGTCGGCGCTGGTGACAGGTATCCCGCGATCGTCCACGCCCCCATCCTGCACCCGCGGGGCGGAACGCCGAAGGACCCGGCCGATACGGCCGGGTCCTTCGGGGCGACACAGGCTCAGCGTGCGGCGCTGCCCTCGGTGTATCCCTCGTCCTGCTGCTTCCAGGCGAAGAGCGCGCGCAGCTCCTTGCCGGTGGCCTCGATCGGGTGCGCGGCACCCTTCTCGCGGAGCGCGAGGAACTCGGGGGCTCCGGCGTCCTGGTCCTCGATGAAGCGGGTCGCGAACGCGCCGGACTGGATGTCGGCCAGCACGGCCTTCATGTTCTCCTTGACCGACGGGTCGATGACGCGCGGGCCCGAGACGTAGTCGCCGTACTCGGCCGTGTCGGAGACGCTCCAGCGCTGCTTCGCGATGCCGCCCTCCCACATCAGGTCGACGATGAGCTTCAGCTCGTGCAGCACCTCGAAGTAGGCGATCTGCGGCTGGTAGCCGGCCTCGACGAGGGTCTCGAAGCCGTACTGGACGAGCTGCGAGGTGCCACCGCAGAGCACCGACTGCTCACCGAACAGGTCGGTCTCGGTCTCCTCGGTGAACGTGGTCTTGATGACGCCGGCGCGGGTGCCGCCGATCGCCTTGGCGTACGAGAGGGCGACGTCCCAGGCCTGACCTGACGCGTCGTTCTCGACGGCGATGATGTCGGGGATGCCGCGGCCGGCGACGAACTCGCGGCGCACCGTGTGGCCGGGGGCCTTGGGTGCGATGAGGATCACGTCGACGTCCTCGGGTGCGTCGATGTACCCGAAGCGGATGTTGAAGCCGTGCGCGAAGGCGAGCGTCTTGCCCGCGGTCAGCTTGTCCTTGATGGAGTCGGCGTAGATCGAGCGCTGGTGCTGGTCGGGCGCGAGGATCATGATCAGGTCGGCCCACTCGGCCGCGTCGGCGACGTTCTTGACCTCGAAGCCGTCCTCCTGGGCCTTCGGGGTCGACTTCGAGCCGTCCTTGAGCGCGATGACGACCTCGACACCCGAGTCGCGCAGGTTCTGCGCGTGGGCGTGCCCCTGCGAGCCGTAGCCGACGATCGCGACCTTCTTGCCCTGGATCAGGCTGAGGTCGGCGTCCTTGTCGTAGAACAGTTCAGTCATTGGTTCACTTTCTCTCTGGAGTGGTTGAGCAGCCGCGTGGCGGCGGATCGAGACCTGGTCAGTTCTTGTAGACGCGCTCGGTGATCGACTTCGACCCGCGGCCGATGGCCAGCAGACCCGACTGCGCGATCTCCTTGATGCCGTAGGGCTCGAGCACGCGCAGGAACGCCTGCACCTTGCCGTTGTCGCCGGTGACCTCGATCACCAGCGCATCCGTCGCGACGTCGACGACACGCGCCCGGAACAGGTTCACTGCCTCGAGCACCTGGGAGCGGTTGGCGTTGTCGACGCGCACCTTGATCAGCAGGTGCTCGCGCTGCACCGACTGGTTCGGATCGAGCTCGACGATCTTGATGACGTTGATCAGCTTGTTGAGCTGCTTGGTG
The DNA here is from genome assembly GCA_964246985.1 of uncultured Microbacteriaceae bacterium. GTDB lineage: Bacteria > Actinomycetota > Actinomycetes > Actinomycetales > Microbacteriaceae > CAXTSE01. Next base: position 51,899 of record CAXTSE010000003.1, read on the forward strand.
ACCTGCTCGAGCGGCAGCTCGTCGACGTCGACGACCGCGGTGATGCGCGACAGTCCGTCGATCTCGCTGTGGCCGACGGCCAGCGACTCGATGTTGAAGCCGCGGCGGGCGAAGAGCCCGGCGACGCGGGTCAGCAGACCCGGCTTGTCCTCGACGAGGAGCGACAGCACATGACGCGACACGACCTACTCCTCTTCCCAATCGGGGGCATGCTCGCGGGCGTACTGCACCGACGAGTTGCCGACGCCCTGCGGCACCATGGGCCACACCATCGCGTCGCGACTGACGACGAAGTCGATCACCACGGGCCGGTCGTTGGTCTCGATCGCGAGCTTGATCGCGGCGTCGACCTCCTCCTGCTTCGTGACCCGGATGCCGAGGGCGCCGTACGCCTCGGCCAGCTTCACGAAGTCGGGCACCATGCGCGTCTGCTCGGTCGCGCTCGTCGAGCCGGTGTCGAGGTCGGTGAACGAGTGGCGGCCGTCGTAGAACAGCGTCTGCCACTGCCGCACCATGCCGAGCGACGAGTTGTTGATGATCGCGACCTTGATCGGGATGTCGTTGATCGTGCAGGTGGCGAGCTCCTGATTGGTCATCTGGAAGCAGCCGTCGCCGTCGATGGCCCAGACGAGGCGATCGGGCTGGGCGACCTTGGCGCCCATCGCCGCGGGAACCGCGTAGCCCATCGTGCCGGCCCCGCCAGAGTTGAGCCAGGCGTGCGGACGCTCGTACTTGATGAACTGCGCCGCCCACATCTGGTGCTGGCCGACGCCGGAGGCGTAGATCGCCTCGGGTCCGGACAGCTCGCCGATGCGCTTGATGATGCCCTGCGGGGCGAGGAGCCCGTCGTCGGGGTTCTCGGTGTAGCCGAGCGGGTAGTCGGCGCGGAGCGCGTCGAGGCGGGCCCACCAGTCCGAGATGTCGGCCTTCTCGGTCGCGGTGGCCTGGGCGTAGGCGGCGACGAGGTCGACGATCACGTCCTTGGCGTCGCCGACGATCGGCACGTCCGCGTGGCGGATCTTGCCGATCTCGGCGGGGTCGATGTCGACGTGCACCACCTTGGCGTTCGGAGCGAAGTCGCTCACCTTGCCGGTGACGCGGTCGTCGAAGCGGGCGCCGAGCGCGACGATCAGGTCGCTCTCCTGCAGCGAGAGCACCGCGGGGACCGTGCCGTGCATGCCGGGCATGCCGAGGTGCTGCGGGTGGGAGTCGGGGAACGCGCCGCGCGCCATCAGCGTCGTGACGACGGGCGCGCCCGTGGCCTCGGCGAGCTTCAGCAGCTGCGCTGTCGCCCCGGATCGGTTGACGCCGCCGCCGACGTAGAGCACCGGCTTCTTCGCCTCGGCGAACAGCTCGGCCGCCGCGGTGATCTGCTTGCCGTGCGCCTTGGTGACGGGTCGGTAGCCGGGCAGCTCGACCTTCGGCGGCCAGATGAACGGCGCCGACTTCTGCTGGGCGTCCTTGGTCACATCCACGAGCACCGGGCCGGGACGGCCCGTCGTCGCGATCTGGTAGGCGGCGGCCAGGGTCGCCGGCACCTCGGCCGGGTCCGTCACGAGGAACGAGTGCTTGGTGATCGGCATCGTGATGCCCACGATGTCGACCTCCTGGAACGCGTCGGTGCCCATCGATGTCGAGAACACCTGGCCGGTGATCGCGATGAACGGCACCGAGTCCATGTACGCGTCCGCGATGGCGGTGACGAGGTTGGTGGCGCCGGGGCCCGAGGTCGCGATGGCGACGCCGACGCGACCGGACGACGAGGCATAGCCCTCGGCCGCGTGGCCGGCGCCCTGCTCGTGGCGCACGAGGATGTGGCGGACGGCCGTCGAGGCCATCAGCTCGTCGTAGAAGGGCATGATCGCGCCGCCGGGCAGGCCGAAGACGTCGGTGATGCCCAGCTTCTCGAGCGAGGCGAGGATCTGACCCGAGCCGGTCAGCATCGGGGGCTCGTCGCGCCGAGCGGGCGCGGGGGCCGGAACTGCTTCCGCAGTCATGAGGTGTCCTTTGGGAGAGGGTGTCTGGTGGACGCGGTCCTACCCCGTGACCGCGCCCTCCGAGGCGGAGTGCACGAGCTTGGTGTATTTCGCGAGAACGCCACGGGTATAGCGCGGAGGAAGCGGAACCCAGCCGTCGCGGCGGGCTTCCAACTCGGCCTCATCGACAAGTAGGTCGATGGACCGGGCTGCAATATCGACCCGTATCAGATCACCATCTCTCACGAACGCGATCGGACCTTGATCGGTCGCCTCGGGAGCGATGTGGCCGATGCACAGGCCGGTTGTGCCGCCTGAGAATCTGCCGTCGGTCAAGAGTAGTACATCTTTTCCGAGGCCCGCGCCCTTGATGGCAGCGGTGATGGCGAGCATCTCGCGCATTCCGGGACCGCCCTTCGGGCCCTCCCAGCGGATCACCACGACGTCTCCGGCGACGATCTCGCCACGGGTCAGGGCGTCCATCGCGGCGCGCTCCCGCTCGAACACGCGCGCCGGACCCTCGAAGGTCGCGGCGTCGAATCCGGCCGTCTTCACGACGGCGCCCTCGGGAGCGAGCGAGCCCTTGAGGATGGTCAGGCCGCCGGTCGCGTGCAGCGGATTCTCGAGGGTGCGCAGCACCTCGCCGTCGAGCGCGGGCGGGTTGATGTCGGCCAGGTTCTCGGCCATCGTCTTGCCCGTGACGGTCATGACGTCGCCGTGCAGCAGGCCGGCGTCGAGCAGCGCCTTCATCAGGACGGGGATGCCGCCGCGGCGGTCCACGTCGTTCATCACGTACTTGCCGAACGGCTTCAGGTCGCCGATGTGGGGCACCTTGGCGCCGATCCGGTTGAAGTCGTCGAGGCTCAGCTCCACCTCGGCCTCGTGCGCGATCGCGAGCAGGTGCAGCACGATGTTGGTCGAGCCGCCGAGCGCCATGCCCACCGCGATGGCGTTCTCGAACGCCTCCTTGGTGAGGATCTGACGCGCGGTGATGCCCTTGTTGAGCAGGTTGACGACGGCCTCGCCCGAGCGGTGGGCGTAGTAGTCGCGGCGTCCGTCGGCGGCGGCGGGCGAGGCGGATCCGGGCAGCGAGAGGCCGAGGGCCTCGGCCACCGACGCCATCGTGTTGGCCGTGTACATGCCGCCGCAGGCACCCATCCCCGGCGCGAAGGCGCACTCGATGCGGTGCGCGTCCTCGAGGCTCATGGTGCCGGCCTTGACGCCGCCGACCGCCTCAAACGAGTCGATGATCGTGATGTCCTTCTCGGTGCCGTCCGAGAGGCGCACCCAGCCGGGCACGATCGACCCCGCGTAGAGGAAGACGGATGCCAGGTCGAGTCGCGCGGCCGCCATGAGCATGCCGGGGATCGACTTGTCGCACCCGGCGAGCAGCACCGAGCCGTCGAGGCGCTCGGCCTGCATGACGGTCTCGACCGAGTCGGCGATGACCTCGCGGCTCACCAGCGAGAAGTGCATGCCCTCGTGACCCATCGAGATGCCGTCGCTGACCGAGACCGTGCCGAACTGCAGCGGGTAGCCGCCGCCCGAGTGCACGCCCTCCTTGGCCGCCTGCGCGAGACGCGCGAGCGAGAGGTTGCAGGGAGTGATCTCGTTCCACGAGCTCGCGATGCCGATCTGCGCCTTGTCCCAGTCGGCGTCGCCCATGCCGACGGCGCGCAGCATGCCCCGGCTGGTGGTGGCCTCGATGCCATCCGTGACGGTGCGTGAGCGGGGCTTGTGGTCGATCGGAGCGGGTGTTTCCGGCATGTGACGAGGGTACCGCTCGGGTCAGGCCGCTGCTGACGTCGCCGTCAGCGCAGATCCTCCTCCGGCGCGAGGTCCTCGTGGGGATGCGAGGCGTGATCCTCGGTCGCCGCTCGCTCGATGGCCTCCGCCAGCTCGTCGACCACGAGCAGGTCCTCGTCGTGGTTGCTCGTGCGGTATCCCGCCCGGCCGATCATGTGCGCAGCAGCGGGCTGCGTCAGCACCTGGAACAGCACCACGGGCGCGAGCAGCAGCAGCACCGGCCACGACCGCGCCGACAGGGCGATGGCGATCACGATGCAGATCAGGCCGAGCACCTGCGGCTTGGTTCCGGCGTGCAGGCGGCTCAGCGCGTCGGGGAACCGCAGGAGGCCGACCCCGGCCGCCACCGAGAGGATGCCGCCGACGATCAGCAGCACCGCCGCGGCGATGTCGAGCACGCTCTCCAGCACCGGGTCGATCACGAGCCCTCCCCCTGCGCGTCTCCCCCGCCGCCCGGCCCACCACCGGCGTCGTCCTGCTTCGACACGTAGCGCGCCACGGCGATCGTGGCGAGCGCGGCCGCACCGGTCAGCACCAGCATGAGCGGGATCGTGCGGGTGTGCCCGTCGATGACCATCTCGGCGCCGACCACCAGGATCAGGATCGTCAGCACGACATCCGAGGCGATCATGCGGTCGAGGATCGTCGGCCCGCGCACGATCCGCACGAGCGCGAGTCCGGCGGCGACCGCGAGCAGGCCTCCCGCGATGACGTGCAGCACGGTGAGCAGCGTCATGACATCACCGTCCGGAGGTCGTCGCGCGATCCGACGGCCCGCACCAGTCCGCGCTCGGTTGCGAGCACGCGAGACCTCGCCTCGGCGATGTCGGCCTCGCTCGACGCGCCCAGCACGTGCAGATAGAGGGTCGCGGTGTCACGGTCGATCTCGACCACGATCGAGCCGGGCACGAGCGAGACGGCGGTCGCCGTCATCGTCATGATGAAGTCGGATGCCGTCTTCAGCTTGACCGCGATCACGGCGTTGGCGCGCACCGGCTTCGCGAACGCCTGGGCTGAGACGAGCACTGACGCGATCACCAGGTCGCGCGCGAGCCGCCCGACGAACACGAGGAACCAGCCGATGTTGAAGCGTCCCGACAGCTCGACGGGCGGCAGGTAGAACAGCCGCGTGACGACCAGCGCGACCACGAGGCCGCTGAGGCCGCTGAGCAGGGTGATCTCACCCCACAGCGCCATCCAGAGCAGCACCAGCGCGACCAGCAGGGGGATGCGCTGCAGGATGCCGCGGCGCACCTCGACGCGCGTGGGCTGGGTCTCGTCAGTCATCCGCGCCTCCTGACGTGTCGGAGTCGGGGAAGACGGCGTCGATGTAGACCGTGCCCTCGAGGCCCTCGCCGGCTCGGGTGCTCAGGTCGTAGAGCGGACCAGCGAACACGGTCAGCGCGAGACCGACCGCCGCGAGCCCGATGGTGGCTCCGGCCATGAGCCGGGGCGTGCGGTGGGTGACCATCGTGCCCGACTCGGACGCCTCCGCGACCGCGATCGAGCCGGTCGAGGTGTCGGCGGGGCGAGCGCGCCAGAAGACCTGGCTCCACACGCGGATGAGCGCGTACAGGGTGAGCAGCGAGACGAGCGCCCCCGCGATGACGGTCGCGACGGCGAGCGGGGTTCCGACGGCGAGCGCCGCCTCGAACAGCCCGAGCTTGCCGAGGAACCCGGAGAACGGCGGGATGCCCCCCAGGTTCAGCGCGGGCACCAGGTACAGCGCGGCGACGAGGGGCGAGGCGGCGATCATCGCACCGAGACGGGGCACGGATGTCGATCCGCCGATCCGCTCGATCAGTCCGGCCGCGAGGAACAGGGTCGTCTGCACGACGATGTGATGCACGATGTAGTAGATCGTCGCGGCGGTGCCCGCGACCGTTCCCAGGCCGATCCCGAGGATCATGAAGCCGATGTGGCTCACCAGCGTGAACGACAGCAGCCGCTTGATGTCGGTCTGCGCGACGGCGCCCAGCACCCCCACCACCATCGTGAGGATCGCGACGGTGAGCAGCACAGGGTTGAGCTCCGGGCCGGGGAACAGCAGGGTCTCGGTGCGGATGATCGCGTAGACGCCGACCTTGGTGAGCAGGCCCGCGAACACGGCCGTCACCGGCGCAGGAGCCGTCGGGTAGGAGTCGGGCAGCCAGAACGACAGCGGGAAGACGGCCGCCTTGATCCCGAAGCCGAGCAGCAGCATGACGTGCAGCAGGGTCTGCGTCTCGGGTGGGATCTCGCTCATGCGCTGCGCGATCTGCGCGAGGTTGACCGTGCCGACCGCGCCGTAGATCATCGCGATCGACGCGAGGAAGAGCGCCGACGAGACGAGGCTGACCACGATGTAGGTGGTGCCGGTGCGGATGCGGGACTCGGTGCCGCCGAGGGTGATCAGCACGTAGCTGGCGACCAGCAGGATCTCGAAGCCGACGTAGAGGTTGAAGAGGTCGCCGGCGATGAAGGCGGTGAAGACCCCGGCCGCCAGGATCATGTAGGTCGGGTAGTAGATCGACACCGGGGTGTCGTCGTCGTCGCCGTCGGCGAGGCCCTGTCCGACCGAGAAGAGGAGCACCGCGAGCAGCACGATGGCCGACACGGCCAGCAGCAGGGCGGCGAGCCTGTCGACGACGAGCACGATGCCGAACGGTGCCGCCCACCCGCCGACCTCCATCACCAGGGCGCCCTCCGAGTCGACGACGACCAGCAGCACGGCGCTGACGGCCAGCACGGCGACGAGGGCGACCGCCGTCACGAGGCGCTGCAGGCGCGGCCGACGACCGAGCAGGAGGGCTCCCGCCGCTCCGAAGAGCGGGATCAGCACGACCAGGGGGACGAGTGCGGTCACGGGCGCGCCTTGCTTCCGTCGCGCGACACATCATCGTCGGACACGTCGTCGTCCGGCACGTCGGCATCGAACTCGCTGTAATCGGGCTCGGACGCGCGCGCGAAGTCGGACGGCGTGAGCCGGGCCGTGCGCAGGGTGCGGTCGGCCTCGTCGTCGTCGAGCTCGTCCTTCTGACCCAGCCGCCATGACCGGTAGATCAGCGCGAGCAGGAACGCCGAGACGGCGAATGTGATGACGATCGCCGTGAGGATCAGCGCCTGCGGCAGCGGGTCGGTCATCTCGGCCGAGGTGACGCCGTCGGAGGCGATCGGGGCGGCGCCCGGCGCCCCCGCCATGATGAGGATCAGCAGGTTCGTGGCGTTGCCGACCAGAAGGAAACCGAGCAGCACCTTCGTCATGCTGCGCTCGAGCAGCAGGTAGACGCCGCAGGCGTAGAGCACGACCATGACGGCCAGCAGCACGAGGGAGATGCTCATCGCGTCACCTCCCGCGTCACGGCCGTCTCGGAGTCGCCCGATTCCTGCGAGCTCTCCTCCTCCTGCTGCCGGTCGACCTCGGCACCCAGGCTCCGCAGCACGTCGAGCACGAGACCGATGACGACGAGGTAGACGCCGATGTCGAAGATCGTGGAGGTGACGAAGTCGACCTCGCCGATGGGCCCGAGCGGGATGGTGAACCAGGTCGAGGTCAGCGCATCGACCCCGACGAAGAGCGGCACGAGCGCCGTTCCGGCCGCGAGCACGAGGCCCGTGCCGAGCAGCTTGCCCGCGTCGAACGGGGCGGCGGCACCCAGCTCGAGGCGGCCGCCGGCGAGATAGCGCGCGACCAGGGCGAGGCCGGCGACCAGGCCGCCCGCGAATCCGCCGCCCGGCAGGTTGTGGCCGACCAGCAGCAGGTAGAGCGACAGGATCATGAGCGGGTGGAACAGCAGCCGCACGACGACCTCGAGCAGGATCGAGCGGTGCGTGGGCGCCAGGGTGCGGCCGGCGAGCAGCCAGGACACGCGGTCGGCCGGAACGTGCTGGGGCGCCGGCGATGCGCGACGGCGCTCCCGCGCGGTCGTGCGCGCCTCCTTGCGCTGCATGCGCGGCAGGTCGTCGGCCCGCGTCTTGATGAAGATGAGGCTCGCGACGCCGGTGGCGGCGGCGATGACGACGGTCAGCTCGCCGAGCGTGTCCCACCCGCGCAGGTCGACGAGGGCGACGTTGACGACGTTCTCACCGTGACCCTGCACCACGGCGAGCTCCGCCCACGCGTCCGAGATGGGCGAGGCGGTGCGCGCCGCCGTCGCGGCGATCGCGACACCGGCCATGATGAGGCCGACCGCGATGCCGAGCAGGGCACGCGGCAGCCGGTGGCGGGTGCCGTTGCGGTCGCCGAGACGAGCGGGAAGCCGACGCAGCACGAGCACGACGGTGATGAGCGTGACCAGCTCGACGAGGGCCTGCGTGAGAGCCAGGTCCGGGGCGCCCTGCAGCGCGAAGAGCGCCGCCATGCCGACGCCGGTGACTCCGACGAGCACGACGGCCTGAAACCGCTTCGCCGCGAACGTGACGGCGACGGCGGCCACCACCATGATCAGCCCGATGACAGGCTGCGCCGGCGTCTGCGCGAGCGTCCACTCCGACGGCCAGACCCGCACGCGGCTGAGGGCGACGCCGAGCGAGCCGACGGCGACGATGAGGATCACGGCGAGGTAGAACGGCAGCGAGCCCCGCTGCGTGAGGCCCGTGACGAGGGCGGCGACCCTGTCGATTCCGCGCAGCGTCGCGCTGTAGAGACGGGCTGCGAGAGGCGGCCCGACCTCGCCGGGCGCCATCCGTCGACCCCAGCGCCACGCCACCAGCACGCCGACGCCGATGGACAGAGCGGATGCGGCGAGGGCCGGCTGCAGCCCGTGCCAGAGCGCCAGGTGCTCGATGTCGTCGGCGCCCGGATAGTCGACGACGGTGGCCGAGAGCGCCGGGTCGAGCAGGGTGACGCCGAGGCCCGCGGCGAGCGAGGTCGCGGCGAGGACGATCGGCGGTGCGAAGAAGACGACGGTCTCGCGCAGCGGGAACGGCTTCTCGTCGGACTCCTCGACTCCGCTCTTGGCCGCGAAGGCGCCCCAGAGGAAGCGGAACCCGTAGGCGACCGTCAGCGCCGATCCGACCAGCACGCCGACGAGAGCGACGATCGCGAGCGGCACTCCGAGGCCGGCCTCGTCGATGAGCACGGTGAGCACCGACTCCTTCGCGACGAAGCCGACGAGCGGAGGCAGCCCCGCCATCGACAGCACGGCGAGCGTCGCCGCCACGGCGAGCACCGGTGCGCGGCGACCGAGTCCGCTCAGACGGCGCAGGTCGCGGGTGCCCGACCCGTGGTCGACGATCCCGACGATGAGGAAGAGGGTGGACTTGAACAGCGCGTGCGCCAGCAGCAGCGTGACCGCGGCCAGCGCGCTGTCGGCGGTGCCCCATCCGGCGATCGCGACGAGGAACCCGAGCTGGCTCACCGTCCCGTGTGCGAGCAGCAGCTTGAGGTCGGTCTGCCGCAGCGCCTGCACGCCTCCCAGCAGCATCGACGCGACGCCGAGCACCACGAGAGTCTCGCGCCAGCCGGGGGTGTCGGCGAAGCCGGGCGCCATGCGGGCGGCGAGGTAGATGCCGGCCTTCACCATCGCGGCGGCGTGCAGGTAGGCGCTGACGGGCGTCGGGGCGGCCATGGCTCCGGGCAGCCAGAAGTGGAACGGCACGATCGCCGACTTGGTGAGGATGCCGACCAGCACGAGCAGGATGGCGATCGTCACGAGCGACCCGGTGGGCGGGTCGGCGAGGATCCCGGCGAGCGACGAGGTGCCGGCCTCCTGCGCGAGCAGCACGAGCCCGACGAGCATGACCAGCCCGCCGAGGGTCGTGACGAGGAGCGCCTGCAGGGCCGCGTTGCGGCTCGCCCGCTTCTCGCGCGTCTGCCCGATGAGCAGGTACGAGAAGACGCTCGTCGCCTCCCAGAACACGAAGAGCAGGTACACGTCGTCGGCGAGCACGAGACCGTACATCGCGCCCGTGAAGGCGACCAGCACCCCGACGAATCGGCCGATGCCGGAAGCGGTGTGGGCGAAGTAGGCGGCGCAGTACACGAGCACCAGGGCTCCGATGCCGGTGACCACGAGCACGAGCAGCAGGGACAGGGCGTCGAGCCGCAGCGAGATCGCGAGGTCGAGCCGCGGCACCCACGCGATGCTCTCGGCGACGGGCGTGCCGGCGATGACGCCCGGCGCCAGGGTCAGCGCGTGCACGAAGGCCGCCAGCGGCACGAGTCCCGCGACGAGGAACACGCGGCGTCCGATGCGCCCGGCGAGGGCGGGGAGCGCGAGCGCCGCGACCGCGAACACGCCGATCAGGAGAATCATCGTTCTCCGATCCTCAGGCGGCGGCGCACCTCCGGGGCGGAGGGGCGGGGTCGTCGGGACGGGGCGTCAGCCCGGAGTGCCCAGCAAGTGCTCTCAGGTTACCGCAGGCGCTCCCGGCGGGGCTGGGAACCGGCGATCGTCACTGCTCGTGCACATCGCCGTCGCGGAAGGTGGCGAGGGCCGTCAGCACGGCCGCGATCTGCGCGGGCCCAGCCACGCGGAACGCGGCCTCAGTCACGCCCGCTCCGCTCTTCACGCCCAGGTCGTCGGGCCGCAGCACGGCGAACGCGTCCTCGTCGGTGACATCGTCGCCCGCGTAGAACACCGCATCCGCGCCGGTGTAGCGCCGCAGGTGCTCGACGGCCTCGCCCTTCGTGGTCGAGCGCACCGAGAACTCGATCACGTTCTTGCCGTTGCGCACCGTGAGGCCGTCGATCTCGGCCTGGGTCTCGCTCAGCGCGACGAGGTGCGCGACCCGCGAGTTGTGATCCGTCGCGAGCCGGGTGTGCAGGGCGAAGCCGGCGGGCTTCGACTCGAGCCACACGTCGTCGATCGAGTCGGCGACCTCGCCGAGCACCTCGCCCAGCACGTCGACCTGCTCGAGCTCGGTCGTGTCGAGGCCGATGTGGTCGTCGGGGTCGTCGAGGCGCAGCTCGATGCCGTGCGAGCCGACCAGCAGCGTGCTGTCGGGCAGATCGGTGACGTGGATGAGGCTGTCGAGCGAGCGACCGCTCACCATCGCGACGCGCGTGCGCGGCATCGCGAGCAGCCGCAGCACCGCCTCGCGGGCCTCGGGGAGGGCGCGCGCGTTCTCGGGCGAGTCCACCTCGGGGGCCAGGGTTCCGTCGAAGTCGAGCGCGACGAGCAGCCGACGCTTGCGGGCCAGCTCGCGCAGCGCGCCGACGAGCGCGCTCGGCAGGTGGACGCTCACGGGGTGGCCCGCGTGGCAGCCAGCGCCGTCAGGAAGGCGGCCGACCAGTGCGCCACGTCGTTGTCGCGCACCTTCTTGCGCATCGCGCGCATGCGCTTGCGGCGCTCGGGGCGCGGCATCGCGATCGCGGTGAGGATCGCATCCTTCACCCCGTCGATGTCGTGCGGGTTGATGAGCAGGGCCGATTTCAGCTCGTCGGAGGCCCCCGCGAACTCGCTCAGCACGAGCACCCCGTCCTCGTCCTTGCGGGCGGCCACGTACTCCTTGGCGACCAGGTTCATGCCGTCGCGCAGCGCGGTGACGAGCATGACGTCGGCGGCGAGGTAGAGCGCGGCCATCTCCTCGCGCGGGAACCCGTGATGCAGATAGCTGACCGCCTGGTGGCTGATCGTGCCGTAGTCGCCGTTGATGCGGCCGACGGTCTGCTCGATCTCGTCCCGCAGCTGCGCGTACGCCTCGACCCGCTCGCGACTCGGGCTCGCCACCTGCACGAGCGTGACGTCCTCGACGGCCAGGCCGCCATCCGCCAGCAGCTCGCCGTACGCCTTCAGTCGGTGCCCGATGCCCTTCGTGTAGTCGAGCCTGTCGACGCCGAGCATGATCGTCTTCGGGTTGCCCAGGTCATGGCGGATCTGCTCGGCACGCGCCTGCACCGCGGGCGTCTGCGCCAGCGTCTCGAACCCGTCCACGTCGATCGAGATCGGGAACGCCTGCGCGATGACCCGGCGCGGCGCCTGACCCCGCACCGGCACCTCGATGACGGGACCCTTCGTGGTGTAGCCGTAGAGCCTCCGCACCGCGCGCGTGAAGTTGCCCGCGTCGGCCACCCGCTGGAACCCGATCACGTCCGCCCCGAGCAGGCCCTCGACGATCTGCAGGCGCCAGGGCAGCTGCGAGAAGATGCCGTATGCCGGGAACGGGATGTGGTTGAAGAACCCGATGACCAGATCCGGTCGCGCCTCCCGCAGCATGCGGGGCACGAGCTGGAGCTGGTAGTCCTGCACCCAGACGGTGGCGCCGTGCGCCGAGATGCGCGCCGCCGCATCCGCGAACCGCTGGTTCACGGCGACGTAGCTGTCCCACCAGACCCGGTGGTAGCCCGGTTGGGCGATGACGTCGTGGTAGAGCGGCCACAGGGTGTCGTTGCTGAAGCCCTCGTAGTAGAGCTCGAGATCCTCGTCGCTGAGGGGCACCGGCACGATGCGGATGCCGTCCCAGTCGAACGCCCCGAGCTCCAGGTCAGGCTGGCCGGCCCAGCCGACCCAGGCGCCCTCGGCGGCGCGCATGACCGGCTCGAGCGCCGTGACCAACCCGCCCGGTGACGGCTTCCACGAGGAGTGACCGTCACCGTCGATCACATGATCGACCGGAAGGCGGTTGGAGACGACGACGAATGAGTACTGCTCGTCGTCCATGCCCTCACGGTATCAGGGGCGCCAACCGCTCGGGCGCCCGCTCCGAACCCCCTGACGCGCGTCGTCGCCGACGTCACCCGCCCGACACATCGGCACGTTAGGTTAACCGGAATGATCTCCATCGGCATGAGCACCTCCTGCGTCTTCCCCCAGGGAGTCGAGGCCGCATTCAAGGTCGGCAGGCAGGCCGGCTACGACGGCATCGAGGTCATGGTGAGCGGTGACGTGCTCACCCAGAACGCCACCGCGCTGCTCGACTTCAGCCAGAAGTACTCGATGCCCGTGCTCGCGATCCACGCGCCCGTACTGCTGCTCACCTCCAACGTCTGGGGGCGGGATGCGGCGGTCAAGCTCGAGAAGTCGGCCGAGCTCGCGGCGGCGGTCGGCGCACGCTCCGTGGTGGTCCACCCGCCGTTCCGCTGGCAGACCGAGTACGCCGCGAACTTCGAGCGCATCATCCGCAAGGTCGGCACCGAGACCGGCATCGAGATGTGCGTCGAGAACATGTTCCCGTGGAGCGTCGGCGGCAAGAGCATGAAGGCCTACGCACCGAGCCCCGACCCGCTCGACCTCGACGTCGATCACATGACCCTCGACTTCTCGCACGCCTCGCTCTCGGGCCGCGACTCTCTGGAATTCGCCATGGCGATGGGGCCGAGGCTCCGCCACATCCACCTCTGCGACGGCACCAAGTCGGCCGCGCAGGGCAACATGTTCGACGAGCACCTGGTGCCGGGACGCGGCACGCAGCCGGTGGCCGAGACGCTCAAGTTCCTGGGTGAGAGCGGATGGGACGGCCAGATCGTCGCCGAGGTCGTCACCCACAAGGTGCGCGACCCGAAGAAGAAGCTGGCCATGCTCATCGAGACGGTCGCATTCGCCCGCGAGCACCTGGGCCAGGATCACGCGGTCCGCGAGCCTCTGCCGGCGCAGGCCGGGGAGCGTAACGCACGTCGCGCGATGCGCAAGGCCGCGCGCTCCTGAGCCGCGTTCGCTACCGTTGACGCTGACCGTCACGGAGGCATCATGCGCAAGTTCATCCTCAATTCCAGCATCATCAGCTCGCTCTTCGGAGCCGTCGGACTCGCCAAGACCAGCAGGCAGGGTCCCCGTGACTGGCGCCTCATTCTGATGTGGGTGAGCTGGGCGGCCACCGTGGCGATCGCCGTCGGCACGGTCATCGAGCAGTCGAAGGAGGACTGACCATGAACTTCGGATTCGGCGGTGGTCACCGCGTGATCGAGGCACTGTGGGCGATCGGATCGTTCGCCGTGGGCCTCGTGTTCTTCCTCGTCTGGGTCGGGATCCTGATCCTGCTGGTGCGCTTCCTCGTCATCGGCACGCGCGCTGCCAAGTTCTACCTCTCGTCGAACGGGCAGCACTCCGGTCTGCTCGGGTCGAACCCGGCTCCGACCTCTCCGTCCGCACCTGCGTCGGCACCGGCTGAGACCACGACGGCCGCTTCCGCCGAGCCCGCGGCTCCGACCGAGCCCTCGGCTCCGACCGTGACCTCGCCGACCCCGCCGTCCGCGCCGCGCGTCTCGACCAAGCCCCGCACACCGAAGACGCCGCCGACTCCCCCGACCGTCTAGACCCGGATCTAGGTCAGGAAGCCGCGGAGCAGCGCGGCCGAGCCCTCCAGGTGCTCGGCCATCGCATCCGCCGCGGCCTGATCGTCGCCACTGAGGATCGCCATCACGATCCGCTCGTGCTGGCGATTCGAGTGCTCGATGTTGCGCGGCAGCAGCGGGAAGCTGTCGAGCAGCTCGTTGACGCGCGACCGGTTGTCGGCGAGCAGCGTGACAAGCGACGGCACGCCGACGATCTCGGCGACCGTGAGGTGCAGGCGCGAGTCGAGCCGGCGGTAGTCCTCGGCGGATGCGGCGGCCACCTCGCCGAGGCGCGTCCAGAGCGCGCTGCGGGCCTCGCCGTCGAGGGTGCGGACGGCCGCGGCGCGCGCCGCCCCCACCTCGAGGATCTCGCGGAGCCCGAGCAGGTCCTCGAGCTCGGCCGCCGACGGAGGCGCCGCCGGCGCGACGGGCGGCGCGGGCAGCGGGTCGCTCACGAACGTGCCCCCGTACCGCCCGCGTCGCGACACGAGGAACCCGGTGTCGGCCAGCTCCCGGATCGCCTCGCGGACTGTGTCGCGGCTCACCGAGAAGCGCACCGCGAGGTCGCGTTCCGACGGCAGCGCCTCCCCCGGCGGCACCACACCGAGCCGGATGGTCTGCATGAGCCGGGCGGTGGTGTCCTCGAGGGAGTTGCCGCTCCGCACCGGGCGGAAGACGGCGTCGTCGAGACTCACAGAGGCGTGACGTAGGCCGAGCTGATGCCGCCGTCGACCAGGAAGGTCGAGGCCGTGATGAACGAGGCGTCGTCGCTTGCGAGGAAGGCGACCGCGGCCGCGAGCTCCTCCGGCTCGGCGAACCGGCCGACCGGCACGTGGACGAGCCGACGGGCGGCGCGCTCGGGGTCCTTGGCGAAGAGCTCCTTGAGCAGCGGGGTGTTGACCGGGCCGGGGCAGAGCGCGTTGACGCGGATCCCCTGGCGGGCGAACTGCACGCCGAGCTCGCGCGTCATCGCCAGCACTCCTCCCTTGGAGGCGGTGTACGAGATCTGCGAGGTCGCGCTTCCGAGCACGGCGACGAACGACGCGGTGTTGATGATCGATCCGCTGCCCGCCGGCACCATGTGCCGCAGCGCCGCGCGCGAGCAGAGGTAGACGCTCGTGAGGTTGACGAGCTGCACCCGGTCCCAGGCGTCGAGCTCGGTGGTCTCGATCGAGTCGTCCTCGGGCGGCGAGATGCCCGCGTTGTTGAAGGCGATGTCGACGCTGCCGTAGGTCGACGCGGCGGTGTCGAACAGCGCATCCACCTGGTCCTTGTCGGTGACGTCGACCGGAACATAGAGTCCGCCGACCGCGGCCGCCGCCGCCTCGCCGCGCGCGGTGTCGACGACGTCGCCGATGACGACCTTCGCGCCCTCGGCGGCGAAGCGCGTCGCGGTGGCGAAGCCGATACCCCCGGTGCCGCCGGTGATGACGGCGACTTTTCCGGCGAGGCGCTGGGTGAGATCCATGGGAGTCCTAACTGGCGAAGAAGACGTTCTTGGTGTCGGTGAAGGCGAGAGCGGCATCCGGACCGAGCTCGCGCCCGAGGCCCGACTGCTTGGCCCCGCCGAAGGGGGTCGTGTAGCGCACGGACGAGTGCGAGTTGACGCTGAGGGTGCCCGACTCGATGCCGCGGGCGACGCGGATCGCGCGGCCGAGGTCGCGGGTCCAGATCGATCCCGAGAGGCCGTACACGCTGTCGTTGGCGAGCGCGATCGCGTCGGCCTCGTCGTCGAACGGCAGGACGCTGACGACCGGACCGAAGATCTCGTCGACCGCGACGCGTGCGGTGCGCGACTCGGGCAGCAGGACGGTCGGCGGCATCCAGTAGCCGGGGCCGTCGGGGGCGGTGCCGCGGAACGCCACGGGGGTGCCGTCGTCGAGGAAGGACTCCACGGAGTCACGGTGCGCGGCCGAGACGAGGGGACCCATCTGGGTCTCCTCGTGGGCGGGGCTGCCCACCGTGAAGCCGGTCACAGCGGGCTCCAGCAACTCGAGGAACCTGTCGAAGACACTGCGCTCGACCAGGATCCGGCTGCGGGCGCAGCAGTCCTGGCCCGCGTTGTCGAAGACGGCTCCGGGCGCGGTCGCCGCCGCCGTCTCGAGGTCCGAGTCGGCGAAGACGACGTTGGCGCTCTTGCCGCCGAGCTCGAGGGTGACGGGCTTCACCTGCGCCGCGCATCCGGCCGCCACCTGCGCGCCGACGGCCGTCGACCCGGTGAAGACGACCTTCCGCACGTTCTCGTGCGTGACGAAGCGCTCCCCCACGACCGAGCCGCGGCCGGGCAGCACCTGGAACAGGTGCTCGGGCAACCCGGATTCGAGGGCCAGCTCGCCGAGGCGCATCGCGGTGAGCGGGGTCCAGTCGGCGGGCTTGAGCAGCACGGCGTTGCCGGCGGCGAGCGCCGGCGCGAATCCCCAGGAGGCGATCGTCATCGGGAAGTTCCACGGCACGATCACGCCGACCACGCCGAGCGGCTCGTGGAACGTGACGTCCATGCCGCCGGCGACGGGGATCTGCTGGCCGATCAGGCGCTCGGGCGCACCGGCGTAGTAGTGGAGCACATCGCGCACGTGCCCCGCCTCCCAGCGGGCCGACCCGATGGGGTGGCCGGAGTTCAGCACCTCGAGCTGCGCGAGCTCCTCGACGTGCTCGTCGACCGTGGTGGCGAAGCGCCGCAGCGCCGTCGCGCGGTCGGCCGGGGCGAGGGCCGCCCAGGATCGCTGCGCGGTCATCGCGCGGACGACCGCCTCATCCACCTGCTCCAGGCTGGTGTGCTCGACGTCGCGGATGACCGTCTCGTCGGACGGGTTGATCAGGGTGGTGGAGCTCATGCTCGGGCCTTCCGGTAGTCGCGGGCCGCGTCGACCAGGCCGGCGAACAGACGCACGTCGCCGCCCTCGAGCCCGATCACGTCCTCCTCGGGGTGCCACTGCACCGCGACCCCGAACGGCACGGAGTCGAGCTCGACCGCCTGCACGACGCCGTCGTCGCTGCGAGCAGTCACGCGCAGTCCGTCTCCGAGCGCGTCCACGGCCTGATGGTGGTAGCTCTTCACCGGCAGGGCTGCGCCGACCAGCTCGCCGACGCGCGAGTCGGCATCGATGTCGACCTCGTTGACGCTGAACACCCCGCCCCCCGCGTTGTAGCGGGCGCTGCCCACGACGTCCGGGAGGTGCTGCACGAGGGTGCCGCCGCGGGTCACGTTGAGCATCTGGAGGCCCCGGCAGATGCCGAGGAACGGCAGCTCCCTGTCGATGGCGGCAGCCAGCAAGGCGTCCTCCCAGTCGTCGCGATAGGGGGTGGGAGCGTCGGTCTCGGGGTGCGGCGTCTGGCCGTAGCGCTCGGGCTGCACGTCGCGTCCGCCGGTGACGATCAGCCCGTCGAGGCGGTCGAGCACGGCCGCGACGGCTGCCGCGTCGGCGGGCTGCGGGGGCAGCAGCACGGCGATGCCGCCCGCCGCGGTCACAGCGTCGAGGTACACACCGGGCAGGAACGAGGCCTCCACGTCCCACACGCCGGTCTGGGCCTGCTGGCGGTAGGTGGTGAGGCCGATGATGACCGGCTCCAGCGAAGGGGCGCGACCGCGCTCGTGCCCCGGAGCGGCAGTGCGCCGCAGGAGCGGCGGCGCACCAGAAGGCTCAGAATCGTTCGAAGCCACGCACGCGCTCCCAGTCGGTGACGGCGGCGTCGTAGGCCTTGAGCTCGACGGCGGCGTTGTTGAGGTAGTGGTCGACGACCTCGTCGCCGAAGACCTCGCGGGCGATGGTCGACTCACGGAACAGCTCGGCGGCCTCGCGCAGCGTCGTCGGCACGGTCGGCGCACCCGATCCGTAGGCGTTCCCGACGAACATCGGCTCGAGCTCCAGCTCGTTCTCGATGCCGTACAGGCCGCCTGCGATGATCGCCGCGACGGCGAGGTAGGGGTTCACATCGCCGCCGGGCACGCGGTTCTCGACCCGGAGTCCGTCCCCGTGGCCGACCACCCGCAGCGCGCAGGTGCGGTTGTCGAGACCCCAGGCGATCGCGGTCGGCGCGAAGCTGCCCTCCACGTAGCGCTTGTAGCTGTTGATGTTGGGCGCGAAGAACAGTGTGAACTCCCGCAGGGTGGCCAGCAGTCCCGCGGTCCAGTGCTCCATCATCTTCGAGAACCCGTGGTCGAGGTCGCCCGCCATGACGGCGCCGTCCGTCTCGTGGCGCACCGAGAGGTGGATGTGGCAGCTGTTGCCCTCGCGCTCGTTGTACTTGGCCATGAAGGTCAGCGACTTGCCGTGCGCGTCCGCGATCTCCTTCGCGCCGTTCTTGTAGATCACGTGGTTGTCGCAGGTGGCGAGCGCCTCGGTGTAGCGGAACGCGATCTCCTGCTGCCCGAAGTTGCACTCGCCCTTGACGCCCTCGCAGTACATCCCGGCGCCCTCCATGCCGAGGCGGATGTCGCGCAGCAGCGGCTCCATGCGGGTGGAGGCGAGCAGGGCGTAGTCGATGTTGTAGTCGGATGCGGGGGTCAGCCCCGTGTACCCCTTGCCCCATGCCTCGCGGAAGCTGTCGTCGAAGACGATGAACTCGAGCTCGGTGCCGACGAACGCCTGGAGGCCGCGCTCGGCGAGACGCGCGAGCTGGGTCTTGAGCACCTCGCGAGGCGCCGGGGCGACGGGCACATCGGACGTACTGGTGAGGTCGGCGATCACCAGCGCCGTGCCGGGCAGCCACGGGATGAGTCGCAGCGAGTCGAAGTCGGGGTGCAGCACCATGTCGCCGTAGCCGGTCTCCCAGCTCGAGATGGCGTAGCCGTCGACGGTGTTCATCTCGACGTCGACCGCGAGGAGGTAGTTGCAGGCCTCGGCGCCGTGCTTCTGCACCTCGTCCTGGAACAGCCGCGCCGAGACGCGCTTGCCGACGAGACGCCCCTGCATGTCGGGCAGCGCGACGATCACCGTGTCTATCTCGCGCGCGTCGATCATGCGGTTGAGCTCGTCGATCTCGAGGTTGCCGGAACGCACGCCCATCTGATGCTCCTTCGTCGGTGACCCGACCATTACACACCACGACGGCTAACGGAAGATGCCGCCCTCGTAACGCAGGGTTTACATCCAAAGGTAGACACGGGGTACCAATGGCGGCCATGCTCATCGTCAAAGCGCTCCCCCCAGCGAAAGGACATCGCATGTCGGACACGAGGAAGGTGGCAGGCGCGACGTACACCAGCGCCGGTGCCGAGTACTTCGAGAAGCGGAAGCTGAAGCGCAGCGTGGGCGTCTGGGGGCTATGGGGGCTCGCGGTCGCGGCCGTCATCTCGGGCGACTTCTCGGGGTGGAACTTCGGCATCGACTTCGCCGGCTTCGGCGGCATGACGATCGCGTTCGTGATCCTGGTCGCGATGTACTACGGACTGATCTTCTCGATCGGCGAGATGGCGGCGGCGATGCCGCACACGGGTGGCGCCTACTCCTTCGCGCGGTCGGCCATGGGCCCCTGGGGCGGCCTGGTCACGGGTCTCGCCGAGACCATCGAGTACGTGGCGACGACCGCGGTGATCGTCTTCTTCTCGGCCAGCTACGCCAACGGCATCACGACCGAGCTGCTCGGCTTCGACCTCACCGGCAGCATGTGGATCTGGTACGCCGTGCTCTACATCGCGTTCATCGCGCTCAACGCCGCCGGTGCCAGCATCTCGTTCAAGTTCGCGATCGTCGTGTCGATCATCTCCATCGCGATCCTCCTGGTCTTCTCGGCCATGGCGGTGTTGTCCGGCGTCTTCAGCGTCGACAAGCTCTTCGACATCGCGCCCGACCCCGGCCAGACCGCGTTCCTGCCGCACGGCGTGATCCCGATCCTGTTCGCCCTCCCCTTCGCCATGTGGTTCTTCCTCGGCATCGAGGAGCTTCCGCTGGCCGCCGAGGAGTCGCACAACCCCAGCCGCGACATCCCCCGCGCCGGCTTCATCGCCCGCGGCACCCTGATCGTCACCGGCGTGCTGATCCTCGTGCTCAACACCGGCGTGATCGGAGCCGAGGCCACAGGGACGGCGGGCGAGCCGCTGCTCGACGGCTTCCGTGCCATCGTGGGCGACCAGGCCGCGGCGGTGCTCGCGCTGTTCGCGCTGATCGGTCTGCTGGCGTCGCTGCAGGGCATCATGTTCGCCTACGGGCGCAACATGTACTCGCTGTCGCGCGCCGGGTACTACCCGAAGTTCTTTTCGCTCACCGGAAAGCGTCAGACCCCCTGGGTCGCTCTGATCGTCGGCGCGGTGCTCGGGTTCATCGCGCTGATCGTGCTCGACGTCCTGGCCAGCCTGGATGCGGAGGGCGTCGGCGCGGTCGCCGGCGCGATCATCCTGAACATCGCCGTCTGGGGCGCCGTCGTCGCCTACTTCCTGCAGATGGTGTCGTTCATCATCCTGCGGCGGAAGTTCCCGAACGCGAAGCGCCCGTACAAGAGCCCGTGGGGTCTTCCCGGCGCCTACATCGCCGCGATCATCGCCGCGTTCGTGTTCGTCGGGTTCCTGCTCAACCCGACGTTCCAGCCGGCCATCATCGCGATCGTCATCGTCTACGTGCTCATCCTCGCCGCGTTCGCGGTCTGGGGACGGCACCGGCTCGTGCTGTCGCCCGAGGAGGAGTACGCCATCAGCGGCGGTCTCCACGGCGATCCGCAGGCCGACGGCTACGACTCGATGGAGGCCGAGGTCGTCGGCGGGGCGGACCGGAAGCCCTAGCGCTCGACGCTAGGCGCGGATCAGCCGCAGCCGCGCCAGCAGAGCGGGCGCGGACCTGTCGAGGACGCGCGCGCCCAGCGCGATCCCGCCGACGAGCACCCCGACGCCGAGCAGGACGCCGACGGCACCAGCCACCCAGCCGAGCACGACCGAGTGGGTGAGGAGCGCCGCCACCGTGAGGCCGACGGCCGGTAGCACGACCGCGACGGTGATGCCCGAGACCGCGTACGAGGCGACCAGCGAGGTGGTCGCCGAGCCCGCGGGAGCCGAGAACGGATGGCGCCCCGCACGGGCCACCGGAACGACGATCCGCGCCGACGAGACGCTCACGACCCCGGTGGCGCTGAGCAGCACGGCGAGCGACAGCCCGAGCAGCGCGGGGAGGTCGGCGACGCGACCGGTCACGATCGCGACAGCGACCTGCACGATCAGCACCGCCGGCACCCCGATCACCAGGAGCGCCGCGGCACGCCCGAGGCGGTCGTCGCGGCCGCGCGTCCCCGCCGCCACCTCGGCGGCGAACGCCGTGCCGTCGTAGGAGACACCGGCGAACACGGCGAGCGGCAGCAGCGACGCGACCACGGGACCGGCCGCGAGCGCCAGACCGTCGATGTGGGTGAGCTGCGCCCAGAGCAGCATGAGCGCCGGCATGATGGGCAGGATCAGCAGCTGACGACTGTGTCGCGGATCACGGAACCAGTACACGAGCGACCGTGCCGCGATCGCTCCCGCGGGCGTCGCCGGCACGCGCGCGAGCAGTCCGAGGCGCCCGCCGTCTGCCACCCGCGCCGCCGACCCGCCGCCGCTCGATCGCAGCACGGTGCCCAATGCCAGCCGCCACAGCCCGACGACCGCCCCAAGCGTCGCGACCGCGATGCCGGTCGCGGCGAGCGCGCCCCAGCCATCCCCGAGCACGAGCCGGCCGGGCACCGACCACACCGCGCCGAACGGGGTCCAGCCGAGCACGTCGACCGCGATCCGGAACCCCTGCAGCGGGTCCGGGCCGGCACCGAGCAGGCCAGCGACGAAGGCGGCCGCGGCGGGGGCGATCAGCGCGGCGATCAGCGCCACCGC
Organism: uncultured Microbacteriaceae bacterium; assembly: GCA_964246985.1. Classification (GTDB taxonomy): domain Bacteria; phylum Actinomycetota; class Actinomycetes; order Actinomycetales; family Microbacteriaceae; genus CAXTSE01. The sequence continues at coordinate 73,662 of CAXTSE010000003.1, forward strand.
GATGACGATGCGCTGGGGACCCCGCCCCCTCAGCAACGCGCCCGTCACCGCGGTGATGAGGCGTGATCCGGCGATCGCAGTCGCGGCGCCGACCAGGCCCGCGACGACGGCGGCCGAAGCGGCCAGCGGATGCGCGCGCCAGGCGATCGCGACCCCGACCGACACGAGGATGGTCACCGCGCCCGGCACCCACGCGACCCCGACGAGGAACATCGCCAGCATCATCCGCGAGGTGCGCAGCGGGAACGGTGCGAGCTTCAGCGGATCGAGGGTCTGCTCGACCCCCTCGAAGAGCACCGGCACGACCATCCAGCCGAGCACGAGCAGCGCTCCGCCGACCACGACGACGGTCTGCGTCGCCTGAGGCGGGGCGGTCGACGCCACGAGCAGCCCGACGATGACCAGGCCGAGGACGACGAGAGCCTGCACCCCGCCGAGGATCACCGCCACGAGCTGCAGCCGATTGCGTCGCAGCGTGTTGGCCAGAACCTGGAACCGCAGCCTCAGGAGGACAGCAACCACGCCGGACCCTCCCCGTGGCGTCGCCCGCCGACCAGCCCGAGGAAGCGGTCTTCGAGGGTGCCGTCGCCGCGCACCTCGTCGACGGTGCCCGACACGAGGATGCGGCCGGCCGCGACGATGGCGACGTGGTCGCACATGCGCTGCACCAGATCCATGGAGTGGCTCGAGACGACGACCGTGCCGCCGCCGGCGACGAAGCCCTCGAGGATGTCGCGGATGTTGGCCGCCGACACCGGGTCGACCGATTCGAAGGGCTCGTCGAGCACGAGCAGCCGGGGCGAGTGCACGAGGGCCGCGGCGAGCGCGATCTTCTTGGTCATCCCGGCCGAGAAGTCCGAGACCGCGGTGCCGGCGCTCGCCTCCAGGTCGAGCAGCCGCAGCAGGTCGACGGTCCGCTCGGAGACGGTGTCGCGATCGAGGCCGAAGAGCAACCCCGAGAACATGATGAGCTGCTCGCCGGTGAGCCGGTCGTACAGGTCGACTCCGTCGGCGAGGTTGCCGATGAGGCGCTTGGCCTCGCGTGGGTGGGTCCAGACGTCGATGCCGTGCACGAGCGCCTGCCCGGCGTCGGGGCGCAGCAGGCCGGTGGCCATCGAGAGCGTCGTGGTCTTGCCCGCGCCGTTCGGTCCGACGATGCCGTAGAACGAGCCGTGCGGCACTCTGAGGTCGAGGCTGTCGACAGCGGTGGTCGACCCGAACCGCTTCGTCAGCCCCCGCAGCTCGAGCGCGCTCATCGTCGAATGATACGTGCGGGTCGAGCGCGGCCTCCTCCCCCAGCTACGGGGGCACGGCGGTTGCGGGTAGCGTTCACGGGTGCCCACCTCGACCCGCCGCCGCGTCGCGTCCGGCGTGGCCGCGGGTCTCGTCCTTCTTGTCACCGGGGGCCTCGCCTGGGCGGCATCGCCGATGACGGCCGAGCCCGAGCCGCTCGCCGACGTGTGGGCGGATGCGGCGGTCGCCTACCGCGAGACAGCCGACGGCGTCGTGCTCACCCCCGACGCACCGAACGGCTCGGGCCTCGTCTACCTCGCCGGCGCCCGCGTCGAGCCGGCCGCCTACGCGTCGAAGCTCTCCGGGCTGGTAGAGGCGGGCATCACCGTCGTCATCGCGCGCCCGACCCTCAACTTCGCGATCGCCGAGACCCGGCCGCTCGCCGATTTCGAAGCCCTCGCGCCCGACGTCGACACCTGGTTCGTGGGCGGGCACTCGCTCGGCGGGGTGAAGGCGTGCCTGTACGCGGCCGAGGATCCCGACGGCCTCGCGGGACTCGTGCTGTTCGGGTCCTACTGCTCGGCCGACATCTCGGCGTCCGACCTGCCCGTGCTCACGCTGTCGGCGACCGAGGACGGTCTCAGCACGCCCGCCAAGATCGCGGATGCCGCGAGACTGCTGCCCGCATCCGCCCAGCTGGTCAGCCTGCCCGGCGCCGCGCACGCGCAATTCGGCGACTACGGCGCGCAGCCGGGCGATGGCACGCCCACCGCGACCGACGCCGACGTCCGCGCGGAGATCACAGATGCGGTGCTCGCCTTCACGACCGACGCTGCGGATGGCGGCGGCTCGTGACGCGCCCCGTCGCGGCAGCCCTCGCGGCCGCCCCCGTCCCGCTCGACGGAGGCCTCGGCACGCTGCTCGAGGCGCACGGGCACGACCTGAGCTCGCACCTGTGGTCGGCCCGGCTGCTGATCGAGCGCCCCGAGGCCGTCGTGGCCGCGCACGCCGAGTACTTCCGTGCCGGGGCGCGCGTCGCCATCACGAGCTCGTACCAGGTGGGCTACGACGTGCTCGAGCGGGAGGGGCTCGACGCCGACGCGGTCGACGTGCTTCTGACGCGCAGCGTGCAGCTCGCGGCCGCCGCCCGCGACGAGGCGGGCGTGCGCGACAGCGCGTGGATCGCCGCGAGCGTCGGACCCTACGGTGCGACCCGCGCCGACGGCAGCGAGTACACGGGCGACTACGACCTCGGCCTCGCCGAGCTGCGGGAGTGGCACCGCAGGCGGCTGCGGGTGCTCGACGCGGCGGGTGCCGACCTCCTCGCCGTCGAGACGATCCCGTCGCTGACCGAGGTCGCGGCGATCGTCGCGGAGCTCGAGGGCGCGCGGACCCCGGCCTGGGTGAGCGTCACGATCGCGGACGGCGCCCTCAGGTCCGGCGAATCGCTCGCCGAGGCGTTCGCGCTGGCAGCGGCGAGCGATGCGGTGCTCGCGGTCGGCGTCAACTGCTGCGACCCTCGCGAGGTGACCGATGCGATCCGCACCGCCCGTGAGGTCACCAGCAAGCCGATCGTCGTCTACCCCAACAGCGGCGAGCTGTGGGATGCGGCGGGCCGCGTCTGGCGGGGCGACCTCGGCATCCGCGACGACCTGGTCGCCGAGTGGCTCGACGCCGGAGCCGGGCTCGTCGGCGGATGCTGCCGCATCGGCTCCACGGAGGTCGCGCGGGTCGCGAGAGCGGTCGCCCAGCGGGACGACTAGCGGGCCACCGCCTTCGGTCTGCTCGGCCACCAGAAGCGCTCGCCGAGCACGAACACGATCGCGGGCACCAGCACCGTGCGCACCACGAGGGTGTCGAGCAGGACGCCGATGCACACGATGACGCCGATCTGCGCGAGGGCCACCACCGGCAGGACCCCCAGCACGACGAAGACCGAGGCGAGCAGGACGCCCGCGCTGGTGATCACCCCGCCGGTGCCCGCGAGCGCGGTGATCATGGCCTGACGGGTCGGCAGCCCGCCGGCGGCCTCCTCCTTCACCCGCGTCACGAGGAAGATGTTGTAGTCCACCCCGAGCGCCACGAGGAAGAGGAACGCGAACAGCACGACGCTCGTGTCGAAGGCCGCGAATCCGAGCACGTTCTGGAAGATCCAGTTCGACGCCCCGAGGCTCGCGAAGAAGGTCGCCAGCACGGTGGCGATGAGCAGCACCGGCGCGACGAGCGACCGCAGCAGCAGCGCCAGCACCGCGAAGACGACGGCGATGATCAGCGGCAGGATGACCGCGCGATCGCGCTCGGATGCGTCGCGCACGTCGAGCGCGGTCGCGTCGGTGCCGCCGACCAGGGACTCGCGCAGGTCGGCATCGCCGTCGGCGAACGCGTCGCGCAGTCGCTCGACGGTCGCGAACGCGCCGTCGCTCTGCGGCGCATCCGCAAGGGTCACGGTGAACTGGGTGCGGTCGTCCCAGCTGTCGCCGCGGGTGACGGCGTCGACGCCGTCCACATCCCCGATCACGCTCTCGGCGTCGTCGGCGGCCGATTCGGGCACGAACACCGTCGTCTGCGCGGTGAGCCCGGCCGGGAAGGAGCGCTCGAGCACCTGCTGCGCCTGCACCGACTCCGGGTCGCCGAGGATCTGCTCGGTCTGCGGCAGGCCGATGCCGAAGCCCACGATGCCGGCGCTCAGCACGCCGAGCAGTGCAAGGGCGCCGACCGCGGTGCGGCGGGGACGGTGCGAGACGGCCTCGCCGATCCGCCACCAGATGCCGTGCCGGGCGGGGGCAACGGCATCGGCCACGCGCGGCACGAACGGCCAGAACAGCCCGCGCCCCGCCAGCGCGAGCGCCGCGGGCAGCACGAGCAGCCCGAACAGCAGCGCGATGACGATGCCGACCGCGCAGGCGAGGCCGAGCGCGCGGGTGCCGTCGAGGCTGCCGAGCAGCAGGAGGAGGAGCGAGAGGATCACCGTGCCGCCGCTCGCGAGGATCGCCTCGCCGGCCCCCCGCACGGCTATCCGCATCGCGACGAACCGATCGCTCTCGCGCAGCAGCTCCTCGCGGTAGCGCGCGACCAGCAGCAGCGCGTAGTTGGTCCCCGCGCCGAAGACGAGCACCGACTGGATGCCGGCCACCGACGGATCGATCGTCACGCCGAGCTGCGGCCCGAGCCACGCGACCACGACGCGCGCGACGCCGTCGGCGATGCCGACCGTCAGCAGCGGCACGATCCAGAGCACCGGACTGCGGTAGGTGATGATCAGCAGCACTCCGACGACGATGGCCGTGATGAGCAGCAGCCGGAAGTCGGCACCGGCGAAGGCCCCCGCGGTGTCGGCCTGGAACCCGACGGGCCCGGTCAGCTGCACCTGCAGGTCGTCGGGCAGCCCATCGCGAGCGGCCTCGCGCAGCTCGTCGGCGGCCGCAGCGATGTCGTCGCCGGCTTCGTCCTGCGAGAGCGGCACGACGACGATGGCCGACGTGCCGTCGTCCGACGGCACCGGGCGCACGGCCTGCGGCGTGGTCGACAGCTCGGCGAGCCGTGCGGCGGCGTCGTCGACGGCGGTCAGGTCGGACGCGGTGAGGTCGCTGCCGTCGTCCGCGGCATCTCCGTCGCGCGAGAACACGAGGATGCCGACTGTCGCGTCCGACGACGGGCCGTCCTCGAGGATCGCGGCGACCTGAGCGGACTCCGCGCTGTCGGGCAGCCCGGCGGTGGGGAACGACTCGTCGGCCGGACCCGAGAGCAGCCCGAAGGCGGCGCCGGTCGCGATGAGCGCGATGACCAGGGTGAGCCAGGCCGTCAGACGGCGGCGGATGGGGAGCTGCAGGATGCGCACGAGGGGCCTCTCACGGGTGTGCCGGGCTTTGTTTTAGTCACCTTACTAAAGGTCTTTGTGAGATACTAGCCCGATGGACGCGACACCCCAGCAGCCGCGATACGCGCAGCAGCTCCGTGAGATCGCCGGCCTCCACGCCGACTTCACCAGCCGGCTGGCCGCGTCGCTCGACCTCAACTCGACCGCGCTCGACGCGATGGAGTGGCTGATGGCGGAAGGGCCGCTCACCCCGAGCGACCTGGCGGCGCGCCTGCACCTCACTCCGGGCGGCGTGACCAATCTGGTGAACCGGCTTGAGGCCACCGGGCATGCACGCCGCGAGCAGGCGCCCGGCGACGGACGGAGCGTGCGCGTGGTGCCGACCCCCGCATCCGTCGCCACCACCCTCGAGCGTCTCGGTCCGCTGATCGGCGAGATGACGCAGCGCACCGGCGGCTACACCATCGCCGAGATGGCCACCATCGAGCGATTCCTGGGCGACGTGACCGAATCGTATGCGGCCGGTATCCACGGCCTGACCGGCCCGCCGAGCGCAAGCCCCCTCCCCTGATTCCTCCGGCCGCCGCGCACATGGCAGGATCGGCGGAATGGAACGCAGCGCAACGGCCTATATCGATGTCTCCGCATCCCGCGCCGCCACGCTCGTGCTGTCGGTCGCGGTGGCCGACACCTCGGCTGTCGAGACCCTGACCGTGCAGCAGGCCGGGCGGACGCTCGAGCCTCGTGAGGTGCTCGACCAGCACGGTGGCCGCCTGCACGTCGTCGACATCGACGAGGGCCCGGCGACGGTGCAGTACTCGGTCGACAAGTCGGGCGCGATGGCCCGCATCGACAACCCCGCCATCGACGATCTGCGGTACCTGCGGCCGAGCCGGTACTGCGAGTCGGACACGCTCGGACCCGTCGCCCGATCCGAGTTCTCGGGGCTCGTCGGCCACGATCTGCTCGCCGGAGTCAGCTCGTGGGTCGGCCAGAACCTGTCGTACGTGCCGGGGTCGAGCCAGCCGACGGACGGGGCCGTCTCGACCCTGCTGTCGCGGCGCGGTGTCTGCCGCGATTACGCGCACCTCGTCATCGCGCTCCTGCGCGCGCTCGACGTGCCGGCCCGCCTGGCCTCCGTCTACGCGCCGGGCCTCGACCCGATGGACTTCCACGCGGTCGCAGAGGCGAGCGTCGAGGGCGACTGGTGGGTGGTCGACGCGACCACGCTCGCACCGCGCTCGACGCTGATGCGGATCGCGACGGGCCGCGACGCGTCCGACACGGCATTCCTCTCGACGCGGGGCGGAGCGGTGTCGCTGCGCGCGCTCGAGGTGTCGGCGGTGGCCGACGTGCTGCCCGACGACGACCTCTTCACGCTGGTGGCGCTGGGCTAGTCCCGCGTCATCCAGCGCTCCGGCTCGCCGAGCGGCACGAACCCGTGCCGGGCGTACAGTCCATGCGCGTCAGCGGTCCGAAGCGCCAGGCGGCGGAGGCGGAACGGCTCGAGGTCGGCGATGATCCCGTCCATCAACGCCTTCCCGACGCCGCGCCCGCGCGCCTCCGGGTCGACGAACACATCGCAGAGCCACCCGAAGGTCGCGCAGTCGGTGACGACTCGCGCGAAGGCGAGCTGGGCGCTCGTCCCGGCGTCGTACACGCCGTAGACACGGGAGTTGGCGATCGCCGCATCGTGGACCTCGCGGGTGCGGCCGGGCGACCAGTACGACAGCTCGCTGATCCACCTGTGGGTGAGGTCGACATCCAGGTCGGCGGAGTCGGCAGAGAAGCGGAGGTCGACGGGCATCCGCACAGTCAACCCGTCACGCGGCGCGGCAGGGAGAGCCACAGCCGGACGTCTGGCCCGCCTGCCGCGCCACTGCCTCGCCACCAGGGCAGAAAAAAGCCCCGCACCTGGCGAGAGGTAGCGGGGCTTTCCGTACACCCCCCGGGACTTGAACCCGGAACCCACTGATTAAGAGTCAGTTGCTCTGCCAATTGAGCTAGAGGTGCGTAGGCCCGCTGGGCTTCTGACGAAGACGACCGGGCCGAGGGACAACGATAGCATGCGATCTGTGACCTCCGACAACCGGCTCGAGGCCGGCCAGACCGCCCCCGACTTCACCCTCCCCGACCAGCACGGCACCCCGCTGACGCTGTCCGAGCTGCGCGGCGGGAAGGTGATCCTGTACTTCTACGCCGAGGCGCTCACCCCCGCCTGCACGTCGCAGGCGTGTGACTTCCGCGACGGGCTCGGCGTCTTCGAGGCCGACGGATACCGGGTCGTCGGAGTCTCGCGCGATGCGGTCGCGAAGCTGGCCGAGTTCGCATCCGGCGAGGGCCTCAGCTTCCCCGTGCTGAGCGATCCGGACCACGCCGTGCACGACCTGTACGGCGCGTTCGGCGAGAAGCAGCTCTACGGCAAGACGGTGACCGGCGTGATCCGCTCGACCTTCGTCATCGACGAGGCAGGCGTCGTCGCGATGGCGCTCTACAACATCAAGGCCACCGGGCACGTCGCGATGCTGCGCCGCAAGCTCGGCCTGGCGGCCTAGCTCTCCGCCGCCTAGCGCGTCTCGCGGTCCTGCGTCGACTCGACGACGGGCCGCGACAGCAGCAGCACGAAGCCCACCAGCGAGACGACGATCAGCGGCCATCCGAGACCCGGCTGCGCGAATGCTCCCTGCACGGCGCCGAGGCCGATCGCGAACTGCAGCACCTGCCAGACCACGCCGGCTCCGCGGATCCATGCCCGCCCCTGCCAGGCGCCGACGAGGATCGCGCCGACGAACGCGGCGGCGATGAAGGTGAGCACCGTCAGGGCGATCGCACTCGCGATCGATGTCGCCGGCGCGGTCAGCAGCTCGATCAGGAGGAACACCGCCACGCCCGTGACCAGCAGGAACTCAGCCGCCAGAATCAGGAGGATCGCCCATACGGCGACAGGGCGTCGGGGTGCATTCACAGTCGTATCCCATTCGCAAGTATTGATCCGCTGTAACAAGTATGAAACTATTTCCCTCGGTTGATGACTCCTGCAGCGCGGCAGGTTCGTCCGAACGACATCCCCCCTTCACCTTCGGTCCATCTTCGGCCGCGCGCGCAAGCTGACTTGCGCTGATCAAGCTGCAACACACAAAGGAGCACCACATGGATTGGCGTGACAAGGCCGCCTGTCTCACCGCAGACCCCGAGCTCTTCTTCCCGGTCGGCAACACCGGACCCGCGGTCGACCAGATCGAGAAGGCCAAGACCGTCTGCGCCCGCTGCTCCGTCACCGAGATGTGCCTGCAGTACGCCCTCGAGACGAACCAGGACTCGGGCGTCTGGGGTGGCCTCAGCGAAGACGAGCGTCGCGCCCTCAAGCGTCGCGCCGCCCGCGCCCGTCGCGCGAGCTAGAACCGCTGCCTGCGGGCTGCTCGCCCGCTAGACCTTCGTCAGCCAGAGCAGCGGCATCTCGATCGTGACCTCGGTGCCCTCGCCCTCGAGCGTGTGCCAGTCGATGGTGCCGCCGAGCTCGCCCTGGATGAGCGTCCGCACGATCTGGGTGCCGAGACCCGATCCGACCTTGCCCTCGCCGAGGCCGACCCCGTTGTCGCGCACCTTCACCGACAGCTTGTCGCTCTTGCGCTTCGCCGAGATCTCGACCTCCCCGTCACGCCCGGCGAGCCCGTGCTCGACGGCGTTGGTGACGAGCTCGGTGAGCGCGAGCGCGAGCGGCGTGGCGTACTCGCTCGGCAGCGTGCCGAAGGTGCCCGACTTCACGGGACGCACCGTCGTGTTGTGACTCGACGCCACCTCGGCGATCAGCATGAGCACGCGGTCGAACACGTCGTCGAAGTCGACGTTCTGACTGAGACCCTCGCTGAGCGTGTCGTGGACCACCGCGATGGCGGTGACGCGCCGCATCGCCTGCGTCAGCGCATCCTTCGACGCCTCGCTGTGCGCGCGCCGGGCCTGGATGCGCAGCAGCGACGCCACGGTCTGCAGATTGTTCTTCACCCGGTGGTGGATCTCGCGGATCGTCGCGTCCTTGGTGATGAGCTCCTGCTCCTGGTGCCGCACCTCGGTCACGTCGCGCACCAGCACCATCGCCCCGACCCGCTCGCCCCGGTGCCGGATCGGGATCGCGCGCAGCGTCAGCGTCACCCCGCGGGCCTCGATGTCGGTGCGCCACGGGGCGCGTCCGGTGACCACGAGGGGCAGCGACTCGTCGATGATGAGCTTGCCCTTCAGCAGCTCGGTCGTGACCTCGGCCAGCGACTCCCCCTCGAGCTCGCCGACGAAGCCGATGCGGTTGAACGCCGACAGGCCGTTGGGGCTTGCGAACGTGACGGTGCCGTCGACGTCGAGCCGGATCAGACCGTCGGATGCGCGCGGGGCCCCGCGACGCGGCCCGCTGGGTGCGCCCAGGTCGGGGAAGTCGCCGGTCGCGATCATCGCGAACAGGTCGTTCGCGCACTGGTTGAAGGTCAGCTCCTGGCGGCTCGGACTCCGCGCCTCGCTCAGGTTGGTGTGGCGCGTGACGACGGCCGCGGGGGACGGTGCCGTCTCCGATCCGCTCGACGACAGACGCCGCAGCACGGGCACCGCGCGCACGCGGGTCGGGGTCTCCTCGTACCAGTCGGGCGCGGCGGTGTCGACGATCTGGGACGTCTCGAACGCCTGGGTGACCTGGTTGCGCCACTCCGGCTTGATCTCGTGGCCGACGAAGTCGCGGTAGAACAGCGTCGCCGCTGACGACGGACGCGAGTGGGCGACCGCGACGAAGGAGCCGGATGCGGTGGGCACCCACCACACGATGTCGGCGAAGGCGAGGTCGGCCAGCAGCTGGCCGTCGGCGACGACGAGATGCAGCCACTCGACGTCGGCGTCCGTCGAGCGACCCTGGGCGAGCATGAGCTCGGAGAGCGTGGACACGACTCCAGGCTAGGCGATGCGGCGGGAGGCCCGTGCCGCGCTCCGGCTCGCGTAGCGGGCCGCGGAGCGCGTCAGCGGCACGGCGACCGCCGGGACGCGCAGCCTCTCCGCGACGAGTCGGCGGATCGCGAGCCGCGCGGGCGAGCGGGGTGCCACATCGCGCAGGGTGCGGCCGCTCAGCAGGGCGGCGTCGAACGCGAACGAGTCCCACGGCACGAGCACCGGGTCGTCGACTCCGCCGAAGCGCGCCAGCGTCTGCCGGATCTGCGCCTGCGGATTGAGGCCGATCGCGCTGGAGCGCACCTTCGTGACCACGGTGATGACGCGATCCGGGTCGGCGAGGTCGAGCAGCTCGGAGTGCGCGCGCAGGTAGCGCGCGAGCCCGACCGGGTCGGCGGCGGCCAGAGCGATGACGTGGTCGGCCGCGCGCACAGCCGCGAGGGTCGCGGCGTTGCGGCGCGGCGCGAGCAGGTCGCTCGACAGCTCCTCGTCCTGCTCGAGCGGAGCCGCGGTGTCGAGCACCAGCACGTCGACCCACTCGCGCGCCGCCGCGATGACGCCCTCGACCCGCGCGGCCGACAGCTCGGGCCAGCGGCTCGGACGCCCGATGCCGGTCAGCACCCAGAACCCCGAGGCGCCCGAGCGGTGCCACTCGGCGATGCGCTCGAACTCGCCGCGGTCGAGGCTGTCGGTGCCGGCCAGGCGGCAGGCGGCCGCGAATCCGGGTGCCTCGTCGAGGAGGCCGAGCGCCGGCGCGATCGACGCGCCGTGGGTGTCGGCGTCGGCGAGGGCGACGCGCAGACCGGCGTCGGCGAGCTCGGCGGCGATCGCGATCGCGACGCTCGTGCGGCCGGGGGCGCCGCCCGCTCCCCACACCGCGATGACGGTCGATGCACGCGGCGGCGCGGCCACCGCATCCGGGCTGCCGCCGCCGCTGGCGTCGGGCCGACCCGGCGGGGGCTCGGTGACGATGGGATGCGCGGGTGCCACCGCCGCGCCGACCTCCTCCCAGCTCAGCGGGCCCTCGATCGCGTCGTGCACGCCCAGCCCGCGGGCGTGCCGGCGTTCCGCCGGCGTGGACGCGGCGACGACGAGCCGCGCGCCCGCACCGTCGCACGCGGCGATCACCCGCGCGGTGAGGTGCCGCGCGGTCCCGGCGACGACGACGAGCTGCGGACGCAGCGCCGTGACCTGCGCGGCGAGCTCGTCGGCCTCGGAGCAGCGTGCGACGACCTCGAGACCGTGATGTGCGGCCGTCGCGACCAGCACCTGCTCGTCGGCGGGCTCGACTCCGAGGATGACGGCAGTCATCGGCCGACCCCGTCGGCGCCGCCGGCGCCGCCGCCCGTGCGGCCGAGTGCGACCCCGCCCCCATCCAGCGCGAGCCCGGCGGGCACCACCGCGAGCGCGTCCCCGTTGGCAACGGCCTGCAGCAGCCGGGCGACCCGCGCTCTCGGGATCCGCACCTCGACCGACGCGCCCCCGCCCGCCGACACCAGCTGATCGTCGTCGAGCACCCGCACCACGATCGCGTCGGCGGTGAGCACGGCCGGAGCCTCGAACCGGCCCGACAGCGCGGCCCCGTCGGCGACGACGAGCGCCGCCGACCAGACGTCGACGAGCGCGCCGGGTGCGACGCTTTCGCTGACCGGACTCCCCAGCTCGAGCACGATGGTGGTCGCCCTGTCGCTCGCTGCGCTGCCCACCGCTGCGCGCGGCACCAGCTCGCCCTCGCGGATGACCGACGTGACGACGAGCGCATCGACGGGCAGGTCGCCCGGTCGCAGGTACATCGCATCCGCCGCATCCAAGGCGACGCTGCGCTCGCGCAGGTCGCCGGCATCGATGCGGTCGCCGGGGATCAGCGTCGCTCCGGCCGCGTACACGGTCAGTCGCTGGTCCGCGGCGGTGACGATGCTGACGACACCCGCGACGGAGGCCGCGACGAGCAGCACTCCGACGATCAGTCGGGCGTCGACGGCGGGACGGCGGCGGCCACGCGGGGTGCGAGCGGCGCGATCGGGATTCGGCATGGCAGTCATGCTGACCCGCGCCCGCACCGGTCGCGATAGGTTATCCACACCCCCGTCGGCGGCCCGGAGCGCGACGCATAATCGTGCCATGACGGATGCGCGCACCACTGCCTCCGACCTCGGGCGCTTCCTCACCGTGGCCGACGTCGCCGAGGTGCTCAACGTCTCGGCGAGCCAGGCGTACGCGATGGTGCGATCCGGCGAGCTGCCGGCGATCAAGCTCGGCAGCAGTGGTCACTGGCGGGTGGAACGGGCCCTGCTGGAGGGCTGGATCACCGATAAGTACGAGGAGAACCGCCGCCGGGCGATGTGGAACGAGTCGGAGTACGCCGACCTGCCGGAGCTGTTCCCGCGCTGAGCAGCCCGCCCGCCACGCCCCCAGTTGTGGGTCCGGCGTGTGACATCCGTGCCGACCTCCTAGACGCGACCGGGGTACATCACGTACGTTCACCTCATCGACGACTCGCTCTGAGTCGGTCGTCGTGACAATCCTGGGGGGGATTGATTTGCTGCGTGCAATGCTGGGGACGAGCGGTCGTGGGTACCGGTGGCGCGTGATGCTGGCCATCATGCTCGTGGTGGGGGCGGGGATCCAGGTGGTGCCTGCGCAGTCCGCCGATGCCGCCTCCGTCAGCCGGGTGACACGCGTGGGCTCGCAGCTGATTCTCGACGGGAAGCCGTGGCGCTTCGCGGGCGTCAACATGTACTGGCTCGGGCTCGACGACAACACCCGAGACGCGCAGGGGCCGACCTACCCGTCGCACGCCAAGATCGACGAGGGCTTCGCGTCGGCGCGCTCGATCGGCGCCACCGTCGTGCGGGCCACCAGCCTCGGCGTGAGCGTCGGCAATCCGCGCAGCATCCAGCCGTCGCTCGGCGTCTTCAACGACGCCGCCTTCGACACGATCGACTACTCGATCGCCGCCGCGGCCCGCAACGGCATCCGCCTGATGATCCCGCTGACCGACATGTGGCAGTACTACCACGGGGGCAAGCACACCTTCACGTCCTGGCGGGGCCACGCCGACCTGCCCGGTCAGACCGCGGGCACGAGCGATCAGCAGATGCAGATCGAGCAGCGCTTCTACACCGACCCGACGGTGGTCGCCGACTTCCGCACGTATGTGGCCTACATCCTGAACCACGTCAACGCGTACACCGGCGTGCGTCTCGGCGACGACCCGACGATCGCCATCTGGGAGACGGGCAACGAGCTCTGGGATGCGCCGCCGGCCTGGACCGCGCAGACCGCGACGTTCATCAAGACGCTCGCTCCCCGCGCTCTCGTCGCGGACGGCAGTGCCGCGAGCGGCAACCGCGTGGCGAACGCGGCCATCGATGCGGCCGACGTCGACATCCTGGGCGGACACTTCTACCCCGCCGATCTCGCCTGGGCGCGCGCCGACGCGCGGGTGGCCGCAGAGCACGGCAAGGCGTACATCGTCGGCGAGTTCCCCATGAGCGCCGCGGACAACCCCGACGCGGCCGGTTGGATGTCGGCGCTCGCCGCCGACGGCAACGTCGCCGGCGCCCTCGCCTGGGTGCTCATGCCGCATCACCCCGACGGCTCGCCACAGGTCAGCGGAGACGGCTACGGATTCCATGTGCCGGGTGCGAACGCCGAGGAGGCGCGGCAGGTGGCCGTGTTCCAGTCCGCGGCGTCCCTGTTCAGCGCTCGCGCGACTCCGGTGGACATCGCGACTCCTGCTCCGACGGCCCCGGCCGCCCCTGCCGCTCCCTCGGCTCCGGCGCCGGCGAACCTGATCGCCTCTCCGGGGGTCGCGCTGGCCGCGTCGGCCGTGCTCTTCGCGTCGGGCGGCTCCGGGGGTGCGGGCCCCACGCTCGCCACCTTCCCGGAGACGGGCATCCCGATCCTCCGGACGACCGCCGACTCGGCGGGATACGCCTGGGTGTACGCGCGCACCCCGAGCAGCGGCGCACCGGTCGTCGCGGGCGCGACCTACACGGCGTCCCTCGCCGTCAGGGGCGCCAAGACCGCGAAGTCCACCACGGGGGCCGCGCACCTGTCCTGGTACGACTCGTCCGGGCGATGGCTCGACAACAGCGAGGGCGCGACCGGCCCGGTCGACGCCACCTGGCGCACGGCCACGGTCACGGCGGTCGCGCCGGCGGGAGCCGCCTGGGCGGTGCCGCAATGGCAGAGCGGCAGCGTCCTGACCGTCGGCGACCGGATCGATCTGGCCTCGTTCGGAGTGGCGAGCGGCACCGTCGGCCCGGCGACCCCGCTGCCGACCGCAGCGCTCGTGCCCTAGACGCGCAGCACCACGATCTCGCCGATCGGCAGCATGCGGATGCCGGTGACCGACTGAGACCGTCGCGCCATCCCGGCCTCGTGCTCGGCGAGGTCGAGGTGGTCGAGTGCGACGCGGTCGATGGTGCCGTGCACCATCCCCCCGCGCGTGGTGATGTCGACCGCGGCGCGCCGCCGGCACAGGTCGCGCAGCACGAAGGTCAGTCCGAGCCGCGCGCCGAGCGAGTCCGGCACGTCCTCCGCCGCCGACACGGCACGCGCCCGCGCGAGCTGGTCGTCGCTCGGGAACACGGATGCGATCGATGCGATCGGGAGGACGCACGCGGCGGCCCGCCGCGCCGACCCCGCCACCTGCCCGACGAGCCAGTCCCGGCCGACGGTCTCGACCACCACAGCGATCCTGCTCCCGTCGATGAGCCCGAGCGAGAGAGCCTCGTCGTCGCGCGCCAGCACGCGCAGGCGGTCCCGCAGGGCGAGTCGGCCCACGCGCAGGCGCTCCTCCTCGGCGCGCAGGTCGAGCTCCTCCGCGCCCAGGTGCTGCTCGAGCTGGCTCTCGAGCTCGTCGAACAGGTTGTCCCAGCGCACGCTCGCACGCTACCCACCACGGACGGCCGACGGTGTCGTTATCCACAGTGTGGAATTTTCCTCGACAAATGAGTCGTGGTGGTGCTTAGGTGAGCTACCCCCAACTTCTGGGGTCACCGCGGCTCGACATCAGGGGCGTTCATGACCAGTGCAGCAGAGACCGACGGCGCGATCTCGACGGTCGAGCCGGCCCGCGCGCAGAGGGCGCGCTACCGCTCCGATGAGGAGTTCTTCGGTCAGCAGCCGACCTCCACCGCCGCCCTTCCCGACCCCGCTCCCCTGCTCGAGAACCTCACGCGCTGCGTCGTCGAGATCCTCGCCGGCGCTCGCGAGCTCGAGCAGATCGCCCGCTGGGTCAGCGACGACGTGTATCGCCACCTGCTCAAGCGGATCGTCATCTCCAGCCGCGCGCGGCAGGTGACCGGGCGCCAGCCCACCCGCCCCGTCTTCAGCATCGGGTCGACCACCGTCTGCGAACCCAGGGACGGCGTCGTCGAGGCTGTCGTCATCGTCCGGGGCCGCGCACGCGTTCGCGCTGTCGCGATCCGCCTCGAGGGCCTCGACAGCCGCTGGCGGGCCACGGCGATCAACGTCCTCTGAGCCCCGCTCCGCCTGTCCCCCGGCGGCGAGCATGCGAGACCGACCGCCCCACGCTGTCGGCCGCGACACGCAGATCCTGTCCCCCGGACGTGGGTCCCCCTGTTGGGGACGTATCGGGGGGTGAACGCGCTCCCATAGAGTCACGACTGTGCCGAGAGGGGCACAGATCGCGGCCACCGAGCCGCGAGATCCGGGGGGATCGAAAACCGCAGGGTCACGGCATCGTTCGTGGCTCGTGCGACCTCATTGCATGCTCTGTCCTGGTGTGCGGCGTCGGGGGACGCCGCCACCGGGCAGGCTCAGCAGCACTCGCTCGCGCGGATCGCGCCCGAGCCGCCGACGCCAGAGGGCAGAAACGGTCGAGCATCTCCGGTCGTGGAACCATCTCTGCCCGCTCGCGAACAGCTGATGCGAGAGCCGCAGGGCTCGCGTCCGCGCGACGCAGAACGGCCCCCGGCTCACGCCGGGGGCCGTTCCGCGTGCGTGAGCTAGCGGCGCTTGTCCTGCGCCCGACGCTGAGCCCGGTTCTGGGGCGCGGCCTGCTCGGAGTCGCCGCCTGTGCGCTGACCGAAGGCACCCCGCGCTGCGGGAGCCGAGGCGGCCGCCGGAGTCGGCGCGCCGGGTCCGGCCTGCGCGGCCTGGAGGCGCGCGACGTTGGCCTCCTGAGCGGCCTGGTCGCGCTGCGCACGCGCGGTGGCGGCCTGCTCGATCTGGCCGCGCTGGTTGCGCACCTCGACGTCGCCGTCGGCGGTCGGAGCCGAGTACGAGAGCCCGTCGGTCGGATTGCCCGACTCGCCGAGTCCCTTCGCCGCGACCTGCGCGACGCCGGCGTTGCCGGTCACCTCGACCTCGAGGTTGAACAGGAAGCCGACCGACTCCTCGCGGATCTGGCCCATCATCGACTGGTACATCGCGAAGCCCTCGCGCTGGTACTCGACCAGCGGATCGCGCTGCGCCATCGCGCGGAGGCCGATGCCGTCCTTCAGGTAGTCCATCTCGTAGAGGTGATCGCGCCAGCGGCGGTCGATCACCGAGAGCACGACGCGACGCTCGAGCTCGCGGGTGGCCTGCTCCCCCAGCTCGCGCTCGCGGCGCTCATAGGCGAGCTTCGCATCCGACAGCACCTCCTCGCGGAGGGTCTTCGGCGAGAGGCGGCCCTTGGCGCCGACCTCGGTCAGCACCTCGTCGACCGTGATCGCGACAGGGTAGAGCGTCTTGAGCTCGGTCCACAGGGCCTCGAGATCCCAGTCGTCGCTCTGCCCCTCGGCCGTGTGCTGGTCGACGACCTCGCCGACGACGTCGCCGAGGAAGGTCTGCACGCGGTCCTTCAGGTCGTCGCCCTCGAGGATGTGGCGGCGGTCCGAGTAGATCGCCTCGCGCTGGCGGTTGAGAACGTCGTCGTACTTCAGCACGTTCTTGCGGATCTCGGCGTTGCGCGACTCGACCTGCGACTGAGCCGAGCGGATCGCACGCGACACCGTCTTCGACTCGATCGCCATGTCCTCCGGCGCCCGGCCCATGAGCGCCTCGGCGGCGCCCGCGTTGAACAGGCGCATCAGGTCGTCCTCGAGCGACAGGTAGAAGCGGCTCTCGCCGGGGTCTCCCTGACGACCGGCGCGACCGCGCAGCTGGTTGTCGATGCGGCGCGACTCGTGACGCTCGGTGCCCAGCACGTAGAGACCGCCGGCCTCGACCACCTTGGCCGCCTGCTCGGCGACGGTCTCCTTCACCGAGGCGAAGACGGTGTCCCACTCGGCCTCGTACTCGTCGGGCGTGTCCACCGGGCTGAGGCCCTTGTCGTGCATCTGCGCGACGGCGAGGAACTCGGCGTTGCCGCCGAGCATGATGTCGGTACCGCGGCCGGCCATGTTGGTGGCGACGGTGACGGCGTTGAGCTGTCCGGCCTGCGCGATGATCGCTGCCTCGCGCGCGTGGTTCTTGGCGTTCAGCACCTCGTGCTTGACGCCGCGCTTGGCGAGCATGCGCGACAGGTACTCGCTCTTCTCGACGCTCGTCGTGCCGACGAGGACGGGCTGGCCGGTGCGGTGGCGCTCGACGATGTCCTCGACGACCTGGTCGAACTTGCCCTTCTCGTTCTTGTAGACGAGGTCGGCCTGGTCCTTGCGCACCATCGGGCGGTTGGTGGGGATGGGCACCACGCCGAGCTTGTAGGTCGCCATGAACTCGGCGGCCTCTGTCTCGGCCGTACCCGTCATGCCCGAGAGCTTGTCGTAGAGACGGAAGTAGTTCTGCAGGGTCACGGTGGCGAGGGTCTGGTTCTCGGCCTTGACCTGCACGCCCTCCTTGGCCTCGATCGCCTGGTGGATGCCCTCGTTGTAGCGACGGCCCACGAGGATGCGGCCGGTGTGCTCGTCGACGATCAGCACCTCGCCGTTCATGACGACGTAGTCCTTGTCGCGCTTGAACAGGGCGCGCGCCTTGATCGAGTTGTTGAGGAACGAGATCAGCGGGGTGTTGGCCGACTCGTACAGGTTGTCGATGCCGAGGTAGTCCTCGACCTTCTCGATGCCGGGCTCGAGCACGCCGACGGTGCGCTTCTTCTCGTCGACCTCGTAGTCCTCGCCATCGACGAGACGACGCGCGACGTTGGCGAACTCGCTGAACCAGCGGTTGGCCTCACCGGATGCGGGGCCCGAGATGATGAGCGGCGTGCGGGCCTCGTCGATGAGGATCGAGTCGACCTCGTCGACGATCGCGAAGTGGTGGCCGCGCTGCACCATGTCACTCGCCTGCCACGCCATGTTGTCGCGCAGGTAGTCGAAGCCGAACTCGTTGTTGGTGCCGTAGGTGATGTCGCAGGCGTACTGCTCGCGGCGCTCCGCGGGGGTCTGCCCCGACAGGATCACGCCGGTCGTCATGCCGAGGGCGCGGAACACGCGTCCCATCAGCTCGGACTGGTAGCTCGCCAGGTAGTCGTTGACCGTGATGACGTGGACGCCCTGGCCGGCGATCGCGTTCAGGTACGCGGCGCCGGTGGCGACGAGCGTCTTGCCCTCACCGGTCTTCATCTCGGCGATGTTGCCGAGGTGGAGCGCCGCGCCGCCCATGAGCTGCACGTCGAAGTGGCGGAGGCCGAGCGTGCGCTTCGAGGCCTCGCGCACCGCGGCGAAGGCCTCGGGCAGCAGATCGTCGAGCGACTCGCCGTTGGCGTACCGCTCGCGCAGCTGCACGGTCTCGTCGCGCAGCTCGTCGTCGGTCAGGTCGGTGAACGACTCTTCGAGATGGTTGACCGCGTCCGCGTAGTTCTTGAGGCGTCGCAGGATGCGACCCTCTCCGACGCGCAGGACCCGCTCGAGAACGTTGGCCACGGATGTCTCCTCATGGTTTTCGGGCACGAAACAGCGCCCGCCGTTACCGGCGCGTTACAGCCTAGTGCCGTGCTCCTGGGGATTCCCGGCAGTGCGGCACCCCAGAGCGGGGTGCCGCACGCGGCACGGAATCAGCGGCGGGCGCTGGCCGCGGCGAGCTCGTCGGCGGTGTCCTCGAGCCCGATGACGCCGTAGTCCCAGCCCTTGCGGCGGTAGACCACGCTCGGGTGGTCGGTCGACGCGTCGATGAAGAGGAAGAAGTCGTGTCCGACCAGCTCCATGTGGTCGACCGCGTCCTCCTTGGTCATGCGCGCGGCCGGGAAGAGCTTCTCGCGGATGACGACCGGGCTCCACTCCTTCTCGGGCTCGGGCTCGGCGGTCGGGATCGACCCGGTCGTGACCGCGTTGATGACCTCCGCGCTCGCGGGTGTGACGTCCATGACGCGGGCGCCGCTCGTGACCTCCTGGAGCGAGCTCGGCCGGTGCTGGCCGCGGTGCACCTTCTTGCGGTCCTTCGCCTGGCGGATGCGCTCGAGGAGCTTGTCGAGGGCGAGGTCGAAGGCGGCGTACTTGTCGCCGGCCGACGACTCGGCACGGACGATCGGTCCGGGTCCGATCAGGGTGAGCTCGACGCGGTCGTCGCCCGACGTCCCCCGCGTCTCATGGTGTCGGATCACCTTGATCTCGAGTGCGAGCGCCTTCTCTGCGAGGGAGCCGACCTTCTCGGCCTTCTCCGTGGCGTAGTCCTCGAAACGGTCGGGGATCCCCACCCCGCGTCCGGTGATCGTGATGTCCATGTGCCCACCTTTCATCGTCGATCGGCGCGCCACCTGCGGTTCAGGCAGCAGTCCTGCTCGCGCCTTTCCGGCAACCGTAGTCCTCGCCTCGGGGGAAGTCACGGGCAGCGACCTGGGCATCGACGCAGAGCCGTCACAGAGTCCGCACGAGAGGTCCGACGCGGCGGGGTGTCGACGCGACGGTGGCTGCGGCGACGACCTCGGCCCCGCCGTCTCGCAGCACCCGAGCCGCCTCGAGCAGGGTCGCGCCGCTCGTCACGACGTCGTCGACCAGGATGACGCGGATGCCGTGCACGCTGCGGCGCAGCCGGAACGCCCCAGCCAGGTTGGCCTCGCGATCCCCCGCGCCGAGCCCCTTCTGCACCCGATGCGGACGGGCGGAGCCGAAGACGCGACGCTCCCCCAGCCCGGCTCGCGCCAGCAGCAGGCGCACCGGGTCGTAGCCCCGGCGACGGTAGGCGGCGCGCGTCCCCGGCACGGCCACGAGCACCACGTCGCCCGCCGACGCGCCCGCCGACCCCGCGACGCCGCCGGCCTCCGCCGCAGCGGCGACGACGGCGGCGGCGAGCGCCGGGACGAGGTGCCGCGCGGCGCCGGTGCGCTGCTGCTCCTTCACCGCGAGCACCACCTCGCGGGCGACGCCCTCGTACGCGAGGCCCGAGAAGACGAGGGTGGCGTCGTCGAGTCGGCGTCGCACCACCTCGGGGGCGAGGGCCGCGCGGCACTCGTCGCAGACGCCGCGGTCGGGCTCGCCGCATCCGGCGCACTCGAGGGGGAGGATCAGCGCAGCGCGGTGTGGAGAAAGGTGCGCGCTGTGCCCATCACCCGAGCGTGACGGCGCGCACAGCTTGAGGGCCCGCGACGGACAGCTCTGGGGAGAACCCCTACTGCTGCGTCGCGAGGAAGGAGGCGCGGAGGCCGGTGTCGGTCCAGCTCGAGCCGCTCGGGCGGCGGATGGCTCCGGTGCCGTCGAGCACGCGGACGCCGGACGTCGTGTTGCCGCCGACGATCGTGCGCCCGTCGGTCAGCGACCCGAGGAAGACGTGCAGCCCGCCGATCACATAGGCATCGACCGCGGTGACGCCCGCGGTGGCGTCGAGGGTCGAGAGGGTGACGACCTGGGCACCGTCGATCCAGGCCGCGTCGATCAGCGGCGCCGTGCCCGCCGCGAGCACCTGCTGCGGGCCGAGACCGGACGGAGAGCCCGACGCGTCCCGGAGGATCGCCGCGACATACAGCCGGGGCCCCGACGGGGTGTTGGCCGCGACCATCACCCGCGCTCCGTCCCGCGCCACGTCGAGCGAGACCACCGTCGAACCGGCGGGCAGCCCGAGGTCGATGAACGGTCCGCCCGCCGCGGTGACCGGGATCGCAAGAGCGACGGTCGGCTCCGTCGCCGGGACCGTCCAGGTGAACCCCCAGGCGTCGAGCGACGGGGCGATGAGCCCCGGCCGCGAGTCGAGCAGCACCGGATCACCGCCTGCCGTGAACAGCACGACGCTCCCGTCGGCGGCGCGCACGGCTGCCGCGTCCCGCATGCGCGCGAGCGACCCGCCCGTGGGCGCCGCCGCATCCACCGCGTCGCCGAGGCCGGCCAGGCGCTGCACGCCGTCCGAGGCGATCGCCCCGAACTCCCCCTCGAGCGCCCCGATGGGCTCGGTGCCCACCTGCGGGTTGAGCGCGGCCGGGGTGCCACCCTCGGGCACGTTCAGTGGGAAGTCGCCCGTCGTGATCGTGACCTCGCGCACGTTGCCGAGACCGGCCAGGCTCGCCCGCAGCTGCTCCAGCATCCGCCGCTGGGTGGCGTCGGACTCCGACGACACCTCGCTGAGCGGCACCGTCGCGCGCCCGGACACGGTCGTGACCTGCCCGGTGAGCTCCGTGCCCGGCGGGAACACCGACACCACGGCTCCCGACCCGAGCCAGGCGGGCGGGTCGCCGAGCAGCGCGTTCACGATCCGGCTGCCGACCGTGCGGGTGCTCACGAACCAGCGCACATCGGGCACCAGGAACCGGAAGCTCGGGTCGAAGTAGTAGAGGGAGTAGGGCTCGAAGATCGAGCTGAGCCGCGACGGGTTCAGCACCGTGCCGTCGGGCGCGCTCGAGATGCGCCACTGCGCGTCGTCGTCCTGCTCGAGCGTGAAGGCGAGGGTCTCGGCCGCGGCGGGCTGGTTGGTCGTGTAGTGCCCCTGCGCGTCGATCTCGGCCGTGACCGAGAGCGAGACGCTGTAGCTGCCGTCGTCGGCGGCGGTGGGCGTGCCCGACGACGAGCTCACCAGCACGCGGCTGGTGGGCTGCCACCGCGCGGCGAAGTCGGACGTCAGGTACTCGATGGCGACCGCGTAGCCGTTCTGGGGTCCGCGGCCGGCGCGCAGGAAGCCCTCGATGATCTCCTGCGGGGTGGCGTCCGTCGCGGGGCTGTCGGGGCGCGACAGCAGGTTGTCGCCCGCGTCCTCGCTCGGCACCTCGGCGGTGGTCACGGAGCCGCCCGTGGGGATGTTGACGCATCCGGACAGCGCGAGCGCCACCAGCGCGGCGGCGGCCACCAGCGCGCGACGCCGCGATCCGAGGCGGGTCACGAGCCGACCTCGGGCTGGAGCGTGTCGAGGTCGTCGTCGGGCGGGAGGTCGAGAGGCGACCCCCGCAGGGCGACGCCGGCCACGCGCGGGAGCGTCAGGCGGAAGCAGCTGCCGCGGCCCTCCTCGCTCCAGACATCGAGCTCTCCGCCGTGCACGACGGCATCCTCGAGCGAGATCGCGAGTCCGAGGCCCGTGCCCCCGGTGGTGCGCTGCCGGGAGGGGTCGGCGCGCCAGAACCGGTCGAAGACCCGCGCCAGATCGTCGGCCGACATGCCGATGCCGAAGTCGCGCACGGCGATGGCCACCGCATCCGCGTCGCTGTCGACGTACACGACGATCGGGCGGCCCTCGCCGTGGTCGAGCGCATTGCCGAGCAGGTTCTGCAGGATGCGGCGGATGCGGCGACCGTCGACCTCCGCCTCGAAGTAGCCGCCCGGTGCGACCAGGCGCAGCTCGGTGTGCTTCTGCGCGGCGAGCGGCGCGACGGCGTCGATCGCGTCCTCCACCAGTCTCACCAGGTTGGTCGGCTCGACCTCGAGCGTCACGGCTCCCGCGTCGTAGCGGCTCATCTCGAGCAGGTCGGCCAGCAGGATCTCGAACCTCTCGGTCTGCGCGTGCAGCAGTTCGGCGGTGCGCTTGGTCGCGGGCGGGAACGTCTCGCGCTGGTCGTACAGCACGTCGCCCGCGAGCCGGATCGTGGTGAGCGGGGTGCGCAGCTCGTGCGACACGTCCGAGACGAAGCGCTGCTGCACGTGCGAGAGGTCGGCGAGCTGCCCGATCTGGCTCTGCATGCTCGCGGCCATCCGGTTGAAGGACCTGGCGAGCACCGCCAGCTCGTCGTCGCCGCGCTCGGGGAGCCGCTCGTCGAGCTGGCCGGCCGCGAGCTTCTCGCTCGCCTCGGCCGCGACGCGCACCGGGCCGACCACCAGCCGCACGATCAGGTAGGCGACGGCTCCGATGACGACGACCAGCGCGATCCCGCCGAGGACGAGCGTGAGCTGCACGAAGTCGAGGGTGCTCTGCACGTCGGAGAGGTTGTAGACGATGTAGAGCTGATAGAGGCCGGCCTGCGGCACCCGCAGCAGCGAGCCGACGATGATGCCGGGGTCGGTTCCCGAGGCGCCGTCGGCACGCGGCAGCGTCACGGACTGCCAGGACAGGTCGGATCCCGGCTCGCTGGCGATGACGGCCGCCTGCAGCTCGGGGCTCAGCTGGTCGTCGGGGAATCCCTCGTTGGCCCGGTTCTCCATGAGCGACGGGCCGTCCTGCCCGGGCACCCGTAGGAGCGCGATGAGCGGCTCCGACGACACGACGCCCACGATCGCGGCGGCCGCACGATCCTGCACGTTCTCGAGGTCGTCGCCCTCGGTCAGCTCGTCGGCCTGGGCGAACACCTGCTGCGCGCCGGTGGTGGCGCGACCGACCTCGGCGACCACCTGATCCCGGCGCTGGTCGAACAGGTTGCTGCGCACGCTCGTCGAGATGTAGCCGCCGATGACCGTGATGGCGACGGCCGAGAGCAGCACCGTGATGGCCACGGTGCGCACGCGCAGGGAGCGTCGCCACAGCCGCGCGAGGCCGAGGAGCCAGGCGCGCCACTGCAAGCGCGACACGGGTGCGACCTAGCTGACGGCGCCCGCGCGGTAGCCGACTCCCCGCACGGTGGTGACGATGCGCGGGTTGTCGGGGTCGTGTTCGACCTTGGCGCGCAGGCGCTGCACGTGCACGTTCACCAGGCGCGTGTCGGCCTTGTAGTGGTAGCCCCAGACCTGCTCGAGCAGCATCTCGCGGGTGAAGACCTGCTGCGGCTTGGCGGCGAGCGCCAGCAGCAGCTGGAACTCGAGCGGGGTCAGGTTGATCTTGTCGTCGCCGCGGCGCACCTCGTGACCGGCGACGTCGATCGTGAGGTCGCCGATGCGGATCGTCTCGGCCGTCGCGGGGAGGGTCGGGCGCATCCGGGTGCGGATGCGGGCCACCAGCTCCTTGGGGTTGAAGGGCTTGACGACGTAGTCGTCGGCTCCGCTCTCGAGGCCGCGCACCACATCCGTGGTCTCGCCCTTGGCAGTGAGCATGATGATCGGAACGCCGCTCTCGGCGCGGATCGTGGCGCAGACCTGGATGCCGTCGATGCCGGGGAGCATGAGGTCGAGCAGCACGAGCTCGGGCCGACCGGAGCGGAACATCTCGATCGCCTCGCCGCCGTCTGCGGCGAACTGGGGGTCGAAGCCCTCGGCTCGGAGGACGATGCCGATCATCTCGGCGATCGCGGGGTCATCGTCGACCACCAGGATGCGCGCGTTCATGGTCCTCGCTGGAGTTCCGGAGCGGCCCTAGGCGGCCGCTGCTTGCTTTCGCACAACAGTAGTCGAGTGTGAAAACATGAACGTGAGTGCGACCCGAGTTCGGAGGACTGTCATTGACTGACAACCAGCAGTGGCACGCCCCCGGCACCACGCCGCCGGCCAACCCGTACGTCCCGCCGCAGGCCGCGCCCGAGCACGCCGGTCAGCCGCCCGTCTCCGGCACTCCGCCGCAGGGGCAGTACGCGCCGCAGCCGCAGTACGGAGCGCCCCAGTACGGCGCGCCCTACGGCGCCCCGCCCGCCGGCTGGACTCCCCCGCCGAAGCCCGGCCTCATCCCGCTGCGGCCCATGACGCTCGGCACGGTGCTCAGCGCCTCGTTCCAGGTGCTGCGCCGCAACCCCGGCCCCGTGCTCGGTCCCGCGGTCGTGGCGAGCATCGTCTACGTGCTGCTGATCTCGCTGGTGACGGCCGGCATCGGCATCTGGATCGCCGGACGCATCTCGTCGACGACCGATGTCGACGACCAGCTCGCGATCATGGCGGGCGGCTACGCGATCGGCGGCATCGCGCTGATCGTCCCCGTGCTGCTCATGACCGTGATCACCGCCGTGCTGCAGGGAGTCGTCGTCACCGAGGTGGCGCGCGGCACCCTCGGAGAGAAGCTGCGGCTGCGCGGGATCTGGCGCCACGTCCGTCCGCG
The DNA here is from genome assembly GCA_964246985.1 of uncultured Microbacteriaceae bacterium. Taxonomy (GTDB): domain Bacteria; phylum Actinomycetota; class Actinomycetes; order Actinomycetales; family Microbacteriaceae; genus CAXTSE01. Next base: position 98,830 of record CAXTSE010000003.1, read on the forward strand.
CATCGGCGCGCTGATCGGATGGGCGCTGCTGCTGTCGCTCGTCGTCGGCCTGGTGGTGGGCGTGTTCGCCCTCATCGTCTTCGGGCTCGGCACCCTCGGCGGCGCGGCGATCGGGTTCGCGATCTTCCTCGGCATCATCGGCGTGCTCGGCCTCGTCGTCGCCTTCTACTGGATCTCGACGAAGCTCGCCTTCGTGCCGAGCGCGATCGTGCTCGAGCGCATGCGCATCCGCGCCGCGATCGCCCGCTCGTGGAGCCTGACGCGCGGCTACTTCTGGCGCACCCTCGGCATCACGCTGCTCGTGGCGACGATGCTCGGGATCGCGAGCCAGCTGGTCGGGCTTCCCGCGCAGTTCCTGCTGCCGCTCGTCGCCGGACTGATCGCCCCGAACGGCGCCGACCAGACCGGCACCATCGTCGCCGTCGTCGCGATCGGCGTGCTCACGATCGTGCTCCTCGCGGTCGTGACCGGCATCAGCCTGGTCGTGCAGGGCGCGACCGCGTCGCTGCTCTACCTCGACCTGCGGATGCGCAAGGAGGGCCTCGACCTCGAGCTCACCCGCTTCGTCGAGGCGCGTCAGGCGGGCCGCACCGACCTGCCGGATCCCTACCTGGTCGCGACCCCGGTCGGTGTCGCGCCGCCCGCCCCGCCCGCCTACCCGACCGCATGATCCGCCTGCCCCTCGACGTGCCGGTCGATCCCGACCGCGATGAGGCGCGCCGGTGGCTGCTCGACGAGCTGACCAAGGCGCCCTACCAGGCGGCCAAGCCGACCTGGTTCGACGAGCGCATCAAGGAGTTCACCGACTGGCTGCAGTCGCTCACCATCCCCGAGGGCGACGGAGGCGGGGGTGCGCCCCTGCTCACGCTGATCCTCGTGGTGCTGGTGCTCGCGATCCTCGGCGTCGCGTTCATCGTCTTCGGCCTGCCGCGCCTGAACCGCCGCAGCCAGGTGACCGGCACGCTGTTCGGCGACGACGACGCCCGCGACTCCGCGTCGATGCGTCGCGACGCCGAGCGGGCCGCCGGATCGGGCGACTACACGACCGCGATCGCCGAGCTGTTCCGCGCCATCGCGCGCGGCCTCGCCGAGCGCACCCTCGTCGACACCTTCCCCGGCACGACGGCGCATGACTTCTCCCGCCGGGCGGGTGGGGTGTTCCCGGAAGCGGCGTCCGCACTCGCGCGGTCGGCTGTCGCCTTCGACGCGGTGCGCTACCTCGGCGTGCAGGGCACGGCCGCCCAGTGGAACGACCTCGTCGCGCTGGAACGCCAGCTGCGCACTGCCCGGCCCCCGCGATCCGAGTCCGATGCCGCCGCACCGGTGGGCGCCTCGTGAGCCTGTCGACCGACAGCGCGACGACCGAGTCCGATCCGTTCCTGTCGCCGACCGTCCGCCGCGCGGGTCGGAAGGCCCTCCCCTGGATCATCGGCGTCGTCGCGATCGTCATCGTCGGCCTGGTGATCGTCGCGATCCGGGGCGCCGGCGTCGACGGGGGCATCCCGCTCGCGGCCGACAACCCTGCCCCGTCCGGGGCGATGGCGGTCGTCGAGGTACTCGAGCAGCAGGGCGTCGACGTCGTGGTGTCCGACTCGATCGCCGAGACCGAGAGCATCGTCGACGACGCGGAGGACACGACGATCCTCTTCTCCGACGACCAGCAGCTGCTCACGACCGACCAGCGCACGCGCCTCGCCGACCTCGGCACCGACCTCGTGATCGTCGAGCCGGACACGATCGAGCTCGGCGACCTCCTGCCCGCCGTGACCTCGGCCGGGCGCATCGACGGGCAGTTCTCGGCGGGCTGCGACCTGCCGGCCGCGCGCAATGCGGGGACGGTGACCGCATCCGGCACGAGCTACGCGATCGAGGACGACGGCGCGGATGCGACGGCCTGCTTCAGCGAGGACGACGACCACGCGGGCGTCGTCCAGGTCGACGACGAGGGACGCACGATCACCGCGCTCGGATTCGGCGCGGTGCTCGCCAACGAGACCACCGCCGACGACGGCAACGCCGCGCTCGCCCTCACCCTGCTCGGCGAGAACCCGACCCTCGTCTGGTACCTGCCGACGAGCGACGACGTGCGCGAGACGACGCCGGCCACGCTCGCCGAGCTCACGCCGGGCTGGGTGACGCCGCTCGCGATCCTGCTGCTGCTCGTCGCGGCGGCGGCCGCGTTCTGGCGTGGGCGCCGCATGGGTCCGCTCGTCATCGAGAACCTGCCGGTCGTCGTGCGGGCGAGCGAGACGATGGAGGGCCGCGCCCGACTGTACGAGCGCAGCAACTCGCGCCTGCACGCGCTCGACGCCCTGCGCATCGGCGCAGTCGAGAGGCTCGCGCGCGCGAACGGCCTCTCGCGCACCGCCACGGTCGGCGAGGTCGTGGATGCGACCGCCTCGCTCACCGGACGCGACCGTGCGTCGGTGGCCGCGATCCTCGTCGACGCCGTTCCCACGACCGACTCCGAGCTCGTGCACCTCTCGGACGCGCTCCTCACCCTCGAAGACGACACCCTGCGCGCCAGCCGCAGCCACTGACCGCACCCACGCCCCGCAGCAAGGAAGAATGACACCATGACCGACTCCGCGTCCCTCCGGGACTCCTTCTCCCGAGTCCGAACCGAGGTCGGCAAGTCCGTCGTCGGCCAGGACGGCGCCGTCACCGGCCTGCTCATCGCGCTGCTCGCGGGCGGGCACGTGCTGCTCGAGGGCGTGCCCGGCGTCGCCAAGACGCTGCTCGTGCGCACGCTCAGCCACGCCCTCAGCCTCGACACCAAGCGGGTGCAGTTCACGCCCGACCTGATGCCCGGCGACATCACCGGATCGACGGTGTACGACCCGAAGAGCGGCCAGTTCGAGTTCCGCGAGGGTCCGGTCTTCACCAACATCCTGCTCGCGGACGAGATCAACCGCACGCCCCCCAAGACCCAGTCGGCGCTGCTCGAGGCCATGGAGGAGCGGCAGATCTCGGCCGACGGCGTCACCCGCCGCCTGCCGTCGCCCTTCCTCGTCGCGGCCACGCAGAACCCGATCGAGTACGAGGGCACCTACACGTTGCCCGAGGCGCAGCTCGACCGGTTCCTGATGAAGCTGGTGCTCGACCTGCCCGAGCGCGAGGTCGAGGTCGAGGTGCTCGCCCGCCACGCCGCCGGCTTCAACCCGCGCGACCTGGCGGCCGCCGGCGTCACCCCGGTGCTCGACGCGGCGACGCTCGCCGCCGCGCAGGCCGATGTCGCCAGCGTCACCGTCTCGCGCGACGTGCTCGCCTACGCGGTCGACCTCGCCCGCGGCACGCGTCAGAGCCCGTCGGTGAAGCTCGGCGTCAGCCCTCGCGGAACGACCGCGCTGCTCGCCGCATCGCGGGCCTGGGCCTGGCTGACCGGCTCGCCCGGTGTGACGCCCGACCACATCCAGGCGATGGCGATCCCTGTGCTGCGCCACCGCATCCAGCTGCGTCCCGAGGCCGAGCTCGAGGGCGTCGCCGCCGACGCCGTGCTGCGCTCGATCATGCAGCAGGTGCAGGTGCCGATCTAGTGCGCACCCCGTAATGGCCGTCTCGGGCTGGTTCGTCGCGCTGCTCCTGGTGGGCATCGTGCCCGTCATCGCGCTCGGCGACTGGCTCGGGCTCGCGGTATGGATCGGGGTGCTGCTGGTGCTGGTCGTGCTCGATCTGCTGCTCGCCGGATCCCCCCGCCGACTGCGCTACTCGCGCGAGACCCCGTCGCGCATGCGGCTCGGCGAGTCGGCCGCGGCCACGCTGACGATCACGAACGACGGCCGACGCACGGTGCGCGGCATCCTGCGGGATGCGTGGCAGCCCTCCGCGGGAGCGCGGCCCACGCGCCGCCCGGTCTCGGTCCCGGCGGGCGAGCGCCGTGCCGTCATCACGACCATCACCCCGCTGCGCCGCGGTGAGCGCCGCGCCGCGCACGTGACCGTCCGCTCGTTCGGACCACTGCGCATCGCCGCGCGACAGGCGACCGTGCGCGTCGACGGGGTCACGCGGGTGCTGCCGCCCTTCAACTCGCGCAAGCACCTGCCGTCGCGCCTCGCACGGCTGCGCGAGCTCGACGGGCGCACGAGCGTGATGGTGCGCGGGCAGGGCACCGAATTCGATTCGCTGCGCGAGTACGTGCGCGGAGACGACGTGCGCTCGATCGACTGGCGGGCCACCGCGCGGCGCCGCGACCCCGCGGGCGGCGGGCTGCAGCTGGTCGTGCGCACCTGGCGGCCCGAGCGCGATCGCCGCGTCGTGATCGTCGTCGACTCGGGGCGCACCTCCGCCGCCCGCATCGCCGACGAGCCGCGCATCGACACCGCGTTCGAGTCGTCCCTGCTGCTCGCCGCGCTCGCGTCCCGCGCCGGCGACCGGATCGACCTGCTCGTCTACGACCGCCGCGTGCGCGGGCGCGTGCAGGGCGCGACCGGCGCCGAGCTGCTGGCGCGCATGGTGGACGTGATGGCGCCGATCGAGCCCGAGCTCATCGAGATGGACTGGAGCGCCGTGCCCGGCCTCGTGCGCCAGATCTCGTCGCAGCGCTCGCTCGTCGTGCTGCTGACCTCGATCGACGCACCCGGAGCGTCGCGCGGCCTGCTCTCGGTGCTGCCGCAGCTGACGCGCAAGCACACCGTGGTGGTGGCGTCGGTGTCCGACCCCGACGTGATCGCGGCATCGCGCGAACGATCGGACCGCGGCGAGGTCTACCGCGCGGCCGCCGCCGAGCGTGCACGGCTCGATGCGACCCGTGTGGCCGCCGCGATCCGCCAGTCGGGTGCCGACGTCGTGACGGCGGCCCCCGCCGACCTCCCCCCGGCCCTCGCCGACCACTACCTGGCGCTGAAGGCCGCGGGGCGGCTCTAGCCGCGCAGGCGTCGGTCGCGTCGACAGGAGTCGTCGCGTCGGCAACTCAGCAGCTGCGTGCGCGGGCCGGTGCGACGCGCCGTCGACTCCTGTCGGCGCGACACGCAGCGGATGAGTTACCGGCAGCCGCAGGCCGGACCGGGCCCGAGCGCGACTGCTAGAGCGCACCGCCCGCCGTCACGGGAGCACGAGCGGGGTCGCGTCGCTCTCCACGCGCGCCGTCGTGTCGGACTCGTAGCGGAGGGTCACCTCGTACGAGCCGGGCGGACTCAGGATGAACAACTGCTCGCTCACCGGACCGCACGTGGTGCGGTCGCCATCGGCGACGCCGGTCGCGGTCAGGCGCGACGCCGCCCCGTTGGAGGCGTGGAAGGTGAAGCGGCAGGTGCCGCCGTCCTCCGCGACGCCGGTGACGTGTCCGGATGCGGTCACCATGCCATCCGCGGCCGTCACGTCGTCGAGGATCGCGGCCGCCGGGCCCGACGGCGCGGGAGTCGGCGGAGGCGCCGTCGTGCACCCACCGAGCGCGAGCCCCGCCGCCAGCGCGAGCGCCGCGACCGGCGCGATCCGCTCGCTTCTCATGCCCCGATCGAACGCGCCCGGCCCGCGCGCGTCAACCCCCGGCGCCCAGCGGCCCCGCGGGCCTACGGTTCTCAGATGTCCTCACCCGAGAAGCACCATGCCCACGACGATGAGTCGGGCCCCAAGAACCAGCTCGGTCACCACAGCGAGCGGGTGCCGAAGAAGTCCTACGAGAAGGAGCTCGCGCGCCTGCAGGTGGAGCTCGTCGAGATGCAGCGCTGGGTCACAGCTTCCGGGGCTCGCGTGGTCGTCGTCTTCGAGGGTCGGGATGCGGCGGGCAAGGGCGGCGTGATCAAGCGCGTCATGCAGTACCTCAACCCGCGCTCGGCGAAGGTCGTGGCGCTGACGCAGCCGACCGACCGCGAGAAGGGGCAGTGGTACTTCCAGCGCTACATCACGCATCTGCCGTCGGCGGGCGAGATCGTGCTGTTCGACCGCTCCTGGTACAACCGCGGCGGGGTCGAGCGGGTCATGGGGTACACGACGCCCGAGAAGCACGCGCTGTTCCTCGAGCAGACGCCGCTGTTCGAGAAGATGCTGACCGACGACGGCATCATCCTCGTCAAGTACTGGTTCTCGGTGTCGGACACCGAGCAGGAGAAGCGATTCCGCTCGCGCCGCAAGGACCCGATGCGCCGCTGGAAGCTGTCGCCGACCGACCTCATGTCGATCACCAAGTGGGAGGACTACTCGCGCGCGAAGGACGAGATGTTCGACGCCACCGACAGCCACCACGCGCCGTGGTGGACGATCGAGAGCGACGACAAGCGCGCGGCCCGGCTGAACACGATCTCGCATCTGCTCAGCCAGGTGCCGTGGAAGCACGAGGAGCTGGCGAAGATCAAGTTCCCGAAGCGTCCGTCCGCCGACGACTACGTGCGTCCGGCGCGCGAGCTGCACCGCTACGTGCCGGATCTCGCGGCGACCCTGAAGCCGGGTCCGATCGAGCCCGAGTCGCCCGACACGCAGTAGCGGCGCCGGGCCGGCCGCGCAGCCCCGCGTCCCGCGTCAGTTCGCGCCCTGGGGCGGGTCGGCGAGCAGCTCGACCCTCTCGCGCAGGTAGCCCGCGAGCGGCATGAGTCCCGCCCCGCTCGCCGGACTCCAGCGCACCAGGATGCCCTCGTCGCGCAGCACGACCGGACCGTCCGCGGCCCGCAGCACCGCCGCATCCAGCACGATCTCGGGCGCCTCGAAGTTCACCGTCTCCCCGTCGGGGTATCCGGCCTTCAGCGCTGCCGCGCGCTCCGCCTTGCGCTGCTCGGCGAGCTGCGAGACATGGCCCGGATGCCCCGGCGGCACCGCGCGCACGATCGCCCCGGTCGCGTACAGGCGGGCGTCCGCGTCGAGCAGCACGACGCCGAGGCGCCAGACTCGTCCGGCAGGCTTGAGGATCGCGGCCCGCTCGAGGCCGAAGATGCGCCGCGGCATCGTGACCACCGCGCGGGCCTCGTCGCGCGCATCCGTCTGCTGGAGGCGGGCGACGGATACGGCGAGCAGCTCGCGCAGGTCGGCGAGCGCCGCCGCGTCCGGGTCTGTCGACGCGGGGGCCGGGCTCACTCGGGGTAGACGACGGAGCTGCTGAAGCGGCCGCGGTCGTAGCTGAAGTTGACCGCGCGCGGCTTGCCGTTGTCGGGGGCGCCGCCCCACGGCGCGCACACCTCGTTGAGGCGCTCGATCACCTCGAACGTCGGGATGAAGGGCTGCCCGTCGGCGAACGGCTGCGAGATGCGCACCACTCGCTGATGGTCGTCGAACTCGATCTTGGCGCTCATCGTGTTGGGCGGCGAGGCGTGCGTGGCCGCGTAGTCGCCGATCACCGCGCGGGCGATGTCCTGCAGGATGTCGCCGACCATCGTCGGCGTGAACTGCTCGGGCTGCGGTGCCCGAGTGGCTGTCTTCTTGCGTCCGAACAGGCCCATCGCATCAGGCTAGAGGCGCGTCCGTCAGATGTCCACGTGGAGCACGACGGTCACGATGTCGTCGACCTCCACACCCTCCGCGCGCCGCACGGCGTCCTTCAGCGGCACGATGTATCCGCCGTCCTTCGGCCACAGCGAGGTGCGGAACCCGGTGTCACCGAGCGTCGCCGCGACCGGGATCATGCCCCAGCCGTACGTGACCATCTCGGATGCGGCGGCGAGCATCCCCGCCTCGGCCTCCCCCACGGTGACGAAGTGGTACGGCGCCGGCCCGCGCCAGTGCCAGACGGGTCCGGTGACGGTCAGGTCCACGACGCGCGCAGCCTCTCGACGATCACCTCGCGGGCCTCCCGACCCTCGGGCGTGGGTGTGAGCGGGTAGACATGCACGAGCCCCACCCGCTCGTGGAAGTCGACCTCGACCCCGGCGGCGCGCGACTTCTGGACGAGCAGGCGGATGTCGGGGTTGAGGATGTCGCGGGTGCCGCTGAAGACGGTCAGCGGCCCCAGCCCGGCGAGGTCGGCCTCGAGCGGACTGACACGCGGGTCGTCGATGGGCAGGTCGCCGCGCCAGGCGTCGATGAACACGCGCGCGCCCGGCTTGCCGAGCCACGGGTCGCTCGGCTGGACGACGTCCATGAGCGGGTTCTTCATGGAGAGGTCGAGCGACGGGGCGATCAGCACGGTCTGCGGCACTGTGACGCCGTGCTCGTCGCGCAGTCGGATCGCCGCCGAGAGCGCGATCTGCCCGCCCGCCGAGTCACCCGCCAGGCTCGCGTCGCCGTGCGCGGCCCGTGCCGCGAGCACGAGCTGGACCGTCACGTCGCTCGCCTCGGCGGCCGTGCCGTGCGGCACGAGGGGGTAGATCGGCAGGATCACGGTGGTCTGCGACTCGGCGGCGAGCTGCGCGCAGAGCTGCCAGTGCTGCCGCGCGACCTCGTTCACCCACGCTCCCCCGTGCAGGTAGACGACCGAGCCGCGCGGCGCCACGTCGCGCGGCGTGAGCGTGAACACCGGCCAGCCGTGCTCGTCGGTGCGCGTGACGACGACGTCGTCGCGCATCCGCCTCGGGGGTGCGAAGCTCGCCGGATGCGCGCCGCGCTCGGCCATGTGGGCGGCCGCCGCATCCGCGCTCACGAAGTTGTGGTTGGCCCCGGTCGCGCGCAGGAACAGCGGGACGAGACGGCTGAGCACGCTGGGCACGGGTCCTCCTGGGTGGGCGTGTTCAGCGTAACCGCCGTGAGAGTACGGACTCCGGGGCCTCCCCGCGCTGCGCAGCACCGGGAGTCCGTACTCTCGCGAGCGGCACCGGCGCGACACCTCAATGTGCGATCATCCGCCGGTGGACGGGCTGATGCGCATCGGTGCCGCGGTCGGCGCGATCGTCGTCGCGGGCGGCATCCTGATCGCAGTCAACGCGGGACGCCTGCAGCCGTCGTCCGGCGACGACCTCCCGACGCCGTCGTCGACCTATGCGGCCGCGCAGCCCCCGACGATCGAGCCGGATCCCCCGCCCGTCGACACCCCCGCAGCGGATGCCGCACCCGCGACGACCGCGAGCCGTGTCGATGCGACGTGGCTGGCCTCCACCTCTGCGGCGACCGGTATCCCGGCCCGCGCGCTCGTGGCCTACGCGGCCGCGGAGCTCACCCTGCGGGCCGAGCAGCCGTCCTGCGGCCTCGGGTGGAACACCCTCGCGGCCCTCGGAGACGTGGAGTCGGGCCACGGCACGCACGGAGGCTCGGCGCTCGGGGTCGACGGGCGACCGGTGCCGGCCATCGTCGGACCGGCCCTGAACGGACAGGGCTACGCCGCGATCCGCGACACCGACGCCGGGGCGTTCGACGGCGACAGCGTCTGGGATCGCGCGGTCGGGCCGCTGCAGTTCATCCCGGACACCTGGGTGCGCTGGGGTGCCGACGGGGACGGTGACGGCGCGCAGGACCCGAATCAGATCGACGACGCGTCGCTCGCAGCCGCGCGCTACCTCTGCGCATCCGGGTCGCTCACGAGCCCCGAGGGCTGGCGCCGCGCGGTGTTCTCGTACAACCACCTCGACGCGTACGTCGACCGTGTGGCCGCGATCGCGACCCGGTACGCGGAGGCGGCAGCTCGCTGACCAGCGAGCCCCGCCCCCGCTGACGGATCAGTGCGCAAGCACCGGCTCTGCGGCGGGCTCGCCGGCGGCGCCGTGCGGCGTGCTCAGCGAGACGCCGTGCCCGCGGCGGCGGAACAGCAGCGCCGCCACGATCCCGCCGACCACGAAGAACCCGGCGCCCCACCAGTACGCGACCTGGTAGCTCTCCACCGCGGCCTCGGCGGCGACGGTCGCCGACGCCGTGTGAGACGCGATGTAGTCCGCTGCCGCGGTCGCCGCGAGGGTGTTGAGCAGCGCGACGCCGATCGATCCGCCGACCTGCTGGCTGGTGTTCACCATCGCCGACGCCACGCCGGCGAACTGGCGGTCGACCCCGAGGGTGGCGGTCTGCATCGCGCCGGGCATGATCGTGCCCATGCCGAATCCGAGCACCATTAGCGCCGGCATGATGCCGCCGACGTAGCTGCTGTCGAGGTCGAGCCGCGTCAGCAGCAGCATGCCGGTCGCGCCGAGCGCCATGCCGAGCGGCACCATGACCTTCGGGCCGAAGCGCGGCACGAAGATGTTGGTCGACAGCTGCGCGGCCAGCACGAGCATGCCGATCATCGGCAGGAACGCGATGCCCGTCTGCTGCGGCGAGTAGCCCAGCGACGCCTGCATGTAGTACGTGACGAACAGGAAGATGCCGAACATGCCGGCGCCGGCGATCATCACCGAGAGGAACGCGGCTCCGCGGTTGCGGTCGAGCACGATCGACAGGGGAAGCAGCGGATGCGCGGCGCGGCGCTGCCAGATCACGAACGCCGCCAGCAGCACGACCGCCGCGGCGAGGAGGGCCCAGCTCAGCGGCGACTCCCACCCGTCGGTCTCGGCGTTGGCCAGGCCGTAGACGAGGCCGAACAGCGCGCCGGAGACGAGGATCGTGCCAGGAACGTCGAGCTTCGGCCGCGGACCGGTGCGCTGGACGTTGGTGACGAAGACGACGGCGCCGATGATCGCGATCACGGCGATGACGACGTTGATGTAGAGGTTCCAGCGCCAGTCGAGCTGCTCGGTGAGGAAGCCGCCGAGCAGGAGGCCGACCGCTCCGCCGGCGCCCGCGATCGCTCCGAAGACACCGAATGCGCGAGCGCGCTCCTTCGGAACCGTGAAGGTCGTGGTGAGGACGGCGAGCGCCGTGGGGGCGAGCATCGCGGCGAACGCGCCCTGGAGGGCGCGAGCGGCGACCAGCAGACCGAAGCTGTCGGCGGCGCCGCCCAGTGCGGACGCGATGGCGAATCCGACGAGGCCGATGATGAAGGTGCGCTTGCGGCCGATCAGGTCGCTGAGGCGACCGCCGAGCAGAAGCAGGCTGCCGAAGGCGAGCGAGTAGGCGGTGATGACCCACTGGCGGTCGCCGTCGCTGAAGCCGAGGTCGGCCTGGGCGGCGGGGAGGGCGATGTTGACGACGGTCGAGTCGAGCACGACCATCAGCTGGGCCAGGCCGACGACGACGAGCGTCAGCCAGCGGCGGGAGGAGACCGGGGTGTCGGTCGCGAGTGTGGAAGACATGTCGGCCAACATATACGAAACCGAGTAGTTTCGGAAATGAAATGTTCCTGAACGCGAAAGTTCCTGAACTCCCAGGTTCTTCATCTACTCTGGGGGTACGACAAGAGGAGGTGTCAGCAATGACGCTGACGGACACCGCGCTGACGGAGACCGCGCCAGCCAAGCTGGGCCGCAAGCGCGACCACACGCGCGACCCCGAGATCCTCGAGGCCGCCCTCGACGTGCTCGCCGAGACGGGCTACGACGGCATGACCGTCGACATGGTCGCCACCCGCGCGAAGGCCGGCAAGGCCACGCTCTACCGTCGCTGGCCCTCGAAGGCCGAGCTCGTGATCGACGCCGTCGCCTGCATGAAGCAGGTCGATCGTGACGTGACGAAGCTGCCCGACACCGGCACCCTGCGCGGTGACCTCGTCGCCATGATCAAGGCCCCGACGATCGAGGATGCCGAGCGCAAGATGCGCATCATGTCGGGCCTCATGTCGATGCTCTCGACCAACCCCGAGCTCGTCGACTCGGTGCGGGCCGTCATCGTCGAGCCGCGGATGGCCATGAACCGGGTGCTGCTGCAGCGGGCGATCGACCGCGGCGAGATCCGCGCCGACGTCGACGTCGACCTGATCTCGCTCGTCGCGCAGTCGATGGTGAGCTACCGGATCCTCGTGCTGCGCACCCCGATCGACCGCGCGTTCCTCGTGTCGATCATCGACCAGGTCGTGCTGCCGGCGGTGCGGAAATAGCGGACCCAGGCGCTAGCCGCCCGACCGGGCCAGGAACGCCTCCAGCACCTCGGCGAACTCCTCGGCCCGCTCGATCTGCGGCGCGTGCCCCGCACCCTCGAACACGTGCGTGGACGCGTCGGGCAGCGCGCGCGTCGCGGCCGCGAAGTGCGTGAACGGCAGGATGCGGTCGCGGTCGCCCCACATGATGAGGGTCGGGCGGTCGCGGCGCGCGACGGCCGCGATCAGCGACGCCCGCCAACCGGGCTTGATGCCCCGCGCGGTGCCCAGGCTGCGCGCGAGCTGCAGCATGGTGCGCCGATGCGACGGGCGGCTGCCGCGCTCGAACGCGTGCCGGATCCGCTCGTCGGTCGCGTAGGCGCGGTCGGCGAAGATCGAGCGCACGGCGAGGGTCGAGTTCTTCCAGCTCGGACGCATGAGCAGCTCCCCCGCGACCGGCACGGTGATGAGGCGCAGCGCCTCGACCGCGTCGGCACCGAATCCCGCGCTGTCGACCAGCACGAGATGTGAGACCCGGCCCGGGTAGCGCGCGGCGAGCCCCATCGCGACCGCTCCCCCGAGTGAGTTGCCGACCACCGGCATCGCGGCCCGCAGGCCGAGCGCGTCGGTGAAGAGGCGGATCGCGTCGACGGTCCGCGAGAGGGTCGCGCGGGCGGGCAGCGCCTCCGACCACCCGAAGCCGGGCAGGTCGACGCTGTAGACGGTGTGCCGGGCGGCGAGCAGCTCGTGCTGCTCGGACCAGTCCTCGAGGCTCTGCCCGATGCCGTGCAGCAAGAGGATCGGCGGGCCGTCGCCGGTGACGCGGTACCGCATCCGGAGGCCGCCGGCCAAGATCATCGCTGTGCCGGGCAGGGCGAGCTCGTCGAGGCGGCTCGCGCCACGGGCCGGGGCCTCGCGCTCCTCGACCGGCTCCCCACGCCGCCCGAACCGCACCCCGTCTCCCACCGGCCCGAGCCGGAACAGCGCCAGGTCGCGCAGGTAGTTCTGGTGCAGCCGCCACGGCGTCGACGCGCCCTGCTTCGGCAGCGCGTCGATGTCGCGCAGCACGTAGCCCGACTGCAGGTCGATGAGCGGCGTCAGCTCGCCCGACCTGACCGACTCGGGCGCGTGCGGGGTGACGCTCGCGTAGCCGTGCCGGTCCATGTAGCCGATCAGCCGTGTCAGGTAGCGCGCCACCAGGTCGGCCTTCAGCGTCCATGACGCGTTCGTGTAGCCGATCGTCATCGCGAAGTTCGGCACCCCGGCGAGCATCATGCCCTTGTAGGCGATCGACGTGGCCGGGTCGACCTCCCGCCCGTCGACCGCGAGCGTCATGCCGCCCAGGTAGATCAGGTTGAGCCCCGTCGCGGTGACGATCACGTCGGCGTCGAGGTGACCACCCGACTGCGGGTCGATTCCGGATGCGGTGACCCTGTCGATCCGGTCGGTCACCATCTCGGCGTCCCCGCGCGAGATCGCGCGGTACAGGTCGCCGCCGGGGATCGCGCAGAGGCGCTGGTCCCACGGCTGATAGGTCGGAGCGAGATGCGTGTCGACCGGGAAGCCGGCCGGCAGCTTGTCGACGGCCGAGCTCCGCAGGATGCGCTTCATCGTCTCGGGGCGGCGGCGCGCGAGCTGGTAGGTGAGCATCGACCAGCCGATGTTCTTGGCTCGGACCACGGCGTATCCGACCGCGTCGGGCACCCGTCCGCGCAGCCGATCCGCGATCTTGTCGCGCCGGGCCACGACCGCGATGTAGCTCGGCGAGCGCTGCAGCATCGTCACGTGCGCGCCCTGCGCGGCCATCGCCGGCACGAGCGTGACGGCCGTCGCGCCGCTGCCGATGACGACGACGCGCTGGCCATCGAGCGGCAGGTCGTCGGGCCAGAGCTGGGGGTGGATCACCGGGCCGTCGAACGTGTCGAGTCCGGGGATCTCGGGCGTGAAGCCCTGGTCGTAGCGGTAGTAGCCGGAGCACACGGAGAGGAATGAGCAGGTGAGCGTGACGATGCCGGCGGGGCTCTCGGCGATGACCGTCCAGAGGGACTCCGCGCTCGACCACGAGGCCGACACCACGCGGTGCCGCAGTCGGATCAGCGGGGCGAGCCCCTCATCCGCGACCGTGTCGACGATGTAGCGGCGGATCGCCTCGCCGTCGGCGAGCGACTTGCCGTCGCTCCACGGGCGGAACGAGTAGCCGAGCGTGAACATGTCCGAGTCGGAGCGCACACCGGGATACCGGAACAGGTCCCACGTGCCGCCGATCGCGTCGCGCCCCTCGAGGATCGCGAGCGACTTCCCCGGATGCGCGCGCCGCATGTGGGCGGCCGCGCCGACACCGCTGAGGCCGGCTCCGACGATGAGCACATCGATGTGTTCGGTCATGGCTCCACGTTACCTGACACGGTGTCGATAAATCTGACACGGTGTCAGAACGCGGGGTAATGTCTCAGGCATGAGCACGCCAGCGACCGCCGCCGCGCCGCACCGGCCCGCCGCCGAGCGCGGCCGGCGCGCCCCCCGCCCCTCGGGCGACGAGCGGCAGGAGTCGATCCTCCGCACCGCCGAGCAGCTGCTCGCCGACCGGGGGCTCGACGACATCTCGATCGAGGAGCTCGCCACCGGCGCGGGCCTCTCGCGCCCCGCGTTCTACTTCTACTACTCGTCGAAGGACGAGGTGCTGCTCGCCCTGCTCGACCGCGTCATTCGCCAGGTGGAACGCCGGGTGGGCGAGCTGCCGCGCGACTTCGCCACCGATCCCGCGGGCGCCTGGCGCGCATCCATCGGCGCTTTCGTCGACGTGTTCGCCGATCACCAGGCCGTCACCGCGGCCACGATCTCGGCCGGGTATCGCAGCTCCGAGATCCGCCAGCTGTGGTCGCGCTCGATGGACTCGTGGATCGAGTTCTCGGCCGAGGTGATCCGCGGCGAGCGCGAACGCGGTGCGGCGCCCGCCGGAGTGGACGCCCGTGACCTTGCGACCGCACTGAACCTCATGAACGAGCGCGTGCTGTCCGCCACCTTCGCCGGCGAGACGCCCGCGCTTGAGCGCGACACCGCCCTCGACACGCTCGCCGCCGTCTGGCTGCGCGCGATCTACGCGACAGACCTCCCGTGACCTTTGACCCTGTCCCCGCAACCTGCTCCGCAGCAGGCTGATTTGCATCCGATCCCGCATCTGAGGAGCCCCACCCATGCCAGCCATCGCCCCCATCCAGAACGTCACCGTGCTCGGCACCGGCGTGCTCGGATCGCAGATCGCCTTCCAGGCCGCCTTTCACGGCTTCACGGTCACGGCCTACGACGTCAGCGACGACGCGGTCGAGCAGGGTCGAGGCCGCTTCGCCAAGCTCGCCGACATCTACGAGGCCGAGAAGGTGTCGGATGCCGCCCCCGGCACCGCCGCAAACGCTCTCGCCGGGCTGACGCTCACCTCCGACCTCGCCGCCGCCGTCGCCGACGCCGACCTGGTGATCGAGGCCGTGCCCGAGAACCTCGAGATCAAGCGCGACCTCTACACGAAGCTCGGCGAGGTGGCCCCCGCGACGACGATCTTCGCCACCAACTCCTCGACGCTCCTGCCGAGCGACCTGAAGGCGTTCACCGGCCGCCCGGACCGCTTCCTCGCGCTGCACTACGCCAACAACGTGTGGCGGCAGAACACCGCCGAGGTCATGGGCACCACCGACACCGATCCCGACATCTACGCGGCCGTCGTCGACTTCGCGACGCGCAGCGGCCTCGTGCCGATCGAGCTCAAGAAGGAGAAGGCCGGCTACGTGCTCAACTCGCTGCTCGTGCCGTTCCTCAACGCGGGCGCGGGCCTGCTGCTCGAGGGCGTCGCCGACGTCGAGACGATCGACAAGACCTGGCGGATCGCGACGGGCGCCCCGCTCGGACCGTTCCAGATCTACGACATCATCGGCCTCACGACGCCGTACAACATCGCCGCGGCCAACCCCGACCCCGGATCGCAGGCCTTCGCCGGCTACCTCAAGACGAACTTCATCGACAAGGGCAAGCTCGGTGTCGCCTCGGGTGAGGGCTTTTACACATACGGCACCGGCACCCCGACCCCCGCGTAGCCTGGCTCGGGTGACCCTCTCGCGCACGATCCCCGCCCTGCCCGTGAAGAGCACCGGCGCCGCCCTGACGTTCTACGCCGAGCGGCTCGGCTTCACGACGATCCACGTGGATCGCGGCTTCGCGGTCATGGTGCGCGACGGCGCCGAGATCCACCTGTGGCAGGCGTCCGACGATCGCTGGATGCACCGCACCCTCGAGAGCGGACCTCCTGTGCGCAGCGGCGCCGAGAGCTTCATCTCGGGCACTGCAAGCTGCCGCATCCAGACCGACGACATCGAGGCGCTCTACGCCGAGCTGTCGGCGGCGAAGGTGCTGCACCCGACCGACTCCGGCGCACCGCAGCCGACCGACTGGGGCACGGTCGAGTTCGCGGTGCTCGACCTCGACGGCAACCTGCTGACGTTCTTCCAGCCGACCTCGGGCTGATCCGCCCCGCGCAGCTCGCGTCACTCGCGCGCCTGTCGTGAGTTGCGTACCCTGGCGGGTCGGGCCGCCGTCGCACCCGCGACAGGACGCAACTCGACCTCGTGCAGGTGCCGACGAGCCCTCGTCAGCGCCGCCACCGCTCGCTAGAGTGTCGCGCGTGTCGACCTTGGTGATGCCCCGGCGGATCGCGACGTCGACCGCGCTCGCGGCCTCCGCCGGACTCGTGCTGGTGCTGGCGCTGCTCGCGCTCCGGGCTGGCGGCGCCACCGGGTATCCCACCGACCCGATCGGCACCGTGCCGCTCGCGGGCGCGGCGGTGCTGGCGCAGGTCGCGCGCGCTCGCCTCGTCACGACGGGCAACGAGCGCGCGGCCCGGCTCGCGGGCGCGCTGAGTCTCGCGGTGCTGGCGCTGCTCGCCGCATCCGTCGCCGCCGTGGGCCTCGACTCCGCGGCTCCGGGCGCGCTCGCCTCGGCGGTGGTCGCCCTGTGGAGTGTCCTCTGGATCCCGCCCCTCGTGCTCTCGCAGCTCGTCGCCTCGGCGGCGGTCCGTCCGCGCGTGGGCAGCCCGCGCATCCACGGCGTCGTCATCGCCGCCGGAGCGCTCGCGACGCTCGCCGGCATCGTGCTGTGGCAGCCCGACGACGCATTCGCCGGCGTCGCCCAGATCGCCCCCGACGAGTGGCCGGTGCGCTTCGCCGTCGCCGGCGACATCGCGACGACCCTCGGATTCGCGGGCCTGCTGGCGCTGCCCGTCACGCTGGGCAGGGCGGCGGCCGGGTCGCGCGATCGAGCCCGGATGCGGCTGGGCGTCGCCGCGGCCGGCACCCTCGCCGCGCCCCTCGTCATCGTGTTCTGCCTCGCGCTCGCGATCGCCCGCAGCCCCGGAGACGTCGATCCGTCGGCGGGCTCGGTGGCGTTCCAGGTCGGGGTGGCCGCGGGCGCGGCCGCCGGGGCGGTCGCCGCCTACCTCGCGACGGGCAGCCTCGACCTGCGGCGGGTCACGATCGTGACGCGCTCGGCCGCTCTCGCGATCGCGGCGCTGCTCGTCGCCGCACTCGGCACGCTCGTCGTCGCGACGGAATGGGGCGCGACCGCGATCGCGCTGGTCGTCGCGGCGCTGGCCGTCGGTGCGGCGGCGCTGGCGTGGTTCCTCGGCGGACGGCTGGCCGTGTCGCTGGCGAGCGACACCGCAGCTTCAGCGGCCGACGCCGACACGACGACGCCGACCCCCGCCGCATCCGCTCCCCTCCCCGCGTCCCCGCTCACCGCGCGCGAGACCGAGGTGCTCGCCCGCCTCGCCGAGGGCGCCAGCAACGCGGGCATCGCAGCCCAGCTCGTCGTCTCGGAGCGCACCGTCGACGCGCACCTCCGCGCCATCTTCACCAAGCTCGATCTCCCGACCGACCCCGGCTCCAACCGCCGGGTCGTGGCCGCGCGGCGGTGGCTCGAGGGCGCCGCCGCTACTGACGGGGCGGGCGCAACGAGGCCGATCGACGCAAGATAGGCGTCAGCACCGATGCCCGTTCGGGGCGTTCCCGGCACGGTGAGAGGGACGTCAGCCGACGTCCTGATCTCGGGAGTCATCGTGTCCACAACGCAAGTGTCCGCACCCGCACCGGCCGTCGCATCCGCCGCCCGCTTCCCCCGTCGAGCCGCACTGCAGCTGCTGTTCGCGATCCTGATCGTCGCGCTCGTCGCCCGCACGATCTTCCTGCTCTGGGAGCCGCCGTTCACCGGCGCACTCGACTACGACACGATCGCCGCGCTCGGCGGCTCGTACTGGCTGATGAACAACTTCGTCGGCATTCCGGCGTTCGCGCTCAGCTGGCTCAGCCTCGGCATCTTCGTCGCGCTGCTGGCGCGCGGGCGGAGCTCGGTGGTGACCCTCGCGGCCGCGCTGATGATCGGCGTCGGGGGCGTGATCTTCGCGCTCACCATCAGCGCCGAGGTGCTGCCGTTCGCGTACGCCGCCGACCCGGCGAACTTCTCGGATGCCGAGGGGCGCGCGCTGTTCGACACCTTCAACGGCATCGGGCTGGTGGTGCCGGCGATCGTCGGCACCCAGCTGGTGGTCGCGGCCGGGGTGCTGATCACGCTCGTCGTGTCGCTGGTGACGCGGACGCTGCCGCGGTGGCTGGCGATCGCGGGTCTGCTGTACCTCGTGGCCTACCTCGCGCTTCCGTTCGAGCTGCTACCGCGGGGCGCGCTCATCGCGAGCGACCTGGTGCAGACGCTGCTCGTGGCAGGCATCGCGTGGTTCAGCCTCCGCGGTGCGCTCGCCGCTCCGCGGACGCCCGAGACGACCTCGGAGGCCGCGCCCGCGGACAGCGCGCGCACAAGTTAGCGATGTATCGTGAGGTGTCGCTGACAGCCGCCGCGACATCCGCAACTCCTCTCGAGAGGCACGATCATGCGCGCAAACTCCACCGCCGGATTCGACCTGTGGGAGGCCGTCGACGGCCTTCGCGACGCGTTCGCCCCCCGCCCGTCCTCGCGACGTGGCCGTGGCGACATCCGCACCGCCATCCTGCAGTCGCTCAGCACCGCGCCGATGCACGGCTACCAGATCATCCAGGCGATCGAGGCGCGCACGCAGGGCGCCTGGAAGCCGAGCCCCGGCTCGATCTACCCGACGCTGCAGCTGCTCGCCGACGAGGGTCTCGTCACGTCCGAGCAGGTCGGCGAGCGCAAGGTCTACTCGCTGACGGAGGCCGGCAAGGCCGCCGCGTTCGAGGCGACCGAGCACATGGAGTCCGAGCAGCCGCACCGCAAGAGCGACACGCGTGAGCACCTCGAGCAGCGCACCGCCCTGCCCCGAGCTGGCGCCAAGCTCGCGCAGGCTGCCGCGCAGGTCGCGAACAGCGGCAGCACCGCGCAGGCTGAGCGTGCCGTCGAGGTCATCGACGAGGCACGACGCAAGCTCTACGCCATCCTCGCCGAGGACTGAGTAGGTGCCGCAGGCCGGAAGCGTGAGCTCCCCGACCGACTTCCGCCCCTCTCTGCCCGAAGGCAGGGTGTTCCAGAAGCGCTACCGGCGCATCATGCGCTTTGCGGCGCGCGCTCTCGTCTCGGCGTGGTGGTTCGAGCTGGTGCTGCCCCGCTTCGGGCTCGCCAAGTTCGCGGCCCGCGGTCGCATTCCCCGACTGCAGCGCCTTGCTCGCCGCTTCGCCGTGCTGGCCGCCGACCTCGGCGGCCTGATGATCAAGGTCGGGCAGTTCATGTCGTCGCGCCTCGACATCCTGCCTCCCGAGATCACGCGCGAGCTCGAGGGCCTGCAGGACGAGGTTGCGGCTGAGCCGTTCGAGGACATCCGTCGCCAGGTCGAGGCCGAGCTCGGCATGCCGCTCGATCAGGCGTTCGCGTCGTTCGAGTCCGCGCCGATTGCCGCCGCATCCCTCGGGCAGGCCCACCGTGCGCGCCTGTCGCCCGCGATCGCCGGCGACATCGGCTTCGACCACGTGGTGGTCAAGGTGCAGCGGCCCGGCATCGAGTCGATCGTCGCGGTCGACCTGGCCGCGCTCCGCCGCATCGGACGCTGGCTCTCGCGCGTCCGCCTCGTCAACCGCCGCACCGACGCGCCCGCCCTCGTCGAGGAGTTCGCCGGCACCAGCATCGAGGAGATCGACTACCTCCACGAGGCGGCGAGCGCCGAGCGCTTCACCGACTTCTTCGCCGACGACCCTCGGGTTGCCGCGCCCGTCGTCGTCTGGGATCGCACCTCGCTGCGCACCCTCACCCTCTCGGATGTCACGGCCATCAAGATCACGGATGTCGCGGCACTCCAGGCGGCCGGCATCGATCCCGTCGAGGTCGCGCAGGAGCTCGCGCGCGTCGCGTTCCAGCAGATCTTCGTGGGCGGCTTCTTCCACGCCGACCCCCACCCCGGCAACATCTTCGTGACGCCCCGCCCCGGTGGTCGAGCAGACGCCACCACCTTCGAAGAAGCTGGCCGAGGAGCGCTCGTCGAAGGCGATCGCGTCTCGAGGCCCACCCCCGACTCCCCCACCCCCGACTGGTCCCTCACCTTCATCGACTTCGGCATGATGGGCGAGATCAGCGACACCCTCCGCGCGCAGCTGCGCGACTTCATCCTTGCCGTGGTCGCCCGCGACGGCCGCGCCCTCGTCACCTCGCTCGAGCGTCTCGGCGTGCTGCTCAGCACCGCCGACACCGAGGAGCTCGAGCGCGCCATGTCGGCGACGTTCGACCGCTTCGGCGGCATGGGCGTCGCCGAGCTCACGGCCATCGACCAGCGCGAGCTGGAGGCGTTCGCCCGCCAGTTCGGCGAGACGATCCGCGCGCTTCCGTTCCAGCTGCCCGAGAGCTTCCTGCTGCTGATCCGCACGATCTCGCTCATCTCGGGTGTGACGAGTGCGCTCAACCGCGACTTCAACATGTGGGATGCGGTCGACCCCTTCGCGCGCACCGTCCTGTCGTCCGGAGGCCGGGGTCAGCTCCGCGACCTCCCCCAGCAGGCGCTCAACTACGCGAGCGTCGTCGCCCGCCTTCCCCGCCGCCTCGACGAGCTCACCGCGCGCATCGATCGCGGCCAGCTCGCGGTCCGCACGCCCGACCTCGACCGCCGCATGCGAGGCGTCGAGCGCGCGATCAGCCGCCTCGCGTCGGCTCTCGTCTTCGGCGGCCTCCTCATCGCGGGCGTGCTGCAACGCCCCACCGACGAGGTCTTCGGCTGGGTCCTGATGGGAGCATCCGCTCTGCCTCTGTTGCACGTGCTGATCACGTCGCGACGTTCCGGGCCCTGACGACCCCGCTGATCGAGCCTGTCGAGGTCGAGCCCCGAGCAACCTCACCCGGCCCGCGTTAACCCCCCGTTCACCGTCCCCTTGTCCCCCGTACGGGTGCCGCGGTTAGCGTCCAACCATGAGCCTGCCCCGCACCGTCGCGTTCCTCGCCTCGTCCGCCGTCGTCGCCGCCCTCCTCGTCAGCGTTCCGCTGGCCGCGCAGGCCGCAGACGCCCCCAACGTCAAGATCACCGAGTGGATGTACAACCCGGTCGCGTCGTCGGGTGAGTTCATCGAGATCACGAATCTCGGCACCGCACCGGTGAGCCTCGCCGGCTGGTCGTTCGATGACGACAGCCGCCTCCCGGCGACCGTGCCGCTCGACAGCCTCGGCACGCTCGCACCCGGCCAGTCGGCGATCATCACCGAGTCGCCCGACGCCACCTTCCGCACCCAGTGGGGCCTCGCATCCGACGTCAAGATCCTCGCGGGCAACGTCACCAACCTCGGTCGCGCCGACGAGATCAACATCTTCTCCGGTCCGGATGCGGTGGCCAACCTGGTCGACCGCCTCACCTACAGCGACCAGGGCACCGGCACCGTGAAGGGACCGCGCACGCAGGGCGTCGCCGGCATCCCGATCACCGCGGCCGCGCTCGGCGCGAACGACGCGTCGCAGTGGCAGCTCGCCACGGTCGGCGACGCGGAGGGTTCCGCCGCCTCGACCGTCGGCGACCTCGGTTCGCCCGGCAAGAGCCGCTTCGCGACGGCGACCCCGCCGGCTCCGAGCTACGCGAGCGTGCGCATCAACGAGGTGTCGTCCGACAACGGCGCCACCCCGGTGGGCGACGCGGTCGAGCTCTACAACTCCGGCACCGCCGCCGTGAGCATCGCGGGCTGGCTGCAGATCGACAGCGCCGCCGCCGCATCCGCCCTGCCCTTCTCGGCGAAGCTGGCCGACGGCACCGCGACCACCGTCATCCCGGCCAAGGGCTACGTCTACTTCTCGTCGACCAAGGGCCTCGGGAGCGGCGGAGACAGCGTGAAGGTATACCTCCCGGACGGGGCGAACGGCACCGCAGGCACGCTCGTCGACTCGGTCGACTACACCGCCGGTGAGGCGGGCACCGACGAGGGCAACAACTTCGGCGCCGGCGCGATCGCCCGTTGCGGGGACGGCACGGGAGCGTTCGTGTCGGTCGGCACCAAGAGCTTCGGCGCCTCGAACGCCACCGCGTGCCTCACCCCGCTGACCAACCCGGCCGACAACCCGCCGCCGGCTCTCGCCTGCCAGCCTGAGGCCCCGTCCGGATCGGGAACCCTGCCCACGACGGCCCTCGCCCCGTCCGCCTGGCCCGGCAGCTCGACGGTCACGATCGCCGACGCCCAGTGCGCCTGGAAGACCGCCACCGGTCCGGAGGGCCGCGACATCAGCGGGCTCGCCTTCGACCCGAGCAACCCCAACGTGCTCTACAGCGTCAAGAACAAGAGCTGGGTGTTCCGCCTGGTGAAGCAGGGCGGCCTCTGGGTCAACGACACCGCCAACGGCTGGGCCGCGGGCAAGCAGATCTTCTTCCCCGGCAGCACCGACACGGCGACCAACCAGCCCGACTCCGAGGGCCTGACCGTCGGACCGGACGGCGCCCTCTACGTCACCACCGAGCGCAACAACGCGTTCAACACCAACCCGCTCAACTCGATCCTGCGCATCGACCCGAACACGTCGGCGACGCAGCTGGTCGCGACCGCCCAGTGGGATCTGACGGCCGAGTTCCCCGAGCTCCGCGCCGGCAACCGCACGGAGGCGAACCTCGGATTCGAGGGCGTCACGTTCGTTCCCGACAGCTACCTCGTCGCCAATGGCTTCGTCGACCAGTCCACGGGTGCCACCTACAAGCCGGTGAACTACCCGCTGCACGGCACCGGGCTCTACTTCGCGGCCCTCGAGAACGACGGCAAGCTGTACGCCTACGCGCTCAACAGCAACGGCACGTTCACGCGCATCGCCGTCGTCGACACCCGCATGGGACACGTCATGGAGGTGCAGTACGACGCGGATTCGCAGCGCATCTGGACGGTCTGCGACAACACCTGCGCGGTCACCGCGACCGTGCTCAAGGTGAACGCGACCGGATCGTTCGTCCCCGACGTCGCGTTCAGCAAGCCGGCCGGCCTGCCGAACAACAACATCGAGGGCTTCGCTGTGGCGCCGAGCTCGACCTGCGTCGCCGGCACCAAGGAGGTCGTGTGGGCCGATGACGGCATCTACGGCGCCGGACCGGGCAGTGCGACCGAGGGCCACGCGTTCTTCTCCGGCCGCATCGCGTGCGACCTCGGACTCGGCGAGCAGGGCGTGCCGAAGCCGGCCGCCTGGAGCTCGACCAAGGTCTACAACACCGGCGACCGCGTGAGCTTCAACGGTCGGGTCTTCGAGGCCCTCTGGTACACGAAGGGCGAGACGCCCGGTTCCAGCAACAACGGAGCCTGGGCCGAGATCGCCATCGCCGCCGACGGCTCGACCCTGTGGACCCCCTCGCGCATCTTCACCTCGGGTGACGTCGTCGCCTACCAGGGCCGCACCTTCAAGGCCCTGTGGTGGACGCGCGGCCAGACCCCCGGCGGCAGCGGCGGCCCGTGGAGCGAGGTCGTCGCCCCGGCGGCACCCGGCGCCACGCCCGCCTGGAGCGCGGCGACGGTCTACCGCGGAGGCGAGAAGGTCACCTACCAGGGCGCCATCTACCAGGCCCAGTGGTACTCGGTGGGCACGACTCCGAGCCCGGCCCCCTACGGCCCCTGGAAGCTCGTCTAGCTCCACCGGTGGTTGAGTAGCGCCCTTCAGGGCGCGTGTCGAAACCACCCCCCGAGCAACCCCGACTCCGCCGATCGAGCCTGTCGAGATCAAGCCCCGAGCTACTCAAGCGGGCGATATCCGCTCGCACGTTCACCCTCGTCGATCGAGCGCGTCGAGATCCCCTCGCTCACCCACCAGGTCTGCCACAGCCCCGGTGGGCAACGCAATCCACCCCTCAACCTCCGCCACGGCGACCATCCCCTCCGGCACCGCCCCCGTCAGCCCGAGCGCATGCGCACGAGCCGTGAAGCACGCGATCAGCGAGTCCAGCGCATCGTCCGACGTCGCAATCAGCTCCCGATGCCCAGCGCTTACTGACAGCCACGGCGCCTCAGCGAGCACGCGAGCAGCAGTCGCCCGCAGGTCATCCGTGTTCCGCTTGTACCCGCTCGCGTCGATGCCCCAGATGCGCAGAGACGCCGCCGGGTAGACCTCGACGAGCGTTCCACGGCCGGCGCGATCGACGACGGTCCCCGCGGCCTCGAACGCCTCGAGCAGCTCCGCCCCGTGCATCGCCGCGAGGCTGAGCAGGTCGGTGGCGACGCTGAGCGGCCACTTCCCGATGCGCTCGCGCACGTAGCGGTCGGTGTCGCGGAACCGGATGCGTTGCCGCCATTCCTTACCCGAGAAGTCTCGCGGCGCCGCCTCGCGATTGATGTGGGCGGCGATGAACTGCGCGAACTCGATGGGCCACCCGAAGGGCACATCGATGCCTACGCACGCCGCGCCTCGCGAGAGGTCGACGATACGGGAGTCGACGATGCCCACCTCGAGCTCGACGAGCCGGGCGGCACCGTCCTGCCACTCGATCGCGGCGAGCGCCGTGCCTGCCGGCTGGGCGGCGAGGTCGACTCCGACGGTCAGCATGGTGCCAGACTGCCACGCGAGCGGCGCCCTCCCCCTGCGTCGTTACCATCGGAGGCATGACCCTCCCCGCGGCATGGAACCTCACCGGCCGCACGGCCTTGATCACCGGGGCGGGAAGCGCGACAGGCATCGGCTTCGCCACAGCGGTCGCGCTCGGTCAGCTGGGCGCCGCAGTGGCCATCACGGGCACGACGAGCCGCATCCACGATCGCGCCGAGGAGCTGCGCGAGCTCGGCATCGACGCCCAGGGATTCGTCGCCCGGCTCGAGTCGGCGGAGCTCGCGAACGAGCTGGGCGACGCGCTGGCGGCCGCGTCGGTGACCCCGGACATCCTGGTCAACAACGCGGGAATGATCGCCACCGGCGATGACGCGATGGTGTCCGGCGACGCGCTGATGGATCCCGACGAGTGGGATCGCAGCATCGCGATGACCATGTCGAGCGCGTTCTATGTGACCCGGCTGGTGATCCCGCACATGCGCGAAGCGCGCTGGGGTCGGATCGTCTCGGTCACCAGCGTGACCGGACCGGTCATGGCATCTCGCGGGGACGTCTCATACGCCGCCGCGAAGGCCGGGCTCGTGGGGCTCACCCGAGCGCTCGCGGTCGACGAGGCCCGCGCGGGCATCACGGCGAACGCGGTCGCGCCCGGATGGATCGCGACGGGCTCGCAGCTCGAATCGGAAGAACTCGAGGGCACGCTGGTCCCCGTTGGTCGTAGCGGCACACCCGAGGAGGTCGCCTCCACGATCGCATGGCTGGCGTCGCCAGGAGCGTCCTACGTCACGGGTCAGGTGATCGTGGTCGACGGAGGCAACAGCGTCGCCGAAGAGCGCTCGCCCGCCCCCGGAGTGGGTTGAGTAGCACCAAAGGCGCGTATCGAAACCCCGCCAGCCGGCCTACCCCTGCTTCGTCCCCGAAACCTTCATCCCCGGCAGCGGCCCGCCAACGATCTTTCCCTTCATGGAATCCCCGCGCACGGCCACCACAGCCGTAGCGTCCACAGCCACCGGCGACGTCAACTTGATCGGCAGCGACAGCTGATCCCCCTCGAGCGTCCCCTCGCTCAGCGTGATGACGTGATCCCCGGTGCGCCCCGATCCGGTCACCTTCGTCCCGTCGACCTTGAGGTCGAGCACGCCCTCCCCCTTGCCGAACAGGGTCGAGATGGTGATGTTCCAGGTACCCGCGACGTCGCTCATGCGCCGAGCCTAGGTCGCCCACCTGGTGATTGAGCCTGTCGATATCACCCCGCGGGAACGCTCGTCCCCTGATGAAACGAGATTCGGGCCCGCCCATCCCGCACCCGCCATACCGACGACCGACGGCTGTCCCGACCGTCGAACACAAGCCGATACATCAGAAGCACGACGCCCTCCCCAAGCTCGACGGCCGCCCGCTCGCTAATGACGTACTGGCCTGCGTCACCCGCCTCCGCATCCGCCGGCTCGACGAGCATCGCAACGATCCCATCCCGATCCCACAGTCGCCCCGACTGCCCGATCTCGCGGAACTCCGGATCCAGTAGCCCCTCGACCGTCGCCGGGTCGTGCCGCGTCTCGGGCGCGAGCAGCGCCTCCTCGCCCGCCCACGCGAGCTCGACGTCGCTCACTTCGGCACCATGTCCGACGAGCCCATCACCTTGCGCACCTCGATGTGGATCGCCACCCGCTCCGGGTTCTCGCGCGGCTGGCGGTAGCGCCCGGCATACAGCTCGACGGCCTCGGCGACCGTCTCAGGATCGTCGTGCACCGTCCCGACGCCGACGAACGTCATCCACGTCGCCCGCTCGAACTGACTTAGCGTCGCGTGCCCCCGCTCACGGATGTTCCGCACCTTCACTGACGACCCGCTCGCGATGACGCGCGCAACCCCGTCGACAAGCGTGAATCCCACAGGGACGACGTGGAGCGTCCCGTCTTTGGCCAGCGTCGAGAGGGTGGCGATGTGGTAGTCGGTGACGAACTTCTGGGCTGCGTCGGTCAGGGTGATCACCCGGCAAGTCTCGCTCACGGGACTGTGTCAGCCCTGCCAGCCAGCGTCGCGGATCGCCCTCCTGCTCGGTGCGCTGAGGCCTGGCCTGACGCAAGTGCGGACGGCCATACTGATCGCATGGCGACCCGCACCTTCGAGCTGACCGCCGAGGTCGACACCGACCCCGAGGCGACGATCGACTTCCTCAGCGACCTCACCGCCCACCGCGGCCTTCACCCCTACCTCGTGAGCGCTCTCATGACCGCCTCCGGTCAGGATGCCGACGGCCCCTGGTCGGACTGGCGCGTCACGGAGCGCCCGGCCCTCGGCCCCATCCGCTACTCGATCCGCTTCCCCGTTCGGATGCGCCGCCTCTCCCCCACATCGATGTCGGGAGACGTGGTCGCGGCACCGGGGTGCACGTTGCTGACGACGACGACTGCGACGAGGCACGGCGAGCGGACGACGGTGCGGGAGTCGACCGTCGTGAGGGCCCCCGCGCTGCTCGTCGGCTACGTGGCGAAGCACGCGCGTCTCGCACACGAGCAGACGTACTCGTTGCTGCCGGGTGAGCTCGCTCGCTCCGCCTGAAGACGACGCGGCAACGCCCTATTCGAGAGGTGCCCGGCAAACGCCGATTATCCTCATCGCCTGTAACTGCCAACCACGGATGCTGTCGGCGTCCCGCTAATGGTCGCCTGGAATGGGGTATGCACGACGCGGCGCCATTCGAGAGAGCAGAGCTCCACCCACAAATCGCGCTCGGCGGCTCCGTCATCATGGACATCACGTCGAGTGGGATTGCCACTGCCGCGGCGGGCGCTCGAGGCAGTCAGCCTCATAACGGCATGGCGCGCCGTGCGCCACCCCCCGTGGTTCAGTAGCCAGCCGACCGCAGCGCCCACGCGATGAAAGTGCTGCTCGCCCACCAAGCAAACCCGATTGAAGCCAAGGCAAGACCCAGGATCAACAGGTTGCGAAGCCTGCCTACCCCGCGATCGATGAGACGGAATGCGCGCAGCAGATCAGCGTCCTCGCCGACCTCGGAGGTTCGATGGCTCCACAGTGTTGAGTCGCTCAGCACCTCGGCAGCTCGTGCAACCTCTGACTCGTCTAGGCGAACTTGTCGTCGCAGGAGCCTCGGCACGACATCCTTGACCGCGACAACTCCGATGTTGCGGTCGCGCCAATGTGGCGCTCCCTTCACCTTCAGGGTCTCGGCGCCGCTGATAGCGATGATCGGCAAGACGGGGGCCGACACCCCGTGGCGAGTGAGCAACCTGACGAACCTGTCGTTCTCGTCCGCCGCCTTGGCAAGGTAGTCGCGTTCCCACTCGTTGTTCCGAAACTCGCTGCCGTTCACCCGCACTTCGCCATCGACCAGCCGCTTGGTATTGATCGGAAAGACTCCGGGCGGGCCAACAGCTATGTGGTCGATGTCGCCTCGATCACCAACGAGAACAGAGTGGAGCACGGTCCACTCTGGGCCGAGCTTGGCCAACTCACGCGCCATGAACAGTTCGCCACGGGTGCCGCGCAGCCAGTTCATGGCCGCTGGCCGCACCCACACCAAGCCCAAAGGTAATTCGACGATCTCCTTGGTTCCGCGAAAAGAGATGAACTTCTCCATCGCTGCGCGCGCAGGTGCGCGTCCCCTCAGATCGGTCATGACGTGCCCCCCGTCGTGCGTCTGAGGCTAGTGAGGGTATGGCTCGTCGACCCAGTCCCCGATCAGGGGACCTGCACGCGGGGCTAGCGCCCACCTATCGCAGTGTTGATCGAAACCAGGGTCTCCATGCAGATCGTACGAAGGCCCGCAGGGATCGGGTTCGTTGAGTCCGGGTAGGTCGCGTCAGCGCTGTTGATGCGAAGCGGCTTGAGACCGCCCCCGCGAGCGTCTGGCACCCTTCCAACGCATCCGCCGCATCGAGTTCATGGACCTGCCCAAGACCATCTCAGGCAAGATCCGCCGGGTCGAGCTGCGTGAGCGCGAGGAGGCCGTCGCAGCAGGGGATGTCGTGGCTGTCGAGTGGCGCGACGACCATTTCCACGGGTTGAAGAGCTAACTGCTAGCGCGCGTCCCTAGAGCAGCAAGTCCGCCAGGTCGTCTGGCGGAAGCTCTTGCGACGGGTCGGCCTTGCCGTTCACGATCTTTAGGCCCTCTGCGCGCAGCACCTCCGTGGGGTAGCGAGTGTCATCGGCATCGGACCAATGGAAGTTGGTCGCCACCGAACCATCACTCTTGAGCACCCGATGACCGTTGACGCACTGCGGGCAAGTCGTGATGTGTGAGCCGACTGGCTGGGCTGCGGTACCGATGACACTGGCGAGCGCGCCGTACGTCGTCCACCTACCCGTGGGCAGGGATTCCAGGATTGTGTGCAGCGGCTCCCAGTCAAACCGCTCGGCGACAGGTGCGTCCTCTCCCCGGTAGGCCTGGCGGACGTCCTGAAGGTTGCGACCGTCACTGAGACGCCAAAAGTGCCAACCGTTTGTTGCGTGCCCACGCAGCGCGAGGCCAGCGCCACTGGGAGATTCGTACGTCTTGCCATCGAGCTCGATCAAACCGTCTTCACGGATGCTGGCCTTCGTGTCCTGCCACGTGCCCGGGCGACCAGAGAGAACAGTCCCCGGCTCCAATAGTCCGGCTGCGACAAGGTCCTTCACGTCCACGTACGCAGACTCACGTTGCTGAGGATCGATGACTTGGCCGGTATGCCCGTTGGGCACCGGCCAGATGTCGAGCAGCGCCTCGATCAAGGAGCCGGTCCGGGTCTCAATCTGGTCTTCATCCCAGCCTTCTTCGCTCGTTGCAGCGAGGAGGCGGCTGTTGAGCAAGAGGGTGTCGTGCTCGGAGAACGCCCCACGCTTCTCGATCCACGGCCCGTTCGACACTTTCGAGTTGAGCGACTTCGTCAGCAGGGTGAGGTTGCCTAGTCGGTGAACGTGGGCCGCCCGGCGCTGCTCCGCCTCGAGGCCGTCAACAGGCCAGTGCGTCTCCCACTTCTGGGGCAGCACGTGCTCGATTGGATATCCGCGGCGGGGAACCTGTGGTTGATTGGTTCCGCCCCGCATGCGATTCTCTGTCGCTTCCAGCAGCATCCGCAGTCGGCCCCTGCTGAATCGCCGGTACGCAGCCGATCCAACAAGTTCCCTTCGCACCTCTTCGTCGCCGGGCCAGTAGGTGCTCGAGACGTCGAGGCGCGAGAGGTGCTCCCGGACTCGCTGCGAGAGTTCGCTGGCAGGTGTGTCGCGGTAGATGCGGACAACATCAGCAACAATGCGGCCCAGATCGGACGACGTCAAGCGAAGAAGTTGACGGCGAACCATCCAGCTCTCCGCTGCTTCGATCAGGTTGTCGATCTCCTCTTCGGGAAGGCCTCGACCCGGTGTGTGCAACCAAATGATCAACGGCTTGAGAAGTTCGACTCCCCCGGCCTGCATCCGATAGAACGCCATCTCACTTCGCGTGAGCTGCCGATCCGCGTCGCCGGCGTTGACAGTCCACGTCTCGTACTGCTCTGCCTGCTCCTTGATTCGAGGAAGCAGGTCGCCCATGGCCTGGTCGGTTTCGTGTTCGACGAAGCTCTTAAATCGCACGAAGGTCGAGTTGGGGCTCACCTCCTCACCCGTGATTGCGGTCAGCCACTGATTGAGGAAGACAGCGCTTCGACTGACGTTGTAACGACCGACACTGATCTCTGTCTCCCAGAAGGTCGTATCGAAGGGCCAGTCCTCGGTGTAGGCCCGTGCTGTGTCGATCTTTTCTAGGTCGAGGCGTTGGAAGACGAAGTTCTTGATGAGGTCAGTCGCAGTGAGCGGAGTGCCACGAGCATTCAGAGTTTCGAAGATCTCTTGCGAGTTCTCACTCACCGTCAGGTTGATGATGATGATGTTCAGGCCGTACGTCAGCACATACACAAGCGTGTCCGCGCGAGCGTCGTAGTCTGCCGAATTGTTGTCACCGAGCCACTCCCTTGCGGCCAGCGCAAAGAACTCGTGGGCTCTCGTGATCAACGACTTCGAATACTTCAGGCTTGAGTAGTCGACTGGGGGTGCGGCGTTCATAACCTCGTCGAACGCGAGCCGGTCGCGATTGCTGTGGCGCAACTTCAGCCGGCTCTCGCCGCTCGCGGTGAACGTTGCCTGGTTGTGCGTGAGCGCCTCTAGTTGGTCGGCGAGGGCGTCACGCCCCGCGGTTTCCAGCACAAGACCCACGGCGTCCATCACCAGCTGCAGCGTCGTGATTCTCTGCTGGCCGTCGATGACGTTGCTGGCCTGCAGCCGACCATGCTGCCCTTCGCTCGCTTGAAGTACTACCGCACCGAGAAAGTGGCTGGCGTTGCTCGACGGATCCTTCAAGCGCAAGTCTGCGGTGCGCCGAACATCTTTCCAAAGGGGCGCCCACTGCTCTTCCTCGGCCCACACATAGGGGCGCTGGAACAGGGGAACGATGAGCTGTTGCGGGAGGTGGAACGCTTCAAGCGGCGTGTACGGGTCGGCCTTCACGGGGCGAGACTATCCGCTCTCGGCAAGCTGGTGCGGCGTCGCAGGACGCCGACGGCTACATCACCTGCATCGGGCCGCACCGATTACGTCTTCAAGGCATCCGGCTTCAAGATCAACCAATTCGAACTCGAGAGCCGCTGATCGAGCACCCCGCGGTCATGGACCATTATCGCGACTACACGATCCTTGATAAGCCCTTCGACCGATGCGCAGATCGCTCGGTGACCAAGCGCATACAGGTCATTCGTGACTGGACTTCCCCGAAGCGGGGGCTCAGAGTCCCGCGGCAACGCGCAGTGGAAGCACTTCGTCGTAGAGCTCCCCACAGTTGATACGGCCGAGGATTGCACCGCCATTGCCCGCCGTCCAGTTCCGCAAGAGACCGCCGGGCACGCCACTCCTAACGTAGAAGCTGATGCGCTTCTCCGAACCCCAGGCGCCGCTCAGTTCGTTGGGCTCGTTGGAAAACTTGATGTCGGGAGAGTTAGTGAGGAAATCAAACGCTTCCTGCTTCTCTGCTTCGCTCAGAAAAGTGACCTGGTCATCCTTGCCGTACACGAGTTTCGTCATCCAAACCTCCCGGGGCTGATTCGGTGGTGCTCGACCAAACGATATTTGATCGCTACTCAGGATCATACGGCGAAGGCGCCCACCTCCGTAAGGCATCTGCGCGGAGGTGCCGGTCTGTCGGTGACCTACGCCGGTATGGTGGGACGGCTTGCGGAGAGGAGCACAAAGTGACGGTGGGCAACGACTCCGCGCCGCTCGTCAAGTCGAAGCGACGCGTGGCAGACCATGGCGAGGTCTTCACGCCACAGTGGCTAGTCGACGAGATGCTCGATCTCGTTTCAGTCGAAATGGACCGGATCGACTCTCGTGTCCTCGAACCAGCGTGTGGATCTGGCAACTTCCTGCTCCCTCTACTGGATCGCAAGTTTGCGACGGTTGAACTCCGCTACGGCAAGAGCGACTTTGAGAAGCGGCATCAAGCTCTGCTCGCCCTCATGTGCATCTACGGAATCGAGCTCCTGTCCGACAACGCTGCGGAATGTAGGGCAAATCTCGTCGAGCGCTTTTGCGACTACGTGCGTCCCCAACCGGGCGATCCGTGGTTCGCTGCCGCCGAAAAGGTCGTCGCCGTCAACATCGTCAACGGAAACGCGCTCACAATGATGGGCGCGGATGGTTCACCGATCATCTTCCCGGAATGGGCCTACCTGGGGCGCGGACGCTTCCAGCGTCGCGATTTTTTATACGACACCCTTGCCGAGCGCGCATCGTTCCAAGGTTCTCTCTGGGATCACTTCGAAGAGCAGGACCGCTTCGTGCCAGCAAGGGAGTACCCCGCGATGACGGCTGGAGAGATCGCTTCATGAGGCAGGCTGCCGTTACGTTGCGCACACGGAATCCCGACGTCCTCTCTTGCATAGCCAACCTGTCGAACGATGAGGTGTTCACGCCTCCGGAATTCGCAAACCAAATGCTCGACACCCTAGAGGCCGCCTGGGCCGGGGAAAATGGGGGCGCAAGCATCTGGAGCGACCCCGACGTCACCTTCCTCGACCCGTTCACGAAGTCGGGGGTCTTCCTCCGTGAGATCACATCGCGGTTGACGGAAGGCCTCGCACTGCACATCCCCGATCTACGCGATCGGGTCGATCACATTCTGACCAAGCAGGTCTTCGGGATCGGCATCACCCAGCTGACCGCGATCCTCGCCCGACGCAGCGTCTACTGCTCTAAGTGGGCGAACGGTGTGCACTCGATCGCTCGCTCGTTCGACACCGAAGACGGCAATATCTGGTTCGAGCGCACCGAGCACACGTGGGTCCGGGGAAGATGTGCGTACTGCGGCGCGAGCGAGGTCGAGTATTCTCGCGGGCCCGAACTCGAGTCGCATGCTTACGCGTTCATCCACACCACCAACATAAAGTCGCGTCTCGCGAAGCTGTTTGGAGCCGACATGCAGTTCGACGTCATCATCGGAAACCCGCCGTACCAAATCAGCGACGGGGGCGGGGCGGGGTCGAGCGCGATGCCCCTCTATCACCGCTTCATCGAGCAGGCGAAGCTGCTCGACCCGCGCTTCCTGACCATGATCGTCCCCTCGAAATGGTTTTCTGGAGGGAAGGGTCTTGATGAGTTCCGAGCCACGATGCTCGCGGACCGTCGGCTGCGCACCTTGGTGGACTACCCGAACTCCCGCGACGCGTTCGACGGAGTCGATGTGGCAGGCGGAGTCATGTACTTCCTCTGGAATCGCGATAGTCCGGGAACGTGCCGTGTAGAAACGAGGGCCGGCGGAAAGGTTTTCTCTGCCGAGCGAAACCTGGGCGAGTACGACGTGTTCGTGCGCGACAACCGGGTCCTCGACGTCATCAAGAAGATCAGTGAACATGGCGACGGCCCCTTTGGCGCGCTCGTTTCGGCGAGACGTCCGTTCGGTATCGATTCCGCGCACGACGGCGACGAGAAGGGTGACCTTTATCTTTACGCCAGCGGGAACGACGGACGCATCGACCGAAAAGACGTCCCGAAGGGCGCCGAACTTATCGACACGTGGAAGGTTCTGCTCTCCAAGACATCCAGCGAGCACGCCGGACAGACAGACAAATCGGGCAGCAAGCGGGTGCTGTCGAGGATCGAGGTAATGCCACCAGGCACCGTCGCTACAGAGTCATATCTGATCGTCGGCCCCTTCGGGACCGAGAGGGAGGCGACCAATGCCGCGTCCTACCTCCGTACGAGATTCTTACGCTTCCTGGTTTCGGCGATCTTGCTAACGCAAAACATCACCCGTGGGTCCTTCGTATTCGTTCCGGTTCAGGATTTCACCAAGGACTGGACCGACGAGGCTCTTTACGCTCGCTACGAGCTCACCTCAAGCGAGATCGAACTTATCGAGTCGACCATCCGCGCGATGGACGGCACAGATGTCTAAGCCGCTCGATGAACTGCTGCCCGAGCGGCCTCCGGGAAATCTCCGAATCTACGCGTACTCGATCCACGACGAGCAGCACAAAGGCTGGCTGAAGGTCGGACAAACAACTCAGGACGTCAAGAAGCGCGTCGGTCAGCAACTAAAAACCGCCGCCGTCACGAACTACACGATCGAGGTCGACGAGTCGGCCGTGCGCGACGACGGCACCTTCATCCGCGACTTCGACGTGCGGGAACGCTTGAAGGCCAAGAACTTCGCGAACCCGACGCTGGAGTGGATGACCTGCACTGTCGCCGATGTGCGGACGGCGATCACCGAGCTGCGCGCCGGAAAGGTCGTCGGCGGCACACACCATGAAACCTTTCCGATGCGACTCGAGCAGAAGCAGGCAGTCGAAAGGACACGTGATTACTTCCACTCGATCTGGGCCGAGGACATGCATGCTGTGCCGCGGTTCCTCTGGAATGCCAAGATGCGCTTCGGCAAGACGTTCACCAGCTATCAGCTCGCCAAATCGTTGGGGGCGACTCGTGTGCTGGTCGTTACCTTCAAACCAGCTGTAGAGGATGCGTGGGAGACCGACCTGCTGACTCACCTCGACTTTGACGGATGGCAGTACGTTTCTAAGTCGTCCGGGGTCGACCCGGCGACCGTCGACCCGAAGAAGCCGCTCGTGTACTTCGGCTCGTTCCAAGACCTGCTCGGCCGCGATAAGGCGACTGGGCTGATTAAGGGTAAGAACGAGTGGATCCATGCCATCCACTGGGACCTCGTCATCTTCGACGAGTACCACTACGGCGCCTGGCGCGACAACGCGAAGGAACTCTTCGAGGGTGAGGACGACAGGGAGGCGAAAAAAGAACTGGCGGGCGAGTACGGCGAGGCGCTCGAGACGTTCGACGAAGAGCTCGACGAACTCGGTAGCGACGAGAAGGATTTTCTGCCGATTACGACGCGGGCCTACCTGTATCTCTCGGGTACGCCGTTCAAAGCCCTCGCTACCGGAGAGTTCATCGAAGAGCAGATCTTCAACTGGACCTACACCGACGAGCAGCGCGAGAAGGCCGAATTCTCGAAGAAGCACCCTGACAAACTCAATCCTTACGGCGCTTTGCCCGAGATGCGGCTCTTGACGTACCAGATGCCGGACGAATTATTGAATGTCGCTAGTCAGGGCGAGTTCGACGAATTCGACCTCAATTCATTCTTCGCGGCGACAGGGTTGGGTTCCGACGCGGGGTTCACCCACAAAGACGACGTGCAAAAGTGGCTCGACATCATTCGGGGGCAGTACTTACCCACGCAGCTCGATGCGCTGAAAAGCGGAACTCGTCCGCCGTTTCCGTATTCTGACGCCCGACTTGTTCCCTACCTGCAACACTCCTTCTGGTTTCTCCCAAACGTTGCCGCGTGCCAGGCGATGGCGAACCTCCTGGCAGAGAAGCAGAACGTACCGTTTTGGGGTCAATACAAGGTGCTCAATGTCGCCGGCCCCGGCGCTGGAATCGGGGTCGACGCTCTTCCTCCCGTTCGCGTGGCGATCGGGAATGGCATCGACACCAAGACGATCACTCTCTCGTGTGGGAAGTTGACGACCGGTGTCACGGTCGCACAGTGGGCGTCCATCCTCATGCTTCGCAACCTCAAGTCGCCGGAAACGTACTTCCAGGCGGCGTTCCGGGTGCAGTCTCCGTGGTCAATCAAGAACCCGGAAGGAGACGACCCGCACGCGGAGGAGGTGCTGAAGCCCGTGTGCTTCATCTTCGATTTCGCGCCGACGCGTGCGCTGCGGCAGCTCTCGGACTACGGGATCGGACTCTCGCCACAAGAGCCAAACCCGGAACGCGCGGTCGAAGAGTTGGTGTCGTTCTTGCCTGTTCTGGCATACGACGGGGCGAACATGACACAGGTCGACGCTGGCGCGATCTTGGACATCGCCATGGCGGGCACGTCTGCGACGCTCCTGGCCCGCAAATGGGAGTCCGCGATTCTCGTCAACGTCGACAACGAGACACTAAAGAAGATCATGTCGAACGAGGCCGCTATGGAAGCGGTAATGAATATCGAGGGTTTCCGAGCCTTGGGCAGCGACGTGTTCGAAACTGTCGTCAACAAATCGCAGGCCGTCAAAGACATCAAGAAGACGAAAGGCGATGAGCTCACCGCGAAAGAGAAGAGGGAGCTTTCGGACGAGGAGAAAGAATACAAGTCCAAGCGAAAGCAGATCCAGGAGAAGCTGATCAAGTTCGCTACACGGATTCCGGCGTTTATGTACCTGACTGACTACCGCGAGAACACGCTCAAAGACGTGATCACCAAACTCGAGCCTGGTCTCTTCAAGACCGTTACCGGCCTCACTGTCGAGGACTTCAACCTGCTCGTGTCGCTGGGCGTGTTCAACTCGGCCCACATGAACGCGGCTGTATTCGCGTTCCGACGGTACGAGGACGCATCCCTCTCGTACACGGGTGTTGCGTCGCACGAGAACCTACGGCGTTACGGACTTTTCGACACCGTGGTCGCAATCGACGACTAGGGAGTGCACCGAAGCGAGGTGCTCCCGAACCCTCCTGGTGCTGCGAAAACGGCATTCCGGCTGCTAAGCCTGAAGGAACTCGCCGAGCTTCTCCGGGGGCCCATCCTAGAAGACAGCGCATCGCGGAGTAGTCAACGTCGCCTTAGTGCGACGGAAGTCGACCAGCTTGTCGCCGACTACCGTCTACATGGATCGATTTACACCCTCGCACGCATCTATAGAGTGCACCGCAATAGTGTCTCGCAACTCCTGAAGGCGCGTGGCGTCGATCTCAACAAGGGAATATCGCAAGCCGCGAATCAAGAGGCCGCTCGCATGTATGCGGATGGCAAGTCCAGCGCGGCAATCGGGAAGCACCTTGGCTTCGACAACCACACTGTCATATTTGCGCTGCGGGCAATGGGCGTGCCGATCCACGAGCCCGTCGCGTCAAGAAACTAGATCAGCCCGCGGGCGGCTGAGAACCTTCGGTATCCGGCGCTGCCCGCGACAAGCGTCAGCTCGTTGCGCATCGCAGCGAGATCTTCGCGAGTAAGAGTCTCGGAAGGTGGCCAAGCGACAGAGGTAAGCACAGGAGGCCAAATCGGCAGCAGTGTCTGATTGCTTGCCAATCGGGAAGAAAACTCGATGGCACTGCTCGGATTGCAGATGATCATCTCGAACGCCAAGAATCCCAAGGTCGTCGCAGAGTAGTAGCGCGTTGATGCCGAATAACCACCCCGCACGACACGCTCCAACTGTGCACGTGTTCCGTCTGGGTCGCCGTCGATTGATGAGTATCGGCCTATCCGAATCGAAATGCCTTCTCGAACTGCGCCGTCCTGGTTCATCCTCCGGAGTTCATCTCGGTCTTCGAGAATCACACCACCGTGCTTTAGCTGGTCGGCGAGATTCATCAGCAGCGTCGTCTTGATGAACCATCGGCCGATGATGGATTGTTGTCGCGTCGAAAGAGTAGCCGGCTTGTTGGCCATCATCGGAGCTAAGACAGTGGAGGCCTTGTCCTCGTATCGAGCGGCCATCTGAGAGTTGCAATCGCGACAAATTCGGAGCGTCATTCTCGGCGGATGTTCGCTAGGAGCTATCGGCACGAGGCTAAGGGTGGCTTTGCGAACCCACAGAGGCATAACGTCCTCTGCTGATTGCTTTCCGCCGCTTCCGCAGATAGGGCAAGCGGCTCGGGTTTGGGAGGCCACGCTCGAACGCTATTGGGAGCGGCAGACAACAGCTACGCTCTACGCCGCTTCGGTGGCGTTCGACCAGTAGCCGTCAAAGTCTGTGTTCAATCGCGCGGCACTTTCACTGGCCGACATCTCCGATTTGTTCCCCGACATGACCGTTCCCACGTCAGGCACGTTGTAGGCAGAGCTTGCGCCGATAATCCAACGATCGTGGGCATCTCGCACCATCGCCGAGTCGATAAATCGCCACTCAAGCTTGATCCCGCGATGGAGCAATTCGGCCTTGAGTGCGCGGTAAGCATTCATTGCCTTGGGCGTCGAATTATCCGGAAGCTTCAGCGAGAGAATACGAACTTCACGGATCTGATTTCCATCGGCAACATCTGCCAGCGCCTCAAGTCCCGCAGGCTGGAAGTGCTTGTCCAGCCAGAATATGTGCTCGCTACATTGCTTCAGGACCCGCCC
The DNA here is from genome assembly GCA_964246985.1 of uncultured Microbacteriaceae bacterium. Classification (GTDB taxonomy): domain Bacteria; phylum Actinomycetota; class Actinomycetes; order Actinomycetales; family Microbacteriaceae; genus CAXTSE01. Next base: position 137,139 of record CAXTSE010000003.1, read on the forward strand.
GAGCCACATCACATTGGAGAACGGCGTCTCTCTACTTACGAAGATCGTGGAAGGAACTTGACCGCTGCTGAGCGGCGGTATCAGGACCGTGACGTCTCCTTTGTTCTTTACGTAGCGAATCACTTCGAAACGATCGAGCAACACGAGGAGTGTGCCGAGTTTCCGATCAGTGAGGTCTGCACCCAATCCCACATTTCGCAACACGGATTCGACCACCGTCTTATCGACGTTTGGAACACCAAATAGCCTCTGCGAGAGCGCCTCGGCCGGACGGTAGTCGCGAAAGGCGGTCTGCATAACCAGCATCAGGGACGTCTCATCCTTATTTATGAAGGCCGCCTCGAAGTACGCCTGGCCCAGGGCGGTCAGGGTGCTGTCTGGATTCAGTAGCGCGAGTTCCACCAGGAGATCAGCGTCTGAGCCATCTGGCAGGCGACGTTCGCCGGCCGACCGCAGTTGAGCCTCGTACTGTTCCAAAGGCTTGACCGGGTAGCCCACGTGTCTACTCTTCGTCTTCGTCTGCTGGTGCACCAATCAGCTCGGCTAGCTTCTCGATCGCGCCAATGACTGACCCGATTTCGACGAAGACCTTTCCGTCGAACGGCTTACCCGAGCTAATCGTCAGAGTGATCTCGCCATTCGAAATGGGCCAGGTTTGGTTGACGACGGGAGGTGTTGAGGCGCGTCGCTTCTTGACGAGCACCTCGGGCTCATCAACAATTTCGTCGTCGGCGGCCGCAACGTCGACCACGGTCTCGGTGGCACCTTGGATGTCTGCCGGTGCAGAAAGCAGTTGTACAACGTCAGCGCTCGTCTTCTTGGCCAGCCCGACAGCAGTTGCACTCTCAACGAACGAGTTCGCGAAGGCGTCCTTGGATTTGGCGGCCACGCCGTGACTTGTCACGGCTGTGTTTGCTACCGAGGCGATCTTGAGGTTCGTGCCCTTCGCCATATCGTTGAAGATCTCCACATAGAGCTTGCAGTTGTTGAACGCTTCGAGCATCGCCTTTTGAGCCGCCTCGGGGGACGTCGGGTGGGCAATCTGGAGCGCGCGATCAGTCAGTGCGAATGAGTCCGTGGGCGCTGAGATGACAAGGCCCCAGTCTCGAAGGGCAGCAGCCTTGGCACGCCAGGCACCGCTATTGGCGGTGGTGTGGCCCGCATACGCGGCTAGTGCGTTAGCGGTGTGCACCTTCCCGTAGGCGCCAGCCTCGCTAACGATCTTCATAGCCGTGGGCAATGAGATCACTGGGAACCCAGTTCCTCGGGTCTTGGTTACTGATGCGGTGGTTGCCGCCTTTTCGGGTTCTGCCATGATTCGTACTCCCTGTTCCTAAGTTGATGTCTTTAGTATATCAAAGACTGTTATACAGTGAAACAGGAATCTTTTGTAATATGCAGTACGCGCGTTGGGGCGCCCCACTCCGCGGCACTTAAGAGCCGCTGGAGGCAAGTCCGAAGAATGGAGCAGGCACGGCTGCAAGCGCGAAGCAAGAAGTACTCGACGGGCACCTCGACGGTGTCGTCCCCGCCGACCTCTACACGGCAGAGCAGGGGGCGATCTCGCTGCAGCTGACCTCGATCGCGGAGCGGTTGTCCACCATGACTATCGAGTTCTCGGAGTTGGAAGGCAATCTCGAAACTGCAATGGAGATATTGGAAAACTGCTACGAGGCCTACCGCCGAGCGCCCGACGACATTCGTAGACACTTTAACCAGGCTCTGTTCGTCCGGATTCTGGTCGATGAGGACGGGGAAATCCGGTCAGAGCTCGCTCAGCCTTTCGAGATGATTCTCAGCACGGAAGTATCCGGCGACGCCTCATGCAAGGGAAACAAAAAAGAACCCCTGGCCAAGCCTTCTTTGGTCAAGGGTTCTAGAGAGCAACTTTTGGTGCCCCTGGAGGGACTCGAACCCCCAACCCTTTCCTTAGGACGGAACAGGGCGTAGTCTCCGAGCATGGCCAACAGGGGCGAGAATCCGCCGTTCTTCCCCTGATTTATTGGGATGTCGGTGGATAGTACTTCGATAACCACAAGTGTACCGATTATGGTTGCATGTGTGCACTGATGTGTGCACCCCGCGGTACAGAGGAGGGGTCATGCCGAAGAAGCGGTCGAACGGCGACGGTGGGCTCTACTACGTCGCCTCTCGGGGGCTCTGGAAGGGCGTCATCGACGTCGGGTTTGGGCCTGACGGGAAGCGCAAGCAGCGCTCCGTGACGAGTCGTACCCAAGCGGGCGCGCGCGAGAAGCTGACTGCGCTCAAGTCGGAGATCAAAGAGCACGGCGCTCCGCTCGACAAGCAGACGAGCGTCGAGACATGGGCTTGGCGGTGGCTGCGTGAGCATTGTCAGCCGCGCATGAAGCCGAACGGTCTGGCCGGGTACGAGACGCTCGTGCGGACGTGGATCGTCCCGACTCTCGGGCACCGTCGAGTCGCGTCGCTGAAGCCGTCCGATGTGCGCTCGGTGACGCAGGCCATCCTGACCGCCGGCCGATCTTCGTCCACTGCGCTGAAGACGTACAACGTGCTGTCGGGGATGATCGAGGCCGCCCGCCGTGAGGGCATGATCGCAAAGAACGTCGCGAAGGACGTCGACGCACCGAAGGCAGCAGCGATCGAGCGCCGCGCACTCACCACCCACGAAGCGATGGCGATGCTGAAGGTCGCCGCCGCGACTGCCGACGGCACTCGCTGGTGGATGGCCATCCTCGAGGGACTGCGACAGAGCGAACGCACCGGCGCGCAGCTCGCCGACCTCGACCTCGACAACGCGGTCTACCACGTCCGGTGGACCCTCGACGAGATCGCATCCGAGCACGGCTGTGGTGAACCCGTCGATGGCCGCAGACCGTGCGGACGGAAGCAGGGAGCCGCCTGCCCCCAGTCGAGACTGAAGGTCCCCCTCGGATTTCAGTACCGCCAGCTCAAGGGACGACTCTGCCTCGTCCCGCCGAAGAGCGGCCGCGCTCGCAGCGTCCCTCTGGTCCCGCAGATGGTCGAGGCGCTTCGCCGATACCTGGTCGCGACCGCCGATCGTCCAAACCCCTACGGACTGATCTGGCGGAACGCTGACGGCTCCCCCATCCTCGCGGCCGACGACGAGCAGGCATGGCGGGATCTGATGCGCGACGCCGGACTGATATCTGAGGATCAGGCGCGCGCGCCGCGCCACCGCGCGGAGGCCGACACAGACGTCCCGACGTCGCACACGGCCCGGCACACCACTGTCACGGTGTTGATGGAGCTCGGCGTCCCGATGAAGATCATCGGCGAGATCGTCGGTCATCAGTCCGAGCGGACGACTGCCGGCTATTCGCACGTATCATCGCCGGCGGCCGCTGCCGCGATGGCCGGCATCGGTGACCGGTTCGCGGAGGCGCTCGAGCTGCCCGCTCTCGCCAGCTAGCCCGACGATTCGCATCCACGCCAGGAGGATGTCTGCGGTCACGCGCAGTTCGATCGCCCACTCCTCCGGGTCACGCGACCACGAAGTGACGTCCTGCCAGCGGTCCTCCGTGATCAGGTTGAGGGCGGCACCTTCGTCGGCCCGTCGCTCCTGCCGCAGGGAGTAAACACCGTCGGTCCTGCGGTCGCGGTGAAGGTGATGGAGGATCTCGTGCGCGAGTACCGAGCGCTCAGTCGCGGCACGCATGCGCGGCCGGAGAAGGATCATCTCTCTGCCTGGCACGTAGAGACCATGGCTTGTGCGAAGAGTCTGATACTCGACCCGCAGACCTAGGTCGACGGCGTGGGCGAAGGGGTCGTAGTCAGTCGCCTTCTTCGCCGCCATCGAACTCGTCAACCTCACGCACGTCTGTCTTTGCCACTGCGCCCAGCTCGAGCGCTTCTTCCTCAGTGGGCACATCATGCACTGAGGGACCGTCATTGATTACTGGGCGGATGGGAGTCACGCTCGCGATCGGCAACGAAGCCTCGATAGCACCGAGGAAAACCGCGGGGTCCATCTGGAATGCCTTGCACACGCTCGCGACGTCGTTCAGAGACAGCGGATACACATCGTTGAGGCGATCGCGGAGGTAGGGCTCCGACAACCCGGACTCGCGCGCGAGCTGTCGGCGAGACATCGAACGCCTTCCCGCTTCCGCTCTCACCTCGGCCGCGACTGCGCGCGCGAAGGGTCCGGGGCTCGGCATAGCGGTTCTAGACACGCGCAAAAAGTAGCAGAAACCCCCGTATGCGTCTATAGACGACGCAACGCGCCTATCGCGACACGCCGTGCGCGTCTTATTACTTGCGGTTGCGTCTTTCAGCGCGCATACTCTCCACATCGGAACTGCTGGCCCCCACCCGAGGGCCGTGCGACTGGGAGGTGTGACCGGTGGAGATCAGACTCAGTGAGCAGGTGGCCGAGCAGGTGAGGCGCGAACTTGGCGCTCGACAGATGCCGGCAGCCGCCCTCGCCCCGGTCCTCGGCTGCGGCCCCCAGGCCGCGCAGCGCAAGGCTCGCGGCGACGTCGCATTTGACCTCGACGAGGTCCTCGCGCTCGCCGCATTCTTCGGGGTCCCGTTCCGCACTCTCGTGCCCGCTATGGACGCCGCCGCATGAACGAGGTGTTGGCGTTCCCGCCAGAGCTGCTGACGAAAAAGCACGTCGCCTACCTGCTCTCCACCTCGGAGTGGGGCGTGGGCGAGCTCGTACGTCTCAACAAGCTCACGCCCGTCAAGGACGGCGGCAAGTGGATGAAGTTCCGCCTCGACGACGTCCGCGCCTACATCCGCTCGCTGCCCGAAGACACGCGACAGACCGCGTGACCCACACGAGAGAGAAGACCATGCCCGTAAACAAGGAGACCGGGGAGATCGAGCCTGGCGACTTTGCCGCGTTCCTCGCCACCGTCCGCCCGCGCACCAACGTGGAGCTCGCCGAGGCCCTGGCTGGTGTCGTCACCGCTGTGCAGGACACCGGCAAGGCCGGGTCGGTCACGCTAACCATCACCGTGAAGCCGCTGGCTGACGACGCGCAGATCATTCAGGTCTTCGACCAGATCAAGACGAACCGGCCCGAGCACGATCGCAAGGGCTCGCTCGCCTATCCGGACGGCGAGGGCAACCTTTCGCGCACCGACCCGAACTCGCTCCCGCTGTGGGAGGACACCCCGCGCACGGCGCCCGCCGCTGCCGACCCGACTGACGTGAAGGAGCCGCCCGCATCATGAGCACCGATACCGAGAACCAGACTTTGGCCGAGTACGCACAGCAGGCCGCCGCACCGGCACCGGTCGAGCCCGGCTCGCTGATTGTCATCGCGGACGGCGATGGATCGGTGAAGGTCGTCGACACCGACGAGTACGCGGCCCACCCGCGCCGAGCGAAGTCCACCCGCACCGTCAATGATGCAGCGTCGTTCGTCGCGTACCTGGCCAAGCACGGCCTCGCGAACTCCGAGGTGTGGGCTGACACGGTCAACAGCACGGTGGTCGGCGTCATCGACGCGCACACCGACGCGAGTGAGGCCACCGTCGCATCGCCGCAGGCCGGGTGGGAAAGCCACAAGGTCAACCTGAAGCTGGAGAAGTCGAAGCCTTGGCTCGCCTGGGAGCAGTCCGACGGCGTGATGATGGCGCAGCTCGACTTCGCTGAGTTCATCGACCTTCGCGCGATCGACGTGCGCACGCCTGCCCCCGCCGAGCTGATCGAGCTCGCTCAGCATTTCCAGGCGAAGCGGAACCTCGACTACGAGTCCTCGGAGCGGATGAGCGACGGGCAGACGCAGCTGACCTACAAGGAGACCACGACCGCGAAGGCCGGCACCAAGGGCCACATCGAGATCCCGGACACACTCCAGCTCGTACTGAAGCCGTACATCGGTGGCCCGGCGTACTTCGTGACCGCGCGGTTCCGCTACCGCCTCGTCGGCGCTGTGCTGCAGCTCGGCTACGTGCTCGAGCGGCCGCAGGAAATCCTCGACGCCGCCTTCGCCGACATCGTCGCGCTGATCCGCGACGGCAAGGAAGACACACCCGACCGCGAGGCGACCGCCACCAGCCCGGCCGTCGCCGGATCGCCCGGCTTCCCCGGCGTGACCCAGCCCATCTACTACGGCCGCCCCTGAGGCCGTAGCCCCGGTGGCCGACGTCATCCCCCGACGTCGGCCACCACCACTCACCCAACGAGCTGAGGAGATCGTCGTGAGCATCGCAACACCTGTAGACCTGCCCATGTTCGAGGACGCAGCCGACTTGACCGCCCGTGTGCGGTCGAGCGACCCTGACACGTCATGGCGTGCGGCGTCGAAGCTGTCGGCCGCCGCGAACGAGTCACTCAAGGACTCCATCTGCCGAATCCTCGCCGACGAGGGACCGCTGACCGACGATGCTCTCGTCGCGGCGTACACCGCGGAGGGCGGTACCCGCACCGCGCAGCGCGTCCGCACGGCCCGCGTCGAGCTGACCCGAACCCGCGACCTGAGGACGCAGAAGCCGCTCGAGCCTCGCGTCAGAGTCGCTGACGGACTCGGCACCTCTGAGCACGGCGGCGAGTCGCAGCGTTGGGAGGTCATCTCATGAGCCCGCGCCTAGCTCGACGTGTGGCGCTCATCGAGCGTGCCGTCGACCGCACCATGGACGACCTGCTCGACCGCGGATCTTGGGTGATCTTCTACGGGTGCATCGCCTTCGCCGGCGTCGGCGTCGTGGTGCAGTCCGTGATGACGGTGACTCGATGACGGCCATGCAGATCGTGTATCGCGGATTTCGTATTCGACCGTTCTTCCGTCGCCGACCAATCCTTATCGGACGCACGCGCCTGTACACCTTGGGGCCCGTCGCGGTGTTCGTCGGCCCTGGTGCCGCGTTGAGCTCGCGACTGTTGCCGTATCGGAGGAGCCGGTGACCGCCCACCGCCACACCGCTGCTTGCTCACTTCCGGGAGCAACGGAATGCTGGCCTCGCCCGGAGGCCGCAGACGAGATCCGTGACGCCCTGGCGCGCGCCATGTTCGATGCCGACAACCCCGACTTGACCCCCGAGCATCGCGAGGAGCTCTGGAAGTTCCGAGGTGAGCGCGAACCGTACGTGCGTCACGCCGACGCCGTGTTCGCGTCGTCCACAATAAAGGTCGTCACGCACGAGGCGTGGGTGCGATCAGTCGAGGAGCACGCCGATTACCGCCGCGACCTGGATGACTGGCGCTCGGATGCTGAGCGCCTCGGCAATTACCAGTTGCGCCCGATGCCCGAGGAGCCCGAGAACCCCTACCCGCTTACGGTGTCGAGCCCGGCCGATCGGGCCGGCCTCACCTCAGTGGATACGCCGAACGCGGAGCAGGCAGGGGTTGAGCATGCGATCGATTGGCTGTCGTCGAACGGTCACGAGTCGGCTGCTCGCGCTCTGGGGTTGTCGTGGTGGGGCATCGAGCACGAGGGCCTCGAGGCTCCCGACGACTCCGCGGTCCATGGTGTCTCTGCGGATTCGAATGCGTGGCACGCCGCGGTGCACTCGGAGCGTCTTTATCAGTTCGAGCTGGGGTACGACGCGGCGCACGACGACCGGGTCGGCGTCGACCACCTTCTGATGTGGGCGCAGGAGTACGCGCGCCACGGGATGCCGGTGAAGTCGTCCGCGCTGATTGAGGCGGCTCGGGCGAAGGTGCTTCGCGATTCCCGGCCGCGTCGAGCGTGGCTTGCCCGTCTGTTCGCGCCGGTCACGCGCTGGTTCGAGAAGCATGTCCCGATTATCAACGACGCTCCGCTGTCGCGTCTGAACCGCCTCGACGGGCTCACTTCTGATGAGCGCTTCGCGGATGCTGCCGAGAAAGACGAGGGCTCGCGATGAACGCCGACAGCGCCCGCAACGACCTGGTCCGCACGCTGGGCACCCGCTCAGATCGCGAGTACGTCGCTGGTGCTTGGCCCGAGGGACCGTGGGGCGGCTGGGGTTGGGTCTGTGCGTGCCGCGCTCTCTTGAAGCCGAGCGAACCAATCCCGTCAGGCGTCCCAGGTCTCCTCGCGTGGCATGACGCCCATCGCGTCGACGTCGTGCTCGCCGGCCCCCTGTTCCAGGCCGTCGCTCACGAGGCGTGGGATCGAGGCTATGACGACGGGTCGGTGATGCACCCCGATCCGACTCCGAACCCGTACCCGCTCACCGGCCCAAGCCCGCTCGACGCGATCCGGGCCGAGGCTGCGGCGGCAGAGCGAAAGGCGTGCGCGCAGATGGTCGAGCGCGAGAAGGCCGACTGGGAAACGAGCACCGTGGTGCCGCGCACGATGGCACCTCGCCTCGCCACGCTGGGCGCCGCGATCCGCGAGCGAGCCACTGATGTGTGACTTCGAGCAAGCCCCTGGTGGGCGAGAAGCCGCGATGGTCGTCCTCGATCCCGGAACCGAAGCCAACCACGGGAGGGATGGGGTCTGGTGCGACCCCTGCCTCGCGCCGATCGTCAAGGCTCTGAACGACGGAGGTGTGCGGACGGTCGCATCGTGCTGCGGCCATGGCGCAACGCTTGGATCGATCGCGCTTGCTGATGGTCGGGTACTGGCGATCGAACCCACGCTCGCCGACTTCATGGGACGCCCGAAATCGCTCGACGCCGCACCGGGCGCGGTCGCGACTATTCAGCGCAAGGCGGCGGCTGATGCGCTGACTTGTATTGCGGATTCCGAGTGGGAGTACACGCCTCCATTTTCGCCGGCTTTTGTTCGCCGTCTTCTGGGCAACGCCGCTGCCGAGTACCTGGCGGGCACCCGATGATCGTCGAGCTGCATGAGCTCGTCAAGGGCGAACTTGTAAACGTGCTGTGCCCCAACGGTGATCGATTCCTTGGCCGTGTTGAGATACCGGCCGGCGGTCCCGGTGACCCGATAGCGCACATCGCCCCACCTGGATGCATGTTTGCCTTGTCGATCCGCTGGCCGATGCAGGTAGATCGACCCGACATCCAGCCGGACCCAGCGACCTTGCCTACCCTCGCGCAACTGCTGGCGGCGTCATGACCGTTGCAGGCGCCCAGACCGCCCGGCTGCAGATCGTCTCGGATCCGGTGACGGGTCGGAAGACCTACCTGCGTGAGTGTGACCGCTGCCCCCAGGTCCGCGTCGTTCGCGACCCGCGCTCGAAGCGCAACCTGTGCCGCGATTGCTTATCAGTGCTCGGGAAAACCGAGCGTGCGCGGTGGGCAGCATGACCGATCCCGTCGCCCGCGCGAAGGAGTGTCGCCCGGACTGGTGCGACGTCATCCGCTGGGCAGAACAACAGACCGACAGACCGAGAGGACCGACTGAATGAACGAAAACTCGTCGCACCGCACCCGCACGGGTGCCGGTGCCCGCATCGGAGGCGACCACATCGCCCTCCACACGATCGTCGTGGTGGGGGTGATCATCGTCGCCCTCGTGTCCTTCGCGATCTCGTTCACCAGCCTCCTGGCCGTGGCCGAGTGGCAGGGCACCCCGGACATGCTCCATGTACTGACGCCACTGATGGTCGACGCCCCCGTCGTCGTCTTCACGACCGCGACCATCATCTTCAAGCATCGTGAGCAGCCCGTGGCGATGTGGATGTCGCGCACACTCTCTGTCGTCGCCACGGCCGCCAGCTCGGGCGCGAACTTCCTCCACACCGTCTCGGTCCGCGGGCTGACGAGCTACGAGGACTGGATCGGCGCCAGCTTCAACGCCGCGGCACCTATCCTGGTGCTCTGCTGCACCGAGATCCTCGGCCACCTCATCACCCGGCCGAAGGCGGAACGCGGCAAGCTGCAGCGCCTTGAGGCGCAGGTCAAGACGCTGACCAAGCAGCTGCGCGCGGCCACACCCCGGACGCCACGCCTGGACATCATGCCCGCGCCGGTCGACGTGTCGCGGTACCCCAGTCCGAAGCGCGTCACGGACGGGGCCAGCTGATGGTCATGGTCATGGTGCAAGAACACGGCTTCGTCCTCGACGGAGCGGACGCAGTCGGCGACACGATCGTCTACACCGACATGAACGGCTGGGACAGCCCAGAGCAGGCGACCGAAGCTGCCCTCGACCGGGCGAACTCGAAGGAGCGCACCCGCTACCGCAACGGATGGGAGGAGCGCGAGCCCGCGGTGGGTGCTGAGTACGCCGAGCTGCAGATCACGCAGATTTGGACGCGTGTGTGGTTCGAGGACCGGAACGTCCACGCACCCGACGGCACCTACTGGAACGGCGAGCCCGCGATCGCGCAGCAGGTACGCGTGAAGGTCGCTGTCGCTGACGACCCGCATTGGTGGTGCGCACCATTCGCTGGCACCGTCCGCGACGCAGTGCGTGTCGAGTACGGGCACCAGGTGTTCTTCATCGACGACGAGGACGGCTCCGGGTGGGCCAAGGTCACGACCGGCCACGGGTCACCGCGCATCGGCCACCGCAGCCTTCCCAACGCCTCGAAGCTGGTGACGACGCGATGACTGAGATGCGAGTGCTGACCGTACGGCAGCCCTGGGCGTGGGCGATCATCCGCGGCGGGAAAACCGTGGAGAACCGCAGCCGCAACCTGGCCGGCACCTACCGCGGACCTGTCGCTATCCACGTCTCGCTGAGAGACGACGTGAACGCGTTCGCGACGAGCAGTTCGGCTGCGGCGCTCAACGATGCTGCCGATCGTCTCCGTGCGGACCGCCCGTCGGACTACTGGCGTCACCAGGGGCGCATCATCGGCGTCGTCGATCTGATTGGGTCGCACCCCGCGCTCGGGATCAACGGCGGCGAGATCAACCGCTGCGGCTTCTTCGGCATGTGCTCGGAGTGGGCCGAGCCCGAGATGCACCACCTCGAGCTCGCCCGACCCCGCGCCCTGGCGCAGCCGTTCCCATATCGCGGCGCGCTCGGTCTCCGCACCCTCCCCACCGAAATCGCGGCACGAGTTCTCGCAGAGGTGAAGGCATGAGCAAGTACACACTGGAGGAGCAACTTGACCGAGCGATCCAGATGCGCGAGCTTGCCCAGAAGGCCGTCGACTCCGCGAACGAGCTCAGGGAGCGGGCGCGCGAGATGGGCGGCGGGCTGCTCTCCTTCGGAGGGTCTGGCTCACAGCGGGCGCGAGGCCAGGTGCGCCAGGCGACGGACCGGGGGTTGCGTGCCTCGGCCGATGCCGAGCAGCGACTCGAGCGGTGGACGACGAAGGTGCGGGTCATCGAGCGGCAGATCGCCGAACGGGACCGCATCCGGCTGACCCCGAAGCAACTCGCCGGCGCGACTCACGTTCGGACCTCGACCGGCTGGCACGAAGTGGTGCGGATCAACAAGACGACGGTGTCTGTCGCAACCGGCTACTCATGGACTGATCGCATCGAGTTCGACCGGATCCTCGAGTCCCGCACCCTCACCACCCACAACACCGAGGACCGACCATGAGCATTACCTACAACCACTTTTTTGCCGGATTCGACGGCGCATCCGTCGCGCACTACCTCGGCGTGGTCGTCGGCCAAGCGCTCGGCACTAGTTCGGAGCGTGCGGCATGATCGCCCCGACGTTCAAGGTGGGCGGCGTGAGCCTCTTCCACGGCGACTGCATCGATGTGATGCGGGAGCTGCCCGACGATTCGGTGCACGCCGTGGTGACGGATCCGCCGTACGGCATCGCGTTCATGGGCAAGGCGTGGGATCAGCCCGGCGAGTTCGGATCGAAGCGAAGCATCGGCGACAACAACCGCAACAAGAGGCGCGGCGCGGCCGATGACGCCCTCGAGGCAGGTCGCTACGACCTTTCGGCTGCAGCACTGCTGAATTTCCAGCGCTGGTGCGAGGCGTGGGCGCGCGAGTGCTACCGGGTCCTGAAGCCCGGCGGGCACCTGCTGTCGTTTGGCGGCTCCCGCACCTGGCACCGACTGGCGTCAGGCATTGAGGACGCCGGATTTGAGATGCGTGACTCGATCGCGTGGCTGTATGGGTCGGGCTTCCCGAAGTCTCTTGACGTCTCGAAGGCGATCGACAAGCAGCGTGAAGATGTTGCTGATGTGCGCGCGGTCTGCCGCTGGCTGCGCGCACGCATTGACGAGCACCCTGTGCTCACTGTCGGCGCGATCGCCGATTCGTTCGGATTCAACTCCCGGATGGTTGACCACTGGGCGGCGCGGGATTCTGACTCGCAGCCGTCGCTTCCGACGCTTGCGCAGTGGGATTCACTCCGTGAAATGCTCGGCTTCGACACGTCGATCGACGCTGAGGTATACCGGCTGAACCTACGCAAGGGTGAGCCTGGCGAAGCGTGGGCGGACCGCGAGATCGTTGGCACGGTCGAGGAGTGGAGCGACCGCACCAACTATGCGCTGACGTCACGCGATGGGCTGCGTCGAGGTGAGTCGAAGAACCCCGTCGCCGCCGCGTGGCAAGGCTGGGGAACGGCGCTGAAGCCGTCGTTCGAGCCGATCGTCGTCGCGCGGAAACCGCTTGCGGGCACCGTGGCGGCAAACGTGCTTGCGCACGGCACCGGCGCGCTGAACATCGACGCGAGCCGGGTCCACACTGCGGGCAGTGAGGGTGTCGCTTACTCGGTGAAGCGTCTGAAGCCTGGCGCGACTCTGAACGAGACAGGCGGCAACTGGCGTCCGGCTGACGAGGACGCCGTGCGCTTCGAGGGCCGGACAAAGGACGGGCGCTGGCCTGCCAACGTTCTGCTCGATGAGTCTCAGGCGGCCGTGCTCGACGAGCAAACAGGGGTGCTCACCAGTGGCATACTTTCCGACCATCACGCGCGCAATCCGAAGGTCGCCGGAATCCTTGGGGCTTACGGCTCGGCCGAGGGTGAGCGCGGCTATGGCGATAGCAGCGGTCCATCCAGGTACTTCCCCACCTTCCGATATGAGGCGAAGGCGCCTTCGTCGGAGCGCCCCGACCAGGGGGGGGTCCAGCATCCGACGGTAAAGCCGCTGGACCTAATGCGGTGGCTCGTCCGACTGGTCACCCCTCCTGGTGGCGTCGTGCTTGAGCCGTTCGCGGGCAGCGGCACGACCCTCGAAGCGTGCGTGCGTGAGGGGTTCGACGTCATCGGCATCGAGCGTGAGGCGGACTACCTACCCCTGATCGAGCAGCGGCTGTCGAAGGACCACCAGCAGTCCCTCTTCGGCGACTGGGACGGTGATGCTGCGTGAGCGCGTCAGTCGGAGTCGTGGGTCAGCGACACATGCGAGTTGCTAGTGACGGGTATTTCGGTGCCGTCGCTGGCAGTCCAGCTGAACTTCATGCCGGCGCTTCCGAGTCGGTCGAGGAGCTTAGACACCATGACCTGATCCGTGTCCGTGATGCGCGTCGTACGTACGTCGACGGTCAGAGTCCAAGTCATGCCGCCACCTTATTCGACCTCATGGTGGCCCTCCGATGATCGGGCCGAAGACCGAGAAGCCCACATCCGCCGAAGAACGTCGCGCCTACACACTCGTCACCGCCCGTGACGATGACCTTTGCCAGCGTTGCCTACGAAACTGTGGACCGGGTACAAGCCGTGACCATCGGAAGGCCCGCAGCCGCGGCGGACTCACTGTCGCGTCCAACCTGCAGGTTCTGGGCGGCACAGGCACCGCGGGCTGTCACGGATGGAAGGAAGGTCACCCACAGGATGCGCTGGCCGAGGGCTGGTCCGTTCCGTCCTGGGCCGATCCCGCAGATTGGCCGGCACGCCGGTGGCTGCCTACGTCGTGGAACACGCTCCGCCCGGCGTGGGTGCTGTACACCGACGGCGGTGACTGGGATGAGATCTCCGAGGACGAGGCACGCGACCGAATGGGGCTGGCCTCATGACCGACCTTGCGATGACCTACGCCATCTATTGGCCCGCCGTCGAGGTGCTGAAAGTTGGGCGGGCGCACGGCATGGCCCGCATCCGGCAGCTGACCTCGACGGGAGGCCGCGTGATTATCCTCACCCGCGATCGGGTCGCTGACGACGAGAAGGCGGCGCTCGAGGCGATGCGTGGCCGGTTCGCTCGTGCGTTCGGCTCCGAGCAGGACAGCACGCACATCCTCCCGCGAGGCCGCGGGTTCACCGAATGCTTCCGAGTTGCGGGCCACGAGCTCGCGGCTGCGGTCAGCACCATCCTCAAAGGAACAGCAGCACATGGGCGTCGACAGGCAGAGGACGATTCCACCGGAGTTCTTCCTCGACGAGGACTGGATGCAGATGTCGGACGAGCTGCTCCGCACGGCGATCGGGCTGTACTTCCACGTCGACGACCACGGCCGGCAGACGACGACCGAGTGGAACATCAAGCAGTCGATCTACCCGCATCGGTCGGACGTCGACGAGGACCTGATCGCGGAGCATCTGCTGCGCCTGCACGAGCTGGGCGTGGTCGGGATCTACGTCCACGAGTCGCGCTCGTACCTGTGCCTGCGCCTGTGGCCGGTGCAGTCGCATCCGAAGCCGTCGCGCTTCCCACCCCCTCCGGAGCATCTCCGGAAGCGTTCCGGAAGTCCGCTGGACGGTTTCCAGGCTGGGGAGGGAGAGAGAGGGAGCGAGGGCGAGTGGGCGAGCGCGGAGGGACCCGCTGGAGTTCCTCCGTCGCCGTTTTGCATCGTGCACCAGCCGACCGGGACCAGGCAGAACTGTCGCCATTGCGGTACCGCGCGCCTCGCGCACGAGCAGTGGATCTTCGAACAGCAGCAGCAGGAGGAGCAGCAGACATGACGTTCAGGCCAGGCGACGAGGAGGAGTTGGCGGACCACGATCTGATCGCCATCGACCAGAACGGGCAGCTGTGCGCCTGCGGTGTCCGGTCGAGGCATCACCTTGAGCACCTCGGCGAGATCGCGCTGAGGATCTTCGAGGCTTCGCAGACGGCGCAGGAGAAGCGTCAGGTCGAGTGGAACCGCCGGCACCGGGAGAAGACCATCCGTGGGGTAGCGTCCGATCTCGACCGGACCCGGCTGCTGCTGAACGACCTCGACGCACGCCAGGCCCGCCTCCGCCGACGAGCAGACCGCCTCGGATTGACGTCGTACGCCGAACGGGCCGACTGGCTCATCGCGCAGCGGAGCCGCGACGAGCATCTCGCCGCTAGCCGCGCCGAGGAGCACCGCATTGTCAACGCCGCACTCCTCCACGAGGCGGCCCGTTTCACCACACCCATCCCCGTATCGAAGGAGCACGCAGCATGAGTACGACCAACGACCCGCACATCGGTGAGACCTACGAGGACCGCGACACCCGCTCCAACGGCCGCCGTGTCCGCATCCTCGAGCTGCACCCGAAGCAGTCCGGACCCAAGCAGTGGGACGGGTCCGCCTGGGTGGACGACCGCTACTACCGAGCAGTCCGTGTCGACGAATTCGGCAACCATGTCGGCCAGCGTGTCCGCATCGCCGCCCGGACCCTCGGAACTCACTACCGGAAGGTGTCGCACTGATGAACATGATCGAGGCCCGCGAGCTGAGCGGTCTCCACATCGGCAAGGATCTTCACCTGGCGCTTGAAGGCGGCCCGACGGTCACCGACCAGCTGGTCGCGTTCGCGATCGAGGCAAAAGCCGTGCCTGTATGGCGGCTTGACGTCGGCGCGCTCTACGGCCAGTCCGATGGCGTGATGCCCGACTCTGCTGCCGTCACGGAGGCGGTGTCCGAAGCACCAGACCTGTGGGTGCTGATCAAAATGCGCCGCACTCGGCCCCTGTACTCGATGCCGGCTAACAGCGCCTTCTCCGAGTACTTCACCGTCCCCTCGAACCTCCTGCTGGAGGTGTCCGACTGATGGCAACCTATCTACGCCAGTACGAGGTCGACGTGCTGCCCCTCACCCCGGACACCACCGATGACGCGCTCGCAGCGTTCGACCGCGACTACCGGCCGACGCTGTACGCCAGGCGCGCCCGCGGGTATCTCGTGAAACGGCAGGGTTACCCGGTCAAGTGGGTCTCTGCCGATGAGTTCAAGGAGGAATTTCGGGAGGCCGAGCCGAGGCCACGCCTTCGGGTTCTCGCGCTGACCCCCGAGACGGTGGGCGACACGACCACGACACCGTTCGTGATCGTGATCGACCGCGCATCCTCTATGACCGAATTCACGTCGGACGACGCTCAGCATCTGAACCAAGAGTTCGGCTCCCGCACCATCTTCTTCAGCCGAGACGAGATCGACCTTGAAACCACAGGCGACGCGTCACCCCAGCTCATCGCAGCGCTCGCCGTGGCGGTGCGCTGATGGCCGGCGGGGATGGAATGAGCGCCAGCGACGTTTTGGGTTCGATTCGGGAGGCCTATCACCATGCGGCAGTCGTTCGTGAGGTTGTGATCCACGACAGCCTGTGGGATGAGCGCGCGGTGGCTTCACGACCGACTCGTCGCATCGACGCCCTGATGTTCGATTCGTTGCAGAGGACGGCGATTGAGATCAAGGTCACAAAGGCCGACCTGATGCGGGACACCTGGGCCAAACGGGCGCCGTGGGTAGCTGTCACGCACCGATTTGTCTACGCAATGCCGTACCCGCTGTTCGAGTCGTTGGGGCCGACGCCGTACATGCCGGGGGTCGGTTTTGACGCCTTCGGGTGCGGGGTGTGGACGGTAGATGAATCCGGCTCTTTCCGGGTGCAGCGTAAGGCCAAGGTCAACCCTCACCCTGAGCCTCTACCGCAGCAGGTAGTTCAATCGCTTGCCTATCGGGCGGCTCGACACGACGGGGAGACCCGATGACCGCCCGCGACCTGCTCGCCGCTGCGACGCCGGGGCCATGGACTGTCGATGGCGAGTACGACCACGGTGGCAACGGCATCATGGCGCTGTCTTTGAGCGATGACGAGACAGCCGTTTGGGTAGTCGAGCCTGCGCACGCTCCGATGGAGAGCGACGCCGATGCCGCCCTCATCGCGCACATGCGGACGGCATACCCCGCAGCTCTCGACGCCCTCGACCGCGTGCGGGCTGAACTCAATGACCTTATCGACAGCCTGGACGACAACATCGTCCCGAACGAGGCTCAGCGGCTGGCGCTTGCCGAAACTTTACGCTCCACGATTCCCGCGCTGGACGGTGCCCAATGAGCGGCCTTGACATCCACGACACCCGCGAAGGGATCTGGGCGAACGACCAGATCGGGCAAGGAGTTCCAGTGACCGGCTTCGACGAGACACCGTTCTGAGGAGAACATCGATGATTGTACTTCGCGACTTGACGCCGGGCGACGTGGTCGTATCTGGCGGGGACAGCGCGACCTTCGTCGCATCCATGCCCCACCCGATCTGGCCGCAGATCGCCCTCGTCGTGTGGAAAATGGCGGACGGGTCCTGGTCTCATGACGCCCTCGACTGGCGTCAGGACGTCGGTGAGCTGATCCCGGATGTAGACCGCTCGGTGGCGCTGCGCACCGCACTACTTGGGGCGGCGACAGCGTGAGCGCCGTAGCAGACGTTGATCTGATGCTCACCTTCCTGATCGTCGTGGCGCTGCTCGGCGGAACGATCGTCGTCCTTGCCCTTCCGGCTGCCGTCCGGCAGCACCTGGAGGACCGTCGACCGATCCTGACGATCACGATCACCGTCGACGTCTCGAGGTGCCTGAGCGGGATCGAGCGCACCACGACGGCCCTTACAGCAATGGGGGCTGCCACCAACACGGGTTCCCGCGCGGCGAAGAGTTTGAGTGCCGCGCTCGCAGCGGAAATCGAGGACGCGTCGTGAGCGGCCTGGACCTTGCACCCGACCTTGGCGTGCCGCTGGAGTACACGACCGAGGCAACGGCGATCCTGGGAAAGCGGGGCTCTGGAAAGACATCGACCGCACGCCGGGCTGTGGAGGAGATGCTCAACGCCGGCCAGCAGGTCGTCGTGGTCGACACTGTCGGAGTCTGGTGGGGACTGCGATCACCGGCGGCTGGACAGGAGTCCGGCGGATACGACGTCGTCATTTTCGGTGGCGAGCACGGTGATGTCCCGCTTGAGGAGAAGTCGGGCAAGGTGATCGCCGGTGCGGTGATTGAGAACGGGCTGTCCGCGGTCATCGACACGTCGCTGCTGTCGAAGGCGGCTGCACGGCGGTTCCTGCTCGATTTCGTGACGACGGTGTATCACCTGAAAGCTCGTGAGCGGACTCCGATGCATGTGGTGTTCGACGAGGCCGATGAGCTGGCTCCGCAGCGCCCGCGCCCCGAGGGTGCACCGCTGCTGGGTGCGATGGAGGACTTCGTCCGTCGAGGTCGCTCGCGTGGTCTCGGCTGCACTTTGGTTACGCAGCGGCCGGCGGTGCTGAACAAGGACGTCCTGACTCAGGTTGAGGTGCTCATCGCGATGCAGATGACGGGTCCGTTGGATGTCGCGGCGATTGACGAGTGGACGAAGATGAACGCCGACGTCCAGACGGCACTCGATGTGAAGCGCACCCTCGCGGGGCTGACACCGGGTGAGGGGTGGGTGTGGTCTCCGTCGTGGCTCGGAGTCCTGCAGCGGGTGAAGTTCCACCGGCCCCGCACTTTCGACTCCTCCGCCACACCGAAGGTTGGGCAGAAGCGCGCCGAGCCGAAGACCCGTCGCACGATCGATCTGACCGTCCTGGGTGAGCAGATCACCGCGACGGTTGAAGCCGCGAAGGCGGCCGACCCGAAGACACTCCGAACGGCGCTCGCCGCAGCCGAGGCGAAGGTGGCCGAGCTCGAGCAGAAGCTGCTGGCCGATCGTCCCGCCGAGATCGTCCGGGAGGAGGTGCCGGTGTTGACCGATGCCGATCGGTTCACGGCAGCTGAGGTTGCCGAGCGGATCCTTGAGGCGTCCAAGGTGATGGCTGCGGCGGTGCCGACGATTCAGCAACTCGCGGAGCATTGGGCGTCCATCGGTCTGACAGGACCGCCGCCGGTTCCTGCGCCAACGACCCCTCAGCCGCGATCGGTGGTGGTGACGCCACCGAAGGTCGATGCGTCCGCCACGTCTATGCGGGACGGGAAGCCGCTGGCGAAGGCTGAACGGAGCATCCTCACTGTGCTCGCTCAGCGCGGCGCCCAGTCAGACCGTCAGATCGCAACGCTTGCGGGTTACTCGTCAAAGGGCGGCGGGTTCCGGAACGCACTCGGCTCTCTCCGCACTGCGGGTCACATCGTCGGCACGCGTGAGCACATCGAGGCGACCGCGTCCGGGATCGCTGCGCTCGGCAACTACGAGCCGCTACCTCAGGGTAGAGACCTGGTGGCGTTCTGGCTGACGCACTCGCAGTTGGGCAAGGCCGAGCGGCTGATCCTCAGCTCGCTGATCGAGCAGTTCCCCGACCCGACGACGCAGGAAGAGGTCGCGCGGATGACCGGTTACGAGCCAGGTGGCGGCGGTTTCCGCAACGCGATCGGGAAGCTCCGCAGCCTCGAGCTAATCCACGGCACCCGCGATGGCCTGTGGGCCAACGACGAACTCGGGGAGGCCGGGAAATGAGGCCGGCGGAGACGCTCGTGTGCCGTCGACTGCAGAAGGTCGGAATCAACCCCGACCTGGTACCGAGGCACGGCGGGATCCTGCCGTCCGGGTACGCGCTCATGAAGCTGCCGGTCGACATCCGAGCGGTCCGCCGCAGCGGATACCGCATCCCCCTCGAGTGGCACCCGTGGCGCGCACCTGCATCCACCGTCATGGGCATCCTCGCCGCGATGAAAGCAGCCGACCGTGCCTAGACGCATCCAGATGTCACGGCAGCGCCCGTGGCGCAACGCAGACACAGCCGACGTCGTCATCGTCGACCGGCGCTCGCCGTGGGGAAACCCGTACGTCATCACGACGGTCGACTGCGAGCTCGGCGGCACTTGCCGCGAGGTGCGATACCGGGGCGCGGCGATCGCACAGCACCTCGACGTCGCCACAGCGCAGGCCCGCGCGGTCGAGCTCTTCGACAGGATCGTGCGAAGCGACAGCCCGCATTGGACCGCCTACCGCCAGCGGGTACGCGACGAGCTGCGAGGCAAGTCGCTTGCGTGCTGGTGCCGCCCTGACGATCCATGCCACGCCGACGTGCTCCTCGACATCGCGAACGGTGGTGTTTGATGCCGATCCGAAACTCCGAGAAGGACCGCTACCCGAGCGACTGGCCCTTCATCTCGGCAGCCATCCGACGCGACCGGGCGAAATGGCGATGTGAGTGCGACGGCCGCTGCGGTCGGGACCACGGTGGCCGGTGCCCGAACCGCCACGGTCAGCCGTCGTACATCACAGGCAAGCGCGTCGTGCTCACCACCGCGCACCTCGACCACACCCCAGAGAACTGCGACCCCAGCAACCTGATGGCGATGTGCCAGGGCTGCCACCTTGCCTACGACCGCGACCACCACGCCGAAACCCGCGCAGCAACCCGAGCAGCGCTCGCCGAGGGGAGCAGCTGATGGTCTATCACGGGCTACCGCATGAGCCACGTCAACCCGAGGACGCGATTCGCTTCGCGCAGTTCATCGCTCGCCCGCCGCGGATCGTGTTCTCCCATCTGATCGGTCGAGATGTCGCGATGGTGCACGACGACCTGGACACGTCCGAGGTGCGCACGGTGGTGCTCAACGTGCGGTGGCGCCCTGAAGTTGTTGAGGCGGGCCTCGCGCATCTAATTTACGAGCCCGCCAATACCGCGGCCGATCGTCCAGCCGATCCGGTGGAGGTGCCGGAGGCACACATGTATAGCGCGATGCTCCTCCTGCTGAGGCTGAGCTTGGTCGTGGCGGCTGGTGGTCTTGGTGCGCTGGTTGCGCTACTGGTCGGACGGTTGCGCTGATGGTGGCCCGTGACGATGCCGCGTCGATGTGGACAGCGGAAACCTGTCCGAGCGGAAAGCGGACGTACGTGTCGAAAGCGGCTGCTCGTAAGGCGCGGGCGCGGCATCCACGCGGTTCGGACGGCCGTCGACTGTCGGTGTACGTCTGCACGCTCTGCGCCGGCGTCCATCTGGGGCATTTGCCCGGCCCGGTCATCCGGGGCGAGCTGGGCCGCGAGGACATATTGCCGCATCGACCTAGGGACGTCTCATGATCTGCAAATCGTGTGAGCAGCCGATTGTTGCGGCAGCGCAGTTGCCCAACGGGTGCGCGTACCGCCATGAGCTGACGGGATTTCGGTCGTGTTGGCCGTGGCAGTTCAGCAGTCCCTGGGCGGAGCCCGCGGAACAGAAGACGGAAGAGGAGGAGTTGATCTGATGCCTGACGGGACACAGATGGAGGGCGCAACGCAGCTGGGCGATATCCGGTTCCCAGCTGTGACCGCGGGCGAGTTCGCAGCTCGCTGGAACGCGGCGTCGCCAGCGTCACGCGAACGATGGGTTGCCCGGTTCGAGCGAGTTGTCGACGAGATGCCCGAAGCGGGAGAACTCGACGGCGAGATGTTCGGCCGACTCAAGAGGAGGCCACGGTGACACACCAGACGTTGGCTCCGGTGAGCGGCCAGATCGCTTTCGACCTACCTGGGATCGAGCACGGACGCCGTGTCGAGACGATCGAGTGGGGTAACCGCATAGACAAGGCCGATTGGTCTGACGGTCCCGGCATCGAGCCTGCCGACAGCGAGTACATGGCCCGCCTACGCGCCGAGCAGACCATGTACGGCCATCGCGGTCCCTACCATTCGACCGTCGTCAGCCGAACCGTCGTCACGTACACGAGCCACTGGGGCGTTTCGTGAGCGCGCCCGTGGGCCGTGTTGTTGGCCTGTACATGGACACGCTTCGCACCGTCGCTGAGCAGGACGTCATCACGACCCCGAGCGGCCGTGCGTACCGCGTCGTCGGTGTGCGGCGCCAAGAGCGCGGCATCCACGAGGGCCGGTGGCACCTCCGCGCGCTTGTCATCGACCCAACGACTATCCAGGACGGCGACGAGGTCATTCCGCTCGTCTGGTACCGCCGCTAATCACCATCCGCATCCAACCGAAGGGACACCCACCATGAAGAACGACCGCACTCCACCCACGCCGTCATCCCGAGTACTAGCCAGCCACGAGGACCTCATTGACCTGCTCGAGGACCTCAACGACCGCGGGCACTTCCCCTCTGTCGGGTTTGTAAGCCACGACGGCATTGTGACCGGTGTCGCCTACGGCATCGCCAAGGGCGACACGATGGATTACGCGTTCCTGACCGATCCGGGCGAGGAACGCACAGTCGGGAGTCACGGAGGCGAGGAGGAAGAGTCTTACATCGGCGACTTCGAGCAGGACATCCAGGCCGACCTCGACTACCCGATCTACGCGATCTACTACGACCCAGACGCACCAAAAGTAGAGCCGACCTCGCACCTTTCCGACGAAGAGCAGCAGCAGATCGACGCCTACCAGGCACTCGCGTCTCACCCGTTCTTTTCGTTCGTGCACGACCGGCACGGCCCATTCCTCAACGAGATGCTCGCAGCCCTCACCGCAGCTGTTCCCCAGGCGGCCGACCGTGGCTGACCGACCGACGCTCAGCGCGAACGCCCTCAACAACTTCTCGGCGTACCTACCCAGCGGCCTCACACCCGATCAGGCCGAGAAATGCATTCAAGCAGCCCAAGAGCTTGCCGCTGTGGTCTGGCGGGAGGGTGCCGACGCTCAGATCGCGGTGGCAGCCCTTCGCAGGGAATACGCGTCGAAGCCCATCGGCCCAACGACCGACCTGAGCGGGTGGGCTGAGTACTTCGAGAACTGGGGATCACGCGTTGGTGACGCCCCATTCACGCAGGAGGCAGTCGTGAAAGCGCTTCGCGGTCCGCAACCGTTCGGTGCCGGACAACCTTCCACTTCTGAGGCTGACCGATGAGCCGCCCGGAGGTCGTCACGCTGTGCGGATCGACCCGCTTCTACGACGCCGAGCCCTCAGCTGCAGGGAGCCAATCATGAGGAAGAGCAAGCCGCCTGTCGTGCCCCGGCCGAAACCCGGCACGTTGATCCCGGTCATCGAAGCCATCGACGGAATGATGCCCTTCGGCCGCTACCGCATCCGCCTCGCCCACGAGGACTACCGCGGGTCGATGCTCGGTGGCAGCGACGGTTGGGGGTGGCTCGCCTACACGGTCAGGGGCGCCGGTCGCAAAGCCCGCCGAATCGCACGCCGCGAGAACGCGCGCGAGATGCGCCTGGCTGCCCGGACGGAACGCGTTCAACGGGAGATCTCAGGTGCGCGCTCATGACCGTGAAGATGGTGCTTCATGCTCTGGGCGACGGCTCTGGAGTCGTGGTCACGGACGATCCATGTCCACGGTGCACCCACCCAACAACCGAGGTGCGCGTGTACAGCGAGGACAGCTCGGTCGCGAGGACCTGCTCGGCCTGCGAATGGATCAAGTGGATCGACCCCGCGGTGCCGGCCACCCCCGAAGCGAAGCAGGCGCGTGAGTGGTCGTGGGACCGACGCACCGAGCTCGTGTCGGTCTACGACAAAGGCGTTCGGGACTTCGATGATTTCATGGACGACAACGGTTGGCAGGACCCGCAGAAGCGCCGCCACGAGGCAGGACTACTGGCTGTCGCTCGATTGGCGAGCAACACGGAACCGCAGAACTTCGGGGCTGACCGATGAGCCAGATCGAACCCGCCGACACGATTGAGCGCATAGTGGGCGCCAGGCGTCACGCGACCGAACACCGGGCCCGCGCAGTCTCGCTGACAAAGCGTGTCTATGTGCTGCACCCCGAGGAGTGCGTAGCTCGCGGCATTGATCTCCGCAACTGCGAGTATTCCGAGGCTCTCGACCTCGGCATCGACCTTGGCGTCTGGGAGCAGTTCCAGGACGAGGCTGTGATCGTCGGCATCAGCGAAGAGTGGGACGATCTCGAACCACTTTCGGTAGTCGCAGAACCGCCCACTTCCGAGGCGGTGCGCCGTGGCTGACGACACGGAAGCCGTCCAGGTCATCGCCCGCGAGCTGCGGCCGACCGACTTCTGGAACCTCGATGCCGAGTACCCGACCGAGACGCGCGAGGAAGCCGAGGCTGGCGTCGAGGTGGCTCTGATCGAGGCTCGCGGTGTTATCCAGGCGCTGCTCTCGGCCGGCTTCATCCTCACCCGTGAATCTTCCACTTCCGAGGCGGTGGACCGTGGCTAGGTGGAGGAAGCGTCCCGTGGTCATCGAGGCCGAGCCGTTCCTGGCCTACACGGACGCGCAGCGTCTCTGTGACTGGATCGGCGGTGGGGCACACGCCTACCTCACCGAGAACGGCGTAGGCCCCGTCGTGCGAGTCATCCCCACGCTAGAAGGTGACATGACCGCCTCCGTGGGCGACTTCATCATCAAGGGCGTGCAGGGCGAGTTCTACCCATGCAAGCCCGACATCTTCCTGGCGACCTATGAGCCGGAATCGCACAAATCCGATTCCGAGGCTGACCGGTGACGCCCGAAGAGCGGGCGGCGAAGCGCGAGGAGGCCGTTCAGCGCATCATGGCGGCGCAGGGCGTTACGCACGAGGTAGCGACCGCGCGCTGTACGGTGCTCGCGATCTCCGCCAGGCTTTCGATCCGCGAGCGACGACGAGCTTCGCGGGCAGATGGTTATTGCAGGGTGGGCCCCGGAACCGGCCACTTCCGAGGATGCGAGATGAACGGCGGCTCATCGTGCGTCATCGGCCATGCTCGCGGATGCGCTGGCGCGTGCGGAGGTCGGATGGTCTGGTGCGAGCACTTCCCGAGGGGCCACCGCGTCTGGGAGCCTGCTTGCCAGAGCCGGAAATCGCTCACTTCCGAGGGCAGCTCATGAGCCTCGCTCTGGTGCCGGTCAGCTTCCGCCAGGCGTGCGAGTTCGTCGCCCTTCATCATCGCCACCACAGCCCGCCGCGCGGTCACAAAGCATCGACCGGGGTCGCCACGGCTGACGGCGTGCTCCGTGGCGTCGCGATCGTCGGGCGGCCCGTTAGCCGCGTCATCGCCGCGGGCGAGGTCCCGACCCTTGAAGTCCTGCGCAGCGCCACAGACGGGACGCGCAACGCGAACTCGATGCTCTACGCCGCAGCCTGGGACATCGCCAAGGGCATGGGATACCGCCGACTCATCACCTACACGCAGGAGGGCGAGACGGGCGCGAGCCTGCGCGCCGCCGGCTATCGGGTGATCGCTGAGCGCCCTGCGCGCCGCGGCTGGGACACGCCCTCTCGACCCCGCGACGAGCGCGGCACAGAGAACGTCGCTCGCACCCTGTGGGCCGCTGAATCAACCACTTCCGAGGAGACACATTGATGAGTGATCTCTTCGAGCAGCTCGAGACGTGGGGCTCGACATGTTGGGAGCCCGGTTGCGAGTGGGAGTCGCCCGAGCGGTTCACGCGTAGCGAAGCCATGACCGACAGCGAGCAGCACCGCGAATTGCACAACTCGGAAGGCACATATTGAGCGCCCTCTCGCCACGGCAGACGTTTCTACTGGACTCGGCATGTCACCCGTTGATGGAGGTGTTTGGCTGGGCTACCTATCTCGTGGGTACTGCAATGGGGCCACGGGACGGGAAGCCGCCGAGGGACATCGACGTCCGCACGATCGTCGACGACAAGCAGTACGACCGGCTGCGCAAAGCTATCGGGGCGAAGGGCATCGCTTTTCTCGGCATCGCGATCGGGCAGTACCTCGCGTCCCTGACCGATCTGCCGATCGACTATCAGCTGCAGCGGATGACGGAGGCGAATGCACTTCATGACGGGCCCCGGAGCCCGCTTGGCCACCGCAACCTCGACGCATACAAGGGTGACGCACAGACCGCTGACATGGTGCGGATGCTGGCAACCAAGGCGCCGCCCGCCGACGAAACACGATAGGACCGTCAGGCGACACGCCGAAAAACCGGCGCGCTCGCCGCGGCTTCCTGATCAGCGGGTTATCGGACTCTGGAATGTTCACGACTTGCTGAGGAGCATCCATGGGCCGCCCACATGATGAAGAAGACAACTCGCCCCGACGAAGGCTGGCGGATGCTGTCGATCGACTGACGAATCGGCACTTGGAGTCCGCGTCGCTGGCGGGCGAGACGAAGCGCCACTACTCCCACCACGATGCGCTGCTGGGACAGCTGCGAGGCGCTATCGGCGGCAATGTAGGCGGGTCCGGTGCCGGCGGTAAGGCGGCGAACGAGCGAACTCCTGTGGATCCGGATGCGTTGGAGAAGTACCTGACTCTGGTGGCTGAGATTCAGTCGTTCTACGAGCGGTGGGTGGGCTCTCATGTCCCCGACATTCGGGAGAGGCCGGAGCGGACTCTGTCTCAGGCGTACATCGCGTTCCGGCGGGAAGTGGATCGGGGCACGGTGCCCGAGGCGTTCGAGAAGGCCGTGGCGAAGCAATGGGAGGCTCGCTGCTTCCTGATCGAGGAGAAGCTATCGCCGGGGACGACGATCGAGCTGGACCGTGATGCGTGCCCAGAGTGCGGGATGACCTGGTTCGAAAAGGTGCTGAACCGGGGTGTCGAGCGTGCGTTGCAGGGCGGCCGGGTGTCGCAATATGCGCAGGCGGGCGGGACGCCGGCGCAGTGGTTCGACAAGGAGCGCAGCGTCGCGCTGACCGTTACGTATCGGCCGGATGGTCGGGGTGGTCTGGGGCGTTCGTTTGCACGGTGCGGGTGCTGCGACACGACGTGGGCGGGCGAGTCGGGGATCCGTGCTCTTGCTTACGAGCTCGAGCACCCAGGCCTGGCGGAAGTGGCGCCATCGTGACCGACTCGCCGGAGGTCGCCGCGGCTGCCGCGCGGCTGGCGCAGGCGACGAGCCTGTCGTACCAGGAGGCGAAGCGGGTCCTCGAGACGGCGGTGGAGTCGGTGCTACCGCGCCAGGACCTCAGGTCGGACTCGGACATCTTCGATGAGCTGACTCTGAAGCCGGAGTCGCTGAGCGTGCAGGTGTTCATGGCCGACCTGGGCCTCGACGCTGTGGGGATGCGGGAGCTGCTGCGCGAGTACCGGTCAGAGTGCGGGTGGTCGGCGTTCGAGCTGTCGGAGCGGGATCTGCTGGGGTCGGAGTTCCTGAACTGGTTCGAGTGGGAGCGCCTCGGATGATCCCGGTGACTCAGACCATCCCCTACGAAGCGGGTTCGCTGGTGCTCGGCAACTGCTTGCAGGCGGCTGTCGCTTCGATCTATGAGCTTCCGATCGAAGCTGTTCCGCATTTCGTGCAGTTCGAGGACTGGCGAGAAGCGCTGGCCTTGTGGGTGCGGGGCCGTGGGGGATCACTTCAGCTGTGGAAGGACGACCCGCCAATGGGAGTCGTCCTCCTAGCCTTTGGGAAGTCCCCGCGCGGCAACTTCCGACACGCGGTTGTCTGGGAGGACGGCGCGATGACGCATGACCCGCATCCAGACCGGACTGGTCTTGACGGACCGGTCGAGGAGTTCTGGTGCGTGCTTCCCTTTCCAACCCTGGTCGGTGCCGCATGACGTGGCCGCTTCCAAGGCCTGAGGCGGTCGCAGAGCCTCGGATGACCGCGACATTCCCGGAACGAGTGAAGGTCGGGCAGGTCTGGTATCAGATCACCGCTGACCGGGCCGACTGGATGCGAATTGAGAACGACACCCAGTCGAAGGGTGCGTACGGACATACGCAGACGCGGCAGGCGCGCATCTATGTGAACCCGGATCAGCCGCCGTCGCAGTTGCGTCTGACGCTGTGGCACGAGGTGCTGCATGCGGTGTGCGAGTCAGCGATGGGATGCCCCGGATTGGCGCCATCTCGGGCCGGATCGCCTGAACCGGGAGGAGCGTGTCGTCCGCATGTTGGAGGCACCGACGCTGAACGTGTTGAACGACAACCCTGGGTTGGTCGCGTACCTGACAGCAGACGACGATGCCTGAGCTCGACATCCGCACTGTCCGCGTACACGTCGACTTCCCCGTCGCGATGTACCGGGCACTCGTCCTTATCTGCGAGCGCCTCCACTGCACCATCGGTGTGCTGATCATCCGCATCGCATCCAAGGCCCTGCAACCGAAGAGCACCGCGCTCGCCGAGGCCGAGCCGGATCAGGGCGAGCTGAAGCGCCTGCGGTCACGTGTGGCCTCAGAGACGGCCTCGACTCGGAATGCGAGAACGCGGGTGGATGCGCTGCGTGCTGAGCTGCGGGAGGTGAAGAAGCAGGCGTCGAGGGACCATGCTGAGGCCGTGCGTGCCGCGGTTGACGCGCTTGAGTCCGGCGCTGGCGAGACCGCGGCGCAGCTGCGCAAGGCAAACCGGCGTATAGAACGGCTCACGGCAGCGCTGCAGGATCAGCGAGCCCGCACCCTCGCGAACAGCCGCGAGCTCACACGCCTGCGAAAGATCGCCGTCACCCCAACGCTCGACACGCGTCCCGCACCCACCAGCGCCGACACACCGGTGCCCCACGACCACCTCACCGCACTCCACGCTGCCGGCGCATCCACCGCCCACCTCGGCCGCATCCTCGAAATCACCACAGGACGAGCACGCCGCGAACTCATCACCGCCCAACTACCCATCCCCCACAAAGGACCGCGCTCGCCGGAGGTCCTTGCCAGGATCAGTGCAATTCAGGCGTCGCTTCTCACCACCGATGTAGATAAGGAACAGTGACCATGGTCGACATCATCACCCCCCTACAGAAACTAGATGACGCGATCGCCGAGTTCCTCGACACGACTGAGCAGATCGGCGAGGGAGGGTTCATCACCGGCTGGGTGCTCGGAGTGTCGAAGGCCAGGATCCAGGCCGATGACGCCGACGCACTGCCGATGATTTCCGGAACGACCTACGCCTTCGGGCCTCAGACCACCGTCACCAACGGAGCCGGGCTTGCCAAGTATCTAGAGATCGTGTTCGAGAAAGCCGCCTGGCAGCAACTTTCCGACTAGTTAGAGTGACGCGAATGACAATCGTGTAATTCACGTGCTACTCTGACCTCGCGCTGGTTCGGCATGCCCGGAATCAGCATCGAAGCCCCGCTCATGGCAACTGGCCATCAGGTGGGGCTTCTCGCATTTGGTCCAGCGGCTACTCCTCAGAGCCGCGAGCCCGAGTGGGCGAGAGCGTGACCCGCCTCAGCGCGACGAGTCCTCTCGCCCACTCGATGTCGCCGGGTGTCCGCACAATGGAGGACATGACCGAGGCCCGCAGCCTGACAGACCGTGAGCTGGCGATCCTCGCCTACGAGCGCGAGGTCGAGAACCTAGGCACCTTCTCGAAGGACGCGGCAGTACTCGACCGCTTCCACGTGACGCATGCGCGGTACGTGCAGGAACTGCATCTGATCCTCGACAACCCGGTCGCACTTGAGCACGATCCGCAATTGGTCAAGCGCCTGATCCGAATCCGAGACCAGCGCATCAGCGCACGTGCCAACCGCACTTTCCGATCCGTCGCCTGACCTGTAGGGGTAGCTCAATTGGTAGAGCAGCGGTCTCCAACACCGCCGGTTCCAGGTTCGAGTCCTGTCCCCTGCGCTTAGATCCTCGCCGTCCTCCGGGCCTGGCGAGGCTTACTCTTCCCCGCACCCGCAGACACACCGCTGACAAGCTGCGTCGAGTGACGGGGATCCTCCTGCGAGGTGCCAATGCGAGTTTGCTCGGAGCCTGGCTGCCCAACACTGGTGAAGACTGGGCGCTGTCCAGCACACACTCGTGCTGCTGAGAAGAGGCGAGGACATGCTGCCTCGCGCGGCTATGGACCCGACCACCAGCGTCGTCGAGCAAAGATCGCGCCGGCTGTCGCCCGAAGTGAAGTCGCGTGCTGGCGTTGCGGTGAGCTGATCCAGCCGGGCGAGGCCTGGGACCTGGGACACGCGGACGACGATCGCACCGTCTATCGAGGCCCGGAGCACGCTAACCGCTGCAACAGATCTGCTGCCGGCCGACGATCGCACCAAGAATCCTGAGCGAAACCTGATCAGCGAAAGTGCTCATGGTTGAGTGCATGCCGAAGCAACAAGGTAGTACGTCGAAGCGCTGTGCTCGTGCTTCATGTGACCGCCTCGTGCGAGCTAGAGGCCTCTGCTCCACGCATTACAACCAGCAGCATCAGGCCGAGCGCCACGCACCGCATCAGTACGCGTGCGCATTCTGCGGGGCACCCGTCATGCGCGGCGTGAAGAACGATCGCCGACACGTCTGCTCTCCAGAGTGCAGGAAGCTGCTCGTCGGGCATACGGGCTCGTACTCGTGGGCCAACGACGCAGCCTGGCGGGCGCGTCGCCTCGGCTGCACCGAGGTCGATGTCTTCGAGGCAACGCAAGTCTTCGAGCGTGATGGTTGGACCTGTTACCTCTGCAACAGACCGGTCGGCCTCGAGGTCGACATCTTCCATCCCGACTCACCCACTGTGGACCACGTGGTGCCGCTCACCAAGGGCGGCGCTCACGCACTGCACAACGTGCGCTGCGCACACCTCGGGTGCAACAGCCGAAAGGCCGATCGTCTCCTCACCGCGGTCGCCTGAGGGGTGGGGGTGTACCCCTTGAGCACCTTCCGGCTAAGACCGCCGGGGAGGTGGCTTCAAGGTCAGACGGGTTCAAAGGTTTCTGAGGTCGCCCGCTGGAGCGGGTTCATACGTCCGCCCGGAGGTGAGCGCCATGCCTCGAGGTGGAGCACGCGTGGGGTCTGGTCCTGCGAAGGATCCGGGCTCGCTCCGGTCGATGAAACTGGCCGAAAAGGCTGGGCTGAAGCTGCTTCCCCGCACCTACACGGGACCATCGCCCGAGTGGCCGTTGAGCTACACGTCGACGCGTCAGCAGCAGCTGTGGGAGACCTACTGGTCGAAGCCGCAGGCGCGCATCTGGGCTGAGCAGCAGATGGAGCACGAGGTAGCGATCCACGTGCAGACGCTGGTCGAGGCTGAGACACCCAACGCCCCGTCATCGGTGCGCACGCTGCTGCTTCAGCAGATGAACTCGCTTCTGCTGACGCAGCCGTCGTTGCTGAAGGCTGGCTACCGAGTGACAACCGACGAGGATACTGCGCCGCCGGTCACGAAGACCGGCCAGCCTGCCAAGCCGCGGCAGTCGTCCCGAGCTCGACTCCGCGTGGTCCCCGATGCTGGACCCGACAGCTGAGTTCGTCGTCGACTTCCCGACGCTCGGTTACCTCTGGGCGGACTGGATAGAGGCGCACTGCCCGATCCCGGATGGCTTCCACATGGGCGAGCCGTACGTGATGTCCGACTGGCAGCTGTGGTGCACACTGAATCACGGCCAGGTGAAACCGTCGGTGAAGTACACGCCGGCTAACCCGGTCAAGGGCCCAGCGTTCGCATTCCGTCGGTCGCAAGTCATCGCGCCGCAGAAGACGGGCAAGGGTCCGTGGTCGGCGAGTATGGCGCTGGAGTCTGCGGTTGGCCCCGACCTCTTCGCGGGATGGGCGGCCGGCGGCGAGACGTACCAGTGCGTGGAGCACGGGTGCGGGTGCGGGTTCACCTACGAGTACGAGCCTGGCGAGCCGATGGGCATGCCGTGGCCGACGCCACTGATCCAGATGCTCGCAACCAGCGAGGACCAGGTCGACAACATGTGGCGCCCGCTCACGTCGATGATCAAGAACGGCCCCCTGTCCGAGCTCATGCGGCCTGGCGAAGAGTTTGTCCGCGTAGGTGAGGACGGGCGCATCGACAAGGTCACCTCGAACGCGCAGAGCCGACTCGGTAACCCGACCACGGCAGCGTTCCAGGATGAGACCGGGATCTACACCCGCCAGAACGGAATGGCGAAGGTTGCGCGCACCATGCGCCGCGGCGTCGCCGGCATGGGCGGCCGCGTCATCGAGACATCGAACGCGTGGGACCCGGCCGAGCAGTCCATCGCACAGGAGACCTTCGAGTCACCGAAGCAGGACATCTTCCGCTTCTACCGAGAGCCCCCGAAGCACCTCAAGTACTCGGTGGCGGCGGATCGAAAGAAGATCCATCGGTACGTGTACGAGGGGTCCTGGTGGGTCGACCTCGACTCGATCGAGGGCGAGGCATCCGAGCTCATCCTGCTCGACCCCGCGGAGGCCGAACGCTTCTACGGCAACCGGCGTGTCCGCGGTCTCGGCAGCTGGCTGAAAGACGGCCTGTGGGAGAGCGCGTATGGCAATGCAACTGTGGCTGCCTAACCCGCCCGAACAGACCCCAATCTGCCTCGGCTTCGATGGGTCGCTGAACAACGACTGGACCGCGCTCCAGGCCGAGACCATGGACGGGTTCTCGTTCACCCCGCGCTGGGGAGTGAACAAGGAGCCCACCTACTGGAACCCGGCGCTCAACAACGACCGGATCCCGCACGGTCAGGTCGCTGACGCCATCGACGACATCTTCGAGCGTTTCATCGTTGTCCGGATGTACTGCGACCCCCACGACTGGGAATCCGACATCGAGGACTGGGCGCTCAGCCACGGGACAGAGCGTGTCGTCACCTGGGAGACGAACCGCATCAACGCGATGCACGCCGAGATCGTCCGGTTCGAAAACGACCTCCGTGAGGGCCGGATACACCACGACGGAGATCCGACCGCGGCGACGCACATCGGCAACGCAAAGCGGCTCGGGAAACCCGGTCAGAAGTTCATCCTGGGCAAGCCAAGCGAACCGCAGAAGATCGATATCGCGATGGCGAAGATACTCGCCCACACCGCCGCCCGCGACGCCCTCGCTGCTGGATGGACGCCCCCAAAACCTCGCGCGAAAATGCGCGTGTACCGCGGCTAGGAGGTCACCTTGGTTGATCTCGATACAGCCCGCGACAGGCTCCTGAACAAGCTGGAGATGGAGCGGCGGAACCTTGCTCTGACCGACGCGTATTTGGAAGCAGAGCAGCCACTTGAGTTCTTGTCCCCGGTTCTGAAGAACGAGCTCGACGGACGCATTAAGGAAATGGTCTTCGACCTTCCGCGGTTCGCGGTGGAGGCGTACGACAACCGCCTAGACATCGAAGCGTTCAGGTTCGCGGGCAGAGACTCGTCGGACGACGAGCTGTGGTCGATCTTCCAGGAGAACAACGGCGCTGTGTTGTCGCAGCAGGTGCAGTTTTAGACTCTCGGCCTCGGGCGCGCCTACGCCCTAGTCGGGGAGGGTACGGACGAAGGCGACTCTCCCCTGATCACCCCCGAGTCGGCATTTCAGTGCATCCACGAAAACGACCCACGCACGAAGAACGTGGCGTTCGGGCTGAAGTCCTGGACAGCGTTGGACGACGTCAACTGGGCCAGCGTGTACACCCCAGGCGGGCGCACGACCTGGTTCGAAAGATCCGGGTCCTGGGTTTACGACAGCGCCGAATCGAACGACTTCGGGCTCTGCCGCTTGGTGCCGTTCGCAAATCAGCAACGAACCCTCGCCCGAAACGTCCCCGGTCGGCCTGACCGAAGTCTCGGCAGGAGCGTATTCCAAGGCATCATCCCCCTCGTCGATGCGATCAACAAAATGCTCACCGACATGATGGTCTCGGGCGAGTTCCACGCCATGCCCAGGCGCTGGGCTGTGGGACTGACGGAAGACGACTTCACCGATGACGCCGGGAATGCGTTGAAGACGTGGGAGCTGATCGCGGGCCGCATCTGGGCCTCGTCCAACAAAGACGTCAAGATGGGCCAGTTCGACGAAGCGGACCTGATCGTGTTCCACAACACGGTGAAGTTGCTGATGCAACTCGCCGCGCAAATTCTCGCGCTACCCCCGCATTACCTCACGTTTACGGGCGACAACCCTGCATCGGCGGACGCTATCCGATCCTCTGAGGTGCAGCTGGTGAAGCGTGTGGAGCGGATGCAGACCGCCCTCGCGTCGCAGTGGGAGCAGGTTCAGGCTCTCGTTCTCCTGACGATGGGGTACCCGAAGACGCGGGAGATGCGTCAGATAGAGACGCTCTGGCGTGACCCATCGACCCCGACGATCGCGCAGAAGGCTGACGCCGTAGTGAAGATGGTCGCGGTCAAGGACGGGAGCGGCAGGTCGCTGCTCCCCGTGTTGCAGGCCCGTGAGGACCTTGGCTACTCCGCCGCGGCGCGGGACCGCATGCTTCGGATGGATGAGCAGGTCGACCCGCAGATCACCGCGGCGATGCGCACGTTGGAGGCCGCGGGTGGTAACGGCAACGCCTGAACCTGCCCTTGCTCATTACAAGACGCAGCAGAGGATCGCAGCGGTCACAGCATCGACGGCGGGTCGGATCTGGCGGCAGGTAGACGACGACTTCGACGCCGGCTGGCGACGCATAGAGTCAGTTCTCCTCGATCTCCTGATCGCGGCGCAGACGGCCGCAGCACGCACAGGACTCGGCTACGTCCCCGAGCTGCTTTACGACACTCAGCAGGTCGATTTACCCGCCGGTGACGTCATCCCTGCCTCCGTCGCGGGAACTGCGGCCGACGGCCGACCGTTGGCGACCCTGCTGTATGGAGCTATGACGACCGCGAAAGCGGCCGTTGCGGATGGAGTCTCGACCTCGGAGGCGTTGGCTCGCGGGGGTCGGCAGCTCACGATGACGGTGCTGACAACTGTCGCGGACGCAAACCGTGAAGGCATCAGCGCAGCAATTGGTGCACGACCACACATCGGCGGGTACGTCCGGATGCTGAACCCGCCGTCATGCAAGAGATGCATCATCCTGGCGGGGAAATGGTTCCGCTGGAACGAGGGGTTCCTTCGTCACCCTCGATGCGACTGCCGGCACATCCCGGCGTCCGAAAACATCGCCGGAGACTTCACGACCGATCCCTATCAAGCGTTCCACGCCTTGACTCCCGAGCAGCAAGAGAAGGAGTTCGGCAAGATCGAGGCTCGCGCTATCCGCGACGGAGCCGACATCTACCGGGTCGTGAATTTGCAGGCGCGCGGATTGGGCACCGCCCGAGCTGGGCGCCTCTACGGGACCCCAACCCGAGTCACGATCGATGACATCTACCGCACTGCGGGAACCCGCACCAATGCGATTCGGTTGATGACAGAGAACGGGTACATCACGGGTCCGCAAGTTCCTGGCGGCAACGTCGTGGGGTTCCGGGAAGGGTTCGGCCAGTTTGGCCGTGGCGGGACACGCGTAGCTGCATCGACCTCCGTTTTCGACGCGCGAGTGTCCGGTATCCGCGATCGTCTGAACAGATACACGATGACCGCGGCCGAGCGGCGACTCTACGACGCCCACTCGATGCGTCAAACCGTCCTCGAGAGCCGCAACCCGTTCTCCACAAGTGGGCGTCCCCTGACCGAAGCCGACTTCGCACTGGCGGAGCGGATGTATCGGAAGCAGCTAGCCGACCTCGGCAACCAGCCTCAGCAAGTGCGCGATCTCGCGCGGCTGCTGGGCATGATCTGACTTCCCACCGTCAGGTGGAAGCGCGTACACGCCGCGATCCGCGTGGTCACGCCGACGGGCTTACGGAACGAAAGGCACAGACCCCATGTCTGGATTCGCATCACCCTGCACACCCCGTGTCTACGGGCCCACCTTCCGCACACGACTCGATCTGATGGGACTTCGGTTCCTGATGCCCGAAGACAATAGCGGTGGTGGTGGCGGCGGATATGTACCGCCCGCTACTCAGGCGGACCTCGACCGGATCATCCAGGAGCGCGTCGCACGAGCTGAGAAGCCGTTCGAAGCGCTGAAGGGACTAGATCTGGCCGACGTAGTCGCACGGTACGGCCGAGTGAAGGAGGCCGACCTTGACGCCCTCTTCGGAGCCACGGCCGAGCTGAACACCATCAAGACCTCGCAAGGGGCCACGGAGGCTCAGCTCACCAGCAAGCTCACGGCCGCCGAGCAGCGTGCGCAGACGGCTGAGGCAGCGTCCTCGCAGTCCACCGCGACTGTCGGTGAGCTGACGGGCAAGGTTCAGCGTTACGAGGCGGCGGCGAAAGTCGGCATTCCTCTCGCTCATGCGCCTCGCCTGATCGGCAGCACGCCGGAGGAGTTGGAAGCCGACGCCACCACATACAAGCAGTCCCTGCGGACGGCCGGGTACGACCCCGGCCAGGGGCAGGGCGGTGGCGGCGCGCAGGCAGGTGCGGATGGCAAGTCCGAAGCGGATCGCCGTTTCGGTTCCGATAAGCAGTAACCCCTTAGGAGGGACATCCACATGACCACGGATATTTCGGTCAAGAAGACCGACTTCCAGGTCGAGAAGCGTGACTGGCTTCTCAGCCCCCACGGCACAGAGCCGGGGACAACGCCCAGCGTCACTCTCGACGTGTCGAAGTTCGTCGCCGCGACCCATTACCCGAACGGGTACGTCCCGTCGGGCTGCGTTCTCGGCAAGGTGACCGCGACTGGCCTGTACGGCCCGTACGACGACACCGCGTCCGACGGGCGCCAGACGGCAACCGGTCTGCTGTTCAGCTCGCTGAGCATCGGTACAGGTTCGACGAAGGTTGGCGGTGCACAGCTGAAGCACGGGTTCGTGGACGACACGAAGCTGCCTTTCACCGGTGTCACCGGGGCGCTCGACGCCGCCGCCAAGACCGACCTCAAGCTCATCGACTTCGGCGCGTAAAGGAGCCCTGAACCATGATCTACTTTGATGCTCCCGTAAGCCCGGTCGACCTGACCGTCTTCATGCGCCGCGTTCCGGTCCCCGCCGACAACGTGCTCGTCCCGCTGTTCCCTGCCCGCACCACGGCAACGAACAAGGTCGACTTCGCCGAACTCAACAAGACGAACCGGACCGCTCGGTTCCGGTCGTTTGACGGCCGCATCCACGTGTCATCGCGTGATGGTGCGTCGCAGAGCTCCGTCAGCCTGCTGCCTCTCTCGGACTCGCTGAACAAGGGCGAGTACGAGCGGCTGCAGGAGGAGTTCGCCCGCACACAGGGCACCAACCGGTCCCTGCTGTCGTCGGCGATCTACGATGACGCGGAGATCCTCGTCGCCAAGATGTACAACCGCCTCGAGCAGGCCTGGGGAGATGTACTCGCTGACGGCAAGCTGACGATCAACGAGAACGGTTTCCAGGGCGAGGCCGACTTCGGCGTCCCGAACACCCACAAGGTGACGGCCGCCACACTCTGGTCGAACACTGCCGCGCCGGCGCTGGACAACCTGCGCTCCTGGTCGGACGTGTACTACGCCACGAACGGTGTGATGCCGGGCCAGATCCGGATGGCACTGCCGGTCGTGCGGCTGCTGCAGAAGAACGTGCAGATCATCAACGCCGTCGTCGGTGCCGCCGCAGGTCGCACCTCCGTGACCCTTGACGAGATCAACGGCATCCTCGCCACTGAGGGTTTGCCGTCGATCACCGTCGCGCCGATCAAGCAGGTCGACGTCGACGGGACCATCGTGTCGACGATCTCCGACAGCCTCGTGCTGTTCACCCCGGAGAACCTCGGCGACCTCGGCTACACCCAGTGGGGACTCACCGCCACAGCTCTCGAGCTGGTGAACGCGTCGCAGGTGGAGTTCGCGTTCCGCGACGCACCCGGCATCATCGGTGTCGTCGAGAAGATCGGTCCGCCGTACCGCGAATTCACGTTCGCGGACGCGACGGCAATGCCGATCCTCGCCGCTCCGCGTCGTCTGATGATCGCGACGGTGAAGTAGCCGTGGCCCGGCTGAACACGACCGTCCACGTCTACGACGAGGACGGCACCGCCCACGCCTTCGG
The DNA here is from genome assembly GCA_964246985.1 of uncultured Microbacteriaceae bacterium. Lineage (GTDB taxonomy): Bacteria > Actinomycetota > Actinomycetes > Actinomycetales > Microbacteriaceae > CAXTSE01. The sequence goes on from CAXTSE010000003.1 coordinate 174,516, forward strand.
TCCCGGTGACAAGCTGCCGAAGAAGTACGCCGACCAGGTCACCGCGCCCGGTATCTGGCAGGACGATGACGACGCCGACAACCCGTCGACCGTCACCGGACCTCCGGCCCAGACCGAGCCGCCCGCCCCTGCCGGCCCGCAGACCGACGGCGCGGGCAGCAAGACCGGCAAGCCGCCCGTTGCCGGTCCTGGATCGGGCACGGAGCAGTGGAAGGCCTACGCGCTGCAGATCGGCATTTCGGTGCCCGATGACGCCAAGAAGGCCGACATCGTGACGCTGGTCACTGATCACGAGGCGAAGGCCTCCTGATGACCGGGTGGGTGGCCGTCGACGTAAGCGACATCGCTTCGCGTTGGCGGCCGCTCACCCCGTCCGAAGACGGAATCGCTCCAACGCTCATCGAGGATGCTCAGGACATTCTTGAAGCGGACCTCGAAGAGGTTGGCGTAGAGGGAGCGCCGATACCGCTCAATGCGCGGTGGGAGCGCACGTACATTCGGACAGTGGCGACGATGGTCCGCCGTCTGCTCATCAACCCCGAGGGGTACCTGAAGGAAGAGTCAGACGGGTACCGGTACGAGCGAGACAAAACACTCAGCGCTGGCGCCCTGTACGTGACCACAGACGAACTCGATCGTCTTCGTCTCAAGCGACGACGGCGCAGTACCGCGTTCACGATCGTGCCGTCATGAGCCGCGAGTCCGTGACGGCTCGTGGGCGCGAATTCGAGCAGCAGGGGTACACCTCGCGCTGCACGATCACCCGGCCCGGCCCGAAAATATTCGATCCCGAGACCGGCGACTACACCTTTAGTGATGTCGAGGTCTACGCCGACATCTGCGAGTTCCGTTTCCAAGATGCGCAGCCGCGGGAAATCGATGGTCAGGCCCAGCAGTTCACGGAACAGCGGCCCCAGTTGAAGCTCCCGGTAATTGGCAGCGAAGGTGTGGCGGTGGACGACGTTGCGGTTATTGATGAGTCCGACGATGTCGCGCTGGTTGGGCTGCGGATGCGCATCGCGGGCCTCGACGGGAAGACCTACGCGGTGGCTCGGCGTCTGCCAGTGGAGGTGCTCACGTGACCGGCACGTTTGTCGACGCCACGGAGATTGACCGCCTCGCGGTCGATCTCGGTAACGCTCCCGTCACAGCCGGGCGGTACCTCCGAGCTGCGGTCGACAAGAACGCGCATGACATCCGGGACACGTGGCGTGAAAAGGCGACCGGTCTGGCACATGCCCCAGCATTCCCGTATTCGATCACGTACGACGTCGAAGTCTTCAGAGGGTTCGGCTCCTCGGTCATCCAGGCAGAGATCGGTCCTGACAAGGAACGCAACCAGGGCGCCCTCGGCAACTTGATCGAGTACGGGTCCGTCAATAACCCGCCGATGGGGCTGGGGCACGCCGCCTTGGAAGAGAATCAGGCCGACCTCGAGCGGGGGGTCGATCTGGCGATCACTGATTCCCTCGCCGACCTCGCGCGCGGCGGGTCGCTCACCGCCGCCGCATCGTCCGTGATTCGAGGCCGCCGCTGATGCCTGAGTCGCCCACGAACCTGCTCGAGTTGCACGTCGTCGCGTTTCTCGGGCTCGCACGTCTGGCGCCAGCGCTGTCCGACATCGTCTACGAGGGCGAGGTTATCGACCGGCCCGCGAAGTATGCCAGCGTCTGGGCGAGCAACGGACTCCGCGGGTCTGAGCGGCTTGACGCGCACCAGATTCAGATTTCACCCACGTTCGTCGTGCACAGCGTGGGTCAGTCACCCGAGCAGGCGCGCTGGGTGGCCGACCGATTCGCTGCCCAGGTCCTCGGCGTACGACCAGCAGTCACGGGACGCAGTTGCTGGCCGATCCGGCTCACAGCGTCCCAGCCCGTGCAGCGGGATCCCGATTTCAAGGACCCGCAGCTGTGGTTCTACGCAGACACCTTCAGCTACACGTCGACGCCCAACCGAACCGCTACCCCCTGAATCGAGGATCATGGCTGACAACGACTTCATCCGAGTCAAGGACAACACGACCAAGCACGAGTACGACGTGCACATCCAGGCGCTCGACGAGGAGAAGCACACGCCCCTTGACGACGACCGGTGGCCGCCGGTCTCGTCGCCTCGGCGCCCGCTGCACTACGTCGACCTGCAGGCCGAGAAGAAGGCAGCGGAGGCTGCCAGTGCGAAGCCCGCGCCGAAGCCTCGAGCGGCCGCGCCGAAGAAGACCACCGCATCGGAGTCGACAGACTCATCAACCGCTTCCGTCGCCAAGCCGACGGACGAGGGCGCCAGCCCGACCGCCAGCGCCAGCTGACGACCCTTCACCCTGACAACTACGTGGACCGAAACAGGAGGAACCCATGGTTCTGAGCATCCCCGCATCCGTGCCGGTCGACGGTAGCCGCACTCTGCGGTTCATCCCGACCGCCGTGAACCCCGCCGCGATCAAGCTAAGCGAGATCACCGCGGGAACGGACATCGGCTGCTACATCACCGGAGACGGCTGGCAGCCGTCTGGTGACGAGCAGACGATCACCGACGCGCGCCTGTGCGCCCCGCAGGACTTCGAGCAGCCGGGACGCGAAAGCAACTCGCTCGCCATCCGGTACGTCTACAACCTCGCCGTAGTCGGCGACGATGTCGCGCGCATCACCCTGCCGAAGGGCACCACCGGCATCCTCGTGCTCCGTCTCCAGAAGGACTCGGAGCAGCCGTGGGCCGTGGGCGACAAGTACGAAGCCTGGCCGATCAAGGCCGGCGTCCAGCGCGTCATGCCCGGCGAGTCCAACGCGGTCGATCGCATCGACCAAAAGGCGTTCGTCACCGGCCAGGTGCAGCGCTTCAAGACGATCGTCACGGGCTGATCCAGACCCTCCGGCCGCCGTTCCACGTGCGGCGGCCGGAGGCTCAACATCGCCACGTGGGCCAACGTGGAAGAAGGCATCATGACCGCACTCAGTGCACTGCTCGACGAAGCGACGTTCGACTTTGAGGACGTCCCCATCTGCCTCGACGCAAAGCTGTCCCGCCGCCGCGACGCAGCCATGTCCGCCCTCGCGGACGCGCGCCGCCGATCCGTCGACGCCAAGCGGCGAGAAACCGCCGACGAACGGCTCAGCGTGAAGGGCGACGTGACGCTCGAGGACGAGGTCGCCAGGCACCTCGCTGAGGTCGAGGCCATCGAGGACCAGATGCGTGCGAAGACGATCCGTCTCCGCATCACCGGCGTCCCGTTCGACAGCTACAACGAGACCCTGGCCGCTCACCCGCCCAGGAAGGGCAAGCAGGAGACGTTCAACTCGCAGACGTTCTTCCTCGCCCTCGCTCGACTCACTGTCGCCCTCGTCGACGCGAACGACCCGGATACCGTGCACCCAATCTCGGACAGCGACTGGGCCAAGCTGACGAGGCGGCTCACCGACGGCGAGCATGACCGCATCGCGGACGCGACCATGTCGGTCAACAGGTCTGCCGGGCGGACGGGCGTCGATTTTTTGTTCGGCAACTCGGAGAAGACCCCCGCCTCCTCCGAGACCTCCGAGTAGCGCGCTCCCTCGGCATCGCCCCCCGTCGCCTGTGGGGATGGGAACCAACCGCAGTCGAGGAGCACCAGTACGACGACGACGGACGCCTCGCGCGGACCGTAGTTCGGCGTGAAGCAGAGTTCTCGCCCGAGCAGCGCGAGATGGTCACCGCTCTTGAGGTGTACGAGTCCCGCCTCGGTCCTCACGGGATGCCGCTCGACGAGACGATGTCCACTCTCGCCGACCCCGACAACCCCGACGGCACACACACCTACACCGTCGATGTGATCCGCGACTGGGCCGAGTACGCCATCGAGACCGAACGCAAGCAAGCGCACTGGTCAGGCGACAACTACCTGTCGTCCCGACACTTCCGCGCACGCCGTGTGGAGCGTCAGGCGAGCACGTAACTGAACCGGGACGGAGGCCAGCGTGGCTGATCGCACCGTCAAGGTCTCCATCGTCCTCCAGGCGTCCGGATACATCGCTGGTATGGAGTCAGCTGCGCAAAAGACGCGTTTGCTGGGCTCCGAGGCGGAGAAGCTATCGCAGAAGCGGGAGGGCTTCGAGGTCCTCGGCCGCGCAGCCCTCGGCATAGGCGTTGCAGCTGCGGCTGGTGTCGCTGCCGCTGTGGTGAAGTTCACCGCGTTCGACAAGGCGATGTCGCAGGTTCAAGCGGTCACGCAAGAAACCGCGTCGAACATGAACTTGCTGCGCGATGCCGCGCTTGAGGCCGGTGGCCGCACCGTGTACTCGGCGGTCGAGGCAGCGAACGCGATCGAGGAGCTCGGGAAGAACGGTCTCAGCACCGCCCAGATCCTCTCCGGCGGACTCGATGCGGCGCTCGACATCGCCGCCTCCGGCAACCTCGACGTCGCACGTGCCGCGGAGATCGCCGCGATCACGATGAAGCAATTCAACCTCGCCGGGCGAGACCTGCCGCATGTCGCCGACCTCCTGGCCGCTGGCGCAGGCAAGGCCGCGGGCGACGTCGAGGATCTGGCGCAGGCCCTCAACCAGTCCGCATTGGTCGCGAAGCAGACCGGGCTGTCGATCGAAGAGACGACTGGAGTACTGGCGGCGTTCGCCGACGCGGGCCTCATCGGTTCGGACGCGGGAACCTCGCTGAAGTCGGCCCTGCAGCGCCTCACCCCGCAGTCGGGCGAAGCGCAACGGGCGATGGACGACCTCGGGATCTCTGCCTACGACGCATCGGGTGCGTTCATCGGCGCAGCCAACTTCGCCGGGGTGCTGCAGAAGGCCCTAAAGGACAAGACAGACGAGGAGCGGAACTCCGCGCTCGCAACCATCTTCGGATCCGACGCCGTGCGTGCCGCGTCCGTGCTCTACGAGCAGGGTGCCGACGGCATCCAGAAGTACGTCGACCAGACCAACGACGCCGGTTACGCCGCACAGGTCGCCGCCGACCGCCTCGACAACCTCTCCGGGGACATCGAGAAGCTCAGCGGCTCGATCGACACAACCTTCATCAAGTCCGGGTCGGGCGCGAACGAGATCCTGCGGGACATGACGCAGACCGCCACATTCCTCGTCGACAACGTTGGGAGTTTGCCCGAGCCGCTGTTGGCTGTCGGACTCGCTTTCGGGGTAGTGACTGCGGCCGTGGCACTCTCGGCAGGTGCAGCCCTAACTGCCGTGCCGAAGTGGGCGCAGCTCAAGGCGACAATGTCGGGCTTCGGCATCAGCACGGCCAGCACAATCCGAAATGCTGCCGCCAGGGGGGCCGCGCTCGGCGGCTTGACTCTCATCCTGGGATACGTGGCGAACGAGTTCGCCAAGGCGGACGCGTCTGCAGACGAATTCCTTGGAACTCTTGACCAGACGACCGGCGCATTGACCAAGTATTCCCGCGAGCTGCTGAAGAAGAACCTCGCCGAGAGCGGAGCCTACGACGCGGCCAGGAAGGCCGGCGTAAGTCAGCGTGAGCTGACCGACGCCATCATCGAAGGCGGCGACCGCCTGAAGTCCGCACAGGACAAGATCAGCGCCCTCAATACAGCTCAGAACTTCTTCAACGTCAACGGCACGGCCACCGCGATCGCGGCAGGCAACGCGTCGCAAACGATCCGCGAGCAGGTCGCGGCGATCGAGACCGCGCAGGCCACCATTCGGAACATGGATGCCGCTGGCGACGGCGCAACCGAGTCGGTCGAGGACAATACCGATGCACTCGCGCAGCTCTCGGGACAGGCACGAGACACCGGCGAGAGCATCGACGAACTTGCCGACCGCATCCGCGGCTTCGGCTCGGCGACCCTGGACACACGTGACGCCAATCGCCAGTTCCAGGCTGCAATCGACGAGCTGACCGCCAGCGTCGAGCAGAACGGGACCACCCTCGATGTCAGCTCCGAGGCGGGGCGCGCGAACGAGGCCGCGCTTGACTCGCTCGCGCAGGCGTCGCTGGAGCGTGCAGCAGCCATCGCGACTGAGACGGGCAACCAGGAAGCCGCGACTCAGGCCATCACCGATGGTCGTACGGCTCTGGTCGACGCGCTATCTCAGTTTGGAATCACTGGGCAGGCGGCGCAGGACTACGCGGACCGCCTTGGTCTCATCCCGGGCAACATCCCGACCGTGGTGGACCTGCTCGGCATCGACGCCGCGCAGAAGAAGTTCAACGACTTCATCGCACGCAACCAGGGCATCCGCATCGGGGTCGGAACATACGCCAACAAGCCCCTCACGTCGGCCGATGGGAACTTGATCCAGTACAGGGCCTTCGCGTCTGGTGGGTTCGCGTCCGGGATCTATGCCGGCCGCGCAGGTGGCATCCATAAGTTCGCGGAGCCCGAAACGGGCTGGGAGACCTACATCTCAGGCAAGCCCTCGGCACGTGCACGGAACATTGGCATCTGGGAAGAGACAGGCTCCCGTCTTGGCGCCTGGGACACCAACGGCCGTGCGCCAGCGGTCGCAACCGCGCCCTCCCTCTCGCTCGACGGAATGAGACTGACAGGCCAGCTGGACCTCGGCGACGGACTCATCGGACTGATGGATGCGCGCATTGTCGCCAGCAATCGCGAGACGGCGCTGACTGGGCAGATGGGCACGAGCAAGAGGAGGTCCGGCTGATGGCGTATGCCCCCACCGTCGTGCCCCGTCTTGACGCGGCGCCTTGCCCGCGCGCAGAAGTGGTGTTCGCGTCATTGCACCCGCTGACTCGATCGATCCGAGCGTTCCACCGGTACGGCGACGGCCGTGACTACCGTGTGCGCGGGTCTATCGATATCCCGGTAACCGACCAGACCGCGCGCCTCGACTTCGAAGCGCCTTTCGGGATCCCGATTACCTACAGCGCCGAAATGCTGGACTCAGCGGGGAACTCCCTTGGTGAGACCGATCAGTCGGCCCCTGTCACGCTCGACGTTCCCGACATGTGGGTACACAACCCGCTCGACCCATCGACCTCGATGCGGGTGGAGTTCCGCGCGACCGCTGCGCGAGACCTGTCCCGCCCGGTGTCGGGAAATGTGTTTTACCCGTCGCGCCGTCGGGTGGCGGTCGTTGTCGCGGGCGAACGGCAGGGTCTTCGCGGCGTCACGCTTGATGTGGTCGTTGACACGATCGAAGACGCCGACAAGTTCGCCGCCCTGGTCGGCGACTACCGACGGACAACGGTGCCGGTTCTCTGCTTCCGCGTCGGCGCCAACGACAGGGTCCGCCTCCCGCGACCGCTGTTCGCCTCAGTGATGGATCCGCGCGAAATTGACCTCACCTACGCGACCGGCGGCACGAGCATCGCGTTCGCGATTGAGGGTGACGAAGTGTCCCCACCAGCACCTGCGCTTGTCATTCCAGTACTTACGCGCGCCGATCTCAACGCGTACTACGCCACACGGGCCGCCCTGAACGCAGACAACGCCACCCGCCTTGCAGCCAATCGTCGTTACGATCTCGCAGGCACGGCGTGAGACCTCACAGTGACCGGCTTGTTGAGCTCCTTCGAGCTGGGTCGTTCAACGCTGTCCTGGTTGTCGACGCGTTCCGGGGTGCGGAACGTCGAATCAAAGACCTCGACGCCGCCGAGTGGGACCTGCGGTGGGACCGCGAATCCAACCTGAAATCGGCCGGCACCATGACGGCCGTGACTGTCACGGACTTCGGCGTCTCGATGTCGCCGACCCAGATAACCGACGACTTGGCACCATTCGGCAGCGAGCTCAACATCCTGATGGAGATCTCATCCGGAGACAGCTTCCGCGAGACGATCCAAATCGGGCACTTCCGCATCGCGGAGACACCATCTGCACGAGATGAGTTTGCCGACTTTGGAGTACAACAGATCGTCACCGCTTCCGTAGTCGAACTGACTCTGCACGACCGGCTCAGCACCGTGGAGCGTCGCGGCTTCCGCAGCGAGGAGAACCCGCAAACGACATCGGCGTGGTCCGAGCTCGCTCGCATTTCCGGAATGCAGGTAATCAGGCACCCATCCCTCGCCGACGCCGTACTCCCCACCGACATGGTCTACAAGGCAGTGAAGGGCGGTCGGCTACAGGCTGTCCGCGCGATCGCGGAGATTCTCGGCGGCACCGAGTACACCACCCCCGACGGCGCCCTGTCAGTGTGGCCCTACACGGCCGGAACCGTCGTCGCCCGCCTAGAACTCGGAGAGTTCGGTACCATCATCGGCGACTCCGAGGGGCTTGATTCGAGCGACGTCGTGAACGTCGTTGTCGGAGAGTTCGAGACCGAGGACCGGCAGCCGATCTACGCCGTCGCTGTGGCATCAGGGGAACTTGGCCCTGAGGGCGAGTACGCCGAAAACACCTTCTACCACTCCAACCCGGCCATCCGAACGCAGGAGGCGGCGGACATCGAGGTCGCCCTCGTGCTCGAGCAGCTCTCCTCCACCACGATGCGTCGGATCACAGTGACCTGTGTCATCAACCCGCTCGTTGAGACAGGCGACGTCATCGAGGTCGAGCGAAACAGCGGATCGCTCATCGTCGGACAGATCGTCAGCATCCGGTACGGCGCTTCGATGGCCATGACAGTGGAAGTGGACGTCCTGTCATGAGTGCCTCCCCCGGTCTTCTGCTCGCCGAGGCGCTCGCCGCGACAGCTCCGCGGGGAAAACTGGCTGTCTTCATTGAGCGTGTTGGTAGCAAGGTGCGCGTCAATGTCGGTGTCACCTCGGTCGTGCTGTCCTTCGTCGGCCTCCAGCTGCCGCCATCAGGGCACGCGGTCCAGATGGAACTGCGAGACGGCGAATGGGTCGTCTCAGGTCCGGCCTCACCGCTGCCGTCCACTGGCAAGATCACGGCCGTAGCAGCACCACTCGCGACGGTCACGGCATGGCTCAAGAGCTATACGATCGCGTATCTCAGCAGCTACACCCCAACGGTCGGCGATGATGTTGACATCACGTGGTCGGCTGACGGGGGCCGCATCATGGGGAGGGCGTCGGCGCTGGCCACGGCGCCAGGATCTGGCACCAATCCCGTTTCGGGGCCGCAGCTGTTCCACCCGCCACCGTTCACGGCCATCGACTCGGGGTCACGAGGCTCCTCCTGGTTCACCAACGACGTCTATGCGTCCGACTCGAACATCGGCGCTTGGTTCTACGGATCCAAGGTTGCCGACACCATTCCCGACAACGCCGCGATTCTCGCCTCACGGATCTACCTCAACCCGCGACAGGTGCAAGGCAACAAGCCGAACCTGGGCTACCACGGGGCCGCGACGAAGCCGGGCGGGGCACTATCCGTCCTGAGCGCCTCCCCGCTGAACGCCACGTCGGGATGGGTCGACATTCCCGTGGGACTCATCGCCGCCATCATCGCGGGCGGCGGTATCGGCTTCAACCACGGCGGGTACAACATCTTCCGCGGCACCGCGGCCGACGGTCTGTCGGGCGCGCTCGACATCACCTACCAGGCATAGGAGTCACCATGGCCGTAGATGCAACCGGAGACTGGGGTCAGCCCGGATTCCTTGACTCAGGGTTCCCAGATATCGCGGTGGACCCGACAGCAGTGTCGAACTACTACGCGACCTTGGTTCCGCGCAGGTTCGCGACTGCATCTGCGCTTTTGGGGTCCACCCCGCCGGCTGCCCACTACACGGCGGTTGCCGAGAACGTGCCCGGTGCCTTCTTCCGGTACACAGGCTCGGCCTGGACTATGCACGGGACTGCAGAGTTCGCAACTGTCGCAGCTCGTGATCTCGCGCTCACGGCACCGGCCGCTGGCTGGCTGTCACGGGTAGCGACCGAACGTTGGGTCCGTCGCGCGGCCGGGGTGGGAACCAGCTGGCGGCCCTGGGGGGCCGGGCAATTCAAGATGGTCCCAACCGGCTTCACCGGCACTGGGACTGGGTTCACGATCGACAGCAACGGCGACGCGAACTTCGCTGGCGCGACGGCTTTCAACTTGGAGGGCTTGTTCACCTCCGACTTCCTGGCATACCTAGTGATTGTGGACGTCTTCACGATGCCAGGCGGCGGAGGCGGCTTCGTGCTCCGTAAGGGCGGCGTATCGAACAATGCGGCGAAGTACACGACGCAGCGTTCGTGGGGTCAGGACGCGGCTGCCTGGTCTCGCGACATCGCAGCGAATGCGACCTCTTACGCGCCGATCCCGCAGGCAGCCGTTGAGCACACCGTGACCTGCCGTGTGACGAACCCGATGGTGGCGAGCCTCCCGACGAAGCTGGCTTTCGAGACGGATTCGTACATAACCGGAGCCTCCGCGATCAAGGCCTTTGGACCCGGCCGGCACGACGTGACTGACGCCTTCGACGGAATCGGCTGGACGTTTGGCGGCGCGGCGACCGGCCGCGTGCAGGCATGGGGTCTCCTGTGACCGGGGGCAGGCTCCCGCGCCTCGACATCGTATTCCCCGACCAGATCGTCGGCTCCGACCGCGCGAACGCTTATGCCCTCGAGGCGATCCGCACTTTCGCATCGAACCTCGAAGTCGAGCAGCCGTTCGAGGTCTGGTACCCGACCACGACCGCCGCCGACTACGACGTGGTCCGAGTCGACACCGACGGGGAGATCCTGCCGGTGCTGCCGTACGACCCCGCGGAAGCGCAGCGGGTGGCCGACTTCGTGAGGGGGGTGAGCTCGTGAGCTTCTGGCCGAACGGTTCCAGCACCCGCCCCGCGATATCGTCGCCGTTCGGACCCCGGAAGGTCATAACACCTGGGATGTCGGCGTTCCACGAGGGCATCGACAGTTACGGCTACACCGTCAATCACGCCGTCACCGGCGGCACTGTCGTCTTCGCTGGCTACAACGGCGGGGCTGGCTACGAGGTCCGCTGGAACGGCGACGACGGACGGGAGCACCGGGACCTGCACCATGTCGCCGGATCCCTCCGTGTCGCCAAGGGGCAGCGCATTGAGCGCGGCACCCCGCTAGGTCTGCAGGGCCGCACCGGCACTGCGACGGGCGTCCATAATCACCACGGCGTCCGCGTCGGCGGCAAGTTCGTCGACCCGATGCCGATCCTTACCGCGCTCCCGTCGAGCAGCGCCCCGGCCGGCGACGGCACCACGCCCCTAGACAACACAACCCGAAAGGCACGCCCCATGTACTCCGTGATCCCCATCGTTGGCACCGGCGGCAGCTTCGTCTGCTCGCTCATCACCGGCCTCATGACCGGCATCCAGTCGCCGTACCACCGCTCCCTCCTGTTCCGGGTGCGCGACAACAACGACGGCGACCCCATGCTCCCCGGCGAGATCGAGATCGTTCGCGGCTACCTCGTGCAGATCAACCCGCCCGCCAACGTCCAGGCTGCGCAGATCGACTACGCCAAGCTGCAGGCGCTCATCGACGCCGCGAACGAGGACGACACAGAGAAGATCCTTGGCGCCTTGTCTGCCATCTCGGTGAAGGCCGGAGCGACTCCGGCGGAGATCGCCGCCGAGGTCGACAAGGTCCTCGCCGGCGACTTCGCCGCGGTCCCGAAGTCGGTCATCGACCTGCAGGTTGCTCGTCTCGCCGCCTGACTCGAATCACGAAGGGACGCCATGACCTCCGAAGACCCAACCGTCGCGATCGCCCGGTTCGACGAACGTCTCGAAGCCCTCGGCAAACAGCTCGCGCAGGTCAGATCCGAGATGGCCACGCGAGAGGGTCAGGACAACTCGAACAGGCTCATCGAGCGGCTCGAGCGGGCTCTGGCACTCGAGGTCGAGAACCGCATCAAGGCGGACCTCGAGGAGCGGTCAGCACGCGAGAAGGGCGACCTCGAGGAGAAGACCGAGCGGCAGGCTCTGGCCGACCGCTTCCAACTGGTGGAGGACCGCCAGGAGAACCGGAAGTACATGATTCTCGCAGCCATCCTGCTCAGCGCGATCGGGCTCGGCTTCAGCATCATCCAGGCCGCAGTGAACGCGGGGGTGAACCCGTGACTGAGCCGGAGACAACGCGGAGTCGCCGCCCGGCGTCGTTCTGGGTGTTCGTCGGCCTCAGCGTCTTGCTGGTGCTTTCGGTGGGGACGCTCATCACGTTCCTGCAGCAGCGGGCCGAGACGCTGTCGCGGGTAGTCGTCGAGCAGAACGCAACGATCGACGAGAAGGACGGTCAGCTGATCGACCTGCTCGACTCGTACGCGGCGCTCGCCGACGACTGCGACGCGGCCGCGGACTGCACGACGACGACGCCGGCGCCAGAGATCATCCAGCAGATCATCGAGGGCACACCGGGGTCACCTGGTCGCCCTCCAACCGCTGCAGAGATCGCGGAGTCCATCCGTGCGTACTGCGCGGTCCGTGACGGATGCGCCGGCGACGACGGCCAAGACGGTCAGCCGGGCAGCCCCGGAGCGTCCGGTGAGGCCGGATCCGATGGTGCACCAGGCGCGGCCGGTGCCGACGGCGCACCGGGTGCCTCAGGCACGCCCGGCGCAGACGGTCAACCGCCCGTCTCGTGGACCTTCACATACCTGCTCACCGATTACACGTGCAACCGCACCGACCCGTTCGATCCATCCGCCCCGCAGTACACCTGCACAACGGTCTAGGAGGCCAGCATGTCCAATCCCAACGCCAACATCACCCTGATCCCGAAGTCCCCCGCAGAGGTCGCGAAGGCGATCGTCTACATCGCGCTGACCGCACTCGCGATCTTCCGCACGGCCAACTCCGACGAGGTCATCGTGCCCGCGGAGTGGGTCGGCATCATCATCGGAGTCATCGGACTCATTCCGGTGTTCCTCCTCGCAGGCACGAGCGTGAAGGTCATCACCGCGTTCGCCCTTGCAGGCGGCCAGGCACTGGTTCTCGCACTCGGTCCTGCGCTCGGATGGGGCACCGTGTCGGGTGACGCGTGGCTCGGCGTGATTTTCGCCGCGTTCGCCGCGATCGGCATCGGCGTCGTGCCGAACAAGCCGATGATCGACGCCCGCGTCTCCGGGATCATCACCACCCTACCGTGAGCAGCACCCACCCAGTCAGGGCCTCGCGCTCGCCTCATAACCCGCGCGGGGCCCTGAAATGTTCTAAGCAGGGAGGGTCTGATGGTCACTGTCATCGTTGTTGCATCTGATGTAGTCGGTGAGGCCGTCGACGGCTCGCTCACGCTGTCACCGGTGCACCTCCAGCTGGGGGTGCCTGTGGTGACGGCGGTGCCAGTCAAGGTGCGCATCCCTGCAGCGGGAGGGACGTTCGAAACGCCCGCGTCGCCGGCGGGCAACGCACTTCAGATCAGGCCGTCAGGGTGGGGTGTCTCAGGGCTGGTCTGGACAGTTCGAGTGCCGCCAGTGTCGACGATCACCCTTGCGGATCTCGTGCGGGATCATTCGGTCGACCCGACGTGGCTCCTCCCAATCGAGTACGAGCCGTCTCTAGAAGAAGCGCTTGAGGATATTCGTGAGTTTGCCGCTGCGGGTGGCACTCCGCCCCTGGTGCACCAGCAATCGATCCCGTTGGCGACGTGGGTGATTGGCCACACCCTGGGGCGCCTCCCGCGAGTCGCCGTGTACCTCTCCTCCGGCGAAGAGATCGAAGCCGACGTTGTCGTCTCGACCACCGCCGTCTCGATCACATTCGCTACCCCCACCGCCGGCTCGGCCGTCATCTCGTAAAGGAGCACCACCCATGTCCAAGAAGTTCTCCAACGGCATCGACCTCGCCAACCAGCGACTTATCAACCTGGGCGACGCAAGCTCGCCCACCGACGCCGTGACCCTGCAGCAGGTACAGGCGTTCATTCGCGGCCTCGACTGGAAGAACTCCGTCCGCGCCGCATCCACCGGAAACCTGGTTCTTTCGGGAACGCAGACCGTCGACGGCGTAGCACTCGTCGCGGGCAACCGCGTGCTGGCGAAGGACCAGACCACGGGAGCTGACCGCGGCATCTACATCGTCGCTGCCGGCTCATGGACTCGCGCCACCGACTTCGACGACTCGGTAGAGGTCACCGCGGCGGCGGCGATCCCTGTCGAGGAGGGTACGACCAACGGTGACGCCGTCTTCATCCTCACGACCGATGGCGTTATCACGGTCGGCACCACCCCACTGGCGTTCACGCGCCTCGGCGGGGCAGGCGTCTCCTACACGGCAGACACGAACGGCGGTCTGCAGCTGTCCGGCTCGGCGTTCTCGATCAAGCTCGACGGTGCCGGACTCCTGGTCAGCTCCTCCGGCCTCAAGATCGATCCGGCGTACTCCGGCCTGGCCAAGCGGTATGCGGCCAACGTGCCGACCGGAAGCACCACGCCGGCGATCACCCACGGCCTCGGCACGCTCGACGTCGTCGTGAAGGTGTACGAGGTCTCCACCGGTTACGAGATCGAGACCGACGTCACTCTCACCTCTGTCAACGTCGTCACCCTGGGTTTCGCGGTCGCGCCGACGGCCGGGCAGTACCGCGTCGTCGTGGTGGGCTGATGGCGACCAAGAGCCGAGGTGCCCGACCGACAGCTCTCGACGAGGTACCCACGAAGGGGTACGTCGACGCCAACGCGCAGAACACACCGCGGCTCACGAAGTTGGGCAACCAGCTGCAGGTCAACGGGATCACGCGCCGCTTTGGCGCGACGAATATGTACTGGACCGGCGTGGACGACAACGGCGGAACACCGGCCGGCGCGTTCCCCTCCCGCAAGGTCGTAAGCGACGCGGTGAGGGGTGCGCGGGAGATGGGCGTGGGGATCATCCGCGCGCACACGGTGGGCATGTCGGCGGGCTTCCCGTTCTCCTTCGAGACCGCACCTGGTGTGTTCGTCGACGCGAACCTTGACCGGGCCGACTGGACCGTGGCCGAGGCGAAGCGGAACGGCATCTATTTGATGACGCCGCTCACCGACAACTGGAACTACTATCACGGCGGCAAGTGGAATTTCGTCCACTGGGCTTACCAGCAGAACCCGTCGGGGATCGTCGACGTCAATGGCACGGTGAAGGACTCCAACGACGAGCGGATCTTCTTCGCTAACACGGCCGCAGGGTTGCGGATCCGTGCGCTGTTCAAGGAGTACATTGCCGCGTGGCTGAACCACGTCAACCCCTACACCTTGCTGGCGTACAAAGACGATCCGACGATCGCCATAGTCGAGCTCGGCAACGAGATGTATTACGCCTCTCAGCTTGGCACCGACGAGTGGACGCAGGACATCGCTTCGTACATCAAGTCGATCGCGCCGAACAAGCTCGTCGCTGACGGGTCCGGTGCCGACCGGGTGTCGACCCTGCAGATGCCGGGACGCACTGCAGCCGCCGTCGACATCCTGTCGCCGCACTACTACCCGCAGGAGCAGGGCGGCAGCTACCCGGCCGTCGCGTTCGCATCGACGCTCGCGGGCTACGCCTCGAGCTCGGCCCTGGCTCAGCTTCCCGTCGACGCCGCCAACGCGAAGGCGGCCGGCAAGGTCATGATCGTCGGCGAGTACCCGTGGACCCGATCCGACGTTGCAGCGTGGCACACCGCGATCATGTCGAACCCGGACATCGCGGCCGCGGCGTTCTGGTCGATCATTGGCAACGACGACGCTGGCAACCCGCTCACCCACGGCAACGCGTTCGGGCAAGACGACTATCCGGTGCACCGCCCCTACGCCGGCACGAACGAGCAGACCTACGCGCCCGCGCTCGCCGCGATGCAGGCGACGCTCACGGCATGGTCACTCGGCGGGACAACGGACGTGCAGATCTTCACCGCGGCCGGCACGTGGACGAAGCCCGCGGCTGCGACGTCGGTGTACGTCGTGTGCATCGGCGGCGGAGGAGGTGGCGGCTCGGGTCGTCGAGGTGCAGCTGCGACGGCCCGCGGAGGCGGCGGTGGCGGTGGCGGTGGCGGCTTTTCGGAGACCACCTTCCCCGCATCCGTGCTGCCATCCACGGTCGCGGTCGCTGTCGGATCGCAGGGGCTCGGCGGAAGCGCGGCAGCGTCTGATCCGAGCAACGGCAACGGCGGCTCGGCAGGCGGTGCGTCCTCATTCGGCACATACCTGCAGGCGTCAGGCGGCGGTGCTGGTGGTGGCGGCACGACAGGAGCAGGCTCTGCCGGCGGTGCAGGCGTCGGGCAGCTCCCCGGCGGAGGCGGGTCCGCGGGATCGACGGGTGCTGCCAACGCCTCGGGAGCCTCGCAGGCTCAGCAGGGGGCGCCCGGCGGCGGCGGCGGTGGTGGACTCAGCACGGCCAATGCGGTTCTGACGCCCGGCTCTGGCGGCATCTCGACCCAGGTGCCGGACACCGCGGCGACCAACGGTGCAGCCGGCACCTCTCGCCCAGCAGGACTCCCCCAGGTCGGTGCCGGCGGCGCAGGCGGTCCGTCCTCCGCCTCAGCTGCAGGCACGGCCGGGGGAGCAGGAGGGATCTACGGGACCGGGGGAGGCGGCGGAGGAGCAGGAGCATCGGGCTTCGCGTCCGGAGCGGGCGGCAACGGTGCTCCGGGCATCGTCGTCGTCATCACCGCTTACTGAACAGAGCAGCACAGAGAAGCGCCCCCAGCGCCCGACCTTCGGGTCGGAACGCTGGGGGCGCTATTCGGCGTTGACCACCTGTGAGGGTGTCGATAACCTGTGGCAACCTCAGAAGGAGAATCATGACCGACGATCCACAGAATGCACCTCAGGAGCCCCAGGAGCTGCAGATGATGATGCAGCTGCTGCCGTCCGAGGAGGTCGGCGTCTTCGCTGATTTCGCTAGCATCTGGCACACACCGAACACCTTTGTCCTGGACTTCCTGGCCACAAAACAACCTCCGCACCCACCCATCGGTCCTGACGGCGTGCCAGTGCCTGGCGCCCCAGTTCTAGAGGCTCGAGTTGCAGCGCGAGTACGGATTCCGTCCGAGCAGGTGTTCCCGCTCATTCAGGCGCTGCAGGCTCAAGGAAATATCCCAGAAGAGGAGACCCCCATGGTCAGTCAGGCTCAGTCCACCATCACGACCGCCGCTGTGCCGGTGCCGTCAGGTGCCGTCTACGGCTCGAGTCAGTCGGGATCAACGATCTCGCAGCAGACGACCGTCCCGCCGTCGCATCGCTAGATCCTGAACTCGACGCCCCGCGTTCCTCTTCTGAGGGCGCGGGGCTTCTTCTTGCGCTCACCTTCTCCGAACGGCCCCGCTTATACCCGGGTGCGGTGCTCGTCGCCTCGCGAAGTGGTCCACTGCGATGAGCGCCGACGACGAGCGGGACCAGGCGCGCTCGCCGTCGACTTGGCCGGGAACCAACCGGCCTGTCGCTGACCCTACGCGGCTATCGACCCCGCACGGCGCCAGCCCACAGCCAGGCGCGGTGCTGATCGCCGCCCGAGGTCGTCCATTGGACCGCGACAGCGTGCTCGGTCCAAGCGACCGCTTCGGCCTCGACCTTGACGGGCCCGTTCGGGTAGCGCAGCCAGACGGTGACGGGGCGCGGGATGGGCGTGCGGGTGATCGGTTCGCGTTCGAGCTCGAGCTCCTCGTCGCTGAGGCCAAGTGGGCGTGCGCCGCCGATGGTGCGTTCAAGGATGCGGGCGTTCATCTGCGCGTCGACAACGCGCGCGTACCGCTTGCTCGTGCCCATGATGCTCCCGTGGTGATGGAGCAGCCGGCCGTCTGCAGGACAGATGCTAGCTGACCGCCTCTGACAGCCGAACTCACCCGTTACTGTCTGCTCATGGAACGTCCTGTCGGCCATTTTGCGTACCGCAGTAGAACACACAACAACGGCGACTATTTCATCGGCGAGGAGCCCCGCCGAGTCGCCGACCAGTGGGCAGCAGGAACGCCGCCAGTGTCAATCCTGGTGAGATCTACGGTGTCGTCTCAGATAAGCGGCGTACGCGTAGGAGACCGCCTTCCGATTCGATTCGACGGCGTCAAGTATTGGTGGGCGATGGGACCGGACGCCTCCCAGTTAGGTCGCCTCTCATGGAGTCTTTCGTCCGAAGTCCGCGACACGTCTTGGCTCCCGTACACGATTGCATATCCGCGCCGCGGTGTGCTGATCGTCGAGAGGCTTCTTCTCAACGCGGCTGGGGCAGTCGTGAACTGTAGCGGGCGTGTCATCCAACAGAGGACGGACGCGGGTTGACGGACGGAGCTGCTGTGCAGTTACTCAGGGCGCCCGACGCTGCGCACCTGAAGATAGCGGATCAGCAGGTAGATGCCGCCGGCAACAATTACTCCTCCGATGAGCGCGCCAATCGCTTCGGCCGCGTTTGCGGATCCATCGATGCTGACCAACGACACCGCCAGTGCAAATCCCCCGATGACGACAGCCATGAGGCCACCTATGAATCGTCCCTGCTGATCATGCGACATGGCGCGAGTGTAGCCTTCGACCTCGACGTAGGCCAAGGCTCACGCTTGTGTGCACGCTTGTGTGCACTAGCCCGTTGATGGCTTCTTGATGATTGCCCCAGAACCGCCGGAAGAAGCAACAAACGATTGACCTGGCTTCGTTGACAGGATCGGTGCCCCTGGAGGGATTCGAACCCCCAACCATTTCCTTAGGACGGAACTGCTCTTCCATTGAGCTACAGAGGCTGACCCGCCGAGTTTACCGGCGCGGGCATGAGTCCTCGACTCTCCAACCTTCAGGGTCCACCGGACCGCCGCGCAGCAGCTGACGCATTCATTCGCGCGAGCGCCATTTCGTCCACGTCACTGCCGATCAGATGCAGGTACTTTTCGGTCGTGGAGATCGACGCATGACCCATCCACTTCTGCAGCGTGAGTAAGTTGACGCCGTCCAAGAGGCACGCCGTGGCGTAGGTGTGCCGAAGGTCATAGACGCGTCTGCCCATGGCATGCTCCTTCCACCGAACCACGGTGCGCCAATAGTCGACGGCCATGAATGCTCCGCGCGTGCCCGGAAAGAGGAGATCGTCCGGTCCGCGGTCAGTGAGTATCGGCTCAATGACCGCCCACGCCTCAGCCACCAGTGGAACGGTCCTTCCTTGGCCGCCCTTCGTGGCGTGCCGCAACGGCTCATCTTCCGTCTTGGATCGGGTCACCCTGAAGGCCGGCGCGGGAATACGCTGCACGTCGCGCACTCTCATCGCGACCAGTTCGCCAGGACGAAGTCCGGTGAGACCGAGCACCAGGGCGAAGTTCGCGCGGGCTCACCCGCCTCAGCGACCAGCGATCGATACACCGCCCACATCTCGTCCGGGGTGAAGGGCCGCGCTTCTGTCGTCGGGATGTCTGCGCGGCCGGCTGGTACGTGGGCCGTGCTCGCCGGGTTTCGATACGTTATCCCCTGACGGCCCGCCCATGAGAAGAACGCGCGATAGCTGTTGCGATATCGCAGTACCGAGGCTCGTGTCAGCTGCCCCAGCAACTGGTTGTAGAGGCGCTCGAACGCGGCCGTCTGCACAGCTGGCACGGGGCAGTTGCGAATCGACGCCGGGAGCAACCGAAACGCCGCTCGGTCGGTCTTGAGCGTCGTCCCCGACTTTGAGTTTGCGCGACCCTGTTGCCACCGATCCCAGGCGCTCGCGACAGGCTCACGCCCAGCAGACCGGCTGACAAATTCGCCCATATCGAGAGCTCGTCGCTGCGCTGTCTCCCAGTCCACGGCGTCCCGCTTGAGATCAAAAGTCTTGCTGGCGACTTCCACGCCCCCGGAGGTCACGCGCACACGCCACCGACCGGAGGGAGTCTTGGAAACCGCCATGCCGCACATCGTGCGGTGATGGGATGGTGCGCTCAGACATCCTGACCGGACCTGTAGATCGCCGGTTCGAACACTCGCCTGTTGGTGAGGCGGTCCGTGCTGGCAAGTTCGAGGACCGCGTCAGTGGCCCTTGTGCCGACGTCGTTCTCGATCGAGCGCCTGCTTCGCCATGATCGCGTAATCGCTGCGCGTCTCGTTCAAGACAACCGAGTCCTCGCCATAGGCGGCGTAAGCGATATCGACCAGTTCGTCGGGGCTCGTGATACCCGCATGGCGCGCCAGAATTCCCAGATCGTGAAGGTCCTGTTCACGTGAGGCCGCCAATTTCATCGCGATCAACTCGCGGACAGTGGCCACGGCGATCTCCACTCCCATGGTCGCTGGTGGCGCTGACCGCGGCGGAACGAACGAGGCGCCGTTCGAATTGAGCCATGTCGGCGAGAGCCCAAACTCGGTCGCCATCGCGTCGACGATGCGACGCACTTTGACCGTCGGACGGATCACCGCGTCAATGTCCTGAGTGAGGCGCGTGTCTAGATCGTCGGGAAAGTTCAGCGCCATCGCGGAACCGCCGATGACGTATATCTGCGCGTCTACGCCCGCAGCGAGCAGACGTCGACGAAGCTCGTCAAGAAGTTGCCGCACCTCTGCGGGATCCATCTCGTGCTCATGGGTCGCCATTATGCGCGCGCGAGGCTTCGCTCATCGATGAAGATGTTGAGCCGCCGGAGGTGGGAGGGTGTCGTCGTCTTCGCCCGTTCGCGAAGAATCGGGAACTCGGAAACGAACCACGGCTCGGCAAGCCGCTCTGTGTGAGTCCACGCGGGACGCTTACCAGCAGGAATCGCCCGCGCGTACTCGGCACGCATCAGTGTGTCCCAGCCCTTGTCGGGAAGAGGTGTCGGGGCCAGTGCGATCTCGGACGGGTCCATCTCGTTCGCGTTGTCGGTCAGCTCTTTCGTCGCGTGGGTGAGCAGCCGCAGAGCGAACGTCGCATCGCGGCTGGTGAGCAGAGATTCCGCCATCGACTCGGCCACCCGGTAGGGCGCGTATCTCGACATGCGAGTCTCGGCCCCTGAGGTGATCCGAAGGTTGGCGCCTAGGGCGGCAAGCGCCTCTCGCAACGAGTTGATTTTGATCGTGCCCTCGAGCTCCGAGCGTTCTAGTTGAGAGACCGCGCTCGGCGTCACGTCAAGACGGCGAGCAAGTTCGTTGACGCTCATCCCCGCGGCGATTCTTGTCGACTTGATCGTGCTTGCCATGTGACTCTTCCTGACTGAATTTAGCTATAGCTACATTTGCTTCATCGTATCCGAATCCCGCCAGGCCCGCGCAGACATTCCCTCTGTGTGCACCAGACCGGACACGCACGAGCGACACCCCGTGACGGCATAGGCTCGCGCTGTGGCGGCCGGCGCAGTGATGTACAACTTCGCGGTGCAGCTGGCCGACGTCGATCGTGGGATCTACGAGGATCTCGCCCTGCGTGTTGCTCGCCACCCCTCCGAGACCGACGCCTACATGGCGACTCGCGTGCTCGCCTACTGCCTCGAATACGTCGAGGGGATCTCCTTCAGCGAAGGCATCTCGTCGACCGACGAGCCGGCGGTGCTCGTGCGGGACGCCACCGGCCGGCTGACCACCTGGATCGAGGTGGGCGCACCCGACGCGGCTCGACTCCATCAAGCCAGCAAGCTCGCCGACCGAACGACTGTCTACACGCACCGCGATCCGCAGAAGGTGATGGCCGCCTGGGACGGCAAGAAGATCTATCAGCTGGAGCAGATCACGCTGCAGTGCTTCGACGCCGGTTTCGTGGATGCCGTGGTTGCGACGCTCGAGCGGCGCAATTCACTGTCGGTGTCAGTCGTCGAAGGTCAGCTGTACCTCGAATCGAACGGGGTCACCTTGAGCAGTGCCGTACAGGTGCACCAGCCAGGCTGACCGAGCCGAGTTAGGGGGAGCTACTCGCGGGGCGACTTCGAGACGCGTCGCTTCGCGGCGCTCCTCAGCCAGCGGGTCCGGCGCTCGGGCTCGGCGGCGGATCGCTCAGCGGTCGCGGCCGCCGCGCGCTCGGCGCGACGCTCCTTCCACGCCGCGACCTCCGCATCCACGTCTCGCGTCGGCGTCACGACGGGCGGGCCGCCCTGCAGCTGGCGGCGGGCCTCGATGATGCGCAGGTTGAAGTCGTCGAGGTGGGCGCGCACGTCGCGCTCGTGGAACATCGCGTCCAGAGTCTCGAGAAGCGCCGCGTTCTCGACCCGCAGCGAGATCGCGGCCGGGCCGAGACCGGTGAGGCGCTCGCGCTCGATCTTGGCGCGGATCCACCAGTCGGGGTCGTGCACGCCGCCGAGTCCGGGCAGGGGCTTGCCGGCGCCGGGAAGGTCGTCGAAGTCGCCGCGGCGGATCGCCTGATCGATCTGGGTCTCCACGTAGAGGGCGCGGTCGGATGGGGTGGGCGCGGTCGTTCGGGAGCGCTGCGGGGCGCGCTCGGCTTCGGCCTCGGTGGGGGTCTGCTCGCCTCGCTCGCGGGCCACCTTGTCGACGAGGTAGCGGGCGGCGGCTACGGGGCGTCGTCGTTGGGGCGGGCCGGCATAGAACCAGGGTATGCAGGCAATACCTGAATCTGCAGGGTGGTTTCGACACGCACGCTTCGCGTGCTACTCAACCACCGTCTAGTCGCGGATGGCGGAGGGGGCCGCCCACTGGCGCTGCGCCGCGGTCAGGCGCTCGGAACGCATGGCCCGCGACGGGTGCGTGTCGCGCGGGGGCTCCGACTCACGGACGCGCAACTCACGCCGCGGCACCGGGACAGGCTGCACCAACGGGAGGCGCCACTCCATCGTCACGGGCGCACCCTATGCAGCCGGCGCCAAGAACTCGTCCCAGCGCGGCTCGGTCCGCTCGACACCGCGCACCAGCCACGCTGTGCCGTGCGGAGCTCGCGGCGAGACGCGCAGACTCCAGCCCATCTCCTGCGGGGTCTTGTCGCCCTTCACGTTGTTGCACTTCAGGCAGCAGGCGACCAGGTTCTCCCACGAGTCCGCACCGCCGCGCGACCGCGGGATGACGTGGTCGATCGTCGTCGCCGACGCCGAGCAGTAGGCGCAGCGCTGGTTGTCACGACGCAGCACGCCGCGGCGCGAGACCGGCACTGCGCGGCCGTTCGGGATGCGCACGTAGCGGCGCAGCAGGATGACCGACGGTCGCTCCCACTCCCCCGACGCGCTCAGCACGGGATGGTCCTCATCGCTGGCAAGCAGCGACGCCTTCCCCTCCAGCACGAGCACGAGGGCCCGCTTGAACGACACGACAGCCAGCGGCTCGTAGCCGGCATTGAGTACCAGGGTGCGCAACGGGTCTCCTCTCGAAGAAGCCCGCACGGCTTGCGGGCTTTCGAAGCCCCGGTGTTCGCGGGATGCAGGAGGAGCAGACAGAAAAGGCGCTATCGCGAACGACAGCGCCTTACTTGCCCGGTGCGAGACAGTGCACGACCGGCTGAATGCTGCGCCGTATGCGGAAGATCGCGCGCGCATCCGTGGTGGGGATGCTGCTCGACCTGCGCATGGGCTCTCCTGAATCCGTGAACTCCGAGAAGGCCAGGCTAACCCGGATTCGGATAACAGGGGTGTAACTCAGTGTGACGAGTTGCTGCGCAGGGGCGGAGGCGTGGGGGGCTTCGAGACGCGTCGCCTTCGGCGGCGCTCCTCAGCCAGCTCAGCGGGGGGCGGTTTCGACACGCGTCGCGCTGCGCGCGGCGCTACTCAACCACCGGTGTCGCGTCAGATTCCGTAGCGGACGAACCAGTGGTTCGGGTTGTAGATCTCGCGCACCGAGACACCGGTGCGCGGAGTTCCCGCGTCGACCATCAGGTTGCCGCCGAGGTAGATGCCCACGTGACCGCCGCCATCCATGAAGACCAGGTCACCCGGCAGGGCGTCGGCGGGCGCGATCGGGGTGCCGTTCGCGCTCTGACGCGAGGCCGAGTGTGGCAGCGCGATGCCGAACTGTGCGTAGACGAACGCGGTGAAGCCCGAGCAGTCGAAGCCCGACGGGTTCGAGCCGCCCGACACGTAGGGAACGCCGACGTACTGCTGAGCGACGACCGTCACCTGGTTCATGTCGAAGTTCGGGTACGGCGGGTTGGCCAGGAAGTCTGAGGCGGAGGGCCCGCTGTACGAGCGGATCGCGACGGTCACGGCCACGCGGTTCATCTCGGCGGCCGAGACGGCACCGTAGGTCTCACGCGACGTGTCGGCGGCGGCGACCGCGGCATCCACATCGACCGTCTGCGCACCGGCCTGGCGCGTGGCCTCGGTCTCGGTGTCGGCGGTCTGCGGCGACTGGTACGCGTAGGCGGGAAGCGCGACCGTGCAGAACAGAGCCGGCACCGCGACGGCCATGATGGCCAGGTTCACGAAGGCGGGTCGCCTGCGGGTTTCGGTGGAGCTGGCCTTGCGGCCGGGAGTGGCAAAAACCAAAGGGAATCTCCTGCACCTCGATCGCCTGGGGGAAGCGATCCCATCCGTGTCGTATGTCACGTCGCGGCGCAGAGGATGGGTGAACGAGGAGCCCTGAGCCGCGGCCCTACGCCGCGGGGTGGCGTGGGGACTCGGCAACTCTATGGTCCCGTTACCGTTTTGTCACCTAGACCGGGCGGTCCCCTGTGATTCCCAGGAAGCCGTTACGTGGGGTGGAGAAGTGTGGCGTCAGACCCCGACGTACACGTGCACGGCGACCTCGACGGGCAGCTCGAGCCCGTCGCCCTTGCCCGCGACCTGCACCAGCACGTACGACCCGGCGGATGACAGGGTCGCCTCAGCGCCCGGCACCACCCCGGCCTGCCACAGCTGCGACAGCAGCTCGGGCTCGAACTGCACGGGCTCGCCCAGGCGGCGGATGATCCCCGTCACGGGACCCGACTGACCGGCGACCCGGTCGACGATGTTGACGACACCCTCGAGGAACCGCCCGGCCGGCGCATCCCCCAGCTCGTCGAGAGCGGGGATCGGGTTGCCGTACGGCGACTCCGTCGGGTGGTCGAGCAGCTCGAGCAGGCGGCGCTCCACCTGCTCGCTCATCACATGCTCCCAGCGGCATGCCTCCTCGTGGACGTACGCCCAGTCGAGGCCGATCACGTCGGCGAGCAGCCGCTCGGCGAGGCGGTGCTTGCGCATCACGTGCAGCGCGCGGGTGCGACCGTGCTCGGTCAGTGCGAGGTGCCGGTCGCCCTCGACGACGACGAGGTCGTCGCGCTCCATGCGGCCGATGGTCTGCGAGACGGTCGGACCGGAGTGGCCGATTCGCTCCGAGATGCGGGCCCGCAGAGGGACGATGCCCTCCTCCTCCAGATCGAGGATGGTGCGGAGGTACATCTCTGTCGTATCGACGAGGTCGGTCACAGTGGTGTCCCTTCAAGATCGCGCAGGCCCGGCCGCGGAGCGCGCGGGGGCAGGCGTCACAAGTCGGCCCCAGCCTACCGTCGCGGGGCGTCACGCGCCGTCGGGGCGACTGCGGCCGAACCCTAGAATCGACGCATGCCCACCCCTCAGATGCCGAGTGACCTGCTGCCCGTCGACGGACGATTCGGATGCGGCCCCTCCAAGGTGCGTCCCGAGCAGCTCGCCCATCTGGCGGCCCACGCGGATGTGCTGGGCACCTCCCACAGGCAGGCTCCGGTCAAGCAGCTGGTCGGCCGCGTGCGCGCAGGGCTCAGTGAGCTGTTCCGCGCGCCGGACGGCTACGAGATCCTCCTCGGCAACGGCGGCTCGACCGCGTTCTGGGATGCCGCCGCGTTCTCGCTCATCGAGAACCGCAGCGAGCACCTCACCTTCGGCGAGTTCGGCGCGAAGTTCGCGGGCTCCGCATCCGCGCCGTTCCTCCAGGCGCCGCGCGTGATCGCCGCGCCCGGCGGCTCGCGCAGCGAGGTCGAGGTGATCGAGGGCGTCGACGTGTACGCCTGGCCGCATAACGAGACCTCGACCGGCGTCATGGCGCCCGTGAAGCGGGTGCACGGCGACGCGGGCGCGCTCACCGTCATCGACGCGACCAGCGCCGCCGGCGGCATCGACTTCGACGCCGGCGAGACGGATGTCTATTACTTCGCGCCGCAGAAGAACTTCGCCAGCGACGGCGGCCTGTGGTTCGCACTGGTCTCCCCCGCGGCCATCGAGCGGATCGAGCGGATCGCCGCGTCGGACCGGTGGATCCCCGAGTTCCTGAGCCTCAAGAACGCCGTCGACAACTCGCGGCTCGAGCAGACCCTCAACACCCCGGCGCTGTCGACGCTGCTGCTCATGGAGGCGCAGCTCGACTGGATGAACGGGCAGGGCGGGCTCGCCTGGGCGGATGCGCGCACGCGCGAATCGTCGGGCGTGCTCTACGACTGGGCGGCCGCGTCGTCGTACGCGACCCCGTTCGTGGTCGAGCCGTCGCACCGCTCGCAGGTCGTCGTCACGATCGACTTCGACGACGCAGTGGATGCGGCGGCCGTCGCGAAGACTCTGCGGGCCAACGGCATCGTCGACACCGAGCCGTACCGCAAGCTGGGGCGCAACCAGCTGCGCGTGGCGACGTTCGTCGCGATCGACCCGGATGACGTGCGGGCTCTGACGCGGGCGATCGACTGGGTGGTCGCGAACTAACGACCGTCGGTCGAGCTTGTCGAGACCCACCACGGGTAACTCGGGGCTCGATCTCGACAGGCTCGATCAGCGGGGGTCGGCAGGTCGATAGGCTCGTCCCCATGCGCCTCTGGCTGAAGGACTCCGAGCGCCGACCCGATCCCGAGCCGGTGAAGACCGACGACCGCAAGGTGATCCTGGCCGGACTGGTCCTGTGGCTGATCGCGCTCGGCGGACTGCTGTTCGGGCTAGGCCCGCTCCTCGCCGCCGACGGCGTCTGGTGGCTCTGGACCGTCCTCATCGGACTCGGCCTCGGGCTCGTCCTGCTCGTCTTCGCCCACCGCAAGCAGTCCTGAGTCGTCCGACTCCACGTCTGAGTCGTCCAGGAAGTCGATCTCGATCCCGTCGCGACCGCCCCCGCGGCGCAGCACTCCGAGGTCGTCCTCGTCGAGCTCCTCGAGGTCGTCCTCGTCGTCATCCTCATCGAGACCGTCGGGGTCGAGCTCCTCGTCGTCCTCGAGCAGCTCCTCGACGGACTCTGCCGTCGCGAGCTGAGCCGCGCGCCAGTCCTCGAGACGGTCGGCCCACGGCACCCAGTCGGGCGCGATCAGCGCACCCTCGCCGGGCATCAGCTCGGTCTCGAGCACCGACGGAGCCTCGCCCGGAAGCTCGGCGAGGCTGACCGTCCACCGCCAGCCGGGGTACCCGGCCATCGTGGCGGCGAACCGCAGCGTGACCACTCCGTCGTCCTCGACGACCTGCTCGAGCAGCTCGCCCACCGTGCCGGTGGGCGTGATCTCGGCGAGCGCGGCTCGGGCGCTCGACTCGCGATCCGACTCAGGCATCGAGGTCGTCGGCGACCTTGCGGAGCACCGCCGCGATCTTGGAGCCGTGCGACTTGTCGGGGTAGCGTCCGCGGCGGAGGCCCGATCCGATGCTGTCGAGCAGCTTCACGAGGTCTTCCACCACGATCGCCATGTCGTCGGCCGAACGCCGGTTGAGCTTGCTGAGGCTCGGCGGGGTGTCGAGCACGCGCACCGACAGCGCCTGCGCGCCCTTCTTGCCGTCGGCGATGCCGAACTCGAGGCGGCTGCCCGCGCGCACCACTGCGCCTGCGGGAAGAGCCGACGCGTGGAGGAACACCTCGGTGCCATCGTCGGATGCGATGAAGCCGAAGCCTTTGTCGTCGTCGTAGAACTTGACCTTGCCGGTGGGCATGCCCGACCTCTCTCGTCTGTGTCTGTCGCAACCTGTGCCTGGTGGCACCAGTGCCTCACGACACCTTGCCGGGCGGCGGGCCAGTCGCCTGGCCGTATCCTGATGCTGTGGCAGAGAACACCCCGGTACCCCTCAATCGTACCGAACGCGTGATCGCGTTCATGGTCGCGAGCATCGGCGGGCTGTCCGTGGTCGCGATCGTCGCCGTGATCCTCGGCAGCCTGGCGGGCGTGCGCGACTTCTCGGGCGGCGTGTGGCCGCTCGCGCAGGTGCTGCCGCTGATCGGCTTGCCGGTCACCGCGGGCCTGCTCATCGCCTTCTTCGTGCTGCGTCTCATCGGTCAGCGCCGGATCGCCCGCGATGGTGGCGACTAGCGGCTCGGCACTCGCGCTCGCCGGCCGCCTGCGGGCGCTCGACGATGCCGAGCTGACGCGGCTGGTGACGGCGCGCGCGGTGCGCGAGTCGGGCATCCGCGACTTCTTCGATCTGGCCGAGGCCCTGCTCGACCGCACCTCGGTGCAGGCCGCGCTGCAGCGCCTCGACCGCGGAGCCCTCGCCCTGCTCGCCACCGCGGGCGAGCTCGCCTCCACCACCGGCGCCCCGACCGCCGCCCAGCTGGCCGAGCGCCTCGACATCGACGCGGCGGAGTTCACGCGCCGTGCCTCGGTCGCCGTCGCGCTCGGGCTGCTCGCCGAGGAGTCCGGCCGCTACGCCCCCTGGGATGCGGTGACCGAGCAGCTGCGCGCCTGGCCGTCGTTCGGCCTGCCGACCGCCGCCGCGCTGAGCGACGCCCCTCCCCCGCCCGCCCTCGCCCCGGTCAGCGAGTCGGATGCGCGCTTCGTCGACCGCGGAGCCGGCGAGCGCGCCTTCGCCACCGTCGCCGCCGTCACCGAACTGCTGCTCGTGATCGGCGAGGACCCGGCCCGCCGGCTCGCCCGCGGTGGCCTCGCGCTGCCCGACGCGCGCCGCCTCGCTGCCTCCGCCGAGATCGAGCCCGACCAGGTCGAGATCTACCTCGACATCGCCCAGCGCGCCGGCCTCGCCGACGACGCCGGCGACTGGACGACGACGGATGCCGCGGCAGCCTGGCTCGCATCCCCGCGCGTCGGGAGGTGGACGGCCCTCGCCCGCGGCTGGCTGGACGCCCTGCCGGACGAGCTGCAGCAGCTGCTGCGTCAGCGGGCGCACGCCGTCTGGGGCGACGGACTCCTCGACTACCTCGCCTGGCGCTACCCCGCCGGCGGCGACTGGATCGTCGACCGCACCCGCCAGGCCGCCCGCGAGGCCGAGCTGCTCGGCATCACCGGCTCCTCGACGCCGTCGACTCCTGGGGCGGCGCTGCTCGAGAGCGGGGCGGAGGGCGCCGGCACGGCGATGGGCGCGCTCTTCCCGGCCGAGGTCGAGAGCGTGTACGTGCAGCACGACCTGTCGATCATCGCTCCCGGACCGCTGGCCGCCGACGTCGACCGTCGACTGCGCGGACTCGCCGAGATCGAGGCGCGCGGGCTCGCGTCGAGCTATCGCGTCACCGCTGCGAGCCTCACGCGCGCTCTCACGGCGGGCGAGACGGCGGAAGGCATCCGCGCGTTCCTGACGCAGGTGTCGCTGACCCGGCCGGGCGCTTCGGCACGCTGCGGGTCGGGTCGCTCGACGCGGGAGCGGCCGACTCCGACGGCGCCGCCGCGTACGTGCGCTCGGACGACGAGGCGCTGCTCGGGCAGCTCGTCGTCGACCCCAACCTGACTCCGCTCGGGCTCGCGCGGGCCGGGGCGCACCGCGTGGTGACCCGGTTCGACGCGACGCTGCTCTACTGGACCCTCGCCGACGCCCGGTACCCGGTCGTGGCCGAGGACGCATCCGGTGCCGTGGTCGCCGTGCGCCGCGCCCGCCGCGCCAGCGGATCGGCCGCGGTCGCCAGCGACCCGGTCGCGGTGCTCGTGCAGCGGGTGCGGGCCGTGTCGGCAGGCGAGCCCGAGGAGACCGGTGTCGCGTGGCTGGCCCGACAGCTCGAGCTCGCGGTGCGCGCGAAGGCGGCCGTGACCGTGTCGGTGCGGCTGCCCGATGGATCCGACGTCGAGTACCAGCTCGAACCCGCCTCGATCGCGGGGGGCCGGCTGCGCGCCCGCGACCGTCGCGCCGACATCGAGCGCACGCTGCCGCTGTCGTCGATCACGGCGGTCTCGCCGCTCTAGCGCCACCGTCGGTCGAGCCTGTCGAGACCACACCACGGGCAACTCGGGGCCTCGATCTCGACAAGCTCGATCAGCGGTTGCGCGCAAGCACCCGTCCACCCCTCGGCGGTAGGCTGGCACGTTATGACTCCCGGCCCCCTGATCGTGCAGAGCGACCGCACGGTGCTGCTCGAAGTGGCTCATCCCGACGCCGACGACGCCCGTCACGAGCTGGCGATCTTCGCCGAGCTGGAGCGCGCTCCCGAGCACGTCCACACCTACCGCATCACCCGTCTCGGCCTGTGGAACGCCCGCGCCGCCGGCCACACCGCCGCGCAGATGCTGGACACCCTCGAGAAGTACGCCAAGTTCCCGGTGCCGCAGACGGTGGCCATCGACATCGACGAGACCGTCGGCCGCTACGGCCGCCTCGTCATCTCGCGCGACACCCCGGCCGAGGACGGCACCGCCGGCGAGCTCATCATCACCTCGACGGATGCGGCGGTGCTCGCCGAGATCACGCGCAGCCCCAAGATCGCCCAGTACCTCGGTGTCCGGCGCACCTCGACCGAGTGGACCCTGATGCCCTGGGCCCGCGGTCAGATCAAGCAGGAGCTGCTGAAGCTCGGCTGGCCCGCCGAGGACAACGCCGGCTACACGCCCGGCACCCCGCACCAGATCGACCTCGACCTGACCGGCTGGGGACTCCGCGGCTACCAGCAGAAGGCCATCGACAACTTCTTCGAGGGCGGATCGGGTGTCGTCGTGCTCCCCTGCGGCGCCGGCAAGACCCTCGTCGGCGCGGGCGCCATGGCGGCCGCCGACACCACGACGCTCATCCTCGTCACCAACACGGTCAGCGCGCGTCAGTGGCGCGCCGAGCTGCTGAAGCGCACCTCCCTCACCGAGGAGGAGATCGGCGAGTACTCGGGTCAGGTCAAGGAGATCCGGCCGGTCACAATCGCGACGTACCAGATCCTCACCGCGAAGCGGAAAGGCGAGTTCGCCCACCTGGCGCTCCTCGACGCTCTCGACTGGGGCCTCATCGTCTACGACGAGGTGCACCTGCTGCCCGCCCCGGTGTTCAAGCTGACGGCAGAGCTGCAGGCGCGTCGACGGCTCGGCTTGACGGCGACGTTGGTGCGCGAGGACGGCCGCGAGTCGGACGTGTTCTCGCTCATCGGTCCGAAGCGCTTCGACGCCCCGTGGAAGGAAATCGAGGCGCAGGGCTTCATCTCGCCGGCCTCCTGCTACGAGGTGCGCATCGACCTGCCCGCGCAGGAGCGCCTCGAGTATGCGGCGAGCGCCGACGACGAGCGGTACCGCCTGGCGGCGACCGCTCCGGCCAAGCTGCGCGTGGTGCAGGATCTGGTGGCCAAGCACGAGGGCGAGCGCATCCTGGTGATCGGCCAGTACCTCGACCAGATCGACGAGCTCGCCGAGACGCTGAACGCACCCAAGCTCACGGGCGCGACCCCGGTCGACGAGCGCGAGCGGCTGTACGACGACTTCCGTGAGGGGCGCACCAAGGTGCTCGTGGTCTCGAAGGTCGCGAACTTCTCGATCGACCTGCCGGAGGCGACGGTCGCGATCCAGGTGTCGGGCTCGTTCGGGTCGCGGCAGGAGGAGGCGCAGCGTCTCGGGCGCCTGCTGCGTCCGAAGGAGAGCGGACTCCCCGCCAACTTCTA
Organism: uncultured Microbacteriaceae bacterium; assembly: GCA_964246985.1. Taxonomy (GTDB): domain Bacteria; phylum Actinomycetota; class Actinomycetes; order Actinomycetales; family Microbacteriaceae; genus CAXTSE01. The sequence continues at coordinate 205,813 of CAXTSE010000003.1, forward strand.
CACGCTGGTCGCGCGCGACACCGTGGACCAGGACTTCGCCCAGAACCGTCAGCGGTTCCTGGCCGAGCAGGGCTACAGCTACACGATCCTCGACGCGGACGCGCTGGCCGCGGCCGCGGCGTAGGTCGGTGGCGCTCGCCATACTCGTGGCATGGCGCGCATCACCCCGTACCGCATCGACGTCCCGCAGGCCGAGATCGACGAGCTGCGCCGTCGGCTCGCCGCGACGCGCTGGCCCGACGCCGCCGCCGACGACTGGTCGCGGGGCACCGCGCCCGCTGACCTGAGGCGTCTCCTCGAGCACTGGGGCGGCCCCTTCGACTGGCGGGCCGCGGAGGCGCGCATCAACGCCTACGAGCAGGTGCTCGTCGAGGTCCACGGCGGCCGTCAGCAGGTGCACGCGCTGCGCGCAGGAACGCCCGGCGCCACACCCCTGCTGCTCGTGCACGGCTGGCCGGATGGATTCATCCGGTTCCTGGAAGCCCTCCCGCTGCTCGCCGACCGATTCGACATCGTCGTGCCGAGCATCCCCGGCTACGGCTTCAGCGGCCGCCCGACGGTGCCGACCGGTCCGGCGGTCATCGCGGGCTGGCTCGCCGAGCTCATGGACACCCTGGGGCTCGACCGCTTCCTGGTGCACGGCGCCGACATCGGATCGCAGATCGCCGAGCAGGTGGCCCTCGCGGTACCCGAGAGGGTCGCCGCCCTCCACCTGGGCGACGCGCCTCTGCGGCGGCTGCGGTCGATCCCGCCCGACCAGCTCGACGACGCCGAGCGGGTATGGGCGCAGGAGCTCGTGACGTGGGAGGCGGCAGAGGGCGCCTACGGCCACCAGCAGCGCACGAAGCCGCAGACGCTCGCCGCATCGCTCAACGACTCGCCGGCGGGGTTGGCGAGCTGGATCCTCGAGAAGTTCCATGCCTGGAGCGACCGGGGCGACGACGGCAGCGTCTTCGACGTCTTCACCCTCGACGACCTCTGCACCAATCTCACGATCTACTGGGTGACGCAGACCGCGGGGTCGGCGGCGCGGTACTACTACGACTCCTCGCGCGCCGACCTGCCGACCGTGCCGGTGACGGTGCCGACCGGGATCGCCGTGTTCCCGCACGACATCCTCGTCGCCCCGAATCACTCGGCCGAGCGCTGGTTCGACATCCAGCGCTGGACGGACATGCCCCGCGGCGGGCACTTCGGCCCGTGGGAGCAGCCGGACGCGTGGTCGCGCGAGATCACGGCGTTCGCCGATCAGCTGGGGATCTGAGGATCCGAGCGTCGCGCGATCAGCGGAGAGTCGATTCGCTCCCAGCTTGCATCCAGCGAACGCGCAGACAATAGTGCCATGAGCGATGGCCCGAAGATCCTAATCGTCGACGACGAGCCCAACATCCGCGACCTTCTCACCACGAGCCTCCGGTTCGCCGGATTCGCCGTGCGCGCGGTCGGCAACGGAGCACAGGCCATCTCGGCCGTGCTCGAGGAGGAGCCCGACCTAATCATCCTCGACGTGATGCTGCCCGACATGAACGGGTTCGGCGTCACGAAGCGGCTCCGCGCATCCGGCTACACCGCGCCGATCCTCTTCCTCACCGCCAAGGACGACACCGAGGACAAGATCACCGGCCTCACGGTCGGCGGCGACGACTACGTCACCAAGCCGTTCAGCCTCGACGAGATCGTCGCCCGCATCAAGGCCATCCTGCGCCGCACGATGCACGACGAGGAGGACGCCGTCATCCGCACCGGCGAGCTCACGATGGATCAGGACACCCACGAGGTCACCGTGGGCGACGAGTCGGTCGAGCTCTCCCCCACCGAGTTCAAGCTGCTGCGCTACCTGATGCTCAACCCCAACCGGGTGCTCAGCAAGGCGCAGATCCTCGACCACGTGTGGGAGTACGACTTCAACGGCGACGCCGGCATCGTGGAGAGTTACATCAGCTACCTGCGACGTAAACTCGACCAGCACTCGAACGAGCCGATGATCCAGACCAAGCGCGGATTCGGGTACATGCTGAAGGCCTCCAAGGTCTGAGCATCTCGTCGGTCGAGTAGCGCGCAGCGCGTATCGAGACCACACCACGATCACCCGGAGGCGCCCGTTGAGCATGCACGCGTCCTTCGACCGTTGGTGGAACGGCATCTCGCTCCGCGCCAAGATCACCGGTGTCACGGTGCTGCTGCTGACGTTCGGGCTCACCGTCGCGGGCGCCGGCACCATGACGGTGCTGCGCAACTACCTCGTCGAGACGGTGGACCAGCAGATTACCGACGCCTACACGAAGCTGCCGGGCGAGATCGACCTCGACACGATCGCGGCGTACGGCGACGAGGAGCAGCTGAACCCGTTCTACGTCGCGGCCGTCGACTCGGACGGCGACATCGTGCGTGACAACCTCAGCGCGGATCGCACGGCCCTCCGGCCGGACGCGTCGTCGCTCGCGTACTCCAAGCTCAAGGACGTGCACGGGGCGGTCACGCTCAGCAATGCGAGCCAGACATCGCAGTGGCGGGTGATCGCCTACCCGGCGACCGTGGGATCCGACAAGGCCACCCTGCTCGTCGGGCTCAACATGAGCGAGACCAACGGGATCATCGCCCGGTACGCCGTCATCTTCCTCGGCTTCTCGATCGCGGTCGTGGTCTTCGGCGCCGCGACGACGCAGCTGCTCGTCACCAGCACCTTCCAGCCGCTGCGCGACGTGGAGCGCACGGCCGCGCGCTTCGCCGCCGGCGACTACAGCCAGCGCCTCGGCGGGGCGACACCCAACACCGAGGTCGGGCGGCTCAACCGCTCGCTCAACACCATGCTCGCGCGCATCGACCGCGCCTTCGCCGATCGCCAGAGGACCGTCGAGCAGATGCGCCGCTTCGTCGGCGACGCGTCGCACGAGCTGCGCACCCCGCTCGTCTCGCTGCGCGGCTACGCCGAGCTGTACCGGATGGGCGCCATCACCGACCCTGACGACGTCGCCCAGGCGATGGGCCGCATCGAGCGCGAGGCGATCCGCATGGGCATGCTCGTCGAGGACCTGCTCGAGCTCGCCCGGCTCGACGAGGCGCGCCCGCTGCAGCTGACTCCTCTCGACCTGCTCCCGCTCGTGCAGGACGCCGCGCGCGACGCCTCCGTCTCGTCTCCCGAGCGGCGGATCTCGGTGATCGTCCCCGAGCCGGCCACCGTCTCCGACGTCGAGGCCCCCGCCGCCGCGCCCGATGACGCTCCCACGGTCGTCGCCGCCGAGACACTGCTGTCGGGTGCCGCGACGCCGACCACCGCGTCGGCGCTCGGGTCGTTCGGCGCGTTCGCCGGGGCGACGCTCGCGCGCCTGCGCCGTCGCCCGCGCGGGTCGAGCCGGGGTGCCGCCGCCGGCGCCGCCTCCTCCCCCGAGCTCCCCGAGGTCGTGCCGCTGCCCGAGGTCGGGCCGATCGTGCTCGCCGAGGAGAACAAGATCCGTCAGGTCATCACCAACCTGATGGGCAACGCGATGCGATTCACCCGCGACGACAGTCCGATCGAGCTGACGGTCGAGGTGGATCGCGCCGGCGGCTTCGGTCAGATCTCGGTCGTGGACCACGGCGAGGGCGTGCCGCCGCAGCTGCGCGAGAAGATCTTCCAGCGCTTCTGGCGCGCCGACACCTCTCGTGCGCGCGACACCGGCGGCAGCGGACTCGGCCTCGCGATCGTCGCGGGCATCGTCGCGAACCACCACGGGCACGTCGAGGCGCTCGAGACACCGGGCGGCGGCGCGACGTTCCGCGTCAGCCTGCCGCTGGCGTCGGCGGCCGTCGAAGCTCCTTCCCAGCTCGAGGACTGACGCACCCTCCCCGGATGCCGCAGCCGGCTGCCCGATGCGGCGTGCGACTTCCTAGCCTGGCCCGCATGACGCGATTCAACGTAGACAACGAGGCGGTCGCCGCGGCGGCCTCCGGAGTGCAGGCGACCATGGGCCGCATCGAGGGCGAGAACGCCGGGCTGCTCAGTCAGCTCGTCAACCTCGAGTTCTCGTGGACGGGCACCGCCGCCAGCACGTTCCAGGCGGCCGTGGCCGACTGGCGGGCCACCCAGCAGCGCGTGCACGAGAGCATGGCTCTCATCACCCGCGCGCTCGCGCAGGCAGGTCAGACGTATGCGGACGCCGAGGCGGGCAACACGCGCCTCTTCATGCGCTGACGCCGCACCCGGATCCGTGCCCCGGAGAACGCGAGCACGCAGAAGCGGGCGGCCCCTCCCTGTGGGGAGGAACCGCCCGCTTATGTCCTGCGTCGACCTCTAGATCAGAAGTCCATGCCACCCGTCGGGTCGCCCGCCGGAGCGCCGACCTTCTCGGGCTTGTCGGCGACGACGGCCTCGGTGGTGAGGAAGAGGCCCGCGATCGACGCTGCGTTGAGCAGCGCGGAACGGGTCACCTTCACCGGGTCGTTGATGCCGGCAGCCAGCATGTCGACGTACTCGCCGGTCGCGGCGTTGAGGCCCTGACCGACGGGGAGGTTGCGCACCTTGTCGACGACGACACCGGGCTCGAGACCGGCGTTGAGCGCGATCTGCTTGAGCGGGGCGTCGATGGCGACCTTGACGATGTTCGCACCGGTGGCCTCGTCACCGACGAGCTCCAGTTTCTCGAACGCGGTCTTGCCGGCCTGGATGAGCGCCACGCCACCACCGGCGACGATGCCCTCCTCGACGGCTGCCTTCGCGTTGCGCACGGCATCCTCGATGCGGTGCTTGCGCTCCTTCAGCTCGACCTCGGTCGCGGCACCCGCCTTGATGACGGCGACGCCACCGGCGAGCTTCGCGAGACGCTCCTGCAGCTTCTCGCGGTCGTAGTCGCTGTCGGTGTTCTCGATCTCGGCACGGATCTGCTTGACGCGGCCGGCGATCTGGTCGGCGTTGCCGGCACCCTCGATGATGGTCGTCTCGTCCTTGGTGACGATGACCTTGCGGGCCTGGCCGAGCAGGTCGAGGGTGGCGTTCTCGAGCTTGAGACCGACCTCCTCGCTGATGACCTGGCCGCCGGTGAGGATCGCGATGTCCTGCAGCTGCGCCTTGCGACGGTCTCCGAAGCCGGGGGCCTTGACGGCGACCGACTTGAAGATGCCGCGGATCTTGTTGACGACCAGCGTGGCCAGAGCCTCGCCGTCGACGTCCTCGGCGATGATCAGCAGCTGCTTGCCCGCCTGGATCACCTTGTCGACGACGGGGAGCAGATCCTTGATGTTCGAGATCTTGCCGTTGACGATGAGGATGTACGGGTCCTCGAAGACCGCCTCCTGGCGCTCCGGGTCGGTGACGAAGTACTGCGACAGGTAGCCCTTGTCGAAGCGCATGCCCTCGGTCAGCTCGAGCGTGGTGCCGAAGGTGTTCGACTCCTCGACGGTGACGACGCCCTCCTTGCCGACCTTGTCGATGGCCTCGGCGATGAGCGCGCCGATCTCGGGGTCGGCGGCGGAGATGGACGCCGTGGCGGCGATCTCTTCCTTCGTCTCGACCTCCTTCGCGTTGGTCATCAGCTCCTCGACGACCGCGGCGACGGCCTTCTCGATGCCGCGCTTGAGGCTGATGGGGTCGGCGCCGGCCGCGACGTTGCGCAGGCCCTCGCGGACGAGCGCCTGGGCGAGGACGACCGAGGTGGTCGTTCCGTCACCGGCGACGTCGTCGGTCTTCTTGGCGACCTCCTTGACGAGCTCCGCGCCGATCTTCTCGAACGGGTCGTCGAGCTCGATCTCCTTGGCGATGGAGACGCCGTCGTTCGTGATGGTGGGAGCGCCCCACTTCTTCTCGAGAACGACGTTGCGGCCGCGCGGGCCGAGGGTGACCTTGACGGCGTCAGCCAGGGTGTTCAGGCCGCGCTCGAGGCCGCGTCGGGCCTCTTCGTCGAAAGCAATGATCTTTGCCATGGGTTGGTGTCGTCCCTCCCGGACGTAAGGAATTTCTGCCGATCACGGAGTGACCGCATTAGCACTCGCATCGAGCGAGTGCCAGGAGCCATTCTGGCACTCGGCATGAGGGAGTGCAAGCCAGCTCGACAGCCGGCCGACGCGTCGGCTCAGGGGGTGGGGGCGGGGGCGGCGGCCGGGGCGAAGTCGGCGCTGCCGTTGGTCGGCACGAGCTCGATCCAGCTGTTGCCGGGGGCGAGCCGCACCACGGTGCCCGTGTCGTCGACGAGGCGGATGCGCTCGGTCTGCGACGGCTTGATCCAGGTCGCGTGGGCGGTGCCGCCGCCACTCGAGATCCAGGCCTCGCCCGACCCGAGCAGCTCGGTCTCGGGCACACCGCCGTTGTTCTTGATGGCGACACGCAGCACGATCACGTTGGCGGCCGAGAGCTGTGCTCCGGCGCTGTCGAGGTCGGGGCCGCCCGCCTGCGACCGCAGGTAGCGCTGGGACGCGGCGTCGTAGATCCACGAGGGGGTCGAGGGGGCGCCGAAGCGCAGCGAGATGCCCGAGGTGGGTGCGCCGACCTGCACGCCCGTCGACGCGGCGATGTCGGGCGCGAAAGCGAACTGCTGTCCGGGCGCCGGGATGTCGGCGTGCGCGGCGATGAGCTGCGGCGCGCGCACGACCACGTTGTGCGGCGCCTCCTTCGCATCCGTGCGGAACATCACGTCGGCCGTGTCCGGCTGCCCGTGGATCGCGTTGTAGACGCTCGTCGCCTTCATCAGCGCGACGAAGCGCTGCTGCCCGCCCGAGTAGGCGACGATGCCGCCGAGCGGCGAGACGATGAACGGATCCATCGGCCGGATCGAGCGGATCGGCCCGATCTCGGCCGGCACGTCCGACTGCCACACCCCCACGTAGCGCGTGAGTCCGCCCTCGACCATCTCCTCGAAGACGAGGTCGGTGCGCTCGAGACCGATCTGCGGCCGGGCGTCGGGGTGGTTGTCGATCTTGGCGGCGAGCGAGGGGCCGAGCACGGTGTCGGCCGGGATCACCTCGCCGGTCAGCGGGGTGAGCGTCGTCGCCGCGGGCTCGATGTAGGCCGACGTGTAGGTCGGAACCGGGACGGGCGTCGGAGTGCCCGCCGCGCATCCGGTCAAGGTGAGGGTCAGCGCGAGGCCGACAGCCGTGCCGCCGCTCGCGAGCATGGCTGCCCGCGCGACCCACCCCGTTCGACGCATGGCGTCATGCTAGGTGGCCACGGGTACCCGGAGGCACCGGCGCGCCGCGAGGGCGACGCCGACGATGCGGGCCTAGGCCGGACGCACCGCTTCGGCCTGCGGACCCTTCGAGCCCGTGCCGATCTCGAAGACGACCGCCTGGCCCTCCTCGAGGACCTTGTAGCCGCTCATGTCGATGGCGGAGTAGTGGACGAACACGTCCTGCCCTCCGTCGTCGACGGTGATGAAGCCGAAGCCCTTCTCTGCGTTGAACCACTTCACGGTGCCGTTTGCCATCTGCTGCTCCCACTGTGTGCGTGCGGGTGTCGGGCCCCGTCACACTCGGGAGCGTAGACGTTTCGGGCCTCGCTCAGAGGGGCCGCGTACCCCGAAAACGGCGGAATCGGCCAGATTCAACACGCATTAAACACCGGCGTAACACGCCCGAATCACCGGGGGCAGAACGAGCCGTCTCGGGGCTCGTGAGAGACCCGCTCCGAGGGGTCGGATGCGCGCGGGGCTCAGCCGCCGGCGAGCGCCGCGTAGTCCTCGCCGAGCACCACGGTGACGGGTGCACCGAGGAAGGCGTCGGACAGCTGCGTGCGTCCGGTGCCGAGGCTGGCGAGCACGCCGAGGGCGATCGACTCGTACTCGGCCGAGCGGTAGTAGACGACCGTCTCGGTCTCGTCGCGCGCGGTGGCGTTGGCGCGCGCCGGGTTGGCCCAGCCCGCGCCGACGAGCGCGTCGCCGGCCGTGTTCTGGAGGCCGTCGGTCGCACTGCCGTTGAAGACCGAGAGCGCGAGGGCGGCTCCGCTGACCGGGTCGACCGCGGTCGGCGCCGCGGCGTCGATCACCGGTGCGTCGGTGGCCGGGGGGCCGTCGGTCGGGCTCGCCGAGGGCTCGCCGACCAGGTCGGGCAGGGCGATGTCGATGCCGGGCACGAGCTGCGACAGACCGAACAGCCCGCCGACGATCAGGACGCCGGTGATCAGGGCGGCCCAGGCGAAGCGGATCCAGCCGCGTCCGCGCTTGCGGGGTGCGCGATGGGCGCCGACGCGCGTCAGGTCTGCGGGGATCTCGTCGAAACGATCCTTGGTGGGGGTGGCCATCTAGTCTGCGGTGTCCTGCTCGCTCGGGTGCTGGTCGCTCGAATGCCGGTCACTGCGCGCGGTGCTCGTCCGGAAGGTGCGGGCGGCCCGTGCCCGAGTGCGGGCGTCACGCAGGCGCTGCAACCGCCTGACCAGCAGCGGGTCGGATCGCAGGGCGATCGGCGAGTCGATGAGCGCGTACAGCATCTGATAGTACCGGGCTGCGGGAATGCCGAACTCCGCCTGGATGGCGGCCTCCTTGGCGCCGACGCGCGCCGACCACTCGCGCTCGAAGGCGAGGAGGCGCTCATCGAGCTCGCCGAGCTGCTCGGTCTCGTCGCGTGCGTGGACAGACACGTGCACACCTCCGGGTGCCGACGGGGCATCGGCTCCGCCGAGCCTAGGTCGCGGATGCCTCGGCGCACGGGTGCCCCGCCGACAACCACGAGAGTCGATCGCCATGCGCGGTCGAGTACGCGATCGGGATGCCGTCGACCGCGAGCAGGAACGGCGTCGGCTCGGGCGCGGTCCGGGTGCCGATCGCGGCGGCCACGGTCGGCAGGGCCGACACGGGCTCGAGGGTCACGAGTCGCGCGCCGAGAGCGGGCACCGCCTCGAGGATCGCGGTGCGGTCGGCGGGCGGCAGATAGACGAGGGTGCCGAGCGACACGACGACGAGCGTCGCGTCGGCGGTCTCGGGTGAGCGTCGCGCCTCGCCCACCTGGGACGCCAGCTCGGCGAGCGCGTCGCCCGCGACGACGACCGGCGGATCCGCGGCCGCGGCGTCCAGCGCGGCCCGTAGCCGCTCCCGGCGTTCCGGCCGGTCGGGAGGAAGCAGCGCCTCGAGCCATCGTCGGTCGTCGGCCTCCGATGCCGACAGCGGGGCGAGGTCGATCCCGCGGCGCCACACGATCTCGGGGACACGGGTCAAAGCCGGGACCCCGGCCCCCTCTCCCCCGGACGTCGTGCAGCGCAGCACCGGCTCCCCGTCGCCGAGCCTCGCCCCGTCGTCGAACACGTACGAGTAGCGGTCCGGCAGCAGACACAGCCCGGCGGCCGCGCCGAGCTCGAGCAGGGCGAGAGGTCCGGGGATCCGGGCGAGCGCCGCGACCAGCGGAGCGCACCGTCCCGGCTCGTTGGTCTGCGTGCGGCGCACCGCCGCCTCGGCCGCCACCGCATCCGCGTTCGCGAGCAGCCACTCGCGCCAGACCGGGTAGTCGGCGGCCGGGGCTCCGAGCAGGTTCGCCACGGAGAAGATCAGCGAGGGCTGGCGATGCTCGCGCGGGAGTGCGGCGATGACTCCGGCCACTGCCGGGTCGGAGGCGACCCCCTCGGCCCAGGCCGTCTGCAGCTGCGACGTGCCGCGGAGTTCGATGGCGGCCCGCCGGAACCAGTCGGCGGTGTGCTCCGCGTCCGACCGCCCGTCGACCCGCTGGCCCGTCGAGGATTCACGCTGCATGCCGCAATCGTGCCCGACGGAATCGTCGAACGCCCCCTCAGCCAGAATTCTCCACCCGCGTCGGGTTGAATAGGACGACAGACTTCTCGAACCCTGGAGGACCGATGGGCGACTACGCCGTCACCAAGACCGACGCCGAGTGGCGCGAGGAGCTCGACGCCGAGCGGTTCCAGGTGCTGCGCGGCGCCGCGACCGAGCGCGCCTGGACGGGCGAGCTGCTCGATGAGAGCCGTGCCGGCCTCTATACCTGCGGCGCCTGCAGCGCCGAGCTGTTCAAGAGCGGCACCAAGTTCGACTCGGGCTGCGGGTGGCCGAGCTTCTACGACTCGGTGAATCCGGATGCGGTGGAGCTGATCGAGGACACCACGCTCGGCATGGTGCGCACCGAGGTGCGCTGCGCGACCTGCGGATCGCACCTGGGCCACGTCTTCGACGACGGCTTCGGCACGCCGACCGGCCTGCGCTACTGCATGAACTCGCTGTCGCTCGGATTCCAGGCGGAGGGCGAGACCGCCCCGGCCCCCGCCCCCGCCGAGGCGACCGAGTGACCGGCGCCGTCCAGGAGGCGATGCGGCAGCGCCGCTCGCACTCGTCGGTCACCGATGCCGCCCCCAGCAAGCGCGAGCTGCTCCCGCTGATCGAGGCCGCCGCATCCGTCGCCGACCACGCGGCTCTCAAGCCGTGGCGCCTGATCGCGCTGCGCGGCGACGCGCGGCTGAAGCTCGGCGCCGCGATCGCCGAGGCCGAGGGCGACAGCAAGCCGTCGACGAAGCCGCTGCGGTCGTCGCTTCTCATCGCCGTCGTCTTCTCACCCAAGCCGAGCAGCAAGGTGCCGGACTGGGAGCAGGAGGCCGTCGCATCCGGTGTCGCGCACGCGCTGTCGCTGCTGCTCGACGAGGCCGGCTGGGGCGTGTTCTGGCGTACCGGGCACTACACCCGGTCGAAGCCGGTGCAGCGCATGCACAAGCTGAAGTCGGGCGAGCTGCTCATGGGCTGGCTCTACGTCGGCGGCAAGCCCGAGCGCAAGAAGAGCGGGCACCGCAAGCCGATCAACCCGAAGAAGTTCCTGACGACGCTCTAGGCGAGCGGAGCCCGAGCCGCGCGACGGCGCGGCGGGATCGCCACCACCAGCACCGCCGCGAGGGTGACCGCAGTGCCGATGAGGGTGACGACGGCGATCCGGTGGTCGCCGACCGGCAGCAGCAGGTCGAACAGCGCGGCGGCGACCAGCTGGCCGGAGAGCAGCGCGAGACCCATCAGCAGCACGCCGGTGATGCGCACGATGGCGGTCTGCATGCCGATGAAGACGCAGCCGACCGCTCCGCCGACATAGAGCCACCACTCGGACGGGAACTCGGCGGGCCACGGCGCGACCAGCAGGTGGATGCCGAGCGCGATCGCGAGCAGCACCCCGCCGACCAGGAAGTTGCCGAACGTCGCCGTCAGCGCCGAGTCGGCGACCGCGCGCACCTGTCCGTTGACAGCCTGCTGCCACCCCACCGCGATACCGGCGATGAACGGGATGAGCAGCACGGCGAACGGCACCTCGCCCCGCACCTCCCCCGAGACGGCGAGCGCCACCGCGGCGAGTCCGAGCACGGCGCCGATCACGCGCTGGGGAGTGAGGGGCTTCGGGGCCATCGTGCCGAGTCCGCGTCTGTCGATCACCGACGAGCTCACGATCTGCCCCGCCACGATGCCGACCGTGAAGAGGGCGACCCCGACCAGCCCGACGACCAGCCCCTGCGCCAGCACGAAGAACGCACCCGCGGTGCCGCCCACGACATGCCACCACGGCATGCGGCGTGCGCGGACCGCGGTGACGACGCGTCCGACGCCGCGCCGCCCCGGCCTCCAGAACGCGAGCACGACCGAGAGCAGAACCAGGCCGGATCCGAACGAGATGAACGCGGCGACGAAGCTGTCATCGAGGCGGCGGGCCAGCTCCCCGTTGATGCGGGACTGCAGCGCCACGAACATGCCCGACACGAACGCGGCACCGACGGCGAGGGCGATGCGGATCGGGTTCTGCGCCGGCGGCCCGGTCGGCGTCTGGCTCACGAGCCCCCTGTCGGAGTCGAACCGACGACCTACGCTTTACAAGAGCGTTGCTCTGGCCACTGAGCTAAGGGGGCGACAGCCTCCGAGTCTAAACGCTCGTCGACTGCGCAGACGGAGGACGCTCTTCCGGAGCTCGTCGACCCACAGCACGACAGAGCCGAGCAGCACGCACGCGAGCCAGTGGCCGAGGTCGAGCGAGGCGGTCCCGAACGCGACCTGCAGGAAGGGGACCTCGACGACCGCGATCTGGAGCGCGACGCCGAGCGCGATCGATCCCCACAGCCAGGGATTGCCACGGAGGGTGCGGAACACCGTCGTCGTCTCCGACCGCGACGCGAGGGCGGTGAAGAAGGACGAGAAGACCAGCGTCGTGAACCCCGCCGTCCGGGCCACCTCCAGCGTGTCCGTTCCGGGTACGAACCCTGCGGGCAGGAACAGGTCGATCGCGAAGAGCGCGCTGGTCGCGGTCGCGGTGCCGAGGATGAGGACACCGGCCCACATGCCGCCGTCGATGGCATGCGCCCCGGCGGCGCGCGGAGGCCGGGACATCACGTCGTCGACCTCGGGATCCATTCCGAGGGCGAGCGCCGGTCCGGTGTCGGTGAGGAGATTCATCCAGAGGATCTGGGTCGCGAGCAACGGCAGCACGACCGTCTCCGCGCTCGCGCCGGTCAAGCCGAGAGCCCCGGCGAAGACGACGCCCAGGAAGACCGTCAGCACCTCGCCGGTGTTGGAGGCGAGCAGGTACCGCAGGAACTTGCGGATGTTGTCGAAGACGATCCGCCCCTGGCGCACGGCCGCGATGATGGTGGCGAAGTCGTCGTCGGCGAGGACGATGCGGGCCGCCTGCTGCGAGACGTCCGTTCCGGCGATGCCCATCGCCACGCCGATGTCCGCGGCCTTCAGGGCCGGGGCGTCATTGACGCCGTCGCCCGTCATCGCCACCACCTCGCCCTCTGCCTGCAGCGCGGCCACGAGCCGGAGCTTGTGGGCAGGGGCGACCCGCGCGTAGACCGAGGTGCCCTGTGCGAGCCGGCGCATGCCGACGTCGTCGAGGGAGTCGAGCTCGAAGCCCGTGACCACATCCCCGTCGTCCGAGCCGATGCCCAGATCGTCCGCGATGCGGCGAGCCGTGCGGGGGTGGTCGCCCGTGATCATCACGATGCGCAGCCCGGCACGCTGTGCCTCGCGGATCGCCTCAGCGACCTCGGGGCGCGGTGGGTCGATGATGCCGACGACACCGACCAGCACCAGATCCTTCTCGACATCGCGCGGGGTGACGCCCTCGACCGTGTCCACCGCCCGATACGCGACAGCCATCACCCGCAGAGCCCGCCCGGTGAGCTCGTCGACCGCGGCGAGCGCGGCTGCACGACGCGCGGTCGACAGGGGCTCGCTCCAGCCGCCGACGAGCTCTCGCGTGCAGAGGGCGAGCAGCACATCCGGCGCACCCTTGCTGAACACGACGGTGCCCTCGGAGAACGTCGACGTGGTGACCGCCGACATCATCTTGCGCTCGGACGTGAACGGGATCGTCGCCTGACGGCGGTATCCCGCCATCGCTGCCGCGGTGCCGGGCAGCTTGCCCGCCGCGACGACGAATGATGCCTCCGTCGGATCGCCGATGACCGACCAGACACCGTCGGCACGGACCACCTTCGCGTCACCGGCGAGCGATCCGGCGGTCAGCAGCACCTGCGCCTCGAGCAGTGCCGCTCCGGTCAGGACATGACCACCACGGGTCACCTCACCGCGCGGCTCGTAGCCGACACCCGAGACCTCGGCACGACCGGATGCCGTGACGATCGTCTCGATCGCCATCTGACCGCGGGTGAGCGTTCCGGTCTTGTCGGTGCAGATCACCGACGTCGATCCCAGGGCTTCGACGGCGCTGAGCTTTTTGACCACAGCGTTCCGCTTCGCCAGCCTCTGCACGCCGATGGCCAGCACGACCGAGAGGATCGACGGGAGGCCCTCGGGCACCGCGGCGACTGCCAGCGAGACGCCCAGCAGCAGCACGAGCACGAGATCGGCCGGCTCCCGCACCCCGTCTACGACGACGATGGTGATCACGACGATGACGGCGATCGTGACGACGAGCGCCCCCAGCAGCCGTCCGAGACGACCGATCTCGCGGTCGAGAGGAGTGGGCCGCTCCGGCGTCGCCCCGAGCAGTCCGGCGATCGCACCGAGCTCGGTGGCGAGGCCGACCGCGGTGACGACGGCCCTCCCGGACCCCTGCGTCACAGCGGTCCCCTGGTGCACCATGTTCGACCGGTCGGCGAGCGCAGGGCGCGACGTCAGAGCCGTGGTCTGCTTCGGCGTCGACTCGCTCTCGCCGGTCAGCGAGGCCTCCGCGATGCGGAGGGCACTCGCGTTCAGCAGGCGAGCGTCGGCGCCGACGGCGTCGCCCTCGGCGAGGACCAGCACGTCGCCGACGACCAGATCGGCGGAGGGGACGCGGAGGGTGGTGCCCGAGCGCAGGACCGTGCTCATCGCGGCCGTCATGTCGGCGAGCGCCGCGACGGCCGCGGATGCGCGGGACTCCTGGATGAATCCGAGCGTGGCGTTGAGGAGGATGACCGCCGCGATGACGAGGCTGTCGACCGGCAGGCCGGCTGCGCCATCGAGCGCCCAGGCGGTGGTGGAGACGGCGACGGCGGCCACGAGGAGGTAGACGAGCGGATCGTTGAACTGCGACCCGATACGACGCCAGAGAGGCACCCCCGCTGCCGAGGGCATGGTGTTGGAGCCATCGCGTTCGAGCCGGCGACGCGCCTCATCAGCCGAGAGCCCGATCCGCGCGTCGACGTCGAGAGCAAGGGCGGCCTCCGCCGAGGACACGACCGTCGGATCGGCCATCGGCTGATGGTCGACCGTTGGATGCGCGGTGCTCACACCAGATCCCGATCCGGAGCTCCAAGATCCAGCAGCACCTCGATGCCTCCTGTTCCCCCCAAGCCGACGTTGGCGGGATCGGTCCAGCCGCGCGCATGCTCAGGAGGCGCGGCCTGGGGCCGGGGCCACGCACGTGCGACCTGGTCACTCATGGTTGACTGGCGGGCTCGGTGCTCGGGAGCACGCTACACACCCCGTCGCCGTCGACCGAGAATGTGGGCACCTCGTCCTCGAGCGAGGCGTCGGGGGCGCTCATTCCGTGCCCCCGTCGCCGTCGCCGTGCATGATCAGGACGGGACATGGGGCGTGCTCCGCGCACGCAGTGCTGACCGAGCCGAGGATCAGCCCAAAGAACCCGCCGTGACCTCGGCTGCCGAGGACCAGCATGTACGCCTCGCGACTCGCACCGATCAGAGTCTTGGCGGGCGTGCCCTCGCGCACGACGACAGTCGCCCCTTCCGGCACTCCCGCGGGGAACACGGTCGCGAGCGCCTCGTCCATCGTGGCCTGGGCATCCTCTTCGGGCGACCACGACCCGACGAAGCCTGCGCCGTTCGGATACGACCACGTGATCATGGGGACCAGTGGTCTCTCGAGGGCGGAGGCGATCGACGACGCCCTGTGGAGCGCCGCATTCGACGATTCGGAGCCGTCGACGCCGACCACGATCGCGCCGGCGGGGATCGTGGCATTCATACCCAGTACCCCTCGATCGACTCAGGGTCGCGGACGGGCTTCACGACCGCCTTGGGGTGGAATCCGCGCTCGAGGTGCAGCTCCGCCCAGCCGACGACATCGGGGCTGTCGACGCCGCGCTCGTAGGCGTAGGCGCGGTGGCGGGCGCGCTCGTCCTCGAACTCCTGCGTGAGTCCCGCATACCGGTCGTCGAGGCCGGGGACGTGTCGGATGACATCCATCGCGAGGCGGTACCGATCGAGATCGTTGAGCATCAGCATGTCGAACGGGGTGGTGGTGGTGCCCTTCTCGATGAAGCCGCGCACGTGCAGGTTGGCGTGGTTGCGGCGCTTGTACGCGAGCTGGTGCACGAGCGCGGGGTACCCGTGGAATGCGAAGACGATCGGGCGGTCGTGAGTGAACACGGCGTCGAAGTCGTCGTCGGGCATCCCGTGGGGGTGCTGCTGAGGGGTCTGCAACCGCATCAGGTCGACCACGTTGACGAACCTGATCCGCAGCTCGGGGATGCGGATGCGCAGCAGCTCGACCGCGGCGATGGCCTCGAGGGTCGGGACGTCCCCGGCCGAGGCGATGACCACATCCGGATCCTCGCCGACGACCTCGGAGCCCGCCCACTCCCAGATCCCGATGCCGCGGGCGCCGTGCACCCGCGCCTCGGCCAGCGAGAGGAAGGTGGGAGCGACGTGCTTGCCCGCGACGATGACATTCACCAGGTCTCGCGTGCCGAAGCAGTGCTCGGCGGTCACGAGGAGGCTGTTGGCATCTGCCGGCAGGTAGACCCGCACGACCTCGGCGCTCTTGCTCACCACATGGTTGAGAAACCCCGGATCCTGGTGCGAGAAGCCGTTGTGGTCCTGGCGCCAGACATGCGAGCTGAGCAGGTAGGTGAGCGAGGCGACGGGTCGCCGCCACGAAACGGCCGCACTCGACTCGAGCCACTTCGCGTGCTGGTTGAACATCGAGTCGACGACGTGGATGAAGGCCTCGTACGACGACATCAGGCCGTGGCGGCCCGTGAGCAGGTAGCCCTCGAGCAGCCCCTCGACGAGGTTCTCGTTGAGCACCTCGATGACCTTGCCCTCGGTCGCGAGATCGAGGTCGGTGGGCTCCACCGACCCCTCCCACTGCTTCGATGTGACCCTGTAGACGGCGTCGAGGCGGTTCGACGCCGTCTCGTCGGGCCCGAAGATGCGGAACGTATGCGGGTTCGCTGCGATCACGTCGGCAAACCACGATCCGAGCACGCGCGTCGACTCCGCCTCGAGACCGCGGGGCGAACCGGCGCCGACCTCATGTCCATCGAGCGCGGGCAGAGCCAGGTCGGTCAGCAGCTCGCCGCCGTTGGCAGTCGGGGTGGCGCTCATCCGCCTGTCGCCTCGGGGCCGAAGGGACGCGACGGTCGGTGTGACGAAGCCGTGGTCATCGAAGAGGTCGGACGGCACGTAGCTCCGCATCCAGGTCTCGAGCATCGCGAGATGCTGCGGGTTCTCGCGCACCTCGGCGAGCGGCACCTGATGAGAGCGCCAGGTGCCCTCGACCTGGAGGCCGTCGACGACGCGGGGGCCGGTCCAGCCCTTGGGGGTGCGAAGGATGATCATCGGCCAGGCGGGGCGGCGGGGCGACACCGGTCCGCGCGCAGCGACGCGGATGGCGCGGATGTCGTCGAAGGCCGTGTCGAGAGCGGCCGCGAGAGCGTCGTGGACGACCATCGGGTCCTCGCCGTCGAACCCGCCCGACACGATGCGCGGCGACCACCCGTAGCCCTCGAGCAGCGCCACCAGCTCGTGCTCGGGGATGCGGGCGAGGATCGCGGGGTTGGCGATCTTGTAGCCGTTCAGGTTCAGGATCGGCAGCACGGTGCCGTCGGTGACGGGGTTGAGGAACTTGTTGAGGTGCCAGCTCGACGCGAGCGTGCCCGTCTCGGCCTCGCCGTCTCCGATGACGCAGGCGACCGTCAGATGCGGGTTGTCAAGCGCCGCGCCGAAGGCGTGCACCAGCGAATAGCCGAGCTCCCCACCCTCGTGGATCGACCCCGGTGTGCTCGGCGCCGCGTGCGACGGCACTCCGCCGGGAAACGAGAACTGCCGGAACAGCTCGTTCATGCCGGCCTCGCCCGCTCCGACGTGCGGGTAGACCTCGGAGTACGTGCCGTCGAGCCACGCGTTGGCGAGCAGCGCCGGGCCGCCGTGTCCCGGACCGGCGACGAAGAGGATCTCGGACCGGCGCTCGAGGATGATGCGATTGAGGTGCGCGTAGACCAGATTGAGGGCCGGGGACGTGCCCCAGTGGCCGAGCAGGCGGCGCTTGATGTCATCCGGGTGCAGGGCGCCGGCGATGAGCGCGTTGCGCAGCAGATAGATCTGCCCGACGGTGAGGTAGTTGGCCGCGCGCCACCAGGCGTCGACCGCGTGCAGGGGGTGGTCGGCCCGGATGGTGAGCTCGTGCGAGGCGGCGGGGGCGATCGTCGGGGTCATGACTCGACACTCTCTCGGACGGGGATCGCTGGGGAGAGCCGAAGGTCCCGCGGGCTGCGCCCGGGCACGACGCACACCGGCACCCGTAGGCGGCGTAGGAGCCGACCACCGACGGACCCGACCAGGAGGCCGATCTCGGCCTCGTGGTGGTGGGTGCCGATCACGACGAGCTCGGCCGACGCGGAGGCCTCGATGAGGGCATCAGCGGTCGGGACCTGCGCGAGGATGTCGACGATCGGCAGGTTCGGGAACTCCCGCCGCAGCGCCCGTGACGCGTCGTCCAGCTGAGCCCGGTGAGCGCCGCGGATGAATCCGTCGGGCGCCACGATGAGCGCGGCGGAGGCCATCGCCTCGCCGGGCGTGATCTGCCAGGCATGCACCAGTTCGAGCGAGGTCGACCTCCTCAGGGCCTCCTCCGCGGCGAACCGGAGAGCCGGCTCGCTCGTCTCGTCGCTGCCGAGACCGACGACGACGGACCCGTCACGCGGGATCCAGTCGTCGTTGACCAGCACCACCGGGCAGTGAGCGTGTGCGGAGACACGCGTCGGCAGCCCTCCCGCCAGCAGCGATCGCACGGGGCGGGTGCGGTGCGATCCGATCACCACGAGGTCGGCCTGCCGCGAGCGGTCCTCGAGCGCCTGGTGGATGGACGCATTCGCGAGCTCGATCTCGACCGATGCGACCGTGCCGGCGGCGGTGATCCGCTCAGCGAGCGCGATGAGCCGCTGGCGAGCCTTCGCGGGGTCGTCGATGAGCGAATCGAATGCGGTGACCAGCGTCACCCCGAGGCGCGTGCGGTCGGCACGACGGATGGCCCAGTCGATGGCGGGCTGGCTCTCGTGGCGGGTATCGACTCCGATGATGATGCGTTCCATGGTGGTTCCCCCTGCTGGTCAGGTGCCCACTCTGCGTCCGCTCCACGGGGCTCACCAGGGCCGTACGTCCCGCGGGACCTCCGACCCTATGCCGTGGGCCGGCGATCGGATGTGCTGGGACGATGTCATCCACCCTCGAAGGCCGTTTCGCCGGCTCCACCGTCATCGTCACCGGAGCGGGCGCCGGAATCGGCAGGGCCACCGCCCTGCGCCTCGCCGCCGAGGGTGCGCGCGTGGTGGCCACCGACCTCGTGGAATCCCGTCTGCGCGACCTGGCGGCACAGCTGGGTGACGGCCACACCATCCTCACCGGGGATGTCTCAGAGCAGAGCACCGTCGTCCGGATCCTCGAAGCGACAGGAGGCGACATCGACGGCCTCGCGAACGTCGCCGGGATCATGGACGGCTTCCTGCCCACCGCAGAGATCGACGACGCCACCTGGGATCGGGTGCTCGCCGTCAACCTCACCGGCATGATGCGCCTTACGCGCGCGGTCCTCCCGCAGATGCTGCGCGCCGGCCGTGGCAGCATCGTCAACGTCGGATCCGAGGCTGGCCTTCGCGGGTCGGCTGCGGGTACCGCGTACACGACCTCGAAGCACGCGGTCAACGGCTTCACGCTCAGCACCGCGTTCTTCTACACACCACAGGGGATCCGGTGCAACGCCGTCGCGCCGGGCGGGGTCGCGACCAGCATCGAGGCGCCCTTCCGCTCGGAGTTCGCGCAGCAGTGGCTGGGGCCCATCCTCCAGGTCGCCGTGCCGCCCATCGCGACCGCCGAGCAGCTCGCTGCGGCGATCTGCTGGTTGCTCAGCGACGACTCCGCCAACGTGTCCGGCGCCATCCTCCCCTCCGACGGCGGATGGTCGGCGGTCTGATGTCACGACCTCTCGTCGACTGGCACGCCAACGCCGAAGCGAACCTGACCCGCGGCGAGCGCGCTGCCGACCGCCTCCGCAACGGGATGGGCAGCTGGACGTTCGTCGGCTCGTTCCTGGCGATCATGGTGGTCTGGGCCGTGCTCAACAGCGTCGGCGCGGGCTGGGATCCGTATCCGTTCATCCTGCTGAACCTCTTCCTCAGCATGCTCGCCGGCCTCCAGGGCGCGATCCTGCTGATCGCGGCCAAGCGACAGGACGCGATCTCCGCGGCGCTGTCGCAGCACGACTACGACACCAACGTCGCTGCCAAACGCGAGATCGAGGAGCTGATGGAGATCAACCGCGCGCAGCTCGCTCTGCTGCACGAGGTGCGGACGGATTTCGCGAACCTGAGACGGGATCAGGCGGCAGGCGTAGTCTCCTAGGGCACCAGGAGACGAGGCACCATCGTGAGCCCGACCGAACGGCTGCATTTCCCCGACGCACCACGCTCCGATCTCGACAGAGCGCTGGAGGACATCGTCGCGAACGCCCAGCGAGTGCTCGCGACCCAGGGCAGGCTCCGGCATCTGCTCGAAGCCAACCGCGCCGTGGTCGAGCAGCTCGACCTCGCGGAGGTGCTGCGCCGGATCACCCGTGCCGCCGTCAAGCTCGTGGACGCCGAGTACGGAGCCCTGGGCGTGGTCGCCCCCGACGGCACTCTCGAGCAGTTCATCCACGTCGGCATCTCGAGCGAGAGCGCGGAGCTGATCGGGAACCTCCCCGAGGGGCACGGTCTTCTCGGAGCCGTCATCGACGCGGGCAAGCCGATCCGCATCGAGCACCTGTCCGACGACGCTCGATCCTCAGGATTCCCCGATCCTCATCCGGCGATGGACGGCTTCCTCGGGGTGCCCATCCGCGTCCGCGACGTCGTGTTCGGCAACCTGTACCTCACCAATCGCGCCGACGGCCCCTTCACCCAGGAGGACGAGGATCTGGTGACGGCGCTCGCCGCGACGGCCGGCATCGCCATCGCCAACGCGCGGCTCTTCGACGACTCGAAGCGCCGTCAGCAGTGGAGCGCGGCCATCGCCGAGGTCACCTCGGCGCTCCTCTCGGGGACGTCCGAGGACGCCCTCGCGGTGGTCGCCGATCAGGTCGCATCGATCGTCGACGCCGACCTCGTGTGCATCGTGGTGCGGGCGCAACGTGAGGGCTACCTGCTCGTGGACACGGCCCGCGGCCACCGCAGCGAGGTCGTGCTCGGCCGGGTGTACCCCGCACTCGGCAGTCTCGTCGGCCGCGCACTCGCAGCGGGCGCTCCCGCGTCGACCGACACCCCGATGTCGTCCGAGCACCTGGACTGGATGCCGGATCTCGGTCCCTCGGTGGCGATCCCCCTGATCGCGTTCGGCAGCTCGCTGGGAGCCTTGACGATCACCCGCGCCGTCGGCGGGGCGCGATTCACGGATGCCGAACTCCAGCTGGCGGCTGAGTTCGCGGCCCAGGCGAGCGTCGGCATCCAGCTCGCCCGTGGACGGACGGACAGCGTGCAGCTCGAGCTCGTGGAAGAGCGCAACCGGATCGCCCGCGACCTGCACGACCACGTCATCCAGCGCCTGTTCGCCTCGGGTCTCAGCCTGCAGTCGCTGATCGCACGTGCCCCCGTGGCACTGCAGGGGAAGCTCGGCGATCAGGTCGACGCGATCGACGTGGCCATCGGCGAGATACGCACCGCGGTGTTCACCCTCAGCTCGCGGCCCGCGGCGAGACCGGTCGCCGTGCGCCACCTGGTTCTCGACGTCGTCAGCGAATACAGCAGCGGCCTCGGCGCAGCACCCCGGCTGACCTTCAGCGGCCCCGTCGATCTCCTCGTCGACGGCCCGCTCGCCTCCGACGTCGTGGCGGTCGTTCGGGAGGGACTGAGCAACATCGTGCGTCACGCCGACAGCACCGCGTGCAGCGTCGATGTGACCGTCTCCGGCAACAGGGTCACCGTGACCGTCGACGACGACGGCCAGGGGATGCCGACGACGTCCGGGCGGTCGAGCGGGACAGCGAACCTGGCGGATCGCGCCGCCGCTCACGGCGGCGACTTCACCATGACCCCCCGTCTCCCCCGCGGCACCTCGCTGCTGTGGACCGCGCCCCTGCCGGCTATCGCATGATCCGCGTCTTCCTCGTCGACGACCACGAGATCGTGCGCCGCGGCATCGCGGAGCTCGTCGACAGCGAGCCGGACCTCGAGGTCGTCGGCGAGTCCGGGTCCGTGCGCGCGACCCTCGGACGCGTCGCGGCGACACGACCTCAGGTCGCGATCCTCGATGTTCGCCTGCCCGACGGCAGCGGAGTCGATCTCTGCCGCTCCATCCGGTCCGCCTACCCCGAGGTCGCCTGCCTGATGCTGACCGCGTTCGACGATGACGAGGCGAGCTATGCCGCAGTGCTCGCCGGCGCCGCCGGCTATGTCCTGAAGGACATACGTGGGCAGAATCTGCTCGACAGCATCCGCCGCGTCGCGAAAGGCGAGACCCTGATCGCGCAAGCGGTGCGGGATCGCGTGGTCGCGTCGCTGATCCGGCCGTCGCCGCTCGTCGACGGGGCGCCGCCGCTGACCCTCCGCGAGGGCCAGGTGCTCGAGCTCATCGCTGACGGCATGACCAACCGCCAGATCGGGGAGCGCCTCGAGCTCGCCGAGAAGACGGTCAAGAACTACGTCTCGGCGCTGCTCGCCAAGCTCGGCATGGAGCGCCGCACCCAGGCAGCGGTCTACGGCGCAACGCTCGCCAAGGAGCTCTGAGCCGAGCGCCCGAGCTCAGCCCCAGAGCTGTGCGCGAGGGACGACGTGCCGTCCGATCTGGCGTCCCGTGATGTCGGACGGCGTGATCTGCAGGTAGTTCCACTTGTCGGTCGGATCCCACGACGTCAGCTGCATCACACCTGAACGGATGATGTCGTCCGCATCGTGGAGCCGCACAGCCGTGCCGTGCACGACGACGCTCCAGTACCAGCGCGTGCTGACGCCGTCCGCCTCGAACGCGACCATCGGATTGCTGGTCAGGTTCTCGAGCTTCGAGCCGGGCGCGCTGCGGAACAGGATGGTGCCGTCGTGGACGGCGAAGTTGATCGGGAAGATGTCGGGCTTCCCGTCGACCGAGGTGGCGAGGCGACCGATCTCGGTGCTGACGAGCATCGCCCAGCAGGCGGCAGGGTCGAGCGAGGTGACGGCAGCTTCCGGGGCGGTGATCTGAGACTGGTGGGTTGCGGTCATGGCTCCAGCATGAGGATGAGCGCGTCGCATCCGCAGGGCCTTTGGTCCCGTGGTTCTCATCGCAGGAAGTCCTCGGCGTCGCGCCGCATCGTCACTGGGTACTCGGTCGTGGCCGTTCCGACGCGCACGAGCATCTGGATCGTCTCGCCGTCTGCAGCGAACCGACGGTGCACGTCGCCGTAGGGTCCTGCCATCGTCGGATACTCCTGCAGGACCTGGCTGAGGGGCTGCATCACGAGGCCGAGTGTCCGCGCGCGCAGCGAGAGACGCCCGTACAGCATCCCCGCCTCCACCTGCTCGACCCTGCTGTTGCCGGCGGTGCTGATCAGGGCGTAGGCGGGAGTGGCCGTGACCGCGGAGCCTGTGAGGGCGATCGCGTTCCTCGCAGCGCTCGCGTCGTCGTTCAGGGCGGGGGCGATGGTGATGAGCCCCTGCAGCAGATACACCATGGCGCCGCTGGTGCCCTGACCCTCGACCGCGAATCCGGAGCGCGTGACGTTCTTCTCCGACTCGGTCGACGAGAACACCGCGTCACTCTCTCGGGTGGCCGCGTCGTACTCGGTCTCGATGCGCGTGCCATCCACCGCGAGGGTGGCGAGCGCCGCCATATCGTCGCCTCCCGTCACGACGTCGAGCGTCGCGCCCGACGCGTACTGGAGCTGCTCGAGCTGACGCGTCTCCTCGACGGTGAGCGTCCGCTCCCCGTATGGCCCACGGTTCGTGTCCGACAGGAAGAGCGAGCCGTAGTCAGGGTCGGCGGCCGACTCGCTCGTCGTGAGCGTGACCCGTGCGACGGGCACCACCGCCATCGACTCCTCGAGCCGGGACTCGTCATAAGCGCCGTCGGGGAACAGCTCGACTGCGGCGCTGTATCCCAGCTGCCGAGCGGACACCTGCAGATAGGCCAGGAACGTGCCCTGGCTGACCAGCGTCTGACGAGCGAGCGGGTCCACCGCCGGCGTCAACCGGGTCGGGTCGACGAACAGCGTCAGCGCGCTGGGATCCTCCGGATCCAGATGGACGTTCCACGGCTGCATGTTGTGCCCGCTCGGAGCGAGCAGCGCCTGGGCCACGACCGCAACCCGCGGGTCGTCGAAGCGTGCTGCGTATGTCGTGCTCCAGGGCTCGAGGTAGACGGCACGGACGAAGACGCCGCCGACCGTCAGCACCGCCACGACCGCGAGCCCGAGGACGCCGAGCACCGATCCCGCCGCGGTGACGACTGCTCGCCGCCGCGGGGATCGTCGTCCGGGTCGGGCTGCAACGTGCGTGCGGGTGCTCATCGGATCAGCGCAGCCAGTGCTGGGTGCGCACGATCGGCAGGTTCTTCCACCAGGATCCGATTCCCCAGGTGTCCCCGGCCGCGGTTGCGGCGACGACGATCAAGGCCAGAGCGTAGATGATGTGGTAGTCGACAACCGGGTTGGTCGACGCCGTGCCCGCGGTGAACGGCCACTCAGCCAGGTACATCAGCACCATGATGACGGACCCGGCGACGGCGCTGATGCGCAGCCCGACCCCGAGCACGACCGCGAGGCCGATGCCGAGCATCCCGAGCATGAAGAGCACGTCGGTCGCCGGGCTCGCGATGCCGGCGAAGAACGGCTGCAGTGGGCCGGTGACCGATTCGCTGCCGAGGAAGCCCTGGCTGGGTGTGCCGCCATTGATCCAGGCGCGATCGGTCGGCGTCGAGAATCCGAGGCCGAAGGTCTTGTCGAGGAACGCCCAGAGGAAGATGAACCCGGTCGCAAGACGCAGGATCGCAAGGGCGTGACGTGCGGCGGGGCGTTCGCGCTCAGCGGTGCTCGCTCGATCCGTGTCGATGCCGGCCGGGTGCGGCGCGTGAATCGTAGTCGCGGTCATGTCGATCTCTTCTCCCTCAGGACCGGGCCAGGCGGCGCCGGTCGTCGTGGTTCAGAGTGCTGGGGCGCCGGCGGGATGAGCAGGGCCGAACGTCCCGCCGAGGGTTCGCGGGACCTTCGCCCCTGAGGCGGGCGAGACCTGCGGCGCACGATAGGAGCACCGCGATCGAAGGGAACACCATGACCGCCGTCGTCCTGTACGAGTCGGAGTTCGGCGCCACGCGCGTCATCGCCGAGGCAATCGCCGAGGGGATGCGCCTGGTCGCACCGGCCGAGGCCGTCGACGTGCGCGACCAGCCGCACCGGCTCGACATGGACGTGGACGTGCTGGTCCTCGGCGCGCCGACCCACGTGCGCTCGCTCCCGAGCGTCGCGTCGCGCGCTGAGGCCCGCAGTTGGCCGGATCGGGAGGCGTCCGCTCTGACGCTCGAGCCGGGCGCCGATCAGCCGGGGATGCGCGAGTGGCTGGCCGACCA
Organism: uncultured Microbacteriaceae bacterium; assembly: GCA_964246985.1. Taxonomy (GTDB): domain Bacteria; phylum Actinomycetota; class Actinomycetes; order Actinomycetales; family Microbacteriaceae; genus CAXTSE01. The sequence goes on from CAXTSE010000003.1 coordinate 230,930, forward strand.
GGACTTGGACGGCGTGAGCTGCATCGCCTTCGCTACGCGGATGAACGTCGGACGGGTGTTCTCCGGATCGGCCGTCCCGGCGATCGAGCGTGAGGTGCGCGCGGCGGGAGCCACGATCGGCGCGCGCTCCGAGACGTTCGTGGTGGAGATGAACGCCGGACTGGTCGAGGGCGAACGCGAGCGCGCCGAGGGCTGGGGTTTCAGTCTCGCCTCGAACATCCAGCGCGCGTGGACTGGCGGACTCCCCGAACCCGACGGCAGCATCACGCCGGAGCTCTAGACCACTCCACTGGTTCCCAGCAGCGTGCCGATCGCGAAGGTCGCGGCCAGGGCGAGAGCGCCGCCGACCACGACGCGGATGGTCGGACGCACGACCGGGCTTCCGCCGATCCGGGCGCTCATGGCACCCGTGATCGCCAGCGCGATCAGCACGACGGCGAACGTCGCTGGCACCCGCACCGTCTGCGGGAGGAGCAGGATCGACAGGAAGGGAAGTGCGGCGCCGATGGTGAAGGCGCCAGCGGAGGCGGCGGCCGCCTGCCAGGGGCTGACGATGTCGGTCTCGGTGATCCCCAGCTCCGCCTCGAGGTGCGCGGCGAGCGCATCGTGCTCGGTCAGCTCGCGAGCCACCTGAGCGGCTGTGTCGGCTGAGAGTCCCTTGCTCTCGTAGATCCCAGCCAGCTCCGCCAGCTCGTCCGCGGGCAGCTCGGCGAGCTCGACCCGCTCCTTCGCGATCAGCGAGCGCTGGCTGTCGCGCTGGCTGCTCACCGAGACGTACTCCCCCAGGGCCATCGAGATCGCGCCTCCGACGAGCCCCGCGGTCCCTGCTGCGAGGATCGGCGCGACCGCCGGAGTGGCGCCGGCGACTCCGACGACGATCGCCGCCACCGAGACGATGCCGTCGTTGGCTCCGAGCACGCCGGCGCGCAGCCAGTTCAGGCGGCCTGCGATTCCGGATCCGTGCGGTTCGTCGGGGTGGGTGGGCGCGGTCGCGGAGCTCATGCTTTGATTCTCCCGCTACGCGCGGAGCACGATCCGATTGTCGACTGATGTGACATGCGGCGACGACCACGCCGCCTTCCCGGCGGCGTCCTTCTCTACCCAGGACGCGACGTGTCCGGAGAGCTTGACGGTCGTCCCGCTCACGGACACGTCGATCGCAGCAGCTTCGAGGTGCGCGTTGCGGGCCAGGGCTGCCGAGATGCGCTTCTCGGTGTCGGGCGCGGAGACCCGTGGTGACAGCACGATCATGTTGCTCACCGACGCGACGCCGCGCAGGTGCTGCACAGCGCGGCTGGCGGCCTGACGCTCGAAGTCCCACTTCACTTCGCCGGTGAGCGAGACGCGTCGACCCTGGACCTCGGCCTTCACGGATGCCGGCACGTTCGTCGCGGTCGTCAGCGCGTGCGCGACCTCGTGCGCCACATCCATCTCGCTGACCGACCAGGAGCCATCCGGGTGAACGGTCAGGTCGCCGACGACAGTCCGCACCCCTCGAACGCGGAACGCCGCGTGCACAGCAGCGGACCTCTCGCCATAGGACTCGACCTCCCCGGCGAGCGCGACGGTGCCGTCGTCGACCGAGACGCCGATCCGCGTCGAGTCCACCTCGGGAGTCCAGTCCAGCTCCTCCTGCACAGCGGTGCGCAGTTCGTCGTCCGCCCGGACGGGGTTGGGCGTGGTCATCATGAGTCCGTTCGTCTGGGCGCGCGAGCTGCGCGCTGATCCGACCTTTCCAGCGTGCAACGCCCCCCGGTCAGAGGCCTTGGTCCCGCCGGGCAGCTCTAGACTTCGTCCGTGACCCAGCCGTCCGAAAAGCCCACCGTCCTCTTCGTGTGCATCCACAACGCGGGCCGGTCCCAGATGGCGGCTGGCTACATGTCCGCCCTCTCCGGCGGCGCCGTCGAGGTGCGCTCCGGAGGCTCAGAGCCCGGGGACGAGATCAACCCGATCGCGATCCAGGCGATGGCCGAGGACGGCATCGACATCTCCCAGGGGGTGCCCCAGCTCATGACAACCGAGCAGGTACGGCACTCGGACGTGGTCATCACCATGGGTTGCGGTGACGTCTGCCCGATCTTCCCCGGCAAGCGCTACGAGGACTGGGAGCTCGTCGATCCGAAGGGCAAGTCGATCGACCAGGTGCGTCCGATCCGCGACGACATCAAGCGCCGCGTCGAGGCCCTCCTCGCGGAGCTGCTGCGCGCCTGACAGCTGGCGCCCTCCAGTCGATGCGAATGCATGCATCTGCGTCGACCGCAACCCCCAAAACGTCCTGCCCATGACCGCCAGACTCACCCCTATGACCGTGACACGGCACGACGTCCTCGACACGCTCGTCGAGTCGATGGCCGCGGGCGACCAGGCCGCCTTCGCCCGGCTCTACGACACGACGGTGGCACGCGTGAGCGGCTCCATCCGGCGGTATCTGCCTGATGCGTCGTCCGACGCGATGATCGAGAACGTCTACGTCGAACTCTGGAGGACGGCGCCGGCTCGCCGGGTGGGCGACGGGGACGCCGCGAGCTGGATCTCGTCGACTCTCGGGTCGGTCGTCGCTCGCCATCGGACTCCGACTGCACCGCTGATCGCGATCTAGCTCCTCGGCGGAGCGGGTTGCGGCCACCTGGTCGCGCTAGACGGCGTCCGTGGAGTACGAACTCGCCTCGACACGATCCCCGCCCGCGTTCTTCGCCGCGTACATGTTGCGGTCGGCGATGCGCACGAGCTGGTCGGCGACGATGCCCGGCATGTCGGCAGTGTGGACGAGCACGGCTCCGATGCTCGCCGAGATCGAGAGGTGGGCGGGTAGATCGGGATACGGCTCGCCGACCGCCGCCCGGAGGCGCTCGGTGATGGCCTCGCATCCCGCCTCGCCGGCGACGCGCGCCAGCACGACGAACTCGTCGCCGCCGAAGCGCCCGACGATGTCGGGGGCTCGCACGATCGACTCCAGTCGCTTCCCCAGCTGCTGCAGCACCCGATCGCCCTCGGCGTGCCCGAGCTCGTCATTGATGGCCTTGAATCTGTCGAGGTCGATGAACATCACGCAGAGGTCCGACATCTGCCGTTCGAGCTGGCGCTCGACCTCGATCTCGAACGGCCGCCGACCGGGCAGCCCGGTGACCGCGTCGAGAGCTGCGGCGCGCCGCGACTCCTCCTCGAGCCGGATGCGCGAGATCGCCTGCGCGGCCTGGCTCGCGAGCGATTCCGCAAGAGGCACGGCCTCGTCGTCGAAGTCGCGCGGGTGCCCGAAATAGCAGATGACGGATCCGAGGGCGAGACCCTTCGCGCTGAGCGGGGACGAGATCGCAGCGTGGATGCCGGCCGCGCGGAACACCTGCGCCATCGGCGCATCCGGCATGAAAGCCTCTGCCTCCTCGGGGGTCCGGGCGATGAGCACCTCGCCGCCGAGCAGGGTGCGCATGCCGACGGGCCCGTAGTTGTCGGGCCAGTGGGCAGCGAGCGGGCTCTCGCCGGCGACGAGCGAGAGCGTGCCCTCGCCCCGGAGGTGGACGCTCGCGAATCGCGTGTCGAACGAGCGGCGCGCGACGTCGACGAGCAGCTCGGCGACGTCCCGCTCGGTACGGGCATCTGCGAAGGCGGCGGATGCGCTGAGCAGCACCTCGAGCCGGTGCTGTCCGCGGGCGCTGCGCGTGTCGCCGGTCGCGAACGACCGCGCGAAGGAGGAGCCGGCCGAGAGGTCGAAGAGAACGATCCGGCTGCCGTCGTCGATGGTCGCGACGACCACGTCGCGTGTCGACCCCGACCGTCCGCGCAACGTCGCGTCGGCGGGCACCCGCGTGCCGACCTCGGCCGTGAGCCTGAGCTCCAGGACCGACGCGAGCGGGGCGCCCACGACCTCCTCCGCCGGGAGATCCAGCCAGCTCAACGCGAGGTCGTTGACGCCGGCGATCACGCCGTCCTCGGCGAGGTCGATGACCCCGCACTCGGCGAGCTGGAGGGATGTCTGATCGAGCGACTCGAGGCGGCTCTCGTCAGGCATGGGTGCATCGTCGCGCGAGGGTCCCACAGATGTCAAACCGTCGAGGGGGGTGGCAGAAACAGCGCGCGGGGTGTAGGTCGTCGCTACGGGGTCGCGGCAGGTGTCGGCGTCGGGGTCGCACTGTCGGCGAAGTCCTCGCCCGCGGCCTGCAGCACGAACTGCGAGAACGCGTTCGGGTCGCTCGGCGGATCGGTGAACAGCTTGCCGTTGACGAGCACCGTCAACGTGGTCGTGACCGCGGGCACGTCGGTGCCGGGTAGCGGTCCGCTGATCGCTCGCGTCGTCGCCGCCTGCACCCAGTTGCGGAAGGTGCGCTTCTCGACGCAGGTGGTGACGGCGCCGGTCGACTTGACCCCCGCATCCGATGCCCTCTGCACCAGCTCGGTGTCGGTGAGACCCTCGGATCCTTCTTCCGGCTGGTCGGTGAGGAGCGCGGCGTTGAACGCGAAGAACTGGTCGGGCGAGTACTGCGCCACGCACGCGGCCGCGTTGGCGGCGCGGAGCGAGTACTGGGTGCCCGCCGACTTCGACGTGAGCATCGCGAGCGGGTGGATCTCGACCGTCGCGATGCCGGTGTCGACGAGCTGCTGCAGCTGCTCGCCGCTGCTGGCCTGGAAGTCGCCGCAGTCGGGGCAGAGGTAGTCGACGTAGACGCGCACGTCGATCACGCCGTCGTCGCTCGTCGCAGACGGAACCGGCGTCTCGTTGGCGTCGAGAGCGGGCGTGCCGACGGCGATGAGCCCGGCGCCGATCTTGATCCCGTCGCTCTGCATGTTCTGGGGGCCGGGGCGCGGAGTCTGGCTCGTCGTCACGAGCACGACGGCGACGACCGCCAGGATCGCGATGGCGCCGGCGGCGATGCTGCCCTGCAGGATCCAGCGTCGGCGGCGGTCCTTCTTGCGGTGCGCCTCGCGCAGCTCGCGGGCGCGCTCGCGCACCACCTCACGGGCGGCAGGCTGCTCGGCATCGTCCTGCGGGGCGGCCGAGACGCCGTCGTTCTGGCCGTCGCTCACTCGGTCCTCGTTCGTGTCTTCGGGTTGTTCGGGGCTCGCACGCCCGTTTCGAGCGTAGGGGTTGACGCTGGGAGGGCACCCCGCACCGTGCCCCCAAACCGGGGCAGGGTGCATAATAGGCGGCGAGGCCTCGATGACGCGACCTCGCATTCCATTCACTACGGATCGTCCGGCACGTACCTGCCGGTGAAGGAGTCAGTACCGCCATGGCATCAGTCACATTCGACAAGGCAACCCGCCTCTACCCGGGTTCCACCCGCCCCGCTGTCGACGGGATCGACCTGGAGGTCGCCGACGGCGAGTTCCTCGTGCTCGTCGGCCCGTCGGGCTGCGGCAAGTCCACCACCCTGCGCATGCTCGCCGGCCTCGAAGAGGTCAACTCGGGCCGCATCCTCATCGGCGATCGCGACGTCACCGACGTTCCGCCGAAGGACCGCGACATCGCGATGGTGTTCCAGAACTACGCGCTGTACCCGCACATGACCGTCGCCGAGAACATGGGCTTCGCGCTCAAGATCGCTGGCGTCAACAAGGACGAGCGCGCCACCCGCGTGCTCGAGGCCGCCAAGCTGCTCGACCTGGAGCCCTACCTCGGCCGCAAGCCGAAGGCGCTCTCGGGTGGTCAGCGTCAGCGCGTCGCGATGGGCCGCGCCATCGTGCGTCAGCCGCAGGTGTTCCTCATGGACGAGCCGCTGTCGAACCTGGATGCGAAGCTGCGCGTGCAGACCCGCACCCAGATCGCGTCGCTGCAGCGTCGCCTCGGCGTCACCACGGTCTACGTCACCCACGACCAGACCGAGGCGCTCACGATGGGCGACCGCATCGCGGTGCTCAAGGACGGCGTCCTGCAGCAGGTCGGCACCCCGCGCGACCTGTACGAGCAGCCGAAGAACGTGTTCGTCGCCGGCTTCATCGGCAGCCCGGCCATGAACCTGTTCCCGGCCGACCTGGTCGAGGGTGGCGTCAAGTTCGGCACGGCCACGGCCGCCGTCGACCGCGACACCCTCAGCAACGCCAAGGGCGGCAAGGTCACGATCGGCGTCCGCCCCGAGGACCTCAAGGTCGCCACGTCGGGCGAGGGCCTGCAGGTCGAGGTCGACGTCGTCGAGGAGCTCGGCGCCGACG
>CAXTSE010000004.1:0-221489 GCA_964246985.1 uncultured Microbacteriaceae bacterium
CGAGGTGCAGATCGTGGTCGGCAACACCACGTACTGCCAGTACGACACGGAGGAGGGCAGCCAGGACGTCGAGGTGACCATCACGGCCTTCGACTCCGACGCGGGCACCTACCGGATCACCGCGACCCCGATCGACTAGCTGCGGCTCAGCCGGCGGCGCGGGCGAGCGCGCCGACCACCCGCAGCAGGGTGGGGGCGTCGTCGATGTGGCTGTCCGCCGAGCTCGGGGCGTAGGCCGCGATGGTGGCGCCCGCGATCGGCAGGCGCTCGGCGATCGCGGCGATCGCCGCCACCAGGCTGGTCGCGGCGAGGCCGAACGGCTCGGGGTCGAGCAGTCCGCGCAGCTCGGCCGGGTCGAGCACGTCGAGGTCGACGTGCAGATAGACCGACGCCGCACCGGTCGCGACCACCGCATCCACGAGGGTCCGCGGATCGGCCAGAGCGTCGACGGCGACATCTCGGATTCCGTGCTCGACCGCGTAGGCCTGCTCGCCCTCGTCCCACGACCGGGCCCCGGCCAGCACGACCCGCCCGGCGGGAACCGTGCCGTCGTCGATGAGCGTGCGCAGCACCATGCCCGAGAACGCCGCGGACGGAGAGCTCTCGGCATCGTTCAGATCCGGATGCGCGTCGAACCAGACGAGCGCGAGGTCGCCGCCGTGCGCGGAGGGCGATCGGCCCGCGGCGTGCGCGACGGCCGCGGCCGACACCGCGCAGTCGCCGCCGACCACGATCGCCGTACCGTCACCGGCCGCCGCGATGTCGCCCAGCGCGTCGGCGAGACGCTCGCGCACGAGCTGCAGGGAGCTGAAGCGCGCGACGCCGGTGCCCTGGTCGTCGCCGGCTTCGAGCGGCACCGAGACCTCGCGGGTGCGGGCCGCGGGCAGGTCCTCCTGGATGGCCGCGGCGCCCTCGGCGAGCCGCATGGCGCGCGGTGACGGCGAGCCCTGCCACTGGGGGACGATGACGAAGGAGACGGGCATGCTCACACTCTAGGAGTCGGAGGGCGGGCGCGGCTCGGCGTGCGCGTCGGCTGCCTCCGGTACCGGCGAGGACCGTGGGGGAGGCAGCCGCGACAGCTCGCGCACGGCGACCTCGAGCGGCCCGGTGCCGACGAACCGCCGCCACAGCGTGCCGATCACGAGCGCCGAGACGATGAGCACGGCGAGGGTCGGCGCGGGGTAGCTCCAGTCGCCGTCGGCCCCGCGGTTCAGCTCGCGCGCGATCGTGAGGCCGATGGCGTGCGCCGTGTACAGGGTCAGCGACATGGCCCCCGCGGACGCGATCGGCGTCCCCACGACCCGGATCACCCGCCCGGCCTGGCCGGCCAGCGACGTCAGCAGCGTGGCGGCGCCGATCACGGCCACGGCGACGCCCCCCGACCCGAGCACCTCGGCGGTGCTGCCGGAGTGCGCCTCGGCCGACACTCCGGGCAGCACGGCGGCCGCTCCGTACCCGAGCACGGCCGCGACCGCACCCGAGGCGATCAGCGTCAGCTGGGTGCGTCGTCGTCGCATGTCGCTGCGCGCCGCGAGCAGGCCGACGAGGGGGAAGGCGAGCCAGATCAGCACCGGGTACGGGCCGAACACGAGCCAGTTGCCGGGAATCGCGAGGGCGGTCGGCAGGGAGGGTGCGTCCACGACGTCGACGAGGGCGGCGACCACGGGAGGGGAGACGGCGACGACGACTCCCGCGGCGATGGCGAGCAGCCATCGGGGCGCGAAGAGCAGCGGCACGAGCAGGAGGAAGGCGAATCCGTAGGCGTCGAGGATCACCGCGAGCGGAGGCTGCAGCAGCATGAGCAGCAGCCCGATCGCGATGAGGACCAGTCCGCGGAGGGCGACCGAGACCCGCGGGCGTGCCCGGCGGTGCGGGGGAGGGGGCGCCGATCCGCCCGTCAGCAGCCCGAGCGAGACCCCTGCCACCGTCGCGAACAGGATCGACGAGCGACCGTCGTAGACCGCCTCGGTCGCGGAGCCGACGACGTGCGCGGCGAACATGCCGAGCAGCGCGATCCCGCGGGCGAGATCGACGCCGACGATGCGGCCGAAGCCGGACGGCCCGGCCGCATCGATCATGGTCGGCCGCTCGCGACTACTGCGTGATGGCCTGGGGTGCGGTGCCGCCGGACTTGAGTGCCGCCAGGCGAGCCTCGACCTCGGTCTGGGCGCTCAGGTCCTCGAGGCTCTCGAACTGCGAGTCGAGGCTCGACGCCGCGATCTCCTGCTGGCCGAGCACCTTGGCCTCCTCGCGGCGCACCTTGTCCTCGAAGCGGCCGAGCTCGCTCGTGGGGTCGAGCACGTTGATCGAGGCCAGCGAGTCGGCGACCTGCGACTGGGCGGATGCCGTCGCGGCACGGGCGACGAGCTCGTCGCGCTTGGAGGTGAGCTCGCCGAGCTTTCCGCGCATCCCCTCGAGGCCGACCTTGAGCTTGTCGACGACCTCGTTCTGCGACGCGATCGTGGGCTCGGCGGTGCGGGCCTCGTTCTCGGCGGTGATCTGCTTGCCCAGCGCCATCTTCGCGAGCTTGTCGAACTTGTCGGCATCGACGGCGTTGCCTGCCGTGCGCAGCTCGTCGGCCTTCGCGCTCGCGGCCAGTGCCTTCCGACCCCAGTCGGACGCCGCCTCGATGTCCTCGGCGTGGTCCTGCTCCATGAGCCGCAGGTTGCCGATGGTCTGAGCGACGGCGCTCTCGGCCTCGGCGATGGAGTTCGTGTAGTCGCGCACGAGCTGGTCGAGCATCAGCTGCGGGTCCTCGGCCTGGTCGAGCAGCGCGTTGATGTTCGCGCGCATGAGGGTCGAGATGCGGCCGAGGATGGACTGCTTTGCCATGGTGTGCCTTTCGTGTGGTGATTCACGGTATCGGTCGGATGTCGTAAGGAGCGAGGGGGAGGCTGGGAGGGTGCTCAGCGGCGACGTCCGCCGCCCGAGCTGCGCCGGGATCCGCCGCCCGAGCTCGACCGCCGGGACCCGCCGCTCGAGCTCTGACGCCGGGAGCTGCCGCCGAATCCGCCGCTCGAGCCGCCCCAGGAGCCGCCTCCGCTGGATCCGCCGCCCCACCAGCTGCCGCCGCCCGAGGAGTCGTCGTCGTACCCGCCGCCGCCGAACAGGTCGCCGAGGATGCCCCCGAGTCCCGCCCCGTCGGAGCCGTCGTACGCGTACGGGTTGCTGGACGGCGGGGTCGCGTCGGAGTACCCATAGCCGTTCGGGCTCATGGCGGACTGGTAGCCGTCGACGTCGGTGCGTGCGAGCCCGAGGGCGGCGATGGCGAGCGACTCGGCGCGTTTGGCGGATGCGAGGGCGGTGGGCGGATCGGACGTCGCGGCCGCGTTCGCCTCGTCGAGGTTGCGCTGAGCCTCGGACGCGCGGGTGCGGGCCTCGGTCTGGATCGCTCCCCGGTGGGTGGTGATGTAGTCGGTCACGGCCGCGATCTGAGCGCGGGCGTCCTCGAGCTCGTGCGACAGCTCCCGGCTGGCGCTGGCGTTGCGCTCCTGCTGTGCCACGAGCTCGCTCTCGCGGGCGTCGATCGAGGCGAGCAGCTGCTCGGCCTGTCCGACGGCCTGCTGGGCGGCGCGGACGGCGACGGCGGGGCCCTGCGGTGCCGGCGCGCCGATGGCCGACGTCGCGGGGGTGGCTCCCGAGAGGGCCGCACGCGCGGCCTCGACGGCGGTGGCGGCGAACGCGTCCAGCTTGCGGGCCTGTGCCGGCGCATCCGCGATCGTCGAGAGGTCGGCCTGCGGGAACCGGCCGGGCATGCCGGCGAGCTTCGCCTCGGCTGCGGTGATGCGGTCGGCGAGGCCGGCGCGTGTCGCGGCGACCTGCTCGAGCACCTGGGGCGCGTTCTTCTCGAGCTGACGCAGCTCGTCGAACTTCTCGGCCTGCGCGTCGAGCGTGGCGTCGGCCTGCCCCGCGAGCTCGATGAGCTGCTCGGTCAGCTGGCGCCGCGCCTCGGGCGTCTCCGGGTACGCGTCGTCGAGCTTCTGGCGGATCTCGAACGCCTGCGTGGCGGTCTGCTGGGCTGCCGCGAGGGCGACCACGAAGTCCTGCGTCGACGCCTCGCCGAACTGCGCCTGCGCGAAGCCGAGCTCCTGCTCGCTCGTCTTGAGCGCGTCGTCGAGCTCGATGAGCAGGGTGCCGGCGCGGCGTTCGAGCTCGGCGGCCGCGGCGTCGGCGTCGGCGGCGGCACGCTTCGCCGCCCGGCGGCGACGGATCGGCGGGATGGCTCCGGCGGCTGCGACGCCCACCACGACGACACCGCCGATCACCCAGGGCACAGGGGAGGGCGCACGGGCATCGGACAGGCCGTCGGCGAAGGCGATCGCGGCACCGCCGATGTCACCGCTCCGCACGAGCGGCAGCACCTCGTCGTCGCGGATCTCGTTGAGATCGTCGTCGCTGAGGGGGTACTCGGAGTCGACCGACCAGTAGGCGGTCTGGTCGTCGACCGAGATGGCGAGCACGACATCCGAGGCGGACAGGTTGCTGAGGATCGCGGTCTCGTTCGCCCAGTCGACGTCGTCGCTCGTGCCCGAGAACTCGTCGACGACGACGACGACGAGGCGGTCTCCCCGCTCTGCGAAGAGCCGGTCGCTGGCGGCCTCGACGTCCGACTCCTCGGACGGGGTGAGGGCATCCGCGCGATCGACCACGGTGGCGCCGCCGACGTCGAGAGGATCCTCGACAGGAGCTCCGATGGCGGGGCCGCCGACCATCAGCAGCGCGCCCGCAGCCATCACGGTCCCGACCAGCAGCGTCTTCGCCCGCATGTCCGCTCCCTCGTCACGTGTGCGCGTTCGGAGGAATCCTAGCCTTCGTGTCTGAACGGGTCGCGACGCAGATCCCGCCGCGGATCTCCCCGTGTCAGCGCAGGGTGATCGTGGTGACGGGTCCGGTGACGAGCTCGCTGACGCCGGCGTCGGTGAGCAGATCGATGGCGGCCGACAGCCCGTAGGTGCCCGGACCGGCGGCGGGGAGGTCGGGCGCGAAGCTGTCGGCCAGATCGTCATCCACCGAGCACACGACGGGTTCGAAGGTCGTGGTGTACTGCAGCGACTCGCCGGATTCGAGATCGACCACGGCGGCCATCATGATCTGCGGTCCGTTGCTGTGCCACAGCGTGACGCCGTCGCGCGAGAAGGTGAGGGCGGGGCTCGCCGCCGTCGTGCCCGTCACACGTGACGCGCCCGTGTTGGTGAGCGTGACGGTCGCCGGGATCCCGCCATCGGAGGCCGCGGCCTCGACGGGGCCGACCTCGAGCACGAGGCCGCTCTCGGCGGGGGCCACCTCGGCGAGGGTGCCCGTGCAGAGGTTGAGCTTGTCGGCAGGAGCTCGCTTGATGTCGGCGCCGGTCGAGAGCGTCGAGTCGTCGGAGGCTGCGGGCGCATCGGCCGACTCGGGGGCCGCGGCGGTGTCGCCGGCCTCGCTGGCCACCGTGGAGCCGCCCGATCCGATGGCCGAGACGCTCACCGGCACGACGATCGCGGCGACGGCCAGCACGCCCGCGGCCCCGACCAGCAGCACCCGCGGCCGACGGCGGCGTCGGGCGCGACGCAGCACATCGTCGACGTCGATCGACCCGGCCGGGTCCCCGCTCTGCAGCGCGGCCCGCAGCTCGTCTTCAGTGGGAGGCATGGCTGGATCCTTTCGGGGATTCGGTCCGTCCGGCCGGGCCGAGGCGGTCGGCCGCGGTCCCGTCGTCGGCGAGCGAGATCGCCATCTTGGCGAGACCGTCGCTCAGGTAGCGCTTGACGGCACCCGAGCTGATGCCGAGGGTGGCGGCGATGTCGTCGACCTTCAGGTCGTCGTAGTAGCGCAGCACGAGGCAGGCGCGCTCACGCGGGGTGAGCTTCCGCAGCTCGTCCTGCAGATCGAGACGCGATTCGGATGCGGCGGCCGGCGACTCCTGCTCGTCCGGCACGTAGGCGAGCGGCGCGGTCCGCCGCCAGAGGGTCGTGCGTCGGCCGCCATCGAGGTGCCCGTTCAGGATCGCGCGGCGCACGTACGCCTCCGCGCTCTCGACGCCGAAGCCGTTGCGCAGGCGCCCGAAGGTCTTGACCAGCGCGTCCTGCACGAGGTCGGCGGCCTGATCGTGATCGCCGCAGAGCAGCAGCGCGTATCGCTGCAGTGCCGCCCCGCGCGTGGCGACGAGCTGCGTCACCACGCTCTCCCAGGCTGCGCCTGCCATGCCGTTCCCCGTCCGTCCGGTGCCTACACCTACTAAGACGCACGGTAGAGCGAAAACGTTGTGGCGCAGGCGCACGCGCCAAACGGCGCGGCAGGGGTCAGGGGCGGGCGGCGCGCATCCGGGCGCGCAGATGTTCGAGCTGGGAGGTGACGGCGGCCGGGACGCGGCCGTCGAATCCGGAGAAGAACGCCTCGGCGTCGTCGGCCTCGGCGAGGTGCGCCTCCGGGTCGATCGCGAACAGCTGCTGCCACTGGCTCTCTGAGACGTCGGCGCCGTCGAGATCGATCGCGTCCGGCGCAGGCAGCCAGCCGAGGGGGCTCTCGACGGCGGCGGCGCGACCCTCGACGCGGTCGAGGATCCAGGCGAGCACCCGGCCGTTGTCGCCGAAGCCCGGCCAGAGGAACGACCCGTCGTCGCCCTTGCGGAACCAATTCACCTGGAACACCCGCGGCACGCCGCCGGTCGCGCGCAGCGCCCCGCCCACGTCGAGCCAGTGCTGCCAGTGGTCGGCCATGTTGTAGCCGCAGAAGGGCAGCATCGCGAACGGATCGCGGCGCAGCTCTCCGACGGTGCCCTCGGCGGCCGCCGTGCGCTCGGACGAGATCGTGGCGCCCATGAAGACGCCGTGCTCCCAGTCCCGTGCCTCCGCCACCAGAGGCACGTTGGTGGCACGACGGCCGCCGAAGATGATCGCGTCGATGACGACGCCCCGCGGGTCCTCCCAGGTGTCCGCGATGGACGGGGCCTGGGATGCCGCAACGGTGAAGCGCGAGTTGGGGTGGGCAGCAGGACGACCGGAATCCGGGGTCCAGTCGTTGCCCTGCCAGTCGACGAGGTGGCTGGGTGCCCGATCGGTCATCCCCTCCCACCACACGTCGCCGTCGTCGCGGAGCGCGACGTTAGTGAAGATCGTGTTGCCCCAGAGGGTGTCCATCGCCGTGGCATTGGTCGACCAGCCTGTGCCCGGTGCGACACCGAAGAAGCCAGCCTCCGGGTTGATGGCACGCAGCTTCCCGTCTGCGCTCGGTGCGAGCCAGGCGATGTCGTCGCCGATGGTCTCGACCGTCCAGCCGGGGATGGTGGGCCGCAGCATCGCGAAGTTGGTCTTGCCGCACGCGCTCGGGAAGGCCGCCGCCACGTGGAACACGCGTCCTCTCGGGTTGGTGACCTTGAGCAGCAGCATGTGCTCGGCGAGCCAGCCCTCCTCCTTGGCCATCACCGAGGCGATGCGCAGCGCGAACGCCTTCTTGGCGAGGATCGCGTTGCCGCCGTACGCCGATCCGTACGACCAGATCTCGCGCGTCTCGGGGAAGTGGCTGATGTACTTCGTGCTGCTGCACGGCCACGGGACGTCGGCCTCGCCGGGCGCGAGGGGCGCGCCGACGGAGTGCGCCGCGGGGACCCAGTCGGTGTCCGGCCCGATCAGCTCGAGAGCGGCGCGGCCCATGCGCGTCATGATGCCCATGCTGACGACGACGTAGGGGGAGTCGGTGACCTGCACGCCGATCCGCGAGAGCGGGCTGCCGAGCGGGCCCATCGAGAACGGGACGACGTACATCGTGCGACCCCGCATGGCGCCCTGGAAGAGGTCCGAGAGGGTGATGCGCATCTCGGCGGGGTCGGCCCAGTTGTTGGTGGGACCGGCATCCGCCTCGCGCCGGGAGCAGATGAAGGTGCGCGACTCGACCCGCGCCACGTCGTCGGGGTCGCTCCGCGCGAGGAAGCTGTAGGGGCGGTGCTCGGGGTTCAGCTGCTGCACCGTGCCCGTCGCCACCAGCAGGCGCAGCAGGTCGTCCTGCTCGCGGCGCGAGCCGTCGACCCACACGACCGTGTCGGGCGTCGTCAGGTGGGCCATCTCCTCGACCCAGGCGACGACTCGGGGATCAGCGCCCTCGGGCGCGAGCGCCCACGACGCGTCGTGCACCGGCGGGGCGTCCAGGTTGAGGGTGCGCGCGCCGGACGCTCGAGCGGCGGCGGAGGATCCGGTGTGCTCGATCAGTGTCATGGCGATCTCCTCGATTGGGCGGCAATTTCTCCTGCAATCACCACCTTGAGGCCGCTACGATCGCCACGTCGCGATAATCCGCTGGAAAGATCCGTACTTCTTTCCCTATGCTTCATTCCATGAACGATCTCGCGACCCTCGGGCAGCGCATGCGGCACTTCCGCGTCGAGGCCGGGCTCACGCTCGACCAGCTCGGCACCGACGTCGGCATCGCCGCGAGCCAGCTCTCGCTGATGGAGAACGGCAAGCGCGAACCGCGGCTGTCGCTGCTCGGCGCGATCGCCGCACGGCTCGGGGTCCCCGTCTCGGACCTGCTCGAGCCGACACCGCCGAGCGAACGCGCCCGGCTCGAGATCGAGCTCGACCGAGCCCAGTCGAGCCCGATATACGCCGAGCTCGGCCTGCCGAGCCTCCGGGCAGGCAAGAGCATGAGCGACGACACGCTGCGTGCCCTGGTGGGCATGCACGCCGAGCTCGCCCGCCGCGCTCGGGAGGCGATCGCGACCCCCGAGGAGGCTCGGCGGGCCAACACCGAGCTGCGCGCCATGATGCGCGCGCGCGACAACCACATCCCCGAGATCGAGGAGCTCGCCGAGCAGCAGCTGAAGTCGGTCGGGCACGTGAGCGGTGCGCTGACCCACCGATCGGTGCGTCAGATGGCCGAGAACCTCGGATTCGAGCTCGTCCATGTGGGTGACCTCCCGCATTCGACGCGGTCGGTCACCGATCTCAAGAACGGCCGCATCTACCTGCCGCCGGCGTCCATCCCCGGCGGCCACGGCCTCCGCTCGATGGCGCTCCAGGCGATCGCGCACCGCCTGCTGGGGCACTCGGCGCCCGCGGACTATGCCGAATTCCTGCATCAGCGACTCGAGATCAACTACTTCGCGTCCGCATGTCTGATGCCCCTCGCGCAGTCGGTGCAGTTCCTGCGGCAGGCCAAAACGGATCGCAACATCGCCGTCGAGGACTTCCGGGATGCGTTCGGCACCACCCACGAATCCGCGGCCCTGCGTTTCACCAACATCGCGACGCCCTACCTCGACATGACCTGGCACTTCATGCGGGTCGGCGACGACGGGGCCGTCTACAAGGCGTACGAGAACGACGGGATGCGGCTGCCGGTCGACGTGACCGGCTCGATCGAGGGCGAGGTCGTCTGCCGCATGTGGAGCGCGCGGCAGGCGTTCGACCGCACCAACCGCACGACCGAGTTCTACCAGTACACCGACACGCCCCAGGGCAGCTTCTTCGAGTCGACGCAGACCGGAACGAGCGCCAGCGAGGAGTTCTCGATCACCCTCGGCGTGCCGTGGGGCGACTCGAAGTGGTTCCGCGGCCGCGACACGACGCGCCGCCAGCAGTCACGCTGCCCCGACGCCAGCTGCTGCCGGCGCCCGCCGAGCGACCTGGCCGAGCACTGGCAGGGCCGCGCCTGGACGAGCGCCAAGGTGCACGCCCACATCTTCTCGCCGTTGCCGTCGGGCACGTTCCCCGGCGTCGACGACCGCGAGCTGTACGAGTTCCTCGAGGCGCACGCGTCGAGCTGAGCTACCCCGCGCCCCGCGCCAGCTCTGCACCGGCCACCCGCAGCCAGTGCTCCGGCGCTGCGTGGGCGGCGCCGACCGACCCCGCGAGGTCGGCCAGCGCGACCGACCGCACCCCCGGATCCAGGCTGATCACCCCGGCCACCACGACCGCGAGCGCTCCCGCGAGCTCGAGCACGTGCCCGACGACCTTGCCGGTCGTCGAGGTCGCGTCGAAGCGCCCCTCGCCCGTGATCACGAGATCCGCGGATGCGATCGCGGCGTCGAGCCCCGTCATCGCCCCGATCGCGCCCGACCCGGCCTCGACCGTCGCGCCCCAGGCGGCGAGGAAGCCGAACCCCGCACCACCGGCGGCGCCGGAGCCCGGACGCAGAGAGAGCGTCGGATCGGCGGTGAGCTGGGCGGCGAAGCGTGCGAGCGCCGCGTCGAGGTCGGCCACGTCGTCTGGGGTCGCACCCTTCTGCGGGCCGAAGACGGCGGCCGCGCCGCGCGGTCCGAGCAGGGGAGCGGTGACATCGGTGAGCACCCGCACGCCGCCCGCGGGGCGCGGCCGCAGCCGACTCGCGTCGACGTGTGCCAGGCGAGCGAGGGCGGCTCCACCGTCCGGCAGGTCGCGCCCCGTGTCATCGAGCAGCCGCAGGCCGAGCGCCGCCAGGGCGCCCGCGCCGCCGTCGGTGGATGCCGATCCGCCGAGCCCGACGATCAGACGCGTCGCCCCGGCATCCAGCGCCGACGCGATGACGTCGCCGAGTCCGCGGGTCGTCGCTCTGCGCGGGTCGAGCGCGCTCATGAGCGGCAGGCCGGATACCTGGGCGAGCTCGACGACAGCCGTTCCGTCGGGCAGCTGCAGCCATTCGCCGCGGGTCGGCCGACCGTCCGGACCGGTCACGGTGCCCGCGTCGCGCCGCAGCGCGCCGGGCACCGAAGCTGCCACCGCATCCAACGTCCCCTCGCCGCCGTCGGCCTGAGGGCGCAGCACGATCTCGTCCCCCGGACGCACGGCGAGCCAGCCTTCGGCGAGCGCGGCTGCGGCCTCGTGGGCGCTGATCGAGCCCTTGAACGAGTCCGGCGCGACGATGATCCTCAAGTGCCCCCGACACGATTCGAACGTGCGACCTCTTCCTCCGGAGGGAAGCGCTCTATCCACTGAGCTACGGGGGCGGGATGCGGAACTAGGTTAGCAGTATGCCCCCCGCCGCCCTGCCGTCACGGCACCGCTGATGCGGCGCGACCTGGGCTCGCAGATGAGCTTCGACGTCGTCGCGCCGACCGAGTTCATGCTGGCGATCTCGGTCGCCGATCAGGTCCCGGTCGAGGGCGAGACGCTGCGGATCAGCATCGACGGCAGGCCCGTCGTTCCGCGAGAGGTGCCGGATGCGCACGGCACGCGACTGCAGCTGTTCGAGACGGATGCGGGCCTGCTCGACATCTCCTACGCCGCGAGCGTGGTCGGTCGCGCGCCGGCGCCGCCCGTCGATGCGATCGACGCCGTGACCTACCTCCGGCCGAGCCGCTACGTGCAGTCGGACACCCTGCAGCCGTTCGCGCGCGAGACCTTCCCCGACCTCGGCGGCACCGATCTCGCGGCGACGGTGTCGGCCTGGGTGCACGACCACCTCGCCTACGAGCCGGGGGCGACCTCGCCGACCGGGGGAGCGGTCGAGACGCTCGAGGCCCGCGCCGGGGTGTGCCGCGACTTCGCCCATCTCACCGCCGCGCTGCTGCGCGCGCTCGACGTGCCCGCCCGCCTGGTCGCCGTCTATGCTCCGCAGCTGGTGCCGATGGACTTCCACGCCGTGGTCGAGGCGCTGATCGACGAGCGCTGGGTCGTACTCGACTCGACCAGGCTGGCCCCGCGATCCGGCATGGTGCGCATGTCGACAGGTCGCGACGCGGCGGACACCGCCTGGCTCACCAATACGCTCGCGGATGTCAGCCTGCTCACACTGGGCGTCCAGGCCACCGCAGACGAGCAGCTGTCCGACGATCCCGACGAGCTGGTGGTGCTGGGGTAGGTGCGGCCCGCGGACGGGCGCCGCCGGCCTACGCCAGCGCGGCGAGCGCCGAGTTGACGATCTCCGACGCGTCGCCCGGCTCGAAGAAGAACGGCGACGTGGCGACGAGCCAGTAGCTGCCCTGGAACACGATGGCGGTGCCGACCCCGTTCGACTCCGAGAAGTAGGCCTCGTCGCCGTAGGTCGGCACCGGCTCGCTGGCCGCGAACGCCTCGTTCTTGAGCCTCGTCAGAGTGCTGTCGTCGAGGGATGCGACCGAGAGCACGATGCTCTCGCCGCTCGAGAGGTTCTGCCAGCGGCAGGCGATCCCGTCCTCGGAGACCGCCGTCTCGGCATCCGACCCGGCGGTGGGCGTGTAGTCGTCGATCGCGGCGAAGTTCGGGTTGTAGACGTAGAGGGTGTCGGCAGACACCAGCTCGGCGCAGGTCGCGTCGATCGGCGTGCTGACCGGGGTCTCGACCGGCGCGGGGGTGTCGGTGGGCGTCGCGGATGCGGTGGGCGCCGGGGAGGCGGACGGCGTCACCTCGGGCTCGGGCACGCAGCCGGCCAGCAGGGCGAGGGTCACGGCGGCGAGGGCGAGGGGCGCGATGGTGAGGCGCGGGGGCGTCGTCATGTGCTCATTCTCGCGCGGCCATCCCCGGCCGCTCACGCACGCCGGGCCGAACGTGATGCCTCCGTTAGGATCGACCCTTGTGAATCCCGCCGAACTGACCGCCGCTCTGCTCGACGTCGTGAGGTCGGTCGCAGCCCAGCGCGGGGTCGATGCGGGGGCGCAGATCGCGCCCGACGACGTCACCCTCGAGCGTCCGCGCAACCGCGATCACGGCGACTGGGCGTCGAACGTCGCCCTCAAGCTCGGCAAGCGCCTCGGCCTCGATCCGAGGATCTTCGCCGGTGAGCTCGCCACCGCGCTCGCCGGGGTCGACGGCGTCGCTCGGGCCGAGGTCGCCGGGCCGGGGTTCCTCAACATCACGCTCGACGCCGCGGCCGCCGGAGTGCTCGCCCAGCGGATCGTCGAGGCTGGCGAGGCGTACGGGCGCGGCACCCTGTACGACGGGGTGACGATCAACCTCGAGTTCGTCTCGGCGAACCCGACGGGGCCCATGCACATCGGCGGCGCCCGCTGGGCCGCCGTCGGCGACAGCCTCGCTCGCATCTTCCAGGCCCAGGGCGGCGCGGTCACCCGCGAGTACTACTTCAACGACCACGGCGCGCAGATCGACAGGTTCTCGCGCAGCCTGCTCGCCGCGCACCTGGGAGAGTCGGCCCCGGAGGATGGCTACGGCGGCGCCTACATCCTCGAGATCGCCGCGCGCGTCGAGGCCGACTACCCCGGCGATCTGGCCGCCCTTCCCCGTGCCGAGGCGCAGGAGGTCTTCCGCGAGCTCGGCGTCAACTTCATGTTCGCCGACATCAAGGCGGGCATGCACGACTTCGGGGTCGACTTCGACGTCTACTTCCACGAGAACGAGGTGCACGAATCGGGTGCCGTCGAGCGCGCCGTCGCCCGCCTCCGCGACCTCGGCCACATCTACGAGGCCGACGGCGCCACCTGGTTGCGCACCACCGAGTTCGGCGACGACAAGGACCGCGTCGTCATCAAGAGCGACGGTGAGGCCGCCTACATCTCCGGCGACCTGGCCTACTACCTCAACAAGCGCGAGCGCGGCTTCGAGCGCAACCTGATCCTGCTCGGCGCCGATCACCACGGCTACGTGAAGCGCCTGATGGCGATGACCGCCGCGTTCGGCGATGTGCCCTACGTCAACCTCGAGATCATCATCGGCCAGCTCGTCAACCTGGTGCGCAACGGCGAGCCGATGCGGATGTCGAAGCGCGCAGGCACGGTCGTCACGATGGAGGACCTCGTCGAGGCGGTCGGCGTCGACGCCGCCCGGTACGCCCTCGTGCGCAGCTCGGTCGACTCCAACATCGACATCGACCTCGATCTGCTGACGCGGAAGACCAACGACAACCCGGTCTTCTACGTGCAGTACGCCCACGCCCGCACGCAGGCCGTCGCCCGCAATGCGGCGGCGTCCGGTGTCGACACCTCGGTGTTCGACGCGTCCCTCCTCGAGCACGAGACCGAGAGCCTGCTGCTCGGGCTGCTCGCCGAGTTCCCACGCGTCATCCTGCAGGCCGCCGAGCTGCGCGAACCGCACCGCATCGCCCGCTACCTGGAGGGCCTCGCATCCGCCTATCACGCCTGGTACGGGGCCTGCCGCGTCATCCCGCTCGGCGACGCGCCGGTCGAGGACGTGCACCGTACCCGCCTCTGGCTCAACGACGCCGCCGGCCAGGTGCTGCGCAACGGCCTGGGCCTTCTCGGCGTCTCGGCGCCGGAGAAGATGTAGCGGATGCCCGACACCCCACCTGACTCGACCCGGCCCGACGGAGAGCCGGGCGACACCCAACCCCTCGATCCCGGCGACCTGCCGGCAACGGCCCCCGAGCCCGCCGCCACGACCAAGCCGATCCCGGTGGTCCCCCTGCCCGTCGTGGTCGTCGAGACGACGCCACGCAGGCGTCGCCGGGTCTGGCCGTTCGTCGCCGTCGGGGTGCTCCTCGTGCTGCTCGTCGTCGGCTTCTTCATCGCCGACTCCCTCGCGAAGGACTACGCCCGCGACTACATCCGCACGCGCATCGTCGAGGTGCTGCAGATCGACCCGGCCACCCCGGTCTCGGTCGACATCGGCACGGGATCGGTGCTGCTGCAGGCCCTCACCGGCAAGCTGGATCGCGTCGACATCACCGCAGACCAGGTCACCTTCGGCGCTCTGACGGGCGCCGCCACGGTGCGCGCCGAGCAGGTGCCTCTCGATGCGGATGCGCCGGTCGGGTCGCTCGACATCACCTTCGCGGTCGCGGAGGGCGACGTCGCCGCGCTGGCAGGCAACCTGAGCGGACTCCAGCTCGACTCGATCGCGCTGCAGCAGCCCGAGATAGTCGCGACGACCTCGTTCAACCTGCTCTTCGTGACCCTGCCGGTGGGCATCGGGCTGACGCCGTCGGTCGACGCCGGGAAGCTCGTGTTCACGCCATCGAGCATCCGCGTGAACGACGAGAGCATCGCCGCGGAGGACCTGCTCGACAACCCCGTCCTGGGCGGTCTGGCGCGCCAGCTGCTCGCGCAGCAGACGTTCTGCGTCGCCGAGTACCTGCCGGTCGGTCTGACCGCGACGGACGCCGACGTGTCCGGCGACGACCTCGTGATCCGCGTGAACGGCGATGGCG
Source organism: uncultured Microbacteriaceae bacterium (assembly GCA_964246985.1). Taxonomy (GTDB): domain Bacteria; phylum Actinomycetota; class Actinomycetes; order Actinomycetales; family Microbacteriaceae; genus CAXTSE01. The sequence goes on from CAXTSE010000004.1 coordinate 14,989, forward strand.
TCGCCCTCGGCGGCCCCGACCTGACGACGATGGGCACCTGCGCCTGACCGCGGCCCCCGTCGCCGAGACCACAGGTGCTGCTGCGTCTCACGCGCAGGTGGAGCAGCGATCGCGGACTCGACGCCGCTGAACGCCCGCTAAACTGGCCCCGGCTTCAGGGACCAATCCGGGTTCGCTCGCCTCACCCTTCGTTCATACGTACCCGTGAGGTCGACCCGCGTGACCGCCAACCCGCTCGCACCCGACTGGCTGCGGCATCCCGACGACGCGAACGCGCTCGCGTCCGCCGTCTGGTCGCGGAATGCGGTGCGCACGACCGCCGGTGAGCTGCAGATCGCCGGGGTCGCGGCCTCCGCACTCGCCGCGGAGTTCGGCACGCCGCTGTACGTCGTCGACGAGGACGACGTCCGTGAGCGAGCTGCACACCTCAGGTCGAGCTTCGACGACGCGTTCGCCGCTCACGGCGCGGCGGTGCACGTCTACTACGCGGGCAAGGCGTTCCTCAGCACCGAGATCGCCCGCTGGATGCGCGACGCCGGTCTGCGCATCGACATCTGCAGCGAGGGCGAGCTCGCCGTCGCACTCGCCGCGGGCATCGACCCCGCCCAGCTCGGACACCACGGCAACAACAAGGGCCTCGCCGAGATCGACCGCAGCGTCGACGTCGGGGTGGGCGCGATCGTCCTCGACAGCGTCGTCGAGGTCGGTCGCGTGGCAGCCGCCGCGGCGCGTCACGGACGCGTGCAGGGTGTGCGGCTGCGCATCAACTCCGGCGTGCACGCGTCGACCCACGAGTACCTGGCGACCGCCCGCGAGGACCAGAAGTTCGGCATCCCGCTCGCTGAGGCGCCCGAGGTCGTCGCCCTGATCCGCTCGCACCCCGAGCTGCGCTTCCTCGGCCTGCACTCGCACATCGGATCGCAGATCTTCGAGTCCGACGGCTTCGCCGAGGCGGCTCGACGGCTGCTCGCCGTGCACGCCGCGCTGCTGGCCGGGGGAGACGTCCCCGAGCTCAACCTCGGCGGCGGATTCGGCATCGCCTACACGAGCGCCGACGTGGTCGCCCCCATCGTGGACATCGCAGCCGACTTCGCACGCGTCGTCGCGTCCGAATGCGGCCGGCGCGGCATCCCGGTGCCCGATATCGCGATCGAGCCGGGTCGCTCGATCATCGGGCCGTCGACGACGACGCTCTACGAGGTCGGCACGATCAAGGACGTGCTCGTCTCGACCGGCGCCGACGAGACGGCGATCCGCAAGTATGTCTCGATCGACGGCGGCATGAGCGACAACATCCGCCCCGCGCTGTACGGCGCCGACTACACGGTGCGCCTCGCGAACCGCACCTCGGAGGCCGACCCGGCGCTGGTGCGCATCGCCGGCAAGCACTGCGAGTCGGGTGACATCGTCGTGCACGCCGACTACCTGCCGTCGGATGTCGCCCCCGGCGACCTCGTCGGCGTCCCGGCCACCGGTGCGTACTGCTGGGCGCTCGCCAGCAACTACAACTACCTCGGTCGCCCCGCCGTCGTCGCCGTGCGCGACGGCTCGGCCCGCGTCATCGTGCGACGCGAGACCGAGGCCGACCTCCTGTCGAGAGACGCAGGGATCCAGCAGTGACGGAGACACACGCATGATCGAATACCGCAACCTCCGCGTCGCCATCCTGGGGGCCGGGTCCGTCGGTGCCCAGGTGGCCAGCCTGCTCATCGAGCACGGCGACGAGCTCGCCGCCCGCGTCGGCGCCGGCCTCGAGCTGGTGGGCGTCGCGGTGCGCGACCTCGATGCGCCGCGCACGGCCGAGATCCCGAAGGAGCTGCTCACGACCGACGCTCGCTCGCTGATCCTCGGTGCCGACATCGTGATCGAGCTCATCGGCGGCCTCGAGCCCGCCCGCGAGTACCTGGAGCTCGCCCTCACCTCGGGCGCCGACGTCATCACGGCCAACAAGGCGCTGCTCGCGACCCACGGTCCCGAGCTCTTCGAGATCGCCGAGCAGGTCGGCGCCCAGCTGTACTACGAGGCCGCCGTCGGCGGGGCGATCCCGATCATCCGCCCGCTGCGCGACAGCCTCGCGGGCGACCGTGTGCGCCGCATCCTCGGCATCGTCAACGGCACCACGAACTACATCCTCGACCGCATGGACCTCGAGGGGGACTCGCTCGAGGAGGCTCTCGCGGCCGCCACCGACCTCGGCTACGCCGAGGCAGATCCGACCGCCGACATCGAGGGCTACGACGCGGCGCAGAAGGCGTCGATCCTCGCCAGCCTCGCGTTCCACACCACGGTGCCGCTCGAGAGCGTGTACCGCGAGGGCATCACCAAGGTGACGCACGCGCAGGTCTCGGCCGCGCGATCCGCGGGCTTCGTCGTCAAGCTGCTCGCGGTGTGCGAGCGCCTGACGGATCCCGAGACCGGGGTGGAGGGCGTCAGCGCCCGCGTCCACCCGGCGCTCGTGCCGCTCGCGCATCCGCTCGCCGCCGTGCACGGCGCCAACAACGCGGTGTTCCTCGAGGCGGAGGCCGCGGGCAGCCTGATGTTCTACGGCGCCGGCGCCGGGGGAGTGCAGACGGCCTCGGCCGTGCTCGGCGACGTCGTCTCGGCCGCTCGCCGACACGTCATCGGCGGCCCCGGAGTCGCCGAGTCGACGCACGCCGACCTGCCCATCCTGCCGATCTCGAGCGTCACGACCCGCTACCAGATCACCCTCGAGGTGATCGACCGGCCCGGAGTGCTCGCGGGGATCGCGACGATGTTCAGCGAGCACGGGGTGTCGGTCGAGGCGGTCCAGCAGTCGGCGGGCGGCACTGTCGAGGGCGCCGACGGTGGCGAGGAGAGCCCCGTGCCCACCGCTACCCTGGTGATCGGGACCCACGAGGCGACCGAGGCGTCGCTCGCGGCGACGGTCGTCGCCCTCGGGGCCAGCGAGGCCGTGGCGAGCGTCACGAGCGTCTTGAGAGTAGAGGGTCTGTAGATGGCTGGGGCAGTCGGATGACACAGTGGCGCGGAGTGCTGCACGAGTACCGTGATCGCCTCGATGTCACGGACGCGACGCCGATCATCACCCTCGGCGAGGGCGGCACGCCGCTGATCCCCGCGCCCGCCCTGGAGGCCCGCACGGGCGCCAAGGTGTGGGTCAAGTACGAGGGCATGAACCCGACAGGATCCTTCAAGGACCGCGGCATGACGATGGCCGTCTCGAAGGCGGTCGAGCACGGCGCCCAGGCGATCATCTGCGCCTCGACGGGCAACACGTCCGCCGCCGCCGCCGCGTACGCGACCCACGCCGGGATCACCGCCGCGGTGCTCGTGCCCGAGGGCAAGATCGCGCTCGGCAAGCTGGCGCAGGCGATCGCCCACGGCGCCGAGCTGCTGCAGGTGCAGGGCAACTTCGACGACTGCCTCGACATCGCGCGCGAGCTGGCGGCCCACTACCCGGTGCACCTCGTCAACTCGGTCAACAACGACCGCATCGAGGGGCAGAAGACCGCCGCGTTCGAGGTCATCGAGGTGCTCGGCGACGCCCCTGACTTCCACTTCATCCCGGTCGGCAACGCGGGCAACTACACGGCCTACGCGCGCGGCTACGCCGAGGACGCCGCACGCGGCGCCGCGACGAGGCGACCGCGCATGTTCGGCTTCCAGGCCGCCGGCAGCGCGCCGATCGTCCGCGGTGAGGTCGTCCGCAACCCCGACACGATCGCGAGCGCGATCCGCATCGGCAACCCCGCGTCCTGGGAGCTCGCGCTCACCGCGCGGGACGAGACCGACGGCTACTTCGGGGCGATCTCGGATGCGCACATCCTCGACGCGCACCGCATCCTGTCGAGCGAGGTGGGCATCTTCGTCGAGCCCGCCTCCGCCATCAGCGTGGCGGGTCTGCTCGAGCGGGCCGACGCCGGAGTGATCCCGAAGGGCGCCACGGTCGTCCTCACGGTCACCGGGCACGGGCTCAAGGACCCGCAGTGGGCTCTGAAGGCCGCCGACGGCAGCGACGTCACGCCCACCGTCGTGCCGGTCGACGTCGCCGAGATCGCCGGAGTGCTCGGGCTGAGCGCCCGATGACCGCGGGTGCGGCGCTCGGCGGCGTGCCCGTCGGCCGGTCGGTGCTGGTCAAGGTGCCGGCGACGACCGCCAACCTCGGCCCCGGCTTCGACACCCTCGGGCTCGCGCTGAGCGTCTACGACGAGCTCACCGTCACCGCCCGCCTGACGCCCGGCGCCACCGTCGAGGTGCACGGTGTCGGCGCGGGGGAGGTGCCGACCGACGAGTCCAACCTCGTCGTACGCTCGATCGCGTACACGTTCGAGCACTACGGCATCCCGATGCCGGGGCTCGACCTCATCGCCCGCAACAGCATCCCGCACGGTCGCGGCATGGGCTCGTCGGGCGCTGCCATCGTCTCGGGCATCATGGCCGCCAAGGGCCTGCTCGAGGGCATCGTCGAGATCGACTCGGAGGGACTGCTCGCCCTCGCGACGGCCCTCGAAGGGCATCCCGACAACGTCGCACCCGCGCTCTTCGGTGGTCTCACCATCGCCTGGATGACGCCCGAGGGTCCCCGCCACAAGAAGCTCATCGTGCACCGGGGTGTCTCGCCGCTCGTGGCGGTCCCGATCGAGTCGAGCATGTCGACGGCGCTCGCGCGCAGCCTGCAGCCGCAGTCCGTGCCGCACGAGGACGCGATCTTCAACGTCTCGCGCTCGGCGCTCCTCATCGCCGCTCTCATCCAGAGCCCGGAGCTGCTGCTCGCCGCGACCGAGGACAAGCTGCACCAGAGCTATCGCGCGAGCGCGATGCCCGAGACGGATGCGCTCATCCAGCTGCTCCGCGCGGACGGTCTCGCGGCCGTCGTCTCGGGTGCCGGGCCCTCGATCCTGGTGCTCGGCAGCGATCCGGCCCAGCGTCTGCGCGCGACCGAGCTCATCGACGCGAACGCCACGACGCCGTGGAACTGCCTGTTGCTGGCCGTGGACTTCAAGGGTGCTACAGTTGTCGAGCACTCATCAGACGCCGTGGCTTGACCCAGCGCCCGAGTGACACTCCCATCCAAGGCACTCGCCTACCGCGCTCGTCTGTGAGCCTGCGTCACTCGACGCTCGTCCAGAGGGAGCAGCCGGCAAGACGCCGATCCCCCGGAAGTTCTGTGCCGGGGTCGAAAGGACAACGAACCCTGTGACTGATGTCAACGCATCCACGACGGATGCCCGCTCCGAGCTGAGCCGCCTCCGACTTCCCGAGCTGGTGGCCCTCGCGATCACCCGCGGACTCCCCGGTGCAGCCAAGCTGCGCAAGGGCGAGCTGGTGGACGCCCTCGCCGAGAGCGCCGTCGCCGCGCCCCCAACCGCGACGTCGGACGACGCCCCGGCCGAGCAGCCCGACACCTCGTCGGACGATTCCGTCGAGACTCCCGCGCCCGAGGCCCCCGCGGCTGAGGCAGCCGCGGCCGAGGCGCCCGCCGAGGCAGCGCCCGCAGCACGCTCGGCACGCCGCCCGTCGCGCCGCGTCACCGCGTCGACCGCCGCGGCCGCCGAGCTCGCCGCCGCCGCCGCCGCGGCCGCGCCCGCCGACTCGGCGACGGCAGCATCCTCCGAATCCACCCCCTCCGACTCGTCCGCCGCCCCCTCGACGTCCGTCGACGAGCAGTCCGACGCGCCGATGATCGACCCGGCCGACGCGCCTGTCGGACACGTGGCCGCCGCCGATGTCGCCGGCGAGCTCGACAAGCTCCTCCCCGAGGTCACCTCCGGTGCCGAGGGAGAGCAGGGCGGCTCGAGCCGTCGCACCCGCGGCCGTGGCCGTGGGGGCAACCAGGGTGGCCAGAATGCGCAGGGCGGCCAGAACGGCGCAGAGCAGACCGGCGAGAAGGCCCCCGCGCAGAACGGTCGGGGCGGCCAGCAGGCCGGCGGCCGTGGGCAGCAGTCGGCGCAGAACGGCGCCCCCCAGAACGGTCAGAACGCGAACGGCAACGGCCAGGGCGCTTCGGGCCAGAACGGCCAGAACGGCGCCGGACCCCAGGGCCAGGGTGCCGACGCCGACCTCGATGCCGAGGGTCGGGGACGCGGACGCTACCGCGACCGCAAGCGCGGCCGCGCCACCCAGAACGACGACTTCGAGCCCGAGATCAGCGACGACGACGTGCTCATCCCCGTCGCCGGCATCCTCGATGTGCTCGACAACTACGCGTTCGTGCGCACGAGCGGCTACCTGCCCGGCGCCAACGACGTCTACGTCTCGCTCGGCCAGGTCAAGAAGTACAACCTCCGCAAGGGCGACGCCGTCGTCGGCGCCATCCGCCAGCCGCGCGAGGGCGACCAGCAGGGCAGCCGCCAGAAGTACAACGCGATCGTCAAGATCGACTCCATCAATGGACAGACCGTCGACGAGGCCGCCGAGCGCGTCGAGTTCGGCAAGCTCGTCCCGATCTACCCGAACGAGCGCCTGCGGCTCGAGACCGAGCCGGCCAAGCTGTCGACCCGCATCATCGACCTCATCGCCCCGATCGGCAAGGGCCAGCGCGGCCTGATCGTCGCCCCGCCGAAGGCCGGCAAGACGCTGATCCTGCAGGCCATCGCCAAGGCGATCGCGATCAACAACCCCGAGGTCCACCTCATGGTCGTGCTGGTCGACGAGCGTCCCGAAGAGGTCACCGACATGCAGCGCTCGGTCAAGGGCGAGGTCATCGCCTCGACCTTCGACCGCCCCGCCGAGGACCACACGACGGTCGCCGAGCTCGCCATCGAGCGCGCCAAGCGCCTCGTGGAGCTGGGCAACGACGTCGTCGTGCTGCTCGACTCGATCACCCGCCTCGGCCGCGCCTACAACCTGGCGTCCCCTGCATCCGGTCGCATCCTCTCGGGCGGCGTCGACGCGGCGGCCCTGTACCCGCCGAAGCGCTTCTTCGGTGCGGCGCGCAACATCGAGGGCGGTGGCTCGCTGACCATCCTCGCGACCGCGCTCGTCGAGACCGGATCCAAGATGGACGAGGTCATCTTCGAGGAGTTCAAGGGCACCGGCAACATGGAGCTGCGCCTCTCGCGCAGCCTCGCCGACAAGCGCATCTTCCCGGCGGTCGACATCTACGCGTCGAGCACCCGCCGCGAGGAGGAGCTGCTGAGCTCCGACGAGGTCAAGATCACGTGGCGCCTGCGCCGCGCCCTGGCCGGACTCGAGCTTCAGCAGCAGCTCGAGGTGGTGCTGTCGAAGCTCAAGGAGACGGCGTCCAACACCGAGTTCCTCGTGCAGATCCAGAAGTCGCTGCCGACCAGCACCAACGGCAACGGCAACGCCGTCCACACCAAGGAGTAGCGCGTGTTCGAGTCAGTCGCATCGCTGCTGGCCGAACAGGAGGACCTGCAGGAGCAGCTCGCCGACCCGGCCATCCACGCGGATGCCGGGCGCGCCAAGAAGGTCAACCGGCGCTACGCCGAGCTGAGCCAGATCGCGACGGCGCACGCCAACTGGATCAAGGCGCAGGACGACCTCGCGGCGGCGCGCGAGCTCGCCAAGGAGGACGACGCGTTCGCCGAGGAGGTGCCCGGTCTCGAGGAGGGTCTCGCGACCGCGCAGGAGAAGCTGCGTCGCCTGCTGATCCCGCGCGACCCCGACGACGGTCGTGACGTCATCATGGAGATCAAGGGCGGCGAGGGCGGCGAGGAATCGGCGCTGTTCGCGGCCGATCTGCTGCGGATGTACCTGCACTACGCCGAGTCGAAGGGCTGGAAGACGGAGCTCCTCGAGCGCACCGAGTCCGACCTCGGCGGCTACAAGGACGTGCAGGTCGCCATCAAGTCGAACGCCACCGACCCCTCGCAGGGCGTCTGGGCGCACCTCAAGTACGAGGGCGGCGTCCACAGGGTGCAGCGCGTGCCGGCGACCGAGTCGCAGGGGCGCATCCACACCTCGACCACCGGGGTGCTGGTGTTCCCTGAGGTGGACGAGCCGGAGGAGGTCGACATCCAGCAGAACGACCTCAAGATCGACGTCTACCGCTCGAGCGGCCCCGGTGGGCAGAGCGTCAACACGACCGACTCGGCCGTGCGCATCACCCACCTGCCGACCGGCATCGTCGTGTCGATGCAGAACGAGAAGTCGCAGCTGCAGAACCGCGAGGCCGGCATGCGCGTGCTGCGCGCCCGCATCCTCGCGCGTCAGCAGGAGGAGCAGGCCCTGGTCGACAGCGCCGCGCGCAAGAGCCAGATCCGGTCAATGGATCGCTCGGAGCGCATCCGCACCTACAACTTCCCCGAGAACCGGATCGCCGATCACCGCACCGGCTACAAGGCCTACAACCTCGACATCGTCATGAACGGAGCGCTGGAGCCGGTCATCGAGTCCTGCATCCAGGCCGACGAGGAGGCCCGTCTCGCCGCAGTCGGCGACACGGAGCAGTGACGACGCCCCACACCGTCTCCGCGCTGCGTCGCCAGGCTGTCGAGGTGCTGGCGTCCGCGCGAGTGCCCACGCCCGACGTCGACGCCGAGCTGCTCATCGGCCACGTGCTGGGGCTCAGCCGCGGCCAGGTGCAGGCCAAGGCGGTGGCGGATGCGGCGCTCGGCTTCGACGACTACGTGACCGTCCTCGACATGGTCGAGCGCCGGGCCGCTCGCGAGCCGCTCCAGCACATCACCGGCCGCGCGGCCTTCCGGTCGCTCGAGCTCGCCGTCGGACCTGGCGTCTTCGTGCCCCGTCCCGAGACCGAGTTCGTCGCCCAGCTCGCGATCGACGCGCTGCTCGCGGTGCCGAGCCCCACACCGCGCGCCGCCGACCTCGGGACCGGCAGCGGGGCCATCGCGATCGCCCTCGCCACCGAGGTGCCGCACGCCGAGGTCGCCGCCGTCGAGAACTCGACGCGCGCGTTCATCTGGGCGAAGCAGAACGTGCGCGAGAGCGGCGCGTCGAACGTGCGCCTCGTGTTCGCCGACCTGGCCGATGCACTGCCCGAGCTCGACGGCCGGCTCGACGTCGTGATCTCGAACCCGCCCTACATCCCGCTCGGCGCGATCCCGCGCGACCCCGAGGTGCGCCTGCACGACCCCGAGGTCGCGCTGTACGGGGGAGTGGACGGTCTCGACGTCGTGCGCGCCGTGTCGACGCGTGCGCTGGCCCTCCTGCGTCCGGGCGGGACGCTCGTGCTCGAGCACGGCGAGCTGCAGGGTGACGCGATCCGCGCCCTGCTCATCGCCGACGGCTGGCGCGCGCCGCAGACCTCACGTGACCTGCTCGGCCGCGACCGGGCGACGACCGCGTCTCTCTGAGGTCGCGAGAGTACGGTCTTCGGGCGTCGCGTGCGGTCTCCGACGAGCGAAAGTCCGTGCTCTCGCGGACGCAGGCTCGGACTGCGGTGAGCTTGGCGTGGCCCGGCCGTCAGCGCTGGCCCGTCGTCGGAAACTCCGGAACCCTGTGCGAGTCCGCGCCGCATCCTCGCGTGTGGGCGCGGGTGGACCGGTGATCATCCGGAGTTTCCGACAGTTCGGCGGGCGCTGTAGCGTGAAGATTCCTCGCCGTAGGATGGGTGCATGGAGAACCCCGCGCTGCCAGACGGATTCCAGATCGCCTGGATCTTGATCGTCGTGCTGCAGGCCGCGCTCTTCCTAGTGGCGCTCGGCACGATCATCACGTCGCCGCGATACACGGCAGGCGGAAAGCTGCTCTGGGCGGTCCTCGTGTTCACGGCACCGATCTTCGGAGCCATCGCCTGGCTCGTCCTTGGCCGACGGGCGCAGATCCGCACCGACGTGCCCTGACCCGCGCAGGTCGCGAGAGTACGGTCTTCGGGCCTCCTCGAGTCCCGCATCGCCCCGGAGTCCGTTCCGTCGCGGAGGAGCGTCAGACGCGCGCGGCCGCGAAGTCCTCGACCGCGGCCAGTAGCGCGGCCGAGCTCGTGAAGTGGTGGGCGGCGATTCCGACGGATGCGGCGCCGGCCACGTTCTGCGGCAGGTCGTCTGCGAAGAAGACGCGGTCGGCATCCCGGTCGTAGCTGCGCAGCAGGTTCTCGAAGACCGCGACATCGGGCTTGCGAGCGCCGTACCAGCTGGAGGTGCGGAGGTCGTCGGCGCCGATGATCTCGGCCAGCTCGGGTGCGACGACCGCGAGATGCTCGCCGAGCAGCGGTCCGTTGTTGGTCAGCAGGCTCACGTCGCCGAGCTCGGATGCCCGCTGCACGGCCGCGATCGAGTCCGGCCAGGGGGTCATCGCGGCCCGCCGCACCGCGATCCACTCCTCGGCGCCGAGCTCCGTGCCGAGGGCCGCGTTGACAGCGGCGAGGTACTCGGCGCCCGTGCGGAAGCGACCCGCCTCGGCCGCCCACTCGCCGTCCTCGTGCCACCAGCGGCGTCGCAGCTCGCCGAGCTCCATCCCGGTGAGCGCCGTCATGCCGGCCATCCGGTGGCGCCAGTCGTAGTCGTAGAGGACGTCGTCCATGTCGAACACGAACAGCAGGGGAGAGGGCATGGTGCCTCCAGTCTCTCCCACGCGGCCCGGCGGCGCAGACGGGGGCCTCCCTGCTCGGCGAACTAGGATCGAGGAGTTATGGCGCTCTTCGACGCCTCGGATCAGACCGAGCTGCTCACCGGTATGCGCCTCGCCCGGCAGGCTATCGGGAGGGGCGAGCTCGTCGTCATCCCCACCGACACGGTCTACGGACTCGCCGCCGACGCCTTCGCCCCGGCCGCCGTGCAGCGTCTGCTGGAGGCGAAGGGCCGCGACCGCACGGCCCCTCCGCCGGTGCTCGTACCCGGCATCCCGACCCTCGACGCGCTCACCGAGTCGGTCCCCGACGAGGTGCGGGCGCTGGTGGCGGAGTTCTGGCCGGGCGGGCTCACCATCATCCTCCGCGCCCGGCCCACCCTCGACTGGGACCTCGGCGAGACCCGCGGCACGGTCGCCGTGCGCATGCCGAGCGATGCGATCGCGCTCGAGCTGCTCGCCGAGACGGGACCCCTCGCGGTGTCGAGCGCCAACCTGACCGGCCAGCCCGCCGCCGTCACCGCGGCGGAGGCCGAGGCGATGCTCGGCGACACGGTCGCGGTCTACCTCGACGGCGGCACCGCGGGCATCCGCTACTCGGCCGCCGAGCAGCGCGCGGGCTCGACGATCGTCGACGCGACCGCTCTCGAGCACCCGGACGGCAAGCTGCGCATCGTGCGGCACGGCGTGATCCCGGATGCCGAGATCGTCCGCGTCGTGGGGGCCGACCGGTGCGCATAGTCTTCTACATCCTCGTCGCGGTCGTCTCGGGCGCCGTGACGTTCGCGCTGTCGATCCTGATCTACAAGCTCAGCCACCGGTTCCGCCTCTACCCGCAGATCCGCGAACGCGACGTGCACACCCGTCCGACACCTCGGCTCGGCGGCATCGCGATGTTCATCGGGATCATCGCGGCGTTCGGGGTCGGGTCGCTCATCCCGCAGCTCGACCTCGTCTACTCGCGTCCGGGCCCCATCCTCGCGATCCTCGGGGCGGCGCTGCTCATCGTCGTGATCGGGGTCGTCGACGACCTCATCGACCTCGACTGGCTCACGAAGCTCGCGGGACAGTTCATCGCCGCAGGGCTGCTGGCCTGGCAGGGTGTGCAGATCACCACCGTCCCGCTGCCCGACCTGAAGATCGTCCCGTCGCCGTTCATCTCGCTGGCGATCACCGTGTTCGTCATCGTGCTGGTGATGAACGCCGTCAACTTCATCGACGGCCTCGACGGTCTGGTCGCGGGCGTCGCGATCATCGCCAACGGCACGTTCTTCATCTACGCCTACTTCATCTCGTACGGCCCGACCGAGCAGAGCGACTACTTCAACCTCGCTCAGGTCATCACGGCAGCGCTCATCGGCGCGTGCCTCGGCTTCCTGCCGCTCAACTGGCATCCCGCACGGCTCTTCATGGGCGACTCGGGCGCCCTGCTCATCGGCCTCCTCATGGCGACGTCGACGGCGGCGGTCACGACGCAGCTCAATATCGAGACCACCGAGCCGCTCGGCGCGAGCGGCGTGGTGGGCGCCTTCATCCCCGTGATCCTCCCCCTGGTGATCCTCGTCATCCCGCTGCTCGACTTCGCGCTGGCGGTCATCCGCCGGCTGCGAGCGGGCAAGTCGCCGTTCAGCGCCGACCGGCTCCACCTGCACCACCGTCTGCTCGACATGGGGCACACGCACTTCCATGCCGTCCTGATCTTCTACGGCTGGACCGCGGTCGCCTCGATCGGCGCCCTGATGTTCCTCTTCATCGACTGGTGGTGGGCACTCGCCATCACCGGGGTGGGCCTCGTCATCTGCACCGTCCTGACCCTCGCGCCGCTGAGTCGTCGCAAGGCCGTCGAGACCGCGGTGCAGAGTGCTCGCGCCGAGGACGCGGACGCGGCCCACGTCGCCCAGTACGACCCGCTCGACGCCGCTGCGGTCGCCCTCGACGTCGGCGTGGAGCCCTCGGATGCCGAGGTCGACGGTGTGCTTGAGCGGCTCCACGACCAGAAGGGCACCCCATGAGCGTCGCCCCCCTGCTGCTGCGCGCGCTGCGCGACGGCGGCATCTTCGCGGCGATCGTCGCGCTCATCGGCTCGGTGGTCGGCTACCTCGCCGACGGCTCGCGCGGCTTGGCGGGCGGGCTGCTGGGCGCCGGTCTCGCCGCCCTGTTCCTCGGGCTCACGGCGGTCAGCATGCTGATCGCGGCACGCGTCACCCGCGACGACCCCGGCAGCCCGGTGTACTTCGCGATCGTGCTCGCCGGGTGGTTCGTGAAGCTGCTGGTGTTCATGGGATTCGGGCTCTGGCTGCGCACGCAGGACTGGCTCAACCCCGTCACCTTCGCCGTGACGGTGATCATCGTCGTGATGGGCTCCCTGGTGCTCGACGCCCTGGCGCTGCAGCGGTCGCGCATGCCATACGTGAGCGATATCGCGCTTCCGGGCGACGAACGTCCGTCCCGGCGGGGGTCCAAACCTTGATAGGGTCATAAGACCTTCCCCACGACGATCGCCGCGCGTAGACGCGCCCCGATTCAGGAGAAAGCCCTGCTAGCTTCAGCCTTCATCCCCCTGCTTCCGCTCGCCGACGACCCGTCGGGCGAGGGCGGCTTCTCCGGTCCCTCGCTCGAGGAGTTCTTCCCCGAGGGCGTGCTCTTCGTCGGCACCCCGTTCGAGCTCAACCGCATCATGATCATCCGCCTGATCGTGGTGACGGTGCTCATCGTCTGGCTGCTGCTCGCGACGCGCAAGATGACCGTCGTGCCCTCGCGCGGTCAGGTCGCCAACGAGTTCATCTTCAGCTTCGTGCGCAACAACATCATCATCGAGTCCCTCGGCGAGAAGGACGGCCGGCGCTTCATGGTGCCGCTCATGACGATCTTCTTCCTCGTCATCGGGCTGAATATCACCGGCATCATCCCGTTCTTCAACATCGCGGGCACGTCGGTCATCGGCACGCCGCTTGTGCTGGCGCTGGTGTCGTATGCGCTGTTCATCTACGCGGGCATCCGACGCCACGGCCTCAAGTACTTCAAGAACGCGGTCGCCCCGAGCGGGGTGCCCGCGGCCCTCCTGCCGGTCGTCGCGATCATCGAGATCCTGTCCACCTTCGTGGTGCGACCCGTCTCGCTCACCCTCCGACTCCTGATGAACATGGTCGCCGGCCACCTGCTGCTGGTGCTGTGCTTCTCGGCCACCAACTTCTTCTTCTTCACCGTGCTCGCCAACGGAGACCTGATCGGGCTCCTCGGCATCGGCACCATCGCCTTCGGGGCCGTGTTCACGGTGTTCGAGATCCTCGTGGCCGTCCTCCAGGCCTACGTCTTCACCTTCCTCGCCGCCGTCTACATCCAGCTCTCGCTGGCTGACGAGCACTGACACGCCGGCACTCGCCGGCAACGACCAAGCCCACCCCACATAAGAAAAGGAAATCCCCGTGAACATCGTCGGATACCTCGTCCCCATCGCATTCGGTCTCGCCTCGATCGGCTCGGCCATCGGCGTGGGCATCGTCGTCGGCAAGACCATCGAGTCGGTCGCACGCCAGCCCGAGCTGCAGGGCCGCCTCACCGGCCTCATGTTCATCGGCATCGCGTTCACCGAGGCACTCGCGTTCATCGCGATCGCAACGGGCTTCATCCCGTTCACCGCCCCGGCCTGATCCGTCTACACCACCTAAGGAGGTCGGGATGCTGAGCGCACTCCTCGCCGCAGTCCCGGAGGCAGAGGCAGCACCGAACCCGCTGCTGCCCGAGTCGTACGACATCCTGTGGTCGGCGGTCGTCTTCGTCGCGCTGCTGCTGGTCGTCGGCATCAAGGTCGTGCCGCGCCTCAACGCCTTCCTCGACGCCCGTTCCGACGCGATCGAGGGCAGCCTGAAGCGTGCGGAGGAGGCGCAGGCCGCCGCCGCCGCGACAAAGGGCGAGTACGAGGCCCAGCTGGCCGAGGCCCGTGCCGAGGCCGCGCGCATCCGCGAGCAGGCCCGTGTCGACGGCGACAAGATCATCGCCGAGAAGAAGGAGCAGGCTGTCGTCGAGGCGGCGCGGGTCACCGCGAACGCGCAGGCGGCCATCGAGGCCGAGCGCGCCGCTGCCCTCGTCTCGCTGCGCGCCGAGGTCGGCACTCTCGCCCTCGACCTGGCATCCGGTGTCATCGGCGAGGCTCTGAACGACGACAAGAAGTCGACGGCACTCGTCGACCGCTTCCTCGCCGACCTCGAGGCGTCCGACGGCACGAAGGCGAAGGCGGGCCGCTAATGGGCTCCGCTTCTCGGGAGGCCGTGGCCGCGGCCAAGCTCGCGCTCTCGCGCGAGTCGGGCGTCACGCTCGAGACGGGCCAGCAGCTGCTGTCGGCAGGCCGCGACATCGCGGGCTCGTCGCAGCTGCGAGCGCTCCTCGCCGACCCGTCGGTCGAGGCATCCGAGAAGTCGGGTCTCATCGGCCGCATCTTCGGCTCGCTCAGCACGTCGGCGTCCTCCCTCCTCAGCTCCGTGGTCTCGGCACGCTGGTCCAACCCCGACCAGCTGCTCGACGGCATCGAGGAGGTCGGCATCCGCGCCATCGCGTCATCGGCGGGCATGAAGTCCGACCTCGAGGCCGAGCTGTTCGCGGCTGCTCAGGCTGTCGCCAGCGACCCGGAGCTCGAGCTCGCGGTCGGGTCGACCCTCGCCGAGCCGTCCGTGAAGGCCGCGATCGTCGACCGCCTCTTCGGCTCGAAGCTGTCGCCCTCCGGCGTCGCCATCGTGCGCCACCTCGTCCAGAGCCCCCGTGGGCGCCGCATCGGCGCGCTCCTCGCCGCGGCTGCGGCGATCGTCGCCGACGAGGGCGGTCGCTTCGTGGCCACCGTCACCGCCGCCGCCCCGCTGACCGCCGCCCAGCTCACGCGCCTCAGCGCCGCGCTGTCGGCGCAGTACGGCGGCGAGCCCCGCATCCAGGTCATCGTCGATCCGTCGATCGTCGGCGGCCTGCGCGTGCAGGTGCAGGACGAGGTCGTCGACGGCACCGTCGCGGCCAGGCTCACCGACCTCCGACTCCAGCTCGCCGGCTGACCCGGCCCCCATCTTCACCTAGACCACCCCACCGAATAGGGAACCTCATGGCAGACATCACCATCAGCCCGGACGAGATCCGCAGCGCTCTGAAGGACTTCGTCGCCGGCTACACGCCGAGCGCCGCACGCACCACCGAGGTCGGCACGGTCATCGACGCCGCCGACGGCATCGCGCACGTGGAGGGCCTCCCCGGCGTGATGGCGAACGAGCTCCTCAAGTTCTCCGACGGCACCCTCGGCCTCGCGCTCAACCTCGACGAGAGCGAGATCGGCGTCATCGTGCTCGGCGACTTCACCGGCATCGAGGCGGGCACCGAGGTGACCCGCACGGGCGAGGTGCTCTCGGTCCCCGTGGGCGACGCCTTCCTCGGTCGCGTCGTCGACCCGCTGGGCTCGCCCATCGACGGACTCGGCGAGATCGCCTCCGATGTGCGCCGCGCACTCGAGCTCCAGGCGCCCGGCGTCATGCAGCGCAAGAGCGTCCACGAGCCGATGCAGACAGGCATCAAGGCGATCGACGCGATGATCCCGGTCGGCCGCGGCCAGCGCCAGCTCATCATCGGCGACCGCCAGACCGGCAAGACGGCCATCGCGATCGACACGATCATCAACCAGAAGGCCAACTGGGATTCGGGTGACACCAACAAGCAGGTGCGCTGCATCTACGTCGCCATCGGCCAGAAGGGCTCCACGATCGCGGCCGTCAAGGGCGCGCTCGAGGATGCGGGCGCCATGGAGTACACGACGATCGTCGCGGCCCCGGCCTCCGACGCCGCCGGCTTCAAGTACCTCGCCCCGTACACCGGCTCGGCCATCGGCCAGCACTGGATGTACGACGGCAAGCACGTGCTGATCATCTTCGACGACCTGTCTAAGCAGGCCGAGGCCTACCGCGCGGTCTCGCTCCTCCTGCGCCGCCCGCCGGGACGCGAGGCGTACCCCGGCGACGTGTTCTACCTGCACTCCCGTCTGCTCGAGCGCTGCGCGAAGCTGTCCGACGAGCTGGGTGCCGGATCGATGACGGGCCTGCCCATCATCGAGACCAAGGCGAACGACGTCTCGGCGTACATCCCGACCAACGTGATCTCGATCACCGACGGCCAGATCTTCCTGCAGTCCGACCTGTTCAACTCCAACCAGCGTCCCGCTGTCGACGTCGGCATCTCGGTGTCGCGCGTCGGTGGCGACGCGCAGGTGAAGTCGATCAAGAAGGTCTCGGGCACGTTGAAGCTCGAGCTGGCCCAGTACCGCTCGCTCGAGGCGTTCGCGATGTTCGCGAGCGACCTGGATGCCGCATCCCGCCGTCAGCTCTCGCGCGGCGCGCGCCTGACCGAGCTGCTCAAGCAGCCGCAGTACTCGCCGTACCCGGTCGAGGAGCAGGTCGTCTCGATCTGGGCCGGCACCAACGGCAAGCTCGACAAGGTGCCCGTGCCCGACGTGCTGCGCTTCGAGCGCGAGCTGCTCGACTACCTCGGCCGCAACACCGAGATCCTGACGACGCTGCGCGACACGAACGTGCTCGACGACGACACCGCGAAGGCGCTGGAGGAGGCGGTCGACAAGTTCTCGACCGAGTTCCAGACGAGCGAGGGCGGGTCGCTCGCCGGCCCCGGCACGGAGTCGTTCGAGGCGACCGAGGTCGAGGACGTCAACCAGGAGAAGATCGTGAAGAGCCGCCGCTGACCCGTCGAGACGCGTCGCTCCGCGACGCTCCTCAGGGACCGATTTCGACCTACCGATAGAAAGCAGACAGAGACATGGGAGCCCAGCTTCGGGTCTACCGGCAGAAGATCCGCTCTGCCCAGACGACCAAGAAGATCACCCGTGCCATGGAGCTGATCGCCGCCTCGCGCATCCAGAAGGCGCAGCAGCGGGTGGCCGCCTCGGCGCCGTACGCGCGCGCCGTGACGCGCGCCGTCTCGGCTGTCGCGACGTACTCCAACGTGGATCACATCCTCACCACCGAGCCGGAGAAGATCGAGCGCGCGGCGGTCGTCGTCTTCGCCTCGGATCGCGGCCTGGCGGGCGCGTTCAACGCGAACGTCCTCCGCGAGAGCGAGGAGCTCGGCACGCTGCTGCGCAGCCAGGGCAAGGACGTCGTCTACTACGTCATCGGACGCCGCGCGGTGGGCTACTTCGCCTTCCGCAAGCGCGCCACCGAGCAGGCCTGGATCGGCGACACCGACAATCCGACCTTCGCCACCGCGTCCGAGATCGGCGAGGCGCTGGTCGAGCGCTTCGTGCAGCCGACGTCGGAGGGCGGGGTGGACGAGATCCACATCGTCTACAACCGCTTCGTCAGCATGCTGACGCAGACCCCCGAGGTCGTGCGCCTGCTCCCGCTCGAGGTCGTGGACGGGGTCGAGGAGCCCGGTGACACCGAGATCCTGCCGCTCTACGAGTTCGAGCCCGACGCGGACACCGTCCTGAACGCTCTGCTCCCCGTCTACATCGAGAGCCGCATCTTCAACGCGCTGCTGCAGTCGGCGGCGTCGAAGCACGCCGCGACCCAGAAGGCGATGAAATCGGCGAGCGACAACGCCGACAAGCTCATCCGCGACTACACCCGGCTGGCGAACAACGCCCGCCAGTCCGAGATCACCCAGCAGATCTCCGAGATCGTCGGCGGCGCCGACGCACTCTCGGTCAAGAAGTAACCCGACACAGGTCGAAGAAGGAGACCCCATGGCTACCGCCACGAAGACCACCGAGCAGGACGAGGCTGTCGCCACCGGCGTCGGCCGCGTCGCGCGCGTCACCGGCCCCGTCGTCGACATCGAGTTCCCGCACGACGCGATCCCCGAGATGTACAACGCGCTGCAGACCGACATCGTCATCGGCGACCAGACCACGACGATCACGCTCGAGGTCGCCCAGCACCTCGGTGACGACCTCGTCCGCGCGATCTCGCTGAAGCCCACCGACGGCATGGTCCGCGGCCAGGAGGTGCGCGACACCGGTGCCGCCATCTCGGTGCCCGTCGGCGACGTCACCAAGGGCCACGTGTGGAACGTGACGGGCGAGCTGCTCAACCCGGTCGAGGGCGAGACGCTCGAGATCACCGAGCGCTGGCCCATCCACCGCAAGCCCCCGGCCTTCGACCAGCTCGAGTCGAAGACCCAGCTCTTCGAGACCGGCATCAAGTCGATCGACCTCCTCACGCCGTACGTGCTCGGTGGCAAGATCGGCCTGTTCGGCGGAGCCGGCGTCGGCAAGACCGTGCTCATCCAGGAGATGATCCAGCGCGTCGCGCAGGACCACGGCGGCGTGTCCGTGTTCGCCGGTGTCGGCGAGCGCACCCGCGAGGGCAACGACCTCATCGCCGAGATGGAGGAGGCGGGCGTCTTCGACAAGACGGCGCTCGTGTTCGGCCAGATGGACGAGCCGCCGGGAACGCGTCTGCGCGTCGCCCTCTCGGCCCTGACCATGGCCGAGTACTTCCGCGACGTGCAGAACCAAGACGTGCTGCTCTTCGTCGACAACATCTTCCGCTTCACGCAGGCGGGCTCCGAGGTGTCGACGCTTCTCGGCCGCATGCCGTCCGCGGTCGGCTACCAGCCGAACCTCGCCGACGAGATGGGCGTCCTCCAGGAGCGCATCACGTCCACGCGCGGACACTCCATCACCTCGCTGCAGGCGATCTACGTCCCCGCCGACGACTACACCGACCCGGCGCCGGCCACGACGTTCGCGCACCTCGACGCCACGACCGAGCTCTCGCGCGAGATCGCGTCGCGCGGCCTCTACCCGGCCATCGACCCGCTGACCTCGACCAGCCGCATCATGGACCCCCGCTACCTGGGCGAGGACCACTATCGCGTCGCGACGAGCGTCAAGGCGATCCTGCAGAAGAACAAGGAGCTGCAGGAGATCATCGCCATCCTCGGTGTCGACGAGCTCAGCGAGGAGGACAAGATCGCCGTGTCGCGTGCACGCCGCATCCAGCAGTTCCTCTCGCAGAACACCTACATGGCCAAGAAGTTCACGGGCGTGGAGGGATCGACGGTTCCCCTGAAGGAGACCATCGAGTCCTTCGACGCGATCGTGCGCGGCGACTTCGACTCCGTGGCGGAGCAGGCGTTCTTCAACGTCGGCTCGATCTCGGACGTCGAGGAGCGCTGGGCGCAGATCCAGAAGGAGAACGGCTGACGTGGCCGACGTCTCCTCACGCGAGCTGCGTGTCAGCGTCGTCTCGGCCGACCGCGAGCTGTGGACGGGGACGGCCTCTCAGGTCGTCGCCCGCACCACGGAGGGCGAGATCGGCATCCTGGCGGGGCACGAGCCGATCCTGGCCGTGCTCGCCAGCGGCGAGGTGCGTGTGACCACGACCGAGGGCTCCGTCGTCACGGCCAAGGCCGAGGACGGGTTCCTCTCCGTGCAGAACGACACCGTCACGATCGTCGCGGGCGCGGCCGAGCTGGTCTGACCGTGCTCATCGTCACGGCAGGCCTTCCGGGCGCAGGTAAGAGCACGATCGCCGAGGTGCTCGGCAACCGGCTGGGTCTGGCCGTCCTGTCGGTCGATCCGATCGAGTCGGCAATCCTGGAGGCGGGGATCGACGCCGACCAGCCCACCGGTCTGGCGGCGTATCTCGTCGCCGAGAAGCTCGCCGAGAGCGAGCTGTCGGCCGGGCGCGGCGTCATCATCGACGCCGTGAACGCGGTCGAGCCCGCGCGCGAGCAGTGGGTGAAGCTGGCGGCCGAGCAGAATACGCCGATCAAGTTCATCGAGGTGGTCTGCACCGACCCCGACCTCCATCGCGAGCGGCTCGATGCTCGTGCGCACAACCGCGCGCACATCGTCGAGAGCGGTCAGCACCCCGTCGAGCAGAGTCTCGACGAGTGGGAGCCGTGGGCCGGGGTCAGCGCGTCAAGCCCGCGCATCACGATCGACACGGCTCAGCCGCTCGGGGTGAACGTCGAGCAGGCGCTCGCGTTCCTCGAGAGCTGAGTGCTGGTCCTGCTCCCGCCGTCCGAGACGAAGCGGGATGGCGGAGTCGACGGCAGTCGCCTCGACCATGCGGCGCTCGGCTTCCCCGAGCTGCGGCGGGCGCGACTCGCGGCGATCCGCGCGACGCGCGAGCTGTCTCGTGACCTCGACGCCGCGGCGAAGGCCCTCAAGCTCGGACCGGCGTCCGCCGCCGACGCGCGTCGGAACCGGGTGCTGACGACCTCCCCGGTGATGCCCGCCCTCGACCGCTACGACGGCGTGCTCTTCGACGGGCTCGATGCCGGCACTCTTCCGGGGTCGGCGCGGGAGTTCGCCCATGGGCACGTCGCCATCGCCTCGGCGTTGCTGGGGCTGACCCGTGCGCTCGATCCGATCCCGGCCTACAGGCTGTCGCATGACTCGCGGCTGCCCGGACTCCCGCTCGGGAAGCACTGGCGCGAGCCGATCTCGGAGGTCCTCGCGGCTCACCCCGGCCTGCTCCTCGACCTGCGATCGGAGGCGTACGTCGACCTCGGGCCCCGTCCCGATCGCTCCGACTCCCTCTACGTGCGCGTCGTGAGCGACGACGGGTCGGGGCGCCGCCGCGCGCTCACCCACTTCAACAAGAAGGCCAAGGGCGAGTTCACCCGCGCGCTGCTGCTCGCCGGGATCGATCTTCCGGACGGCGACTCGCTGTTGGCGTGGGCACGCGGTGCGGGCATCCGGCTGGAGCGCGGAACCGCGGTCGACGCGCTCGAGCTGCTGGTCTGACCCCGAGGGCGGGGCGGCCGCATCAGGAACGCGAGCGCCAGCACCCCATCACGTGATCGTCGACCATGCCGCTGGACTGCATGAGGGCGTAGACGGTCGTCGGGCCGACGAAGCGGTAGCCCGCCCTCTTGAGCGCCGCGCTGGCCGCCGTGGACTCGACCGTGACCGCGGGGATGTCGGCGAGCGACGCCGGAGCGGCGGATCGCGCGGGTGGTGCGAACCCCCACAGCAGCCGGTCAAGGGCGCCCTCACCGTCCTGGGCGAGGAGCTGCTGTGTGACGCGCGCGTTCGAGATCGTGGCCTCGACCTTCGCGCGATTGCGGATGATGCCGGGGTCGGCCATCAGGCGCTCGACATCGACCTCGTCGAAGGCGGCGACCGCATCGATGTCGAATCCCGCGAACGCGGTGCGGAAGGTCGGTCGGCGCCGGAGGATCGTGATCCACGACAGCCCCGCCTGGAACCCCTCGAGCGAGAGCTTCTCGAATAGCAGACGGTCGCCGTGGAGCGGGGTACCCCACTCCTCGTCGTGGTACCGCTGGTACTCGGCGTCGGCCCCCGCCCAGGCGCATCGGCCCCGTCCGTCCTCGCCGACGATGACGGACACGGTCATGCGGCGGTGCTGTCGAGCGCCTCGTCGACCGCCGTGCGCCGAGGGCTGGTGCCCGCGGGTATCGTGTGCGCGATTCCCTCGTGCGCGAGCAGCCACGACTTGGTGGGGATGCCCTCGCCGGCGCTGTAGCCCGTGATGCGACCCGCGCTCCCCATGACGCGGTGACACGGCACGATGATCGGCACCGGGTTGGCGCCGATCGCTCCGCCGACGGCTCGGCCGGCCGTCGGCCGTCCTGTCGCTCGCCCGAGCTGACCGTACGTGACCACCTCACCCCACGGCACGTCGACGAGCTGCTGCCAGACCGCCCGCTGGAAGTCGGTGCCAGGCAGCTCGACGGGGACGTCGAAGATGCGACGGTCGCCCCGGAAGTACTCCTGGAGCTGGGCGACGGCGAGGTCGAGGACCGCATCGCCCTGCTCAGGAACGGACTCCCATGGCAGCCGGCCGCCGCGCTCGATGGCGAGGGTGACGACGGCGGAGCCGCTGCTCACCACTTCGATGCGGCCGATGGGGCTGTCGATGCGACGGAGGCCGGAGGGCGCGGGCTCTGGGAGGGCTGAGGTGCTCTGCATGGTTCGAGAGTAGGACGGTCCACCGGCACCGACGCGCGGGATTCAGACACGGCGTGGAACCCCGCAGCCGACGTCCCCTGGGGAGGAGTCGCGCGGAAGGCGCTCAGGAGTTGAGGGCCGCGAGTCCCGCATTGAGAGTCGTCGCGTACATCACCCACGCCCAGTAGGGGATGAGCAGCACGGCGGCGAGGCGGCGCACCGGCCAGAGCCGCAGCATCGTCACCAGCACCATGACGTCGATCGCGATGATCACGACGAGTGCGAGCCAGAGCGCGATCGGCCCGGCGACCGGGTAGAGGCCGAAGAAGATGGGCGTCCACACCGCGTTGAGCACGAGCTGCACGACGTAGACGGTGAGCGCTCGACGCACGGCGGCCGGCTCGACAGCGGACCGCCGCCACACGAGCCAGGCTGCGACGGACATCAGTGTGTAGAGCACCGTCCACACCGGGCCGAAGACGACGTTCGGCGGGTTCCAGAAGACCTTCTCGGCATCCGCGTACCAGCCGTCGACGTTCTGGATCGTCGCGAGGGAGCCGAGCGCCGCGACCCCGAACGAGATGGCGAGGAAGGCGACCAGCGCGAGGGCCGATCGGGCCGCGCTCGGGCGGATCGAGGCACGACGGTCGGCGTCGACGAGGGAGGTGCTCATGCCACCCAGGATACGAGTCCGGATGTGCGCGACGGCCGGTTCCCACCCGCTTGGCAGGGGGAGCCGGCCGTCAGGACGGGCGATCGGACAGGGGGATTACGGCTGCAGGACGACCTGCAGGTCGAAGGTCAGCGTGACGTCGTCGCCGAGCGTGAAGCCGCCCGCCTCGAGGGCCGCGTTCCAGCTCACACCGAAGTCGTGGCGGTTGATCTTGGTGGACGCGCTCGCGGCCGCCTTGGTCTGGCCGTAGCCGTCGACGACGGCGCCACCGAACTCGCCCGTGAGCGTGACCTGCTTGGTCACGCCGCGCAGGGTCAGGTCGCCGACAGCCGTGAAGTCGTCGCCGTCGAACGTGATGGCGGTCGACGTGAAGGTCGCGGTGGGGTGCTCGTCGACGAGGAAGAAGTCGCTGGTGCGGAGGTGCGCATCGCGGTCCTTCTGGTTGGTGTCGACCGAGGCGATGTCGATGGTGGCCTCGATCGTGCTGGCGGTGGGGTCCTCGGCGGTGACGATGGTCACGTCGAAGGTGCGGAAGGTGCCGCGCACCTTGCTGATCTTGAGGTGCTTCACGGAGAAGCCCAGCTCAGAGTGGGTGGGGTCGAGTGTCCACGTGCCGACCTTGTAGTCGGGGTGAGTCTGCGTGTTGGTCATGAGACCATGCAAGCGCATCGACCCTGGGAACATTCCCGATTTTGGTGACATGTCACAAAATGACGCTCAGTGCCCCGTGAGAGGTCCCATCAGCCGCGCGATCAGCGACGGCCGCTCGGTGAACCGCTCCTCCGCATCCGCCGTCTGCATCGCGATGAGCCCGGCGTTCGCGCCGGCGAACCGCAGCGGCTCGGGCTCCCATGACGGCGAGCGGTGGTTGACCCAGGGGAGCGTCGTCAGCTCGCTGTCAGTGCCGGTCAGCAGGTCTGCCAGGGTGCGTCCGGCGAGGTTCGTGGTGCTCAGTCCGTCTCCGACGTAGCCTCCCGCCGACGCGATCCGGGCCGCCGGATCGTAGACGGCGGATGCGTGCCAGTCGCGCGGCACCCCGAGCGGGCCGCCCCAGCGATGCGACACCGCGACGTCGCCGATCGCCGGGAACAGCTCGCCGAGCGTGCGCCGCAGGTGCTCGAACACAGCGGGGACGCGATCGTAGTCCGGCCGGATCGCGCTGCCCCAGTGATAGCGCGCGCCCCGCCCCCCGAAGGCGAACCGGTTGTCGGCGGTGCGCTGTCCGTACACCAGCAGGTGCCGGTAGTCGGTGAACGTCTGCCCGTGGGCGATGCCGATCTCGTCCCAGATCGCGTCGGGCAGGGGCTCGGTCGCGATCATCAGCGAGTAGAGGGGCAGGATGCGGCGGCGCGTCTCGCGCATCGTCGCGCCGTATCCCTCGGTCGCCACGACGATCTGATCGCAGGAGACGATGCCGCGCGAGGTCTCCACGCGTCCGGGGGAGAAGCCCAGCACCTCGGTCTGCTCGGCGATCCGCGCACCGCCGGCCTCGACGGTCGCCGCCAGACCGCGGACGAGTCTGCCCGGATGCACGCGCGCGCAGGCCGGGTCGTACGAGGCTCCCAGCGCTCCCGCGGCCTTCACCCGCTGGGCACCCCAGAGCTCCAGCTCGTCGACGCCGTAGTGGCGGGCCTCGTCGACCTCGGCCCGTGCGGACGCGAACTGCACCTCCGACCGCGCGTAGGCGATCGTGCCGCCTCTCACGTAGTCGGCATCGATGCCGGCGGCCGATGCGGCGCGTCCGACCTCGTCGACGGTGTCGATCATGGCGCGGCGCATCGCGAGGGCGGCAGGACGTCCGTGCTGCTTCTCGAGCGACGCCGTGCCGCGGGGGAAGAGCGCGCTGCACCAGCCGCCGTTGCGCCCGGACGCCCCGAACCCGGCGATCTCCTTCTCGAGGATCGTGACTCGCAGACCCGGATCGCGCTGGTGGAGGTAGTGAGCCGTCCACAGCGCCGTCAGACCGCCGCCGATGATGGCGACGTCCGCATCCGCGTCGCCGTCCAGGGCGGGTCGCGGAGCCAGTGAGCCGGCCGGCAGGGTGGAATGCCAGTAGGAGAGATCTCGGTACGCGGCGCCGGCGTCGGTGCTAGTCGACCCGCTCACGAGTCAGAGCCGGGACCAGGCCTCGGTGAGCACACCGCGCAGCGTGCTCTCGATCTCGTCGAACTCCGCGGGGCCGATCGTGAGCGGCGGTGCGAGCTGCACGACGGGGTCTCCGCGGTCGTCGGCGCGGCAGTAGAGTCCGGCGTCGAACAGCCCCTTCGACAGGAATCCGCGCAGCAGGCGCTCGGACTCCGCGTCGTCGAACGTCTCCTTCGTCGCCTTGTCCTTCACGAGCTCGATGCCGAAGAAGTACCCGTCGCCGCGTACGTCGCCGACGATCGGGAGGTCGAGCAGCTTCTCGAGCGTGGAGCGGAAGATGGGCGAGTTGTCGCGCACCCGCTGGAGGAGGTTCTCCTCCTCGAAGATGTCGAGGTTCTCGAGAGCGACCGCGGCCGACACCGGGTGCCCGCCGAAGGTGTAGCCGTGGTAGAACGACGTCGACCCGTGACGGAACGGCTCATAGAGGCGCTCGCTGACGATCGTGGCGCCGATCGGCGAGTACCCCGAGGTCATCGCCTTGGCGCACGTGATCATGTCGGGCTGGTAGTCGTAGGCGTCGGCCGCGAACATGTGGCCGAGACGGCCGAACGCGCAGATGACCTCGTCCGACACGAGCAGCACGTCGTACTGGTCGCAGATCTCACGCACCCGCTGGAAGTAGCCGGGGGGAGGGGGGAAGCATCCGCCCGAGTTCTGCACCGGCTCGAGGAACACGGCCGCGACGGTCTCGGGGCCCTCGAACAGGATCATCTCCTCGATGCGGTTCGCCGCCCAGAGGCCGAACTCGACCTCGGGGTCGCCCTGGCCGCTGGCGACGAAGCCCATCTCCTCTGCGCGGTAGAAGTTGGTGTTCGGCACGCGGAACCCGCCGGGGGTGACGGGCTCGAACATCTCCTTCATGGCGGGGATGCCCGTGATCGCGAGGGCACCCTGCGGGGTGCCGTGGTAGGCGATCGACCGCGAGATGACCTTGTGCTTGGTGGGGCGGCCCTGCAGCTTCCAGTAGTACTTGGCGAGCTTGAAGGCGGTCTCGACGGCCTCGCCGCCGCCGGTCGAGAAGAAGACCCGGTTGAGATCGCCCGGCGCGTACTCGGCGATGCGGTCGGCGAGCTCGATCGCGGCGGGATGCGCGTACGACCAGATGGGGAAGAACGCGAGCTGCTCGGCCTGCTTCGCCGCCGCAGCCGCGAGGCGCTTGCGGCCGTGACCGGCGTTGACGACGAACAGGCCGGACAGCCCGTCGAAGTACTTCTTGCCGGTCGAGTCCCAGATGTGGTGACCCTCGCCCTTGACGATGATCGGCACACCGTGCTCCTCGGCGACGGACTGCCGCGTGAAGTGCATCCAGAGGTGGTCCTTGGCCTTCTGCTGCAGGTCGGCCTCGACCCCGGCGTCGAGGGCGACGCCCTCGGGTGCGTCGGCGGGCGCGTCGGCGACGGCGTCGATGCTCGGGTCGGTCTCGGTGGCGGGTACGGCGGGCTGCTCGGTGGTTGTCATCGTGTTCCCCAGTTGTAGAACTGCTTGTGCAGCTTCAGATAGACGAAGGTCTCGGTGGACTGCACGCCCTCGATACCCCGGATGCGGGTGTTCAGCAGCTCGATGAGGTCGTCGTCGTTCTCGCAGACCACCTCGGCGAGCAGGTCGAAGCTGCCGGCGGTCAGGACGATGTAGTCGACGGCGTCGATCTTGCCCAGCTCGTCGGCGACGTGCGAGGTGTCGCCGGCGACGCGAATGCCGACCATGGCCTGGCGGAAGAACCCGAGCTGCATCGGGTCGGTGACGGCGACCACCTGCATGACGCCCGAGTCGGTCAGCTTCTGCACCCTCTGGCGCACCGCGGCCTCGCTCAGACCGACTGCCTTGCCGATCTCGGCGTACGAGCGGCGGCCGTCCTCCTGGAGCTGCTCGACGATCGCCTTCGAGACGTCATCGAGATTCACGGACTTCGCACGGCCGGGCATGAACTGATTCTGTCAGCCGTGCCTGGGTGTGACAAGCGATTCCGCACCTGCGGCGCGTCGACGCGACGGATTCCGTGGCCGGTGCGAGCGGGGATGTGCGGCACTCGTCGCCCAGCGAGGCTCCCGCGGCGAACGCCTCCGACAGAGGATGATGGGCGCGTGGGATCCGACCTCGACGACACCGCCCCGCGCCCTCCGGCGCTGGTCGAGCCGCCCGCACCCACCACGGTCCCGGTGTCCGAGCTGCCGCCCCTTCCTCCGGAGGTGTGGGCCGCCGCCTTCCCACCTGAGCCGCCGCCCCCGCCGCCTCCGCGCATCCGGATGACCGACGGCGTGGCCGTCGGGCTCGACCTCACCATCTACCTGGGACGCGCACCGAGCGTGCCGCGCGTGGCCATCGACCGCAAGGTGCGGCTCGTGGCTGTGCCGTCGGCTGACAAGCAGGTGTCGGCCACCCACCTCGAGCTGCGGCGCTCGGGCGATCTGGTGGTGGCCACCGACATGTTCTCGACCAACGGGTCGATCGTCACCGTCCCGGGGTCGGCGCCGCGCACACTGCTGCGCGGCGAGTCGGCGGTGCTCACGATGGGGAGCCTCATCGACCTCGGCGACGGCAACGTGCTGGAGCTGATCCCGCCGGAGCTCGGCTCGGCGGAGCCTTCTGCCGGCGGCCCCCGCGCACCCGGACCGGAGACCCCGTGACCCACATCGGCACCGACCGCGTCGATCAGCGCATCGAGCTGCCGGGCGACGACGGACGCGCGATCACCCTGTCGTGGGCGGCCCGATCCGACGTGGGCAGGCGTCGCAGCGCCAACGAGGACAGCCTCGTCGCCGTGGCACCGGTGTTCGCCGTGGCGGACGGGATGGGCGGCCACGCGGCAGGGGACCGCGCCAGCGCCGCGGCCATCGAGCACCTCACTCCGCGCCGCGGCGTGCGGTTCACCGATCTCGAGGCGGTCAGGGAGGCGCTCGCCGCAGCCGCGGACGACATCGACACCCTCGCCATCGGGGTGCCGATGGGAGTCGGCACGACCGTCACCGGGGCGGCTCTCGTCATCGACGACGACGGCCAGCCGGCGTTCGCCGTCTTCAACATCGGCGACAGCCGGGTCTACCGGTTCGAGCGCAACGACCTGCGACGCGTCACGGTCGACCATTCCGTCGTGCAGGAGCTCGTCGACGCGGGACTGATCCGGGCTGAGGATGCCGAGGACCACCCCGACAGCAACGTCATCACCCGCGCGCTGGGCTTCCGCGACGACCCGACCCCCGACACCTGGATGGTGCCGGTGCGCGCCGGACTCCGACTGCTCATCTGCTCCGACGGCCTCACCAAGGAGCTCGGCGACGGGCGCCTCCGGCTGCACATGGCGGCGGGCATGTCGGCCGCGGAGACGGCGAGCGCTCTGGTCGATGCGGCCCTCGCCGCCGGGGGTCGCGACAACGTCACGATCATCATCGTGGACGTGCTGGATGCCCCCTCGACGCCCGCTGAGAGGGCGTCAGCACCCGAGTAGGGGCCGCCCTCACTGGGGGGCGCGTGACCGCCCCCTGTTCGGGGGTCAACCTCCCGGTCGTCCGGTGTTCCCTGCCTAGACTGAGCAGGATCTTCGCCTGGGAGGAGGATGACTATGGCGCGCCGCCTGCCGTCTCAGCCTCCCGTGCTGCCCGGATTCTCGTACGTCCACATCCTCGGATCGGGCGGCTTCGCCGACGTCTTCCTGTACGAGCAGAACATGCCCCGCCGTCAGGTGGCGGTCAAGGTCATGCTGAGCGAGGTCGTCAACGACCAGGTGCGGCAGATGTTCCAGGCAGAGGCGAACCTGATGGCGCAGCTGAGCGCGCATCCGTCGATCCTCACCGTCTACCAGGCGGGGGTGTCAGCCGACGGTCGCCCGTTCCTCGTCATGGAGCTCTGCTCGTCGAGCCTCAGCGAGCGGTACCGCCGCGAGCGCATCCCCGTCGCCGAGGTGCTGCGCATCGCGATCAAGATCGGCAGCGCGGTCGAGACGGCGCACCGGACGAGCGTGCTGCACCGGGACATCAAGCCCTCCAATATCCTGCTCACGGCATACGGGCACCCCGTGCTGTCCGACTTCGGCATCGCCTCCACCCTCACCGCCAGCGCCGAGGACGAATCGGTCGGCCTCTCGATCCCGTGGTCGGCGCCCGAGGTGCTGCTGGACGAGACGCCGGGCTCGATCGCCTCCGAGGTCTGGTCGCTGGCCGCGACCGTGTACTCGCTCCTCGCCGGGCGCTCGCCGTTCGAGATCCCCGGCGGCTCCAACGCATCCGGTGACCTGATGTCACGCATCGCGCGAGCCAAGCCGCAGCCGATCGGGCGGGAGGACGTGCCGGCCAGCCTCGAGAACCTGCTGAGGCGGGCCATGTCGCGCCGCCCGGAGCAGCGTCCCGCGAGCGCGCTCGAGCTGGTGCGCGAGTTCCAGCTGATCGAGACAGAGCTCGGGGTATCGCAGACGCCCATCGAGGTCGCGATGGACGAGTGGGCGCTCGGCACCGTGTCCGACATGGAGGACCGCACGCGGCTTCGACCCCTCGGCGGGCAGCCGAGCACGGGCGGTCGTCGCCGGCGATCCGCCGCCAAGTCGACCTCGTACGCGCCGGTCGGCACGGTGCGCGACGTGAGCGGTCCGGGTGGCCGCTTCTCGCACAGCAAGCCGGGCACCGCCCCGTCCCGCGGGGTGCAGCGCACCACGTGGGTGCTCTCGATCGCGGCGGTGCTCGTGCTCGGTCTCGGCGCGGCCGCGCTCGTGGTGCTCCTGCGCGGCACGGGGAACCCGGACGGGATCCCCGTCGTCACCGACATCACGGCGACGACCTCGGGCGGAGCGGTGCGGTTCGGCTGGCCTAATCCCGGACTCGACGACGAGGACCGCTACCAGATCGCCGTGGACGGCGTGCAGACCAGCATCCAGGCTCAGCCGTCGTTCGTGGTGGACGCGCAGTCCGGCGACACCGTGTGCATCACCGTGACGGTCAACCGCGACGGCGAGCCCGGCGATCCCAGCACCGAGAAGTGCATCGATGTCCTGGAGGACTGACCGGTGATCCGGTCGTGGCTGAAGGCCCACCGCTCGCTCGTCGCCACGGCGACGAGCGCTGCGGTGATCGTGGCGGTCGTCGCGACGATCGCCGTCGTGTCCACCGGCTACACCGCGCAGCGGATGGACCTCGACGACGGCTCGGTGTGGGTGGCGAACGGCGAGGACCAGGTCGTCGGCCGCGCCAACACCGAGGTCTACGAGTTGAACTCGGTCGTGCGAGGCGGCGCCGACGACCTCTCGATGGTGCAGGACGGCTCGACCGTGCTCATGGTGGACCGCGGTGACGCCACGGTGCGCACGATCGACCCCGCCACCTCCGAGATCCTCGACGACGTCGCCCTGCCGCCCGAGCAGGCCGAGGTGCACATCGCCGGCGATCGAGTCGTCATCTTCGCGGCGGGCACGGGCCAGGTCTGGATCATCCCTCTCGTCGAGCTGAGCGGCTTCGACGCGACGTCGCCCGAGACGCTCAGTCTCGGCCTCGACTCGGTCATCAGCGTCGACCCCGACGGCGTGCTGTACGCCTACTCGTCGGAGCGGCGCGAGGTGTCGCGTGTCGACGCGGCGACGACCACCGACGTGGATGCCACGTGGTCGCTGTCCATGCCCGACGGCACGTCCGATCTGCAGATCACGTCGGTCGGAGAGACGTGGGCCGTGCTCGACGCGGGTGCTCGGGTGCTCTACCTCGATGGCCAGACCGTTGACCTTACCTCGCTGATCGACACCGCCGACGACCCGCGGATCCAGCTTCCGGGCCCGGACGCGGAGCGCGTCCTGGTGGGCACGAGCTCGAGCCTCCTGAGCGTGCCGATGAGCGGCGCCGGCCCGGTGCCGCTCGTCGACGGGCAGTCGGGTTCGTCGACCGCGCCGCTCGTGCTCGACGGATGCGAGTACGGCGCGTGGTCGTCCGGCTCCGCCTGGCGACGCTGCGCGGGCGACGGAGGAGGCGGCACGCAGATCGATCTCGACGGCATGGCGGGCAACGCCCGCCTCGTCTTCGCGACCAACACGGAGCGCGCCGTGCTCAACGACACCCGCAGCGGCGCATCGTGGGCCGTCCAGTCGGGCGGCGAGCTGATCGACAACTGGGACGACCTGATCGTCCAGGACGAGGATCAGGAGCAGCAGCAGAACGACCAGGACGTGCCGCCGACCATCGACGAGGATCAGACGCCGCCGGTCGCGCTCGACGACGAGTTCGGGGCGCGACCGGGTCGCACCTCGCTGCTGCCGGTGATGCTCAACGACTACGACCCCAACGCCGACGTGCTCGTCATCGACAGCGTCGGCGAGATCCCCGAGGGGGTCGGAAGCCTCGACCTCGTCACGCGCAACCAGCAGCTGCAGATCACGCTCGATCCGGGGGCGACCGGGGTCATCACCTTCCCGTACACGATCAGCGACGGGCGCGGCGGCACGGCGAGCGCCACGGTGACGGTGACGGTCCGCTCCGAGGACGAGAACTCTCCTCCCCAGCAGGTGCGCACCACGACCAACACGGTGCAGGAGGGCGGGCGGATCTCGACCCAGGTGATCGGCGACTGGGTCGATCCCGACGGCGACGCCTTCTATCTCGTCGGGGCCGCGACGACGGGCATCGACCTGGTGGCGTACAAGCCCGACGGCGTCGTCGTGTTCACCGACGATCCCTCCGACGGCGGCGGCTCGGCGACGGTGACCCTCGCGATGTCGGATGGCCGCGCCCAGGGCAACGGCAGCCTCGCGATCACCGTCCGGCCGGTGGGCGAGGTGCCGATCGTGATCGAGCCCTGGGTCGTGCTCGTGACCTCGGGCCAGGAGATCACCATCCGTCCGCTGTCGCACGTTCGCGGGGGGTCGGGTGTGCTGCGCTTGAACGCCGTGCCGGCGAAGGCGGGATCGACGATCGAGCCGAGCTTCGAGGCGGGGACCTTCACCTTCGAGAGCGACGAGGTGCGCACGCACTACGTCGAGTTCACGGTGACCGACGGCGATCAGACGGCGACCGGCGTCGTGCGGGTCGACGTGGCGGCACCGCCGGACGCCGACACCCGGCCCATCACCGTGCCGAAGACCGTCTTCGTGACGACGCTGAACTCGAAGACCGTCGACCCGACCACGACCGACATCGACCCGGCCGGTGGCGTGCTCGTCGTGACCGGGGTCTCGAACCTCCCGGACGACGGCAGCGTGCAGGCCGAGATCCTCGATCAGCGCGAGGTCCGGGTGACTCTGCGCGGTCCGCTCGACGGCCAGTCGGCGACCTTCAACTACACGATCAGCAACGGGCTCGCCGAATCGGTGGGCACGATCACGGTCGTCGAGCTGCCGATCCCAGAGAGCCTGCAGCCCCCGATCGCGACCGACGACACCGTGACGGTGCGCGTGGGCGACGTCATCGACGTCCCGGTGCTCGACAACGACGAGCAGCCCGATGGCGAGCTGATCACGCTTCAGCCCCGACTGGCGCAGCCGCTCGCCGACGGCGCCGGACTGCTCTTCGCGTCGGGGGATCGCCTGCGCTACCTCGCGCCGCAGACGGCCGGCAACTACACCGCCGTCTACACGATCGCCGGTCCCGACGGCCAGCTCGCGAACGCCCAGGTGACGCTGTCGGTGCGCGAGGTGGATGTCGCCACCAACAGCGCGCCTGCGCCCGAGCGGATCACCGCGCGCGTGCTGGCCGGCGAGTCGGTGCGCATCGAGGTGCCGCTGTCGGGCATCGACGCCGACGGCGACTCCGTGCAGCTGATCGGCGTCGCGAGCAATCCCGACAAGGGCTCGGTGACCGAGGTCGGCCCGAACTACATCACCTACGTGGCGGGGGAGTACGCCTCGGGCACCGATGAGTTCCGGTACAGCATCAAGGACGCCCTCGGTGCGCGAGCCGAGGGGACCGTGCGGGTCGGCATCTCGCCGCCCCTGGACGGCGCCCGCAACCCCGTCGCCAACGAGGACGAGGTCACCGTGCGACCGAACCGGACCGTCTCGGTGCAGGTGCTCGCCAACGACTCCGATCCCGACGGCAGCCCGCTGCGGGTCACCTCGGCAGAGCCCAACATCGAGGGGACGACCGTCCTGGTCATCGAGGACACGACCATCGACGTCACCCCGCCGAGCGAGCCGGGCACGTACTCCGTCATCTACTCGATCGCCAACGACTCCGGCGGCACCAGCAGCAACTTCGTCAACGTGACCGTCGATCCGGATGCGCCGCTGGCGTATCCCGAGGTCGCCGACGACGTGCTCGAGGTGTCCGATGTGCTCGGACGCGAGACCGTCGACGTCGCGGTGCTCGACAACGTGTTCTGGGCGGATGGCGACGTCGCCGATCTCGGCGTCGCCCTGGTCTCGGGCTACAGCTCGGGCGCGCAGGTGCTGAACGACAAGCGGATCCGCGTCACCATCGGCGACCGCAGCCAGATCATCCCGTTCTCGGTCTCGCACCCGGAGGACGACAGCATCCGTGCCTACGCCTTCATCCGGGTGCCCGGCTTCGACGACGCCCTGCCCCAGCTCGACCGCAGCGCCCCCTCGCTCCGGGTGAAGAGCGAGCAGGCTCTCACGATCGACCTCAACGACTACGTCGTCGCTCTGGGAGGTGGCCGCGTGCGCCTCGCCGACACCAGCAGCGTGCGCGCGACCCATGCGAACGGCGACGATCTCGTGGTCGACCAGGACACCCTCGTCTTCACGTCGGCCGAGCAGTACTTCGGGCCGGCGTCGATCACCTTCGAGGTGACCGACGGATCGTCCGGCGACGACCCGGACGGCAAGCGTGCGATCCTCACGCTGCCGATCGAGGTGCTGGCGCGCGACAACCAGCCGCCGGTGTTCCAGGGCGGCGAGGTGCTGTTCGAGCCGGGGCAGGAGAAGGAGCTCGACCTCGTGCGGCTCACCAACTACCCGTACGACGACGACCTCGACGAGCTCGTCTACTCGGTGCTGCCGCCCGCGCCCGTCGGATTCACCTATGTGCCCAACGGCCAGCGCCTCGTGCTGCGAGCGCTCGAGACCGCCGAGATCGGATCGACCACCTCGGTCACGGTCGGCGTGCGCGACGCCGTGAACGAAGGCCGATCGGGTCGCATCACGCTCCAGGTCGTGCCGTCGACGCGCCCGCAGGCCTCGCCGATCTCGGATCGCGCGATCACCCAGCGCGGGCAGACCACGACCATCGACGTGCTGGCCAACGACCAGGCCGCCAACCCGTTCCCGGCGTCGCCGCTGACCGTCGTCGCCATCCGGGGGCTGAGCGGCGGGTCGCTGCCAGACGGCGTCACCGTGACCCCGAGCGCTGACCGCTCGCGGCTGACGGTGTCGGTCGGCCAGTCGGTGGCCCCCTCCGAGATCAACCTCCAGTACCAGGTGGCGGACGCCACCGGAGATCCCAGCCGGTACGTCTGGGGCAACGTGACGATCTCGATCCAGGACGTGCCGGATCCGGTCTCGGCGCTCAGCGTCACCGAGTTCGGCGACCGGCTGCTCAAGCTGGCGTGGACGCCCGGTCAGTTCAACAACTCGCCGATCACGGGCTACCAGGTGACGATGACGAGCGCCGACTCGGGCGCGCCGATCTCGACGACGGCGTGCACCACGACGGTGGCCTGCGCTGTCGCCACGCCCGGTAACGGCCCGGCCAACGCCGTGCGGATTTCGGTCGTCGCCGTCAACGCGATCGGCCCGTCGGACGCCGCGCAGCTGCCCGGATCGATCTGGTCCGACATCATCCCGCCGCCGCCGTCGAGCCTCAGCTCGCGACCTCTCGACACCGGGCTGCGTGTCACCTGGACCAAGCCGGACGGCGGTGCCGGCAGCCCCATCGAGCTCTACGTCGTGACCGTCGGCGGGGTCTCGCGCACCGTCTCGGTCCCGACCAGCGACGCCGTCGGCACGCAGTACTCGACCAACATCACGGCGCCGTCCATCGCCAATGGCAGCTCGGTCGTCTACACCGTGAGCGCGCGCAACAGCGCGCCGAACAGCCTCGCGACCTGGAACTCCGCGTCGGGAACGGGGGTGCCCGCAGGCCCGCCCATCGTGCTCGCGGCGCCCACCGCATCCGGCTCTCTCACCGACGGCTCGACGGCGAGTATCGCGTGGGCCGGCGCGTTCGCCGAGAACGGCGCCCCCATGCTGCGCTACTACGTGGCGATCTACACGGGCGGTGCCCCGACCTGCACCGTGGACGGCGTGGACACCGGAGCGCCGGTCGTGAACCCGCCCCCGCAGAGCGGGTCGGTGCAGTATCTCGACGGGGGCACGACCTCGACGACCTTCGGCGGACTGACTCCGAACCAGACCTACAACCTCGCCGTGTTCGCCTACAACGGCCAGGGGTGCGAGGCGTCCCCGACCACGCAGGTGACGCCGCGCTCGGTGCCGGGGCGCGTCTCGTCGATCGGCTACTCGGGACCGGTGTCGTCGGGCACGGGCACCTGGGACTTCCGGCTCGACTCGTTCTCGATCGGGTCGGGATCGACCGACGCCGACACCTTCAGCTACCGCCTCATCGGCGGGACCACCGAGCAGGGCGAGCACGGCATCGCCGGGCCCGGCACGACCCTCACGTCGAGCAACGGCTCGCACTACGGGAACGTCATCGGCGTGCAGGTGCGCGCGTGCAAGACCTACCCCGAGGCCACGCTCTGCAGCGCGGAGTGGTCGCAGACCTTCCCGCTGGGCGTACCCGTCAACAATTTCACGCCGAGCAACATCGCCACGACGGTGACCCAGGACGGTGGCGGACTGCTCGACACGACCGGCTACTGGTCCTGGACGCAGCTGCCCTCCGGCCCCGGCTACACCAGCGTCTCGTACTCGTGCGGACCCGACGACGACCCCGCGACACCCCAGCAGTGCGAGGTCTCCGGCGGACTGCTCGGCCTGGACTTCCCGAAGCTGGTCGTCACGATCGCCGCCAACAACACCACCTACACCCGCGAGTACACCTGGGGCCAGTTCTGATGACCCGAGACCCACAGCCCCGCGCTTCCCGAGAGGACCACACCCGATGACCATGACACCGGAGCAGGCGACAGCCTTCCAGGAGGCGTTCGGACGACTCGTCGCCGGCGTCGAGCAGGTGCTGCTCGGCAAGACCTTCGTGGTGCGGCTCGGCTTCGTCGCGCTCTTCAGCGAGGGGCACCTGCTGCTCGAGGACTTCCCCGGCACGGGCAAGACCTCCTTCGCCCGCGCCATCGCCCAGAGCGTCGCCGGATCCAGCAGCCGCATCCAGTTCACCCCCGACCTGCTGCCCGGCGATATCACGGGCGTCAGCATCTACGACCAGCGCAGCGGCGCGTTCGACTTCCATCAGGGGCCGGTGTTCGCCAACATCGTGCTCGCCGACGAGATCAACCGCGCCAGCCCGAAGACGCAGGCCGCCCTCCTCGAGGTCATGGAGGAGGGGCACATCACCGTCGACGGCCTGAGCCACGATGTCGGCCTGCCGTTCATGGTCATCGCGACGCAGAACCCGATCGAGCAGGCGGGCACCTACCGGCTGCCCGAGGCGCAGCTCGACCGGTTCCTCCTCAAGGCGTCCATCGGCTACCCCGACCACGCGTCCACCCTGCGGATCCTCGAGGGAGCGGGCACCAAGGCGCACGAGGTGACCCTGCCGCCGATCGTCACGGCGGACGCGGTGCTCGAGATGGCGCAGCTCGCGCGCACGGTGCACGTCGACCCGAGCGTCAACGACTACGTGTCGCGTCTCGTCGACGCGACACGCTCGGCGACCGAGGTGCGACTCGGCGTCAGCGTGCGGGGAGCGCTCGCGCTCGTGCGCAGCGCGAAGACCCTCGCCGCGGCCAGTGGCCGACACTACGTGGTGCCGGACGACATCAAGTCGCTCGCCGAGCCCGTGCTCGCCCACCGGCTCGTTCTCGATCCAGAGGCCGAGTTCGACGGGGTCACCCCGTCGAGCGTCATCGCGCAGCTGCTGCTCGAGACGGCGCCGCCGAGTGATCGGCAAGCCGTGTGAGCATCCCACGGGGGAGCAGCGACTCGCGTGCCGCGCGCACCGCGACCGGACTCGGCGACACGCAGACCCGCTCCGAGAGCGCAGGTCTGACCAACACCCGCACGCGCCTCGTCGGCGCGCGCACGGGTGCGCTCGCCGACGCCGTCGTGCTGCTCGTGCGTGCGGGCACGGCCCTCGGCGCCGCGTTCGCCCGTCTGTTCTCCCGCGTCGCCGCCGTGGTGACGCCGCTCGGCTGGGTCATGCTCGCGGTCATCCCGCTGTCCCTCATCGTCGGGTACCGCCTCGGCTGGATCGAGCTGGTCGTCGTCGGCTGGGCCGGTCTGGTGCTCGCGGTCGTGGCTGGCATCTACCTCGTCGGCCGCTCGCCCTTCCGGGTCGAGCTGTCGCTGCTGCACAGCCGCGTCATCGTCGGGGAGCCCGCCCGCGGCGTCATCGACGTCGTCAACCCCAGTGGTCGACGGGTGCTGGGTGTCACCGTGGAGATCCCGGTCGGAGACGGCCTCGCCGAGCTCGCGATGCCGGGTCTCCGGCGGGGTGGCGAGTACCACCACGACTTCGCGGTGCCGACCCTCAAGCGCGGCATCGTGCCGGTGGGACCCGTGCGTACAGTGCGAGCCGATCCGATCGGCCTCGTGCGGCGCGAGGTGGTCTTCACCGACGCCGTCGAGCTGATGGTCCACCCGCGCACGATCGGCGTTCCGAGCACGAGCACGGGCCTCATCCGTGACCTCGAGGGCACCCCGACGACCGACCTCACCTCGAGCGACGTCGCGTTCCACGCGCTGCGCGAGTACCAGAACGGCGACGAGCGTCGCTACATCCACTGGAAGTCGACGGCCAAGACCGGCACCTTCATGGTGCGCCAGTTCGAGCAGACTCGCCGTAGCCATCTGGTCGTCGCGCTCACCCTGGCGACGAGCGACTACGTGAGCGAGCAGGAGTTCGAGCTCGCAGTGAGCGTGGCCGGCAGCCTCGGCGTGCGCGCGATCCGCGACGGCCGCACCGTCTCGGTGGTCGTCAGCACCATCACCCCCGAGTTCGCCAAGCGCAAGATCCTGGCCGTGCGCTCGCTGGCGACGCACCTGCCCGCGCGTCTGCTCGACGACCTGGCCGTCGTCGACGTCGCCTCGTCGGCGCTCGGCATCCGCGACATCGCACGGGTCGCGGCCGATGACGTGGCCGGCATCTCGGTCGCCTTCCTCGTCTGCGGGTCACGGGTGACCGCGGCCGAGCTGCGCGCCGCATCCCACTCCTTCCCCCTCGGCGTGGAGGTGGTCGCGATCGTCTGCGACCCGGAGGCGGTGCCCGGCTTCCGGCGCGTGTCCGGCCTCAGCGTGCTCACCATCGGCTACCTCGACGACCTGCGGATCGCGCTCGCCCGGACGGCGGCCGTCGCGTGAATCCACCCCGCCTGCGGCCCGGCTTCGTGGTCGCCAGCACGCTGCTGGTGTGGCTCACGACCGGGATCGCGGCGACCGCCCTCTGGCCGATCTACGAGGACCCGCGCTTCCTCGTCCTCCTCATCGTGACAGTGGCGCTGGGCAGCGTGGTCGCGATTCTCGGAGCCGTGTTCCGCTGGCCGCCGTACGCCGTGATCGTGGTCGGGTTCGCAGTGTTCCTGGCGGCCGGTGTGCCCCTGGCGGTGCCCGACGAGGCGAACGGGATCCTCCCGACGGCGACCGGCCTCGTGCAGCTCGTGTCGGCCGTCGCCCTCGGCTGGAAGCAGCTGCTCACCATCGTCCTGCCCGTCGGCGACTACCAGGCGCTCCTCGTCCCGGCCTACGTGCTGCTGCTCGTCTCCACGATCACGAGCCTCAGCATCGCGCTGCGCGCGAAGTGGGGCGAGCTCGCCGTGGTCCCGCCGGTGCTGCTGTTCGTCGCCGCGATCGCGTTCGGCCCCGAGATCGTGCCGTGGCCCGTGCCGTGGGCGCTCGCGATGCTCGTCGTCGTGCTGATGTGGCTCATCTGGCGCCGCTGGCGCCGCCGCCGCGAGCAGGTGCGCGCCCTCGCGGTCAGCACCGACGGCCCCGGCTCCGAGCCCGCGGGCGACCTCGCGCTCGGCGCGCGGCAGCTGTTCGCCGGTGCCGCCATCCTCGCCGTCGCCTCCGCGGCGTCGATCGGCGCCGCGACGGTGCTCCCGCCTGTCGCCGACCGCACCGTGCTGCGCACCACCGTCGACCAGCCGTTCGACCCGCGCGACTACCCGAGCCCGCTCGCCGGATTCCGCCGCTACCTGCAGACAGATCGCGTGGACTCCACGATGTTCCGCGTGACGGGCCTCCCGGTCGGCGCGCGCATCCGGATCGCCACCCTCGACAGCTACGACGGCGTCGTGTACGCGGTCGGCAGCGATCGGGTCGACAGCGCGTCGGGGACGTTCGTGCGCATCCCGTCCGGCGTCGACCAGTCGGGCACCGCAGGCCAGCAGGTGGAGCTGAGCGTCGAGATCGACGACTACACCGGGGTCTGGGTGCCGACCGCAGGACGCTTCGAGTCGATCGGGTTCAGCGGGTCCGACGCCTCGACCCTCCGCGACGCCTTCTACTACAACAACTCGAGCGGCACGGCGGCCGTCATCGGCGGACTGTCATCGGGCGACAGCTACGAGCTCCGCGCCCTGCTGCCGGATCAGCCGGCGCAGTCGCAGCTCGAAGGCCTGACGCCCGGCTCCGCCGCCGTCCCGCGGCTGGCCGAGCTGCCGGACGAGGTGGCGACCGCGCTCGACGCCTACGCCCAGGGCGCCGAGTCGCCGGGCGCCCGGCTGAGCGCCGCGCTCGCGGGCCTCCGCGCCGACGGGTACATCAGCCACGGGCTCGATCCGGATGCGCCGGCCAGCCGATCCGGACACGCGGCCGACCGCATCACCGAGCTCTTCACAGCGCCGCGCATGATCGGCGACGCCGAGCAGTACGCGGTGGCGGCGGCGCTCATGGCGAGGCAGCTGGGGTTCCCGGCCCGTGTCGTCTTCGGCTTCTCGCCGGATGCGGACGACGCGGACGCGGGCGGGACCCTGTCGGTGGTCGGCGACGACGTGACCGCCTGGATCGAGGTGGACACCGACCAGTTCGGCTGGGTCGCGCTCGACCCGGTGCCCGAGGACCGCCCGATCCCCGAGGAGGAGCCGGAGGACCCGACGCAGATCGCGCGTCCCCAGTCCATCGTGCCGCCCCCGCCGGACCGGCCCGATGCCAACCCCGATCAGACGGCACCGGACAGCCAGCAGGACGAGCCGGCGACGCTCGACCCGTTCCTCGCCTTCCTGCTCACGGCGGCGCGGATCGCCGGGGGCGTCCTGCTCGTGCTGGCGATCCTCGCGGCGCCGTTCCTGCTGATCATCGCGGCCAAGCGCCGCCGCCGCCGCATCCGCCGAACCGCACCCGACGTCGTCGAGCGCATCCGCGGCGGCTGGGAGGAGTTCACCGATGCCGTGGTGGACCATGGATTCTCGCCCCCCGTCGCGTCCACCCGGTCGGAGGTCGCCGCGGTCGTCGGCACCCTGCCGTCGCGCGTCCTCGCCGCCGTCACCGACCGCGCCGTGTTCGCGCCAGGCGAGCCCGATCCGGCGGACGCCGACCACGTCTGGGATGCGGTCGCCGAGCTGCGCAGCTCGCTCGACGTCGGGCTGACGCGGCGTCAGCGGCTGAAGGCCCTCATCTCGCTGCGGTCGCTCGGCGGCTACAGTGTTCGTCATCTCATCAAGGGAGCCCGTGAATGACCTGTCGTGAGTGTGGAGCGGACCTGCCCGAGGGTGCGCTCTTCTGCGGAGAATGCGGCGCCGCCGTCGAGCTGGTGGAGGCCGGGATCGGCGCCGCGTCGGGTGCTCGCCCCGCGCCGCGGGGCGACCCCGCCTACGCGGCACCGAGCCGCCGCGTGCCCACCGCCTGGGAGCGGTTCGCTCCGCGGTCGGGCGGGGACGTGCCGGACGGGGACGTGCCCGACGGGGCAGTCGTGGATGCGGTCGAGGAGGACGCGGAGCGCGTGGAGGTCGCCGTGACGGACGAGACGGATGAGGCTGACGAGATCGAGGGGGCCGACGAGATCGAGGAGGCTGATGCCCTCGAGGAGTCCGACGCCTTCGATGAGGCCGACGGCCCCGACGAGGCCGAGCTCCCGGAGGGCGTCGAAGAATCCGACGGCTCCGTCGATCTGTTCGAGGGGCTGGACGACGAGTCGTCCTCCGACGAGGCCGTACCCGACGCCGAGCCCGATCGCGAGGCCGAGGCCGACGCCGAGGACCAGATCGCCGACGACTCCGCGTTGTGTCCCCAATGCGATGCCGACGTCGATCCGGCCGACGTCTTCTGCGGCGAGTGCGGCTTCCTGCTGCGCGCCGTGATGCCGGGCCCCGGCGACACCGCCGTGATCCCGCCGCTCCGGGCCCAGGTGCCGCCGCCGCTCGTGCCGGGTGGGGCGGCGCCCCCGCCGGCCTGGCCCGTCGACGTGCGCGACCAGCCGCTCGAGCCGCCCGTCGCGCTCGAGCCGGTCCCCGCATCCGAGGCCGACGACCAGCCCGACGAGCCCGACGACGATCCCGATCAGCTGGACGAGCCCGACCCGCATCCGAACACCGACCTGGACGACGACTCGTCCGACCCGACACCCGAGGACCAGCCCGTGGAATCCCTCTCCTTCGACGACGCCCCCGTCGAGCCGACCGGTGGGCGCGCTCGCCCGGCGCCCGATCCCTTCCCGTGGGGAGCCGACGCGAGCGTGGAGGACCTCGAGGCGACCCGCGTCGTGAGCCAGCACGGCACCGGCGAGCGGTTCGTGCTGCAGTTCAGCACGGGTGAGAGCGTCACGGTGCACGGCGCCGGCCTGATCGGCCGCAACCCGTCGGCGCAGCCGGGGGAGTACGTCGACCAGCTCGTGTCGATCTTCGACGTCGGCAAGTCGGTGTCGAAGACGCACCTCGAGTTCGGGCAGGAGGGCGGCAGGTTCTGGGTGAGCGATCGCTACTCGACCAACGGCTCGATCGTGCGGCAGCCCGAGGCAGAGCCGCGGCGCTGCGAGCCGGGACGCCGGTACTTCGTCATGCGCGGCACGCGCATCGACGTCGGCGAGCAGTTCTTCGTCGTCAGCTGAGGCCCGCGAGCGCTCCTCCCGGATGCCGGAGCGTCGCGATCCTGCACAGATCGCGGCCGCGCGCGCCGGTCGGGGCGCCGTCCGCGGTCGACTGACGGGGTGATCCCGACTCCGCCGCCCGTCCGCATAGCCCTCCCTCCGCTTCCGGCTCCGCCCGGTCGCGTCGCGTTCCCGGTCATCGCGACCCTCGCCCCGGTGGTCGTGTCTCTCGGCCTCTGGGCGATCACCCAGTCGGTCTACAGCCTGCTCTTCGCCGCACTCGGGCCGATCGTGGCCGTCGGAGGGCTCGTCGACGGCCGGTTCTCCCGCCGCTCCGCCGTGCGACGCGACCGCGCACGCTTCGAGGCAGCGCTCACGGCGACCCTCCGGCGCATCGACGAGGCGCACGCTGCCGAGCGGGAGCGGCTGCGACGTCTGGGGGCATTCCCTGTCGCCGAGCCGCGGGGCGCGGCACCCGTCGGGCCGTGGGCGGCGGGGCACTCGTCGACCGACCCGTTGCCGATCCATCTGGCCACCGCCACCCTGCTCGGTCGCGTGGAGCTGACCGGCGACGACCCGCCGGATGCTCCCGCCGACCTCCTCGCCCGAGTCGCGGCCGCGCGCGCCCGCTCGGGCCGCACCGAGGCTGCGCCGTTCATCGTCGATGCGCGCGACGGCGTAGGCGTCGTGGGTCCGCCGATTGTCGTCGCGGCCGTCGCGCGCTCCGCCGTCGCCCAGCTCGCGACGTTGCTCCCGCCTGATGTGCTCGCGATCCGCGCGCCGAAGACCGAGCCCTGGGTGCTCGACCTGCCGCACGACGCGCGGCTCACCGACGCGTCCGAGTACCGCCTCGACCTCACCGGCGGACGGGAGGTGCTGATCGCGTCCGCCGAGGATGCTGCCCGCCTGCCTCTCGGGTGCGGTGTGGCGCTGCGCTGGCAGGGCGGCGACGTGCACCTGCTGAGGGGTGCGGACGGCGCTCCGTCGTCCGACCTTCGGCCGGTCGCGCTCTCGCGGCAGCGGGCCCGCGAGCTTGCCGCGCAGCTCGCGCGCGCAGCCGACGCGCACGGCATCCGACCGCGCTCCGCCCAGCTCCCCGCTCGGGTCGATCTCGCGGACCTTCTCGACGAGCGGGCCGCCTCCGACGTGGCGAGTGGCCCGAGTCCGACGCCGGGAGGTCTCGCCGCTCCAATCGGAGTCGATGCGCTCGGCACCGTCGTGCTCGACCTGGTGGCCGACGGGCCGCACGCCGTCATCGCGGGCACGACCGGCTCGGGCAAGAGCGAGCTCCTCATCTCGTGGGTGCTGGCGATCGCTGCGAGCCACTCTCCTGACGAGGTGACGTTCCTGCTGGTCGATTTCAAGGGAGGCGCGGCGTTCGCACCGCTCTCGGGCCTGCCGCACGTGCTCGGCACACTCAGCGACCTCGACGCCCGGCTGACGCGACGTGCGATCCTCAGCCTGCGCGCAGAGGTCCTCCACCGCGAACGCACCCTGGCCGAGCACCGGGCTCGCGGCATCGACGAGCTGCCCGCGGGGGTGCTGCCGCGGCTGGTGATCGTCGTGGACGAGTTCGCCGCCGTGGTGCACGACAGCCCCGAGCTGCACGACGTCTTCGCCGACCTCGCCGCCCGCGGCCGCTCGCTCGGTCTGCACCTCGTGCTCTGCACGCAGCGACCATCCGGGGTGGTGCGGGACGCGGTGCTCGCGAATGTCCCGATCCGGCTGTCTCTGCGCGTCACCGACCGCGCGGACAGCGTCGCCATGGTCGGCAGCGATGCCGCCGCGCAGCTGCCGGGCGACGCCAGGGGCCGGGCGGTCCTGTCCGATGCCCGCGGCGTGCGCGACGTGCAGGTGGCGCTCGCGGCTCCTGGCGACGCCGACCGTGTCCGGATGTCCGCGCGCGGGGTCGCGCCGCGGCGGCCATGGTGCGATCCGCTGCCGTCGCACATCGAGCTCGGATCGCTTCCGCCTGCCCACTCCGGACTCGCGTTCGGTCGTGCCGACCACCCGGACGAGCAGCGGCAGCCCGTGGCCGCTCATGATCCGATCGCCCACGGTCCGCTCCTC
The DNA here is from genome assembly GCA_964246985.1 of uncultured Microbacteriaceae bacterium. Taxonomy (GTDB): domain Bacteria; phylum Actinomycetota; class Actinomycetes; order Actinomycetales; family Microbacteriaceae; genus CAXTSE01. The sequence goes on from CAXTSE010000004.1 coordinate 59,267, forward strand.
GTCGTCGGTGCACCGGCGTCCGGACGGTCGACAGCTCTCGCCGCGCTGCGGGCGTCGGCGCTGGCCGCCGGGTTCGACGTGGTGCGCGTCCCCGCGGAACCGGCGGACGCCTGGGCGATGATCACCGGCGAGCTCACGCGCCCCTCCGGACCCGCCCGCCCCCGCCTGCTCCTCGTCGACGATCTCGACCTGCTGGTGTCGCGCGTCGACGCGGACTACCGCCACGAGCTGCTCGATCACCTCGCGTCGCTCGCCCGCGAGGCCACCGCACGCCGGCTCGCGATCGCGGCGTCGGCGCAGCGGATCGGCGGGCCGCTCGCCTCGATCGCCGCACTGTTCGGCTCGCGCATCGTGCTTCGGCAGCCGAACCGCGACGAGCACGTGCTGGCCGGAGCCGACGGCAGCTCCTACGACCCTGCACTGCCGCCCGGCGCGGGCTGGTGGCGCGGCTCGTCCGTCCAGGTCGCGGTGCCCCCCGACGACCGGGGGGAGGGCGGGCCCGACCCCGACCTGGGGGATGTCGCCACGCCGACCCCGTTGCGAGTCGATCTCTCCGCGCACGCGGCGCTCGCCGTCGTCGCGGCACGTCCTCGTGCCCTCGCCGCGGCGCTCCGCGCTGCCGGAGCGCGGGTGCACGAGGTCGGAGGGCCGGCCGGCGGCGCGTCGGGGGGACCCGCTGGCGGCGATCTCGGTGCCCTGCAGATCGCGGTGCCGGGCGTTCCCACCGTGCTGCTCGGGGACCCGGATGCGTGGCACGCCGACTGGGCGGCACTGAGCTGGGCGCGGCGCGATCTCCCGATGGTGATGCTGGGATGCTCCCCGGCGGATCACCGCACGCTGCTGCGAGACCGCGAGCTCCCGCCCCTGCTCGGTCCGGGCGAGGGCGAGTGCTGGTACGCCGACGAGGGTGTCACCAGACGTGCGGTTTTCGTCTGGCCGACCCCCCACCCGGCCATGGAATCCGCATCAGAATCCGCGATCCGCCGCTGATTTCGTGAAATCTATGTTTCGGAATGCCCATTGCGACCGCGAAACGTTCCGCCTGCCCCGGCGGTATGTCAGGATCGACCCACGGCGCCCGCGCCACCCCCTTCCCTGCACCTCGAAGGAGCACCGCATGCCTCGTTCCCTGCCCGAAGATCCGATGATCCGATCGCTCGTGCAGCAGGCTCGGCGCGCACAGCTCACCCGGCGCAGCGTGCTCGGCGGGGCGAGCATCGGCGCCACCGCACTCGCGCTGGCCGCCTGCGCCCCGGCCGGTTCGAGCAAGCCGACCCCGGCCGCCGACAACTCCGACAGCGACAAGTCGCTGACCTGGGCCAACTGGGCTCTCTACCTCGACGAGGACGACGACGGCGGTCACCCGACCCTCGACCGGTTCCAGAGCGACACCGGCATCAGCGTGACGTACAACGTCGACGTCGATGACAACAACTCCTACTACGGCAAGGTCAAGGACCAGCTCGCGCTCGGGCAGGACATCGGCGCCGACACGGTCTGCCTCACCGACTGGATGGTCGCCCGCTGGATCCGCTTCGGCTACACCCAGGAGTTCGATTCGGCCAAGATCCCCAACGCGGCCAATCTCAACCCCGACCTGCTGAACGTCGACTTCGACCCCGGTCGCACGCACTCCCTGCCCTGGCAGGGCGGCTTCGCCGGCATCTGCTGGAACAAGGAGGAGGTCCCGAACGGTCTCCGCACCGTCGACGACCTCTGGGACGCGTCGCTGAAGGGCCGCGTCGGCGTGCTCAGCGAGATGCGCGACACGATCGGCCTCATCATGTCCAACAACGGCGTCGACATCTCGTCTCAGTGGGGCGACGACGACTTCACGGCCGCACTCGACATCTTCCGCGAGCAGGTCACCAACGGCCAGATCCGCAACATCAAGGGCAACTCGTACATCGAGGACCTCACGAGCGGCGACACCCTCGCCGCCATCTGCTGGTCGGGCGACATCACGGCGCTCAACGCCGAGGCCGGCGACAAGTGGGAGTTCATCATCCCCGAGGGCGGCGGCACGCTCTGGAACGACAACTTCCTGATCCCGGTCGGCTCGACCCGCAAGTCCAACGCGGAAGAGCTGATCAACTACTACTACGACCCCGCCGTCGCGGCCGAGGTCGCCGCCTGGGTGAACTACATCACCCCGGTGGTCGGCGCCCAGGAGGCGATGCTCGAGATCGATCCCGAGCTCGCCGAGAACCCGCTCATCTTCCCCGACGCCGACTACCTGTCGCAGGTGAAGGTCTTCCGCACCCTGTCGGGAGCGGAAGAGCAGTCGCTGGGCGCGGCGTTCCAGAGCATCCTGCTCGGGGCCTGAGACCGGGCCCGCGATGGCCACCAGCTTCGCCGAGTCCGGGGCCGACGTCGAGCTCGTCGGCATCACCAAGCGGTTCCCCGGCTTCACGGCGATCGAGCGACTCGACCTGACGATCCCCGCCGGCTCGTTCTTCGCGCTGCTCGGTCCGTCCGGCTGCGGCAAGACGACCACCCTGCGCCTCATCGCCGGGCTCGAGGACCCCACGGAGGGGCGCATCCTGATCGGCGGCAAGGACGTCACCGCGGTCAAGTCGTACCGGCGCCCCGTCAACACGGTCTTCCAGAGCTACGCGCTGTTCCCGCACATGACGATCCTCGAGAACGTCGCCTTCGGCCTGAAGCGGCGCGGGATCGCGGATGCGACGGGCCTCGCCCACGAGGCGCTGCGGCTGGTCGAGCTCGATCACGTATCGCAGCGGCGCCCACAGCAGCTCTCGGGCGGACAGCAGCAGCGGGTCGCCCTGGCGCGTGCCGTCGTGAACCGTCCGGCCCTGCTGCTGCTCGACGAGCCGCTCGGTGCGCTCGACCTGAAGCTGCGTCGACAGATGCAGATCGAGCTGAAGCAGATCCAGGGCGACGTCGGGCTGACCTTCCTGCACGTCACCCACGACCAGGAGGAGGCCATGACCATGGCCGACACCATCGCGGTCATGAACAAGGGCCAGATCGAGCAGATGGGGGCGCCCGAGGAGCTCTACGAGCTGCCGCGCACCGCCTTCGTCGCCAACTTCCTGGGGCAGTCCAACCTCTTCACCGGACCGGTCACCAGCTCGTCGGGCGACACGATCGTCGTCGACGTCGCGGGACGCAAGGTCGAGATCCCGCGGGACCGAGCGCAGCGTCACGCCGGAGATGTGACGATCGGCGTGCGTCCCGAGAAGCTCATGCTGCAGGTCACCGAGCCGGCGGCCGCCGCCGGAGTGAACCTGATCGGCCCCGGCCGCGTCGTCGACGTGTCGTTCAGCGGCGTCAGCACGCAGTACCAGGTGCAGGTGCCGGGGATCGGACTGATGACCGTCTTCGCGCAGAACATGGTGTTCGGCCCGGTGGTCAATGTCGGCGCCGAGGTGTGGCTCACCTGGACCGTCGATCACGGGTTCGGCCTCGAGGACGACCCGGCCGACGCGCCGCGCTTCGAGCCGGACGCCGACACGCACCAGATCGCGACGCAGCGTCGCGAGCGCCTCGAGGCGGAGCTCGAGGAGGCCTGACGTGGCGTTCGGAGCATTCGCCACTGCGACACCGGTCGCCGCCGAGCCGGCGGTCCGCAAGCGCAGCCCCATCGCGCTCTTCCTCCTCCTGCCGGGCGCGCTCTACCTCGCCCTGTTCTTCCTGGTGCCGCTCGTCTCGCTGATCCTGACGAGCTTCCAGGCCCCGCGCGAGTTCGGCGACATCGGTCAGTACGACTACGCCTTCCGGTGGGAGAACTACGTCACGGCGGTCGAGACCTACTGGCCGCACATCCTCCGATCGTTCGGGTACGCCGCCATCGCGACGGTGCTGGCGCTGCTCTTCAGCTACCCGCTCGCCTACTTCATCGGGGTGCGCCTGCGCCGCTATCCGCTCTGGCAGGCACTCGCACTCACGCTCGTGATCGCGCCGTTCTTCATCAGCTTCCTGCTGCGCACCCTCGCCTGGAAGCAGATCCTCAGCGACGACGGCGCGGTGCTGACCTTCCTGCAGAGCCTCTCGGTCCTCCCCGCCGACGCCCACTTCACCGGCACGCCGCTATCTGTCATCTTCGGCATCACGTACAACTTCATCCCCTTCATGACGCTGCCGATCTACACCTCGCTCGAACGCCTCGATCTCCGCTACGTGGAGGCCGGGGGAGACCTCTACGCCAGCCCGCTGGCCACGTTCGTGAAGGTCACCATCCCGCTCTCGATGCCGGGCATCGTCTCGGGCACGCTGCTCACCTTCATCCCGGCATCGGGCGACTACATCAACGCGTCGAGCAGCTTCCTCGGAGCGCCCGACACCTCCATGATCGGCAACGTCATCGAGGCGAACTTCCTGCAGCTGCAGAACTACCCGGCGGCGGCCTCGCTGTCGATCATCCTCATGGCCGTGATCCTGGTGCTGGTGGCGGCGTACGTGCGTCGCACCGGGACGGACGACCTCCTGTGAGCGGGACCGTCGCGGGCGACGCGCTCGTCGCCAAGGCCGCTGCGGCGAAGCCCGGCCCGTCGGGGCGGGGTGGCGGCTTCCGGCTCGGCACGAGCGAATGGGGGCTCGGTGTCTACGCGATCATCGCGTTCACCTTCCTCCTGATCCCCATCATCTACACGATCGTGTTCTCGTTCAACGACGTGCGACGCAGCAACATCGTCTGGCGGGGGTTCACGCTCGACAACTGGCTGAACGTCTGCGACCAGCAGGAGGTGTGCACGGCCTTCGGCAACAGCGTCCTGGTCGGCGTCGTGGCGACGCTGGCGGCGACGACCCTCGGCACGGCGATGGCCATCGCGCTGGTGCGCTACCGGTTCCGCTTCCGGTCGGCGACGACCCTGCTGCTCTTCCTGCCGATGGCGACCCCCGAGATCGTGCTCGGCGCCGGCCTGGCAGCCCAGTTCCTGGCGGCGGGCGTGCCGAAGAGCCTGCTCACGGTCATCCTGGCCCACACGATGTTCTGCATCAGCTTCGTCGTGGTGACGGTTCGCGCTCGCGTCGCGAGCCTCGATCCCGCCCTCGAGGAGGCGGGACGCGACCTCTACGGGAGTCCTGCCCAGGTGTTCTGGCGCATCACGTTCCCGCTCCTGCTGCCCGGCATCGTGGCGGCCGCGCTGCTGTCCTTCGCGCTGAGCTTCGACGACTTCATCATCACCAACTTCAACTCCGGCGCCGCGGTCACCTTCCCGAAGTACGTCTACACCGCCGTGTCGCGGGGCATCCCCGCGCAGGCCAACGTGATCGCCTCGGCCGTCTTCTTCGCCGCCATCATCGGAGTCGTCATCGCCCAGGTGTCGGCGGCTGCGCGTCGCAAGAGGCTCGCCAAAGAGGGATAGCGTCGTCGGCATGACCCGTGCCGCCGCCGCCCTGTCCTTCGGATCCGCCGGCGTCATCGACCTGATCGATGTCGCCGACCGCGAGCCCGGCGAGGGGGAGGTGCTCGTGACCATCCGCGCGGCGGGGCTGAATCCCTATGAGCTGAAGCGGGTGCGCGGCGACTTCGGCACGGACGCGTCACAGCTGCCCCTGCGCCTCGGCAGCGAGGCAGCCGGAGTGGTCGCGGCGATCGGCGGGGGTGCGAGCGCGACGCTCGCCGACGGCACGCCCGTCGCCGTCGGCGACGAGGTCTTCGGCAGCCGCTTCTCGGGGGCTGCGGCCGAGCGCGTCGTGACGAAGGCCGCCGGTCTGCTGCGGAAGCCCGCCGCCCTGTCGTTCGAGCAGGCGGCCGGCCTCCTGTCGGTCGGGACGACCGCCGCGCACGCCCTCGTCGCGGTCGGGCTCGCCGATGCGACGGCGGCCCGCGACGCTGTCGTGCTGATCCACGGGGTCGCGGGCAGCGTCGGGCGGATGGCGGCGCAGCTCGCCCTGCACCGCGGCGCCCGCGTGATCGGCACCGCGGCGGCGGGGCGGCACGACGAGCTGCGCGAGCTGGGCGTCGAGCCCGTCAGCTACGGCGACGGCCTCGGCGACCGCGTGCGACCGCTCGCTCCGCACGGTGTGGACGCCTCCATCGACACCGTGGGCACCGACGAGGCCCTCGAGGTGTCGCTCGACCTGACAGGCGACCCGGCGCGCGTGGTCACGATCGTCAACTTCGCGGCGGCCGTCGCGGCCGGCGCCCGGGCGATCGGCGGCGGGCCGGGGGCCGATCCCGGCAGCGCGATCCGGGCCGCAGCCCGGTTCGAGCTGGCCGCCCTCGCTGCCGAGGGCGCGATCACCGTGCCTCTGGCCAGAGTCCTTCCGCTCACCGAGGCTCGCGCGGGCTATCAGCTGGTCGAGGGCGGCCATGCGGGCGGCAAGGTCGTCCTGACGCCCTAGCGGGCGGGCGGCAGGTCAGATCGCGGAGGTGACCGACGGATCCCCGACCAGCGCCGTGAGCTCATCGGCGCGTTCGCGGGTGATCACCCCGGCCGCGGCGAGCACCGAGAGCGCGACCGCATGCGTCGGACGCCGCGCACCGTCGAGCACCTTGACCGCGACCGTCGCAGAGCCGGGCACCGCGATCGCGAGCACGCCGTCGGCGCCCCGCTTCACGAGGTAGCCGGTGCTCTCGATGAGGACGGTGTCGGGGCATCCGGGTCCCTCGACGGTCCACGGCGAGGCGCGCACGGCCTCGACGATCGCCGAGCCGCCCGCCGCCGCGCCGGCGGCGACCCGACCGAACCCGCGCGCGAACCCGGCGAGCGAGAGCGCCGGGGTCGGCGCGAGACAGCCGTCGACACCCCAGTGGGCCACCCGCTCGCTCGAGAGAGCCTCGACGGTGCCGGCGATCGCCTGCTGCATCGGATGCGCACGATCGAGGTACGAGGCGACATCCCAGCCCGCGGCGACCGAGGCCACGAGGAATCCGGCGTGCTTGCCCGAGCAGTTCATCGTCAGCCTGCTCGGTCCACCCGCCGCGGATCGCGAAGCCGGGTCCTCGGGCCAGTGAGAGGGACACCCGAGGGCCGCCCGATCCAGCCCGACCGAGTCCAGCATCCGCTCCACGACCGCGACGTGGGCAGGTGTGCCGACGTGGCTCGCGACCGCGAGCCCGAGGCTGTCACCGACCAGGTCGGCGCCCGTGTCGAGGGCGGCCGTCGCCTGCAGGGCCTTGAGCGCCGACCGTGGATAGACCGCGGCCCCGACGTCGCCGAAGGCGGACTGCACGGCTCCGTCGGCGTCGACGAGCACCGCGATGCCGAGGTGGCGCGATTCGACGAAGCCGGAGCGCAGCACGCGCGCCAGCTCGACGGTGCCGGACGCCTCGAGCTGTCCGGGGGCCGGTGCGGTCATCGGCGAGCCCGCCGCGGGATCAGAGCGCCGCGAGGGCGTCGTCGAGCACGCCGATCGCGTCGCGCAGCTGCGCATCGGTGATGGCGAGCGACGGCAGGAACCGCAGCACGTTGCCGTAGGTGCCCGCCGTCAGCACCAGCACGCCCTGCTGGGCCGCGTAGGCGGCGATCGCGCCGGGAGCGGCGGCGAGGGGCGCGCGAGTCTCGGGGTCGATGAGCTCGATCGCGATCATGGCGCCCTTGCCGCGCACCTCGGCGATGATCGGGTGCCTGGACTGCAGGTCGGCGAGCGCCGAGCGGAGGACGGCCTCGATCTCGGCGGCGCGCGCCAGCAGGCCGTCGCGCTCGATGTGGGCGAACACGGCGACAGCAGCCGCACAGGCGACCGGGTTGCCGCCGAAGGTGCCTCCCAGCCCGCCGGGCTGCGAGGCGTCCATGATCTCGGCACGACCGGTGACGCCGGCCAACGGCAGGCCACCGGCGATGCCCTTGGCGGACAGCACCATGTCGGGCACCAGCCCGAAGTGCTCGGACGCGAAGTAGGCGCCCGTGCGGGCCATGCCGCTCTGGATCTCGTCGGCGATGAAGACGATACCGTTCTCGGTGCACCACTCCTGCAGGGCGGGGAGGTAGCCGTCGGCGGGCACGATGAAGCCGCCCTCACCCTGGATCGGCTCGACCACGAGGCAGGCGAGGTCGGATGCCCCCACCGTCTTCTCCAGGTAGCCGATGGTGCGCGCGGCCGCGTCGGCGCCGGAGAGTCCGTCGTGCAGCGGGTACGAGTTGGGGGCGCGGTAGATGTCTCCCGCGAATGGACCGAAGCCCAGCGAGTAGGGCATCGCCTTGAAGTTCATGGCCATGGTGAGGTTGGTGCGGCCGTGGTACGCGTGCTCGAGCACGGCGACACCCGCCCGCCCGGTGTGCTTGCGGGCGATCTTGACGCCGTTCTCGACGGCCTCCGCGCCCGAGTTGACGAGCACCGTCTTCTTGGCGAAGTCGCCCGGTGTGTGCGCGGCCAGCAGCTCGGCGACCTGGACGTACTCCTCGTAGGGCGTGATCGTGAAGAGAGTGTGCACGACGTCGCCCAGCTGCGCCTGCGCGGCCGCGACCACCGACTGCTCGGTGTGCCCGACCGTCGTCACTCCGATGCCGGCTCCGAGGTCGAGGAAGGCGTTGCCGTCGACGTCCTCGAGGATCGCCCCGTGCGCGCGGGCGATGTAGACGGGGAGGGCGGACGCGACGCCGTCGGACACGACCGCCCGACGACGCTCCTGCAGGGCGAGCGACCGCGGGCCGGGAATGGCGGTGACGATGCGGCGCTCGGTCGGCACCGGCGTCGGCTCGGTGGAGGGCGCTAGCGTGGGGGCGGGCAGCGTGTCGGTCATCATCCGATTGTACTCGCGCGCAAAACGAAGGATTCCGATGAAACTCGATCATTCCTATGCGGTTTCCGTCGAATGGACGGGCAACCGGGGCACGGGAACCTCCGGATACCGCGCCTACGGTCGCGACCACGTCGTGCGCGCCGAGGGCAAGCACGACATCCAGGGCTCGAGCGACCGCACCTTCCACGGGGATGCCGACCGCTGGAACCCCGAGGAGCACCTCCTCGCGGCGCTCAGCCAGTGCCACCTGCTCAGCTACCTGCACGTCGCCGCATCGCACGGTGTCGTGGTCGTGGCCTACGAGGATGCCGCCACCGGGCTGATGCGCACCGACGAGACCGGGGGAGGCCGCTTCATCGAAGCGACCCTGCGACCGGTGGTGACCATCTCATCCGGCGACCCCGAGCTGGCGCTGGCTCTGCACCACGAGGCGAGCACGAAGTGCTTCATCGCCGCGAGTGTCGCCTTCCCCGTGCGTCACGAGCCTCGCATCCTGACCGCCTGAGTCACTATCTTGGTCGCCATGGCGAGCATCCAGAATCCTCTGCGCCGCGGGCTCCTCACGGCGGAGACGTCGAAGGAGGGCGACCGCGCGACGACGCTCGAGCTGTTCTTCGATCTCGTGTACGTCTTCGCCTTCACCCAGGTCACCGCGCTCATGTACCACGGGTACGAGGAGGGCGACGGCGCGATCGCGGTGGTGCAGGGTCTCGTGATCCTCGCCCTGGTGTGGTGGTCCTGGACGTCGTACACCTGGCTCGCCAACCAGGCGCACGCCGACCGTGGCATCGTCCGTGTCGGCGTGATGCTCGCCATCGTGCTGATGTTCCTGCTGTCGCTGGTCGTGCCGGAGGCCTACCACGACCTCGAGGGCGGGCTCTTCGCCCCCCTGGTGTTCGTCGTCGCGTACGTCGCGGTGCGCGTCGTGCACGCGGTCGTCTACATGATCGCCGCGGGATCCGACACGGCACTCCGGCGCCAGGTCGTCGTCAGCATGTTCAGCGCGCTGCTGCCCGCGACGGCGGTGCTCGTCGTCGGCGCGTTCCTCGGCGAGCCCTATCAGGTGTGGATCTGGCTGGTCGCGATCGCGCTGGACCTGACCGTCGTGCGCCTCACGTCGTCGGGCGGGAGCTGGCGCATCAACTCCGTGTCGCACTTCGCGGAGCGGCACGGACTCGTGGTGATCCTCGCGCTCGGCGAGTCGGTGGTGGCCATCGGCCTCGGCGTCGCGCAGCTGCCGATCACCGCCGAGATCGTCGTGGGATCGGTGCTGTCGGTCGGCATCTGCATCGCCCTGTGGTGGGTGTACTTCGGCCACGCCGCCCCGGAGCTCGAGCACCGCATCGCACGCATCCCGCCCGCGCAGCGCCTCGACGTGGCCACCGACGTCTACACGTACCTCCACCTGTCGCTCGTGGCGGGCATCGTGCTCGCCGCGCTCGGCATCGAGCAGGCCATGGCCCATCTGGAGGGCGGCGAGCGGCTCGGAGCGTTCGGCGCCGCGGCGCTCGGCGGAGGCATCTCGCTCTACCTGGCCGGCACCGCGGTGATCTGGAGACGAGCGACCGGCCAATGGGCGGTGATCCGCTTCGCCGGCGCCACGCTCGCGCTCGCCGCGATCCCGGTCGCCGCGGCCACTCCCGCGATGGCGTCTCTCGGTGTCGCGTGCGTGGCGCTCGTGGTGCTGATGGTCGCCGAGGCGGTGATCGGACCACGCGGCAAGCTGAGCATGACGCGCGCGGAAGATGCGGCCGAGCACTCGGGCGGCCCTGCACCGTCTGAGGTCTCGAGCGGGTCCGGCGCGGAGGCCTAGACCGTCGGCGGCGGGTTCGTGCTGTCGAGCTGCTGATACAGGTCGGCGTAGTCCGCATCCAAAGCGACCAGCTGGTCGACCAGCACGTTGTAGGCGGCGATGTCGGTGTTGAGAGTGGTCAGCTCGGCCATGAGGGCGTCTTGACGCGCGACCAGGGCGGCACGCGCGGCGGCGAACTGCGCCTGCGACGGGAAGTCGCCCGCATCGGCACGGACGTTGAACGCGTCGATATCGGTCGAGAGCTGGGCGCTCGCCGCGTCGAAGGCGGCCTGTCGAGCCGCGAGGTCCGCGTCGAGCGCGTCGACCTGCGCCGACAGGTCGGCGAGCTGCTGCTCGTACAGCTCGAGCAGCACGACCGACTGGGAGTAGCGCGCCAGGACCCTGCTGCGGTCGGAGAAGTAGATCGCGTAGTGCGCCTCGAGTTCCGGGGGCAGGTCGGCGTACTCGGTGCCGATCCGCGAATGCCACTCGTCGGCGTATTGCTCCGGGTCGTAGCTGCCGTCGAGGGTCTCGAAGGTCGGGTCGTCGCCCGGCAGCGTCGCAATGAACTCGTCGATGAGCGCGTCCACCCGCGCGCGGTCGTCGTCGGTCAGGCGCTCGTAGGCGGCGTGCAGCATCTCGTGCGCCGCAGTCACCTCCGTGGTGCCCGCCAGGCGCTGGTCGGTGACGGAGTAGATGAAGATCTCCGACCGGAAGTAGCAGCCGAGGGTGCCCTCGGACTCCACCGAGCAGTCCTTGTTGAAGGCGCTCGCGGTCTCGATCTCCGGCGTGGACGCCAGGAAGATCCGTCGCCCGGTCTCGCTCATCCCCGTCGCGTCGGCGAGCGCAGCGATGTCGGCGGGCGTCGGCTCGGTGAGCACCGTGTAGTGGTCCTGGTAGGCGGTGACCCGGTACGGATCCCACGGGGCCAGCACCAGCACGACCCCGACGATGAGGGCGGCCGACACGATTCCGAGCACGAGCGGCCATCGGCGTGGGCGCGGCCCGCGATGGCGGCCCCACGGCGTGTGCCGCGGGGGTGCGAAGGGCGCGCTCACAGTCGCTCGAGGGCCCCTTCGATCACCGACATGGCGTCGTCGATGAGCTCGTCGCTGATGACGACGCTCGGGAGGAACCGCAGGACCGAATCCCAGCTCCCCGCATCGAGGGGGATCACGCCGTTGGCTGTCGCGTGGGCGATGACCGCCGAGAGGGCGGCCGGGTTCGGGTCGCGGGTGCCCGGCTTCACGAGCTCGACCCCGAACATCGCGCCCTTGCCACGCACCTCGCCGACGACCGGGTAGCGGTCGGGCCAGTCGCCGATGCGGGCCAGCAGCGAGCGCTCGACCCGCTGCGCCTCGGCCAGCAGGCCGTCGCGCTCGATGACCTCGAAGACGGCCAGCGCCGCCGCCGTCGACACCGGGTTGCCGCCGAACGTGCCCCCGATGCCGCCGGGCTGCACGGAGTCCATGATGTCGGCGCGCCCCGTGACGGCCGCGAGCGGGAAGCCGCCCGCGATGCCCTTCGCGCTCGTGACGAGGTCGGGCACGACGCCGTGGTGCTCGATCGCATACCAGGCGCCGGTGCGGCCGATGCCGGACTGGATCTCGTCCGCGACGAACACGATGCCGTTCTCCTCGCAGAAGGCCTTGATCGCCGCGAAGTAGCCGGGAGCGGGGATGACGATGCCGCCGTCGCCCTGGATCGGCTCCACGAAGAACGCGGCGACCTCGCTGGCCCCGATGTGCGTGACGATGTAGTCGATCGTCTTGGCCGCCGCCTCCTCGCCGCTGAGACCGTCACGGTAGGGGTACGACACCGGCACGGAGTAGAGCTCGCCGGGGAACGGGCCCATGCCTGCGCGCTCCGGCCAGGGACGGTAGGTCATCGCCATGGTGAGGTTGGTGCGACCGTGGAAGGCGTGGTCGAGGCTCACGATGGCGCGTCGTCCCGTGAACTTCCGCGCGATCTTGACGGCGTTCTCGACGGCCTCGGCGCCCGAGTTGACCAGGATCGATCGCTTCTCGAAGTCGCCCGGAGTGATCTCTGCGAGCTTCTCGGCGACCTGCACATACGTCTCATACGGGGTGACGGTGAAGAGCGTGTGGGTCAGCTTCTGCGCCTGCGCGGCGGCGGCGGCCACGACATCCGGGTGCGCGTGCCCGATGGTGGTGACGCCGATGCCGCATCCGAGGTCGATGAGCTGGTTGCCGTCGACGTCGACGAGGATGGCGCCGGCCCCGTGATCCATGTAGATGTTCGCGAGGGTTCCCGCGCCGCGAGAGACCGCCTTCGCTCGCCGTTCCTGCAGCGCGACCGACGTCGGTCCGGGGAGCTCGGTCACCAGTCTGCGCTGCTGCGGCACGCTGAATTCCATGGTGCGAGCCTAGGCGGCGCGCCGTGCACACCGTTCACCAAGTATCGGTACGGCAGGATGGTCGGGTTCCCTATCGAGGAGTTGCTCCGTGCGCCGTACCCGTCCCGCCATCGCCATCGCCGCCCTCAGCGCGGCCCTCGCGCTGGCTCTCGCCGGCTGCACGCCGTCCGACGCAGACCCATCGGGCACCGACACGGCGGCTCCGGCCGACTCCGCGGCGTGCGTCGCGGGCGGCACGCAGGCCGACAGCGTCACGGTGTCGGGCGACTTCGGCGCCGAGCCGACCGTGGAGTTCACGGCTCCTCTCAACGTCGTCGACACGCAGCGCCTCGAGGTCATCGCGGGCACGGGGGAGCCGGCCGAGAACGGATCGCTCCTGCAGGCGAACCTCGCCCTCTACAACGGCACGACCGGCGAGCAGGTGACCTCGACGTTCGCAGATCCGTCGCAGCTCACCTCCTTCACGGTCGACGAGGCCACCTTCCTGCCCGGCATCGTCAAGACGCTGCGCTGCAGCACCGAGGGCTCGCGCGTCCTGGGCGTCGTGTCGCCGGCCGACGGCTTCGGAGCCGACGGCAACGCGGATGCGGGCATCGACCCCGACACCAGCCTCGTCTTCGTGATGGACATCGTCTCGATCCTGCCGACCCAGGCGTCCGGCACCACGCAGGACCTGCCCGACGGCTTCCCCGAGATCGAGTTCGCCGACGACGGTCAGCCGACCGTCACCATCCCCGACGCCGACCCGCCGGCCGAGTTGCAGATCGCCGCAGCCATCACGGGCGACGGCACTGTCGTCGCGGCGGGCGACTCGGTGACGGTGCAGTACCAGGGCGTCAACTGGACGAGCGGCGAGGTCTTCGACGAGAGCTGGGGCCGCGGCGCCGCGACCTTCACCACAGACGGTGTCATTCCCGGCTTCAGCGCGGCCCTCGTCGGTCAGACCGTCGGGTCGCGGGTCATCGCGATCATCCCGCCCGACCAGGGCTACGGGCCGAGCGGCGGCCAGCCGGATGCCGGCATCGCCGCCGACGACACCCTCGTGTTCGTCGTCGACATCCTCGCAACTCAGCCCGCCGCCTAGGCCGGCGGACCGCAGCAGGGGCACAGCATGCGCCGCGTCATCATCCTCGGGTCGACGGGGTCGGTCGGAGTCCAGGCTCTCGATGTGATCGCCGCCAACCGCGACAGGTTCGAGGTGGTCGGTCTGGCCGCGGGCTCGAAATCGGATGCGCTGGCCGAGCAGGCGGCCGCGTTCGGCGTCGCGGACACCGCGCTGGGAGTCGACGAGGCGGTCGCACTGGTGCGCGACATCCGGGCCGACGTGGTGCTCAACGCCATCACGGGATCCGTCGGGCTCGCGCCGACGCTGGCGACCCTCGAGGCAGGGGCGACGCTCGCGCTGGCCAACAAGGAGAGCCTGATCGTCGGCGGCTCCCTCGTCATCGACCGGGCGGCGCCCGGACAGATCGTGCCGGTCGACTCCGAGCACTCCGCTATCGCGCAGGCACTGCGGGCGGGCGAGAGCGGCGAGGTGCGCCGCCTGGTGCTCACCGCGTCCGGGGGGCCCTTCCGGGGGCGCAGCCGGGAGTCGCTCGCGGACGTCACGCCGAGCGAGGCTCTCGCGCATCCGACCTGGGACATGGGACTGGTCATCACGACCAACTCGGCGACGCTGGTCAACAAGGGGCTCGAGGTCATCGAGGCTCACCTCCTGTTCGGCGTGCCCTACGCGCAGATCGACGTCACGGTGCACCCGCAGTCGATCGTGCACTCGATGGTGGAGTTCGTCGACGGCTCGACGATCGCCCAGGCGTCGCCGCCCGACATGCGCCTGCCGATCTCGCTCGGGCTGGACTGGCCGAACCGCGTCGCGGGCGTCGGCGTGCCCCTCGACTGGACCACCGCCCAGACCTGGACCTTCGAGCCTCTCGACGATGCGGCGTTCCCGGCTGTGCGGCTCGCCAAGCAGGTGGGCGAGGCGGGGGGCACGTTCCCCGCGGTGTTCAACGCCGCCAACGAGCAGGCGGTCTCGGCATTCCACGCGGGCAGGATCGGCTACCTCGAGATCCTCGACACCGTCGAGCGGGTCGTCGACGCCCACGATGCCGGCGAGGTCACGATCGAGGGAGTCCTCGGCGCGGAGGCCTGGGCACGACGGGAAGCCGACGCCATACTGGCTGGATGAGATTCCCTCGACGAGTCGCGGCCGTATCGCTGGTCGCAGCTCTGTTCGTGTCGCTCCAGGTCGCATCCCCGGCCCTCGCCTGCGCCTGCGGAGCACCCGCGCCGCTGCCCGGTGCCGACCTCGAGGTGAACCAGGAGCGGGCGATCGTCTCGTGGGCGTCCGAGGGGACCGAGCAGATCGACCTGCGCCTCGGGGTGCTCGGCTCGGCTGAGGAGACCGGGCTCATCTTCCCGACGCCGGCTCCGGCGACCGTGACGGCCGGGGACACCGCCGACTTCGTCGCGCTGGAGGAGGCGATCGCCCCGAAGGCGACCTCCGAGCCGGACTGGTGGTCGTTCGACGGCGACGGAGCGGCAGGAGGTGCCGCTCCGACCGTGCTCGACGAGGTGCAGCTGGGTCCGGTCACCGCGACGACGCTCGCCGCCTCCGACGCGTCCGGGCTGAGCGACTGGCTGAACTCCAACGGCTACGTCATCTCGCCCGCCGTCAGCGACCTGCTCGTCGACTACGTCCTCCGCGGGTGGTACTTCGTGGCGCTCAAGCTGACCAGCGACGCGACGCTCTCAGGCGGCCTCGACCCGATCCGCTTCACCTTCGACAGCGACGAGCTGGTCTACCCGATGGACCTGTCGCAGGCAGCGGAGTCGGCGCAGGAGGTGAGGCTCTACGTGTTCGACGACCACCGCGCCGACCTCGCATCCCTCGACACCCCGACCGCGCCGTACGCGCAGGCCTCGCCGCTCTGGGCGGGGCAGGCGCCCGCCGGCTTCGAGGACCGGGGCGCCTATCTCACCGTGCTCGACCTCTCCCTCGCCGATCCCGCGACGCAGGCGGTCGACCTGACGGTGGTGCGGTCGGCGACGGACGACCCGATCACGCAGGACTACAGCGTCACCCGACCCGCGACCATCGGCGGGGTCCCGATCGGGGTGATCGCGATCATGCTCGGAGCGGTTCTGATCGTCGCCATCGCGCTGGTGATCGGAGCAGTCCGCAGGCGCGCCTCGCGCGCCTGATCGCGCCTCGATATCCGATCAGCCTGCCTTCTTGTCCTCCTTCGGACCGTTGCCGTGGCCGTTGCCAGTGCCGGGATCGCCTGCAGGACCGTTGCCAGGGGTGCCCGCGTCTCCGGGGCCGGCAGGCTCGCTCGGCTCCGGCGCGACGGTCTCGGCCGGCTGCGGCTCGGATGTGCTGACCGGCACCTGCGTGGTGTCGACGACCGTCGCATCGGTGGGCGCGGGTTCCGGCGAGTCGCCGGACACTCCGGTCGCCGCCCAGATCGCTCCGACGAGAACCGCCAGGGTGGCCGCGCCCAGGGCGGCCAGCAGGATGGTCCGACGGGATCGCGGGCGATCCGCGGCTGCGCTCGCCGACGGTTCCGGAGTCTCCGTCGAGGTGAGCAGCCGAGTAGCGGCTGTCGAGGCGGCCGTCGTCTCGGGCACGCCGCGCAGGATTCCTGCCGGCTCGGTGGCGGCGTCAGGGCTGGGGAGGATACGGGTCTCAGCCTCGCCGCGGAGCCGGGCGGCGACCTCGGCAGCAGACGGACGCTGCTCTGGATCGCGCTGCGTCATGTCAGCCAGCAGGCTGCGGTAGGGGGCGAGTGCAGGATCCTCGAGGTCCGGCGGTCGGGCGAGCCGAGCAGCCATGGTCTCGACCGCGGTCCCGGCGAAGGCACGGCGGCCCGTCAGGCACTCGATCAGCACCAGGCCGAGAGCATAGATGTCGCTCGCCGTCGTCACAGGACCCCCGGTCACCTGCTCGGGGCTCAGGTAGGCGGCCGTGCCGATGACCGTGCCTGCCACGGTCACGCTGGGAGCCTCGATCAGCCGCGCGATGCCGAAGTCCGCCAGCCGCGCGACGCTGTGCGCATCGTCTGACGGCAGCAGGATGTTCGCCGGCTTGACGTCGCGGTGCACGATCCCGCGGGCGTGCACAGCGCCGAGCGCGTCGGCCGTGGCCACGAGCGTGGCCGAGGCGCTGTCGAGGTCGAGCGATCCCCGGCGCAGCCGGTCGGCCAGCGACTCGCCGTCGACGAACTCCATGGTCACGTAGGGCGGGTCCCGGTCGAGGACAGCATCGAAGAGGACCACCAGGCCGGGGTGCGACAGCCCCGCCAGGAGCACCGCCTCGTCGCGTCGACGCGCGTCGTCGCCGGTGGATGCGGCATGGAAGACCTTCAGCGCGACCTCGCGGCCGAGACTCGTGTCGCGCGCGCGATAGACCGTCGACATCCCGCCGCGACCGCAGACCGCCTGGATCTCGTAGCGGGCATCGACGAGCGCGCCGGCCGGGAGTTCTGCAGTCACAGGTCCATCTTGGGGGATGCCGAGCGAGCGCCCCACAAAGCGGGGGCGCGCTCACAGCCCCGCTGAAATAGGGTTCTCGGCGTGGAAACGGTGCTGCTGTACATCCTCGGCGTGGTGATCATGGTCATCGGGCTCGCGCTGTCCATCGCCCTCCACGAGATCGGGCACCTGGTGCCCGCCAAGAAGTTCGGCGTCAAGGTCGGGCAGTACATGGTCGGCTTCGGTCCGACCCTCTGGTCGCGCAAGCGCGGCGAGACGGAGTACGGCCTGAAGGCGATCCCGCTGGGCGGCTACATCTCGATGGCCGGCATGTACCCGCCGGCACGCGAGGGCGGCAAGGCGCGCACCGCATCCACCGGCTTCTTCCAGACCCTGGTGCAGGACGCCCGCAGCTCGTCGGCCGAGTCCATCACTCCGGGAGACGAGAACCGCACCTTCTACAAGCTCCCGGTCTGGAAGCGGGTCATCATCATGCTCGGCGGCCCGAGCATGAACCTGCTCATCGCGATCGTGCTCTACGGCGTCGTGCTCTGCGGCTTCGGCATCCCGCAGTCGACGACGACCGTCGGATCGGTCAGCGAGTGCGTGCTGCCGTCGAGCAGCACCCAGACGGAGTGCGCCGCCGACGACGCCGACTCGCCGGCGGCGGCCTCGGGCGTGCAGCCCGGAGACCGGATCGTCAGCATCGACGGCACCCAGATCTCGGAGGTCGCGCAGGCGATCGCGCTGATCAACGCGGGCGCCGGCGACCGGCTCGCCATCGTCGTCGAGCGCGACGGTGCCGAGCAGACGCTGCAGGTGACGCCGATCGCGACCGAGCGCGCGGTGCTCGACGACGCGGGTGCCGAGGTGCTCGACCCCGACGGCAGCGTGCAGACCCAGGAGGTCGGGATCATCGGCGTCGGCTTCGCCACGGCCAACGTCGCCCAGCCGGTCACCGCTGTGCTGCCCGCCGTCGGCGACAACATCGTCTCGGTGGCCAAGATCATCGCCACGCTTCCGCAGCGACTGGTGCAGGTCGCCCAGGCCGCCTTCGGCGGTGCCGAGCGCGACCCCAACGGCCCGATCAGCGTGGTCGGCGTCGGGCGGATCGCGGGGGAGATCACGAGCCTCAACACGATCCCGGTGGCGGATCGCGCAGCCAGCATCATCGGCATCCTGGCCGGGCTCAACGTGGCTCTCTTCGTGTTCAACCTGATCCCGCTGCTGCCGCTCGACGGCGGTCACATCGCGGGTGCTCTGTGGGAGGGTCTCCGCCGCCGCATCGCCGCGCTCTTCAAGCGCCGCGACCCCGGCCCCGTCGACACCGCGAAGCTGGTGCCGCTGACGCTGGTCATCGTCACGATCCTCGGCGCGTCATCCGCGCTCCTCATCTACGCCGACATCGTGAACCCGGTCTCGTTCCTCTGATCGCCGTAAGATCAGGTACGTGCCTGCTTTGAACATCGGGATGCCCAAGGCCCCGCCCGAGACCCTCGCCCCTCGCCGCAAGACCCGACAGATCAAGGTCGGAAAGGTGCTGGTCGGCGGCGACGCGCAGGTCAGCGTCCAGTCGATGTGCACGACCCCGACGACCAACATCAACGCGACGCTGCAGCAGATCGCCGAGCTCACCGCGTCCGGATGCGACATCGTGCGCGTCGCGGTTCCGTCGCAGGACGACGCGGACGTGCTGCACATCATCGCCAAGAAGAGCCAGATCCCGGTCATCGCCGACATCCACTTCCAGCCGAAGTACGTCTTCCAGGCGATCGACGCCGGGTGCGGCGCGGTTCGCGTGAACCCCGGCAACATCCGCAAGTTCGACGACCAGGTGGGCGCGATCGCGAAGGCCGCCAAGGCTGCCGGGGTCAGCATCCGGATCGGGGTCAACGCCGGCTCGCTCGACCCGCGGCTCATGGAGAAGTACGGCAAGGCGACGCCGGAGGCCCTCGTCGAGAGCGCCGTCTGGGAGGCGTCGCTCTTCGAGGAGCACGACTTCCACGACTTCAAGATCTCGGTGAAGCACAACGACCCCGTGGTCATGGTGAAGGCGTACCGCCTGCTCGCCGAGCGCGGCGACTGGCCCCTGCACCTCGGCGTGACCGAGGCCGGCCCCGAGTTCCAGGGCACCATCAAGAGCGCGACGGCCTTCGGCATCCTGCTCTCCGAGGGCATCGGCGACACGATCCGCGTGTCGCTCTCGGCTCCGCCCGCGCAGGAGGTCAAGGTCGGTCTGCAGATCCTGCAGAGCCTCAACCTGCGCGAGCGCAAGCTCGAGATCGTCTCCTGCCCGTCCTGCGGACGCGCTCAAGTCGACGTCTACACCCTTGCGAACGACGTCACCGCCGGGCTCGAGGGCATGACCGTGCCGCTGCGCGTGGCCGTGATGGGATGCGTCGTCAACGGTCCGGGCGAGGCGCGCGAGGCCGACCTCGGGGTCGCGTCGGGCAACGGCAAGGGCCAGATCTTCGTCAAGGGCGAGGTCATCAAGACCGTCCCCGAGGCCGACATCGTCGCGACCCTCATCGAGGAGGCCAAGCGCCTCGCCGCCGAGATGCCTCCCGGAGAGTCGGGCGTGCCCGAGGTGCTGACCGTCTGAGTCTCCCCCTGGGGAGCGGGAACGCGGCACGTCGCGGGGAGGACCCCCGCAACTGCTAACGTGACTTTCTGTCCGCTAAT
This sequence comes from uncultured Microbacteriaceae bacterium, assembly GCA_964246985.1. Lineage (GTDB taxonomy): Bacteria > Actinomycetota > Actinomycetes > Actinomycetales > Microbacteriaceae > CAXTSE01. The sequence continues at coordinate 79,247 of CAXTSE010000004.1, forward strand.
CCTCTGGAGACGCCGTGCCCGACACCACACCCGACGTGCCGCCGATCCCCTCGCCGGGTCAGTTCGTCGCTCTCGGCGCCTCCTCGCCCTACGCGCCTCCGCCCTCGCTGCAGCCCGCGCCCGCGTCGCCGTACTCGCCGCCCACCCCATCGACTCCGCCCCCGCCACCTCCCTCGGGGGCACCGCTCGGCGGGAGCGGCCCCGACGCCCCGCCGACACCCGTCGCCGCGCCTGCACCCGTCCCCGCCGTCCCGGCGGACGCGGCCCTTCCCGACGACGCGCTGACCGAGCCCGAGCTCGCGCGCGCCGCCGCGATCGTCGAGCGCATGTCGGCGGCCTTCGCTCGGAAGGTGGTCGGCCAGGAGCGTCTCCGCACCAGCATCATGGCGACCCTCATCGCGGGCGGGCACATCCTGCTCGAGAGCGTCCCCGGCCTCGCGAAGTCGACGGCCGCCAACACCCTCGCCGACGCGGTCCGGGCCGACTTCCGCCGCATCCAGTGCACCCCCGACCTGCTGCCGAGCGACATCATCGGCACCCAGATCTACGACGCCAAGACCGCGGCCTTCTCGACCCAGCTCGGTCCGGTGCACGCCAACATCGTGCTGCTCGACGAGATCAACCGCTCGAGCGCCAAGACCCAGAGCGCGATGCTGGAGGCCATGCAGGAGCGCCAGACTTCCATCGGCGGCACGGTGTACAAGCTGCCCGTCCCGTTCCTCGTGATCGCGACGCAGAACCCGATCGAGCAGGAGGGCACCTACCTGCTGCCCGAGGCGCAGCTCGACCGCTTCCTGCTCAAGGAGGTGCTCGACTACCCCGACACCGCCGACGAGCTCGAGATCCTGAAGCGGATCGACTCCGGTGTCTACGAGGTGGGTGCCCTCGCGCCGGAGGGGCTCGGCCTCGACGATGTGCTGTTCCTGCAGGAGGCGGCCAAGCGCGTCTTCGTCGAGGACTCGGTGCGCGCCTACCTGGTCTCGATCGTGCAGGCGACCCGGCATCCGCGTGGCCTCATCAGCGACGACCTCGCCCGTCTCGTCGAGTACGGCGGCAGCCCGCGCGCCAGCATCGCGTTCCTGTCGGCGGCTCGCGCGATCGCCCTGCTCCAGGGGCGAGCGTTCGTGATCCCCGAGGACGTCAAGAGCCTCGCCCATCGGGTGCTGCGTCATCGTGTCGTGCTGAGCTTCGAGGCCGACGCCCTCGACATCTCGTCGGAGCAGGTCATCGACGCCATCATCGCCGCGCTGCCCAACCCGTAAGTGGCCGCCCTCCTGCCGCGGGTCAAGTCGCGCCTGTTCATCCACGCGAACAGGCGCAGCACCAACCTGCTCGAGGGGGAGTACGCCGCGATCACGGCGGGACGCAGCCTCGACTTCGACGACCTCCGCGAGTACGCGGCAGGCGACGACGTCGACGACATCGACTGGAAGGCGACGGCGCGCACGGGCACGCCGCTCGTCAAGCGCTACAAGCAGACCCGCCGGCAGGACATCATCCTCGCCGTGGACACCGGCCGCGGCATGGCGGCGACGGCGCAGGGCGGCGAGCCCAAGCGCGACCTGGCCATCCAGATCGCCGGATCCCTGGGCTACCTCGGGCTCCGGCACGGTGACGCCGTGGGCCTGGTCACCCGGTCGGAGGGTCGCATCCGGCACCGCCCGCCGCGCTCGAGCGAGGGCTACCTCGAGTCCCTTCTGCGCACCGTGCAGCAGGAGATCTCGCTCGAGGCGCAGCCGAGCGATCCGGTCCAGCTCGTCACCTATCTCGTGCGCGGCATCCCCAACCGCAGCATCATCGTGATCGTCGGCGACGATGTGGAGCCCGATCCGACCTTGGACGATGCACTCCGCGGCCTCCGCGAGAAGCACGAGCTGCTCTGGATCACCGTCGCCGACCTCGACCTGGTGCTCGGCGACGGCACCGGCCGCGGGCTGCTCGACGTCGAGGACGGCAGCCCGATCCCCACCGTCCTCCGCACCGACCGCAAGCTCGCGAAGACGTACGCCGACCGCACCGCCGGGCGCATCAGCGCGCAGCAGACCTACTTCCGGTCGCGCGGCATCTCGCACTGCCGGGTGACGGATGCGGCGGCCGTCGTGCCGGCGCTCGTCGCGCTCCTCCAGAGGAGGCGCCGTGCCGGCTTCTGACCCGCGCGCGTTCGGTCCCATCGACGACTTCTTCCCGCCGCAGAACTACGCCTGGCCGTGGTGGGTCGTGCTGCCGCTCTTCATCGTGCTGCTCGTGCTGTGGCTGCTCCTGAGCGGACGCTTCGCGAGGATGCGCGGCTGGAAGCGGCGCTCCGGGCCGGTGCCGGCGCCGCGTGATCCGCTGCCCCTCCCCGTCAACGTGCGGAACCAGGCGATGGCCGACATCTCGCGGGTCGAGGCGCAGGTCGCCTCGGGTGAGCTCACCGCGCGCGACGCCCACATCGAGCTCAGCGGCATCCTGCGCGAGCTCGCCTTCTTCACGACCCGCTACGACGCCCGGTCGATGACCCCCGAGGAGCTCCGCGCCGTCGGGCTCTCTCGGCTCGCCGACACGGTGTCGACGTTCTATCCCATCGCCTTCGCCCCGGCCGAGGCCGTCGACGCGAGCGCGGCCATCGCGACGGCCCGAGGGGCGGTGTCCCAGTGGAGCTAGTGTTCGTCTGGATGCCGCTCGTGATGGCCGGCATCGTCGCCGCCGTCCTCGTGGTGCTGGTCGTCCTGCGTCGGCGCCGCGCGCGCGACGACCAGAACGTCGTGGCAGCTGCGCACACCGATCGGATGCTGCGGCTGCCCGAGTACAAGAAGGCCTACCGGCGGGTCCTCGTCCAGTTCGGCGCCATGTTCGCGGTCGTGCTGTTCATGCTCGGGGCGTTCTCGGTCGTGGCGGCGCGCCCCATCACCACCGACGTGGCCGACACCGACCGCGTCAACCGCGACATCGTGCTCTGCCTCGACGTGTCGGGCTCGATGCTCGAGGCCGATGGCACGGTGCTCGAGCGCTTCCAGGAGCTGGTCGAGCAGTTCCGGGGCGAGCGGATCGCGCTCGTCGTCTGGGACAGCTCCGCTGCCCAGATCTTCCCGCTGAACGACGACTACCCGTTCGTGCAGGAGCAGCTCGCGAGCGTCGGCGACGAGACCGGAGCCGACATCGGCGACCTCGGCGACCTCGCCGGCGGCGACCCCGACGAGAACGTCCCGCTCTACGCAGGCACCGACCTCGGCGACGGCTCGTCCCTCATCGGCGACGGCCTGGCATCCTGCGTGCTCCGTTTCGACAACCCCGACATCGACAGGTCCCGGACGATCATCCTGGCCACCGACAACGAGCTCGCGGGCACGCCGATCGTGACGCTCGAGGAGGCGACCTCGTTCGCCATCGAGCAGGACGTGCGCGTCTACGGCATCGCCCCCGGTGGCATCTTCGGCGGCCTGGCGTCGGACGAGCTGGCCGAGCAGCTCGAGCGCACCGGGGGAGACCTCTTCAGCCTCTCGGACGCCGACGGCGGCCAGAGCATCGTCGACGAGGTTCTCGACGATCAGGCCACCGCGCTCGAGGGCGTGCCCGAGCTCGTGGTCACCGACCACCCCGGCTTCCCCTTCGTGCTCGGCGTCCTCGCGCTCTGGGTCGTGGTGTTCCTCGGATGGAGGCTGCGCTCGTGATTTTCGATCCGCTGTTCCCCATCGTGACGATCTGCTGGCTGCTGGTGCCGCCCGCCCTCCTGCTCGGATGGCAGCTCGTGCGGTCCTGCAGGCGCGGCTGGCCGGCGCGCTGGCAGCCGATCCGCCGCATCGCGGTGCTGCTGCTGCTGGCTGCGGCCGCCGTCGGTCCCGCGGTGCCGGGTGCCTTGACGAAGGTCGTGGTGTCCGACGTCGACGTGTTCCTCGTGATGGACACGACGACGAGCTCGAACGCCGAGGACTACGGCCCGGACGGCGGCACGCGCCTCGATCAGATGAAGGCGGATGCGCGGCTGATCGCCGCTCAGTACGCGGGAGCGCGCTACTCGATCATCACCTTCGACAACGGATCCCTCGTGCGCCTGCCGCTCGTCGCGGATCCGACCGCCCTCGACTCCGCCCTCGACACCCTCGAGGTCGAGGTCACCCAGTACTCGGGCGGGTCGAGCATCAGCGAGGCCCGCGAGACGCTGCAGAAGCGCCTGACGGCGTCGCAGACCGCGCATCCGGAACGCCTGCGGCTCGTCTTCTACTTCGGGGACGGGGAGCAGACCCGCGACAGCGAGCCCGAGTCGTTCAGCGACTCGCGGGACCTCATCAGCGACGGCGCGGTGCTCGGCTACGGCACGGCGGCGGGCGGTCCGATGCGAGAGAACGACTACGACCAGTACTCCTACTACGGCGATCAGGACCCGGAGGGCGGTACCCCGCCTCCGTACGTGGTCGACACCACCCAGTCCGGATCCCCCCGCGCCATCTCGAAGATCGACGAGGACAACCTGACGACCGTCGCGAGCGACCTCGGCGTGGGCTACCAGCATCGCGACCCGCAGACCGCGCCGAGCTTCCCCGACATCGAGGATCGCATCGGCGAGGAGATCCTCGTGCCCGAGGTGGCGATCGCCGCCCGCTACTACTGGGTGCCGATCCTGCCCGCGTTCCTGCTGCTGCTGTGGGATCTGGTGATCGCCGCCCGGCAGATCGGCGACCTGCGCCGTGCGAAGCCGCGCTCGGGACCCGTCGCGCCCGCGCGTGTGCCGGCCGGACGGGCGGGATCGTGAACGTCCTGAGCAGGTTCCGCGGCGACTACGAGCGCGAGGACGCAGTGCCGGCCGAGCGGCTGCCGGCCCGGCGGCGGCGCATGCTGCTGCTGTCGATGATCCTCGTGATCCCGCTCGGCGTCTTCGCATTCGGCACGGGGCTCAATGTCGCCCTCGCCGCGGGCTCGGTGAACAGCTACAGCGCCGGCGACTACGAGGGCAGCGCGGCATGGGCCCGCGCCAGTGTGAGCCTGAATCCCTTCGACGCGTACACGCCGCACTACAACCTCGGAACCGCCTACGCCGCCGGCGACCTGCTGCCGGAGGCCGTGCCCGAGCTGCAGGCCGCCCTCGACGGCGCGCCGAACCCCGAGGCCGCGTGCTTCCCGCGAGCGAATCTCGCGCTCACCCTCGAGCGACTCGGCGACCGCTTCTCGGCCGCCGAGGACTTCGACGGCGCCATGGACTCCTACCGACAGGCCCTCGAGCTCTGGCGCGAGCAGCCCGACGACGTCTGCTGGGATGACGACCAGTTCCGCGAGAAGGCGGAGAACAGCATCCCGCGGCTCGAGGAGAAGCTGGCTCAGGCGCAGCAGGACAGCCAGGAGCAGAGCGAGAACGGCACGGGCGAGGATCAGGGCGACGGATCGGGCACCGGCGGCGACGGCAGCGGTGGCGATCAGGGCGGCACCGATCCGAGCGACGGCACCGGCGGGTCGGGCGATCAGGGCGATGGAACCGACACCGGCGACGGCCAGGGCGGCGGCGACGGTACAGACACCGGCCAGGGCGGGGGCGACGGAACCGACACCGGCCAGGGCGGCTCCGGCGGCGACCAGCAGGGCGGGTCGGGCGGCAGCGGCGGATCCGGGGGCAGCCAGGAGGGCGACTCGGATGGAGACGGCGGCGGCGGCGAGGTGACGAGCGGCACGCTCGGCGACAAGCTCGACGAGATCCGCGAGCTCGGCGAGCTGTCGGACCGCGAGCGTCAGAACTCCGGCCACAAGCAGGGGCTCAGCGACAAGCCCTGGTAGTGCGGGCCGTTAAGGTGGGGTACGTGTCCACTCGCATGACCCACCTGTTCGTCCGCACGCTGCGTGAGGATCCGTCCGACGCCGAAGTCGCCAGCCACCGTCTCCTGGTGCGCGCCGGCTACATCCGCCGTCAGGCTCCGGGGATCTTCGCCTGGCTGCCGCTGGGGCTGAAGGTGCGCCGCAAGGTCGAGGACGTCATCCGCCAGGAGATGGCGAACGCCGGCGCCCAGGAGGTCCTGTTCCCCGCCCTCCTGCCGCGCGAGCCCTACGAGGCGACGGGCCGCTGGGAGGAGTACGGCGACGGCATCTTCCGTCTGCAGGACCGCAAGGGCGCCGACTATCTGCTCGCCCCGACCCACGAGGAGGTCTTCACCTTGACGGTGAAGGACCTCTACAACTCCTACAAGGACCTGCCCCTCTCGATCTACCAGATCCAAGACAAGTACCGCGACGAGGCCCGCCCTCGTGCGGGACTGCTGCGCGGCCGCGAGTTCTCGATGAAGGACGCCTACTCGTTCGACTACACCGACGCCGGACTCGACGTGAGCTACCAGAAGCAGCGTGACGCCTACGAGCGCATCTTCACGCGACTCGGGCTCGAGTACGTCATCGTGCAGGCCGACGCGGGGGCGATGGGCGGATCGCGGAGCGAGGAGTTCCTGCACCCGACGCCCATCGGGGAGGACACCTTCGTGCGCTCGGCGTCGGGTTACGCCGCCAACGTCGAGGCCTACACGACCGAGCCCACGGCCGCCGTGCCCTTCGACGACGCGCTGCCCGCCGAGGTGCACGACACCCCTGACACCCCGACGATCGCGACGCTCGTCGATGTCGCCAACGCGCAGGTGCCTCGTGCGGACGGTCGCGCGTGGACCGCCGCCGACACCCTGAAGAACGTCGTGCTGGCGCTGACCCACCTCGACGGGTCCCGCGAGATCGTCGTGGTCGGCCTGCCCGGCGACCGCGAGGTCGACATGAAGCGTGCGGAGGTGCAGTTCGCGCCGGCCGAGGTGGAGGCGGCCGTCGATACCGACTTCGCCAAGAACCCGCTCCTGGTCAAGGGCTACATCGGGCCGTGGTCGCCCACCGGCGCCGTGCTCGGCGAGGAGTCGGCCACCGGCATCCGCTTCCTCCTCGACGCTCGAGTCGCCGACGGAACCGCGTGGATCACCGGGGCGAACAGTGACGGACAGCACGTCTTCGGTCTGGTCGCCGGTCGGGACTTCACGGCCGATGGCACCGCGGAGGTGGCCGAGGTGCGCGTCGGCGACCCCGCCCCCGACGGCTCAGGGCCGGTCGAGCTCGCGCGCGGCATGGAGATCGGCCACGTCTTCCAGCTCGGACGGAAGTACGCCGAGGCGCTCGGCCTGAAAGTCCTCGACGAGAACGGCAAGCTGGTGACCGTGACGATGGGCTCGTACGGCATCGGCGTCACGCGCATCATGGCCGCCATCGCCGAGGCGAACCACGACGAGAAGGGTCTCATCTGGCCTGCCGAGATCGCGCCCTTCGACGTGCACGTCATCGCGACCGGTCGCGACCAGGTCGCCTACGACGTGGCCGAGACGCTCGTCGCGGCCCTCGAGATCTCGGGTACGGACGTGCTGTACGACGACCGGCCCAAGGTGTCGCCCGGCGTCAAGTTCGGGGACGCCGAACTGCTCGGCGTGCCGACCATCGTCATCGTGGGACGCGGCGCGGCCGACGGCATCGTCGAGCTGTGGGACCGCCGATCCGGCGAGCGTCGAGAGCTGCCTGTGTCGGAGCTCCCGGCCGCGCTCGGCTGATCACGCCGCTCTGCCCCGTCGGCAGCGACCGCGAGGGGGCAGTCGGGGCAGGACCATCCCTCCCCACCGACCGCGGCTGCCCCCTCATCCGCAGGTGGGCGAACGACTCAGCGCCTGAGTGCGCGCGATAGCACGATGTGCGGATGCCGCGCCTCCGACCGATCGACCCCCACCTTCGAGACATGGTCGTGCTCGCGACCGAGGCACCGGGCCTCGGCCTCACGCGGGGTCAGCTGCGCTCGTCGGCCGTGGCACACCCGTTCCACGATGTATATCTGATCGGCCCGCAGCCCTCATCGATCCTGGACCGAGCGCGAGCCTTCGAGCCTCTACTGCGTCCGGGTGATGCGTTCAGCCACACGACGGCGGCCCTGCTCTGGGGCGGCCAGGTGCCGCGTTCGGTCGCGACCGACCCGCGAGTCCACGTGATCACGGAGAAAGGGGCTCCCTCCGACCGATTCCGGCGCGCGGGAGTGTGCGGTCACAGGGGATCGGCCTTGCCGATCGTCCTCGCCCATGGACTCCCCGTCGTCGCCCCGGCCGCGACCTGGCTGCAGATGGCGAGTGTGCTGACCCGCGCCGATCTCATCGCCCTCGGTGACCGGTGGGTGACGCCGCAGGGTGCGGGGCATCCGGCGCTCACGGGTGTGGGCGACCTTCAGGCGGCTCTCGATGCGAATCCGGGGCGCCGTGGCGCGGCGCGCGCCAGGCAGGCGCTCGCGCTCGTGCGCGTGGGGCCCCGTTCCCGCATGGAGACGCGTCTGCGGCTGCTGCTGGTCGATGCCGGCTGGCCGGAGCCTGTGATCGCGCCCGCCATGTCGATCGGCGGGCGAGTGATGCATCCGGATCTGGCCTATCCGCAGTGGCGGCTCGTGCTCGAGTACGAGGGCGACGGTCACCGAAGCGATCCGCTGCAGTGGCGGCGCGACATCTGGAGACGGGAGGCGTTCGAGTCGGCGGGGCAGCGGGTGGTGCGGGTGCACCGGGACGACATCCGGGCTGAACCCGATGCGTTTCTCGAGCGACTGCACGGGATCGTCCGGGTCCGGTCTCTGGAGTTCGCGAAGGGGCACTGAGGGCACACGACCGCGGATGCAGCGACCGCCAGTGCCCTCTGACGCGACGGCGACCATCGGCTGACGGGCCCCCGAACATGCAGCCACCGCGCCCGTGCTGACGCACGGGCGCGGTGGCTGTGAGGTGCAGATGCCGCGAGCGACCCCGAATCGCCCGCGACACCTGATCTAGGCGGCCCGCTCGGGAGCGGGCGGGGCGACGCGCGCCGCGCGGACGGAACGTCCGACGCGGAGCGCGGGCGAGACTCGCGGAGCCAGAGTCGACAGGTCGCCCTGCGCGAGAGGGCTGATCGCCGTGGTGCGCGCCGGGCGGTAGACGATCCGCGAGTGGAAGAGGAACCGGAGCACGAACGCGGCGGCTAGCGTCGCGCCCTGCGCGAGCACGCTGGGAACCCCCAGCAGCTCGACGAGGAGCGCGAGGAACGGCAGCCGCACCACCGCCTCGAGTGTGTTGAATCCGACCGAGGCGGCGAACCGCGTGCGGAATCCCCGCCCCTCCTGCCGGAGGTCCTGGAAGACGAAGCGCTCCTGGGCGAAGAAGTTGCCGAGGATGGTGACGGCAGCTGCGGCGATCGCCGCCGGCACGTATCCCGTGCCGAGGGCGATGAGTCCGGCCATGATCGCGAGGTTCGCGACGGCGCCGACCGCGCCGATGACCGCGAAGCGCGACAGGCGACCGAACCGCAGCGCGGTCAGCTGGCTCAGGAACCGCATCCCCTGTGCCAGATCGGCCTTGGACGCCCCCGCGACGCGCTCGCCGAAGACGAACGGCTCCTCGACCACCCGCATCCGGTGACGCGCGAGGATCTCGAGGAGGATCTTGAACCCGCGCGGCTGCAGCCGGTCGAGGTCGACGGCCGACCGCCGCACCGCGAAGAAGCCGGTCATGGGGTCGCTGCAGTTGCGGAGCCGGTTGGGGAACATGGCACGAGTGAGGGCGATCGACGCCGTCGACACGAACCGACGCACCCCGTTCGCCAGTCCGTCGTTCCGGCCGCCCTTGCAGTAGCGCGACGCCACCGCGACGTCGGCGCTGGTCGCCTGAGCGGAGGTCAGGAGGGTCGGGATCATCTCGGGCGGGTGCTGCAGGTCGCCGTCCATGACGAGGCACCATTCGGCGGTGCTGTCGCGGAGTCCATCGATGACGGCTCCGCTCAGACCGCCGATCGGCTCGTCGCGGTGGATGAGCCGTACGGGCAGACGGCTCTCCCATGCGACGGCCTGGACGACCTGGGGGGTGTTGTCGGTCGAGTCGTCGACGAAGAGCACCTCGGCGTCGAGGCCGACGGTCGCCCTCTCGATGCGGCGGACGAGGGGCTCGATGTTGGGGGCTTCGTTGAACGTGGGGATGATGACGGTGAGGAGCACGGGGGGATCCTTTCGGGCGGCGGCGTTCATCAGCTGGGGCGTCAGTCGTTCGGGGTGACGCGTCGGATGTTCCACTCGCCGAAGCTGACGACGACGGTCGAGTTGGCGTAGGCGTCGGCCGCGGTGTCGAGGCCGAGGTAGCGGATGTTGGGTTCGACGCTCGGGCCCTCCACGACCCAGTCGATGTCGCGCCAACCGCCGGGATGCTCGGTCGCGAAGGCGGTGTCGAGGTCGGCCTTCTCGAGCGCGATCGCCGACCACGGTCCGTCCCAGCCGGCGTCGTCGAGCTCCTGCCAGAGCGAGAAGGGCACCAGCACGACATCGTCGCGCGACACGTTCTGCTCGACCCAGTCGCGCGCGGCTCGCCAGTCGGCGTTCGCGTCGGACGTCAGCAGGTCGGCGTCGCGGTCGACCCAGCGGTCGAAGGGAATCGGCACCAGGACCAGCAGGAGCACGAGCGTCGTCAGCACCGGCGCCGTCTGGCGGGCCGCCGGTACGACGCGCTTGGCGACCCGCATCGACCCCACCCAGAACAGATGCGATCCGACCCCGATCGCGAGGCAGAGGAACGGCAACCCGCCCACGATGTACATGGCGGGCAGGTAGCCCTGCCCGGCGACGACGGGCACCGCGAACGAGACGATCGCGACCAGGATCCAGCGCGTCCGCCGCGACAGACCGCAGACGAGAGCGGCGATCGCGCCGGCGACGACGACGAATCCGTCGACGCCCATCCATCCGGTCACGAGCTCGTTGCGACCCGATCCCGCCTCCCAGAGGAAGCCGGACCCCTCGCGTGAGGCGAACTGGTAGAGGAGCCCGTCGATGAGCGACACGTGGTCGGATCCGGGGACCAGCTCACCGCGCAGCAGAGCGAGGATCGGGAAGAAGGCCAGCAGCAGTCCGCCGACCGTGAGGAAGGCGACGATCGAGAATCCTCGCCCGCGCCACGCGGGCCGGTCGATCATGGCCACCAGCAGCGCCGGGCCGAAGATCGACGCGGTGATCTTGCTGAGCACGGCGACGGCGAAGGCCGCTCCCGCTCCGGCGTGGTGCCAGAGTGCCGTCCGTGGGGACAGGGCCAGGAAGAACGCCAGCAGCAGCCACGGCATGCCGATGGTGTCGAGGTAGACCTGCCTGCCGAGCTCGAGCGAGAGGGGCGACAGCGCGAACACGGCGCTGGCGAGCACGGCGAACGGCACCGCGACGTTGAGCCGGCGGCCGATCAGGTAGATCAGCACGGCGTTTGCGATGAAGTAGAGGCCGATCACGGCCCGCATGGCCGCGATCGCGCTGCCGTCGCCGACGCCGAGCGCACGGGGCACCGCGCTGAGCAGGGCGAGCTGGATCCACCCGAACGGCGGGTGGTCGTACCAGTAGGTGTACGGAGCGAGCTCGCCCTCCTGGACGGCGATCGCCTGGGCCGAGTAGATGCCCTCGTCGTCCTGGTATGCGGGGGCTCCGGCGAGGTTGGTGAAGGCGAGGGCGCCGGCACCGACCGCGACAGTCGCGACCGCGATCGCATCCGCGAGGGGGATGCGGTCGAGGAGGCGCCGCAGGTGGCGGCCTGCCGGCTGCTGCTCCTGAGGCTCGTCGAGGATCAGCGAGCTGTCGAGGGTGCGCGGGGAGAGTGTCGTGGTCATGTCGGTCACCGAGCCTCGAGGTAGCGGAGGTGAGAGCCCGCGTGCGAGGTCTTCTCCCACTGGAAGTCGCTGCCGATGAACTTCACCACAGCGCGCAGCGCCGAGACGGCGAGCAGCACCTGGTAGACCGGCGCTCCCACGATCAGCCGCACGTAGTCGAGGAGTCGGATGCGGTATCCGTGATCCTTGCCGAACTCGTGGAGCATGCAGACCTCCAGCGCGACGAGCGCCAGGGTGGGGACGAGCGGCAGGAAGGTGAACAGCGTCACCCCCAGCGGGAACTTGGCGAAGATCGCCAGCGCGATCGACAGCGGGATCACCAGGCCCGCGAAGGCCATGAAGTGCTGCTGCGTGAGCGTCCACCAGGCGTTCAGCCGCCGGCGGCCCCACGGCAGCATCTTCCAGTCACCCTTGGCGTAGACCTGCATGAAGCCGAGCGCCCAGCGGGTGCGCTGCCTGACGAGGGCGGGGATCGAGTCCGGCGTCTCCTCGCGGGTCACCAGTGCGGGTGAGTAGGCGACGACGATGCGGCGGCGGAGTGCCGAGAGGCGCACCCCGAGGTCGCAGTCCTCGGCGAGGCAGTCGCCGTCCCAGCCGCCGACGGCGACGAGCAGCTCGCGACGCACGAAGACCGTGTTGCCGCCGAGCGGGATGAACCCGCGCTTGGCGTGCGCGTGCAGCCGGGACCGGAACCAGATGAAGTACTCGAGGCAGTTGCGCAGCGCGTACCAGCTGTCGCGGAAGTTGACGAGCTGCACAGCGCCCTGCACCACATCGGCGTTGCGACGCTGAAAGGCGGCGTCGATGTGGTCGAGCAGCTCGGGTGCGGCGATCGACTCGGCGTCGAACACGCCGACGATGTCGTTGCGGCACATCGCGAGTGCGGTGTTCAGCTGGCGCGGCTTGTTCTTCACCGGCGAGGTGTCGACGCTCACGCGCACCCGGCTGCGGTGCCGGCGCGCGAGCTTGCGGGCGATCTTCACGGTCTCGAGGTCGTCGTGGCCGACCGAGATGATCACCTCGACCCCGCCGTGACGCTGGCTCAGCAGCCGGCCGAGCGTCGCCGCCATGACCTCCTCGGTCTCCTCGCGGCACGGCATGATCAGCGAGAACGTGTGGGACCGCTTGCCGAGCTTGGGCTCGTAGGCGGTCGCGGCGCGGTTGTCGGCGTTCCACCACGCGTACGTGGCGAGAAAGAGGGTCGAGGTGGAGAGCAGCAGCAGGGCCAGGGTGACCGCTATGACGGCGACCGAGGCGAGGACTTCGAGCATGTCGGGGGACCTTCTTCGGGGTTCGGGGGCTGTGGCAGGCAAAGGGGTATCGCGGAAGCGGCATCCGGGGGGAGCCGCCGGGAGACGGGCGTGGTGAGTGCGGGCGTCGGTTCCGGTGTCGTCAGTCCCCTTCTCCGCAGGCGACACCGTCGTCGCTTCGATCGAGCAGGTAGGGGTCCACGCCGGGCACGCGCACAGCGATGCCCTGCGGGAAGTACTGCAGCAGCTCGCCGCACGTCCACATGTGCGGCATGGTCGACGGGTCGATGCCCGCCGCGGTCATGTCGCGCACGTGGGCGGCCATGCTGGGTGGCACGGTCGGCAGGCACTGCCCGGTCGTCCCGTACTCCGTCGCGCAGCCGCCGAGGGACGTCGACTGGCCGGAGAGGATCGCGTCCGGGGCCACGTCGCCGCGCTCGCCGCCCTGGGTGGTCATGTCGCGCGGCGCGGTGCCGAGCGCGGCAGCCGCGGCCAGCGTGGCCTCCCCGCTCGTCCCCACGGTCGACGGCACGGCGGCGGACGGGTCGAGCGGGGTGCCGACCTCGAAACCGTCGGATCCGGTGGTCGGCTCCGTGGTCGCGACCGCGGTGTGGTCGTGACCGGCGGCCTCGCCCTGCCCGAGCGGCTGTCGCGCTCCCGCGACCGGCGTGAAGGCGACCAGTGCGATTCCCGCGATCACAGCGAGGACGAGCCCCGCGAGCACCAGCCGCCAGACGGCGGCGCCGGATTCCGTGCGCGCGGTCACGAGATCCACACCCAGTCGGCGACGCTCGGCACCCCGGCGGCGTCGAGCACCGTGAGCATGTACGGGCCCGGCGGAAGCAGGTTCGGATTCGCGGGCACCTGGGCGGTCCGGGTGCCTCCGGTTCCGGCGATCGGCAGATCGACGAGCCGGGTGTTGGTGTCCGTCTGGTGGGTGGGCGACATCGGTGACATCAGCGAGGCCGAGACGGCGTTGCCGGTGACGGTGAGCGGGAACGACTGGCCGTACGTCAGCTGCTCGGCGACCGTGTTCACTGTCGGTCGGGTGCCCTGGTACATGTACGCGGGTGTGTAGATCGAGATCTTCGACTCGAACGTGTTGTCGACGGGATTCGATCCGAAGACCACGACGCGGCCGTCGGGCAGCAGGGTGGACGTCGAGTGGTAGTTGCGGCCGACCGGGTCGGGGTTGATCGTCGTCCAGGCGTTGGCCGTCGGGTTGTAGATCGCCGCGGTGAGCACGTTGCCCGATCGATTTCCGGTGGCCCCGTTGGAGGCCAGCACCGTGCGGTTCGGGAGCGTCACGAGGTTGACGTACATCTTCCCCGCGCCTGGCATGGACGGGCCGGCGGTGTACGTCGGGTTCGCCACCGACAGGTCGATGATGTCGACGAGGTTGATCGCGGGATTGTTGCTGTCGGTGTTGCCGCCGCCCACGATCATGACGCGCTGGTCCTGCGCGGGCGGCAGCAGCACCGAGCCCGCCTGGTCGCGCAGGTCCTTCTGACGGAGGCCCGGCACGTCCCAGATCTGCGCGGTCCTCCAGTTGTAGAGCGAGGCACCGCTGCCGGGGAGGCCGTTGCCGAACGTGTGGCCCCCGGCGTAGAAGAGCACACCGTCGTCGAGCAGGTACATGTGCGGGTAGGTGCCCCAGAAGCTCCAGGTCTGCGGCACCTGGTTCGCGGGCAGCCAGCTCATGGTCTGCGAGTCGAACATCTCGGTGAGCACCGTGCCCTCGGCGTTCTCGTTGAGTCCGCCGGCGGCCCAGATGTCGCCGTCGCCCAGCTTGGTGAGCGTCGGGTACCAGTGCGCCCCCGCCATGTCGGCGAGCGGGTGGAAGGTGTCGTCCTCCGGGTCGAAGTAGTAGCTCTTCTTCGACCCCTTGAACGTGTTGGGACCCTGGTTCTGGGTCGGGTACGCCTCGGTCCCGCCCGCGAGCAGCACCTTGCCGTCGGGCAGGGTGACATGGCCGACGCAGAACATGTCGTACGGCGTGGGGATCGCCGTGAACAGGCCCGTCGAAGGATCCCAGACGCTCGCGGTGAATGTCCCCGCCGCGAAGGCGTTGCCGTCGTTGCCGCTCCCGGCGATCAGGAGGAGGCGGCCGTCGTAGAGCAGGGTCGTGTGCAGGGCGCGGATCGGCATCTGCACGTCGAGGACGCTCCAGCTGCCGATGGCGGCCGGGTTGCCGGCCGGAGGGGTCGGCGTCGGGGTCGGGGTGGGTATCGGTGGGGCGGTCGCCTTCATCGAGTAGTTGGTCGTGCTGAGGGTGCCGTTGGAGGCGAGGGAGATGCCGAACGAGATGCGGTCGACCCCGGCTGGGATGGCGGGCAGATCGGCTTTGGCGGTCACCCAGCCCGCGGAGCCCGGAAGGGTCTTCAGCTCGGTCCAGTAGGACCACCCGGCAGTCGTGTGCTGGAAGGCGGTGAGGCCGTGGGCGGTGCCGGTCGAGCGGTAGTCCACCGAGACGGAGTACTTCTGGCCGACGACGACGGCGGGTGCGCATCCGATCGCCTCGGCGGGCAGCAGCTTGACGTCGCCCGACTGATAGCCGGTCACGGCGTAGGTCATCGATCGGGTTCCCGCGGCGGAGCCCGCGGGTACCGCGGCGCCGATCGACGCGGCGACGTTGCGCGTGCCCCAGCCGGCGGTGAAGAAGCAGTTCGGCGTGGTCGCGCCCGCGGCGAGAGTGCCGTTGACGATCAGCTCTGCCGAGGCGGGCGTGGTCGGCGTCGGGCTCGGTGTCGGTGTCGCCGGAGGCGTCGTGGGCGTCGGGGTGGGAGCCGGAGTGCTCGGCGTCGGAGTGGGGGTCGGTGTGCCCGTGTCCTTCGTGTTCGTCAGCGAGTAGTCGTCGGTGACGAGCGTGCCGGACGCGGCGAGCGAGATCCCGAAGGTGATGCGGTCGGTTCCGGCGGGGATGGGCGGCGTGACAGCCGACGCCTCCGCCCACGGCGTCGTGGCCGCAAGCGCGCCCAGCTCGCCCCAGTAGCTCCAGCCGGCAGCTGTGTGGCGGAACACGGTCATCGAGACCGGGGCGGTGGCCTTGTACCAGATGGAGGCCCGGTAGGTCTCGCCGGGCGTGACGGCAGGGGCGCAGGTCGCGGACTCGGTGGGCAGCAGCTTCCGGTCGCCCGACGCGTAGCCGGCGATCGTCATCGAGACAGCGCGGGCTCCCGTGTGGCCCGTGACGGCAGACCAGGTGGCCTCGGTGCCCCAGCCCGAGGGCGAGAAGCAGTCCGGCCAGGCCGCACCGGCCTCGAGCGAGGGGTTGGCGACGAGGTTGGCGGGCGCGGCCGCGACGGGCACGGCGATGCCGATGGCCACCACGAGGGCAGCGACGAGCGGGAACGCGATGCGGGTCTTCACGTATTTTCCCAGAGGGGTAGACAAGGGCTCGGGCAGAGTTCTGGCCAGGGGCCAGGCACAGGTGCTCGGTCCGTCGGATTCGGGGTCAGACAGGCGAGAAGCCGCAGGGTTCGCAGCGAGAGGCGGGTTTCAGCAGTGCGGGGGAGCGCTGGTGTCGCGGGGGGATGCTGGTGAGGCGGGAACGGGGTGTGCGGGAGGCTGTGATGCGGGGGCGAGTCGGGTGAGGCGGGTTCGGCACCGGGTTCGACCGGGCCGTTGCGGCGAGAGTAACCCCATCGAGCGCCGCGAGTGAAGTGCGATCTCGAGGACCGGCCTCGGGTGGACGAGGTCGGCGACCGTCTCCGATCACGTCGGCGCGTGTGCTCGACCCGCGGGAGGGTTTCGTCTGATCCGACGATCCGTCAGGGCACTGAAACCCCTGATCAGAGGCATCTCGAACCGTCGACGGCGTCCGAGCACAAATCATGCTCATGAATCGAACCGCGACGATACGCCTACCGCGCGAATCGTCCAGAATGCGCCGCACAGACTCAGCGATATTTAATGTTCAAGAAACATTGTCGTCACGCCGCGGTCACCGTACGGGGGACACCCGGGTGGCAGGCGTGTCACCGGCCGCCTCGGTTAGACTTCCCGAGCGCCTGTCTCAGCGGCGCCTCTAGCTGAATATCGGAAGGCCCCACCATGGACATCGACCTCACCATGCTGCGGCTCATGGAACGTGAGCGCGAGATCCCCTTCGAGGAGCTCGTGGGCATCATCGAGCAGGCCATTCTGACGGCCTATCTCAAGCACACGGATCAGACTTCGGAGGACGGCGCCCGCGTCGAGCTCGACCGCAAGACCGGCCACGTGACCGTCTTCGTGCCCGAGCTCGACGGCGACGGCGAGAAGATCGGCGAGGCTGTCGACAGCCCTGACGACTTCGGTCGCATCTCCGCCTTCGCGGCCAAGCAGGTCATCAATCAGCGGCTCCGCGACATCGGCGACGACAAGGTGCTGGGCGAGTTCCGCGGTCGCGAGGGCGACATCGTCGCCGGCGTCATCCAGCAGGGGCCCAACCCGCGCATGATCCACATCGACCTGGGCACCGTCGAGGCGATCCTGCCGCCGGAGGAGCAGGTTCCCGGCGAGGTGTACGCGCACGGCACCCGGATCCGCGTCTACGTCACCAGCGTGAGCAAGGGCCTCAAGGGACCGTCCATCACGGTCAGCCGCACGCATCCGGGCCTCGTCCGCCGGCTGTTCTCGCTCGAGGTGCCCGAGATCGCGTCGGGCATCGTCGAGATCACATCGCTCGCCCGCGAGGCCGGCCACCGCACCAAGATCGCGGTGCGCGCGACCCAGCCGGGCATCAATGCCAAGGGCGCCTGCATCGGCGAGCTCGGCCAGCGCGTGCGCGCTGTCACCGCCGAGCTCAACGGCGAGAAGATCGACATCGTCGACCACTCCGACGACCTCGCGACCTTCGTGTCGCACGCGCTCTCGCCCGCCAAGGTGAGCAGCGCGTTCGTCGTCGACGAGACGCTCAAGGCCGTCCGGGCACTCGTCCCCGACTACCAGCTCTCGCTGGCGATCGGCAAGGAGGGGCAGAACGCCCGCCTCGCCGCCAAGCTCACCGGCGCGCGCATCGACATCCAGCCCGATTCGGTGATGGAAGACTGATCGTCCCCATCAGGAGTACGATGGAACCCGTCAGAACCTGCCTGGGCTGCCGTCAGCGCGCTCCCCGGTCCTCACTCGTGAGGGTCGTCGCGCACGATGGCCGGGCTGTGGCGGATGCCGCAGGCCGACTTCCGGGCAGGGGCGCGTGGGTGCATCCGGTCTCCGGGTGCGTCGACACCGCGATCCAGCGCAAGGCCTTCGGTCGGGCGCTCAAGATCCTCGGGCTCGATACCGCAGACCTTCCGACCTCCATCCCACCATCAACGACAAGGGCTGATCGGCCAATGGACAACTAATGAGCGACTCGGAATGAGTTCCCTCAACGCTTGATGTCCGCTCCTGCACGGGGTGGACCCCGAACAGGAGAATTGTGGCCAACCCACGTGTACACGAAGTCGCTGCCGAACTCGGCATCGACAGCAAGATCGCTCTCGACAAGCTCAAGGACATGGGCGAGTTCGTCAAGAGCGCGTCGTCGAGCATCGCCCCGCCCGTCGCGCGGCGTCTGAAGTCGGCCCTCGAGGCCGACGGCATCAAGCCGCCCACCGACGCACCCAAGGCTTCGGCCTCCGCCCCGCGCCCCGCGGCCGCGAAGCCCGGCCCCGCGCCTGCCCCCGCTCCGGCCCCCGTGGCCGAGGCACCGGCCCCGGCCGCGGCGCCTGCGGCGAGCCCGGCACAGGCACCGGCCGCCGCATCCGCCGCCCCGGCCGCGCCCGCGGCCCCCGCCGCGGCAGCACCCGCCGCACCCGCCGGTGCGAGCGACGTGCCGCGCCCCGGTGGCGGACCCCGACCCGGCAACAACCCGTTCGCGAGCGCCCAGGGCATGCAGCGCCCCGGCGCTCCGCGGCCCGGCAACAACCCGTTCGCGGGCAGCCAGGGCATGCCCCGACCCGGTGGAGCCGGCGGCGCGATCCCGCGTCCCGGAGCCCCGCGACCGATGGCCCCGCGGCCCGGTGCTCCGCGTCCCGGCGCCCCGCGCCCCGGCGGCAGCGCGCCCTTCCAGCAGCGTCCCGGCGGTCCCGGCCGTCCCGGCGGTGCCGGTGGTGGATTCCAGCGTCCCGGCGGCGCTCCCGGTGCGGGCGGCGGCGGTTTCGCCGGTCGTCCGGGCGGTGGCGGCGGTCGTGGCCGCGGCCCCGGCGGCGGCACAGCCGGCGCATTCGGGCGCGGAGGCGGCAAGAGCCGTGCCCGCAAGTCGAAGCGCACGAAGCGCGCCGAATTCGAGATGCGGGATGCCCCGTCGCTCGGCGGCGTCGCGATCCCGCGCGGTGACGGCAGCACGATCATCCAGATGCGCCGCGGCGCATCGATCAGCGACCTCGCCGACAAGCTCGAGGTCATCACCAAGTACTCGGTGCAGCCCGGCGCCCTCGTGACCGCGCTGTTCCACCTCGGTGAGATGGCGACCGCGACCGAGTCGCTCGACGACGCCACGTTCGGCATCCTCGGTGACGAGCTCGGCTACAAGATCATGATCGTCAGCCCCGAGGACGAGGACAAGGAGCTCCTGGAGGGCTTCGGGCTCGACCTCGAGCAGGAGCTCGAGGACGAGGACGACGAGGACCTCGAGATCCGTCCGCCGGTCGTCACGGTCATGGGACACGTCGACCACGGAAAGACCAAGCTGCTCGACGCGATCCGTGAGGCGAACGTCGTCGCGGGCGAGGCCGGCGGCATCACGCAGCACATCGGCGCCTACCAGGTGTGGACCGAGCACGACAACATCGAGCGCGCCATCACCTTCATCGACACCCCCGGTCACGAGGCGTTCACCGCCATGCGTGCCCGTGGTGCGCAGGTCACCGACATCGCGATCCTCGTGGTCGCGGCCGACGACGGCATCATGCCGCAGACGGTGGAGGCCCTCAACCACGCGCAGGCGGCCAATGTGCCGATCGTCGTGGCGGTCAACAAGGTGGACAAGGAGGGGGCCAACCCCGCCAAGGTGCGTCAGCAGCTCACCGAGTTCGGCCTCGTCGCCGAGGAGTTCGGTGGAGACACGATGTTCGTCGACGTCTCGGCTCTGCAGAAGAAGGGCATCGCCGAGCTCCTCGACGCCGTCCTCCTGACCGCGGATGCCGGGCTCGACCTGCGCGCGAACCCCAACAAGGATGCGCGCGGCATCGCGATCGAGGCCAAGCTCGACAAGGGACGCGGCGCGGTCGCGACCGTGCTCATCCAGTCGGGGACGCTGCGCGTCGGAGACCCGATCGTCGCCGGAACGGCCTACGGCCGCGTCCGCGCGATGCACGACGAGAACGGCGACCCGGTCGAGGAGGCCTACCCGGCTCGTCCGGTGCAGGTCCAGGGCCTGTCGACGGTGCCCCGTGCCGGCGACACCTTCCTGGTGGCCGACGACGACCGCACCGCTCGTCAGATCGCCGAGAAGCGCGAAGCCGTGCAGCGCAATGCCCAGCTGGCGAAGGCCCGCAAGCGCATCTCGCTCGAGGACTTCACCCGTGTGCTCGCCGAGGGCAAGGTCGACTCGCTCAACCTCATCATCAAGGGCGACGTCTCCGGCGCCGTCGAGGCGCTCGAGGAGGCCCTGCTCAAGATCGAGGTCGACGACAGCGTCCAGCTGCGCATCCTGCACCGAGGTGTGGGTGCGGTCACCGAGTCGGACATCGACCTGGCGACGATCGACAACGCGATCGTCATCGGGTTCAACGTGCGACCGGACGTCAAGGCGCGCGAGCGCGCCCAGCGCGAGGGCATCGACGTGCGCTTCTACTCCGTCATCTACGCCGCACTCGAGGACATCGAGTCCTCGCTGAAGGGCATGCTGAAGCCGGAGTTCGAAGAGGTGCAGTCGGGTGTGGCCGAGATCCGCGAGATCTTCCGGTCGTCGAAGGCCGGCAACATCGCCGGTGTCATCGTGCGCAGCGGCACGATCACCCGCAATGCCAAGGCGCGTGTCATCCGCGAGGGAGTCGTCGTCGGCGACAACCTGGCGATCGACTCGCTGCGGCGCTTCAAGGACGACGTCACCGAGGTGCGCACGGACTTCGAGGCCGGTATCGGCCTCGGCAAGTTCAACGACATCCAGATCGGCGACGAGATCGAGACGATCGAGATGAAGGAGAAGGTGCGGGCGTAACGCTCGCTCCTGGGCCCCGGCCGAGTGCCGGGGCCCTCCCCATCTGCTCTGAGAGGACCGAACAATGCCAGGACAGGGTGATCGCGCCGCGAAGATGGCGGACCGCATCCGCGAGATCGTCGCGAAGCGCCTCGAGCGCGGACTGCGCGACCCGCGGCTCGGCTTCGTGACCATCACGGACGTGCGGATGACCGGCGACCTGCAGCACGCCAGCATCTTCTTCACGGTGTACGGCTCGGACGAGGAGCGGGCGGACTCGGCGGCGGCTCTCAAGGCGGCCACCGGTCTGTTCCGCACGGAGGTCGGCAAGAACATCACGGCGCGGCTGACGCCGTCGCTGGAGTTCATCCCCGACGGCATCCCCGAGAACGCCGCGGCGATCGACTCGCTGCTGCGTGAGGCGCGCGAGCGCGACGCGGCAGCCGAGGCGCAGGCCGCGAAGGCCCAGTACGCCGGCGACGCCGATCCGTACGTCAAGCCGCGCGACGCGGAGGACACCGACGACGACACGGAGGCGCTCGCCGCCGAGGACGTCTACGACGACGAGAAGTAGCCCGCGCGCGGTCGCTACTTCAGCAGACGGCTGAGCACGCGATCCGCCAGCGGCTTGCCGCCGGTCTGACAGGTGGGGCAGTACTGGAAGGTGCTGTCGCTGTAGATCACCTGGCGCACGGTGTCGCCGCAGACCGGGCAGGGCTCGCCGGTGCGACCGTGGACGCGAAGGTTGGACTTCTTCTCGGCCTTGAGCTCGGATGCGGGCACGCCCTGCTCGCGGGCGAGGGCATCGCGCAGGGTCTGCTGCATCGCGTCGTAGAGGCGAGCCACATCCTCTGCAGGCATCGCAGCAGGCTTGAACGGCGACATCCGCGCGACATGCAGGATCTCGTCGGAGTAGGCGTTCCCGATCCCCGCGATGATCGACTGGCTGCGCAGGACGCCCTTGATCTGCGACCGGCCGGCCGCCCTCAGGATGTCCGCGAGGACCTCGACCGTGAAGGCGTCGTCGAGCGGGTCGGGTCCGAGCCGGGCGATGCCGGGCACCTCGGACGGGTCGCGCACGACCCAGATCGCGAGGCTCTTCTTCGTGCCGGCCTCGGTCGCGTCGAACCCGGTCTGGTCGCCCGCGAGCACGAGACGGGCGGCGATCGGGCCCTTGCCGCGTCCGGCGCCCGGAGACGGCGGGGCTGCCCGCCAGCGGATCCAGCCCGCTCGCGCCAGGTGGATGATCACGTGCGGACCGGGCACACCTCCCTCGGACGCCGTGACGATGTCGAGGAACTTGCCGTGCCTCACGACGTCGACGATCTCGCACCCCTCGAGCGCCGACAGGGGCGGATCGTAGGTCTTGAGGGCGGCGAACGCCGTGACGTCGAGGCGCTGGATGATGCGGCCGGTGAGCCGCTCGCCGAGGTCCGCCGCCAGCGCGGTGACCTCGGGAAGCTCGGGCATGACCCGATTCTGCCCCTAGGCGACCTCGAAGCGCACGGTCGCCGTGGCGATGTCGGCCGCGACGAGTCGCACGCGCACGTCGCTGCCCGCCTCGAGCACGCCATCGCACGCCGCCTCGACGGCGGGCTCGACGAGCTGCACGGTGCCGCCGCCGTCCTTCACCGTGACCACGACCGCGTCGAACACCTCGCCGATGCGAGGAGCGAGCAGCGCCGACTCCACCGTGTCGAGAGTGCGCCGATCCAGCGTTCCGGCGACCTGCCCGGATCGCGCCATCGCCTTCGGCAGGGATGGGAGCGCCTCACGCGCCCACGACGGCGCCTCGGCACCGGCCGACAGCGCCTCGCAGATCGCGAGCCCGAACCTGTCGACGAGTCGCCGGAGCGGCGCGGTGACGTGCGCGTACGGTGCGGCGACGGCCGCCTGCGTCGTCGACGCGGGGAGCTCCCCGTCGAACGGCGTGTACCCGGCACCACGGAACAGCGATGTCGCCGCGTGCAGGATGGCCAGATGGCTGCCGTCCGAGCCGTCGAGGGAGCGCAGGTAGTCGCCGTAGCGCTGCCCCTCCGGCCACGGGTGTCCGAGCGCGCGGGTCTGCCGCCGGAACCGTGCGATCGCGTCCTCGGGCGCCGGGGGCATCGTCCGCAGGATGCCGACCCGCCCCTCGAGCATCATCGTCGCGGCCGCCATGCCGGTCATGAGCGAGAGCTGCGCGTTCCAGGACTCGACGGGAAGCAGGTCGCGCCGCTCGAGTGCATACCCGTCGCCAGAACGCACCACGAGGATCTCGGGTGTCGAGAGGCTGGCGCCTCCTCGGGCGACCTCCTGGGCGATCCGCAGCTCGCCGACCTCCGCGAGGAGGGCCAGCAGCTCGGCGTCCGGACCCCGGCGTGCCTCGAGGTCGGCCTGCGCGCCTGCGTAGTCGAGCTGCCGGCGTGAGCGGATGCGGGCGCGGCCGACCGTGGTCGATGCCACCACCCCGGCGTGGTCCAGATGGTGCTCCCAGACGAAGGCTCCGCGCACCCGGTCGGGCAGCAGCGACGCGGCGTCCTCGCTGATCGCCGTCGGATGCAGCGGGATCCGCCCGGTCGCCGCGTACATCGTCTGCCCGCGCTCGCGCGCCTCCGTGTCGATGGCGCCGCCGGGACGCACGAAGGCCGGCACGTCGGCGATGGCGTACAGCACGACGTAGCCGTCGCCCTCCCGCGTGATCGCGAACGCCTGGTCGAGGTCGGTCGAGCCGAGCGGATCCATGGTGACGAAGGCGACGTCGGTGCGGTCGGCCTGCGGCAGCTGCGCCTCGGCGACGGCGGAGCCGGCCTCCGCGAGCACCTCGGGCGAGAAGTCCGCGCTCAGCTCGAGGGATGCGGGGATCGCGGCCAGAGCGGCGGCGAGTCCGTCGTGCGACCCCTCCGCCGTGAGATGGATGGGGGAGGAGGCCACCGGCTCAGGCTAGTCAGGATCCGGGCAGCTCGTAGCCGCGCGCCCGGTCGCCCGTGACGAGGCCGTCGCGCAGGAGGCCGGCCAGCGCGCGATCGCGCTGCTCGGCATCCGGCCAGACCGCGTCGATCGCCTCGGCGGGCACGGCGACGTCGCTGGCGCGGAGCTCGCGGAGGATGAGCCCGCGCACCTGGCGATCCGATCCTTCGAAGCGCTTCTGCCGGGCGGCGACCGGGCCGTCGTAGACCGGGTAGCCGGCGGCCCGCCAGGCGCACGCGTCGGCGATCGGACACGCATCGCATCGCGGGCTGCGCGCCGTGCACACGGTCTGGCCGAGTTCCATGGCGCCCGCGTTGACCAGCAGCGCTCGCGACGGGTCGGCAGGCAGGATGCTCTCCATGAGGGCGAGCTCGTGTCGGGTGCGGGCGGGGCCGGGCTCTCCGCGTCCCTCGACGGCGCGCCCGAGGACGCGGCGCGTGTTGATGTCGACGACGGGCGTGCGCACCCCGTGCGCGAAGGCGGCGACGGCCCGCGCCGTGTACGGCCCGACTCCCGGCAGGGCGAGCAGGGCGTCGACGTCCCTCGGCACGACGCCCTGGTGGGTCTCGGCGATCGCGACAGCGGCCGCGTGCAGGTTGAGCGCCCGACGCGGGTAGCCGAGGCTCTGCCACGCCCGCACGGCCTCACCCGGCGGCACGGCCGCGAGGGCCGAGGGCGTCGGCCAGCGCTCGAGCCATTCCGTCAGCCGCGGGATCACGCGCGCGACGGGGGTCTGCTGCAGCATGAACTCCGAGATCAGCACGCCCCAGGCGGGGAAGCCGTCGACGCGCCAGGGGAGGTCGCGGTGCGACGCGTCGTACCAGTCGGCGATCAGGGCTCCCACGGTCCCGGTCGCGCTCATGCGAGAAGCCTAGGCTGGGCTCATGACAGCCTCACCCGCCACCCCCGGACAGCAGCCGCGCTGGCAGCCGCTCCGGCGCGACGTGGTGGTCTCGGTCGCCGACGAGCTGCTGCACAACTACTCGAAGGGCCGGGTGATCATCGTCGTCGACGGCCCGACTGCGGCCGGCAAGACCACCTTCGCCGACGATCTCGCCGTCGCGCTCCGGGCGACCAAGCACGCGGTGTTCCGGGCGTCGATCGACGACTTCCTGAAGCCGCGGGCCGAGCGCTGGACGCAGGGTCGAGAGTCGGCTGCCGGCCGCTACGACGACTCCTACGACTACTCGGTGCTGCGTCGCGTGCTCGTCGAGCCCTTCAAGCTGGGCGGCAGCGCGGGCTTCGTGACGGCCGCCTTCGACGGCGAGCGCGATGTGCCCGTCGAGCCGAAGTGGCAGACCGGCCCGCCCGACGCGATCCTCATCATCGACGGCAGCTACCTGCTGCGACCCGAGCTGCGCGGCCTCTGGAACGCGTCGATCTGGCTCGACGCCGGCGACTCGGTCCGGGGCGGTCGCATGGCCGACCGCGGCATCCTGAACGGCACGCCGCGCGCCGACCGCTACGAGGACGCCTTCGCGATCTACGAGAAGACGCGCCCGCGTGCGATCGCCACGATCACCGTCGACAACACGGATGCGGATCACCCGCGCCGGGTCTTCAGCGACAGCTGCTGAGGTCAGGCGAGCGGCACGCGGGCGATGACCTCGCTCGCGTCCAGGAACTCGCCGGAGCGCTCGACCTCGTGCACGAGCGCGACGATCGACGCGTTGACGGGGGCCTCGAGCCCGGCGGCGGTGGCCGCGCTCACGACGGCCCCGTTCAGGTAGTCGATCTCGGTGAGGCGACCGCGCCGGAGGCTCTGCAGCGTCGAGCCCGGATTGGGCACGTCTCCCATGCGCCGGGCCAGCAGCAGCGGAAAGACCTGGCCGACCCTCAGCGGCGCGGCGCCGAGGAGGGCGAGGAGGCCCCCGGAGACGCCCTGCACCGTCCCGAACCGCACTCCCAGGCGACGGGCGAGCCGCACCGTCTCGCGCATGCTCGCGGTCATCGCCCGGCGGAGGCCGGCGTCGGCGATGACCTCCTGCACGCTCAGTCCGGTGGTCGCGGGCAGGGCGTTCACATGGTTGATGAGCAGCTTGGTCCACTGCGCACCCTCGATGTCGTCGGTGACCTCGATCGGCATGACCCCCCGCAGCACCGCGACGATCCGCTCGAACGACAGAGCTCCCTGAGGAGCGTCGACGACGGCGACGCGTGTCGACGGGCCCACGATCATCGGGAGCGCCGCAGTCACGGTCACGCGCCCGGGCTCGAGGTACGACGCTGCGAACAGCGCCAGGCCGCCAGCCAGCGGCGATCCAGGTAGCGCCTCAGCGGCGATCCGCAGCCCGCCGAGGCCGTTCTGCACGACGAGCAGGGGCACGCCGTCGAGCAGTGGGGTGTTCGGCGCGATGGCGGACGCCGCATCCTGGGCCTTCGTCGCGAGGATCGCGAGCTCCGGCGGGGCGGACAGCGTCTCGCCGGACGCGACGTGAGCTGTGTACTCGCCCCAGCCGCCGTCGAGGCGGATGCCACCCGAGCGGATCGCCGCCAGCTGGTCGCCGCGAGCCGTCACCTCGACATCGTGCCCCGCGCGCGCGAGGAGGGCGGCCAGCGTTCCGCCGACCGCCCCTGCTCCGAGCACCGCGATGCGCATGCGCTCGAGCCTAGTTACGCGCGGGTGAGCTCCGCGTCGGTGGAGGCGTCGACGCGCGAGGTCTCGGCGAGCTCGACCGACGCACTCGCATGCGACCCGCTGCGCCCCGCGGGGAGGAAGAGCGCGACGACCGCGGTGGCGAGCACCACGAATCCGCCGACGGCGACCGCGGGGATGGCCGCGTCGACGTAGCCGGTCGGCGTCAGCTGCCCGCCCGCCCCCGTGAACACCGCGGTGAGCACCGCGATGCCGAGCGCAACGCCGATCTCGCGCAGCGTCGAGTTGGTGCCGCTCGCCTTGGCCGTGTCGTCGGGGACGATGTTGGCCAGCACCGCGGTCGACGACGGCGCGAACACGAGCCCCATCCCGATGCCCGCGGAGATGAAGGCGGGCAGCATCTGACCGTAGGTCGCGTCGGCGTCGAGGGTGAGAGCCAGCCAGAAGAGCCCGATCGCCTGGAAGAGCAGCCCGGCGACGATGAGGGTGCGGGTGCCGATGCGCCCACCGAATATGCCCGCGAGGGGCGCGACGATCATCGGTGCCATGGTCCAGGGCGTGGTCATGAGCGCGGCCTCCAGCGGGCTGTGGCCCTGCACGATCTGCAGGAACTGGATCAGGATGAAGACGGCCCCGAACATCCCGAAGCTGAATCCGAATCCGACCACGTTCGCGATCGCGAAGCTGCGGTCGCGGAAGAGCCGGAGGGGGAGCAGGGGCGTCGGGGTGCGACGCTCCCAGAGCAGGAAGGCCGCCATCAGCACCGCACCGCCGACGAGCGATCCGAGCACCTCGGCGCTGTCCCAGCCCGCATCGTTGCCGCGGACGATGCCGAAGACGATCGCCAGCACGCCGCCGGCGGCCAGCACGAGCCCGACGATGTCGAGACGCACCCGCGCGCCGAAGGCGTTCGGCAGCACGGCGAGCACGAACGGGATGGCGAGCACGCCGACGGGCACGTTGATCCAGAAGATGGCCTCCCAGCTCCAGCCCTCGACCACGGCCCCGCCGATCAGCGGCCCGACGGCGACGCCCAGGCCGGCGAGGCCGCCCCAGATGCCGATCGCGAGCGGACGGCGCCGGGGCTCGACTGCCCCGGCCAGCAGCGAGAGCGAGAGCGGCATGATCGCAGCACCTCCGAGGCCCTGCACGGCCCGCGCGACGATCAGCTGAGCGGGGTCGGTGCTGAGCGCGGCGAAGGCGGAGGCGACCGTGAAGATCGCGATGCCTGCCACGAAGACGGTGCGCCGGCCCAGTCGATCGCCGAGGGCGACGGCCATCAGGATGAGGCTCGCGAACGCCAGGGTGTACGCGTTCACGAACCACTGCAGCTCCTCGACCGAGGCGCCCAGCTCGGTGCGGATGACCGGCAGCGCATTGGTCATGACGAGGTTGTCGAGAGTCGCCATGAACATGGGGATGCCGGTGGCGAGCACCGCGAGAGCGAACGGTATGCGCCGGGCGGCCGGTGCTGAGGTGGCGGACATGGGCCTGCTCCTAGGTGGTCGAGGTCGATCGTGGTTGTTGTAATCGAATGATTACCAGGACGATAAGTTATCAACTGATACCATGTCAACCGTGACGTCGACGATTCCGCAGAACGCCCCCGCCGAGCCGGCATCCGGCGTCCGCATGAAGGCGGGGGAGCGCCGCGAGCTCGTACTCGCCGCCGCCGCCGCGGTCTTCGGCGAGCGCGGCTACTTCGGAGCGACGACGGACGCCGTCGCCAAGGCCGCCTCGGTCAGCCAGCCGTACGTCGTGCGCATGTTCGGCACGAAGTCCGCGCTCTTCCAGGCCGTGCTCGAGCGGTCCCTCGAGAGCCTGGTCGCGAACTTCCGCGAGGCGATCGACGAGAGCGTCGCCACCGGCGAGGACCCCGGCTCGTGCATCGGCCGCCGGTACGTCGACCTGCTGTCGGATCGCGGACTGCTGCTGAGCCTGATGCAGGGTTTCATGCTCGGTGCGGATCCCGAGATCGGCCCGGTCGTGCGCGCCGGCTTCCTCACGGTGTACCGCCTCCTGCGCGACGAGGGCGGACTGACGCCCGAGCAGGCATCCGAGTTCCTCAGCGGCGGCATGATGATCAACACGATGGTGGGTCTGCGGATGGGCGCGGAGTTCGACACCGACCCCGATGCAGCCGAGATGATCACGGCGATCATGCCGCACAAGGCGCCGCTGTTGCGCGATCTGGCCGAGCGGGACGCGCGATGAGCGCATCCGGCATCCTGCTCGTCGACAAGCCGAGCGGCATGACGAGCCACGACGTGGTCTCACGCGCCCGCCGAGCACTCGGCACCCGGAAGGTCGGTCACGCCGGCACTCTCGATCCGATGGCGACAGGTCTGCTGCTGCTCGGGGTGGACAGCTCCACCCGGCTGCTGACGTACCTCGTGGGACTCGACAAGCAGTACTCGGCGACCATCCGCCTCGGCGAGGCGACCGACACCGACGACGCCGAAGGCCAGGTCGTCGCGACCGCGGATGCATCGGGCGTCTCCCGCGCATCGATCGAGACCCACCTCGCCGACCTCCGCGGACCTATCCAGCAGGTGCCGTCGAGCTACAGCGCCATCAAGGTCGACGGGCGCCGCTCCTACGACCGCGCGCGAGCCGGCGAGGAGGTCGTCCTGGCCGCTCGTGCGGTGACGATCACCCGGTTCGACGTGCTGGACGAGAGGCGCGAGGGGGCGGTCATCGATCTCGATGTCGTCGTCGGCTGCACCTCGGGCACCTACATCCGCGCCCTCGCCCGCGATCTGGGCGCCGCGCTCGGCGTCGGGGGCCATCTCACGGCGCTCCGTCGTGACAGCATCGGGCCCTTCCCCCTGTCGGATGCGGTGGCGATCGACGCGATCGACGCCCCGTCCCTGCGCCGCCCGCTCGAGGTCGCGGCGCAGCTGTTCCCGACGGTCGAGCTCGACGAGCAGGCGCAGATCGACCTGACCAACGGCAAGCGGGTCGCGCTCGACGCGGTGGACGCGCCCGTGGTCGCCGCGGCGACCCCCGACGGCCGGCTCGTGGGGCTCGTGGAGCTGAGCGGCGGCGTCGCTCGGGTGCTCGTCAACTTCCCGACCTCGGAGGTGCTCGCATGATCCTCGGCTACACGATCGCCCTCGTCGGCGTCGCCACCCTCGTCGGACTCCTCGCGGTCGTGCTCGGGTTCGCGGGCCGGAAGCCCAGCGACATCACGATCCTCGGCCTGGGTCTCGTCGAGGTGCTGCTGATCGCGCAGATCGTCATCGCGATCGTCGCGCCCGCGGTCGGGAACAGCCCGACCGGCAACCCCCTCGAGTTCTGGGTGTACCTGGTGACGGCCGCGATCATCCCGCCGCTCGCGCTGGTGTGGGCGCTCGTCGAGCGCACCCGCTGGAGCACGGTCGTGCTCGGCGTCGCCGCGCTCGCCGTCGCCGTCATGGCCTACCGCATGCACCAGATCTGGACCGTGCAGCTGGCCTGACCCCATCCTGTTGCGCGCCGTGCGAGCTACTAGTGTGGGTCGCGATGTCCCGCCCCACCGCACCCGACTCGCACCCGCGCCGCGCGACCGGGATCGGACGCGTCCTCGTGGCGGTCTACGCCGTCCTCGCCATCGCGGCGATCGGACGATCGGTGTTCCAGATCCTCGACAGATTCGACGAGGCACCCGTCGCCTTCACGCTCTCGGCGGTCGCCGCCATCGTGTACCTCGTCGCGACGCTGTCCCTCGCGCTCCGCTGGGACCGCCTGGCGCTCATCACCATCTGCTTCGAGCTGGCCGGTGTGATCGTCGTGGGCGCTCTCAGTCTGTTCGCGCCCGCGGTCCTCGGCCTCGACAGCGTCGACCCGTTCGGTCGCACCGCGACCGTGTGGAGCGCGTTCGGCGCGGGCTACCTCCTCGTCCCGCTCGTGCTGCCGGTGCTCGGACTGCTCTGGCTGCGCAGGCGTCACCGAACTGCCGGAGCGTGACGTGCGTCTCTTCGACGGTCTCGATGCGATACCCGACGGGTTCGGTCCCTCGGCGGTGGCGATCGGCAAATTCGACGGGTTCCATCGCGGCCACCGGGCGGTGCTCGAGGATCTGACCGCGCGCGCCACGCGGGAGGCCCTGCCGACCGCCGTCGTGACCTTCGACCGCAACCCGCTCAGCATCCTCCGACCCGAGGCGTGCC
Source organism: uncultured Microbacteriaceae bacterium (assembly GCA_964246985.1). Taxonomy (GTDB): domain Bacteria; phylum Actinomycetota; class Actinomycetes; order Actinomycetales; family Microbacteriaceae; genus CAXTSE01. Next base: position 109,916 of record CAXTSE010000004.1, read on the forward strand.
CGCCGGCGCTCGTCAGCAGCGCGCAGAAGGTCGAGCTGCTGGCCGCGAGCGGGGTCGACGCGACGCTCATGATCGCGTTCACGCAGGAGTTCAGCGAGGTGCCTGCCGACGAGTTCGTGCGGCAGGTGCTGGTCGACAGGCTCGCGGCACGCGTCGTCTATGCGGGGCGGGACTTCCGCTTCGGTGCCCGCGGCGAGGGCGACATCGAGGTGCTCCGGGCGCTCGGCTCCGAGCACGGCTTCGAGGTCGTCGTGCACGACGACGTGACGGTCGCCGATGAGACGGGGGAGGAGCGCCGCACCTCGTCCACCTGGGTACGCGACCTGCTCGGCGAGGGCCGGGTGCGCGATGCGCGCGCTCTGCTGGGACGCAGTCACCGCATCCGCTCGACCGTCGTGCACGGTGAGCAGCGGGGTCGCGAGCTCGGCTACCCGACCGCCAACCTCTCGCCCGAGATCGAGGGGATGCTGCCCGCCGACGGCGTCTACGCCGCGTGGGCGCTGGCCGACGGCGAGCGCTACGGGGCCGCCGTGTCGATCGGCAACAATCCGACGTTCGACGGCATCCCGCAGCATCAGGTCGAGGCGCATCTGCTCGATCAGAAGCTCGACCTCTACGACCGGCCGATCGAGCTCGAGTTCGTCGAGTTCATCCGCTCGATGCACAAGTTCGACTCGGTCGAGTCTCTCGTCGCGCAGATGAATGCCGACGAGCTGCGCATCCGCAAGCTGCTGGCTGCGGACGCCGAGACCGGTCTCGATCCGGCCCCTCAGCTGCTCGGGAGTCCGGCGCGCCCGTAGAGGAACAGCGTCAGCTCGCGCGCCGTGCCGACGAGGTCCGCGCCTCGGCCGAGCGTCCAGCCGGCGTCGGAGGCGCGCAGAGTGCGGTCGCGGATGACAGCGCGCACGGGCAGGGGAGCCGACAGGGCCCGCGCCAGGCAGACGGCCCCCGAGATGGTCGGATCGACGACGAGACGCTCGCCCCCGGCCTCGTAGGCGGCGACCAGCGCCAGCCCGAGGTCGCCGATGCGCACCCGGCGTCGTCGACGTGCGGAGGCGACGGCGCCCTCGAAGGCGGCGAGCCGCGACAGGTCGAGCGCCGGGGCGGCGAGCCCGACAGGCGATGCGGATCCGGCGGGGGCGAGGAGGGCGACGGCGCGTTCCAGCTCGGTGAGCCTGACACCCCAGTCCGCGCTGACCGCGGACTCGTCGACGCGCGGCCGCTGGCTGAGCGGCAGATACCGTCCCAGGTCGCGGGCGTCGGAGGAGTCGTCGGGCACGGCGCGAGTCTAGGTCAGCGCCTAGGCTCGGACGGTGACGACCGCAGCTTCCGCCCTCTTCCGGCGGGACCGCATCCTCGCGCTGCTCGGCATCGTCCTGGTCGCGATCAACCTCCGCACGGCGGTGGGTGCGGTGTCGCCCATCATCGACCTGATCGACGACGACATCGCGCTGAGCGGCATCGTGCTCAGCCTCATCGGCGCGGCCCCGCCCCTGATCTTCGCGGTGAGCGGGCTCATCGGTCCGCTCGTCGCGCGCTGGATCGGATTCGAACGGGGCATGGTCGTCATCGTCGTGTTCCTCGTCGCGGGCCCGTTGCTGCGGGCAGCCGCGCCGAATGCCGCGATCCTCGTCGTCGGCACAGTGGTCGCTCTGCTCGGTGCCGGCGTCGGCAACGTCCTGCTCCCTCCTCTCGTCAAGCGGCATTTCCCCGACCGCATCGGGCTCATCACCGCGGTCTATGTGACGATCATGTCGGTCGGCGCCACCATCACCCCGGTGCTCGCGGTGCCGATCGCCGAGTCGACGAGCTGGCGCAGCTCGCTGGGCATCTGGGCCGCGACCGCGGCGGTGGCCGCCGTGCCGTGGATCCTCGAGCTCGTCGTGCGCACCCGGCGCGTGCCGACCGAGACGTCGCAGCTGCGCGCCGCCGAGATCGCGGCCGAGCCGGCGCTCTCGGGCGGGATGGTCCGCTCGCGCATCGCGTGGGCGACAGCGCTGATGTTCGCCACCGCGGCGCTCGGGGCGTACGCGATGTTCGCCTGGCTGCCCTCCTTGCTCGTCGACACCGCGGGCGTCTCCGCGGCCGAGGCCGGAGTGCTGCTCGGGGTGTTCGCGGCCTGCGGGTTCCCCGCCGCCCTCGCGGTGCCGGTGCTCGCCGCTCGGCTGCAGTCGGTGCGGCCGATCATCATCGCGGGGATCCTGTTCTTCGTGGCCGGGTACCTCGGACTCCTGCTCGCCCCGTCGACGCTCCCGCTGCTCTGGGTGCTGCTCGTCGGCCTCGGTCCGCTGTTCTTCCCGCTCGGGCTCGCCCTGATCAACCTGCGCACGCGCACGAGCGGCGGCTCGGTCGCCCTGAGCGGCTTCGTGCAGGGCGTCGGCTACGTGGTCGGGGCGGCGGGTCCGGTCGTCGTCGGGCTGCTGCGGGACGCCACCGGGGGCTGGACCGCACCGCTGATCTTCCTGATCGCGAGCGTCGCGCTCACGGTGCCCGGACTCGTCGTGCTCGGTCGGCCGAGGTTCGTCGAGGACGAGCTCGAGGGTCGCGCGAGCGCCTAGGCGGAGGCCTGGTAGGCGCTGAGCGCGGCGCTCACCGCGTAGACGACGGCGATCATCACGACGAGAGCGACGATCGGCAGGAAGAATCCGACCCGGCGACGTACGAACCTGACGATCATGAAGCCGACCGGCAGGAACCAGCCGAACACGATGCCCGCGTTGCCTACCACCAGCATGCCGGTCAGGTAGTCGGGGTTGCAGCGCAAGCCGTCGGGGGCGACACCGTCGCAGGCCGCCGACAGGCCCGAGAGCTGCTGCATGAACGCCAGCAGGATCAGGCCGACGAGGCCGGTGACGAGGGCGAGCAGGAGGCCGGCCACGATGTCGGCGATCCGGAGCGCACTGCTCGGCGCGGACGGGGGCGTCGTCATGATGCCAGCGTAGCCGCGCGTGCCTGCGGCCCCTGCCGGTGGGCGTGCTTACGATGACGTCATGGACGAGTCGGTGGCGATCACGCGCGTGATCGACCTGCCGCCCTCTGTCGTCGAGGAGGCCTTCACCGATCCGGTGCTGGCCGAGGGATGGTTCCACCCGACGCTGCTCCCGTCCGCGAGCGAGGCGCAGTTCGCGATCGACGAGGTCGCGGGGGGCACCCGCGGCGCCAGCACGCGGGTCACGGTGACGGCGGCCACCGCAGCCGAGGCCGACCACCGGCTCGACCTCCTCGAGAACCTGCTGCGCGGGCATCCCGTCGACTGGACGGCGGAGGCCAGGCGCGACACCGGGGTGGCCTGAGACGTCGGATGCAGACCCTGCACCCCGCCGCCGTCCAGCACCCCGCCGTAGACTGGCGACGTGAATGCACCGTCGCGAGCCCTTGCGCCAGCTGAGCGCGCCACCCAGCTGATCGGGGGCGATCTCACCGAGAAGAGCCTGCGGCTACACCTCGAGGGTCTGCCGGGCGTCGATGCCGTCGGGCTGGAGCAGCGCGCCGCAGCCCTCGGCACCCGTTCGGTCAAGACGACCTCCAAGGCCTGGGCCCTCGACCGCATCATCGAGCTCATCGACCTCACGACGCTCGAGGGCGCCGACACCCCCGGCAAGGTGCGGTCGCTCGTGGCGAAGGCGCTCACGCCCGATCCGTCCGATCCGAGCACGCCGCGGGTGGCCGCGGTCTGCGTCTACGGCGACATGGTGCCGGATGCGGTGGCCGCGCTGGGTGCCGCCCACGGTGATCCGGATGACGGCCTCGTCTCGGTCGCCGCCGTCGCCACCGCCTTCCCGAGCGGCCGGGCCTCGCTGCAGGTCAAGCTGTCGGACACCGCCGACGCGGTCGCCGCCGGTGCCGACGAGATCGACATGGTGATCGACCGCGGCGCCTTCCTCGCGGGGCGGTACGGGCTGGTCTTCGACCAGATCGTCGCCGTCAAGGAGGCCTGCCGCCGCGGAGACGGCTCGTACGCGAGTCTCAAGGTGATCCTCGAGACGGGGGAGCTCAGCACCTACGACAACGTGCGGCGGGCATCCTGGCTCGCGATCCTCGCGGGCGGGGACTTCATCAAGACCTCGACCGGCAAGGTGAGCCCGGCGGCGACGCTGCCCGTGACGCTGCTGATGCTCGAGGTCGTGCGCGACTGGCACCGCCTCACGGGCGAGCGCATCGGCGTGAAGCCGGCCGGCGGCATCCGCACGTCCAAGGACGCGATCAAGTACCTCGTGACAGTGGCCGAGACGGTCGGCGAGCAGTGGCTGCAGCCGCACCTGTTCCGGTTCGGCGCCTCGAGCCTGCTCAACGACGTGCTGCTGCAGCGCCAGAAGCTCGCCACCGGCCACTACTCCGGCCCCGACTACGTCACGATCGACTAGGACCAGAAGACATGAGTGAGAAGAACACGGTGGTCGAGCCTGCCGAGACCCGCTTCCTCGACTACGCCCCGGCGCCGGAGTCGACGAGCGTCCTGCACCTGAAGCACAGCTACGGTCTGTTCATCGACGGCGAGTTCGTGTCGGGCTCGGGGGAGCCCTTCGCGACGATCTCGCCCGCGACCGAGCAGCACATCGCCGAGATCGCGACGGCGACCGAGAAGGACGTGGATCGGGCGGTCGCCGCCGCCCGGAGGGCGCACGACCGCACCTGGTCGAAGCTGAGCGGTGCCGATCGGGGAAAGTACCTGTTCCGCATCGCGCGGCTCGTGCAGGAGCGCGCGCGCGAGCTCGCTGTCGCCGAGTCGCTCGACAACGGAAAGCCGATCAAGGAGAGCCGCGACGTCGACGTGCCGCTGGTCGCCGCCTGGTTCTTCTACTACGCCGGGTGGGCCGACAAGCTCGACTACGCCGGCCTGGGCGCCGCGCCGCGCGCCCTCGGGGTCGCCGCGCAGATCATCCCGTGGAACTTCCCGCTGCTGATGCTCGCGTGGAAGATCGCGCCGGCGCTCGCCGCGGGCAACACCGTCGTGCTGAAGCCCGCCGAGACCACCCCGCTCAGCGCCCTGCTGTTCGCTGAGATCCTGCAGCAGGCCGACCTGCCCGCCGGCGTCGTCAACATCGTGACGGGCGCGGGTGACACCGGGGCCGCCCTGGTGCGCCACCCCGACGTGAACAAGGTCGCCTTCACCGGCTCGACCGGCGTCGGACGCGAGATCGCCAAGGCGATCGCGGGCACCGGCAAGAAGGTGACGCTCGAGCTCGGCGGCAAGGCCGCCAACATCGTCTTCGACGACGCCCCGCTCGACCAGGCCGTCGAGGGCATCGTCAACGGCATCTTCTTCAACCAGGGGCACGTCTGCTGCGCGGGCAGCCGCCTGCTCGTGCAGGAGAGCATCCACGACGAGGTGGTCGATCGGCTCAAGACCCGGCTGTCGACGCTGCGCCTCGGCGACCCGCTCGACAAGAACACCGACATCGGGGCCATCAACTCGCGTGAGCAGCTGGAGCGCATCCGCACCCTGAGCGACATCGGCGAGAGGGAGGGCGCCGAGCGCTGGACCGCGCCCTGCACCATCCCTGAGAACGGCTTCTGGTTCGCGCCCACGATCTTCGACAACGTCTCGACGTCGTCGACGATCGCCCGCGAGGAGATCTTCGGCCCGGTGCTCTCGGTGCTGACGTTCCGCACCCCCGCCGAGGCGATCGCGAAGGCCAACAACACCCCCTACGGGCTGTCGGCCGGCATCTGGAGCGACAAGGGATCCAAGATCCTCGCCGTCGCCGACCAGCTGCGCGCCGGCGTCGTCTGGGCGAACACGTTCAACAGGTTCGACCCCGCGTCGCCGTTCGGCGGCTACAAGGAGTCGGGCTACGGCCGCGAGGGCGGCCGCCACGGCCTGGCCGCCTATCTCCAGCCCGCCGCACGCACGCCGATCGGAGCAGGCAAGTGAGCACCCGTCTCGCCATCCCCAAGACCTACAAGCTGTACATCGGCGGCAAGTTCCCCCGCAGCGAGTCCGGGCGCACCTACGAGGTGCTCGGCAAGAAGGGCGTCTTCCTCGCCAACGCGTCTCTCGCCAGCCGCAAGGACGCGCGCGACGCCGTCGTGGCGGCGCGGGGTGCGTTCGCCGGATGGGCGGGCGCGACCGCCTACAACCGCGGTCAGGTGATCTACCGCGTCGCGGAGATCCTCGAGGGGCGTCGGGAGCAGTTCGTGGAGGAGATCAGCGCGTCCGAGGGTGTGTCCGCCGCCGTAGCGGGCGCCCAGGTCGACGCCGCCGTCGACACCTGGGTCTGGTACGCGGGCTGGGCCGACAAGTACGTGCAGGTCGCCGGATCGGGCAATCCGGTCTCGGGGCCGTACTTCAACCTGTCGGTGCCGGAGCCGACGGGTGTGGCCGCGATCGTGGCGCCGCAGGGCTCGCAGAGCCTTCTCGGGCTGACGAGCGTGCTCGCACCGGCCCTGGTCAGCGGCAACACCGTCGTCGTGATCGCCGATCAGCAGCACCCGCTGAGCGCGATCAGCCTCGGGGAGGTGCTGGCGACGAGCGATGTCCCCGGAGGCGTGGTCAACATCCTGACCGGCTCGCCCGCCGAGATCGCCCCGTGGCTCGCATCGCACGCCGATGTCAACGCGCTCGACCTGACCGGCGCCAGCGCCCTCGAGTGGATCGACCTCGAGATCGCTGCTGCCGACACGCTGAAGCGGGTCGTCGGTCCCGAGCCGGGCGTCCCCGGCCTGTCGCTCGACCGCATCCTCGCCTTCGTCGAGACCAAGACCGTCTGGCACACGAAGGCCCTGCTGTAATCGGTACGTAACGAACCGGTAACGGCCGTGCTACAGTCGGGCCACCCGCGACGAGGCGGGCGCAGGACCACCCATCCTGCAACCCGATCCGAAGGCCCTTCATGGCGTCGACCCATCGTGTGCGCAGATCGCTCGCCGCGGCAGCGATCACTCTCGCGATGGTCCTGGTGCTGGTGCTGAATCCCGACGCGACGACGGCCTACGCCGCCAACATGCTGGGCACGTTGCGGGCGCCGGGGGAGGCGTCCTTCATCGCCGGGCATCGAGGAGACAGGGCGACCGCCCCCGAGAACACCGTCCCGGCGTTCCAGGCCGCGGTCGCGAACGGACTCGACTTCATCGAGACCGACGTCCAGCTGACCTCGGACGGCCAGGCCGTGCTCATCCACGACGAGACCGTCGACCGCACGACCGACGGCACGGGCGGCGTCCGCGACCTGACGTTCGCCCAGGTGCGGGCTCTCGACGCGGGCTCGTGGTTCGCACCGCAGTTCGCCGGCACCCGCGTGCCGAGCCTCGGCGAGTACCTCGACATCATCAGGGCATCCCGCCAGAAGGCGCTGATCGAGCTCAAGGGCTTCTGGACCCGGCCGCAGATCCGCGGCATCCTCGACCAGATCTACGTGCGGGGGGTCCAGGACCGGGTCGTGTTCGCGAGCTTCCACTACACGACGGTCGAGAACCTCGGACTCGCGGCCCCCGCCTTCCCGACCGTCATCATCGCACGCGACCTGCCCGCGGATCCGGCCGGCCTCGCGACCTTCTACGGCGCGATCGGCGTCATGACGACCCCGTGGTCGCTCAACCAGGCCCCCGGTGCCGTGCACACGATGCACGAGGCGGGTCTCGGGGTGCTTCTCTACACGCTGAACAGCGAGAAGCGCTGGAGCACGGCGCTGCGCTACGGCGTCGACGGCATCGTGACCGACACCCCGAGCGACCTCGACGCCTGGATCGCCGAGACGGCCCCCGGCACGTGACGGCCTACAGCGCGCCGATGAGCCGATCGAAGAACCGGATGCCGCGCAGGTAGGTCGAGACACGGATGCTCTCGTCCTTCGCGTGCAGCGTCCCGCGTTCGGCGAGCGTCAGGTCGAACGGCAGGAACCTGTAGACGGTCGGGCTGATCGCCGCGAAGTGCCGGCTGTCGCTCGCCTGCAGCATCACGTACGGCGCGACGATCGTCTCGGGGAAGATGTCGGTGATCGCCGAGGCGAGCGTGTCCCACTCGGGCCCGGCGTGCGGTGAGACGGGCGCCGGCCCGGTGCCGTAGAGGACGCGGATGTCGACCGAGTCGTCCGCGATCGCACGCCTCATCTGCGCGACGGCCTCGTCGACGGTCGAGCCCACCGCGATCCGGGTGTTGACCATGGCGGTCGCGCGCTCGGCCACGACGTTGTCACCGGCGCTGCCGCGGAGTCTCGTGACGGCGCGCGTGGTGCGCACCATCGCCTCGCCCTCGCCCCCACGCGCGGCCAGAAGCCGCGTGAGCAGCGCGCGGAACAGGTCGGGTCGTCCGAAGACCCTCTGCTGCACGCCGGACGTGCGGGGCGCGAGCGCCCGCAGCATGCCCTCGATCGGCGCCGACAGCCGCGCGGGGGGCGGATTCCGCTCGAGTCGCAGGATCGCCCGCGCCAGCGTCGTCGTGGCTCCGCCGCGCGCCGGAGTGGCCGCGTGGCCGCCGCGCTTCTCGACGCTCAGCTCGATGCCGGCGATCCCCTTCTCGCTGACTCCGACGAACGCGACGGCGCCCTCGACACCGGGGAAGGCGCCCTCCGCGACGGCGCCGCCCTCGTCGATCACGAGCCCCGGTCGGATCCCGCGCTCGCGCAGCAGGGCGACCGCGGCCTCGGCGCCCGATCCGGCTGTCTCCTCGTTGGCGCCGAAGCTCAGGTAGATGTCGGCGGCCGGTCGGAACCCGGCGGCCAGCCGCCCCTCGACGGCCTCGAGGATGACGGCGAGCATCCCCTTGTCGTCGATGGCTCCGCGGCCCCAGATGCGCAGCTCGTCGCCCACACCCGCCAGCTCGGCGTCGAAGGGGCCGTGCGTCCATCCGGGCTCGTCGGCCGGGACGACGTCCTGGTGGGCCATGAGCACCGCGGGGGCGCCGGTGCCCGAGCCCGCCCAGCGGAAGAGCAGGCTGTCGGACTGGCCGGGCACCAGCTCGTGCTCGAGCTGCGCGTGCGTGAGCGGATAGAGCTCGGCGAGCAGCGCGCGGAATGCCGCGAAGGCGTCACGATCCTCGTCGGCAGGGTCGTTGCGCGACACGGTCGGGATGCGGATCATCGCCCGCAGGCGCTCGATCGCAGGCTCGCTGGGCATGTGCTGATCGTAGGCGCAACGGGGGCGCGAGCCGGAGGTCGGCGGGCTAGCGTCACGACATGACGACCACGGCGGGCACAGCGCAGACCGGCACAGCGGAGACCGGCACCACGGCGATCTGGACGGACGGCGCCCCGCGGGTCGGGTCGGATGACTTCCCGCACGATGAGCTCGTCGACATCGCGGTGGTCGGCGCGGGCATCGCCGGCCTCGCCGCAGCGGTGCTGTTCGCGCGGGCCGGTCGGCGGGTCGTCGTGCTGGAGGGCCGATACGTCGGCGCCGTCACCACGGGCCGGTCGACGGCCAAGGTGTCGCAGCTGCAGGGGACGCAGCTGTCACGCACCCGCGCTCACGGCACGGCGAGCATGACGCGTGCCTACGCGGCCAGTCAGGCCGCCGCCTTCGACTGGCTCGTCGACTTCTCGGCCGACCGCGACGTGGCTCTCGAGCGGCGCGACGCCTACACCTACGCCGCGACGCCGGAGGGACGGGCGGACGTCGAGCGCGAGTACCAGCTCGCCCGCGCGGCCGGGCTGCCCGTCACCCTCGTCGACCACCTGGCGGGAGACGCCGCGCTGCCCTACGCGACGCACGGGGCGGTGCGGCTGCCCGACCAGGCGCAGCTCGACCCGCGTCGGCTGCTCGCCGCGCTGGCCCTCGAGCTGCGGATGCACGGAGGCCGCATCGTCGAGGACGCGCGCGTCACCGGCGTGCGCGTCTCGCGACTGCGGGCGGACGCACGCCTCCGGGTCTCGCTCGGCGACCAGGAGGCCGTCATGCGCGCCCACCGCGTGGTGCTGGCGACCGGCTCGCCGATCCTCGACCGCGGGCTGTACTTCGCGAAGCTGTCGGCGAAGCGCAGCTACGCCCAGGCCTGGCGCGTGCCGGGCCGACAGCTCCCGGACGGCATGTACCTCGGCACCGGATCCCCGACGCGCAGCGTGCGCACGATCGCTCAGGACGGCGGGGGCGGCGCCGACGACCGCCTGCTGCTCATCGGAGGCAACGGGCACGGGGTGGGCAGGCACGACTCTCCGCGCGCGGCCTCCGACGACCTCGCCGACTGGACCGAGCGCTGGTGGCCGGGAGCAGAGCTCGTCACCGCGTGGTCGGCGCAGGACTACCAGACCCCGCACGGCGTGCCGTTCGTCGGCTGGCTGCCGCGCGGCGCCGGTCGTGTCTACCTGGCCACCGGCTTCTCGAAGTGGGGCATGACCAACGGCATCGCGACGGCACTCACGCTCGCCGCCGACGTGCTCGGCGAGGGCGGCACGGACTGGCAGCGTGCGCTGCACCACCGGCTGACCGTGCCGGCGGCCGTCGCCGCGGGCATCGGCGAGAACGCCGCCGTCGGCGCCTGGTACGCCCGCTCGTGGGCGCGCGCGTTGCGGGCGCCGGCGCCCGAACCGGGGACGGTGGCGGATGGGCAGGGCCGAGTGGGCAGGCAGGGCCTGGTCCCGACCGGGGTCTCCGTCGTCGACGGCGAGACCCGCACGGTCTGCGCCGTCTGCCCCCACCTCGGTGCCGTCGTGCAGTGGAACGATCTCGAGCGCTCGTGGGACTGCCCCGCCCACGGCTCGCGCTTCGCCCCGGACGGTGCGGTGCTCGAGGGTCCCACGAAGCGGGGACTTGCGCCCCGGTAGTCTGAACCCGATGTCCAGCCCTCGCCAGCGTCCGGCCGCCCGGTACGGAGACCCGACCTTCCGACGCACCGGCCTGGCTCCGGGGCTGCTGGCCGGGATCGCCTTGCTCATCGGCGTCGCCCTGATCGAGAGCGACACGTTCATCGTGATCCGCTACGTCACCGCGATCCTCGCGCTCGTGCTCGCGTTCTTCGCGTTCCAGGCGCGGCACTGGTGGTGGATCCCGCCTCTGGTCGCGATCGCCGTGATCTGGAATCCCGTCTACCCGTTCCCGTTCGACGGACCGGTGTGGAGCGCGGCGCAGTACATCGCAATCCTGGTCTTCGTGGTCGCGGGCATCTTCATCAAGGTGCCGGCGACGCCCGAGGATACGCGGAGGTGATCCGCCGCCTGCTGGCTCGGGTCCCGGTCGTGGGCTGGATCATCTCGGGTCTCGTCGTCGCCGCTCTCGTCGCGTGGCCGCTCGGCGGCTGGGACACGGTGACCCTGACCAGCCGCGTCATCCCCACCTACGACGAGGGGGAGACGCTGGAGGGCCACCGCTTCGACATCACGCTCGGCGAGCTGCGGCTCTCCGACACCAGCCCCGCCGGCTACGAGGCCGGAGAGGGCGAGGCGTACCTCATCCTCGAGGTCGACGTCGTCAACGTCTCGACGGAGACCACGGGTCCGGCTCCGCTCGACGGACTCATCGTGGCCGACGATCCCCGGCTGGACGGCGTCTACGGCGCCTACGTCCTCGCGGCCGACGGCACCGGCGGCCCCGAGCTGAACCCGGGACTGCCCCGCGAGCTCGAGGCGGTGTGGACCGTCGATCCGGCCCTCTTCGCCGAGGGCGACAGCCTGCGCTTCCGCCTGCGCGACAGCATCCCACGGAAGGCGCTGCTGTACACGGGCACGGCGTGGAGCGACTACTTCGAGGCGGGCGTGGCCGTCCGCGTGGTGTCCGGATGACGCGCGAGCGCAGCCGCCGAGCCATCGCGATCGGCGCGGGGCTCGTCCTCGCCGCGATCCTCCTCAGCGTGCTGCAGCCCACCGAGGAGCAGCAGCTGTCGCCGTACACGTCGACGATCGAGGAGCTCGACACCCCGTACGACGCCCGCACCTTCACGGTGGCGGTCTCGAGTGTCCAGCTCGCGGACCGCATCCAGATCGACGGACGGCAGGCGCGCACCTCGGGCGTCTGGCTCGTCATCGACGGCGAGTTCGCGCGACGTCTCACCAGCGGCACCATGACGGCGCTCCTCCGGATCGGCCGCACCACCTACGCCGACAGCGCGCGGATGGAGTCGGACGGGCTCGGCAGCACCCCGTCGCAGCCGGGGCTGCCCATGGCGGGATCCGTGGCCTTCGAGCTGCCGGAGGAGGCGCTGACCGCCGCGGGCGCCGACGCGGCCGTCGTGCGGTTCGGCACCACCGCTGATCCCCAGCTCGACAGCGCGCTCGATCTGGTGGTCGACCTCGGGTCGCTCGAGCGCGTCGCAGACCTCAGCATCCTCCCTGCCGGACGGGTGGGCGGATGACCGCGCGCGCGTGGCTGCGGAGGTGGCGGTGGGCGCTCGTCGCCCTCGCCGTCGTCGTGCCCGCGGCCATCGTCGTGACACTGTCCGTCGACTGGTTCGACTACGTGCGGCTCACCACCAGCGACGGGGCACGGGTGGCTCCGGGCGGCACCGGCACCCACGCGGGCGTCGAGTACACGCTGGTCGACGTCCAGTTGATCGAGGCCGACAGCTCGGAGGGCGAGGAGCTCGGCGCGCTGCCCGGCACCTCGGTGGTCGTCGCGCGCGTCCACGTGGACTCCACCGACGCTGGTCCCGACGCGCGCTCGTGCAAGCTGCTGCTCGTCGCGCCGGGCCCCGGCGGCGACCGTGTCTGGGATACCGGCCAGTCCGACGTCTACCTGCCCTCCTCCGACGGCACCGTCGGGTACTGCACCTTCCCCGATCCCGACGACCCGCTCGAGGAGGATCCCGCGGTCTTCGACTACGAGGCGGTGTTCGTGGTGCCGAGCGATGCGGCGGATGCGGCGGTCCTGCGGGTCAGCGACGGACCGTTCCAGCTGCGGACGGTCCTGCAGCTGGATCGCTGACCTCGTCCTCGACACGACTGTCGCGCGCGCGGACGCAGAAGTCGAACGCCGCCGCCACCAGGCAGAGCTGCAACGGGAAGACGATCGTGGCGATGACGAGCTCGATCGGCTGCTCGAGCGACCCCCACCAGCCGCCGTCGTGGGGCCCGAGCAGATGGTAGATCGCGTAGCGCAGCCACTCCGTGGCGACGGTCAGCACGCTGAAGGCGAGGATGTAGACGCCGACGGTGATCGGCCCGGCGCCCCAGATCAGCCGGGCAGCGGTGGCGACGGGCTGCCAGCGCTCGAGAAACCCCGAGACGAGCCATTGCAGCACCTTGCGGGTGCGCGGGCCGAGATTCTGCCAGCGGGCAGCTGTCGCGGCGCGGGCCGCCTCCAGGCGCGCCTGCCGAGCGCCGTGATGACCCGTGCTCCGACGGACCGCGGGCAGCGCGCCTGCCAGCACGATCGAGGCGAGTGCCAGCCAGGCGAGGGGCTGGGCCACGACCTCGCCGAGCTGCAACGCGATCCAGGCCACCCCGTCGGTCACCCAGACGAGCAGATCGGATGCGGCGCGCAGCTGAGCCCAGCCGTCGACGGCCCACGCGAACATGCGACGCGACGCCAGCCAGTCGGGGATGAGCGCGAGAAGCTGGGAGATGAGGATCACGGCGATGAAGACCCAGACGGCTTCGAGATAGACCGAGACGGCGCCGACCCAGCCCGGCAGCCGGGACTGGAACCGGGCCAGAACCCGGCGGAGGATGAACGCGCCGGCGACGATGGACACCGTGAGCAGCGAGAACGGCACGTCGAGCGGCGTGCTGTCCTGTGCGAGGTCGAAGTCGGTCTGATCGAGTCCGGAGGCCGCGTACGCGATCGTGTCGTCCCGGATGAGCCCCCACGCGGCGTAGATCACGAAGAACGCCAGGATCGCAGAACCGAGGCTGTTGGCCCAGGCGACCGCGAACGCACCGCGGCGGGCGGGAGTCGGCGCTGCGCTCGACGCAGCCATGACGCCGTCGACGTCGCCGTCGCGACGGAGCGCCGCCCGCAGCACGAGGAACATGCCGACGTAGCTGGCCAGGCGCGCGAGGACGGCCAGCGGCAGCACCAGCTGCCCGAGGATCGGGTCGACGTTGGCGCCGAGGTATCCCGCGACGCGCAGCAGGATGAGGCGGACCGTCCAGCCGGCGAGGAACCAGGCGAGCAGCGCCGGCCACGTCCGCGCGTAGGTGCGGAGCGCGAGCGAGATCACGGTGCGAGCCTAGCGGCGGCCTCGGTCAGCTCACGGGCGAGACGGCCGCCGCCGAGAACTCCGACGCGTCCGCGGCCCTGACGACCACCTCGGCCACGTCCTGCCGCAGCACCGCCGCATTCATCCGGCAGGTGACCACCCCGTCGGTCCCCAGGATCGTCCCGGCGTCGACCTCCTCGCCATCGCGCGACACGACGACGATCGTGTAGGTCGCACCGGCCTCGAGCCCGTCGAGACGGAGGGCGGTCTCGGTGCCCCAGGTGTGGGCGATCAGGTCGCCGTCGACGGACGCGCCCGCGGGCTCGCCGATGAAGTCCACAGCCTCCACGGCACCCAGGGTCCCGGCGGGTCCACGCGGGGGTGCGGTCACGACGCCGTCGACGACGAGAGCCAGGCCCGCTCCGACCGCGAGGCAGGCGGCGGCCGCCGCGACCAGGGTCCAGACGGGCCGGCGACGCCCGTCCCCCACGGGATACGCGGGCGCAGCAGGGGCCGCTGAGCTGTCGATGCTGAGCACCCTGTCCCGGAGCTCGGTGCTGGGGGCGGTCGCGTCCCAGGACGGGAGTCCGCCGAGGGTCTCGGCGATGTCGCGCTCCAGCTCGCGGTCGTCGTCCTTCGCGCTGTCATCCATCGGACGGCTCCCTCTCTTCCAGGTGGGCGCGAAGCGCCCGGAGTGCGTAGTGCGCCCGGCTGCGGAGCGTGGCCACGGGCACGCCCGTGGCCAGAGCGAGCTCGGCGTAGGAGTAGCCGCCGAGGTGCACGGCGGTCAGGACGCTGCGGTGATCCTCGCTGAGCAGGGCGAGGCCCTCGATCAGCGCCAGATGCTCGAGCGGATCCCAGGGTGCGGTGTCGTCGGCTCGCTCGGCGTCCTCGCCGTCGGAGGTCGCGTCCCCGCGTCGAGCTCGCGCGGCGTCGATGACGACGTTGCGGGCGATCGCGAAGATCCAGGTGCGCTCGCTGCCCCGCACCGCGTCGAACCTGTCGCGAGCCCGCCATGCCCGCAGGAAGGTCTCCTGCACGCAGTCCTCGGCCAGCGGCCGATCACGCAGCGCGTTGATCGCGAAGCCGAGCACGGCCGAGCCGTGACGGTCGAACGCGGCCGCGAGGTCGAACTCGGAGACGCCGTCGACGATGCGCAGCCGATCGTCGGCGCCGTCGGAGCGTCGCCGCGCGCCGCGGCGCGATGATCCGAACAGGGACACGCGGATCCGGCTCCCGTCGGCGAGGGACGCGCCGAGTGGTGCGGCGGTCATGGCGGCTCCTGTCAGCATACGTAGTCCGTGAGGGTGCGTCGTCAGGGGATACGGAGCGGAGGCGTCCCGCGTTCGACCCGCCGGAGATTTCTCGTGACGAATCTCGCATCCCGTTGAACGCCGACGGCGTCGGGCCGGTACAGCCCTGCAAGACCACCCCCGGTCTCCAACGCACGCGGAGGAAACAATGTCGAAGAAGTCACTGGCCGGCCCCCTGACCATCGGAGGGGTCGCGCTCGCCGCACTCGTCGTCGCCGGAGCGGCGACGCCCGCCTACGCCGAGACCGAGGTGCCCGCGCCGTCGTCGTTCACGAGCGCGTTCACGGTCATCGCGACCCCCGAAGCGGTCATCAACAACGACGGTGTCGCGACTCCCGGTCAGCCCGGAGCAGCGGGCACGTTCACGTACCGCATCAACTCCGACCTCGAGATCATCTGCTACGACATCACCCTGACCGGGGTGAGCGGCGACTACATGTCACCCGCGAAGACGGCGACCCACATCCACCAGGCCGTCCTCGGCCAGCCCGGGCCGCCGCGCATCGCCTTCCCCAACCCCGCACCCGTCGGCGACGGGCCTCGCACCTCGTCCGGCTGCCTCCAGGGGCCGTTCACCACCGGCATCGTGACCAACGGTGCCGACACGGGAACGGGCTTCACCCTCGCCCAGATCGAGGCGAACCCCGCCGGCTTCGCCAGCGACGCACACACGGTCCTGTTCCCGGCGGGCGTCGTCCGCGGTCAGCTGACGGCGATCCCGGCCGGCGGCGTCCAGACCGGCGGAGGCGGCATGGCGACCGGTGGCGTCGCATCCGGCAGCGCCGCGTCTGATGGCACCACGGCGCAGGTCGCGCTGGCCGGAGCCGGCGTCGCCGCGGTCGCGGCCGTCGGCGGCGTGCTGCTCTACCGTCGCCGCACGGCGTCGGCGCTCTGATGACGACGCGGACGGGGGAGCGGCGACCGTCTCGCACGCGGGCGCCGCACCTCCGTCCGCGCCTCGCTCCAGTGGCGATCGTCGCGGCGGCGGCGATCGCTCTCACCGGAGGCGCCCTGACCGGATGCGCTGCCGCCGTACCGCGCGAGGTGTCCGCTGTCGCGACACCCGCACCCACCCCGACGGCGGCGGCGTCCGCTCCTCCGAGCGCCCCACCCGCGGCGGCAGCGGCCCCGGTGGCCGTCTCCCTCCCGTCGATCGGGCTGGACGAGACGCTCATCGACCTCGGACTGCAGGCGGACGGCTCGATGGAGGTGCCCACGGACTTCTCACGGGTCGGGTGGTTCACCGGAGGCGGACGTCCCGGCGGCATCGGTCCGACCGTGATCGCCGGGCACGTGGACTCGGCGACCGGACCGGCGGTGTTCGCGCGGCTGGAGGAGCTGGTCGTCGGCGACCTGGTCACGGTCACCGGCGCCGACGGTCGCCAGCACCGCTACCGGGTCACCGAGACGGCCGACTACCCCAAGTCCGAGTTCCCCACGGCGCGCGTCTTCGGGGCATCGCTGTCCGACAGCCTGCGCCTCATCACGTGCGGCGGGGTGTTCGATCGAGCCTCGGGCCACTACACCGACAACCGTGTCGTGTACGCCGAGCCGGTCAAGAGCGGGGTGATGCCGGACGTGTGACGCCGCGGCGGAGACGGTGATCCGCGCTGAACGAGAGCGCGTCGTGTAGCATGGGCACGCATCCGCCCCACCGGTCGAAGACCGGGTCTGGGAACCTGCGGAATGCACGCACTGGATCACCAGGTGTCGACGACACCACAGCACGATCCGTCCGGGGTCCTCCGCACTCGGAGCGGGTCAGAGGAGCAGCATGGCCACATCCGGCCAATCGTCCGCAGGGTCTGCCCGCCGGCAGCGCAGCGGCACCAAGCGTCCGGCAGCACAGCAGCGTCGGCGTCAGCACCAGGACGAGTCGGGCATCATCCCGGTGCTCGCCCGCACCGTGCGCACCATCGAGAACTCCGCCGAGCGCGGAAAGGTCAATCCGGCCAACCGGGTGCGGTTCCGCGTCGCCGCGCTGCTCGCCCGCGAGGAGCGCACGCGCATCAAGTCCGACACGTCGCTCACCGACTCGGAGCGCACGAAGGAGCTGACGCGGCTCGACGGCATCGCCACGATCATGGCCAAGTCCGCCTCCCGCGACACCTCGCTCATTCAGCTGCTGACCGACACGTCGCCGCTCAGCCCGGCGGCGCAGGAGGTGCGTCGCGCGATGCTCATGGAGGCGGGCACCGAGCTCAGCCCCGAGGAGCTCGTCGTCATCACCGAGGCGCCGGTGAAGCCGGCCGAGGAGGAGCGCCACGTCGTCCCCCAGTCGGTGCGGCAGTACCAGATGTCGAACCCGTTCCTCGCGCCCGACTTCAGCAACGTCGCGCTCGTCGCGTCGACGGAGGGCCGCCTCGCCAACTGGGAGCTGATCGAGCCGCTGTTCCGCAGCTTCGAGCTCGGGGCGGGCGGGGGAGCCGCCACCATGAACCTGCCGGCCCCGCGCACGCGCGAGACGCCCGGCGGACTCGACCTGATGATCCACCAGGCCCGATTCGTCGAGAGCGCCCGCACGGGCCACCGCAGCTACCTGCTCGCCGACGAGCCCGGCCTCGGCAAGACGGCGCAGGCCCTGCTCGCGGCCGATGTCACCGGGTCGTATCCCCTGCTCGTCGTCGTCCCCAACGTCGTCAAGGTCAACTGGGCACGTGAGGTCGAGAAGTGGACGCCGTCGCGCACGGCGACCGTCGTGCACGGCGACGGCGACGACATCGACGCGTTCGCCGACGTCGTGATCGTCAACTACGAGGTGCTCGACCGGCACGCGGCCTGGCTGTCTCGCCGCGGCTTCAAGGGCATGGTCGTCGACGAGGCCCACTTCATCAAGAACAAGGAGTCGCAGCGCTCGAAGAACGTGCTCGCGATCTCGCGCAGCATCCGCGCCGCCAAGTCCGACGCCCTCTTCATCGCCCTCACCGGGACGCCGCTGATCAACCAGATCGAGGACTTCCGCATGATCTGGCAGTACCTCGGCTGGATCGACGACAAGAAGCCCATGCCGCGCCTGATGCGGAAGCTGGAGGAGACCGAGCTCAGCCCGGGCGAGCCCGGGTTCTTCGCGGCCGCGCGCGGCGCGGTCGTCGACATGGGCATCGTGCGGCGCAAGAAGCAGGATGTCGCGGCCGACATCCCCGCGCGACGCATCGCCGACATCCCGGTCGAGCTCGACGGCGAGTCGGGACGCTCGATCAAGGCCGCCGAGGCCGCGCTCGTCGCCCGGCTGGTGGAGCGCTACCGCCGCCTCGCCGCCGCCCGCCCGGACTCCGAGCGCGACGACCTCATCCGTCTGGTGGCGGCCGCCGAGGTCGAGGAGTCGAAGGGCTCGGAGACCGGTGAGAACGTCTTCGCGCTCGTGCGGCGCATCGGCCAGGCCAAGGCGACCCCGGCCGCCGACTACACGGTCAACCTGGCGCGCAACGTCGGCAAGGTCGTGTTCTTCGCCAAGCACATCGACGTGATGGATGCGGCCGAGAAGCACTTCGCCGCGGCCGGGCTGCAGACCGTCAGCATCCGGGGCGAGCAGACCACGAAGGCGCGCACCGCCGCACTCGACGCGTTCACGAACGATCCGGATGTGGCGGTCGCCGTGTGCTCGCTGACGGCGGCCGGCGTGGGCATCAACCTGCAGGCCGCGTCCAACGTCGTCCTCGCCGAGCTCAGCTGGACCAACGCCGAGCAGACGCAGGCCATCGACCGCGTGCATCGCATCGGGCAGGGTCTGCCGGTCACCGCCTGGCGCATCATCGCCGCCGGCACGATCGACGGCCGCATCTCGGAGCTCATCGACTCGAAGGCGGGACTCGCCGCGCGCGCTCTCGACGGGATCGACGTCGACACCGCCGTGGAGGGCTCGGTGCAGCTGGCCGCCCTCGTGACGATCCTGTCCGACGCGATCGGGGCCGAGTGACCAGCGACCTCGAGCTCGTCTGGTCGAACCCGCGCGCGCGACTGCGCGACCGGGCCGACATCGTCACCGAGCGCGACCGCTTCGCCCTCCTCGACCCGACGGCGACGCCTCTGAGCGCGATGCACGACGACGTGCTGCTCGTGCGCAGAGCTCTCGACGCCGCGGGCATCGCTCACCTCCTCATCCGGGGTGCCGACGCCCGCCCGGTGCTCGCCGTCGATCGGGCGCGCCGCGACGACGTGGCCGCTGCGCTCACGGCTGCGGCGGCCGACGAGCCGCTGTACGCCCGTGCCGAGGGGGAGGGCGGCAAGGCCCGTGAGGTGCTCGTCGCCGACGGTCGGCTGCCCGGCACCCGGAAGAGCGATGTCATCAGGCTCTACCGACGTCGCGTCACCGACGCCGGCCGGCTGTGGCGCGCCGTCGCATCCGCGGTGTTCCTCGAGTTCTGGCGATTCGGCGACATCGAGCTCATCGCTCCGCGCGAGAACGCGCTGTCGCGTCGTCGTCTGCCGCGAGCGGACGCCGTCGCGACCTCGGTCGAGCGCTTCGGCGCGACCTGGCAGACCCTCGTCGGCATGTTCGACGAGCACGCGGGCGACGTCACCTTCGACATCGACATGGTCTTCTCGTGGGTCGACGGCACCGACGTCGAGTTCCAGCGCGAGCGCGCGCGGCGGATGGGCAGCTACGTCGTCGGGGACGGCGACGACTCCGAGGCGCGATTCCGGCAGATCGACGAGCTGAAGTACGCGCTCCGCAGCGTCTACGTGTTCGCTCCGTGGGTGCGCAACATCTACATCGTCACCGACTCGCCGCGTCCGGCCTGGCTGGCCGACCACCCTCGGGTGACGATGATGCCGAGCGAGACGTTCTTCGCCGATCCGAGCACCCTGCCCACCTACAACTCGCACGCGGTCGAGAGCCAGCTCCACCGCATCCCCGGCCTCAGCGAGCACTTCCTGTACTCCAACGACGACATGTTCTTCGGTCGGCCCGTGGCGCCCGAGCTGTTCTTCTCTCCCGGGGGCGTCTCGCGCTTCGTCGAGGCGACCACCCGGATCGGTCTCGGCGACAGCTCGCCCGAGCGAAGCGGGTATGAGAACGCCGCGCGCGTCAACCGCGCCCTCCTCCGCGAGCGCTTCGGCCGCACCATCACGCGCCATCTGGAGCACTCCGCCGCGCCGCTGCGGAAGAGCGTGATGGAAGAGCTCGAGACGGAGTTCCCCGACGACTTCCGGCGCACCGCGGCGAGCCCGTTCCGCGCCGCGACCGACATCTCGGTCACCAACTCGCTGTACCACTACTACGCGCTGTTCACGGGGCGCGCGGTCACGCAGACCGACGCCCGCATGCTGTACGTCGAGACCACGCTGGCGTCCGCATCCGGCCAGATGCGTCACCTGCTCAAAGACCGCCGCTACGACTTCTTCTGCCTGAACGACGGCAGCGCGCCCGAGATCCCGGTCGAGGAGCGCACCGCCAACGTGCGGTCCTTCCTCGAGAGGTACTACCCGGCAACGGCTCCCTGGGAGGTCGGCGCCGGTGCGACGGCCGATCGCGACGCCGTCTGATCCGGGGCGCTACGGCACCGGCAGGGTGAGCGGCATCGTCATCGGCGGCTCCGGGCTGACGCGCGGAGTCGTCGAGGCGGGGATGCGGATCCCCTGCGCCGCCAGCCGGCGGGCGCTCTCCTCGGCGTCGATGTAGTCGAGCGGCGCGTAGCTGCCGAGAGGGACGACCGAGTGCAGCACGGTGCTCGGGTAGACGTGCACGGTGTGGAAGCCGCGCGCACCATCGCGGCCGCGGGTGCCGCCGACGGGCACGTTGAGATCCTGGGTGTAGCAGGTGGCCGTGGCGACCGAGACCGGGATGCCGGCGAACATCGCCATCGACGAGTAGTGCAGATGCCCGGCGAGGATGCTGCGCACGTCGCTCCCCTCGAGCACCTCGGCGAGCTCGTGCTGGTCGCGCAGCTCGACCGAGACGGCGAGGT
This sequence comes from uncultured Microbacteriaceae bacterium, assembly GCA_964246985.1. Lineage (GTDB taxonomy): Bacteria > Actinomycetota > Actinomycetes > Actinomycetales > Microbacteriaceae > CAXTSE01. The sequence goes on from CAXTSE010000004.1 coordinate 131,143, forward strand.
CGAGCACCGCCGGCACCGGAGGGTGGTGCATGGCCAGGATCGTGCCGTGGGGCGCGGGCGTCGACAGCTCCTCGGCGAGCCAGTCCAGCTGGTCGCCGGTCACCTCGCCCCAGTGGTGGCCGGGCACCGTGGAGTCCAGGGTGATCACCCGAAGACCGTTGACGTCGTACACGCGATCGACGGGGCGGGTCGAAGGCTGCTCGCCGAACAGCGCCGAGCGGAATGCCGCCCGGTCGTCGTGGTTGCCCATCGCCCAGATCACCTGGGCACCAAGCCGGGCCGCGGCGGGCTCGACGATGCGGCGCAGGCGCTCGTAGGCATCGGGCTCGCCCTTGTCGGCGAGATCGCCGGTGAAGATCAGGGCCTCGGGTCGCCCCTGCGACGACTCGAGCTCATCGAAGAGGCCGCGGAGGTGGCGCTCGCTGTCGACGCTGCCGTACAGGCGGCCCGCGCCGGCGAGCAGGTGCGTGTCGCTGATGTGCACGAGGAAGTGGTCGTGCCTCGGGTATTCGGCTGTTCGCACGATCACGGGCCAATCGAATCAGACGCTGATGAACGGAGTGGAAACCACGCCGGTACAACGGTATTCGGATCCCGGCCCCGCTGAGCCTGGACGGCTGGCCCCAGAAGGGGTCAGAAGCTTCAACCATCTAGCGAGACTTCACGGCTAGCGGCCTCTGTTCAGCCGGGAGTAACTTCATGTTCACGGAAGCGGCGCAAGCCGCGGATGTAACAGAAAGGCCCTCGCGGCTCGACGAACCACCCGGCGCAAGCCGGAGGGAACGCGGCAGCGGGGGCCTTTCGTACGCCGAATCCTTGTACCCCGTTGTGTCCGCATCGGTGCGGACACCCGCAATGGGGGCATACAGCGTGGGGGTGCCTGGCTACTCTCGGGAGTGCACTAGTTGGGGGACTAGCGGCGGCGGTGGTCTCGTCAGAGCCCGATTCCGAATACGGGGGTATGAGGATCGTGGGACGAGACCCCGCCGCCAGTATTCTTTAACCCCCGGTGCCCTCCCGGCCCGACGCATTCGGGCGCTGTCCAGCCGGACGACCTACCCTCGGATCATGGCTGAGACACCGGGATCCGACCGCGCATCGTCGCGACGCAGCTCGGGGTGGATCACCGGTCTGCTGCTCGGGATCGCGATCGGCGTCTCGCTCGGGGTCGCGATGGACAACATCGGAGCCGGCATCGCCATCGGCGCCGGAATCGGCGTGGCCTTCGGCATCGCGTTCACGCAGTCGGGCAAGTCCGACGACGACTCGCGGGGCGGCGACTCCGGCTCTTCAGGTGCGAGCTAGCCAAGCACCCTTGGCATGCCTACTCCGTGCGAGACCGCAGGAAGTCGTTGAGCGCGACGGTCAGCTCTCGGTCGACCGTCTTCTCCTCGCCGTCGATCGAGCGGATCGGGGCCGCGTGCCGAACGCTCGACACCAGCCAAGCGGCGTCGGCCGCGGCGAGGTCGCCGGGCGTCAGCAGCTCGTAGGCGGTCTCGTACCCCTCGCCGGCCGCCCAGTCGAACAGGTCGACCTGCGTCGTGCCGGTGAGGATGCCCAGGTCGGTGCGCGGGGTGACGAGCCGACGTCCGATGCGCAGCAGCAGGTTGGCGGTCGGGCTCTCGAGCAGGTATCCGTCGGAGCTGACGAACATCGCGTCGTCTGCCCCGCGACGCCAGGCCTCGCGGTAGGCGGCGCGGTTGACGGCGTAGCTGAGCGTCTTGGCGCCGGTGAGCAGCCATGGCGCGGTCTGCGCGACGTCGTGCCGGTACCCGCGGTCGAGGAGGACCACGCTCACGCCGTCGGCTCGCACCGGCGAGAAGTCGGGGGAGACCGTCGCGTAGGCCCAGCCGGTCGGCACATCCCCGCCCTCGACGCCACGCGTCAGGACGATCTTCACGAAGCCCTCGTCGACCGGGGTGCCTGCGACCTCTCCCGCCGTCGCGTTCAGCAGTGCTGTGACGTCGACGACCACGTCACGCCAGCCCTCGAGGTCGGGGGTGGGGAGGTCGAGCATCGCGGCCGAGTGGGCGAAGCGGCGCAGGTGCGGCCGCAGCGCCTGCAGGCGGCCGCCGCCGATGCTGATCGTCTCGAAGATGCCGTCTCCGCGGGTGGCCGCGAGGTCGAGGACCTGCAGCTGGGCTGAGGCGGGCGGCACGACCCGGTGCCCCAGCACCGCTCCGCCGTCGGGGTGGAACTCGAGGATCGCGAGGATGGCCGCGTCGGCGGACGAGGGCGCGGATGCGGCGGTCATGCGCTCGCGCGATTGTCGCGGCTGTCGCGCTCATGACGGCCGATCATCGACCAGACAGTGTTCGTGAGGCCGGGGTAGGCGAGCGCGATCTGGCGCAGCATGCGGCAGTCGACCGCTCGATCCGGCATGCGGTCGTTGTCGGCGCGGATCAGCTCGGCGCGGAGGGTGAGAACGACGAGCTCGTCGACCGACGGGATCTGCTCCATGAAGGCCCACGGGTCCTCGCCGGCACGGAGCCGTTCGAAGACGACGGTGCTGAGCTCGTCCAGGGCCTCGGCGCGCAGCACCTCGAGGCTCGCCCGGCGGAGGACGCCGGGTGCCTCACCAGGGTGGTTGTCGGGTGCGGGGATCACCCTTCGACCATAACCCCGAATCCGGGCGCGCCCGCCTCAGCCGATCCGTAAACTCTCCTCATGCTGTCCGAGCTCCGCCGGTTCCCGCGTACGCTCGCGCGGGTCGCCCCGCAGCTCGTGGCCTGGTACCTGGCGGGAGAGACCGTCCGGGCCGGTGTCCTCGCGATCGCCGCGCCCATCGGACCCGAGAGCGCCCTCGCCGCCCTGCTCCTGGTGCCGATCGCGGTGCTCGCGCGCCTCGTGTCCTACGTCGGCATGTTCCTGGCGCTGCGCAGCGAGCTGCACGCCTACCGCAGTCTGTCGGGCCGTCACGACGACTACGGCGTCGTCATCGAGCGGCGCGGCGTCCGCGCCGCGGTCGGCGACTTCGGCGACCTGCTGATCGCATCCATCGTGCCGTTCTTCACCCTCTACGCGCTGATCGGCGGGCTCCAGGACGACCTCGGCGCGTACGCCCGCGCCGCGTACCGCTACTCGTTCGGTGCCGACGGCGACGGGCTCTCCCTGCAGAACGACGGCGTGCTCGTGGCGGTCGTCGTGGTGAGCGCGTTCGCGCTGCGGGTGCTCATCAAGCGGCTGGGGTCACGGCTGCCCAAGTGGGTGACCCTGACGTCGATCTACCTCGAGGCCACCTGGGTCTTCGTGGCCGTGAGCGGCATCCAGGTCGCGTTCGCGGGCGTGTACGAGTGGGTGATGACCCGGAACGTGGTCACGTGGTACCTCGGTCTGAAGGACGGTCTGCGCGACGCGTGGAACGGATTCCGACTCGCCATCGACGGCCTCGACGCCCTGATCCCGCTGCTCACCGAGCTCGTGCTTCTGCCCCTCGCCTGGCTGCTCATCGCGGGCGTCATCTACACGCGGGCGCTGGCGGGCATCGCGGATCGGCGCGTCGTGCCCGTGCGCCTGGAGGTCGCCGCACGCACCCGGCTCGCCCGCGCCCCGCGGCTCGTGCGTCACCAGGCGCGCATCGTCGCCGAGGGCTGGGACGAGCTGGGGCGCCCGCTGATCACCGCCGCTCGAATGATCCGCCGGGCAGGCATCGTGCGGCTCGCCGCCTACGTGCTCGCCTACGCCATCGTCCACGCAGCCGGGCAGTGGCTCCTGCTCGTGGCGCACCGCGTCGTCGGGCCGCACGACCAGTTCTTCTGGAATGTCTGGGAGAGCCTGCTCTACCTGGTCGTCCTGACCCTCGTCGAGCCGGTGCGGGTCGCGGTCATCGGCTCGGCGTTCGACTCGGCCCTCGGGGCATGGCGCACGCGAGCCGACGTCGCGGACGCCTCTGCGGCTGCCGAGGCTACGACGGATCCTGGGAGTAGTCGAGGGCGAACCGCATCTCCGGTTCGATGAGGCCGAGGTCGATGCCACCGCCGTCGCCGAAGTCCTCGAAGTCGGGCTCGCTGACGCCGATGCGCAGCGTCGCCTGCTGGTAGGTGCCGGGGGGCGCGTAGAAGACGAGCTCGTACTGGGTCGGGCCCGTGACCTCCGTCAGGTCCATGAACCGACGGGTGTCCTCGAGATAGCGCCAGCCGAGGCTCTCGGGATCGTTCGCGAGATCCCACACCCGCTCGCCCGATCCGCCCGGCCCCTCGTCGGTCAGGGTGACCGGGATCAGGAGGGCGTCGACCTCCTCCGGGCTCAGGTCGCCGGGGTCCAGGGTGACCAGCACCCCGATCAGCGACATGTCGTCGGCGACGTCGGACTGGACATCCACGCTGCCGTCCACGGTGAACGTCGGTCCGTAGGCGCTCGTCGCGCTGTCCCCGACGGCGACGGTGTCGGTCGGCTGCGGGTCGTAGGTCACATCGTCGAGCAGAGGCAGTCCCGCGACGATGCCGGCGCTCAGCGGCACCAGGACGACGAGCGAGAGCAGCGCGATGCGATTGGCCCTCATCGGAGGTCCGCCTCCTCGAACGACAGCGTCGTCGGCCCCGAGACGTCGGCCCGCGCCTCGAGAGCGAGCTCCGCGAGATCCACGCGCACCACGGGCACGCCCTCGGCGAGCGTGAAGGGGCTGGTGCGGAACACGAGGCGCGCGTCGGCTGCGCCGGCCGAATCGAGGACGTCCCGAGGCAGCTCGAACACCAGCGCACCCCGATAGGGGATGCCGGGCTCCGGGCCGAAGGTGGTCAGCTCGGGCGTGGGCTGGTCGAGGAACGCGCTGAATGTGCGATCTCCGACCTCGAGCATGGCCCATCGGAAGGTGCTGGTGGTCAGCCTGTCGATGCCGGTGAGGTCGACCACGAGCCACAGGCCCTCGGTGCGCGTGTCGACCCCCTCGCTCGAGCTCCGGTAGCCGAGAGTCTCCGCCGCCCGCACCTCGTCCACGCGCACGATCTGCACGCGGCCCGTGACGGTGTCGCCGACCTCGCCGTCGACTCGGATGATGTCGGCGACCTCCGCATCGTCCGGCGAGGCGGCGAGGACGACGCCGGCGGCCACGACGAGTCCGGCGGCGATCGCGGCGCGGATCAGCCCGGCCCTCACGGCGAATCTCCCGCACGGGGCGCGTCGCGATCGAAGGCGACCTCGATCCGGCGGACCGCCAGGGGTTCGCTCAGAGTGCCGTCGCCGTACAGGCTGTCGGTGTCGGGCACGGACTCGAGCAGCCCGATGATGGCCAGGTCGTCGGTCGAGACCGAGGCGGGCACGTTCCAGAGGTAGAGGACCTCGGTGGGCAACCCCGGCTGCAGCACCGAGGAGAATCCGAGGTCGCGCGCGACCACCTGCTGCTCGGCGAGCTCGACGTAGTCGATGTCCTCGATCAGCAGCATCAGCTGCATGGTGCTCATCTGGACGGGGGAGTCGTCGTGGTTGGTCAGCGTCACTGTCGCGATCGCGACCTGGCCGCCCTCGTCCGACAGCACGGAGCCGGGCGCCTCCGCGGCGAGCTCGATGCTCTCGACACTCGAGTCCACCTGTCGGCCCTCGTACACGTCGCCGAGCGAGATCGTCGGCACCTTGGTGACAGGCGTCTCGCCGAATCCGCCCACGCCCGCGACCAGCGCGACCACCAGGACGACGCCGCCGAGAGTCCAGCCCCACCAGGGCACCCGTCGCAGCCGCGCTCTCACCGAATCAGGATAGATGCTCGGATACCATCGTCCGGTGCCCAGCCCCCTCGCCGCCTCGCCCTACGAGGTGCTCGGCGTCTCGGCGACGGCCGACGACGACGAGCTGAAGCGCGCGTACCGGCGCCGGCTGCGGCAGACGCATCCGGATGCCGGGGGCGTCGCGGCCGAGTTCCACGCGGTCCAGCGGGCCTGGGATCAGGTCGGCACGCCGGAAGCGCGTGCAGCCTACGACCGTGGAGGGTTCCGGGCAGCGGACGGCGAGCAGACGACCTGGGCCCCTGCGCCCCCGCCGAAGCGCCCCGACTCGCGCCCGCAGGCTCGATCTCACGGGCATCCCGGTGGGTGGTACCGCGAGCAGTACCTGCACGAGGTCGCCGAGTGGGCGGGGCGGGGCGTCACCCTCGCCGACCCATACGACCCGGCGATGCTGCGCACGGCGCCGCAGGCGGTGCGCCACCTGCTCGCCGCGGCTGTCGCCGAGGAGGACACCGCGCGCGCGCTCGCGACCCTCGGCATCGGCTTCACCGTGTGGCACGACGTCCTCACGGATCCTCGAGCGCCCGCGAGCGCGCAGGGAGTGGACGGTGCTCCGGCGCAGGGTGGCCTGGGCAAGCTCGACCACATCGTGCTCGGCCCCACCGGTCTCTGGGCGATGCTCAGCGAGGACTGGGGCGACGAGGTGAAGGTGAAGCGCGGCGAGGTCATCGGCGCCGCCCTCGGGCAGGGGGAGCGCCCTGTGCACGAGCTGTCGGTGCGGGCTCGGGCGTTCGCCCGGCTGGCGCGGGTCAAGTTCTCGGCTGTCGTCGTGGTGGTGCCGGACGGCGCCTCGCCCGACGGCGTCGTGTCGCTCGGGTCGGTGCGGGGTGCCCAGGCCCTCCTCGTCGAGCGGCCACGGCTGGTGGACCTGGTGCGCACCGGGCTCCCCGGTGTGGGTGTCGGCGGAACCGACCTGTTCGAGGTGCGGACCCGGGTGCAGGACGCCGTCCGCTTCGTCTGAGAGCATGTCGGCATGACCGCTGACATCCCCGACGCCCTGCTGCCCCTGCTGACCGAGCCGACGTACGGCTTCCTCGGCACCGTCCGCCCGGACGGGACGCCGCACGTGAATCCGATGTGGCATCAGTACGACGCCGATGCCGGGGTGATCCGCTTCACGCACACGACGAAGCGCGGCAAGTTCAAGAACCTGCAGCAGAACCCGGCGATGAGCTACGCGATCACCGACCCCGAGAACCCGTTCGCCTACATCGAGGTGCGCGGGTCGCTCGTCGAGGCGGTCCCCGACCCGACCGGCGCCTTCTACGTCGTGCTGCAGAACCGGTACGGCAACCCCAGCGACGTGCCGCCGCCGGACTCGGTCGACCGCGTGATCCTCGTCATGAGCATCGACAAGGTGCTCGGCCGCTAGCTGCGCGTCGAGTTGGCGGTGCGCCCGCGCACGATGCCGACGAAGACGTCGTTGAAGGGGTGCACGGATGCCGCCGGCCAGGCCAGCCCGATCCCGGTGTCGGCGGCGTCGGTCACCGGTCGGGCGATCACGTCCTTGCGTGCATGAAGGCGGGCGACCGACTGAGGCATGACCGCGTACCCGGATCCCGCCGCCACGATCTCGACCGCCTGGGCCCAGTCGCCCTCGACGGGGTCCTCGCCGGAGGACGCGAGGTCGGCGATCGTCAGAGCGTCGGCGGCCGCGATGGCCGAGTCCCGCGACGCGACCGCCACCGGCTGCTCGCGGTAGAGGGGGATCACGTGCAGGTCGTCCTCGGCGGCGACGTCGCGGAGGAACGCCATCTGCGCTCGACCCGAGCGCACCGCCGACAGGGCCTCCTCCCCGGATGCGAGACGCAGCTCGAGAGGCTGGCGCGGCATCCGCTCGGCCCAGACGCGAGACCACTTGCCCGGAGTCACCCCCGGCACGAAGAGCACGACGAACGGCACGGCCATGCCCTCACGCTACCCGCGAGTACCCTGGGCAGAGTGAGCACCGACGAGAGCACCGACGAGCGCCCCGACAACCGCCAGCAGCCCAAGCCGCCGAAGACCCAGACGATGAAGGCCGAGACGGCGGCCAAGAAGCTCGGCGTGTACCTGCCGGCGACCCCCGAGGAGTTCCGCGACGGGGTCATCACGCGCGACGCGGTCGACGCACTGCAGGTCGACCCCCCCGAGTGGCTGGCGACGCTGAGGCGCGAGGGGCCGCATCCGCGCCAGGAGGTGGCGCGCAAGCTCGGCGTCTCCAACTCGGGGCTCGCGCGCGCCGGCGTCACCGATCCGCTCACGACGGCCGAGATCAAGGCCCTGCTCGAGGACCAGCCGGAGTGGCTGCGCTCGGAGCGGGCCACCCTCGCCGAGGTGCGTGCGGATGCGGCTCGAGCCAAGCAGGCGAGAGCTGCGGCGCAGAAGGCCTCAGCCGCCGATCAGGCCCGCAACAGCCACTGACCGCACTCCCTGTCCGTGCAACGAACGTGTACGGACCGGTCTACCTGTCGTCCGCGCGTCGTACGTGCCTACCGTGGACAAGTCGGAGACGATGACACACCCGCGCCACTGACCATGGTCGGGTTCTGCCCGGATCAGGGGGTATGCAGATGTGGCAGCGTGCCATCCACCAGCTCTACGCACGTCCCGTGTACGCGTACGCGATGTCGCGGGTGCACAGCACCGGGCAGCTCCCGATGCCGACCGATTCGCCGCTCGTCCACGCGGCGGGCCCCGACCCCATCCGGATCCTCGTCCTCGGCGGCTTCGCCATTCGTGGAATCGGCGTCGCCTCGTACGATCTGAGCCTCTCGGGCAGCATCGCCCGGCAGCTGGCTCGCGTCACCGGACGCGGCGTCGACATCGACGTCCGCGGCTCGTCGGGGTTCACCGCCACCCGGTGCGTCGAGACGCTGAAGGAGACCGACACCCGCGAGTTCGACGCGGTCGTGCTGCAGGTCGGCGGCCACGAGCTGCTCGGCTTCCGGCCCATCGCCGCGTGGACCGAGGACATCCGTGAGGTCATCGACGCGGCCGTCCGCGCCGTCCCTGCGGGAACACCCGTCGTCGTTCTGGGGTCGCTTCCGCTCGCCGCCGTGATGAACGCTCCCGCGCCCGTCCGATGGGCGATGCAGCGGCGGGCAGCGCGCATGAACGACGTGACCCGACGCGCCTGCGTGGCCACGCGATCCGTGTACTTCGCCGAGCTCACCCCCGACACGACGGGATCCCCGATCGGCGACGCGACCGGCAAGGTGTACCAGGAGTGGGCGCAGGACATCGTGCCGACCCTCGCCGCCGTGCTCTGCGGCGCGAAGGAGAGGGCCGCGGCCGAGGTCGACGAGGCCGCACGGCAGCGCGCCCTCGACGACCTGCACCTCAGCAGGGACCCGGATGCGCGCATCGAGCGGGTGGTGCGCATGGCCCGTGATTCGCTCGGGGTGGCCTCCGCGATGCTGACGATCATCGACCGCGACACCCAGTGGGCGAAGTCGGCGGTGCCCGAGCCGGTGTCCGATCTGGCGAGGCGGGACGCGTTCTGCGACGTCACGATCCGCACGCCGGGCATCTTCGTGGTCGAGGACGTCGCCTCCGACGCCACGTTCGACGAGCACTCGTGGGCCAGTGCCGACGCCCCCGGCTTCTATGCCGGCTATCCGCTCGAAGCTCCGGGCGGGCAGCGCATCGGCGCGCTGTGCGTGCTCGACCCCGCACCCCGGCACTTCACCCGCGAGGACGAGGCCATGCTGCGGAGTCTCGCACTGCGGGCGCAGCGGCTGCTCTGGGAGTCGGCCACCTGATGCTCGCCGAGGTTCTCCACCGCGCGTACGGGCCGATCGTCTACGCCTATACGACCGCGTTCATCAACCGGAAGGGACGCCTTCCGGTGCCCCACGACCCCCCGATCGCTCACGCGTCGGGTCCGGATCCCGACCGCGTGCTCATCATCGGCGGACTCGCCGTGCGCGGGCTCGGGGTCGCCTCGTACCAGCTCGGGCTCGCGGGCCGTCTGGCGCGCGCGCTGTCGGCACGCACGGGACGCGGCGCCGATGTCGAGGCGATGGGCTTCGGGCACCTCGACACGGCGCGCGCCGCCGACGAGCTGCGCCACGTCGACCTCGGCCGGTTCGACGCGATCGTGGTGCAGGCGGGCGGGTGGGAGCTGCTCTCGCTGCGGCCGATCCGGGCCTGGGCCGACGACATCAGGCGGGTGCTCGCCGCGGTCGCGGAGGGTGCACCGATCGGCACCCCGGTGATCATCCTCGGCTCGATCCCCGTCGAGATGGGCGCGCCGTCGGTGCGACGCATCTTCTCGCAGCACGCTCGGCGGATGAACGCCGTCACGATCGCCGCCTGCGCGCGATCGCGCGTGGCCACGTTCGTCCCTCTCGTGACGGTGACGATGCCGCAGAGGAGCAGCGCCGCCAACACCCCGGTCACGGTCGACTACGCCCGCTGGGCCGAGGACATCGCGCCCGCGCTCGCCTCCGCGCTCTCGGAGGCGGCACCCCGCGAGACCGAGAGCACCGACGAGGAGGAGCGACAGCGGGCCCTCGACGACATGCACCTCACGCGAGATCCCGACATCCGGCTCGAGCGCATCGTGCGCATGGCGCGGGTCGTCTTCGGCACCACGGCCGCGGCTCTGACGATCATCGACGGCGACCGGCAGTGGATGAAGACCGTGGTCGGCGACATGCCGACCGACGACCTGTCGCGAGACGACGCCGTGTGCGCCACCACCGTGCAGATGCGGGGGGCGTTCGTCGTCGAGGATCTCGCGCTCGACCCCGCCACGGCATCGATGCCGTGGGTCGGCGGGCCGGACGGCAAGCGCTTCTACGCCGGCTTCCCCCTCGAGGCTCCGGGCGGTCAGCGGATCGGGGCCCTGTGCGTGCTCGACGCGTCGCCGCGCACGTTCAGCTCCGATGAGGTGTCCCTGCTGCGCGACCTGGCGCTGCGCGCTCAGGCGGTCTTGTGGGATCCGCTGGACCCGTCGGTCGCCTAGCGCCGGAGGCGCGTGTCGAGACCCGCGCTAGCGTTGTCCGCGTGACACCGCCCTTCAAGCACCATCCCATCGACCCCGCCTCCCGCGACGCGCTCGCCGCGCAGGGACTGCGCTACGCCCTCGTCGACACCGACGACCGCGAGGAGTTCAGCGCGTGGAAGCAGGCCGCCTGGCGAGGGTTCCACGGTCCGACGCCGACCGCCGACGAGCTGGCCCTCCAGCTTCCCGGCGTCGCCTACCGACGCACCACGGGTGTCTACGACGACGGCATCGCCGATCCGCAGGTGCCGGTCGCCACGGTGGACTCGTGGGTCGCCGACCTGTCGGTGCCCGGAGGCGGCACGGTGCCCGCCTGGGCCATCAGCTCGGTGACGGTCTCACCGACGCACCGACGTCGCGGGATCGCGCGCGCTCTGCTGGAGGGCGAGCTGCGCACGGCGGTCGCCCTCGGCATCCCGATGGCCACCCTGACGGTGAGCGAGGCGACGATCTACGGGCGGTTCGGCTTCGCGCCGGCCGCGCCGGCGGCCGACTGGACCTTCGACACCGCTCGCGTGCGGTGGACGGGACCGACGACGACGGGCCGAGTGGAGTTCATCTCGCTCGAACGCTGGCGCGCGGAGGTAGAGCCGCTGCACGAGTCCTGGCGAGCGTCGAACCCCGGCGAGATCGATGTCTGGTCGCTGAGGTGGGACCAGAAGATCGGCGCGGACGGGCATCCGGACGTCGCCAAGCCGCTCCGCGCGGCGAGGCACGTGGGGGTGTCGGGGCAGACGGAGGGGCTGGTGCTCTATCGCCTGATCGAGGGCTCCGGCGCCTTCACCGATCACACCCTGCAGGTCGAGTACCTGCTGACGACGACACCGGATGCGCACGCGGCCCTGTGGCGCTTCCTCCTCGAGAGCGACCTGGTCCGCACCGTCGTGGCGCCGCTGCGTCCGATCGATGATCCGGTGCGCTGGATGATCTCGGACTTCCGCGCCGTGAAGGTCGAGACCTACGACCACCTGTGGCTGCGCGTGCTGGACGTTCCTGCGGTCCTGGCGGCCCGATCGCTCGGCGACGCTCCGGTGGCGCTCGACGTCACCGACCCCCTGGGCTTCGCAGCGGGCTCGTTCGATGTCCCGTCTGTCGAGCCCGTGGAGGCCCGCTCCGACGCCCTCCGCGCCGCTCTCTCGGTGAACGCCCTCAGCGCTCTCTACGCCGGTGGTGCCACGGCCCGCACCCTCGCGGCCGCGGGCCTCGTCTCCGGCGACGTCGAGGCGCTCCACCGAGCGTTCGCCACCCCCGCCACTCCCTGGCTGAGCGTCTGGTTCTGAGGAACCATCACGGCCTAGCCTGAGGGCATGACGGAGTTCGCTCTCTTCCCCGCGCTCGCGGCACTGCTGGTGGTGGCGGCCCTTGTCGTGGTGGTGGTCGCAGCCGTCGCCTGGGCACGGCCGCGACCCGAGAAGCCGATCATCGTGCCGATGTACGATCGGCCGCCCGGCATCGACCTGCTCGAATCCGCCGCCCTGGTGCGTCGCGATCGCCGCGGAGTGCCGTCGATGCTGGTCGACCTGGCCGTGCGCCGCGTCCTGCGCATCCTGGTCGAGGACGCCGACACCGGCACGCGCTTCACTCTCGAGCTCCTCAGCAGGGAGGGGCTCTCTCCCCTCGAGACGCGGCTGGTCGGCCTGCTCTTCGGCACGACCGCCGAAGTCGGCGCGCGGCACGCCCTCCCGGCGACCGTGGCGGCGACAGGGGAGTCGCCCGCCCTGGTGCGTCTGCGCGCGGCGGCCCGGCGCAGCATCCGAGATCGTGGTCTCATGCGGCCGCCCGACACGTCGGGTGTCGCGCCGTTGCGGCGGGCGGCGGGCGGTGTCCTGATCGCGGCGATCGCCCTCTTCGTCATCTCCCTCATCGCGGACCAGGTGACGGGGTGGACCATCCTCGCCGTCGTGGGGTCGGGCCTTGTGGCCGGGGTGATCATGCCGCGCCTGCTCCGGCGTGAGCCTCTGCCGAGCCCGGAGGGTGCGCGCCTGCGAGATCACGTGCTCGGCTTGCGCATGTACCTGCAGCTCGCCGAGCAGGAGCGGTTCCGGATGCTGCAGAGCCCCGAGGGCGCGGAGCGGGTCAGCATCTTCACGGTCGACGAGGGCGACCGCGGATCGGCGCTGAAGCTGTACGAGCGCCTCCTGCCCTTCGCAGTGCTGTGGGGCATCGACGATCGGTGGACGCGCGAGATGAGCCCCTACCTGCCCGAGGACGCCGGCGACTGGTATGGCGGCAGCCTGAGCGACTTCGCGATCCAGTACGCCGTCCTCAGCTCCTACGTGGCCACTGACCCGAACCTCGACGACAGCGGCACCCAGGACGAGCAGGATGCGGAAGCAGACGGCGACGACCCCGGAGACGGCGACGCGGACTCCGGGGACAGCGGCGATCACGGCGCGGATGCGAGCGGCGGCGACTGGGGCGACGACGCGGGCGCCGGTTCTTCCTTCGGCGGCGACAGCTTCGGCGGCGGCGACAGCGGCTGGGGCGGCGGCGACTCCGGCGGAGGCGACTCAGGTGGCGGGGGAGACGGGGGCGGCGGAGGCGGAGGCGACTGAGGCCGCCATCGCGGATATCGGCCCATAGCCTGGTCGCATGGTCTTCGACGAGGTGTGCGTTGTGTACCTGCTCCGCACCGGCACGGCTGGCGACGAGGTCCTCCTCGGCGAGAAGCTCTACGGGCTCGGTAAGGGCCGCCTCGTCGGGCCTGGCGGCAAGATCGAGTCCGGTGAGACTCCGACAAAGGCGGCCGTCCGCGAGGTCGCCGAGGAGGTCGGTCTGCAGGTCGACCCGGCCGACCTGACGGTCGTCGGGCGCCTCGACTACGAGTTCCCGGACAAGCCCGAGTGGAGTCAGCGGTCGTGGGTGCTGACAGCCCGCCGGTGGACGGGCGAGGTGCGTGCATCAGACGAGCTCGTTCCTCGGTGGGTCCCGGTCGCCGAGATCCCGTACGACGCGATGTGGAGCGACGCGAAGTTGTGGCTGCCGTCGGTGCTCGTGGGCGGAAATGCGGTGGCGCGCGCCGTCTTCGGCAGCGACAACGCCACCGTGGTCAGCTTCGGCGACGTCAGCGAGTGAACAGATCGAAGCGCGTGCTGAGGCGCTCGCGCGACGGCCAGTTGGAAGGCCTTGCGGGCAAGGTGAGCTCCGCACCATCCATCTCTTGAATGCCGTGCTTGAGCATCGGCCCATCGACCTCCCGCATGAGAGCCGCATTGACGTGGACTCTGTAGTCGGGTGATACGCCCAGAAGATTGTTGTCGTACGCAGAGTGATGAATCTTGCATAAGGCCATGCCGTTCGTCACATGGGCGATTCCGCCATCCTCACGATCCGCCACGATGTGCGCGGCGTCGAGGAGCTCTGGATGGCGAAGGCGACAGACGGCACACGTTGACGCGTAGGCCACGATGACCTGAGCTCGGAAGACCGGTTGATGCACTCGGCGCCTGACCATCTGAGCGACATATCGACGGTCAATCAGTGGCTCCTCCGAGCCGAGAGTGTAGGACCTCCACGCGGAGCTGTCAGCGGCAATGACGAAATGCTCCGCTCGGCGGTCTTCGCCAACGACGTAGGCGGGGAGGATGGGGACATAGACGTTAGGGGCGGGCTTCCGGAAGATGATGATCGGCTTCTGCGAGTCCATTGCCCGGCGCAGCTTTCGGTTGTCGCCGCCGACCAGATCGCCCGCGCGATGGGCATACCTCAGGAGCCCGTCGTCGCCAATGCGGTCAGGATAGGGACCGTCTAACGAGTTGACGACCGCCAAGGTCTCGTCGAAGTCCGCCGGATTCCGGATGCCTCGATTGGGATCGATGAGGGCAATGCGTCGACCTTCGACGGAGTATGCGAGAAGGTCGGCTCGTGAGATGTACCCGCCGTTCCGATCCGACATCAGCTCGACGTCGGCAAAGATCGCGAGGCGCAGGCGATCCTGTTCGTCGGGGTCGATCGCCATGGCTATTCATAGCAGCCTTGCTGCACCACCCGCGAGCGCGGGACCGAGCCTCTTGGCCCGGACCCGCGCCCGCGAGCGGCGCGATCCATTAGTCGCCCTTCACGTTCACGATCTGGCGGAGCGTGTGGCGGATGCGCACCAGGTCGGCGGCGTCGGCCATCACCTGGTCGATCGGCTTGTAGGCCGCCGGGATCTCGTCGACGAAGGCGTCGGTGTCGCGGTACTCGATGCCGACCATCGCCGCTCGCAGATCCTCGACCGAGAACGACCGCCGCGCCGCCGACCGAGAGTACTCGCGGCCCGCGCCGTGCGGCGACGACTGCAGCGCAACCGGGTTGCCGAGTCCCTCGACGACATACGACGCGGTGCCCATCGAGCCGGGGATCAGCCCGAGCTCGCCGACGCGCGCCGAGATGGCGCCCTTACGGGACAGCCACACTGATTTGCCGAAGTGGGTCTCCTGCTGCGTGAAGTTGTGGTGGCAGTTGATCCGCTCCCGCTCCTCGACAGGGACGCCCATGTGCTCCGACAGCTGCCGCAGCACGCGGTCCATCATTTCCTCGCGATTGAGCAGGGCGAAACGCTGCGCCCACCGCAGCTCGGCGATGTACCTGTCGAACTCAGGCGTGCCCTCGACGAGGTAGGCGAGGTCCGGGTCGGGGAGGGTGATCCACCACTTCGCCATCTCGGCCTTCGCGACCTTGATGTGGTGCTGCGCGATCCGGTTGCCGACGCCGCGGCTGCCCGAGTGCAGGAACAGCCACACCGCATCCGTCTCATCCAGCGACACCTCGATGAAGTGGTTACCTGAGCCGAGCGTGCCCAGCTGAAGCTCCCAGGACGAGGCGTATGCCGCCGGGTCGAAACCGGAGGCGGCGGCCAGGTCCCCGAGCTCCGCCACGCGAGGCTCGGCGGTGGCCACCACCTTGCGGTTGCGGGCGCCCGCCGAGAGCGGGACGGCACGCTCGATCTGCTCGCGCAGCTGAGAGAGCGGGATCGCTACCGCATCCATGTCGGCCTTCGTGAACTGCGTCTTCACGGCGATCATGCCGCAACCGATGTCGACGCCGACGGCGGCCGGCATCACCGCACGCAGGGTGGGGATGACGGAGCCGACGGTCGCGCCGAGGCCCAGGTGGGCATCCGGCATGAGGGCCAGGTGCGGGTAGATGAACGGCATCGTCGAGGTGGTGCGAGCCTGCTCCTCGGCGTTGGAGTCGAGGATGCTCGCCCAGCTGAGCAGCCGGTCGGTGATGGTCTTCATGGTCCTTTCGTTTCTGTTGGGAGGCTCGGAAAATGAAAGAACGCCCCGAGCCTGATGAAAGGCGCGGAGCGTCGGGATACGACGAGCGTGCCTACGTGAGCTGCTGGTTTCCGCGCGAGAGTTCGCGCAGTGCGGGGCCGGTACTCATGGTCGACATGGCAACGCTCCTTCCAACGGGACAGGTGCCGGGATCGGCACGGAATTGCGAGCATAGTTCGGCGCTGGAGTCGCTTGCAAGCACGTGACCGAAACGAGACACGGGCGCGTCGCACCCGCATCACGTACATTGGAGAGGACGACTGACTCACCACCGCAGCCGTCCGGGAAGGCAGGACGATGGCAGCGGAGTGCATCCACGGGTTCGAGGAGGGTCTCTGCGACACCTGCTGGCCGGCGAAGGTGCCGGAGGTGGTCAAGCCGATCCGCGCATCCGGCACTCGGGCGACCAAGGTCGTGCGGCACTCGGGCAAGTCGGCCACCGCGGTCGTCACTCCCATGCTCAACCTCGCGACGCAGCGCATCTACCACGTCACGCACGAGCGCAACCTGCCCGGCATCCTCGCCGACCAGAAGCTGCGCGCCGGCGCGACCCCCGCGTTCGACGTGAGCTCGAAGATCACCCGAGAGATGCGCGAGACCGCCGATCTGGCATCCGGGCGCACCGTCGCAGAGCACGTGCCGTTCTTCCTCTCGCCGAACGCCGGCCGCTGGGAGGAGCTGCGCACGGGCGCACTCGGCGCGCACTGGTCGGACGAAGCGCGCGCGGCATCCCCGCTCGACTACGTGATCCTCGTCAGCACCGCGGAGGCGATCGGACCGGACGTCGTGCTCTCCGACCGTGATGCGGCCGAGCACGACACCCGCGTCGCGATCGGCCTGGATGCGGTGGCCCCGGCCATCCGTCGTGTCCACTCCATCGACCCCGACTTCCACGAGCCCGAGGTGCTGGCCCCCGAGGAGTTCGACTTCGCCCACGTGAGCCTCATCGGCGTCGCCAACGAGAAGGTGCGGGATCGGGTCAAGGCGGCGCTGAAGTCCGCGGGAGGGCACGCGCCCAAGGTCTCGGTGTACCCGCCGTGGTTCCAGGCGAGCGAGTAGCCCGAGACGGCTCCTTGCGGGCGATCAGCGGGGCAGCGCCATGCCGTTCCTGAGCGACGAGAGCCGCATCGCCCTCCGCGCGCTGCTCGACGCCGATGACGGCGCGAGCGCCGATCCACTGAGTCGTCTGGCCGGCATCCGGAAGGCCGCAGCGGCGCTCGATGCCGACGCCGCCACCCTGACCGCGGTGCGCGAGGCTCTGGATGCGGGGGCCGGCTGGGAGGCGATCGCCGCGTCCGCAGGTCTGAAGCCCGCGGCCGCCAAGTGGCGCTGGCAGGGCACGGACGCCGAGATCGTCGAGCGCCACGCGGCGGGGCGCAAGCGTGCGGCTCGGCCGAGCAGCGTCCCCTCCGACCTGCCGGGCGAGTCGGTCAGCGAGGCGGCCGCTCGGCTCGGGGTGACGGCGCAGGCCGTGTATCAGCGCGTAGCTCGAGGGCAGTTGCGAGCCGAGACCGTGGAGCTGCCGGATGGGCGACGGTACAAGCGCGTGTTCGAGGAGGATGCGAGCTAGAGGACTCGGGCTCCGCCGCCTCCACCGGGATCGGGCTCGCCGTCCCGGTCGGGGGCGCCGGGCTCGCGCGGGGCGTCGAGGGGGCTCGCACCGGGGGCGTCGCTCGGCTCGGTCTCGGGCAGGAACGGGATCGGCTCGTCCTCGCTGGGCTTGTCGTCGTGGTCGGTCATGGGCCGAACGTACGCCGCGGCCGCGGGCACGCCGGGTGATCCACAGGTGACACGGAGCATGCGGTGTTCCGCCACCCGGAGCGCGCGCGTAGGGTTCGAGTCAGACCGATCAAAGGAGATCGCATGATCCGCAGTCCGTACCCCGACGAGGAGATCCCCGCGGTCTCGATCTTCGAGTTCCTCTTCGCCGACCTGAGCGCCGATGACGCGGCGCGCGTCGTCCTGATCGACGGGCCGAGTGGAGCGGAGACCACCTACGGGGCGCTGAAGCAGCAGATCGAGCTTCTTGCGGGCGCGCTGGCCGCCCGCGGGATCGGCATCGGCGACGTCGTGGCCCTGCATTCGCCGAACGTGCCGGCGTTCGCGACGGTGTTCCACGGCATCCTGCGCTCGGGCGCGACGGCCACGACCGTCAACGCGCTCTACGGACCCGAGGAGATCGAGACGCAGCTGCGCGACTCGGGCGCTTCGTTCCTGTTCACGGTCAGCCCGCTGTATGCGCAGGCGAAGGCCGCCGCAGACGCCCTCGGCATCCCCGCCGACCGCATCGTCGTCCTCGACGGCGCCGAGGGACACGCCGGGCTCCGGGACCTGCTGGGGGAGGGACACCCCGCCCCCGATGTCAGCTTCGACCCGGCCACCCACGTCGCGGTCATGCCCTACTCGTCGGGCACGACCGGCACGCCGAAGGGTGTGATGCTCAGCCACACGAACCTCATCGCCAACGTCTGCCAGGTGCGCGCCTTCCTCGATGTCGAGCCCGAGGACCGTGTGCTCGCCCTGCTGCCGTTCTTCCACATCTACGGCATGACCGTGCTGCTCAACATCGCGATCAAGAAGCGCGCGACCCTGATCACGATGCCGAAGTTCGACCTGGAGCAGTTCCTGACGCTCATCCAGGACCAGAAGTGCACGTACCTGTTCATCGCGCCGCCGATCGCGGTGGCCCTCGCCAAGCATCCGCTCATCGACCAGTACGACCTGTCGAGCGTGCGCGCGATCCTGTCGGGCGCCGCGCCCATCGACTCCGGTCTGGCGGGGGCCGTCGCCACGCGGCTCGGTACGCGCGTCCGTCAGGGCTACGGCATGAGCGAGGCGAGCCCGGTCACCCACGTGCTGCCGCCCGACCTCGACGGGCTGCCGCTCGGATCGATCGGCTTCCCGATCGCAAACATGGAGGCGAAGCTCGTGGCCGTGACCGAGGACGGCGCGACCGGTGACGAGATCGAGGTCCCCGCCGACGGCATGAGCGAGCCGGGGGAGCTCTGGGTGCGCGGCCCGAACGTGATGCTCGGCTATCTGGGGCGCGAGGAGGCGACGGCGGAGACGATCGACGCCGACGGGTTCCTGCACACCGGCGACATCGCCGCCGTCGACAGCACGGGAGCGTTCTACATCGTGGACCGCCTCAAGGAGCTCATCAAGTACAAGGGCTACCAGGTCGCCCCGGCCGAGCTCGAGGCGCTGCTGCTCACGCACCCGGACATCACCGACGCCGCGGTGGTCGGGGCTCCGGATGCGGACGATCAGGAGATCCCGAAGGCCTTCGTGGTGCGCCGCGACGGTTCCGACATCGACGAGGACGGCGTGATGTCGTTCGTGGCCGAGCACGTCGCGCCGCACAAGAAGGTGCGGGCCGTGGCCTTCATCGAGGCCGTGCCGAAGTCGGCGTCGGGCAAGATCCTGCGGAAGGATCTGAAGGGCAAGTAGGGCTCAGCCCTCGGGCTTGCCGGTCGGGTCGGGGGCGGAGGCGTCGCTGAGCTCCGCGCCGCCGACCGGCATCCCCGCCCAGGTGTCGATGCGCCAGCCCACCTCCGGCGAGCCGAGGAGCACGACGATCGAGGTGTTGTCGAGGATCGACATCTCGTCGACGGAGGCGGGGTTGCTGGCGCGGGCCACCACCCAGGCGCGGATCGCGGCACCGTGCGAGACCACGGCGACCGTGGCATCCGGCTCGTTCTCGGCCGCGATCTCGGCGATGGCGCGGTCGAACCGCTCGAAGAACGCCACGCCGTCGGGCCCGCCGGGCATGGCACGGGTCAGGTCGCCCTCGACCCACGCGATGACGGTCTCGAAGTACGCGCGGATCGCCTCGTGGTCACCGCGCCCCTCCAGGTCTCCTGCCTCGATCTCCTCCAGGCCCTCGCGCACCTGCAGCGGCAGCCCCAGGGCCTTGGCGAGCGGCGTCGCCGTGAGCGTCGTGCGCACCAGCGGCGACACGTAGACGGCCGCGATGTCGTCGTCGATGAGCACGTCGGGCAGGGCTGCGGCCTGCTCGAGACCCAGCTCGGTGAGTCCCGGCCCCGGACGGGTGGCGGCGATCACGCCGCTCGAGTTGGCGGGCGTCTGGGCATGGCGGATCAGCAGGAGTCGCATCGCCACCAGCCTAAACGGGGGAGGTGAGCGCCGCGGTCAGCGGGCGCGGGTCAGCGAGCGCTGAGCGACCAGCTGAAGGCGCCCTCGGGCGAGTCGATGCTCACCCAGACCGTGGTCGCCGAGCCGTCCGGCAGTGTGCCCTCGCACGTGAAGACCGAGCCGGGCGTCGTGTTCTCCACGAAGGCCGGGCAGGTCACGGCGCTGAGGCGATCGGTGTCGACCAGTCCGGCGTAGACCGTCTGCTGCACCTCCAGCGCTTTGAGGGGCGCGGATGCGCCGCCCGCGGCTGCGGCGGCGAACGGCCCGCCGATGGCGACGATGCTGAGCACCGCGAAGATGACGAGGTGCGAGGTGCCCTTCACGCGGACCCGGCGGGCGATGAGGTAGACGAGAGCGCCGAGGAACGGGAGCGCGAGCGACCAGCCGGGCGACGGTCCGTCGATGCCGCGGGCTTCGAGCGCGCGCCGATCGCTGACGGCCCAGAGGAACGTGAGCAGCATGAACACCACGCCGACCAGTCCGACGAGCGGGGTGGGCTTGATGTACAGGAAGATGTAGGCGCTCACCAGGGTGACGGTGACCGCGAAGGCCGGGACGAGCGAGAGCAGGATCGCACCCATGGTCGAGGTCGACGTCGAGCGGCGCGATCGCGGCGCGGCTGCGCGTCCGAACGCGGCGTCGGCGTCGGCGTCGTCTGCACGCCGGTCGGCCGCGACGAGCGCGCCCGCCTTCGAGCCCTGGGCCGCGTGCCCCGTGCGACCGTCGACGCCGGCGATGCCCGCGGTGGCGGCGCTCGTCATGATCGCGTTCTCGGCGGTGCTGATGCCGAACTCGCGCTCCATGGCGCGGGCGGCGGCGACGCGCTCGTCGGTGATGGCGAGAGCCGGCGTCGAGGCGGCGGGCTGCACCGGCAGCTCGGGCTTGTTCTCGACGTGCTCGGTCCAGGTGAGGCCGTTCCACCAGCGGACATGGGACTCGGAGGCCGGGTCCTGGTACCACCCGGCGGGAACGACGCGGGTCGCTTGATCGGTCACGCGTTCATCCCTTCGGGTGCGGGTCGTGCGGGTACGGGTGGATGGGGCAAGTCTAAAAGTGGAGGCTGTGTGGGACAGGTCCCCATTCGGGGTATGTCGTGAATCCGTCTGGATGTATCGGGCGCGGTGAGGCGCTCGAGCATCAGCTCGCGATCGAGTAGATGCCCCAGTTGTCGACGCGCCACTCGATCCATCCGTTGGCGCGTTGCAGGCTGACGGTCACGTTGAACGTCTCGCCATCGGCGTTGGTCGCCGCGCACTGGAACGAGCCGCCGACGAGCTGGGGCGGCACATCCGGGCAGTCGACGTCGAGGCTCGCCCCGAGGATCGACGCGTCGCGCTCGATCGACACCTGAGCGGCCTCGGAGAACGTCTGCGGCGCGGCGGCGATGATGAGACCGGGCACGAGCAGGAGCGAGGCGGCCGCCGCGGCAGCGAAGCCGACCCACGACAGAAGCGGACCGAATCCGCGTCCTGTCTCGCGGACGACTCCGGCCAGGCGCACGATCAGGTAGGCGGGCGCCGTGAGCAGCGACCAGAACCAGTGGGCGGCGTGACGGAATCCGCGCTTCTTGAGGATGCTGTGGTCGGCGATGGCCAGTCCGACGACCGCGACGTAGGGCACCCCGAGGATGAAGACGACGAACAGGCTGGAGGCGCGACCCGCGAGCCCGGACACCAGGAACAGCATGCCGATCAGGAGCATCACGAGGGGCATGAAGGCGATCGCCCACGCGGGGCCGGTGCCGACGGGAAGCTCGGAGTCGTCGGCGGGCGGCGGCAGCTCGTAGCGCATGCCGTAGGCGCCGGCGTACTGCGGGGCCGCGGCCGTCTCGGGGACGAAGAACTGGGTGGACTCGCTGACGTGGTGGGTGGCTGCGCGCGGCGTGTGCGTCTCGCCCAGCAGATCGTCGAACCGGGTGTCGAGCTCGAACGGTGCGCTCGTCGGAGCGTCGTCGAGGGTGATCGAGTCGGTGAGGCGCTCGGCGGGCGACGGCTCGTCGACGGTCACCTGGTCGCGCTCGGGGGCCTCGAGCGACAGCAGGGGCTCGGCGAAGGCCGGCTGCTCGACGATCGGGGCGAGCACACCGGCTTCGCCCTGCTCGAGCCGCTCGCGCTCGCGCCGCTCGCGACGGGTCAGGCCGTCGGTCGCCGGCAGCTCGTCGTCGTCGGCGTACGGGAGGCCGGTCGCGTACTCCGGCTCATCGTCGTCGGCGTAGGCGAGCTTCGTCGCGGTCGTCTCGGTCGCGACCATCGGCTGCCGTGCGTCGGAGGTGTGCTCGGTCCAGGCGTGATTGTCCCACCAGCGCAGCTGCGGCAATCCGAGGGGATCGGGGTACCAGCCAGCGGGTACACGCACGTCATCGTCTGCCAACGCGCGCTCCTTAGATGTATGGGTCCCCCGGTGCGACTCACCGATCCGAGTCATATGTTACTGACGATGGGGGACCCTGGATAGGGAGGCGCCTGTACCCCAAGGCGGGCACAAAACGCCCTCCGGACCCGCGATCGGGGTACGACCGTGTCGGCCGAAATGCGGGCTTCCGGGCATGAGGCAGACTCGACGGGTGCTGACCTCGCGACTTCCGTCACCGTGGGATGCCGACCTCTTCGTCGGCGCCTTCGACGACTGGACGCGCGAGCGCGGCATCCGTCTCTACCCCGCGCAGGAGGAGGCGGTGCTCGAGCTGGTGCTCGGCCGGCATCTCGTCCTGAGCACCCCGACCGGCACCGGGAAGTCGCTCGTGGCCGTCGCGGCGCACGCCGCCGCGCTCGCGCAGGGGCAGCGCAGCTACTACACCGCGCCGATCAAGGCGCTCGTCAGCGAGAAGTTCTTCGCCCTGGTCGAGACCTTCGGCGCCGAGAACGTCGGCATGGTGACCGGCGACTCGAGCGTCAACTCCGACGCTCCCATCATCTGCTGCACCGCCGAGATCCTCGCGAACATCGCGCTGCGCGACGGGGCGGAGGCCGAGGTCGACGTCGTCATCGCCGACGAGTTCCACTTCTACGCCGATCCCGACCGCGGATGGGCGTGGCAGGTGCCGCTCCTGCTGCTGCCGCAGGTGCAGTTCGTGCTCATGTCGGCGACGCTCGGCGACGTGGACGCGCTGGCATCCGACCTCGAGCGGCGCACCGGGCGCGAGGTCGCGCGGGTGACGGGCGTCGAGCGCCCCGTGCCGCTCCACTACCGCTATGCGATGACCCCGGTGCACGAGACCGTCGAGCAGCTGCTGACCGACGGACTCGCGCCCGTGTACATCGTGCACTTCTCGCAGGCGGCGGCGGTGGAGCGCGCCCAGGCGCTCTCGAGCGCCAAGGTGGCGACGCGCGAGCAACGGGATGCCATCGCCGAGGCGATCGGCGGCTTCCGGTTCTCGGCCGGATTCGGCGCGACGCTGTCGCGGCTCGTGCGGGCGGGCATCGGCGTGCACCACGCAGGCATGCTCCCGAAGTACCGGCGGCTCGTCGAGACCCTCGCGCAGCGCGGGCTGCTGCGGGTGATCTGCGGCACCGACACGCTCGGAGTCGGCATCAACGTGCCGATCCGCACCGTGCTCCTCACCGCTCTCACCAAGTACGACGGGACACGGATGCGACAGCTGAGCGCCCGCGAGTTCCACCAGGTGGCGGGTCGGGCGGGGCGCGCCGGCTACGACACCGCGGGCGAGGTGGTCGCCGAGGCGCCGGAGCACGACATCGAGAACGCTCGCGGCGCCGCGAAGGCGGGGATCGATCCGAAGGCCAAGAAGAAGCTCGTCAAGAAGCGCGCGCCCGAGGGCTTCGTCAACTGGGGCGAGCCGAGCTTCGAGCGCCTGATCGCCGCCCAGCCCGAGACCCTCGCCTCGTCGATGAAGATCACCTCGGCGATGATGATCAACGTCCTCTCCCGCGAGACCGGCGATCCGTTCGACACGATGCGCACGCTCGTCTTCGACAACCACGAGCCGCCCGCACGGCAGTTCGAGCTGGCGCGGAGGGCGATCGGCATCTTCCGCACGCTGCGCGCGGCCGGGGTCCTCGAGAGCGTCGACGGGGTGTGGCGGCTCGCGGTCGATCTGCCGATGAACTTCGCGCTCAACCAGCCGCTCTCGCCGTTCGCGCTCGCGGCGTTCGAGCTGCTCGACCCCGACGAGCCGACCTACGCGCTGGACATGCTGTCGATCGTCGAGGCGACGCTCGACGACCCGCGGCCGGTGCTCAGCCAGCAGCAGTTCAAGGCTCGCGGTGAGGCGGTCGCCGCGATGAAGGCCGACGGGATCGAGTACGACCAGCGGATGGAGCTGCTCGAGGCGGTGACCTGGCCGAAGCCGCTGGACGAGCTGCTCGAGCAGACCTTCGAGACGTTCGCGTCGTCGCAGCCCTGGGTGCGCGACTTCGCGCTCTCACCGAAGTCGGTCGTGCGGGATCTCTACGAGCGGGCGATGACGTTCGGCGAGTACGTCGCCTTCTACCAGCTCGGGCGCAGCGAGGGCCTGGTGCTGCGCTACCTGTCGGATGCGTTCCGCGCCGCGCGACAGACCATCCCCGACGAGGCGAAGACCGACGAGCTGCGCGACCTCATCGAGTGGCTGGGCGAGCTGGTCAGGCAGGTCGACTCGAGCCTGCTCGATGAATGGGAGGCCCTCACGCACCCGAGTCTCGACCCGGAGGCGCCGGTCATCCCTCCCGCTCCCACGAGCGTCGTCACCAACCGACGTGCGTTCCTCGTCCTCGTGCGCAACGAGCTCTGGCGGCGCGTCCAGCTGGCGGCGCTCCAGCGCGACGACGAGCTGGTCGCGCTCGACCCGGACGTGGGCTGGTCGGAGGCGCTCGACGCCTACTACGACGAGCACGAGACGATCGGGACGGGGCCGGACGCCCGCAGCTCGGCGCGCATCATCATCGAGGAGGGCCCCGAGGCCTGGACGGTGCGGCAGATCCTCGACGACCCGGCCGGAGATCACGACTGGGGCATCCGAGCCGTCGTCGACCTCGCCGAGTCGGCTGAGCAGGGCGTCGCCGTGGTGCGGGTGCTGGGGCTGGATCGCCTCTAGCGGGGCGAGCGCTCGCTGAGAGCTTCGAGCTGCTCCATCGTCAGGGCTCGCGCGGCAGGTGCCTCGACGGGCGGGACCCAGCGCGGGCGCCGCACGCGGTGCCGGGCGCTGACGCGCGGACGCGGGTGCTGGGCACGCCAGGCCCGCTCCTCGTCGCTGAGCTCTGCCGCGCCGCCGAAGTGGTCGGCGAGATGAGCGCAGAAGGGATCGTCGCAGTCGTCTCCGAGGAGATCGTGCTCGCTCATGTGGTGCCGTCCTCTCTCCTGTTGATGAACCATCGCCGCGCCGGCAGGATGCTGGCGACGAGCGACAGGATCCCGAGGAGAGCGAAGGTCACGGCGACGACCGGGATCGCCTGGTCGATGCATGCGTCCTGCGCCCCGATGCAGCCGTTCGCGTTCGCGATCGACACGTCGACCACGGCGAAGCTGATCGCTGACACCACCACCGCACCGAGTGCGACGGCACCCAGCATCCGGTGAGAATGCACGATCTACCCGTTCCACAGCCCGTACATCGCGCCGATATCGTCAGGCTAGGGCGGGCCCCCTGGCCCCCGTCATTCCCAGTTCGCGCGGCACTCAGTCTGGGGGTGTGTCGTTTTCGGCCCCCCGTAGACTCGGGCCACCGACAAGTCGAAGGAGACCCGGATGCCACGAGCATCAGAGGCACATCACCAGACCGAGCAGCTGATCCACGGCGACGAGAACGTCTGGACGACCGGCCCCGACGGCGCCCCGGAGCAGCTCGCCGGCGGCGGTCCGACCCGCACCGAGACCGACTCCCTCGGATCGATGGAGATCCCCGCCAGCGTCTTCTGGGGCGTCCACACGGCCCGCGCGCTTGTCAACTTCCCGATCACTCGCCGCGCGATCAACAACTACCCCGACCTGGTGCGAGCTCTCGCCCGCGTGAAGCAGGCGGCCGCGCGCGCCAACCGCGAGATCGGGGTGCTCGAGCCCGCGAAGGCCGAGGTCATCGACTCCGTCTGCGAGCGCATCGTGGCGGGGGAGCTGCACGATCAGTTCGTGGTGGGTGTCATCCAGGGTGGAGCGGGCACCAGCACGAACATGAACACCAACGAGGTCATCGCCAACGCGGGCCTCCAGATGATGGGGCGTGAGCTCGGCGACTACTCCGAGCTGCACCCGATCGACGATGTCAACCGCAGCCAGTCGACCAACGACGTCTACCCGACGGCCATCAAGCTCGCGATGGTGTTCGGGGTGCAGCGGCTGCTCGCCGAGCACGCCCTGCTGACGCGTGCGTTCGCTCGGAAGGGCACCGAGTTCGCGCACGTGCTGAAGGTCGGCCGCACCCAGCTGCAGGACGCGGTGCCGATGACCCTCGGCCAGGAGTTCTCGGGCTTCGCCCACACCCTGCAGGAGGACTACGACCGCCTCAGCGAGGTGATCCCGTGGCTCAACGAGATCAACATGGGCGCGACCGCGATCGGCACCGGCATCACGGCGGATCCCCGCTATGCCGAGGCGGTGCGTCGCCACCTCGAGGAGGTCACCGGCATCCGCCAGGAGACCGCGCCCGATCTCATCGAGGCCACCGCGGACGCCGGCATCTTCATGACCGTCTCGGGCACGCTGAAGCGCGCCGCCGTCAAGCTGTCCAAGATCTGCAACGACCTGCGGCTCATCTCCTCGGGCCCGCAGGCCGGTCTCGGCGAGATCAACCTGCCGCCCCGTCAGGCGGGCTCGTCGATCATGCCCGGCAAGGTCAACCCGGTCATCCCGGAGGTCGTCAACCAGGTCGCGTTCAGCGTGATCGGCGCGGATGCGACGGTCACCGCCGCTGCGGAGGCCGGCCAGCTTCAGCTGAACGCCTTCGAGCCCGTGATCGCCCACAGCATCCTGCAGTCGCTCGCCTGGATGACCAACGCCTGCCGCACCCTCCGCGTGAACTGCATCGAGGGCATCACGGCCAACACCGAGCGCCTCAGCCTGCAGGTCGAGTCGAGCGTCGGAGTCGTGACCGCGCTCACGCCGTACATCGGGTACGCCGCATCCGCAGCCCTCGCGCACACGGCTCTCACGACCAACGCGTCGATCGCCGACCTCGTGGTCGGCGCCGGGCTCATGACGAGCGAGCAGGTCGCCCGCGTGCTGTCGCCCGAGAGGCTGAGCGGCATCACGCCCATGACCGGGGCGATCCAGCTGCCGGTGCTGCCGGCGGACCTCGACGAATCCGACAACACCTAGAGCGCCGAATGCCTGTCATGCCCCTCTCGAGCGCCGCCGCCGTGCTGGTGTCCGTCGCGCTCGCCGCCGGCGGGCTGACGGGAGCGCCGATAGACGACAGCAGGCTGGCGGACACGCCCGTCGGCGGCGATCCGCGCATCAGCCTCACGGTGGTCAACTGGGGCGAGCCGGCCACGCTGCTCGACCCCGCGCGACCCGCCTGGGCGCATCTCGCGGCCAACGCGGCGCCCACGACCCTGACCGTGACGGTCAGAGCCGACGGCGAGGCGTTCCGCGGCGGGTACGCCCTGCGGCTGACGGCGCCCGACGCGTTCGGCGGCGAGGCCGAGTTCGTCTGCGCCGACCAGTACCGGGTGATCGAGAGCGCGATCCGGTGCTCGTTCCCCGTGCCGATCACGCGGGGGGTGAACGACATCCACGTCGTCTTCCAGTCGGGAGACATGGACGAGGGGATCGAGGCGCACGGGCAGATCCGCGGAGCCGAGCTGGACGTGGTGTCGATCGTCGAGGTGAAGGATCCGAACGCGGGCTGGTTCGCTGTGCGTTCGGGCTCGGAGGTGCAGCTGTTCGGGGCCCTCACCAGCTCGCTCCGCTATCGGCTGCTCAACACCGGCGACATCCCGTTCCGCCTGACCAGCGGGGGCTGCCAGAGCGGCACCGTCTACCCCGACCAGCAGCTGCTCTGCACCCTGCGTGGGCCGCGTCCGGCGTATGCGCTCGCCGGGGACTACGTGAAGCCGATCCGCCTCGAGGACCCGGCGGGCGGGCAGGCGGCGTTCGACCTCGAGGCGTCGGTGCGGGTGGCGGGCGTGCCGGTGATCAGCCGGTGACGGCCGCATCCGTCGTGCCGGTCGCGGCTGCTCTCGACCGCCGGTCCGTCTTCGCCAAGCTGCTGCCCGCGATCGGGGTGTCGGCCTCGGCCGTCGTGCTGTTCTATCTGCGGCTCACGCTGCCGGGACTGACCATCCTCGTGGCGTCGCTCGTCGCCGCGGTGCTGGTGGGGCGCTGGCTGCGGGACCGCGACTTCGCGATCGACCTCGGACTGATCGGCATCGGCGTCGCCATCGTCAGCACGACGTCGGTCGAGGCGGATGTCGAGTGGGGCAGCTTCGTGCGCATCGGCACGGTGCTCGTGCTGGCCGTCGGGGTGCCGTTCGTGCTCGACAGGTTCGTGCTGCGGCGACGCGTCATCACCTTCCCGTGGCGGTCGCACGAGAGGAAGTCGCGGCTCGAGCTCGGGTACCTGCTCGCGACGCCGCTGCTCGGCTACCTGCTGCTGCCGTTCTACTTCATCCGCTCGGGTGCCTACGAGAACTGGCCGAAGATCACCGACCTCAGCGAGCTGCTGCGCTTCTTCGTCGGGGTGAACGCCGTCGGCACGTTCGACGAGCTGTTCTTCATCGTCACCTGCCTGGTGCTGCTGAAGCGGCACTTCCCGTTCTGGCTGGCGAACCTGCTGCAGATGGTGATCTTCGTGTCGTTCCTGTGGGAGCTGGGCTATCGGGAGTGGGCGCCGCTCTTCACGATCCCCTTCGCGCTGCTGCAGGGGTTCCTGTTCCACAAGACGCGGTCGCTCGGATACGTGCTCGCGGTGCACCTGCTGTTCGACGCGCTCGTGTTCCTGGCGATCGTTCACGCGCACAATCGCGACTGGATCCCGATCTTCATCTACTGACCGGGTGCGACATCGCCGGGGTCCTTGTCGGGGCGCCACCCGCGCCAGGTCGGATGCCGCAGGCGACCGTCGCTCGTGGCCTCGCTGAACTCCACCTCGCCGACCAGCTTCGGCGTCACCCAGTGCGCGTCGCGCGCATCCTCGCGGGGCACGCCGGTCAGGGGCGACGTCGCACGCGCCAGGCGGTCGAGCTTCGCGCGGAGGATCTGCAGCTCGGCGTCGGCGAAGCCGGTACCCACTCGTCCGACGTAGCGGAGCGTGTCGCCGTCGGGCACGCCGAGCAGCAGGGATCCGACCGTCGACGCCCGGCTGCCCTTGCCGGGTCGCCAGCCCGCCACGATCACCTCGAGCGACTCGGAGTGCTTCAGCTTGATCCAGTCGCGGCTACGCTTGCCCTCGCGATAGGGGCTGTTGCGGCGTTTCGCCATCACGCCCTCGAGACCGAGGTCGCGGCTCATCGCGACGGCCGCCGCCAGGTCGACCCCGAGGTCCGGGGGCACGGTGACCGGGCCGCGATCGGCGACGGCGGACCGGAGGCGCGCGCGTCGCTCGGTATAGGGGAGCGCGACCAGCGACTCGCCGCCGAGCGAGAGCACATCGAACACGTAGTACTCAACGGACTGCGAGAGGCGGGCGCGCTCCACGTCACGTGGCGCGGTCAGACCCGACCGGGTCTGGATGCGCTCGAACCGCGGGCGTCCGCGGTCGTCGAGCGCGACGATCTCTCCGTCGAGCACCGCGTCGCCGTCGACGGCCGCGCGCAGCTCGGCGAGCTCGGGGAACGTCGCCGTCATGTCGAGGCCGTTGCGCGATCGCAGGGTCACGGTGTCGCCCTGCAGCGTCGCGATGGCGCGGTAGCCGTCCCACTTCAGCTCGTACGCCCAGTCGTCTCCGCCCGCGAACTCGCCGATGTCGCCGGCCGTCGCGAGCATCGGGTGCACGTGCGCCGTGCCGCCGATCCGCGATCCGACGACCGTCTTGCCCGCGCGACGCAGCGGCTTGCTCGTCGTGGTCTTCCGCGATCCGGGTCCCGAGCTCCAGACGCCCTTCTCCTGGCTCTTCATCCGGTGCATCAGCCACTGCTGGCCGCCGGTGCGGATCAGAGCGAGGCGATGCGTGCCGTGCTTCTCGCCGTGGACGATGACGATCACCTCGTCCTCGCTGAACTTCTCCTCCTCGTACGATCCGCGGTCCCAGATCTCGACCGTGCCGGCGCCGTACTCGCCCTTCGGGATCGTGCCCTCGAACTGGCCGTACTCGAGCGGGTGATCCTCGACGTGGACGGCCAGGTGGTTCTCGTGTCCCTCGGTCGGCACGCCCTTCGGCACCGCCCAGCTGACCAGCACCCCGTCGCGCTCGAGCCGGAAGTCGTGGTGGAAGCTCGACGCGTGATGCTCCTGGATCACGAAGCTCGGCTCGCGCGGCGTGCTCGCGATGCGGATCGTGCCGCCCATCGGCTCCGGCGTCTTCGCGCCGTCGCGCATCTCGCGGTAGGTCTGCAGGGCCTCCTCTGCCGACGACCAGACGCTCCCGGCGGCGAGCGGCTCGAGCAGATCGCCCTTCGACGCGACGCGCTTCAGCACCTCCGCCATCTCGAGGTGCGCGAGCGTGGGAGACGCCAGCTCGCGCCAGGTGCGCGGTGCCGCGACGAACGGACGCGAGCGCCCGCGCAGCGAGTACGGCAC
Source organism: uncultured Microbacteriaceae bacterium (assembly GCA_964246985.1). Classification (GTDB taxonomy): domain Bacteria; phylum Actinomycetota; class Actinomycetes; order Actinomycetales; family Microbacteriaceae; genus CAXTSE01. The sequence continues at coordinate 161,871 of CAXTSE010000004.1, forward strand.
GATCGTGGTCTTGGCACCGTTGTTCTGGCTCCAGTCGACGAGCACCTTGCCGTCGCGGATCGACTTCTTCATGTCGCTCACGACGAGGTCGGGGTGATCCGCCTCGAGCGCGCGTGCCAGCTCGTGGGCGACGGCCGAGACCTCGTCGCTGGTCTGCCGGCCGTCGAGCAGGGCGTAGAGGTGGATGCCCTTGCTTCCGCTGGTGACCGGCAGCGGATCCAGACCCATGCCGGTCAGCAGGGTGCGCACCAGCCGGGCCACCTCCGCGCACTCCTGAAGCCCTGCACCCTCGCCGGGGTCGAGGTCGAGCACCATCCGGTCGGGGTTCTTGCGCTGGAAGCTGCCATCGTGCGCCGCCTTGCCGAACCGCCACTGCGGCACGTGGATCTCGAGCGCCGCCTGCTGCGCGATCCAGACCAGCGTCGAGAGGTCGTTCACGAGCGGGTAGGTGTTGACGTGGTCGGAGTGCTGGATCTCGCGTCGGGTGAGGAACTCGGGGGCCGACGTCGGCAGGTTCTTCTCGAAGAACACCTGGCCCGGCTTCTCGGCGGTGCCGGTGCCGCTCACCCACCGCTTCCGGGTGGCCGCGCGGTCGCGCGCGTGCGGGATGAGCACGTCGGCCACCCGCGAGTAGTAGTCGATGACCTCGCCCTTGGTGGTGCCGGTCTCGGGGTAGATCACCTTGTCGAGGTTGGTCAGCTTGAGCTTGTGACCGCCCACCTCGACGAACGTGTCCGACCCGGCCATGCCGCCACGCTAGCCGGGAATGATCGGATGCGGGGCGGGGTGTACAGCGTCCACATCGCTGGGGGAACATAGGGGGATGCGCTCCATCTGGAAGGGCTCCCTGAGCTTCGGTCTCGTCAATGTGCCCATCAAGCTGTACTCGGCGACCGAGGACCACGACGTGCCGCTCCACCAGGTGCACGACAAGGACGGCGGTCGCATCCGCTACAAGCGTGTCTGCGAGATCGACGGCGAGACCGTCGAGTACGCCAACATCCAGAAGGCCTACGTGGACGGCGACCAGACCGTGGTGCTGACCGACAAGGACTTCGCCGCTCTGCCGGCCGAGCGCAGCAAGGACATCGACGTCGTCGAATTCGTGCCGACCGAGCAGGTCGATCCGATCATGTTCGAGAAGAGCTACTTCCTCGCGCCCGACTCGAAATCGACGAAGGCGTACGTGCTGCTCATGCGCACGCTCGAGGACAGCGACCGCACCGCGATCGTGCAGTTCGCACTGCGACAGAAGACGCGCCTCGCGGCGCTGCGGGTGCGCGACGGCGTCCTGGTGATGCAGACCCTTCTGTGGGATGACGAGGTGCGCGAGGCGCGGTTCCCCGAGCTCGACGAGGTGCCGAGCATCTCGGATGCGGAGCTCAAGATGTCGCGGCAGCTGGTCGACAGCTTCGCGGGTGACTTCGCCCCCGACAAGTACACCGACGACTACCAGGAGCAGCTGCGCACGCTGGTCGAGGCCAAGCTGGAGCAGGGCGACGCCCTCGACACCGAGGCGACGTTCGGCCGCGAGACCGATGGCGGCGGCGAGGTGCTCGACCTGATGGAGGCGCTTCGCCGATCCGTCGACGCCACCCGCGAGACGAAGGCGCCGAAGAAGGCTCCCGCCAAGAAGAAGCCCGCGGCCAAGAAGAAGACGGCGTAGCCGAGATCGACGATCGCGGCTAGTCGTCGTCCCCGCGCTCGACCGCAGCGCGGATGCGAGAGGCCGCCGCGACATCCGCATCACGTTGCCGGGCGAGAGTGTGATTGCGGGAGGTGTCGCGCAGCGGCAGGCGCACCGTCTCCTCGGCGGCCTCGCCCCGCGCCAGCTGCCGAAGCCGCACGAACTCGGCATCGATCTCGGCGCCGGCGACCAGGGCGGCGTTGCTCAGGTACGCCCAGAGCAGCGCGGTGACCAGTCCGCCGAGCGATCCGTACAGGGTGTCGTAGTGGCCCGCGACCACGATGTAGACGGCGAACAGCACGGTCCCGACCGCCCACAGGCCGATCGCCGCGAACGACCCGATCGTCGCCCAGCGGAGGCGCGTGTGCCGCACGTTCGGGGTCGCGTAGTACAGCAGTGAGATGTACACGGCGACGACCGCGAGCAGCAGCGGCCACTTGCCGACGTTCCAGACGGTGGCGACGAGGGGGGCGATGCCGCGTCGACCCAGGATGCTCTCGGTCGCCTGGGGCGTGGTGATCAGGATCGCGGCGATGACCGTGCCGAGCACGATGAGCAGCAGCGCCAGGAGGATCATGCGGCCGCGGAAGCTCCAGAACTGCCGCCCCTCCTCGACCTCGTAGACCGTGTTGACGACGCGGCCGAAGGCGGTGGCGAAGCCGGACACCGTCCAGATCAGCAGGATGAGCCCGATCGCGAGGGCGATGCCCGGATTCTCGAGGCTGAGCATTTCGCGGAGCACGTTCTCGAGGTCGCTCGACGCGTCGCCCGGCAGCACCGCGCCGGTGATCGCGACCAGGTCGTTCACCGCGGCATCGCGGTTGTCGAAGAACGCGAAGGTCGACACGAGCACGAGCAGTGCCGGGAAGGTTGCGAGGGCCGTGAAGAAGGTCAGCGCGGCAGCGGCGTCGATGCCGCGGTGGCGCATGAACCCGTGGCCGGCCCGAGTCAGAGCGATGCGCCAGCTTCCGCGGGGCAGCGTGCCGCTCTCCGAGCGCGAGTCGTCGGCGTCGAGCCCGGCGGTCATGGCCGCAGCCGGGGGCGCTGGTCGTCGGCGTCGTCGTCGACCCCGGCGCGGATGCGTGCACGAGCGACAGCGGGCAGGCCCGCCCACGCGCCGATGCACAGGGCGAGGGTGACTGCCGCGGCCGCGATCCCGTATCCGAGTCCCGCCACCACCTCGAAGATCAGGAGGGTGGTGCCCGTCAGCGTCAGAGCCACGAACAGCAGCGCGAGCGCCAGGAGCCGGTTGGTCATCAGCACAATCTGCGGCTTGGCACCCTGGCGGAAGAGCGCGCGGTGCAGGCTCACGGGTGCCAGCGCGGTCAGCGTCGCCAGCACCGCGAAGGCCACGAGCACCAGATAGGTGCCGCGCTGCGCCGCTTCCAGCTCGGTGAACCTCTGCTGGAAGGGGATCGTCAGCAGAAAGCCGGTCAGGATCTGCGTGCCGGTCTGGGTGACGCGCAGCTCCTGCAGCAGCTCCGCCCAGTTGCGGTCGAGACGCTCCGCCTCGGTCTCGTCGCGCCCGTCGCCGGGCATCGCATCGTCGTCGGCGGCCATCCTGCGATTTTAGGTGCCCGCGGGGGTGCCGGTCGCCCCCGCCGCGGGTCGTGCGCGCCAGAGGTGCAGGGTCGCGTAGCTGCGCCACGGCGCCCATCGCGCGGCGTGGGCCGCGAGCGGACGCACCTCGCCGGGCAGACCGAGCGCCACGGCGCTCTGGCGGATCACCAGGTCGGTCTCGAGGAACCGGTCCGGATTGCCGAGGACGCGCATCGCGACGTAGTCGGCCGTCCACGGTCCGATGCCCGGCAGGGCGACGAGAGCCGCGCGCAGCTCGTCGGCGGGGATCTCGAGGTCGAGGCGAACCGTCCCGGAGGCCACCGCCTCCGCCGCCCCGATGATGGCGCGGATGCGCGTCGCGGGCCCCCGGAGGACCTCGCCGCCGTGCTCGGCGATCGCGGTGGCCGTCGGAAAGCCGCCGTCGCCGAGCTCGGCGACGATCCGGCCGAGGACCGTGCGTGCCGCCGCGACCGAGATTTGCTGCCCGACGAGCGTGCGGAAGAGCGCCTCCCATCCGTCGACAGCGCCGGGGATCCGGATGCCGGGCAGCGTCCGCACGAGCGGGGCGAGCGTGGAGTCGTGCGACAGGGCGTCGTCGATCGCGGCCGAGTCGGCGTCGAGGTCGAACAGCCGGCGGATGCGCGCGACGAGAGCGGGAGTGTCGCCGAGAGCGGCGAGTCTGGCGGTCACCTCGACGCCGGTGCGACGCGGATCCGGCCGCACGGTCACCTCGGTCGGCCCTCCCGGCAGCGTCAGCACCCGTGCGTAGTGCGTCTCGTCGCCGGTCTCGAGGCCGGGCACGGCGTGGTCGGCGAAGAAGCGGAACAGTCCCGCGGCGTCGAACGGCGCGCGCGCCGGCAGGCGCAGCGTCAGCTCGCCGGGCTCGGACGCGGCGCCGCCAGTCGCGGCGGCGGCGCCCACAGCGCCGCGCTCGCCCGCACGCCGCGCCAGGGCCCTGAGCTCGGAGGGGGTCGAACGGTACACGGCCGCGATCGTCTCGTTGAACTGGCGCAGGCTGCCGAACCCGGCAGCGAAGGCGATGTCGCTGATGGGGAGCTCTGTCGCCGCGAGCAGCGACCGCGCCGTCTGCGCGCGGTGGGCGCGGGCCAGCGCCAGGGGACCGGCGCCCAGCTCGGCCTGCAGCACCCGCGACACGTGCCGCGGCGTGTAGCCGAGCCGTCGGGCCATGCCCTCGACGCCCTCGCGCTCGACGACGCCGTCGTGCACGAGCCGCATGGCGCGCGACGCCAGATCGTCGCGCAGATTCCACTCGGGCGAGCCGGGCACGGCATCGGGCTGGCACCGCTTGCACGCGCGGAGCCCCGCCTCGTGGGCGGCGGCGGCGGTGCGGAAGAACCGCACGTTGCCGCGCTTCGGCGTCATCGCCGGGCAGCTCGGCCGGCAGTAGATGCCGGTGGTGGTCACGCCCGCGATGAACTGGCCGTCGAACCGCGCATCGCGCGACGACAAGGCCCGGTACCGGTCGTCGAACCCCGCTGTACCCGACCCGTCCATGGGAGCCACTCTCGCATCCGCCGCCGACACCGACGCGCGGGAATCGGACACGGGCGTCGAGCGACGCCAGGCGCTGCGGCCTCGGATACCCTCGAACCCATGACCACGGAGGCCACCTCCCGCGCGGTCGCCCTCGACCCGCTGCGGGTCGCGCTCGGCGACGCGCTGCGCACCGACGCCGCGACGCTGGACGCTGCGCGCGCCGACCGCTCCGGTCACGTCGCGCCCGCCCCGCCGCTCGCGGTCGTCGAGGCCCGCACCATCGCGGACGTGCAGGCGACCCTGCGGTTCGCGAGCGAGCACGGCATCCCGGTGGTGCCTCGCGGCGCGGGCACCGGGCTCGCCGGCGGCGCGATCGGCGGCGCGGGTGAGATCGTGCTGTCCACGCGGACGATGGATCGCATCCTCGAGATCTCGGTCGACGACGAGCTCGCGGTCGTCGAGCCGGGCGTGCTGAACGGCGACCTGAACGCGGTGCTGGCCGAGAGCGGGCTGTGGTTCGCGCCCGATCCCGCCAGCAAGGCGATCTCGACCATCGGCGGCAACATCGCGACCAACGCGGGAGGGCTTCTCTGCGTCAAGTACGGGGTCACGCGCGAGGCCGTGCTCGGCCTCAAGGTCGTGCTCGCCGACGGCCGCCTGATCGAGCTGGGGCACCGCAGCGTCAAGGGGGTCACCGGCTACGACCTGACGGCGCTCATGGTCGGGTCGGAGGGGACACTCGGCGTGATCGTCGAGGCGACCCTCAAGCTGCGTCCCGCTCGACGCGGCACCGTGGTGACCGCCAGCGCGTCGTTCGCCTCCGTCGAGCAGGCGGCCCGCGCATCCGCCGTCATCAGCGCCAGCGGCGCCCGGCCCGCCGTGATGGAGCTGCTGGACGCCGCCTCGCTCGCGGCCATCGGCGCGCACCTCGGCCTCGACCTCGCGGGGCGCGGCGCGCAGCTGCTCGTGCAGACCGACGGCGGGGCGTCCGAGGCCGAGGCGGCCGAGATCGCCACGATCATGCGCTCGCTGGGGGGAGAGGTCGAGACCACCCTCGACCCCGACGAGGGGGAGCGGCTGTTCGCCATCCGCCGCGCGTTCCACCCCTCGCTCGTCGAGCTCGGCACCGTGCTGATCGAGGACGTGGCCGTGCCGCGCAGCGCCCTGCCCGCGATGTTCGCCGCGATCGAGCGCATCGAGGCCGAGTACGGCATCCGGATCCCGACCGTCGCCCATGCCGGCGACGGCAACCTGCACCCCAACTTCGTCTTCGGCGAGCCCCAGGCCGAGCCCGGCAGCGTCGGCGACGGCGGGCACGTCGACGTGCCCGAGTACGTGTGGTCGGCGGCCGATGCGCTCTTCTCTGAGTGCCTGCGACTCGGGGGCACCCTGACAGGCGAGCACGGTGTCGGGCTGCTCAAGAAGCGCTGGCTGCTGCAGGAGCTGGGGCAGGACTCGTTCGACCTGCAGCGCGACATCAAGCGGGTGTTCGACCCGACCGGGATCCTCAATCCTGGGAAGGTGTTCTGAGAGCTCGGCCGGTCGGGAATAGGGGCACGGGGTATGCGGTTCAACCTGTCGAGGTGACAGAGATTCCGATGACACAGATCCAGAACCCTTCGTCCACGATCGATGCGACACGCACTCTCCGCGCGGTGCAGAGCAGCGGGCAGACCCGCGCCGTCGGGCGGCCTCTCGTGCCGCGTCCGACGACAGGTGTGCTGCGGCTGCGTCCGACGAGACGTGGACGCGGATTCGTGGTGGGCTCGGTCGACGCGGCCGGTCCCGACACCAACGGCTTCGCCCCGCGCGACCGGGTGGCGTGGCGCGACCGCGGTCAGCAGCTCGACGAGCTGCTGCTGATGGACCAGGACGACGTCCTGGGCGTGCCCTCCTGGATCAGCGACGAGCAGGTCGTGAGCTACCTGGGAGCCGGGCTGATCGCCCGCGCGCTGGTGCGCACGCGTCCGTTCGTGCGGGGCGAGGAGATCCGGATCCAGTCCACCGACCCGCTCGTGGCCGCGGTCACGGCCGCGTGGGTCCGCTCCCTCGGCGTGCAGGTCGTCGACCGCGGGACCGCCGTCGCGTTGCGCGACGAGCCGCAGATCCGCCGCAGCGAGCTCGGCAGCCACGGCAAGCTCGCTCAGGCCGCCGTCGAGGTGTTCCAGGCGATCAGGGCAGGCGTGTTCGACGAGGTCGGCACGATCCCCGGCAGCGAGGTGCGGGCGGCCGCGTAGGCCCGCTTCGCACCGCTCGCGGAACCGCGGCCCCGATACGCTGGAGCCATGGGCTTCCTTCCGTATCCCGCCGACTCCGAGCTCTCGCCCGACGCCGTCGCGGCGTGGGAGGAGTTCCGGGAGGACGCCGACGACACCCCGTCGCCCCTCGACCGCACGCTGCTCGCGTCGGCGTCGATCTACCGGGCGTACCGCGGCTGGTTCGCCGCTCGGGATGAGATCGTCCCGTACCTGGGAGAGCGCGCGTTCGCGCTGTTCGCGCTGTCGATCTCCCGCTCGTACGGCGCCTCGTATCCGACCGCGTTCTTCGAGGGCTACCTGCGCGAGATCGGCGACGATCCGGCCGACCCGCAGGTCACGGAGGCCGAGGGACTGCTCATGCGGTGGGGCGGCGCGATCGGCACCGACGCCACCGCCGTCGCGCCGGAGCTCGTCGACCAGGTCGAGCAGACATTCCAGCCCAAGCTGCGGCTCGCGCTCACCGGGTTCGCGGGGCTGATGGTGGCCACGTGCGTGTTCACCGTCGTCGGGCAGGTTCCGGTCGAGGGCTGACCGGAAGACGTCGGCGCCCGTCCGGCGTCGTCGGCCGCTGCGGGCCATACTCGGATCCGTGACGCTCGCACCCACCCGCCGACGCCGGATCCACCCGTCGTGGATCGTCGCCGGCGTCGCCTTCCTCGCGTTGCTCGGCGCCGCCGGATTCCGCAGCGCGCCGAGCGCCCTGATCCTCCCGCTCGAGGACGAGTTCGGCTGGACCCGCAGCGAGCTCTCGGTCGCGGTCGGCATCAACATCCTGCTCTTCGGGCTCACCGCACCGTTCGCGGCCGCCCTGATGGAGCGGTTCGGCATCCGGCGTGTCACCAGCGTCGCGCTGGTGCTGATCTCGGCGGGGGCCGCACTCAGCATCTTCGTCACGCAGTCCTGGATGCTCATCCTCACCTGGGGCGTGCTCATCGGACTCGGCACGGGCTCGATGGCTCTCGTGTTCGCCGCGATCGTCGCCGACCGCTGGTTCGTGAAGAGCCGGGGCCTGGTCATCGGGATCCTGACCGCGGGCAGCGCCACGGGCCAGCTGATCTTCCTGCCCATCGTCGCCGACGTCGCGACGACCCAGAGCTGGCGGACGGCGTCGCTCATCATCGCCGCCATCGCCCTGGCGGTGGTGCCGATCGTCGCGATCTTCCTCCGCAACTCCCCGTCGGAGCTGAACATCACGCCCTACGGCTCGCCCGCGGATGCCGTGCCCACCCCGCCGCCCCGCAGCGCGGTCAACCCGGCCCGCCGCACCCTGCAGGTGCTGCGACGCGCGACGCGCGTCCGCACCTTCTGGGCCCTGGTCGCGGGCTTCGCCATCTGCGGCGCGACGACCAACGGACTCATCGGCACCCACTTCATCCCCAGCGCTCACGACCACGGGATGCCGGAGACGACCGCGGCCGGACTCCTCGCCGTGGTGGGGATCTTCGACGTCGTCGGCACGATCGCCTCGGGCTGGCTGACCGACCGGGTGAACCCTCGCATCCTGCTCGCGATCTACTACGCCGGGCGCGGGGTGTCGCTGCTGATCCTGCCGTTCCTGCTCAGCGCGGAGGTGCGGCCGCCGATCATCCTCTTCGTCGTCATCTACGGACTCGACTGGGTGGCGACCGTGCCGCCGACGGCCGCGCTCTGCCGCGAGGTCTTCGGCGCCGACGGATCGGTGGTCTACGGCTGGGTCTTCGCGTCGCACCAGATCGGAGCGTCGCTCGCCGCGATCGGCGCGGGCCTGCTGCGCGACGTGACCGGCGAGTACACCTGGGCGTGGTTCGGCGCCGCCGGGCTCTGCGTGGTGGCGGCGATCGTCAGCGTCGGCATCACCCGGCAGAGGCACCTCATCGCGGCCTGACCATCTGCGTCGCCCGCACCATGAGGATGCCTCCGGAGTGGTTCGACTGCCGATATGGTGGCATCCATGACCGACAGCACGTCCGCGCCGACGCCCTCATCGCAACCTGCGCCGCCGACGGGGAAGCCGCTCGCACCGTCCGCCGCGCCCGGCTCGATCGTGACCGTCGCGGGCTCGGACACGCCGCGCTCCGTGCACGTCGACCACGTGCCCGAGCAGGCGCCCGCCGACGTCGCGGCCGCGACCGCGACAGTGCCGCATCCCGTCTTCTCGCAGGTCATCCGCAAGCGTCCCGGCCCTGTCGCCGCCGTCGTCACCGGCCTCGTGGTCGCGACGATCGCGGTGCTGCTCATCGCCGCGTACTTCCTCATCTTCCTCGGGCCCGGCCTGACGTTCCTCGGCGGCGTGCTCGCCCTCATCCCGTTGACGATCGTGCTGCTCGGCATCCGCTGGATCGACCGCTGGGAGCCCGAGCCCCGCAGCGGTCTGCTCTTCGCGTTCCTGTGGGGCGCCGGCATGTCGGTACTGCTCGCGCTCATCGTCGACAGCGGCGTCTCGCAGGCCGCTGTGGCGGCCGGTGTGCCCGCCAACCAGACGATCTTCCTGCAGACCGTCCTGCAGGCGCCGATCGTCGAGGAGTTCGGCAAGGGCCTCGGCGTGCTGCTCATCTTCATCGTCGGACGGCGGTTCTTCGACGGGCCCGTCGACGGCATCGTCTACGCGGCGACCGTCGCGGGCGGCTTCGCCTTCACCGAGAACATCCAGTACTTCGGCATCCAGATCGCGACGTCGGGCGGATTCGACGGCCAGGTCGGCGAGATCTTCTTCATCCGCGGCATCCTGTCCCCGTTCGCACACGTCATGTTCACGTCGATGACCGGTCTGCTCATCGGTCTCGCGGCGCGACGCGGAAGCGTGCTGCTGTCGATCGGCGCCTTCCTCGTCGGGCTCATCCCCGCGATCCTGCTCCACGCGTTCTGGAACGGCGTGCTCTTCTTCATCTACGACTTCTACGCCTACTACCTGCTCGTGCAGGTGCCGCTCTTCGGTCTGGCCGTGCTGATGGTGTTCCTGCTGCGTCGCAGCGAGGCCAAGATGACGCAACGGCACCTGGCCGAGTACGCGGCGGCCGGCTGGCTGAACGCCGACGAGGTGACCACCCTCGGCACCCCGGCGGGACGTCGCCTTGCGCGGCGATGGGCGCGCGGTCGCGGCCTCGGCAAGGTGATGAACGAGTACATCAAGGACGCGACGCACCTCGCCTTCACGCGCAACCGCATCGTCTCGGGACGTGACCGCATCGGATCGGCGAAGGACGAGCAGGTGCTGCTCTACCAGGTGGCCGAGTCGCGCCGGGCGCTGTCGGCGTCGCAGCCCGCCGTCGTCGTGCGCGCCGACCGCGGCGTGCAGCCGCCGCCCCCGACCGGTGCGCCGTCGCTGTAGCCCGCCGGCCGGCCCCGCCCGCCGCGCCTAGCTGATCGTGGAGAGCGCCGCGCTGGCAGCGATCCCGATGGAGATCAGGATCGGGAGCAGCACCACCAGCGCGACGATGACGATGGCGACGACCGGGAACCGCTGGCGCAGCCGCGTCCCCGGCGGGGCGACGACGTTCGCCGCGAAGGGCAGTGCCGTGCGGTCGTCCGCGTAGCGATCGGTCTGGGTGACCGTCTTCGCCCCGACGGTCTGGAGGATGCGGAACAGCCGCTCGTAGACGCCGGGCCAGGTCATCGTGAAGGGCTGGGCGGCATAGACGAACATCCAGTCGTCGATGACCTCCACGTCGAAGGGTGCCGCGTTGTCGATGAGCAGGGCCATCAGGTCGGGCGTGAACACGTAGAGGGCGTCCCGCTCGTACTGGCGCGGGCAGTACAGCGTGAAGTAGCGGTCGAAGTCGCCCTCGAGCGACAGGATCTGGCTCTTGTCGAAGGACGCCGGCAGGTTCGAACCGAAGAAGCCGTTGTTGGCCTGGGCGTCGAGCACCATGTGCGGAAGGCGGCGGTCGAGCTTCAGCGCCATGAACCCCCAGGTGTGCGTGGTCGAGTTCTTGCCGTTCGAGGTCGTGTACTGGTAGTTGCCCATGTCGAAGAACCGCCCGGCCTGCGACATCAGGTGCTCGGTGGCCTGGCGTCCGCTGCCGAGCTGGAAGATCGACCCGGCGTACCGCGGATTCGCGTCGGCGGGCGAGAAGACGAGCCCGTTCGCGCGGGCGAAGCGGTCGATCCGCAGCCATCGCTCCCACCGGCCGCTGCGGGCGAAGCGCGAGATGAGCACGGGAATGGTGATGAGCGCCGCCACGAGGAAGGTCGAGAGAGCTGCGACGACGCCGACACCCCCGCCTCCGGAGTCTGTCGAGGCGAACAGCGCGCCGATCATCGCCATCGGGATCACCACGATCGACAGCACGATCGGCACCAGCACGACGACCACGATGATGACGCCGATGTTGGCGACCGCCCACGGTGCACGCGCGGCCTTCGCCGCGTTCCGCCAGGCATCCACCTCCGCCTTCGTGACGGGGGCCGAGAAGGCCGAGAAGTCGAGGGTCGCCGGGGTGCTCACCGGTCCATTCAAGCGCGGACCCCGCGCGTCGGGGCCGCTCATCGGGCGAAGGTGCTGAGATTGACGACGATGACGACCGCGACGAACCCGAACGCGATGAGGGCGCTCACCGGGATCGTGCGCCGCAGCCTCCGGCCGGGTGGGGCGACGATGTTGGCGACCCGAGCATCCGGAACCCGCTCGTCGGCGTAGCGCTCGGTCTGCCGTACCGTCTTCGCGCCCACCGTCTGCATGATCTGGTGCATACGCTCGTGGACGGCGGGCGAGTCGAGTGAGAATCGGACGGTCGAGTAGACGAACATCCAGTCGTCGACGACCTCGACGTCGAAGGCGCTCACCTCGTCGATGAGCAGTGCCATCAAGTCGGGCGTGAAGACGTAGAGAGCATCGCGCTCGTACTCGCTGGGGCAGTACAGGGTGAAGTGCCGGTCGAAGCCGCCCTCGAGCGAGAGGTGCTGGTCGCGGTTGAAGCGCGCGGGCAGGTTGCTGGAGAGGATGTGGTCGTTGGACTTCGCGTCCAGCACCATGTGCGGGAGCCTGCGGTCGAGGCGGAACGCCAGATAGCCCCAGTCGTGCGTCTGCCGCGACTTGCCGGAGCCTGTCGTGTAGAAGTAGCTGCCGTAATCGAAGAACCGGCCGTCGCGACCCCGGACGTGCTCGCCGATGTTGCGGCTGCTCCCGACGTCGAAGATCATCCCCGGGTAGCTGGGCAGCCCGCCACCGGGCGCGAAGGTCATGCCGTTGGCACGGGCGAACCGGTCGATCCGCATCCATCGCAGGCGACGCGCCCGCAGCCAGACGGTCACGAGCAGCAGCGCGAGCACGATGGCCCCGGCGATGAGACAGACGGTCAGGATCGCCGTGCCGGACGTATCGTCGGCGGTGTCGGGGCTGTCGAGGCTCGACGGCCGGTCGGCGATGCCCCGGCACGCCACCCACCCGATGACGCCCAGGATCAGGGGGGTGACGACGGCGGCCGCATACGCTCCCGCCGTGCCGTTCGACGACCAGTCGTCGGGCCGGGTCGCCATGTCGCGGCGCCAGTCGGCCAGATCCTGCGGGGTCGTGGGGTCGACCAGCAGTGACATGTCGAGGGTGAGTGCGGCGTCGCCTGTCATGAGGCCATTCAACACGAACTGAGCAACTGTCGAGATGGGCGCGCCGTTAACAGACTCACCGCCCAGTGGCGGGCCATTGGCTCCGGCTCTTCTGGGCGGCGAGTTGATCTGCCTCAAGGGTGCACCCGCGCGCGCGGGGAGTCAAGACCTGCTTACGATCGGGTCATGGATCGAAGGGTGGATCGGGTCGTCGAGTTCGCGAGGTTCGGCGCGCCCGAGGTGTTGCAGATCGTGGAGCGCACACCACCCGCACTCGCGGGCGACGAGGTCCGCATCCGGATGGCATGGGCGGGCCTGAACCCCGTCGACTACAAGATCCGTCGCGGCGGGCCAGGATACGACGTGCGGCTTCCCAGCCGGATCGGGCGCGAGCTGTCGGGATGGGTCGAGTCGACAGGCGCCGGCGTGACACGTCTGTCGGCGGGCGATGCCGTCTTCGGCACGATTCCGGTCGGTGCGCTCGCCGATCACGTGGTGGTTCCCGCGTCGTACCTCGCGCCGGTGCCCGCCGGGCTGCCGATGGACGTCGCGGGCGGTCTCGCGCTGGCCGGGCAGACGGCCTGGGACGCGCTCGCATCGCAGCGGCTCGAGGCGGGCGACACGATCATCGTCACGGCCGCCGCGGGCGGTGTGGGCGGCATCCTCTCGCAGCTCGCGGCGAGGCTCGGCGTGCGGGTCGTCGGGAGCGCGTCGCCCGGCAATCACGAGTGGCTGCGGTCGCGGGGCGTCGAGCCTGTCGCCTACGGCCCGGACTTCCCGTCGGCGATCCGCGAGATGGTTCCCGACGGCGTGACCGCCGCCTTCGACCTGCACGGAGCGGACTCGGTGCGGCAGCTGCTCGATCTCGGCATCCCGCCCGAGCGCGTCAACACCAACGCGATGGGCGCCGACACCCCGGAGGGCGTGCGCCGGGTGGGGCGAGGGTCGACCGACCTCGACACCCTCGGCCGACTGGCCGAGCTCGTCGTGGCCGGTGAGGTGGAGGTGCCGATCGCAGCCCGCTACGAGCTGATCGACGTCGTGCGAGCGTTCGAGTTCCTCGAGGCCGGCCATCTGCGCGGCAAGGTCGTGGTTGCGGGTGCCTCTGCCGGGGCGGCGGTCGGTGGGTCGCGGTAGACCGGGCTCATGAGCGATTCGCCGTCTGTCACCTCCGAGGTCGTCACCGCCTGGATCGAGGGCTATGTCCGCGCCTGGGCGTCGAACGACGCCGACGAGATCAGAGCCCTCTTCACCGCCGACGCCAGCTATCGCACCGCTCCGCATGACGCCCCGCGCACGGGTCTCGACGCGATCGTCGACGGCTGGATCGCGGATGCCGACTCGGCCGACGACCACACCTTCCGCTGGACCCTCGCCGGCATATCGGGCGACACCGCGTTCGTCGAGGGCGAGACCGACTACGCAGAGCGCGACGACTACAGCAACCTCTGGGTCGTCGCGTTCGCCGCCGACGGTCGGGCCACCGCGTTCACCGAGTGGTACATGGTGCGCCCGAGCGCCTAGATCGCCTCGTGCCGGTCAGCCGCTCACGCAGGCGCCGGGGGTGACCGCCGCCGAGAGATCCGGAGCCGCGTCGACGACCGGCTGCAGCTCGGTGTTGGTCATCGCGTAGGCCAGGGCGTCGTCGGTGGAGCTGCGCGCGAAGACGACCCCCGCGATCAGCCCAGCCGTCGTGAGCAGCGGTCCGCCCGAGTTGCCCGGACTGACCGTCGCGGCGATCGAGTAGACCTCGCGCGGAGACGTCGAGGTGCGGTAGATGTCGGCGATGCTCTCGGTCGACACCGCGAGCACCTCGGCCCCGCCGGTGACGAACGGTCCGCCGAACGGGTACCCGTCGACCACCGCATCGTCGCCGACGCGCACCACGGGCGCGATCGACAGTGGGGATGCGGCGAGTCCGTCGACGGCGATCACCGCGAGGTCGTCGGCCGGGTCGAAGTAGACCACGCGACCCTCGATCGACTGGCCGTCTCGGGTCTCGACGATCGGCTCGGCGACGCCGGCGACGACGTGCGCGTTGGTCACGATCCGGTCGTCGGCGATGACGAAACCCGAGCCCGACTGGTTCTGCCCGCACGCGTACGCCGTGCCGCTGATGCGCACGACCGACCGTGCGGCGGCGGACAGGGCCTCGGTGTCGGTGGCGACGTCGGGGATGCCGGGGGAGGTCGCGACGCCGCCGAGCGCCTCGCCGATGGACGGCAGGCCCTGCTCGAGGATCGCGCTGCGGACACGCGCCAGCACGGCATCGACCGGGGGTGGCGTGATCGCGTCGATCACGCGCAGCACCGTCGACCGCGAGACCGCGCTGGAGAGGATCGGCACACCCAGGGTGCCGACGCTGCTGGCGATGAGCGACACGACGAGGATCGACGCCGCCCCGTTGACGGCCGCCCCGCCGAGACGCGCGATCGGGGTGACGTCCGCGGCAGCCCGCCGTCGGTCGCCGCGGCTCCCGCGCCGTGCGATGGCCTCGCCGACGACGGCCCCGGCACCGTGTCCGCCGCCGAGCAGCACGACGGCGACGGCCACCACGGCGACGGTGCGCCAGAACGGCACCGGGACGGCCGCCGCGACGAGCGGGATGGCGACGAACGCGAGGACCCCGCCGATCACGATCCCGATGATCGCGCTGATGCTGCGCGCGAAGCCGTTGCGGAAGCCCTCGCCGAGATACACCAGGAGGATCAGCACGAGCAGCACATCGAGGACGTGCGCGGCGATCACCCTCTGGACTCTACGGGGTGGCGCTCCCCGCCAGCTTCGCGGCCGCGCGCTCGGCGTCCTGCCGCTCGACCTCTGCGACAGTCGGCGCTGTGCCGCCGAGCCGGGCCGGATGCCACCACTGACCCTCGCCGCGATCCGGGTAGCCGTCCTGCAGCTCGGTGGTGCGGCGCTGCAGGTCGGATCGCAGCCGATCCGTGGCGACACGTGCATCCTCGCTGTCGACGATGCGGATCGGGGCGCCGATCGAGAAGTGCACGGGCACCCCGAAGCGGTGGAAGAACTTCTGCTTCTGCCTCTTGGCGAGCAGCCGCTGTCCTCCCCAGACCGCCACGGGGATGAGCGGGACACCCGCCTCCTGCGCCAGCCGCACGGCGCCCGTCTTGAGCGGCTGCACCTCGAAGGCGCGGCTGACCGTCGCCTCGGGGAACACCCCGACCAGCTCGCCCCGCTGCAGGGCTCGCACGGCCTCGGCATAGGCGGCCTTGCCCGCCGCCCGGTCGACGGGGATGTGCTTCATGCCGCGCATGAACGCGCCCACCGGCCACCCGTCGAAGACGGATTTCTTGGCCATGAAGCGGATGCGGCGGCGGTTGTGGTGCCAGGTCACCCATTCGACGAGGGCGAACTCCAGATAGCCGAAGTGGGTGATCGCGATGACGGCGCCTCCCGCATCCGGGATGTTCTCGAGTCCCTGCGTGTGCGGCTTGACCCGCCAGGCCCCGAAGAGCGCCCTCCCCACGCCGATAGCGCCGGTGTACACGGGTTCGCGGTGCCATCGCATCCCCACAGAATATGGTGCCCAGCGCTTAACCCCGTCGATCACCCCGTGCCCGTTCCGCGGGGGAGGGGGTGTGCCTAGAATGGGGGCCATGTCGGTCGCTTCCCCCACGACCGGTGTCCCGCTCACCCCCGTCTTCCTCGCGCCGGACGCCGCCCGCACCCGTGTCACCTGCCTGTCCTGCAAGAGCCAGGCCGACGGCGCCGAGCCGTTCTGCGCGCACTGCGGATCCCGCATCGCCATGGCCACCCGCGCGGGTCGTCCGGCAGACGTGGCCGCCACGCGCAGCCTGCAGTTCGGCCTGCTGGTCGTGCTCGCGAACCTGATCGTCGGCGGTGCGGGCTTCGGCGTCGTGCTGCTGGTGTCGGATGCGTCGCGCTTCACCGATGCGGCCCTCGCGATGGACGCGCTGAAGTTCGTCGTCGTCGGAGCGCTGGCGATCGTGGCGATCCGCTTCGGCATCCAGGGCGTGCGCGACACAGCCGACGGCGTGCTCGCTCGCCGCGGGTGGGCGATCGCGGGGATCGCGATCGGTTCGATCTTCCTGCTGCTCGTCACGCTGTCGCTGCTCGCGACGCTCGTCATGACGGTGCTGCTCTAGGTCTCTCGCTGTCAGGTGCGGTGATCACAGCGTGGTGGTCGCCGCACCTGCTTTGTGACATCCGTCAGCGGAAGGCGCCGGTCAGGACGACGGCCACGGTGATCCCGACGCCGGCGAATATCACGACGAACGCGACCAGGGCGACGACGAGGATCACGCTCGTCGAACTCCGGCTGCCGACGACGCCCATGCGAAGCCGTCGTCCGCCCTCCGCGACGGTGCCGGGGGTGCCGGGGGTGCCGGTGGTGCCGGTGGTGTCGGCGGCTCGGTCGTCCTCGTACTGGTCGGTGCGATCGAGAGCCTTGGCATGCACCACGTTGAGGATGCGCTCGAACCGCGCCCAGAGCGCGGCGTCGCTCACGTCGATCCGGGTCGCGTAGACGAAGAGCATGTCGTCGACGATCTCGACATCGAAGTCGCCCGTCTCGTCGATCAGGAGGGCCATCAGGTCGGGGGTGAAGACGTAGAGGGCGTCGCGCTCGTAGCCGGTCGGGCAGTAGAGGCGGAAGTACCTGTCGAAGTCGCCCTCGAGGCTGAGCTGCTGGCCTCCGGCGATCGGCATCGGGATGGTCGAGAAGGTGCGGTCGTTGCGGGTGGAGTCGAGTACGAACTGGGGGAGGGAGCGCTCGAGCTGCATCGCGAGATAGCCGTAGCTGCGCCGCTCGGAGCTCGAGACCGACGTCGTCACCGTGAACGATCCCGACTGCCGCACCTGGGATCCGCCGATGCTGCCGGAGATCGTGCCGACCTCGATGAGGGGGCCCTGGGTGGTGCGGAACCTGTCGGTCACGACCGCGCCCTGCAGGTACTCGAAGATCGCCCCGCCGAACGGAGACGGAGAGCCCGAGGCCTCATAGCTCCAGCCGTTGGCCGCCGCGAACGCCGCGAGGTCGGGGAGCGCAGAGGTGTCGAGAGAGATCGGAGCTCGGGTCACAGCATCACTATGGCGTGTGTCGAGGCTGCTCGGAGGGTCGCCGTGCCAGGGTGGCAGGATGTTCCGCCACCATCCTGTGCTCAGCGTGTTCACGCTCGGGTACCTCGGGCTGGTCGGGTACGTCACCCTCGGACCCCAGCCGTTCGACGACGGTGACAGCGGCTTCATCTGGGCTCTGCTGCGCTTCTTCGCCGACCACCGGCAGACGGCGTGGATCGACTACCAGCGTCTCTAGTTCGGCATGAACGTGCTGATGTTCGTGCCGGTCGGGCTGTTCTTCCTCCTGCTGGTCGGACGCCGCCAGTGGTGGGCCGCGGTGCTGCTGGGTGTGGCTCTGACCGTCGGGATCGAGGTCGTGCAGCTATTCCTCCCGGATCGCGTGAGCGACCTCCGCGACATCGTCGCCAACTCGGTCGGCGCCTTCGTCGGCGTGATGGCGGCCCTCGTCGTGACCTGGCCGGCGGCCGCGCGCCGAGCCCGGGCAGAGCGCGAGCGTCGCGCGCGCGGCGCGCGCGAGGTCGCCTACTCGCGCTGAGTGTCCGCGCTCATCATCATCTTCGGCGTCGCGACTTTTCCCATCGACAGGACATGAGGAGCAATGCCGACGGATCGCCCGGTCACGCGGCCGTCGTCGCAGCCGGGATCACGGCGATGCGGTGCACACCCATCGGCTGCCAGGTCTGCGTGGCGTCGAGGCGCGCCGGCGCGAGCAGGTGCGGGCGCCCGCCGCGCATGCTGATCTGGAACTCGCCCTCGTGCAGCAGATGATGATGGAACGGGCAGAGCAGCACTCCGTTGTCGACATCCGTCGGGCCGCGCTCCGACCAGGGTCTGATGTGGTGGGCATGGGTCCAGGACGGTGGCGCGGTGCAGAACATCCACGCGCATCCACCGTCTCGCACGGCCAGAGCCTTGCGCTGCGCCGAGGAGAAGAGGCGTTGGCGCAGCCCGAGCGAGAGCGGCTGGCCGTGCACATCGAGGACGATCGGCTGGATGCCCGCGTCGCATGCCATCATCTCGGCCGTCATCGCCGAGATGGGCTCGGCAACGTCGGACAGGCGCGCGACGCCCCGACCGGACACCAGGTCGGCCTGCGACACGACGACCATGACGTTGGCTGCGGAGTGCACGGGGGCGGTGACGAGAGCGTCGGCGCGGACGCCGGCCTGGAGGAGGCCCATCAGCACGTCGAAGGTGCGCTGCGCGCGCGTGCGCGGATCGGTGACGGCTGCGTCGGGTGCCGCCTCCTCTCCACAGGCTTCGCCGTCTGTCGCGTCCACGAACCGCGGCTGTCGTGTCGGCGACGTGCGCTCGCCCAGCCACGCACGGAGCTGGGCTGCCGACACCGGATCGGCCTCGCCCCAGAACGGCGTCATGCCGTCGACCTCACGCCCCATGACGAACCGCCTGCGGAGGCGCAGGGCGCGGTCGCGGGGCTCGGGACCGTCGGGGTCGAGCGCTGCGCGCCACGCGCGGGCCTGCACGGCGACAAGGTCGGGGCATACGGTGGCCGCCGCGTCCACGAGGTGCGCCTCGGCCTCGCGAAGCTGCGAGGTCGACGCTGTGAGAGCGGCGTCCGTGAGGTGGCGAGTGATGGTGAGGGCCGCATCCGTGCCGATGTCGCCTCGGTGAAGCGCGGCGGCGACGCGCTCGAAGACCGGCGGCAGCACCTCCCCGGTGAGCGAGACCCGCGGCGCCGTGTCGCGAGCCAGGCGGATGCGACGGGCAGCGTCGCCGGAGGAGACCCGCGCTACGAGCTCGAGCAGCTGCCCCGCCGATGCGAGACCGCGCCGCCGTGCGAGCGACCCCAGCCCCAGCTCGCGTCGCGAGCGCTCGGCGAGGTCGCCCGCCGCCGCCACGCGCAGCGCGTCGACGTGACGCCCGAGCTGCTCGACCTGGGCGGCCCAGGCCAGCGCCTCGGCATCGGACCGCCTGCCCGGTAGCTCGGGCGGAAGTGCGGCGAGCACGTCGATGACGTCGTCGAGCACCTGCCTGTCTGCCTTCATGTCCTCAGACTGACAGCGGCCCCCGACATTCCGTTATCCCTGATGAGAACCGCTATTCGCTCGTGGATAACGGCCTCGTCGGCGAGCCTGGGGAGGAGGGGTCGTGACCCGTCGCCACCCCCTCACGGCGCGGAGCCAGCACATGTCCGCCCGAGCTGCTTACACTTCGTAAGTGAGCGATCCCGCCCCTGCCTCCGACCCGTCCGGCTACGAGCTGATCGACGAGGGTCTCTGTCATGGCTTCCAGGAGCACCTCGAAGTCATCGGGCGCCGGTGGAACGGCGCGATCATGCTCGCGGCGATGCGCGGAGCGGTGCGGTTCAGCGAGTATCGCGCAGGCATCCTCGGCATCTCCGACCGGCTCCTGACCCAGCGGCTGCGCGAACTCGAAGCGGTCGGCTTCATCGAGCGCACCGTCGTCCCGACCACCCCTGTGCAGGTGCAGTACCGCCCGACCGACCGCGGACGCGGCCTGATGCGCATCCTGCATCCGCTCACGGCCTGGGCGCACGAGAACCCGCTGCCCGCAGGAGAGGCACGAGTCACTTACCTGAAGTAAGTCGCTTACCCGCTGTTTGCGCGGGTGTCCGAGGCCGCGCACGCTGGTGTCATGACCGACTACGGCCACTCACTCGAGTTCGGCACCTTCATCACCCCCGGCAACAACCCGCCCGACGCGCCGGTGCGCCTCGCGCAGCTGAGCGAGCAGGCCGGATTCGACCTGGTCACCTTCCAGGACCACCCGTACCAGCCGGGCTTCCTCGACACGTGGACGCTCATGTCCTGGGTGGCCGCTCAGACGTCGCGCATCCGGGTGTCTGCGAACGTGCACAACGTGCCTCTGCGACCGCCGGCGGTGCTGGCGCGCGCGGCCGCCAGCCTCGATCTGCTCTCGGGCGGGCGGGTCGACCTGGCGCTCGGCGCGGGGGGATTCTGGGATGCGATCGACTCCATGGGCGGTCGTCGACTGACGCCGGGCCAGGCCGTCGACGCGCTGGAGGAGGCGATCGCGGTGATCCGCGGCATCTGGGACGTGGCGGAGCGCGCGCCGCTGCGCATCGAGGGGGAGTACTACCACCTGCGCGGCGCCAAGCGCGGGCCCGCACCCGCCCACGACATCCCGATCTGGATCGGCGCGCTCAAGCCCCGCATGCTGCGCCTGATCGGACGCGCCGGCGACGGCTGGCTGCCGTCGCTCGCCTACCTGCAGCCGGGCGACCTGAAGCGGGGCATGGCGACCATCGACGAGGCGGCGACGGAGGCCGGCCGCGACCCGCGAGAGGTCCGGCGGCTCGTGAACATCATGGGCGCCTTCGGTGCTCCGGGCAGCGGGCCCCTGCGCGGTCCCGCAGGCGAGTGGGTGGAGGAGCTGCTGCCGCTGGTGCTCGATGACGGAGTGGCGACGTTCATCCTCGCGTCGGATGATCGGAGGACGATCGAGCAGTTCGGCGCCGAGGTGATCCCCGCGCTGCGCGAGGCGGCGGATGCGGAGCGCGCCTCCCGCAGCGACATCGACTCCAGCGGCGTCGGCCCCGGCACCCGCGTGCGGAGCGCGTCCGCCCGTGCGGCCCGTCGCGAGGGAATCGACTACGACGCGCTGCCCGCGGCGCTCGACGCCGGGGCGATCGAGCCCGGCGATGCCATGTACGCGCGGGTACGCAACACCTACCTGCGCGGGGGAGCACCCGGCCTCGTGCTGCAGGTGCGGTCGGCAGCGGAGGTCGCGCTGGCGCTGGAGTTCGCGCGCCGGCAGGCCGTGCCGCTCGGAATCCGCAGCGGCGGACACGGCATCAGTGGGCGGTCCACGAACGACGGCGGCATCGTGATCGACCTCTCGCGGATGAACGACGTGACCGTGATCGACGAGGCGACCCGCCGCATCCGCGTGGGTGCGGGTGCCCGGTGGATCGACGTGGCGACGACCCTCGAGCCGCACGGCTGGGCGCTGTCGTCGGGCGACTACGGCGGAGTCGGCGTGGGCGGCCTGGCGACGGCGGGCGGAGTCGGGTGGCTGGCGCGCTCCCACGGACTCACGATCGACAAGCTCGTGAGCGTGCACGTCGTGCTGGCAGATGGACGCGAGGTCGACGCGAGCGCGGAGTCGAATCCGGATCTGTTCTGGGCGATGCGCGGAGCGGGCGCGAACTTCGGAATCGCCACCGAGTTCGAGTTCGAGGTGGACGAGGTGCCGGCCGTGGGCTTCGCGCAGCTGACCTTCGCGGTCGGCGAGACGCGGGCCGAGGTCGCCGACTTCCTGGTCGCCTGGGGAGCGGCGATCGAGGCGGCACCGCGTGAGGTCACCGGCCAGGTGATCCTGGGCGGTCGACGCCCCGGACAGCCGCAGCTGGCTCAGGCGATGCTCGTGGTCGACTCGGACGACCCGGAGACGATCGTCGACATGCTCCAGCCGATCGCTGAGCTCGCACCGCTCGCTGACCAGTCGGTGCAGCTGCTCCCGTATGCCGCGGTCATGGCCAACGTGCAGGAGGGGTTCCACAACGGCCAGGGGGAGCCGATGGCACGCTCGGGGCTTCTCGAGCACCTGACCCCGACCTTCGCGGCGGCCGCTGCCGCGATGCTGCAGGACGGCCTCTCGTACTTCTTCTCGATCCGCGCGGTCGGGGGCGCCGTCTCGGACGTCCCCGCGGATGCGACGGCCTACGCGAACCGGTCGGCCAACTTCTCGGTGGCCGCGTTCGGGCGCCCCGGAGACTTCGCAGTCGCGTGGGATGCGCTGGGACCGCAGTTCTCGGGTCTCTACCTGAGCTTCGAGACCGACACGCGACCCGAGCGATTGGACGCGGCCTTCCCCGGCGCGACTCTTACGCGCCTGCGCGAGCTGAAGGGCCGGTACGACCCCGACAACGTCTTCCGCGACAACTTCAACGTCGTGCCGGCGTAGGCGGCAGCGGCGGGGCCACCGGCCGCCGATTGGCAGCACGCACGCGTCAGGTGCCGTCGGTCGCCCGTGACAGGCTGACACCCATGACCCGCCGCCACACCCTCATGGCGCTGCTGGTGGTGGTGATCTGGGGTCTGAACTTCCTCGTCATCGACTTCGGACTCGACGGGGTGCCGCCGCTGCTGTTCCTCGCGCTGAGGTTCGCGCTTGTCGCGGTGCCCGCGATCTTCTTCGTGAAGCCGCCGCAGATCGGCTGGCGCAACATCGTTCTCATCGGCACCTTCCTCAGCCTCGCCCAGTTCTCGCTGCTCTACATCGCGCTCGCGCTCGGGATGCCGCCAGGCCTGGCGTCGCTGCTCCACCAGTCGCAGGTGGTGCTGTCGGTGATCGTGTCGGCGATCGTACTGCGCGAACGTCCGACGAGGCGGCAGGCCATCGGCATCGTGATCGGCATGGCCGGGCTCGCGGTCGTCGCGATCGGGCACGGGCAGACCGCGCCGTGGCTCCCGGTGGTGGTGCTGCTTCTGGCGTCGCTGTCGTGGGCGATCGGCAACGTGCTGTCGCGACGTGCGAAGGCCGCATCCGGTCTCTCGCTCGTGATCTGGTCGGGCGCCGTCGTGCCGATCCCGGCCTTCGCCCTGTCGCTGATCGTCGACGGGCCGCCGGTCGTGCTCGACGCGCTGACGCATCTGTCGTGGGTGGCGATCCTGTCGACGCTGTACACGGCGCTGCTCGCGTCGTACGTCGGATACGGCATCTGGAACCACCTGCTCGCCCGGTACCCCACGAGTGCGGTGGTGCCGTTCACGCTGCTGGTGCCGATCATCGGGATCCTGGCGGCATGGATCGCGGTCGGCGAGCAGCCGACGCTGAGCGAGCTCATCGGGGGAGTGGTGATGCTCGCGGGGCTGGCGATCGCTGTCGTGGTGCTCCGTCCACCGCGGGATCGGTTCGCGGTCGGCCGGGTCCCCGAGCCGGAGCTTCCGCCGGCGAGCTGACGAGCTCCTGTACCTGACGCAAACCCCTAACCTCATCATGAAGCGAGTGTCACCGAATAGGAGACCGCCATTGGTGCGAAAGGTTTGGACAGTCGATTCGCTAGCGGCCGCCAGCGAACTTGACGTTGAACAAGTCCTGGTTGCTCTCTGGTCGGAGGGCATTGAGTATCCACTCGAACCCAGCAGCCGTATATGGACAAAGGACGCCCGCTCTGCCGAGCGGGCCACAGGGGTTCTAGGCTCGGCCCAGAAGAGGGTGTTGTTCTGGCAACAAGAGCTATCGATGTCGCGCGGCGAGCTCGCGACGCTGCTAACCAAACTCGACGTACCGTTAGCGCCAAACGCGACCACTATGCCCAAGGGTGCAATCAAGCGCCTGAGAGCGCACTTCGGGATCACCGTCCGGGCGGCGGCCGAGGCCGCCGCGACGGTGGACGTGGGCCGAGATGCGGACCCATTGCCACAGGCGTCGCCTTACGAGTGGAAGCCGCCCGGAAGTGCTCGGGAATGCGCGCACCTCAGCGCAGAGGAGATTCTGCAAGTACACGAAGCGCTCACAGCAGATTTTGCTGACACCGACGATCCAATCTCCCCGCCGGGCGTCAAGAGTATGGCCCTGCTAGAAAGTGCGGCTGGTCGGCCGAGCACTGGATACGGCGACCAACGCAAGTATCCAACCGTCGAGTCCGCTGCTGCAGCGCTCCTACACTCTCTTGTCCAGAATCACCCCTTTCACAACGGCAATAAGAGGACCGCGCTGGTTGCCACTCTGGTGCTCCTGGATCGTCACAATTTGCTGCTGGAATCGAGTCAAGAAGAGCTATTCAGATTCATGATCCGTGTCGCCGCGCACGACCTGCTCGCATCGGGATTCCGCTACGACCAGGTTGCCGATCGCGAAGTGGGACAGATTGCGGAATGGATATTCACCCGCACGCGTCACATACGCCGCGAAGAACGAGCGATTACCTGGCGGGAGCTCTCGAGGAAGCTGCGGAGCCACGGGTGTGACGTCAGCCAATATCGAGGCGAAAAATGGGTAATCAGACGAAAAGTGCA
This sequence comes from uncultured Microbacteriaceae bacterium, assembly GCA_964246985.1. GTDB lineage: Bacteria > Actinomycetota > Actinomycetes > Actinomycetales > Microbacteriaceae > CAXTSE01. Next base: position 186,419 of record CAXTSE010000004.1, read on the forward strand.
GGGACGCAAACGTCTCCTCGGAGGTTACAAAACGGAACTGCTCGAAACATACTTTCTCAATACTGGCGACGGGCGAGAGGTGCCGAAGGCCATGGTGCGGAGGATTCGGCAAGACTTGTATCTTGATCCGGACCATGGAGTGGACGCCGAGGTCTTCTACGGCGACATGAAGGGCGCTGACTTCTTCATCGTCGAGTATTCACAGCTATTGCGGCGTTTGGCTCGCGTATGAAAGCGGGCAAACGCGGCCGGTTTCGAGCCATCCGGATGACGTGCCGTCAACCGGTCAGGCAGCTGGGATCTCACTCATGCGCTTAGAGCTCCTCGAGGTTCAAGAGGTCATGACCATTCGACGGCGTCTGGCAGTTTCGGATATGGCGGCCCGTGATTTTGGAATGACTGAGCCTCTCCGCCCGCAATCGCTGGCAAGTGCTGTAGATCGTCAGTCAGTCAGTCGGATCGGGAGACTTGCGAAAGTACAAGACTGTTCCCCTGGTGGCGGCGACGCTCTTCTACGGGCTGACCCACGCTCACGCCTTCGAGAACGGCAACAAGCGCACCGCCCTCGTTTCGCTGTTGGTATTCCTTGAACGAAATAGAACGCTACTGGTGGACGTGTCGGAAACTGAGATATACGAGATGTCCACCCAACTGGGTGCGCACGAGTTCCCAGACAAGAAGATCCGCATGCGCGACGTAGACCTTGAGGTCGCGGCTGTCGCGAACTGGATCAGTCGGCACTCCAGGCCGTTGAAGCGGGGCGATAGGCGGATGCAGTTCTCTGTCCTCAAGTCGCAGCTACTTGATTTAGGTTGCGAGTTTGCGCCGCCGGCGCAGAACTTCATCAAGGTATATCGGGACACGAGGCAGGGACGGCGCTCTGTCCGGCTTGGCTATCCTCGGGCTGACTTCTCAGTTGGCGTACAAGACGTTAAGCGCGTTCGAAAGGCTCTGCTTCTCGACGAGTCAAGCGGAGTCGATTCAGGCGCCTTCTATGACGAGCTGTCTGCAGTCGTAGACCTCTTCGTAAACAGACATCGTCAGGTTCTTGACCGACTTGCCGAGGTGTGACTGCCTGGACGAGCCTCATTGTTCCTCTGCTAACATCTCAAGGTTGCCGTCTAACGGCCGCGGAGAAAGAGAGCCGCTCCATCAGGGAGTCTGGCGCCGCGCAACAAGGAGAAAGGGGATCCCATCTATGGCACTCGAATCAGACGTCAAGAAGGCGATCATCGACGAGTACGCTACCCATCCCGGTGACACCGGTTCCCCTGAGGTGCAGGTCGCAATGCTGACCCGCCGCATCAAGGACCTCACCGAGCACCTGAAGGAGCACAAGCACGACCACCACTCGCGTCGTGGCCTGCTTCTTCTGGTCGGACAGCGTCGCCGCCTGCTGGGTTACCTGCAGGACATCGACATCGAGCGCTACCGCTCGCTGATCGAGCGACTGGGACTGCGTCGATAACCACGCGAGCTCTTGCAGACGGGCCGTCATCCTCCGGGATGGCGGCCCGTTCTGATTCGCTATGGTGACCCTCATGGGCGTCCCCACCGCGCAGAGAATCCGCCTGCGCCACGCGCTTGCGATGCTGGGCGCGGCCCTCCTGCTCGCCGCCTGCGCGCAGCAGAACTCGGCCATCACCGGCGTGGAGCCGGTCGAGTTCCCCGAGCCGGCCGCCGTCGAGCCGGGGTCCAAGCTCGCCCTCGGTGAGGCCGCGTGGGTGGAGCAGGCGTCAGCAGGCCAGACCTACCTGCTCGGCGTCGCGGTGCTCGACATCGTCGAAGGCGAACCGTGGATCTGGAAGAACTATCAGAACGCCGACGAGCTCTACGATCTCACCCCCTACTTCGTGATCGTGCAGCGTCAGTGGCTTGCGGCAGACGCGAAGTACGACATCAGCCTCTACCCGGTGCTGTCCGACGGCACCGACGGGTTCCTGATGGAGACCGACGCGTTCGGTGCGATCAATCCGGCGACATGCGACGAGCTGAGCCTCGGCCTGCCCCGACTGGACGACCCGATGCAGCGCCTCGACTGCATGCTCACCGCCGCACCGAAAGGCCTCAGCGTGACCGGCGTCGTGTACGACGGCACGCTCGCGCGGGAGGCCGGCAACGTCGATCCGACCGTCTACCTCGAGGCGCCGGTCCTCTGGACGTCCGACTGAGCCGAGCCTCTCGCGCCTCAGGCGGAACCCATGGTTAACCCGCCGTCCACCTTCGCGACCTAGGGTCGCCGGATGCCGTCGCGTGCCCCCGCACCCCAGCGCACCGACCGGCGCCCGGCTGCGCGCCCCGGCTTCCGCCCCGACATCCAGGGTCTGCGTGCACTCGCCGTGCTCGCCGTCGTCCTCTACCACGCACAGCTCCCCGGACTCGAGGGCGGCCTCCTCGGTGTCGACGTGTTCTTCGTCATCTCCGGGTTCCTCATCGGCGGGCACCTGCTCGCGAGCCTGCGCGAGACCGGCCGCATCGACCTGGCCGCGTTCTATGCGCGGCGCGCGCGCCGCATCCTGCCCGCGTCGGCGGTCGTGCTGCTGGCGACGGCCGTCGCGTCCGCCTTCTTCGTGTCACCCGTGCGCGTGGGCGGCGTGCTCGGGGACGCCATCGCCTCCGCGCTCTCGGTGCCCAACATCCGCTTCGCCGTCGAGCGCACCGACTACCTCTCGGGCACCGAACCCTCGCCGCTGCAGCACTTCTGGTCGCTCGGAGTCGAGGAGCAGTTCTATGCGGTCGTGCCGCTGCTTCTCCTCGCGTTGTGGGCGCTCGGTCGACGCTCGATGCGGATGCTGCTGACGACGGTCGCGCTCCTCGCCGTCGCCTCGTTCGCGCTCGGCCTCGTCCTCGGACCCTCCGACCCGTGGACGTTCTTCTCGCTCGGCACCCGCGCCTGGGAGCTCGCCGCCGGACTCCTCGCCGCAGCCGCGGCGCCCCTCGCAGCGGCCCTCCCCGCGCGGGCAGCCGCAGCCCTCGGCGTCGCGGGCGTCGCGGGCATCCTCGCGAGCTTCGCCCTGCTCAGCGGCGAGGGCGTGCCGCATCCCGGCCTCGCGACGCTCGCGCCGGTGCTCGCGACCAGCGTCGTCCTCTGGGCGGGCGCCCACAGGGCCGCCGCACGCGCCCCCGCATCCGTCGCCCTGGGTGTGCCGCCCCTGCAGGTGCTCGGCGCGATCTCGTTCTCGCTCTACCTCGTGCACTGGCCGATGCTGGTGCTCGCCCAGGAGGCGGTCGGACTCGACGAGCCCCTGCCCCTCTCCGTCACGCTGACGATCGCCGCAGCCTCGTTCCCGCTGGCCTGGGTGCTCTACCGGCTCGTCGAGCGACCCGCGTTGACCCATGGGCGGATCGCACGGTGGCGTCCCCACCGCACGATCGCGGTCGCGGGCGGGCTGGTCGTGGCACTCGTCGGGTCGCTCGCCGTGGCGGGTCCGGCTCTCGCGGCGATCCCTCTCGACGCGGGACGCCCTGTCGCGCAGACGGCGCTCGCCCCGGACCCCCTCGGCACGCCGTTCGTGCCGAGCAATCTCACGCCGGCGCTGCGCGATGCGACTCAGGACACCGGGTCGCTCTACAAGGACGGCTGCCAGCAGACCAAGTCCGAGCCGGAGCTGGTGGTCTGCGAGTACGGCGACCCGAGCGCCTCGACCGTGGTCGCTCTGTTCGGCGACTCGCACGCCGGCCGGTGGTTCCCGGCGCTGCAGGCCGCAACCGCGGGGCGCGACGTGCGCATCGTCACGCTGACGAAATCCGGATGCCGTTCCCTCGAGACCGCAGACACCTGGGCGTCGGCGCTCAACCGCTCCTGCGCCGAGTGGCGGGCCGCGGCGCTCGCCTGGCTGGAGGCCACGCCTCCCGACCTGATCGTCCTGGCGAATCATGTCGCCCGCACCCCTGAGCGGCTGCCCGAGCGGGTGGCCCTGCAGTGGCACGATGCCGCGGTGACCACGGTCGCGCGCCTGCCGGCGGGATCACGGGTGGCGGTCCTGGCTCCGACGCCGCAGTTCGAGGTCGCAGCACCCGAGTGCCTGTCCCGTGAACTGGACGATGCCGACGCGTGCGCCGAGCCCCGCTCGGAGGCACTGAACAGTCCGCTGGCCGCGGGGGAGCGAGCAGCCGCCGCCGAGGCGGGGTTCGACTTCGTCGACCTCACCGACTGGTTCTGCGGCCCGGCCGAGTGCCCGCCGATCATCGGCCCGACCCTGGTCTACACCGACAGCCACCACGTCTCGGCGACCTTCAGCGCGCGGCTCGGCCCGGCGCTGGGGGAGGCGCTCGGTCTGGATCGGCTGGCGCGCTAGGCGAGCAGGGCGTTACGCGAGCAGGGCGTTACGTGAGCAGCGAGGCGAGAGCCGACACCCCGCCGATGACGCCGACGAGCGCGAGAGCCGTGCCCAGCACCGCCCACAGCACGCCGGTGCGCGTGTTGCGCCGGTACGCGAGCGAGGCGAAGCCGGCGGTCACCGCGAGCGTGAAGAGGGTGGCGATGCCGACGACCACCAAGGTGAGGCCGGCGACGCCGCGACCCACGCTGGAGTCGGAGGCGCTGATCCCGGCCGCGAGCACGACGAGCAGTCCGCCGCCGGCCGAGGTGAACAGACCGAAGAGCGCTGTCGCGATGCCCGAGAACACGCCTCGACGAGCCGGACGCCCACCGGCGGGCGGCTGGACCGACGGGCCGGTGGGGAAGCGCGGTCCTGTCGACGAACCCGCGGGGATCACGATGACGGTGGGGTTGCTCATGGGCGCGATCGTACGCGCGGACGCTGAGAGAGATGCAGGAATTCGCTCGGAGCATACGATCGGAGCCATGGGACTGTTCTCGAAGGCCGCCGGCGACCCCGACCTGCCCAAGTCGGACCGCGGCACGGGCTCGTTCGACGACTACGGCTACGACCTCATCGCGCGCAGCAAGCGCATCGTCATCACCCTCGCCGACAGCGATCAGCGCCAGGACGAGCTGCGTTCGGTGCTCGAGGGCGGGGACGGTCCCGTCGAGACGGCGATCTCGCCGCGCTCGATCGAGCAGGAGCGCGTAGACGCCCGGATCGAGGTGCGCCTCTTCACCGGGCGTCGCGTCAGCGGCGTGGTCGGCGTGGTTCCTCGCGGGCTGGAGTCGGTCATCGACGAGACGCTGCGTCGCCTCGACGGAAGCGGCGAGAAGATGCGGATCCCGGTCGAGATCGTGAGCCGGAAGGGCGCGTATCGCGCCGTCCTCAGGATGGGTGCGGTGCGCTAGGCGTTCACAGCACGGCGATCGCGAGCCACACCAGCACGACGCCGCCGAAGAGGAACCCGGCCATGCCGCAGCCCTTCCCGACGCGGCCGTTCCGCACCAGGGCGGCGAGGCCGAAGGCGATCGCGAGCAGGGCGACGGGCACGCCGCCGATCAGGGCGATCCAGCGCAGGGACACGGCGACCGTGCCCCAGAGGATCGTGCTCGACACGCTCGTGGCGCCGGCGGCCGCCACCTGCGCTCCGAGGAAGGAGCCGAGAGGGATCGCCGCGAGCAGCCCCAGCACGAGGCTCGTGATGCCGGCGAGCTTCTGCGTGGGCGGTGGGGCGAACGGCGCGTGATGAGGGTGGAGCGGACTCATGTCGTGAGCGATGCGAGGTTCGACAGCTGCTCCGGGTCGAAGAGCAGGGAGATTCCGAGGCCGACGTTCACGCACAGGGTGATGCCGGACAGCACGAGCCCGACCACGGCGGGTCCACGACGCTGGCGGCGGCGGAGGGCGAGCATGCCGAGGACGGCGCCGAGCGCGGCGAGCAGCAGTCCGATCCAGAATGCGCCGATCGCCCCGAAGATGATCAGCACGGACGTCAGCAGCTCGGCATCGCTGGTGGGCTCGGCTCGGGTGACGGTGATGATCCCGAGTGCGACGATCACGAGGTCGCCGAGGAACGCCAGCGATCCGAGCACGAGCGCGGCCACGCTGAGGCGCTGGTCGGGTCGAGGGCGGCCGTCGGCCGCGCCGGAACGCCCGACCGGAGCGACGGTCGCCGCATCCGGGAAGAGCTGATCCGACATGGCTCGACTGTAGCCGTGTCGAGCGAGGGGGAGCGGGACCGCTACGCCTGCGCGGGAGTCTCCGGCTGCGCCTGCGCGATCTCTGTCCGCACCGCGTCCATGTCGAGCTCGCGCACCTGCGTGATCAGGTCGTCGAGCGCGTGACGCGGCAGCGCGCCGGCCTGCGAGAACACGCCGATGCCGTCGCGGAACACCATGAGCGTCGGGATCGCCTGGATGCGCATCGCGGCAGCGAGGCCCTGCTCGGCCTCGGTGTCGACCTTCGCGAAGACGATGTCGTCGTTCTTCTCCGACGCCGCGTCGTAGACCGGGGCGAAGGCGAGACACGGTCCGCACCACGATGCCCAGTAGTCGACGATGACGATCCCGTTGTCGACGATGGTGCTCTCGAAGTCTGTCTCAGTGAGGGTGACGGTAGCCATCGTTCCAGCCTAGATCGGTGCGGTCTGCCGCGCTGGCAGGGGGCGGCTCGTGATTCGGACCGACCCGCGCATCCGACAGGTGCACAGACCGTGCGGGCGCACCTACAGCCGATCCCGGCGTGCGGCGACCCGTGTCGTCACGACATCGATCAGCACGCCGAGCCCGACCGCCACCGCGATCGACAGGCCGATCGCCAGGAGCGGCACGTCGCGGAGGGCCGTTCCGAAGACCGCGCCGACGACCGTGTTGTAGACCGCCCAAGCGCTCCCGGCGATCGCCGACAGCGGCAGGAAGCGCCGGATCCCCACCCCGCTGGCTCCCGCCGCGAGATTGACCGCGATGCGCGCGAACGGGATGTACCGTGCGGTCAGGATCAGCACCGCCGGCCGCCTGACGATGCCGTCGCGTGCGCGCCCGATCGCCGCCGCGATCCGCCCTCTGCGCTGCCAGCCCCATCGGTCGAGGCCGACGCGGCGCCCGATCAGGAAGCACAGGAGGTCGCCCAGGATCGCGCCGGCGGCCGCGACGGGTATGACGGCCCACAGAGCGGGATGCCCGGTCGCGCCCCAGAGCGCGCCGATCGTCACCATCGCGGTCTCGCTCGGCAGCACGACGAGGAACGCGTCCCCGACCACCAGCAGGAACAGCACGGGCAGGAGCCACGGCGATGCCGCGAGGGTCGCCAGCCAGTCCGCGTCCATGCGCCATGGATAGCGCGCACGGGTGAACGGCAGGCGACGCGGCGGGGCCGAGGCGACCCCCAGGCGACGCGCAGACGGACCTTAGGTGAACCCTCGGTGCGCGGTCGCCCGCCCGCCCGCCCGCGGCAGCGACAGGCGCGATCCTGAACGCGTGAGAGTCCTCCTGGTAGCTGAAGCGTCCATGCTCCACACGACCGGCGTGACCAACTCGGTCACCCAGGTGCTGCGGCACCTCGAACGGAACGGCCATGAGGTGCGGGTCGTCGCACCGCGCGCCGTCGGCGAACCCGACGACGCCGGGCTGCCCGGCACGGATGTCGCTCTGCTGCGATCGTTCCCGCTGCCGTCCTACCCGGATGTGCGGCTGACGGTCGCCCCGGTCGCGCGCCTCGAGGCGATCCTCCGCGAGTTCATCCCGGACGTGGTCCACCTCGCGTCGCCCTTCGTGCTGGGGTGGCAGTTCCTGCGGGCCGCCGACCACCTCGGCATCCCCACGGTCGCGATCTACCAGACCGACATCCCCGGCTATGCGCAGCGCTACGGGATCCCGCTCGCCGCCCCCGCGCTCACCGCGCACGTCGCCCGCATCCACCGCCGCGCCACCCTCACCCTCGCGCCCTCGTCGTCGTCGATGCGGGAGCTCGGCGAGCTGGGGGTCGACCGCCTGCGGCTCTGGGCCCGCGGCGTGGACGCCGAGCGCTTCAGCCCCTCGCGACGCAGCCCCGAGCTGCGGGCACGATTCTCGCCCGACGGCGAGGTCGTCATCGGCTACATCGGCCGCCTCGCCCCCGAGAAGCAGGTCGAGGACCTCCGGGCGCTGGTCGGCCTGCCGAACACCCGCCTCGTCATCGTCGGCGACGGACCGAGTCGCGCCGCGCTCGAGGCGCAGCTGCCCGACGCCCTCTTTCTCGGGTTCCAGAGCGGCATCGAGCTCGCCGAGTCGGTCGCCAGCTTCGACCTGTTCGTGCACCCGGGCGAGAACGAGACCTTCTGCCAGACCATCCAGGAGGCGCTCGCGAGCGGCGTTCCGACGATCGCCACGGGTCGCGGCGGTCCCCTCGACCTGGTGCGGAACTCGGTGACCGGCTGGCTCTACCGTCCGGGCGACCTCGACGACCTGCGGGCTCGGGTGGCCGACCTGGCGGGCGACGCGGGGAAGCGGCGTGCCTTCTCGGTCGCGGCGCGCGCCTCCGTCGAGACGCGCACGTGGGCGAGCCTCGGCGACGAGCTGATCGGCCACTACCGGGACGCCATCGCGGAGCGCCGGGCGATCGCGACGGGACGTCCGACCGGTCGGCTCTCGATTGCCGATCGCGCTGCCGCGCCGACGCCCGCCTCCGTCTCGACCCGCGAGGCCGCGCCGCGCTGGTCGCGCTACGTCGCCCTCGGCGACTCGATCACCGAGGGTCTCTGCGACTCCTCCCGTCAGGCCGACGGGGTGTACCGCGGCTGGGCCGACCGCCTCGCAATGCTGCTGGCGCACGCGGGGGCGCAGCCGGATCCGCTCCTGTACGCCAACCTCGCCGTGCGCAGCCGCACCGTCGACGACGTCGTCGAACGCCAGATCCCGCACGCCCTGCGACTCGAGCCCGATCTCGTCACCGTGCTGATCGGCGCCAACGACCTGGTGCGCGGGGGATGGCGGCCCGGGCGGCTCGCCGACCGGCTCGGCCGCGGGGTCTCGCGTCTGCGCTCCACGGGCGCCGACGTGCTGCTCGTGACGCCGTTCATCCCGCCGCGCACGCACGTGCGCCTGCTGCACGATCGCGCCGCCGCCTACGCCCGCGAGCTGACCCGCGTCGCCGGGGAGACCGGATCGCTGCTGCTCGAGGTGACGCACGAGACCACCCACGAGGACATCCGGATGTGGGCGGCCGATCGCGTCCACCTCAGCTCCCACGGGCACCGGGTGCTGTCGTATCGGGCCGCCGCCGCGCTCGGCGTCCCCGGAGCGGGAGAGCTCGGCGCCCTCGACCACGCCATGCACGCCGCCGAGGAGATCGAGGCCGACCCTCTGACGACCCCGGCCTGGCTGTGGCACCACGCGCGTCCGTGGGTGGGGCGCCGGGTACGGGGGCGCACGGCCGGCGACGGTCTCGACCCCAAGCACGACCGCCTCGTGCCCGTGTTCCCGTCTGACGCATCCGGAGCCCCCGCGCCCGTCGAGCTCTGACGGGCGGCCCCGCATCGGGCGCCACCGGCCCGCGCCTGCGATGCTGGGCGGATGCGGAGGCAGTCGACGGCGAGGGTGGCGCTCGCGCTCGTCGGGGCGCTGTTGATCGCTGGGCTGAGCGCGTGCGCGCCGTCGCCGGACCACCAGGAGCTCCCGACGCAGCTGCCGCAGGCCGCCCTGCTGTCCATCCTGATCACCTGCTCCGAGAGCTCGGGCGTCACCGGGGGCGCCGAGTTCCACGTCCTGAACGGCGCGGTGACGGTGACCGAGCCGGGTGGCAGTCCGAGCCTCGAGAGCCCGCTGACGAGGTTGTCGACCTGTCTCGCGCGGTACCCGGTCGACGCCGGGTACACCGACGCGCCCCGTCCCGCCTACCTGCTGATGGTGCTGGATTACGAGGTGAACGTGCTCACACCGTGCCTTAAGGCCGAGGGATACGCCATCGCGCCCCCTCCATCCCGAGGGGAGTATCTGACCGGCACGTTCTGGACCGCCTACCAGTCCGTTGAGCTGGACGACCTCGACCGGTGGGTGTCGCTGGCCACTCAATGCCCGCCGAAGCCGGCGTACCTGCGCGGTGGACACTGAGGTCCGGGGGTTTCGAGGGCCCGCCTGGTAGGATCGACGAGGCCGCCATCCGGTGGTCAGATTCCGGAGCAGGCGAGCGAGAAGCTGGTCCGCGGTGGTGATCTACCGAACATCTGAGTTTCGGTGCATTTCTACTGTTGACCAGGCAGCGATCGTCTGAACGCCTTCCTGCCCGCTCCTGCTCTGTTGTATATCGCTGTGCCGTATGCACAGCAGCCAGCACCATCGACAGAAAGTGAGACACCTCGTGGAGGGTCCCGAAATCAAGTTCGCCGAAGCCGTCATCGACAACGGCAAGTACGGCAAGCGCGTCGTCCGGTTCGAAACCGGCCGGCTCGCACAGCAGGCACAGGGCGCGGTCGCCGCGTACCTGGACGAAGACACCATGATCCTGTCGGCCACCTCGGCCGGCAAGCACCCGCGTGACGGGTTCGACTTCTTCCCCCTCACGGTGGACGTCGAGGAGCGCTCGTACGCCGCCGGCAAGATCCCCGGCTCGTTCTTCCGTCGCGAGGGCCGCCCCTCGACCGAGGCGATCCTCGTCTGCCGTCTCATCGACCGTCCGCTGCGTCCGACCTTCGTCGAGGGCCTTCGCAACGAGGTCCAGATCGTCATCACGGTGCTCAGCATCGCGCCCGACGAGTTCTACGACGCCCTGGCGATCAACGCGGCCAGCGCCTCGACCCAGATCTCGGGTCTGCCGTTCTACGGACCGGTCGCCGGCATCCGCATGGCTCTGATCAACGACCAGTGGGTCGCGTTCCCCAAGCACAGCCAGCTCGCGGAGGCCGTCTTCGACCTCACCGTCGCCGGTCGCCTCGTCACCGACGCCGACGGCGTCGAGGATGTCGCGATCATGATGGTCGAGGCCGAGGCGACCGAGGGCAGCTGGGAGCTGATCCGAGCCGGCGCCACGAAGCCCGACGAGGCTGTCGTGTCGCAGGGTCTCGAGGCGGCCAAGCCGTTCCTCGCCCAGCTCGCGAAGGCCCAGCAGGAGCTGGCCGCGCAGTCGGCGAAGGAGATCAAGGAGTTCCCGCTCTTCCCGCCGTACTCCGACGCCGCCTACAACGCGGTCGCCGAGATCGCGTACGACGAGCTCAAGGGCGTGTACCAGATCGCCGACAAGATCGAGCGCCAGAACGCCGACGACGCCCTCAAGGAGCGCGTCAAGCAGACGATCAACGCCAAGGTCGACGCCGGCGAGCTCGGTGGCGAGGTGCCTCCGATGGTCAGCGCCGCCTACAAGTCGGTCTCGAAGAAGATCATGCGCACCCGCGTCCTCACCGAGGGCATCCGTATCGACGGCCGCGGCCTGAGCGACATCCGCGCGCTCGACGCCGAGGTGCAGGTCATCCCGCGCGTCCACGGCTCGGCCATCTTCCAGCGCGGTGAGACCCAGATCCTGGGCGTCACCACGCTCAACATGCTGAAGATGGAGCAGCAGATCGACTCGCTGAACCCCGTCACCAAGAAGCGCTACCTGCACCACTACAACTTCCCGCCGTACTCGACCGGTGAGACCGGCCGCGTCGGATCGCCGAAGCGTCGCGAGATCGGGCACGGCTTCCTGGCTGAGCGCGCGCTCGTGCCGGTGCTGCCGCCCCGCGAGGAGTTCCCCTACGCGATCCGCCAGGTGTCCGAGGCTCTCGGCTCCAACGGATCGACGTCGATGGGCTCGGTCTGCGCCTCGACCCTGTCGCTGCTCAACGCCGGTGTGCCGCTGCGCGCCCCGGTCGCCGGCATCGCGATGGGCCTCATCTCGGACGAGGTCGACGGCGAGACGCGCTACGCGGCTCTCACCGACATCCTCGGTGCCGAGGACGCCCTCGGTGACATGGACTTCAAGGTCGCCGGCACGTCCGACTTCGTGACCGCGATCCAGCTCGACACCAAGCTGGCCGGTCTGCCGTCGTCGGTGCTCAACGGAGCCCTGAAGCAGGCCAAGGAGGCTCGCACGGCGATCCTCGCGGTCATCAACCAGGCGATCGACGGACCGGATGAGATGGCCCCGACCGCGCCTCGCGTGATCTCGGTCAACATCCCGACCGACAAGATCGGCGAGCTGATCGGCCCGAAGGGCAAGACGATCAACGCCATCCAGGACGAGACCGGCGCCGACATCTCGATCGAGGAGGACGGCACCGTGTACATCGGCGCCGTCGACGGTCCCTCGGCCGAGGCCGCGCGCGCCCAGGTGCTCGCGATCGGCAACCCGATCAACCCGGAGGTGGGCGAGCGGTTCCTCGGAACCGTCGTCAAGCTGGCCACGTTCGGCGCGTTCGTGTCGCTCATGCCCGGCAAGGACGGCCTCATGCACATCAGCGAGGTGCGCAAGCTCGCCGGTGGCAAGCGCGTCGAGAACGTCGAGGACGTGCTCAGCGTCGGACAGAAGATCCAGGTCGAGATCACCAAGATGGACGACCGCGGCAAGCTGTCGCTCGCTCCGGTGGTCGACGAGACCGAGTCCGGCGACACCGACAGCTCTGCTGCCGCGTCGGACGGCCCCGAGGCTCCGGCCGAAGGCTAGACGCAGTCTGCAGCTGCCCGTCCCGCCCCGCCTCTCCAGGCAGGGCGGGGCGGGCATCCGTCGTCTCGGCGTCAGGGGTACGGGACCGGGATCTCCTCGATGGGCGCGCCCAGCAGGACGAAGCACGCGACGGCGGTCGCCCCGAGCAGCATGAGTCCCACCGCCCGCACGCGCCTCTGCGTCGGCCGCCCCGATGTGCGGACGACCGCCACGACGTAGCCGGCGAGCGCGGCGGCCAGCGCGACGGTCCCGATGATCGCGGCCAGGCTGAAGGTGCCGTCGGCGCAGAAGCCGTACGGGCGACCGTCCTTCTCGCCATCGACGCAGATCGCCCAGTCCCGCCTCGCCAGCCACAGCCCGATGATCGCCGCGGCGACCAGCCCGGCTGCACCGACGATCCATCGCCTGCGAGTCATGTGCGCCTCCTGCCACGTCCCTCACCTACTGAGACGCGTCAGGCGCGCTATTCGTTGGGTGTCTCGCTCGTCGCGGTCAGCTGAGCACGCCCGATGATGTGCTCGCGGAAAGTGAAGCCGAGCACTGCGGGAGTCGATCCGGGCTCGATCTCGAGCTCGGCGACGTCGAGGGCGCTCACCGTGAAGACGTAGCGATGCGGTCCGTGCCCGGCCGGCGGAGCGGCTCCGAGGAAGCGCTCGAGACGCGCCTCGTTGGGGAGCGTGATCGCGCCCTCGGGGAGCAGCCCCGCATCCGGATCGCCGGCGTTCGCGGGCAGGGACGTCACGTCGGCGGGGAGGCCGAACACCGCCCAGTGCCAGAACCCGCTGCCGGTCGGGGCGTCGGGGTCGTAGCAGGTGAGCGCGAAGCTGCGGGTGCCCTCGGGGGCGCCCGACCAGCTGAGGGCGGGGGAGCGGTCGTCACCGCCGGCTCCGAAGATGCCGGATCGGGCGGACGACGGCAGGACACCTCCCTCCGCGACATCGGTGCTGGTGAGCTCGAAGCTCGGGACGACAGGGAGATTCCAGTTCGGATCGTTGGCCATGTCGTCACGCTACGCCCGCGAGCCTGGAATGGAGCTCGGTGGGCGGTGGTTGACTGGTGATGTGACCGAGACCGCGACCGCATCCCAGACTCCCGCAGCACCTCAGACGCCGGCAGAGCAGTACGACTACTTCCACTCGCGTCGCGAGCTGGCGGTCGTGCAGCCCCTCGGCAGCCTGGCGCTCGTCAACACGCAGGTGATCGACTCCGAGCAGACCATCTGGGGCGTGCCCGGTCGCTGGGCGCCGCTCGAGGCGGGGCAGTCGGGGCTGACGGTCATCGCGACGGCCGCCGACGGCATCCGCGTCGACGGCGAGCTCGTCGACGGCGAAGCTGTCGTACGCGGGAAGGACGACGCGAACCCGAGCGAGATCGTCTTCAGCGACACCGTGAAGGGCTTCGTCATTGCGCAGGAGGGCGGCAACTACGCGCTCCGGGTCTGGGATGCGCAGTCGGAGGGGATCGACAACTTCGGCGGGATCGACGCGTTCGCGTACGACCCGTCCTGGGTCGTGACAGCGGCGTGGAGCGAGAACCCCGAGGGCACGACGGTCGGCTTCGAGCACCTCAAGGACGACGGCAAGACGCGCGAGGAGGTCGTCCCCGGTCGCATCACATTCGAGCGCGACGGCGCCGAGTACGACCTGGCCGCGTTCAAGGCAGGCCGCGCCCTGCAGCTGGTCTTCGCCGATGCCACCAACGGCGACAGCACCTACAGCGTCGGCCGGTTCCTGTTCGTGGCACCGAACGCCGATGGCACCATCACCCTCGACTTCAACCGTGCCGTGCTGCCTCCGTGCGCCTTCAGCTACGCCTTCAACTGCCCGCTCCCGCCGAAGCAGAACCGATTCCCGTTCGCCGTCGAGGCGGGCGAGAAGAACGTCCTGGCCAAGGACGGCTCGCTCCTGCACGGATAGACCCGCATGGAATCACGCGCGTTCTCCCTCCACCACCCCGTCGACGACGACTGGGAACGACTGCGCGACCTGCGCATCCGCGCCATCGAGGACACCCCGATGGCCTTCCTCGAGAGCCTCGACACCGTCCGAGCCCTCGGCGAGGAGGACTGGCGCGAGCGGGCCCGTCGCAACCTGCGGCCCGAGAGCGCGCAGTTCGTCGCCGTCGACGACGACGGGCGGTGGATCGGGAGCCTGGTCTGCTTCGTCTCGCAGGGGCTTCCGTTGTACGTCGGTCGCGCCGAGGGGGACGCGCCTCGCGCGAACATCGTGGGAGTGTTCGTCGACCCCGGATGGCGGGGAGGCGCGGGCGTGACCGACGCGCTGCTCGACGCCGCATCCGACTGGGCCCGCGATGCGCACGGGCTGACCTCCGTCCACCTGCACGTCAGCGAGGCGAACCCGCGCGCGCAACGCGCCTACGAGAAGCGGGGCTTCGTGCCGACCGGGGTGCGCGAGCGCATCCCCGATGATCCGTCCGGGCTGGATGTGGAGATGGTCAGAACCCTCTGAGTCTGCGCGGCCGGGGGCTACGCTGAGGGCACCCCTGAGCGCCGATGACGACCTGGCGGCGCTCGATCGACGACGATCGGAGGCGCGGTGTCCACGAGCCCGTGGTCGGCGGCACCCGTCGAGGCCCGACGCGGTCTCCGCGACGCGCACGACGCGGTGGTCGGCGAGCGCACCGCGACCTCCGGGGTGCGTCGTCTGGTGCTCGAGTCGTGGCAGCGGTCGCTCGAGTTCCACGTCGATCCCGACCGCCTGCTGCCGACGCTCGACCTCACCGAGGAGGAGCTGCGCGAGTACCGCCGATCGCATCCGCTCAGCCTGGTGCTGCCGACCATCCATCGCCTCCTGATCCGCCACACCTTCGACTCGGGACTGATCGTCGCCGTGGGCGACCAGGCCGGACGCCTCCTCTGGATCGACGGCGACCGCACCCTGCGTCACCGGGCGGAGGGGATGCTGTTCGTCGAGGGCGCCGACTGGTCGGAGCGGTCGGCCGGCACGAGCGCACCGGGCACGGCGCTCGCGCTCGACCACGGCATCCAGATCACCCAGGCCGAGCACTTCGGCCGCGTCGCCCACCCCTGGAGCTGCACGGCGGTGCCCGTGCACGATCCGCTGACGGGCGGCATCCTCGGCGTCATCGACATCACCGGAGGCGACGAGGCGGTCTCACCGGCGACCCTGCCGCTCATGGAGGCGGCGGTTGCCGCGGTGGAGGCCGAGCTGCGCATCCAGAGCCTCGACGCGGCGCTCGTGCCCGGGCCGCGACCTCGGTCGACCCCGATGCGCCCGGTGCTGCAGGTGCTCGGCCGCGACGAGGGCCTGCTCGAGCACGGCCGCGAACGCGACGAGCTCAGCCTGCGGCACTCCGAGATCCTGACCCTGCTCGCCTGGCATCGCGGTGGGCTGAGCGCCGCGCGTCTCGCGGAGCTGCTCTACGGACGGGCCGACGCCGTCATGACGCTGCGGGCCGAGATGGTGCGGCTGCGGAGGTCCCTGCCCGACGGGCTCGCCCCGGAATCGAAGCCGTACCGCCTGCCGCACCCCCTCGAGCTCGACGCCCACCGCGTCCTCGGGTTCCTCGGGCGCGGCGCGCACAAGGTCGCGCTCGGCGCGTACAGCGGGCCGGTGCTGCCGCGCTCCGACGCCCCCGGCATCGTCGCGATCCGCGACGAGCTGCAGACCGCCCTGCGCGGCGCCATGCTGACGGATGCGTCGGCCGACACGCTGCTCGAGTACGCGCGCACCGATGAGGCCGCCTTCGACCTCGAGGTGTGGACCGCCGCGCTGCGGATGCTGCCCGCGCGGTCTCCGAAACGCGCGTCCGTGGTGTCGCGCATCGAGCGGATCCAGGCCGAGCTGCGCTAGGCGCAACATCTCGCAACGTCGTCGCAACCCCCGCGTCCGTACCGTCGTCTGCGACGGCCGCACCCCTGGCCGTCCCTGACAACGACGTCGAGGAGCGACATGACCGTCTACGCAGCACCCGGAACACCCGATGCGAAGGTCACCTTCAAATCCCGCTACGAGCACTGGATCGGCGGTGAGTGGGTGAAGCCCGTCAAGGGCGAGTACTTCGAGGACATCTCGCCGGTGACAGGCAAGCCGTTCGCCGAGGTCGCTCGGGGCACCGCCGAGGACATCGACGCGGCCCTCGACGCCGCGCACAAGGCGGCCCCGGCCTGGGGCAAGACGTCGACGACCGAACGGGCCGCCGTGCTCAACAGGATCGCCGACGTGATCGAGGCCAACCTCGAGCTGCTCGCCGTCGCCGAGACCTGGGACAACGGCAAGCCGATCCGCGAGCCCCTCAACGCGGACCTGCCGCTCGCGGCCGACCACTTCCGCTACTTCGCCTCGGTGATCAGGGCACAGGAGGGCCACTTCGCCGAGATGGACGGGGACATGACGGCCTACCACTACAAGGAGCCGCTGGGGGTGGTCGGCCAGATCATCCCGTGGAACTTCCCGATCCTCATGGCGGTCTGGAAGCTCGCACCTGCGCTGGCGGCGGGGAACGCGATCGTGCTGAAGCCGGCCGAGCAGACGCCGGTGTCGATCCTCGTGCTGATGGAGCTGATCGGCGACATCCTGCCGCCCGGCGTCGTCAACATCGTCAACGGGTTCGGGGCGGAGGCCGGCAAGCCGCTGGCATCCAGCCCGCGCATCCGGAAGATCGCCTTCACCGGCGAGACCACCACGGGCCGGCTCATCCTGCAGTACGCATCGGCCAACATCATCCCGGCGACGCTCGAGCTGGGTGGCAAGAGCCCGAACCTGTTCTTCTCGGATGTGGCAGCCGAGAACGACGCCTTCTACGACAAGGCGCAGGAGGGCTTCGTGCTCTTCGCGTTCAATCAGGGCGAGGTCTGCACCTGCCCGAGCCGCGCTCTCATCCAGAAGCCGATCTACGACTCGTTCCTCGGCGACGCGATCGAGCGCACCAAGAAGGCCGTGCAGGGCAACCCGCTCGACACGGACACGCAGGTCGGAGCTCAGGCGTCCAACGACCAGCTGGAGAAGATCCTCAGCTACATCGACATCGGCAAGCAGGAGGGCGCGAAGCTCGCGCTCGGCGGGGAGCGGGTCGACCTCGGCGGGGATCTGACCGACGGCTACTACGTCGAGCCGACGATCTTCGAGGGTCACAACAAGATGCGGCTGTTCCAGGAGGAGATCTTCGGGCCCGTCGTCGCCGTGACCAGCTTCGACGACTACGACGACGGCATCGCGATCGCGAACGACACCCTCTACGGTCTCGGGGCGGGGGTGTGGTCGCGCAACGGCAACGTCGCCTACCGGGCCGGACGTGACATCCAGGCCGGTCGGGTCTGGGTGAACAACTACCACGCGTATCCCGCGGGCGCGGCGTTCGGCGGCTACAAGAGCTCGGGCATCGGCCGCGAGAACAACGCGCTCGCGCTCGACCACTACCAGCAGACGAAGAACCTGCTGGTGAGCTACTCGGAGAACAAGCTCGGCTTCTTCTGAGCTATCTGGTGCGCCGCCGCCCCTGCGGCGCACGTGCGCGGGGCGCGACCGAGCGCGGTCGCTCGCGCCCCGCGTGCTCATGATCCGGTGGTCGGCTCCTCGCCTGGAGGGGCCGGCCACCGCACCTCGTCCCGTGAGTTGCGTTCGCAGCACGGTTGTCTGCCCCCGACACCCTGCCAGGGACGCAACTCGGGGGCGTACTATCCAGGCACCACCCACAGGAGGTCACCATGTCGACGATGACAGTGCTGGATGCCGCGCCCGCGATCGAGGGCGAGACGGTCTCGCGGGTCGCGCTCGCCCCGGAGTCCGTGGAGCTCTTGAGGATGCTGTGGGACAAGCACGGCCCCCTGATGTTCCACCAGTCGGGCGGATGCTGCGACGGCAGCTCGCCGATGTGCTTCCCCGCCGGCGACTTCATGACGTCGGCAGCCGATGTGCTGCTCGGTCGCTTCGACATCGCCCCGGCGGGCGCCGAGCCGCAGCCCATCGAGTTCTGGATGTCGACCGAGCAGTTCGCCTACTGGAGCCACACCCACCTGACGATCGACGTCGTGAAGGGACGCGGCAGCGGCTTCTCGGTCGAGGCGCCGGAAGGGGTGCGCTTCATGATCCGCTCGCGCCTCATGGACTCGGCGACGCCCTTCGTCTGATCGGGCGCGCCGCCGACCGACGCGTGCGACACCGGGGGACACTGGGGGAGTGTTCATAGCCCTCCGCGCCGTGGCCGACGGCGTCGTCGCGACCGAACTCGACGACAGTGCGCAGCGCGTGCGGATGAGCGTCCTGCGCCCCGAGGATCTCGCGGCCTGGGTGGCTGCTCGAGAGGGCGCCCGGCCGCGCTGGGTCTGGAGCGACACGTCGCGCTGGTACCCGCCGCTCCTCGCGGCCGGAGTGCGGGTCGACAGGGCCCTCGACCTGCGGCTGTGCCGCCGCATCCTGCGCGCGTCCGCGTACACGCACGGCACCGCGCTCGCGACGGGGGCCCGAGACAACTGGGACGCGCCGGCGCACCGGGCGTCCACCGCATCCGACACGCTCTTCGACCTCGAGCCGTCCTCCGCCGACGACGACCCGGTGGTCGAGCTGCGGCGGCAGCGCAGCGCCGTCGACTCGAGCGGGCGTCCCGGACCGCTCCAGCTGCTTCTCGCGGCCGAGAGCGTCGGCGCGCTGGTCGCCGCCGAGATGACGTTCGCGGGACTGCCCTGGGATGCCGCGGCCCACGACCGGATCCTCATCGACCTGCTCGGGCCGCGCCCCATCCCGAGCCAACGGCCGGCGAAGCTCGAGGACAAGCTCGCCGAGGTCCGCGAGGCGCTCGACGACCCTACTCTGAACCCCGACTCGCCCGTCGAACTGCTCAGGGGCCTGCAGCGAGCTGGGCTGCAGGTCTCGTCGACGCGGTCGTGGGAGCTCGAGACGGTGCAGCACCCCGCGATCCCGCCGCTGCTGGAGTACAAGAAGCTCGCGCGGCTGCTGAGCGCCAACGGCTGGAACTGGATCGACGAGTGGATCCACGACGGTCGATTCCGCCCGGTCTACGTGCCTGGTGGCGTCGTGACGGGGCGCTGGGCCGCCGACGGGGGCGGCGCGCTCCAGCTGCCGAAGGCGATCCGGGCCGCCGCGGTCGCCGATCCCGGCTGGACCTTCGTCGTCGCCGACGCCTCGCAGCTCGAGCCGCGCGTGCTCGCCGCGATCTCCGGAGACGCTGCGATGGCCGAGGCGGGGCAGGCCCAGGACATGTACGAGGGCATGGTGCTCTCAGGGTCGGTGCAGTCGCGAGAGCAGGCCAAGTACGGCATGCTCGGCGCGATCTACGGGGGCACGAGCGGTGAGGCGGGGCGCATGCGCCCGGTGATCGGACGTGCATTCCCACGGGCGATGGCCTTCGTCGAGGAGGCGGCGCGCGCCGGGGAGCGCGGGGACGTCGTCAGCACCTGGCTCGGCCGCAGCTCGCCACCCGGTGCGGGCTCGGCCTGGAACGAGACGGCGACGGATGCCGAGCAGCGCCGGCAGCGCCACGACGCCGCAGCGTGGGGGCGATTCACGCGCAACTTCGTCGTGCAGGGGAGCGCCGCCGAGTGGGCTCTGTGCTGGATCGGGTCGCTGCGCCGCCGCCTCTGGGAGCTCGGCGGCTCCACCGTCGCGCTCACCGCGAAGCCGCACCTCGTCTTCTTCCTGCACGACGAGCTGGTCGTCCACACCCCCGTCGAGGTGGCGGATCAGGTGGCTGAGGCCCTGCGCGAGGCGGCGGCGGATGCGGGGCGACTCCTCTTCGGCGACGCCCCCGTCGAGTGGGCGCTGACGGTCGCCACCGTCGATCGGTACGCGGACGCGAAGTAGCAGCTGAGCGGGTCAGAGCGGCCCAGAAAACACCGAATCACAATCTTGTGATTCCTCGCATTCGTCCGGCATAATGGCCCCAGCACCACTCGCATTCATTCGACAGGTCGATGGGGAAGTCGCACCTACGAATGGAGAGAGACGTGACTGCTGCAGCAACCCCTCGCGCCATGGCGCGCGGAGTGGTGTACATCCACTCCGCCCCACGTGCGCTGTGCCCCCATGTCGAGTGGGCGGTCGGACGCGCCCTCGGTCGCGCCGTGAACTTCGACTGGCGCGAGCAGCCTGTGCTCAAGGGCTCGTCGCGCACCGAGTACTTCTGGGAGGGCGACCGCGGCGCGGGCGCCGTGCTGGCATCTGCTCTTCGCGGCTGGGAGCACCTGCGCTACGAGGTCACCGAGGACGCCGGTCTCGGCACCGACGGTGCCCGCTTCATGCATACGCCCGAGCTCGGCATCTACTTCGCCCAGACCGACACCGCCGGCAACACGGTGATCCCCGAGGACCGCATCCGGTTCGCCATGGAGTCCGCGGGATCCGACGCCTTCGAGCTGCACCGCGAGCTGCGCCTCGCGCTCGGGCAGTCCTGGGACGACGAGCTCGAGCCCTTCCGCCTCGCGAGCGAGGAGTCCAGCGTCGTCTGGCTCCACAAGGTGG
The DNA here is from genome assembly GCA_964246985.1 of uncultured Microbacteriaceae bacterium. Lineage (GTDB taxonomy): Bacteria > Actinomycetota > Actinomycetes > Actinomycetales > Microbacteriaceae > CAXTSE01. The sequence continues at coordinate 207,315 of CAXTSE010000004.1, forward strand.
GCTGACCGATGACGCGCATCATCCGCCGACTGCTCGGCCGCACCAGCCCGCGTCACCTCGCGGTGGCCGTCGCCGAGCGTCCCCTGCACCCGTGGTTCGTCAGCCGCGAGCTGCACCTCGTCGAGTCGGGCGTCCGCTTCCGCTGAGCGGTTCCGACGCACGAACCGTCCTACGAGTCGTAGCTCCGTACCGCGACGACGGCATTGTGGCCGCCGAAGCCGAACGAGTTGCTGATCGCCAGCTGCGGCCCGGCTCCGAGCGCGCGCGGCGACGTGACGACATCGAGCGGGATCTCGGGATCCTGATCGTCGAGGTTGATCGTCGTCGGCGCGGTGCGCTCCTGCACGGCGAGGATCGTGAAGATCAGCTCGAGGGCGCCGGTGCCGCCCAGGAGGTGCCCGGTGGCCGCCTTCGTGGCCGACACGGGGATGCCGTGCACGCGGTCGCCGAACACGGCGAGCAGCGCCTTGTACTCGGCGATGTCGCCGACCGGCGTCGAGGTCGCGTGCGCGTTGATGTGGGTGACCTCGTCGGGCGTCGCGCCGGCCTGCGCCAGGGCCGCGAAGACCGCGCGTGCCGCCCCGCGCCCCTCGGGGTCGGGAGCGGTGATGTGGTACGAATCGCTCGTGACCCCGCCGCCGGCGATCTCGGCGTAGATCTTCGCACCGCGCGCGAGGGCGTGCTCCTCGGTCTCCATGACGATGGTCGCGGCGCCCTCGCCCATGACGAAGCCGTCGCGGTTGGCGTCATAGGGGCGTGATGCGCGAGCCGGATCGTCGTTGCGCTTCGAGAGCGCCTGCATCGATGCGAAGGAGGCGATCGTGATCGGGTGGATGCACGACTCCGTGCCCCCGGCGAGCACGACGTCGGCGAGCCCCAGCTGGAGGTGGTCGTAGGCGTTGGCGATGGCCTCGGTGCTGGACGCGCAGGCCGAGACATCGGTGCGCGCGAAGGCTCGGGCGTCGAGCGCCATGCTGATGGCGGCGGATGCGGCGTTCGGCATGAGCATCGGCACGGTCATCGGGAGCACGCGGCGCGGCCCCTTCTCGCGGAGTGTGTCCCACGCGTCGAGCAGGGTCCAGAGACCGCCGATGCCGGTGGAGTAGTCGACGCCGATGCGCTCCGGCGCGACATCGGTGAGCGCGGCATCCGCCCAGGCCTCGCGGGCCGAGATGAGGGCGAACTGCGCCGAGGGGTCGAGGCGCTTGATCTCCTGGCGCTCGAGCACGTCCTCGGGTCGCACGCGGGCCTGCCCCGCGAACGTCACGGGGAGCTGCAGCTCTTCCACCCACGGGGCCTCGATGCTGCGGATGCCGGTCTCGCCGGCGAGCAGGTTGGTCCAGCTCTCTCGGGCGGTTCCGCCGACGGGGGAGGAGGCACCGATGCCGGTGACGACGATCTTCTTGTTGGTCATTCGACTTTCTCCGTGGCTGTGCCGGCGCGGAGCCGGGCTGAGCGGGGGAGGCGCGTGCCGCCCCCGCTCCCATGCGCGCCGGATGACGCGCGGATGTCGCTACGCCTGGGCGTTGGTGATGAAGGTGACGGCGTCGCCAACCGTGACCAGGTTCTTGACCTCTTCGTCGGGGATCTTGACGTCGAACTTCTCCTCGGCGTTGACGACGATCGTCATCATCGAGATCGAGTCGATGTCGAGGTCGTCCGTGAACGACTTGTCCAGCTCCACCGTGTCGGTGGCGATGCCGGTCTCGTCGTTGATGAGTTCAGCCAGGCCGGCGAGGACCTCGTCCGTGGACAGTGCCATGATTTATCTCCTTGAAGGTGGTGCCGTGTACTGCGGGTGTGTCGTTTGACCGTGGCCAATCCTAGGGGAGGCGCACTACCTGGGCCCCGTAGACGAGGCCCGCGCCGAAGCCGATCTGCAGGGCGAGCCCCCCGCTGAGCTCGGGATGCTCCTCGAGCAGACGGTGGGTCGCGAGCGGGATCGAGGCGGCCGACGTGTTGCCGGTCGTCTCGATGTCGCGGCCGATCGCGACGTGCTCCGGCAGCTTCAGCTGCTTCGCGAGCTCGTCGATGATGCGCATGTTGGCCTGGTGGGGGACGAACGCGGCGAGGTCGTCTGCGGTGATGCCCGCGGCATCCAGAGCCTGCTTCGCGACCTTCGCCATCTCCCACACCGCCCAGCGGAACACCGTCTGACCGTCCTGGCGCATGGTCGGCCAGGGCTTCACACCGTCGACGAACTCCTCGAAGGTGGCGTCCATGCCGACCGCATCCCACTTCGAGCCGTCGGATCCCCAGACGCTGGCCGAGATGCCGGCCTCGTCGGCCGGTCCGACCACGGCAGCCCCGGCACCGTCGCCGAGCAGGAACGAGATCGACCGGTCGGTGGGGCTGACGTACTGCGAGAGCTTCTCGGCGCCCACGACCAGCACGTACTCGGCCGCGCCGCTGCGCACCAGCGCATCGGCCTGGGCGATGCCGTAGGTGTAGCCGGCGCAGGCCGCGCTGATGTCGTAGGCGGGAGCGGGGTTGGCTCCGATGCGGTCGGCGAGCAGGGCCGACATCGACGGCGTCACCGCGACGTTGCTGATCGTGGAGACGAGCACGGCGCCGATCTGGTCGGGACGGATGCCCGCCTTCTCGATCGCCTCGCGGGACGCGGTCTCGGCCAGATCGATCGCGTCGATGCCCTTACTGGCGCGCTTGCGGGTGATGATGCCCGTGCGCTGACGGATCCACTCGTCGCTCGAGTCGATCGGACCGACGAGATCGTCGTTCGTGACGAGCAGGTCGCCGCGCGCGGCGCCGAAGCTGAGGATGCGCGTGAACTGCGCGCCCTGGGACTGGGTGAGGGCGGTCATGCGGCTCCGTCGCTGTCGATGAGGGCGTGTGCGGCCGCCAGGTCGTCGGGTGTCTTGACGGCGACCGTGGGGACGCCCTTGAGGCCGCGCTTCGCGAGACCGACGAGGGCGCCGGCGGGAGCCAGCTCGATCAGGCCCGTGATGCCCGCCTCGGCGAACGACGCCATGGTGAGATCCCAGCGCACGGGGGAGGCGACCTGCCCGACCAGGAGGTCGACGTAGAGCGCGCCGGTCGTCACCCGCTCCCCGGTCTTGTTGGTCCAGATGGGCAGAGTGGGATCGCCGACCTCGAGGCCGGATGCCGTCGCCCGGAGCACATCGACTGCGGGAGCCATGTAGCGGGTGTGGAACGCGCCCGCGACCTGGAGGGGGATGATCCGCGTGCCGGCCGGGGGAGCGGCCTGCAGAGCCGCCAGGGCGGCGAGATCGCCCGCGACCACGATCTGACCGCCGCCGTTGAAGTTGGCGGGCTCGAGTCCGAGCTCGGCGAGCCGGGCCAGCAGCTCGGTCTCGTCGCCGCCGAGCACGGCGCTCATGCCCGTGGCAGCTCGGGTCGCGGCGTCGGCCATGGCGACCCCGCGTCGGGCGACGAGCGTCATGGCGTCGTGCTCGCTGAGGATCCCGGCGGCCGCTGCGGCCGCGAGCTCGCCTACCGAGTGGCCGGCGACCCCGGCCAGCCGGTCGCGCCGTCCGCCCTCGGTCACGGCGGCGAAGGCCAGCAGCGACGCGGCCACGATGAGCGGCTGGGCGACCGCGGTGTCGCGGATGGTGTCCGCATCCGACACCGTGCCGTGGGTGCGGAGGTCGACGCCCGCGGCGTCGGCGAGCGCACCGAGATGATCGGAGAACCGCGACTCGGCGAGCCAGGGTTCGAGGAATCCGGGGGTCTGAGAGCCCTGTCCGGGCGCGACGACGACGACAGTCACGCGCTCCATCCTGCCCTGTTTGATGCCCCAGCGTGCACCGACCTGCACCAAGATCCGGGCGACATGTTGTCGGAACCCTCCACTCGGACCCTCTAGACGCGCACGTCGGCGGGTGTCGTCGCCCATGCGGCGAGGAAACCGCCGACGAAGCTGTCGCCCAGCCCGATGGTCGTCGGGCTGTCGACGTCGAGCCGATAGGCGGGGACGGCCGCGGCGCGGTGCGGGAGGCGCGCCTGGACCGCGGCGGCCACGGCGGCACCCTCGGTCTGCACCGGCAGAGTGCGGGTCTGGGCGTAGTCGGCTGCGGTGTGGCCGTCGCCCTGGCGGTACCGGGTCGCGGCCATGGTCACCGCCCCCTCGAGGGCAGGGGCGAAGGAGGGCGCGCGATCGCCGAGGGCGATCGCCCAGTGGCGGGTGTGCACGAGCAGCACGCGCGCGGGGATGAGTCGATGGGCGTGTTCGAGGGCCGCGACGACGGCGTCGGGGTTCAGCAGGTTGACCGGACTGCCGAGGTAGGTCTGCAGCTCGTCCTCGTTGAGGCTGTAGACGTCGATCTGGTCGAGCAGCGCCCGACGCACCCGCGTGCTGAACTCGGGGTTGTAGAAGCCGGCGTCCTCGTAGAACACGAGCGCATCGGTCGGCAGCTCGCTGAGGGCGACGCGCACGTCGTGCAGACGCGCGTCGAGCAGGGCCCGGTCCTGCATCGTGTTGAAGCCCGAGACCAGGAATGCCCGCGCCTCGCTGAGAGCGGCCGCCAGATCCGCGCTGATGCGCAGCTCGCGGTTGGGCGGGTCGTTGGCGACGATCAGGCGGTTGGCGTGAGGGGCGACGATGTCGATGTCGCCCGCGGTCACGCGCGTGCCGGCGCTGAACTGCACGATCAGATGCGGATCGAGCGTGTCCTCGGTGGCGCTGCTGATGAACGTCGTCGAGTCCGGCAGCAGCCTCCGCACGGTGTCGTCGATGCTCACGAGGTGCTGCACCGACGGCACGCCGAGGCTGTGCATCGCGATCCCGGCGCGGACTCCGGTGCCTCCCAGCGTCACGCGCGTCTCGAATCGAGCTGCGAACGCCTCGACGATGCCGGAGGAGGCGGCGAAGCGCTCCCCTCCGGCACCGCGTTCGAGGAACGCCAGGACGGTCAGCACGAGCGCGCGCTCGTCGTCGATCGGCTGCGACATGGTGAGATCGCCGGCGGAGATGCCGTGCTCGAGGATCAGTTCCTCGAGCACGGCCGAATCCCACACGATCTCGTAGTCGACGGTGCCGCCGAGGCCGAGGACGAGATGACTGCTCACGTGATGATCCTGCTCCTGCGTCGGGGTGATGAGGTCGTGCTGCGTCGACTAGTAGAGCGAGGCCTTGCCTGCCGCGTCGAACAGGTCGATCTTCTGGGCGGCCGTCTCCTTCATCGCGGCGATGGCTCCCGGCTGGATGGAGTTCGGCTCGCGCAGCTTCTCGTCGGTGCCGAGGATGCCGCGCATCGCGTTGTGGTAAGCCACCTTGATGTCGCTCGAGATGTTGATCTTGTTGACACCGAGCTTCACCGACTGCCCGATCTCGTCGTCGGGGTTCGACGAGCCGCCGTGCAGCACGAGGGGGATGTCGAGGGCGGCCTTGAGCTCCTTGAGCAGGTCGAGCTTCAGCTCGGGGCTCTTCTCGGCTGGGTAGAGACCGTGCGAGGTGCCGATCGCCACCGCGAGGCTGTCGACGCCCGTCTCCTGGACGAATCGCACAGCGTCGTCGGGATCCGTGTAGATGATCTCGGCGGCACCTGCCTCGCCGTAGCTGTCGTTGGCGCCGATGGTGCCGAGCTCGGCCTCGACCGAGACGCCGACCGCGTGCGCGGCCTCGACGACCTTCTTCGTCAGGGCGACGTTCTCCTCGAACGGCAGCATCGAGGCGTCGATCATGACCGAGGTGAAGCCGGCCTGGATCGCCTCGATCATCTGCTCGTAGGTGCCGCCGTGATCCCAGTGGATGACGACGGGCACGCTCGAGCGGTGGGCGCGGGACCGGATGGCCTGCACCAGGTCGGGAGTGACGTGGCTCACCTCGTCGGGGTGGATCGCGATGATGACGGGTGCGTCCTTCTCCTCGCTGATGTCCATGATCCCGGTGAACATGGCCCAGTCGCTGATGTTGAAGGCCGGCACCGCGAAGTTGTTCGCGTGGGCGACGTCCAGGAGGGCTTTTCCGTTGATGAGCACTGCAGGGTTCTCCTTATTTTGGGTGGTGAGAGTCGGCGGACGGCTGAGGTCAGCTCTTGACCGAGCCGGACGTGAGCCCGCCGATGAAGTAGCGCTGGAAGAAGAGGAACAGCGCGAGCACGGGGATCGACCCCAGGATGCTCATCGCCATCATCTCGTTCCACTCGTACGAGGTCTGACCCATGAGCAGCTGGATGCCGATGGGCACCGTGCGCATGTCGTTGGTCTTGGTGAGAGTGAGCGCGAAGAGGTACTCGTTCCAGGCGAGCATGAACGTGTAGATGCCGACTGACACGATGCCCGGCACCGAGATGGGCACCAGGATGCGCCAGAGGGCCGTCCATGATCCCGCGCCGTCCACCCGCACGGCCTCGTCGAGCTCGCGCGGCAGGGTGTTGAAGTAGCCGGTCATCATGATGATCGCGTACGGCAGCGTGAACACCATGTAGGTGAGGATCAGCCCGGCGTAGGTGTTGTAGAGCCCGAGCGTGACCATCAGCCCGAAGTACGGGATCAGGAGCGTGATGGGCGGCACGGCCTGCACGCTGACGATGATCATGTTGAGCTGGTTCTTGAAGCGGAACTCGAATCGACTGAACGCGTAGGCGGCCATGATCGCGATGAGCAGCGTGAGCACGGTCACGGCACCCGAGACCACGTAGCTGTTGATGAAGAACCGGATCTTCTCCGGATCGGCGAAGATCGCGGCGTAGGCACCGAACGAGAACCCATCGGTGATCAGTCGCGGCGGGAACTCGAAGATCTCGGTGTTCGACTTGAACGAGCTCGAGAGCATCCAGAGCACGGGGAGCCCGGCGAACCCGGCACCAAGCAGCAGGCCGACGAGCACGCCGGCGCGAGCCAGGTTGAGCTTCGCCCGCTTGGACAGGCCGGGGGTGGTGGAGACGGTGGTCATGTCAGTCCCTCGCTCGCTGGTGGCGGACGTAGAAGAAGGCGAGCACGCCCGACAGCAGCAGCACGAGCACGGCGCTCGTCGAGGCCTCGGAGAACTCGTACTGGGCGAAGGCGAGCTTGTAGGTGTAGGTGCTCAGCATCTCGGTGGCGTCGATCGGGCCGCCTCCGGTGGTGCCCCAGATCAGGGCGAACTGCTGCGAGGTCCAGATGAAGTCGAGCAGCATCATCGCGATGATGACCGGACGCAGCTGCGGGAGCGTGACGTTGAAGAAGCGCTGCACGGTGCTGGCACCGTCGACGCGCGCCGCCTCGTAGAGGTCGCCGGGGATGCCCTGCAGTCCGGCGAGCATGCTGATCATGAAGAACGGATAGCCCGACCAGATGTTGATGAACGTCACAGCGCCGAGGGCGAGGGCCGGATTCGACAGCCACTCCGTGCCCGGCTGGTCGAGCAGGAAGTTGATGACGCCGTTCGGCGCCAGCAGCATCCGCCAGAGCACCGCGACGATCGCCGCCGTGAACAGCCACGGCAGGATGAAGATGCCGCGGAAGATGGTGGTGACCCAGCGGCCCAGCAGCTGCGAGTTGAGCAGCAGCGCGAAGGTCAGGCCGAGCACGAGGTGAGCGAGAACGCTCACGATGACGAAGAACAGCGTGTTGCGGATGGCGGTGACGAATCCGCTGTCGGTGAGGATCGCGACGTAGTTGTCGAGCCCGACCGCGTCGGGGTTCCTGTTCAGGATCACGTTGTCGAAGAACGAGTACCCGATGACGAGGATGACGGGGACCGCCATGAGGACGATCATGAGCACGGCGGTCGGTGCGATGAATCCGTACGGCTCGGCGCGTGTGCCGAGGCTCTTCTTCCGGCGACGTACCGGGGGTGTCACGATGACGGCCATCCGTCACCTCCTAGCGCTCGGGGGAGGGGAGGGCCGCGCCGCGCGTCGCACGACGCGGCCCTCGGTGGGTCGGATCAGAACTCGTCGGACCAGCTGGTCTGGACCGTGTCGAGCATGTCCGGCACGTCCCCGTCGCCGTCTAGCACCTTCTGGAACTCGGTGTCGAACTGACGCATCAGGTCCTCCGCGACGGGCAGCCCGGTGAACTCGTTGGCCGGGTAGCCGCTCTGGTAGATCTCGAACGCCTGCTGGAACAGCTCGTCTCCGTCGCCGAACTCCGGCGCGGACTGCGTGTTGCCGGGGAAGGCGTTCGCGATGGTCGAGAGCTCGGAGTTGACGTCGGTGCTCATCAGGTACTGCACCAGCTTCAGCGCCTCGGCCTTGTGCTCCGAGCTGTCGGAGACGCCGATGCCCCACGAGGCGTAGGGGATGCCCCGCTCGCCCTCGTAGCCGTCCTCGGCCGGGATCGCCGAGATCTCGAAGTTGAGGTCGGGGTTGCCGTCCTGGATGAGGTCGATGTGCGAGAGCGAGTCGATCATCATGCCGACGCGGCCGTTGGTGAACTCCTCGACCTTGTCCTGCTCCTTCATGGTGAAGGATCCGGGGGCGATGACCCCGTCGTCCCACAGGCCCTTGACGAACTCGGTGGCGCTGGTGACATCGTCGTTGGTGAGGTCGGGCTGGCCGTCGTCGGTCAGCATGGTGCCGCCGGAGGCCCAGGCCCACGACATCACGTCGTTCTGGATGCCGTTGGGCGCCTCGAGCGAGAGGGGCAGCACCCAGCCGGAGGCCTCTGTCTGCTCGGTGATGGCCGTCGCGGCGTCCTCGAACTCGGTGCGCGTCGTCGGCACGGCGTCGACGCCGGCGCTCGCGAGGAGGTCGGTGTTGGTGAACATCGGGTAGACGAAGTTCACGACGGGGATCATGTAGGTCGCGCCGTCGATCTGGATCTGGCTGGCGAGGTCGCTGTCGTCCATCCCCTCGTCGCCCATCAGGGCGGTGAGATCGGTGATGGCGCCCTGCTTGGCGAAGTCGCTCACCCAGGCGCCGTCGAGCCCGACGACGTCGGACATCGTGCCCGATGCGGCGCCCGCGAACAGCTGCTCCTTGGTGGAGGCGTACGGACCGCTCAGCAGCTTGACCGTGATACCGGGGTTCTCGGCCTCGAAGTCGTCGATGATGCCCTGAAACGCGCCCTCGGGGAGCTCCGGTGCCCACCACTGGGCGAACTCGAGCTCGACGTCTCCGCCGGCGTCGGCCGTGGTGCCGCTGCAGCCCGCCAGGGCCGTCAGGGTGGTGGCGGCGGCCAGGCCCGCCACGATCTTCAGGGCGGTGCGACGCCCGTGAGCGACTCTGCTCATGCTTCTCCTCAATGAGATGTGCGGTTTCACGCAGTTACGTGCATGTTTCTGCGACTTATTGGGATGCTAGGGCACGATCGGCGGTCCGTCAACGAGGCCCGGACTCCTCGGCCCGTCATTAGGCGTCGGAACGGGCGTGCTGTTATGGGATCGTGACCGGATGCGGCCGATGCTGTTTTGTGCTCGGGTCTGCGGCCTTCCTGTGCTACATATGGCGGTATGGAGGAAGAACTCGTCGCGTCGGAGCGGCGCCTGCCCGCGGGACGCAAGTCCGATCTGGCGGCGTACGTCGCCCACGCCGGAGAGGTGACTGTCGCGGCCCTGGCCGAACGCTACGGGGTCTCGATCGACACCATCCGCCGCGACCTCGACCAGCTGCACCGCAGCGGCCTCGTGGTGCGCACGCACGGCGGCGCCGTGAGCGTCACCGAGCGTCCGACCACCGACCGCGACCTCGGCGTGCGGCTCCGCATGCAGACGGCCGAGAAGGACGTCATCGGCGCCCTGGCGGCCGAGCTGGTCGCCGACGGCTCCGTGATCATGATCAACGCCGGAACCACCGCCCTGGCGCTCGCCCGAGCGCTGCGTGATCACCGCGGCCTCACCGTCGCCACGAACAACCTCCGCATCCCCGGCGAGCTGTCGCCGACGTGCTTCCGCGACCTCTACGTGTTCGGCGGGGCGGTGCGCACGATCACCCAGGCCACGACAGGGCCGGTGACCTTCACGATGACGTCGCGCGGCGCCGAGGTCGACATCCGCTGCGACCTCGCGCTGATCGCCGTCGGCGCGGTGTCGGAGGACGGCTACTCCACGAGCAATCTGGGGGACGCCGCGATGATGACCGAGATGATGCAGCGGGCGTCCCGCACGGCGATCCTGGCCGACTCCAGCAAGTTCGACCGCCGGCTGTTCGCTCAGATCGCGGCCCTGGAGGCCGCGGACTTCCTGGTGACCGACGCCCCGCCTCCGCCCCGCCTCGCCGAGCTGCTCGCCCAGCGCGGGGTGCGCGTCATCACCCCCGCCGCCGACGAGGGCTAGGCCTCAGCCGCGACGGTCGTTCGCGGCGATGGATCCGACGATGAGCGCCGACTGCAGGATGAGGGCCTCGCGAGCCCCGGTGGCGTCCCACCCGATCACCTCGCTGATCCGCTTCAGTCGATACCGCACCGTGTTGGGGTGCACGAACAGCTCGCGGGCCGTCGCCTCGAGGGACCGGCCGTTGTCGAGATAGCACCAGAGGGTGGCGAGAAGCTCGGTCGAGTGGTTCTGCAGCGGCTTGTAGACGCGATTGATGAGGGTGGCACGGGCCTGCGGATCACCCGCCAGCGCGCGCTCCGGCAGGAGGTCGTCGGCCAGCGTCGGCCGCGGCGCATTGCGCCACGCCTTCGCGACGGCGAACCCGGCGAGGGCGGCGCGCGCGCTGCGCGCCGCGTCGACGAGCGACGGCACTTCATGACCGAGGACGAGGTGGCCCGTGCCGAACCCCGGCTCGAGCTGCGCGGCGATCTCTAGGAACGTCAGCGGGTCGTGTGGCTCGGCGTCCTCGGGGGGCTCGACCCGCCCGATGACGACGACCAGGCGGGAGCCCTGCACCCCGATCAGGACGTCCGAGTCGAGGTGCCGGGCCGTGCGGCGCAGCATGTCGACGTCGACCATCCGCGGCGCGGTGCCGACGAGCACGCTCACCTCGCCGTGGCCGTTCCAGCCGAGAGCGGCGATGCGGCTGGGGAGCTCGCCGTCGTACTCGCCGGCCAGGATGCTGTCGACGACCAGGGCTTCGAGGCGGGCGTCCCAGAGTCCGCGCGCCTCGGCGGCCCGCGCGTAGACGTCGGCTGCCGCGAAGGCGATCTCGCGGGAGTAGAGCAGGATCGCCTCGCGGAGCGACTCGTCGGAGTCCTTGACGCGGTGCTCGACGACCTCGACCGTCACGCGGATCAGCTGCAGCGTCTGCTGCAGGCTGACCGAGCGCAGCAGCTCACGGGGGGCGGCCCCGAAGACATCCGCGGCGATCCAGGGGATGGACTTCGGATCGTCGAACCACGAGATGAAGGCCGTGATGCCGTTCTGCGCCACCATGCCCACAGCGCTGCGACGCCCCGGAGGCATGTCGCGGTACCACGGCAGGGTGTCGTCGAGCCGCTTCAGGGTCGCCGTCGCGAGCTCGCCCGACAGCGTGCGCAGCCAGGCGAGCGTCTGCGCCTTCGTGCGGGTGCTCACCGCGTCTCGAACCCCGTGCTCCGCGTCCGTCCTACGACTCGCCGCCCACCGAGCCGGTCGTGCCGGCGGTGACGTCGAGCAGGCGGTACTTCTCGATCGCCTGGGCGACCGAGCCGGGGTCGACCTCTCCGCGACGGGCCAGCGACTGCAGCGTGCGCACCACGATCGACGGGCCGTCGATCTTGAAGAACCGGCGCGCGGCGGCGCGGGTGTCGCTGAACCCGAAGCCGTCGGCTCCGAGGGTCACGAAGTCGCCGGGCACGAACGGGCGCACCTGGTCGGGCACCGCGTGCATGTAGTCGGAGACGGCCACGAACGGACCCTGCGATCCGGCCAGCTTCGACCAGAGATAGGGCACCTGCGGCGGCTGTCCGGGGTTCAGGTAGTTGTGCTCGTCGGCGGCGAGGCCGTCGCGGCGCAGCTCGTTCCACGACGTGACGCTCCACACGTCGGCCGCGATACCCCAGTCGTCAGCCAGCAGCTGCTGCGCCTCGAGGGCCCACGGAACGGCGACGCCGGATGCCAGCAGCTGAGCCTTCGGGCCCTGGTTCTCGGCGGCCTTCAGCCTGTAGATGCCGCGCTGCACGCCGTCGACGTCGAGCCCCTCCGGTTCTGCCGGCTGCTGGATCGGCTCGTTGTACACGGTGATGTAGTACATGACGTTCGGATCCGGGTGCTCGCCCCCGTACATGCGCTCGATGCCACCGCGCACGATGTGCCCGAGCTCGTACCCGTAGGCCGGGTCGTAGGCGACCACGGCCGGGTTGGTCGAGGCGAGCAGGTGCGAGTGGCCGTCGGCGTGCTGCAGGCCCTCGCCGGTCAGCGTGGTGCGGCCGGCGGTGGCGCCGATGATGAAGCCGCGCGCCATCTGGTCGCCCGCCGCCCACATCGCGTCGCCTGTGCGCTGGAACCCGAACATCGAGTAGAAGACGTAGACGGGGATCAGCGGTTCGCCGTGCGTCGAGTAGGCGGTTCCCGCGGCGGTGAACGCCGAGAACGCTCCCGCCTCGTTGATGCCGACGTGGATGATCTGCCCCTGCGGGCTCTCCTTGTAGGCCAGCAGCAGCTCGCGGTCGACCGACGTGTAGTGCTGCCCGTTCGGGTTGTAGATCTTCGCCGTCGGGAAGTAGGCGTCCATGCCGAACGTCCGTGCCTCATCCGGGATGATCGGGACGATCCGCTTGCCGAACTCCGGGCTCCGCAGCAGGTCCTTGAGCAGGCGGGCGAAGGCCATGGTGGTGGCGATCTCCTGCTTGCCCGAGCCCTTCTTGACGATGTCGTAGGACGTCGACTCGGGGAGGGTGATCTGCGTGTACTTGGTGCGGCGCTCCGGCACGTAGCCGCCGAGCGCACGGCGGCGCTCGTGCAGGTACTGGATCGCCTCGTCGTCGTTGCCGGGGTGGTAGAACGGCGGCTCGTACGGGTTGGCCTCGAGCGCGGCGTCGGTGATCGGGATGCGCATCTCGTCACGGAACTGCTTGAGGTTGTCGAGCGTGAGCTTCTTCATCTGGTGGGTCGCGTTGCGGCCCTCGAAGCTCGGGCCCAGGCCGTAGCCCTTGACCGTCTTCGCCAGGATGACCGTCGGCTGGCCCTTGTGCTCGGTCGCGGCCTTGAACGCCGCGTAGACCTTGCGGTAGTCGTGGCCGCCGCGCTTCAGGTTCCAGACCTGGTCGTCGGTGAGGTTCTCGACGAGCTTCGCGGTGACCGGGTCGCGGCCGAAGAAGTTCTCGCGCACGTACGCACCCGACTCGGCCTTGTAGGTCTGGTAGTCGCCATCGGGGGTCTGGTTCATCAGGTTGACCAGCGCGCCGGTCGAGTCGCGGGCGAGAAGGTCGTCCCACTCGCGGCCCCAGATGACCTTGATGACGTTCCAGCCGGCACCGCGGAAGAAGCTCTCGAGCTCCTGGATGATCTTGCCGTTTCCGCGCACCGGTCCGTCGAGGCGCTGGAGGTTGCAGTTGATGACGAAGTTCAGGTTGTCGAGCTTCTCATTGGCCGCCCACTGGAGGGCTCCGCGGCTCTCGACCTCGTCCATCTCGCCGTCGCCGAGGAACGCCCAGACCTGCTGGTCGTCGTTGTCCCCGGTGATGCCGCGATTGGTCAGGTAGCGGTTCGACTGCGCCTGATAGATCGCGTTGATCGGACCGAGACCCATCGAGACCGTCGGGAACTGCCAGAACGCCGGCATGAGTCGCGGGTGCGGGTAGGAGCTGAGGCCCCCGCCCGGGTGCGACTTCTCCTGCCGGAAGCCGAGCAGCTCGTGCTCGCCGAGGCGGCCCTCGAGGAAGGCGCGGGCGTACATGCCGGGGGAAGCGTGGCCCTGATAGAAGATCTGGTCGCCGCCGCCGGGATGGTCCTGGCCGCGGAAGAAGTGGTTGTGGCCGACCTCGTAGAGGGCCGCCGACGACGCGTACGTCGAGATGTGGCCGCCGACCCCGATGCCGGGTCGCTGGGCACGGTGCACGGTGATCGCGGCGTTCCACCGGATCCACGCGCGGTACCGGCGCTCGAGCTCCTCGTTGCCGGGGAACTCCGGCTCGTTCTCGGGAGCGATCGTGTTGATGTAGTCGGTGGTCGGCACCATCGGCACGCCCAGCTGGAGGTCCTTGGACCGCTTGAGCAGGCTGAGCATGACATCGCGACCGCGGCCGTGGCCCTTCGCCGCGACCAGCGCGTCGAGGGACTCCTGCCATTCGGCCGTCTCGTCCGGGTCCTGATCGGTGTGATCTACCGAATACGGGTCCTGGTCGTTCACCGTCACCGTTGACCTCTTTCTGATTCTGGGGGTCACCGCGATCATGGTCGGGTCTCGGCCGTCG
>CAXTSE010000004.1:221519-234869 GCA_964246985.1 uncultured Microbacteriaceae bacterium
TCCACTCTAGTTCGCTCAGCGGGACGCGACCGGCAGGCGTAGAGTCACGTGGTTGCCCCTGAAAGGATCTGACTGGAATGGCACTGGAGAACGACACCCAGGCTCCCGACTTCGACCTCCCGAACCAGTTCGGCGAGCACGTCCGGTTGAGCGACTTCCGTGGGATCAAGCCCGTCGCGCTGGTGTTCTTCCCGCTCGCGTTCTCCAGCACCTGCACCGGGGAGCTGTGCGCACTCCGCGACAACCTGAACCTCTTCAAGGAGCACGGCGTCGAGCTCATCGGCATCTCCGTCGACTCCAAGGCCGCTCTCCGCTCCTGGGCCGACCAGGAGGGCTACGACTTCACGCTGCTCGCCGACTTCTGGCCGCACGGCGCTGTCGCCAAGGAGTACGGCGTCTTCCTCGAGAACAAGGGATTCGCGAATCGCGCAACCTTCGTCATCGACACCAAGGGCGTCATCCGCGCGTCGTTCATCACCGCTCCCGGCGAGGCGCGCTCCGTCGCGGAGTACCGCGCCGCGCTCGACGAGGTCCTGCCCGTCCGGGCCTAGACCCGCCACGGCAGACGTCAGCCGATGAGGCTGACCCCGCGCGCGATGACCAGAGCGAGGATGACGAATCCCGCGAAGGCCTCGAGCATCATCAGCGTCTTGGCGCGGTGCGACAGGGGCATCGCATCGGTGGGGCTGAACGCCATCGAGTCGGACGCGGAGAAGTACAGGTAGTCGACGTAGCCGGGCATCCAGTCGGTCGCCGCCGACGATCGTGCAGCCACCTCGGTGATCGCGTCGTGGTCCTCGTCCTGGGGGAACCGGAAGTCCGCCGCCTGGACGTCCTCGCGCTCCTTCAGGCGCCGCGACACCGGACCGCCGCGATCCATCTCCCAGTACACCAGTGCGTACGCGATGACGTTGGTGACCCACACCTGCAGCGCCGCCAGCAGCAGGCCCGGTCCATCCGATTGGGAGTTGACCAGCTGGTAGACGAGCTGCACGAGCGCGATCTGGTTGGCGACGAGCAGCAGGAGCGCGCTTCCGCCCGAGAGGTAGCGCGACCAGCGCGTCTCCTTGACCAGGTGCGTGGGGTTGAGGAACAGCAGCGGCAGGAACATCGCGACGCAGAGCCCGACGACGACGTAGCGGAACGTCGGGGAGAACTCGCTCGGCAGCAGCGCGTAGAGCGCGATCGCCACCAGGATCGCCAGGCCGGCGGGCCACCGGTGCTCCGCCCGCGCTCGCGAATCGTCTCGGGCGGCCTTGCTCGGCCTCACCCCTCGTGCCCTCACGCCTGCCATGGCGCGAGTCTAGGTCGCGCCGCGCCCGCTAGAGGGTGCCGGCGGCCGACGCCGTCGCCGTGTCTCCGGCGCCGTTCACGATCGTCAGCTCGGCGTAGAGGAAGGTGCCGGGGTCGAGCGCCCGGTAGCCGAACGACAGCCCGTCGGGATCTGCCGAGAGGCCGACATCCGACGAGATGAAGTACTGGCTGCCGGAACCGGTGACGCTGATCTTCAGCGGCTTGAAGACGCTGCCCGGAGCGGGGGCGAGCTCCGAATACGCACCCGCACCCGAGTCGAAGGCGTAGAAGGTCTTCGACAGGATGGTGCCCGTGTCGGGCTCGTACGTCATCTGCAGGTAGGCCTGCTCGCCATCGCCGCTCGGGTCGGAGAAGTACGCGATCGGGACGCCGATCGTGGCGACACCCGAGGACTGGTTGACCGAGTACGAGCTGTAGAACGAGGTCTCGCTCGCCCCGTCCTCGATCCACAGCTGGTACGTGTCGAAGAACCCGGTCACGAAGCCGTCGCCGTCGATGCGCGCCGCCTCGTCGCCGACCAGGGTCACGCTGTTGTCCGCTTCGACGTAGCCGTAGCTGATGTACGCATCGGTGATCTGGCTCGGATCGCTGACGATCTGCTGGCCGATCACGAAACCGCCGTTCGCGAACTGCGACTCCGCGGTGTCGGAGGCGAACTGGGGCGCACCGGAGCCCTGACCGGCGGTCGCGTAGTAGCTCTCGAGGAACGAGATCCACGACGCGGCGGCCTCCACCTCGCCGTAGCTCGCCTCATAGGATCGCGCGTTCGGCGGGAAGTACACGGCCATCCCGCTCGCCCCCGTGGTCGCGGCGCCGTCCATCTTGTCGATCGTCGCGTCGGCGATCGCGGCGGACAGCGTCGCCGCCTCGGCGCTGCCGATCCCGTCCGCCAGCATCCCCAGGTCGGTCATGTAGAAGTCGTACTCGGGCGTGGAACCGTAGGCCAGGCTGTCCGAGAGCGACCGGCCGATCGTCGACGTGAGGTCGGATCCGCCGTCGGTGAGCGACTGCGCGAAGGCGTCCATCGCCTCATCGACAGCCGGCATCTTGGTGAGGTCGGTGAGCGAGAGCGTCACCTGCTGCTGGCCCTCGCTGCTGCTCTGGTCGGCGTAGGCGTCGATGATGGCCGAGCCCAGCTCGTCGACGGTTCCGCCACGGGCCGCCGTCTCGAGCGCGCTGTAGTCCCAGCCGTAGCCGGGCTCCAGCTCCTCCGACGAGAGCATGCGCTGGGCGACGTCCTGCAGCGTCGACGCGGTCTCGTAGGTCGCCATCAGGCACGCGTCGAAGCCGAGGAGATCGAGGTTGTCGACGCCGGCGCCCGCGAGGCCGTCGGCGATGCCGTCGTGCAGCTCCGTGAGGCTGAGCGAGTCGTCGTCGAACGAGCCGTCGGCGCCGACGCCCGGCCATGAGCTGCCGTGGTCGTTGATGATGAGCGCGTAGTGGCCGGCCGGGTTGTCCCGGATCGTGGTCTCGATGAACTCGGACAGCACGGCCGGGTCGCCGGTGTTGACGTCGCCATGGTCGGCGACGACCTCGGATCCTCCCTTGGTGATGCGCAGCGTCTTGCCGCCCACCCAGTCGGGCTGGCCGGCCATCGGTCCGTCGTAGTAGTCGTCCGAGCGGTC
The DNA here is from genome assembly GCA_964246985.1 of uncultured Microbacteriaceae bacterium. Taxonomy (GTDB): domain Bacteria; phylum Actinomycetota; class Actinomycetes; order Actinomycetales; family Microbacteriaceae; genus CAXTSE01. Next base: position 224,459 of record CAXTSE010000004.1, read on the forward strand.
GACGTACGTGATCAGGTTGAAGCCGGGGCGGGATCCGACCAGCGTCTGCTCGTCGACGTCATCGGCCTGGTAGGGCTCGAGGTTGGTGTCGGCGATGATGTACGTCATCACGGTCCAGCTGTCGTCGGCGATCAGGCCGCCGCCACCCCCGTTGCCGAAGCCGCCGATGCTGACGCAGCCCGACAGGGCGCCGAGCGCGAGCACAGCCGTCGCAGAGGCGGCGATCAGCCGCGAGCGACGTGATGGGGTGCCGGACATCCGAGCCTCTTTCGTGGTGCGATGCATCAAGGGGAGTTCGGCTCAGGATAGCGAGAACGGGCGCATCCGCGCGCGCCCACCCGCGCTCCGCCCCGCGCCCCACCTCGGTAGCATCGAGGTGCACCGCCCGGCGCATCGCACCGGGGCTCTTAGCTCAGCTGGTAGAGCGCCTCGTTTACACCGAGGATGTCGGGGGTTCGAGTCCCTCAGGGCCCACCACTACCTGCTTCTCAGCCGGTCAGGAGGGCGCGGGGCATCCTGCGTGCCTGCGTGCCGCCATCCGATCGACGAACTGCCGCGCATTACGCGGCCGTTACGCGGACTCGCTTGTCTGAGATCTGCCGCTGTTCCCAATCGGCGGCACCTTTCGCTCACCCGCCCCCTCACTCGGAAACGGAACCCCATGAAGACCTCGACCATCGCCCTTCTCTCGACGCCCCTCCTGCTTCTCGCGCTGAGTGCCTGCTCGACACCATCGACGGGCGGTGGCGGCAATTCGGGCGTCGACGGTTCAAGCGCGTCCGGAGGCGATGTCGAATCTGGCTTCTCGACCACGACGTCTGTCGACAGCGGACCATGTCAGTACCTCGATGTCGACGCCGCCAGCGCCGCGATCGGGTCCGCCACGCCCTTCGCGACCATCAACGATTCGGGCGGCGACACGGCATGCGGCTACTTCGCGTCTGACGCGTCATCCGTCGTCACCGTGGGCCTCGACGACGGCCTCAGCTACGAGGAGCAGGTCGACTTGCACCGGGAGGGCGCGAGCGACATCGCGGGTGTCGGCGATCGAGCATCGTGCAGCACCGAGAACTACGTACTCACGACGGAGTTCGGCAGCCATGTGCTGTGGCTCGGCTCGGCAGGCACGATCGAGCTCGACTGCACGCAGCTCTCGGGTCTCGCGTCGGCCATGATCGCCGCGATCGGCTGACGTCAGCGTCGACCCGGTCGCATATGCGGCAGACTTGCCGCCTAGTGAACGCCACGACCCCCTCGCCGCTCGGCGTGCTCGCCGTCGTCCTGGCATCGGTGCTGTGGGGGACGACCGGCACGAGCGCGACCTTCTTTCCCGACGACGTCAGCCCGCTCGCAATCGGTGCCGCGACGATGGGCGTGGGCGGCATCCTGCTCTTCGCGGTGACGGCGCGGCAGGCGATCGGGGTGCTGCGGAACCGGAGCGCGCTGCGCTGGGTGGCTCTCGGTGCGGGCGGCGTGCTGGTGTATCCGCTCGCCTTCTATACGGGCATGGACCTCGCGGGTGTCGCCGTCGGCAACGTCGTGGCGCTCGGATCCGGCCCGGTGTTCGCCGCCATCCTCGAGCGCGTGATCGAGCGCCGTCCGCTCTCGCGGCGCTGGGCTGTCGCCACCTCCTTGGCCGTCGCCGGCATCGTGCTGTTGGCCGTCGGCAAGCAGGCGGATGCGGGGAGCAGCCCCGCGGACACCGCGGCCGGGGTGGGCATCGCCCTCCTGGCCGGGCTCGCCTACGCGCTGTTCACCTACGCCTCGTCACGGGCCATCGGCACCGGCAGGCCGAGCAGCGGAGTGATGGGCGCCATGTTCGGACTCGGCGCGCTCCTGCTGCTGCCGGTGCTGGTGGCCACGAGCGCGCCGCTGCTGCAATCCGACGTGACGATCGGGATCTCGGCCTACCTCGCGATCGGGCCCATGATGCTCGCCTACCTGCTGTTCGGAGTCGGCCTCCGCAGCATCCGCAGCTCGACCGCCACCACGATCGCCCTGCTCGAGCCGGTCGTCGCGACGGTGCTGGCCGTGACGATCGTGGGGGAGCGGCTCGGGGCGGTCGGCTGGGCCGGACTCGCGCTCGTGCTCGTCGGATTGGCGGTGCTCGCGTCGGGGCGTCGCGACCGGAAAACTGCTGTTCGCCCCTAGAATCCGTGGCATGAACGACGAGGCCATGGATCGGGATGACGCCGGCGAGTCGTTCGACGACGACGCCCTCGCGGATGCCCTCGCCGCCCAGACCGCGTTCTACACGTCGCCGATCTCGGTGATCCGGATGCCCGAGGCGGTGCCGGCGCCACCCCAGCCCGCGCCGGCGGCGCCTCCGGCCCCCGAGCCGCTCGCGGTCGGGTCCGTCGACGCTGAGCCGGTGACAGTCGAGCCCTCCGTCGTCGAGCCCGCACCCGCGCCTTCCGGCGAGGTACCCGCGTACGAGGCGCCGACGTTCGAGCCGCCCGTCTACGAGGCGCCCGTCTACGAGGCGCCGTCGTATGAGGCGCCGTCGTTCTCTGCGCCGCCATTCACCCCGCCGGCCTATCCGCCTCCCGCCGCTGAGCCGCCCCTGTACGAGACGCCGGCACCGGCTGCGGAGGCCGCAGCTGCGCCGACGGTCGAGCCCGCTGCCGGGCCCGCTCTTTCCACCTACGACGGGTCGGCCGTGCCCTCGTCGGCCGTGCCCTCGTCGGCCTTCGATCTGTCGTCGCTGCCGGACGAGACCACGATCGACCGGATCGAGCGGCTCGAGGGCGAGCTGCGCCGCAGGGGGTTCACCGGGGAGACGCCGGTCATCACGCCGGAGCAGCAGGCGGCCGCGGCCCACGCCGATCCGGCCGGTTCTCATCCGGTCGAGCCCGATCCGGTCGTCCCCGACCCTGTCATCTCCGACTACCAGGTGCCCGAGCCCGCGCTGCCGGACTACTTCACCGCCCCCGTCATCCCCGACTACATGGTGCCCGATCCCGAGCTGGACGGGTACGTCATCGACGAGCCGGTAGGAGATGCGGCGTCCGCGTCCTGGGCCGCCTTCGCGCCACCGGAGGAGCTCGCCCCCGAGCCTGCGGTGCTGCGCGATCTGCCGCCCCCGGTCGGTCAGCAGCCCGCCGAGCTCCCTCCGGCGGATGCGATCGAGCCGCCGTCTGCCGCCGAGGGCGAGGAGCCCGTTGCCGCGCCGCGGATCACGCCCGAGGTCGTGGTGCCCGACGTCGATCCGACACTCGCCCCCACGGGACGCACCGAGTTCGCCTCGATGCTCTCGCAGCCTCCGGTCACCGAGACTCCGGTCACGCAGCCGCCGTCTGCGGAGGCGCCCCCGCTGACGCCACCCCCGCTTGTTCCTCCGCCCCTGACGCCGACGTCGATGCAGGTGCCGCCGACCGCGCTCCCGCACACGCCGCCTCCCGCGCAGCCCTCCCTCGACGGGGCGCCGTCCGCTCCTCCCGCCGCGGCCGGCCCGCCCCCGGCCACCGCACCTGCCGACCTCGACGAGACGGATGACGACGCCGTCGACGAGGTGGACCGCGTCGGTGCTCCGGCGGTCGCGACGGTCGCCGCCGACGTCCCCCCGGCGTCCCAGGCGTCCGCGCCCGGCTACGTCGCCGCACCCGCGTCCGTCCCCGACGCGCCTGTCGACGCCGTCTACCCGCTGTCGGCGCCGATCCCGACGCAGCGCGTCGTGCAGGACACCCCGGCCCTGGTGGATGAGAAGCCGCAGAACCATCCCGTGCTGATGGTCGAGACCGCGGGCGACGAGCCGACGGTGCTCGACCTGCGGGCCGGTCGCGCCGTCCGGCTCTTCTGGCTCTGGTTCGCGACCAACAGCTCGGTGCTGAGCCTCGCGCTCGGCGCGATCCTGTTCACGCTCGGGATGAGCCTCCGCCAGACGATCGTCGCGATCCTCGCGGGCGTGGCGCTCTCGTTCCTGCCGCTCGGCCTCGGCACGCTCGCGGGCAAGTGGAGCGGGCAGCCGACGATGATCATCTCGCGGGCCAGCTTCGGGCATCTCGGCAATGTCCTCCCCGCCGCCCTCGCAGTGCTGACCCGCGTGTTCTGGGGCGGTGTGCTCCTCTGGCTGATCGCATCGTCGACCGCTCAGGTGCTCACGGGCGCCGGCCTCGACCTCGGTCTCGGAGCCGACGTGATCGCGGCGATCGCGCTTCTGGCGGGTGCCGTCCTGGTGGGCGTCGTGGCCCTCATCGGGTACGGGTTCGTCGCCCGCATCAACCTGGTGCTCAGCATCGCGAGCGCGGTCCTGGTCGCCGGTGTCATCGCGCTGACGGCGTCGCGACTCGACATCGACGCGGCCCTCGCGACCGCCGACGGCTCGTGGGTGCTCGTGCTCTCCGGAGCGGTGCTGGTGTTCAGCGTGATCGGGTTGGCGTGGGTGCACTCCAGCGGCGACATCGCCCGCTACCAGCGGCCGGGGAGCTCGGGCGGCGCGTCGATGCTCTGGGCCACCTTCGGCGCGACCCTGCCCCCGTTCGCGCTCATCGTGTGGGGCGCGATGCTGGCGGCCTCCGACCCGGAGCTCGCGGACGGCTTCGCGACGGCACCGCTCGCGACCCTCGCCTCCCTGCTGCCGAACTGGTACCCCGCCCCGCTGCTGCTCGCCTCCGGGCTGGGACTGATCTCCGGATCCGTGCTCGCCGTCTACTCGGGCGGTTTCGCCCTGAAGGCCCTCGGATCGCGCATGCCCCGCTACGCGGCCACGATCCTCATCACGGCCCTCGCCGTCGTGGTCGCGATCGCCTTCGTGCTGCTGGCGGCCGACACGCGCGACATCGTGCGGGACATCACCACGACCCTGGCGGTGCCGGTCGCGGCCTGGGCGGGCATCTTCTCGGCCGAGACCATGATCCGCTCGCGGCGCTTCCACGCGCCGTCGCTGCTGGCACGCGGCGGACTCTACCCGGACGTCCGACTGGTCAACCTGCTTGCCTTCGTACTGCTGTCGGTGGTCGGATTCGCGTTCACCTCGGGCTCGCTGGCGGGCTTCACCTGGCAGGGCTACGGATTCCGACTGCTCGGGATCCCCGCCGATTCCGACATCGCCTCCAGCGACGTCGGCGTGCTGGTCGCCCTCGTGCTGGCGCTCGTCGTGACGTTCGCGACGGCGGTGCCGACCATCCGCCGCCAGGAGTCGGAGCCCCTTGCGCCCGCTCCCGACAGCGCCTTCGCACCTCCCGCGCCTGTCACCTCCTCCCTGCAACCGGCACCGGGGGCCGCACCCACCGTGCTCGCGGGGCGCCCCTCCTAGACTGGAGCCGTGCCCTCCACCCTCGCCGACGTCGACGCCGTCATCACGACGCTCTGGCCGCTCGAGGGGGCCGAGGACTGGGATGCGCCGGGCCTGCTGTCGGGCGATCCCGCCTCGGAGGTGCGCAGCATCCACCTCGCGGTCGACGCCGTCGCATCCACCGTCGACGAGGCGATCGAGGTCGGCGCCCAGCTGCTGCTCGTGCATCACCCGCTGCTGCTGCGCGGGGTGACGACCGTCGCCGAGGACCGCTACAAGGGCGCAATGCTCGCCCGACTGATCCGCGCGGGGTGCGCGCTGATCGCCGCGCACACGAACGCCGACATCGTCGAGGAGGGCACCTCAGCGGTGCTCGCTGATCGCATCGGACTCACCGGGACCCGCCCTCTCGAGCCCGGCACCGATCCTGCCCAGGGCCTCGGCCGCGTGGGCACCCTGCCGCACTCCACGACCCTCGGCGCTCTCGCTCGGGCTCTCGCGGACGCGCTGCCCGCCACCGCGTCCGGGGTGCGTGTCGCGGGGGAGTACGACCGCGTGGTGACGACGATCGCGCTGTGCGCCGGAGCGGGCGACTCGCTGCTCTCGCATCCGGATGTCGTCGCCGCCGATGTCTACATCACCAGCGACCTGCGTCACCACCCGGCGTCTGAGGCGGCTGAGAACGCGCGCATCGGCGGCGGACCCGCGCTGATCGACGTGTCGCACTGGGCGAGCGAATGGCTCTGGCTCGACGTCGCCGCCGAACAGCTGCGCGCCGCCCTTCCCGACGTGACCGTCACGGTGAGCGAGCTGCGCACCGACCCCTGGGACTTCGCCCTCGTGCAATGATCGCCCCGCGATCCTCATCAGAAATGGACCATCCATGGCCCTGAAAGCCGACCCCGCAGACCAGGCCCTCCTGCTCGACCTGCAGGCCCTCGACACGAAGCTGTCGCAGCTCGCCCACCGCGCCGCGCGGCTGCCCGAGATCGCCGCGCTGACCGCCCTCGGCGCGGACCGCGATGCGCTCACTCGCACGCTCGCCGAGCAGACCGGCTCGTGGGAGGACGCCCAGGCGGAGCTCACCCGCACCGAGTCGGATGTCGCGGTCGTCGAGGCGCGTGTCTCCCGTGACAAGGAGCGGCTGGCGTCGTCGTCGTCCGTCAAGGACGTCGCGGCGCTCGAGCAGGAGCTCGCGGCGCTCGCCAAGCGCCAGAGCGACCTCGAGGACATCGAGCTCGCGGTCATGGACACGGTCGAGCAGCGCGCCGCAGCCCTCGCCGACACCCGCGGCGCTCTCGCCGAGCTCGACGACCAGGTCGCGGCGGCAGGCGCCGCCCGCGACGCCGCGCTGGTGGAGCTCGACGCCGAGCGCGACCGAGCCGAGACCGATCGCGCCGCGCTGGTGGAGCGCATCCCCTCCGACCTCCTCGCCCTGTACGAGAAGCAGCGGGCCCGCTACGGGATCGGAGCCTCGCACCTGCGCGGCGGCGTGTCGAGCGCGAGCGGGGTTGCGCTCAACTCGAACGACATGAACGCCGTGCGGGCCGCAGCCCCCGACGATGTGCTGCTGTGCCCCGACTCGAGCGCCATCCTCGTGCGCACCGACGAATCCGGCATCTGACCGGACCTCGGTGGTCGTGCACCTGACCACCCGGTAGCCTGGCAACGCAAACGGGCCGGCCAGACGGTCGCGTCATCAGCCCTCCGGGGCGGGTGCCGAGGAACGTCCGGGCTCCACAGGGCAGGACGGTGGGTAACACCCACCCGGGGCAACCCGCGAGAAAGTGCAACAGAGAGCAGACCGCCTCCGGCGCGCGCCTTCGGGTGCGGGTCGGCGGTAAGGGTGAAACGGTGGTGTAAGAGACCACCAGCAGCCCGAGTGATCGGGCTGGCTGGGTAAACCTCGTCCGGAGCAAGGTCAGACAGACACCGCTTGAAGCTGCCCGCCGAGGTGTCGGGTAGACCGCTAGAGGGCTGCGGCAACGTAGTCCCGAGAGAGATGGCCGTCACGAGGTCCTTCGGGATCGCGGACAGAACCCGGCGTACCGGCCGACCCGTTTGCACCTCCCTCGCTCGGTCGCCGAGAGCGCGCCAACCCGCCGAGAGCGCGGATGCGAGCGCGCGTCCTCGGCGCAGACCCGCGTTCTCGAGGCCGGCGGCGTCGCGGTCGTACGGCCGAGCCCACGCGCACCTGCCGAATACGCAGAAACGCGCCGCCCCCGAGGGGACGGCGCGTTTCGTGGTGAAGGTGTGTCGTTACGCGAGCTTGATCGCGGCGGCCTGCGGGCCCTTCTGACCCTGCGTGACCTCGAACTCGACGCGCTGACCCTCTTCGAGGCTGCGGTAACCCGATGCCTCGATGGCGGAATAGTGGGCGAACAGATCCTGCGATCCGTCGTCGGGGGTGATGAAGCCGAAACCCTTTTCGGCGTTGAACCACTTGACGGTTCCAGTGGGCATTCTTGTACAACTTTCTTTGCTGCTGACTCCGGCGATCGGAGCGGGGTGGTCGCAGTGTCTTTGATCCGCCCTGCTCGGGACATCTGACCCGCCGGCGGCGGACGTCGACGTCACTCACATGCGCAACACAACAACTTAGGCCAACCGTACTGCACAGAACTGTCGGAGCAAGCCTCATGACCGAAGATTTCACCGAACCGAAATACTCGACGCAGGCCGATTCACAGCCTCTCGGGCGATCTCGTCCATACACTTGGATACATCTTGAGCGTCTGCTCACCCCTGCGGCTGCGAAGTCGATTCCCGATTTCCGAGGTCGCATGTCTCTCACCTCCACCCTCGGCGCCGTCCGCACGACGACGCCGCGCGTTGCCGGATCGAACCCCATCAGCACCTTCTCCGCCCTCCTGGGCGACGTGAAGGCAGCGAACCTGCTGCGCCGCTCGCGGCTGTTCTACATCAGCGTCTTCGCCACTCTCGTGGTCGCCCTCGCCGGCGCAATCGCCGGGTTCTTCCTGCTCGGGGATTCGTGGTTCCAGCTGCTGATCGCCGCCGCCCTCGGAGTGATCTTCACCCAGTTCGCATTCCTGGGTCACGAGGCTTCGCACCGGCAGGTGTTCGAGTCCGGCAAGGCCAACGACCGTGTGGGTCGCGCGCTCGTCTCCGGGTTCGTCGGCATGAGCTACTCCTGGTGGATGACGAAGCACACCCGCCATCACGCGAACCCGAACACCATCGGCAAGGACCCCGACATCGAGGTCGACACCATCGCGTTCCTCGAGCAGGACGCTGCCAACGCTCGCGGTATCAAGGCCTTCATCACACGCCACCAGGGCGCTCTGTTCTTCCCGCTCCTCGCCTTCGAGGGCATCAACCTCCACGTCAAGTCGATCGGCCACATCTTCGGTCGCGGCAAGGTCGATGGTCGCGCCCTCGAGATCGTGCTGATCCTGGCCCGGATCGTCGTCGTCGTCGCCGCTGTCTTCGCCTTCCTCCCGCTCGGCATGGCCTTCGCCTTCCTCGGCGTGCAGCTCGCCGTGTTCGGCATCTACCTCGGAGCGTCCTTCGCTCCCAACCACATCGGCATGGAGATCATCCCCGCCGGCACCAAGATGGACTTCCTCTCGAAGCAGGTCCGCACCTCGCGCAACGTGAGCGGCGGCACCTGGATGGCCATGCTGATGGGCGGCCTCAACTACCAGATCGAGCACCACCTCTTCCCGAGCATGGCGCGACCCCAGCTCGCCCAGGCGCGCCGGATGGTCCGCGAGGTCTGCGCCCGCGAGGGCATCCCGTACACCGAGACCTCGCTGCCCCGCGCCTTCGCGATCGTGCAGGAGTACATGAACCGCGTCGGTCTCTACGCGGGCGCCTCGTTCGACTGCCCCGTCGCGGGGGACTACCGCCGCGCGTTCTGAGCGCGGCACGCGAGGTCAGGCGCTGCTCGCACCGTCGGGCGCGAAGCGGTACCCCATGCCCGACTCTGTGAGGAGGTAGCGCGGGGCCGCCGGATCGGGTTCGAGCTTCCGCCGCAGCTGCGACAGGTAGAGGCGCAGATATCCGGTGTCGCTCGTGTACTGCGGACCCCACACCTGCGTCAGCAGCGTCTCGCGGGTCACGAGCCGTCCCGGATGGCGGATCAGCACCTCCAGCAGGCGCCACTCGGTCGGTGTGAGGTGCACGGCCGTGTCTGCACGTCGCACCACATGCGCCGCGAGATCGACCGTCACGTCGCCGAAGACGACGACCGGCTCCTCGCCCGTCTCGGGTGTGCGCCGTGAGAGGGCGCGGATGCGGGCGAGCAGCTCATCCGCAGCGAACGGCTTGGTCACGTAGTCGTCGGCTCCCGCGTCGAGAGCCTCCACCTTGTCCCACGACTCGCTGCGCCCCGAGACGACGAGGATCGGCACGGCGGTCCAGCCGCGGAGAGCCTCGATGACCTCGATGCCCGTCAGGCCCGGCATGCCGAGGTCGAGCACGACGAGGTCGGGATGGGATGCGGAGGCCGCGGCCAGCGCGGCGCGACCGTCGGATGCGGTGGTCACCTCGTATCCGCGGGCCGACAGGGTGATGCGCAGCGCGCGCAGGATCTGCGGGTCGTCGTCGGCGATCAGGATCCTCATGCCGCCCCCAGCTCGATCACCATCGTCAGCCCGCCGCCTGGCGTGTCCTCGACCTCGAGCGTGCCGCCCATCGCCTCGACGAAGCCCTGCGACAGCGCGAGTCCGAGTCCGAGACCTGTCGAGTTGTCGGTGTCGCCGAGTCTCTGGAAGGGCACGAAGACATCGTCTCGCAGCGACGCGGGGATGCCCGGCCCGGTGTCGACGACACGCAGCTGCACGCGATCGCCGAGCTCGCTCGTCGCAACACGCGGCGGCGAGCCGTCGGGCGAGTAGCGGAGCGCGTTGCTGAGCAGGTTGACGACCGCCCGCTGCAGCAGCACGGCGTCTGCCGTCACGGCCGCGACCTCGGTCAAATCGAGCTGCACGTCGCCGGGCGAGAGAGCGAGCTCGTCGAGCGCCCCGCCGACGACGTCGTCGAGGGCCACCGGCGCCAGCGTCACGCCGAGCACGCCGGCCTGCAGCCGGCTGACGTCGAGCAGGTCGGTGAGCAGCAGGCCGAGACCAGCGAGGCTCTCGTCGGCGGTCGCCAGCAGCTCCGCGCGGTCCGCGTCGTCGAGCTCCACCTCGTCGGATCGGAGCGAGGTGACGGCCG
>CAXTSE010000005.1:0-28367 GCA_964246985.1 uncultured Microbacteriaceae bacterium
GGAGCGAGGTGACGGCCGCGGTGGCGGCAGCGAGGGGGCGACGCAGGTCGTGGCCGACGGCGGCCAGCAGGGCGCTGCGCAGCCGGTCGGCCTCGGCGAGGGGGCGCGCGCCGGCCGCCTCGGCGCTCAGCCGCCGCTGCACGAGCGCGGTCTCGAGCTGCGACGCGAACGCGGCGAGGATTCGGCGGTCACTCGCCTGCAGCGCGCGGCCCCGGAGGTAGAGGTCGGCGTCCTCGCCGAGCGGCACCGTCGTCTCGACGTCGTCCGTCTGGACGAGCTCTGCGTCCGTCGCCGTGGCCTGCACCTCCCCGCCCTGCCTCACCAGGACGCTCGTCATGCCGAATGCCTCACGCAGGCGGCTCGCGAGGGCCTGCACCGCATCCGAGCCGCCGATGACGCTGCCCGCCACCGACACGAGCACCTCGGCCTCCGCCGCTGCGCGGGCCGCGACGCGAGCCCTCCGAGCCGCCTGGTCCACGACCACGCTGACGAGCGTGGCGACGACGAGGAAGATCACGAGGGCGAGCACGTGCAGCGGCTCACCGATGGTGATGGTGTAGAGCGGATCGACGAAGAAATAGTCGAGGAGCAGTGCCGAGGCGACGGCGGCGAGCAGGGCGGGCCAGATGCCGCCCACGAGCGCGACGATGACGACGACGAGCTGAAAGGCGAGCACGTCGCTGGTGATCGACTCGTCGCTGCGGAAGGTGCCGAGCAGCCAGGTGAGAGCGGGCAGTCCGGCGAGCGCCACGGCGAACCCGAGCAGACGACGGCGCAGCGTCAGCGCGCCGCCGAGGCGCGGAAGTCGGCGTCGACCCGCCTCGGCATGCGAGACGATGTGCACGTCGATGTCGCCCGCCATGCGGATGACGCTCGCCGAGGTGCCCGAGCCGCTGAAGAACGCCTCGAGTCGGCTGCGGCGGCTCACGCCGATGACGAGCTGCGTGGCGTTCACCCCGCGGGCGAAGTCGACGAGCGCGCGCGGCACATGCTCGGCGACCAGCTGATGGAATGTGCCGCCGAGCGTCTCGGTGAGCGCACGCTGGGCGGCGAGGTTCTCGATGTCCAGCTCGGCCAGGCCCTCGGGTGCGGCGACGTGCAGAGCGGTGAGCTGACCGCCGCCCGATCGGGCGGCGATGCGCGCGCCGCGGCGCAGCAGGATGTCGCCCTCGGGGCCCCCGGTGAGCGCCACGACGACGCGCTCCCGCGCCTCCCACGGAGCATCGATGCCCTTCTCGGCGCGGTAGATCCGCAGCGCGGAATCGACCTCGTCGGCCAGCCAGAGCAGGGCGAGCTCGCGCAGAGCGGTCAGGTTGCCGAGCCGGAAGTAGTTGCTGAGCGCCGCGTCGATGCGCGCCGCCGGGTACACGAGACCGTCGCCGAGGCGGTCGCGCAGCGCCAGCGGAGCGAGGTCGACGAGCTCGACCTGATCGGCCCGTCGCAGCACGGCATCGGGGATCGTCTCGCGCTGCGGAACTCCCGTGATCTGCCTCACGACGTCGTTGAGGGAGGCGATGTGCTGGATGTTGACGGTCGAGATCACGTCGATTCCGGCATCCAGCACGGCCTCGACGTCCTGCCAGCGCTTCTCGTTCGGCGAGCCAGGAGCGTTGGTGTGCGCCAGCTCGTCGATGAGGGCGACATCCGGGCGCCGCTCGAGCAGCGCCGCGAGATCCATCTCGGACAGTGTCACGCCCCGGTGGTCGACGGTCGTCGGCTGCAGCACGTCCAGTCCGTCGATCAGCGCCGCGGTGGCCGCCCGCCCGTGGGTCTCGACGACGGCTGCGACGACCGTGCGCCCGGCGGCCGCGAGACGTCGGCCCTCCTCGAGCATCGCGTAGGTCTTGCCGACGCCCGGCGCGGCGCCGAGCATCACGCGCACGCGACCACGGGACATGGCGTCAGTCTCGCAGGTCGGATGGCGGCAGGTTCAGCTCGAGCACGTTGACCGTCGGGTCGCCCAGGTATCCGAGATCGCGGCCGTGGATGGGTGGGGCGTGTGCCACGGGAGAGTCAACGCGCGCGCTCGGGCCGCGCCTCGCATCCTCACGGTTTCCTCACGCGGAGGGTGGAGATCGCTACGGCGAACTCACGCGTGGCCCGGATTCACGGGTGAGGCGGTATGACGATGACCGTGCCGTCCTTGGAGGTGTAGGTGCCCGACCCGTCCCGGTGTCGGACGAGCTCGGCGCCCTCCCCGCGCGAGATGATCGTGCCGTTGGGAAGGGTGGTGCGCGTCTCTCCTGTGACCTTGGTCTCGACGGTCGGACCCCCAGGAATTCGGTCGATGGTGTCGCCGTTCCGGCCGGTATAGCGCGAGCTGCCGTCCGGGCGCTCGAGCAGAGTGTCACCGTTCGGGCTGTGGGCGATCCGCGTGTGGTCACGTGCGATCGTCTCGGTTCCGCCCTCGGCGTTCTCGCGGATGATGGTCCCGTCCGGAGCCTGATATCCCGAGATGCCGGTCTCCGGATCGTACGAGTCGATGCCACCCCCGGCATCGCGGTGCCACAGCCCGCCCGTCGGGGTCAGCGTGGTCTCCGCACCGTCGGGCGCCGTCTCGTGACTCATGCCGTTCGGTCGGAACTCGGTGATTGTCCCGTCGGGACCAGTCGCTCGGCTGTGGCCGGGCGGCCTGATGGACGGGTCGTACGACGTCGCCGCCGCGCCATCGGGGAGGATCGTGGTGACAGTGCCGTCCTCGTCGAACGTGGTCTCGGTGCTGTCTGGGCTCGTCGTCCGCGTGTGCGGGTGCTGCGGCGGCGGCGACGCGCCGGCGTCCGGCGTCGGGGCGGCGCCGCCCGCATCGCCCGAGTTCGACGCTGCGGAGCCGGCCGCGTCGCCTCCCGCGGCATCGCCCCCGCCGCCTTGCGAGAACAGGAGGCCGGCCGCGAGAGCCGGCATGCCCAGAAGCGACGCGAAGCCGAGCGGCAAGCCGTCCCAGGTCGTGCAGCTGACACACGCCTGCACCAGTGCGTCGATGAACGACGCGGCGCTCATCGCGCACCTCCCGCGGTCTGCAACGCGGCGAGGCGACGGCGCTGGGCAGCGACGCCTGCGGGGTGCAGGGTGAGTCCGGCGACGACGCCGTCCGCTCCGCGCAGCGGTCTGCGCTCGAGAGCAGTCACGGTGATAGCCCCCGCCACCAGGAGGATCGTGGAGAGAGCGCCCCCTGCGATCACGAGGGTGAGGGGGCCCACGCTCGTCCCGACGTTGAGGACGCCGTGTTCGAGGGTCGCGATCATGAGCGCAACGGGCAGCGCGATCCAGGCGAATCGGAGGCGGCGACGCCACAGCACGCCGAACCCGATGCCCAGTGCGACCACCGCGGTCCAGATCGCGTGCCCGGCGACGATCAACGTCGTGCCGTCGTACTGCGCCTGCTCGATCGTGGGGAACAGGATGGAGAACGGGGGAAGCGCCCAGAGATCGCCCGGCGCCCGTTGGTACTGCAGGTCCTCGAACAGAGCGAATCCCGCCCCCGAGGCGCCACCGACGACGACGATGTCGGTGACCGAGGGTCGGCCATCCCGAGAACTCGAGGCGAGCAGCGCGAGCAGCGCCGCGGGTAGCGCCTTGATCACCTCCTCGGTGATGGGCACCCAGACCGAGGAAGCCCAGATCGAGTCGGTGCCGAGCGCGTCGACAGCCGGAAGGCCGACCAGCCGAGACAGCGCGGGCGCCGCGAGGAATCCGACCATCGCGGCGCCGACCGCGGGCTGCCACCCGAGCGTGCGCGAGGGAAGCGATATGCCGACGAGCACGAGCACGACGACCCCGTTCCGGATCAGGTCGTCAGCGGCCGCCGACACCGCGCCCGTGCGCGAGACGACCACGATGTAGCTGGCGATCACGGAGACGAGGGAGACACCGAGGAGCCCGAGGGACACGGTGCGGACCGTCGACGCGGACGCCAGGGGTCCGACTCGTCTCGTGCGCAGGATCATCACGACCCGGAGCGTGAGACCCGACAGCGCGAGGATCACGAGCACGGCACCGGCGTCCGGCAGCACGCCGAGGGCGCCGGCCACGGCGACGGCGAGCGCGAGCGCGACGCTGGCGGCGCCGAGGACGACGATCACGCGGTCACGGGTGGACACCGTCGGAGAGGGCGCAGACGGGGTCGCGGGGGAGGAGACGTCCATGGCAGATCCTTTCGAGTCGGGGATCACGCCGTGTGGCCGGCACGGGATCGGCGGACGATGACCCACACGAGCACGCCGGCGCCCGCCAGAAGCAGCGCGATGAGCGATGCCGCGATCGCGAGCGCGGCGACGTCCGGTCCGCCTGGCGCGCTGCCGTCAGAGCTGGTCGCGGACGAGCCGTCCTCGGAACTCGGGCCCGAATCAGACCCGGCGTATGCTCCACCCGTCGACGTGGGGGTCGGAGTGGGGGACCCGGTTGTGGCGGGCGAGGGAGTGGCCGAGACCGGCGAGCCGGCTGTCGACCCCGCGCCTCCCGATGTGTTCGAGGTCCCCGATCCGGACGTCGTCCCCTTCGTAACGGTCAGGGTCCCGGTGTAGTTGAGGTCCTGGAAGACGGGAGAGCCCTGCCAGCTGAGGTTCATCGGCTGACTCCCCGTCGGAAGCCCCGACGGGATCTTGAGGGTGCATCCCGCGGCTGTCGCCGACGTGCGCGTCGGCGAGCAGACGGCGACGTCCCCGAGCGTGCCGACCTGCAGGTGCGCCTCGCCGCCGACTGCGTCCGTGGCGTTCGGAAGGGTGATGCGGACGCTGGCCGAGCCTCCGGCAGATGTGGACACGGGACTGGGCGACCAGTCCATGGACGCCCCGACAGTGCGGACGACCAGCGTCGCATCCGCCGAGGCGGCCCCCGTGATCGTCGCCTTCGTCGGTGTGTACTGGACGTGAAATCTGAAGTCGCCCGCCTGCGTCATCACCCGTGAGAACGGGAGTATGAGCTTCGCGGTGCCGACGACGGGGACTCTGAAGAGGATCGTCGTCGTGTAGTCCGCTGCGATCATGCTGCCCTCGATCTTGCCGTCGAGGGGAAAGCCATCCGGGATGAGCACGGTCATGGTTCCGATGACGGCTGCTCCCGTGGCGATCTGCCTCTGTTCGAAGGTGATGCTCGCCTCGGTCGGAGTGGTCGCGTACGGCGGGCCCGCCTGAGCGGGAGTGGCGACGACAAGCATCAGGGCGGCCACGAAAGTGACGAGCAGGGTGGGTGCGAGACGACGCATGTCACACCCCCTCGGCCGCGGCGCGGGCCGGGGCGACGAGCGCGTCGCGACTGAGCGGGGTCGAACCGAAGCTCATCGCCGAGATCACGCCGCTGCCGTCGAGGGCTACGTCCGCGCTGTCATCGCCGTAGACCGTCTCCGGCGATCCGGGCACGACCTCAGTGCCCTCTCGGTCGGTCTGCTGCGCAAAGGTGAATCCCTCGTGCCACTCGATGATCGAGACGACCGACGCGTAGTCGGCGGACTGGTAGGAGCAGATCCGGTCGCCCGTGCTCTCCGGGCTGGAATACTGGACCGCCGCGAACGGCGACGCCAGAGGCGCCAGTTGATTTGCGCGCGCCACCGACAGCAGCGCGCAGGTGCCGTCGGCGTTGCCGTCGACCGCCTCCAGGTCGTCGATCGGCTCGGCGGTGTCCGCGGGCGACGCCGTGGCGGCGGATGAGCCGGGCTGCTCTGCTGCGCCAGCGGGCCTCGCGGGAGCTGCGCATCCGCTGAGTGTGAGCATCGTGCCGAGGGCGATGACGGCTCCGACGGCCCAGACGGAGCCGGCGGATCGGGAGGTGACACGGATCTCTGACACGGTGCGGCCTTTCGAAGAGGGGTGGTGTCCTCATCAGACCGGTACGGCGTAACCGTGGCGTAACGGAGCGTCAGGCGAGCAGGCTGCGGGCGAGTGCGAGGGCCTCACGGGTGGTCAGGGCGAGCGTCATCGCGGCCTCGTCCGGCTCGTCGTCGGGAGAGAACCAACCTGCCCAGGCCAGGTCAGGCGGCACGGGACGCGACCCCGCGGCACGGATCCCGGATGCGGTCGCGAGCAGCGGCGTCCGAGCGGTGGCGTCGGGCACCAGGAGCGCTGCCGTCTCGAGGGCGAGCGCTGACGCGCCGCCGTGCAGCGTCGCGGTCTGGTCGTCGAGCCTGCCCCGCGCCACTGCCAGCGCGTCGTCGCGGCGGTCGTCCGCGAGCAGGGCGTGCACACGGATCGCTGCAGCGAGGATGGCCTCCCGGTCGAGTCCGATCGCGTCGGTGTCCTCGAGGGCGGTGGCGGCGAGCTCCTCCGCGGCGGTGAAGTCCCGCCGGTGCAGCGCCCCGCCCGCGGACGCGATGAGAAGCTGCACTCGAGAGATGGACCGCTCTCTCAGCAGATCGACTGCGCCGTCCACCCACGCGCGAGAGGCCTCCACGTCGCCGACCCGCCAGGCGAGAAGCGCGGCATTCGCGGCGAACGCCTGGCGCTGCGCGTCCGGGGCGCCGGGAGGCAGGATGCTCATCGCGCGCGTGGCGCTCGCCACCGCGGCTGGATCGCCGCGCTCCGCGAGCACCGCGGCCCGGGCGAGTTCGGCGCTGCTGGCGAGTCCGGGCGAGACCCCGCCGGCGATCGCGACAGCACGCTCGACTTCGCTGAGTGACGCGCTGACCTCGTCGGCGTCGTCCGATAGTCCCGCTGCGTAGATCAGAGCTCGAGCCGCGTACGCCGGGTGCGTGTCGAGTAGCTCGTCTGCCGCCTTGCGCAGCAGCGGGAGGCCCTCGGAGACGTCGCCCGCCCAGTACGCGAGCCAGCCCGACGCGAATCGGCAGAGGGATGCCGACTCGGTGACGCCGGCACCATCGAGCAGGCGGTGGTACCAGTGGCGACCCTCCGCGAGGCCGGTCGTCGACCAGAACCGATGCAGCCGGAAAGCGAGGTCGAGTGCGGCATCCCGATCGATTCCCGCATCCACCGCGCCGAACACCGTCCGGAATGCATCGGATGCGGTCGAGAGCGCGGGGGCGAACTCGCCGGGAGGCGCGGTGGCGTCCGAGGGCGCCAGGTCGTCGAGGGCTGTGAACAGCGCGGCGAGAACTCGCTCGCGCTCCCCGCGGACCGTCGCGGCGCGGGCGAAGTCGCGCGCGTGCTCGTCGAGTCCGTACCGCCACCGCTGCTCGTTCCGGTCTACGCGCGCGAGGCCGCTCTCGCCGAGCGACGACAGGAGTCGCGCGACGCGGCGCGGAGCGATGCCGGCGCCCTCGACGAGAAGTCGGACGATCGAGAGCGGTGCCGTGCCGTCGACCACCGCGAGCGTCCTGACCAGGGATGCCTCGTGCTCGTCCAGCGCGTCGTAGCCCTGCTCGATGAGATTGGCCACCACGTCCGTCACGCCGACGAGATCGTCGGCGAGGTCTCGCGGTGAGACGGACCGCAGCTGCGCCGCCGCGAGCTCGATCGCCAGCGGCACACCGCCGACGCGCCCGCACAACTCTTCGATCACCTCGGGTGAGGCGCCGGTGAGGATGCGCCCGACACCTCGCTCCGTGAGGCGGGCGCGCAGCAGGGTCTCGGCCGACGTCGCGGCGTCGAGCATCCCCACCTCGATCGTGCGTTCACCGGGGAGTCCGAGGGCTGCTCGCGACGTGGCGAGGAGCGAGAGGCCAGGAATCTCCTCGAGCAGTCTCTGCGCCGCGTCCACCACCTCGTCCGCGACAAGCTCGCATGCGTCGAGCACCAGAAGCGACGATCCCAGGGGAGCGAGCGCGGTGACGACGGCCGCGAGCGGATCCGCCGCATCCGCGCCGCCGATCGCTCGGGCGATCGTCACTGCGACGAGTCCAGTGTCTCGAAGATCGCCCAGGGCCACCCAGTAGCGGCCGCCCTGGGTCGGCAGATCGCTCCTGTGCGCCGACTCGAGGGCGAGCCGGGTCTTCCCGATCCCGCCCGTGCCGATCAGTGTCACCGGGGCCCCGGCGCGGAGTGCCTCGTCGACGAGCGCGAACTCGGCATGCCTGCCCACGAACGCGTCGGTCGGACGCAGCCGCAAGGATCCCGTGGCCCCGGTGCCCGACCGCAGCAGTTCGAGATACACAGCCGCGGTCTCGGGCGAGGGATCGACTCCGAGCTCGTCGGCGAGGAGACTCCGGACCTCCTCGAACGCGCGGATGGCACCTGCTCGATCCCCGGATGCCGCGATCGCCTGGATCAGCCGGCGGTGAGCGGGTTCGTCGAGCCGGTCCGCCCGCACGAGCCGCTCGGCGGCGTGCTGAGCCTTTGCCGGGCGGCCCAGCACGAGCGCCGCGTCGGCGAGGGCGGCGAGCGCCTCACGCTCGCACTGCGCACGACGACGACGGAGGTCGGCGATCCACTCGGCGTCTTCGCCAGACAGCACCTCGCCGTCGACCAGCGAGAGCGCTTCTTCGGCGCGGGCGAATGCGATGGCCGGCGCGAGCTCGACCTGTTCGCGAGCCTCCTCCGACAGGGCCGCGGCCCGTTCGAGGTCGACCTCGCGATCGGCGCGGAGCACCCACCCGGAGGCGGAGGTGACGAGCAGCTCCTGACCACCCAGACCGATCTCGGCCAGCGCCGTCCGGGCCGCAGCCACCGCCCCACGGAGTGCGGCGTTCCACGTCGACGGGGGGCTGTCCCACAGCCGGTCGGCGAGCTCGGCCGCGGTCAGTCCGCCCGGCGACACCGCGAGAGCCGCGACGAGTCGGCGCGTTCGACGCGCTGATAATCCCGCCTCGACCGTTCGACCTCCGGCCTCGACGCGGATGGCGCCGACAACCGAGACCCTGGCTGGCATGGGGCGACTCTAGCAGTCGGTTTCCGGGGCCCTACGGGCGCTGCGAAGGCCTCGATCGCCGTGCCCCTCGCCGCCCCCTAGCATCAGGTGGCGAGTGCCGCCGCCCCGAGGATCCCCGCGTTGTTGCGGTGCTGTGCGGGCACGATCGGCGTCGAGAGAGACAGCAGCGGGAGGAAGTGGTCGGCGTGCTTCGAGACGCCGCCGCCGACGATGAAGAGGTCGGGGGAGAACAGCTTCTCGACGGTCAGGTAGAAGTGCTGGAGCTTGACCGACCACTGACCCCAGTCGTAGTCGTGGCGCTCCTTGGCCGCGTACGACGCTCGCGTCTCGGCGTCCTTGCCGTCGATCTCGAGGTGTCCGAGCTCGGAGTTGGGGATGAGCTCGCCGTTCCAGAGGAACGCGCTGCCGATGCCGGTGCCGAGGGTGGTGAGGATGGTCAGGCCGGGCTTGTTGCGGGCGGCACCGAAGCGCCCCTCGGCGACGCCTGCGGCATCCGCGTCGTTGACGAAGTGGATGTCGCGTTCAAGACCCTTCTCGAACAGCTTCTCGGCCTCGAGCCCGATCCACTTCTTCGACACATTGGCGGCCGACTTGGTGACGCCGTGCTGCACGATCGCGGGGAAGCACACCCCGACGCGCAGGCCGGTGGCCGAGTCGCCGAAGCCGGCGATCATCTCGACGACGGTCGCGACGATCGCGTCGGGCTCGCCGCCCGCGGGCGTCGACACCTTGACCCGGTCGGTGATCAGCTCGCCCTTGTCGACATCGACGAGCGCGCCCTTGATGCCGGTTCCGCCGATGTCGATGCCGATCGCCAATGAGCTCATGGCGCCCAGTCTTCCCTACGGCAGAGTGAGGATGTCGACGCCGCGCTCGGTCACGACCATGGTGTGCTCGAACTGCGCGGTCAGCCGCTTGTCGCGCGTGGTGATCGTCCAGTCGTCGTCCCACTCGTCCCACGCGGTCGTGCCGGGGGCATCCGGGGTGCCGATCGTCAGCATGGGCTCGATGGTGAACACCATGCCCGGCTCGATGACGGTCGCGTACTCGGGAGCGGCGTCGTAGTGCGGGATCACCAGCGATGTGTGGAAGGTCGCCCCGACGCCGTGGCCCGTGAACTCCCGCACGACGCCGTAGCCGAAGCGCTGTGCATAGCTCTGGATCGCGCGGCCGATGACGTTGAGCTCACGCCCCGGCGCCACGGCCTTCATGCCGCGCTCGAGCGCTTCGCGGGTGCGCTCGACGAGGGCGACGGTCTCGGGGGCGCCCTCGCCCACGATGAAGGTCGCGTTGAGGTCGCCGTGCATGCCGTCGGTGTAGGCCGTGATGTCGACGTTGACCAGGTCGCCCTCGACGAGGATCGTGTCATCGGGGATCCCGTGGCAGACGACCTCGTTGAGCGAGATGCAGCTCGACTTCGGGAAGCCGCGGTAGAAGAGCGTGGACGGGTAGGCGTCGTGGGCGATCAGGTACTCGTGGGCGACGGCGTCGAGTGCGTCGGTGGTGACTCCGGGTCGGATCGTGGCGCCGACCGCCTCGACAGCCTGGGCCGCGATCCTGCCGCTCGCGCGGATCCGCTCGACCTCGTCGGGGGTGTAGATGTCGCCGTGGGTGTCGGGTCGGGGCGCGGCCCGGCCGACGTACTCGGGTCGGACGATGCGCGACGGCACCGCTCGCGCCGGTGAGATGCGGCCCGGCGTCAGGTGGCCGGCGGCGTCTCTGGGCATCCTCCGAGCCTAACCGCGAGACCACGGGGCTCGGGCGAGTACCGTGAGCGCATGACCGAATGGTGGTACAACCACAAGACCGGCGGGGTCGAAGAGGGCGCGCAGTCGCTCGGATCCGACCGCGACGGACCCTTCAGCACCCGCGAGGAGGCCGAGCGCGCGCCGCAGATCGCCGCCGAGCGGGCCGCCCGGTGGGCCGCGGAGGACGCCGGCAGCTGACCCGCCCCACCCGCTTGGGGGCGCGCGGAGTCTCGCTCACCTTGACAGACTCGTCAGGGTTCGGGCGGGGAGAGAATGACGGATACGACAGCACAGGCGAGCGCGGAGACCGCGTCCCCATCTCCGGGTTGGTACGCGGATCCGATGGCGGAGGGCCACGAGCGCTGGTGGAGTGGGATCGGCTGGACCGAATACCAGCAGGTGACACCTCTTCCGGTCGTCGAGACGCCGGTCGCGCCTGCGCTTCCCGAGATCGTGGTGCCCGTCGATGAGCCGCTCGCGCTCACCGGCTACGGGACCTCTGGCGCAGGAGGCGTCGGCGACGGCCGCGCCGCCTTCGGCTCCTCCGATCACGGCACCTCGGGTTACAGCAGTCGCGGCTTCGGGCGCATCCCCGAGGTCGCGGCGCCGCCGCCCGAGAACACCTTCGCCGCGAAGGGCACCCCCTACGCGATCCTGGCGCTGGTCGTCAACATCCTGATGATCCCGAGCATCGGCGCGATCGTCTACGGTGCGAAGGGCCTGCGACGGGCGAGCGAGATCGAGGCCATGGGCTACCCCCGCACCCAATCGCGCCGCACCGCGTCGCGTCTCATACTCGCCGCCGGCGTCGTGGTCACCTCGTTCAGCCTCATCGCCGGGGCTGTCGCCTTCTGGGCTTCCCTTCCGCACTACGACCGGGTCGCTGTCCAGAGCGCCGTGGCCACGGACGTGCTCGCCCAGTCGGGGGAATCCGCTGTCGTCGCGTGCCCCGCATCCGTGCCGTTCTCGACGGGCAGCGCGTTCGACTGCAGTGTCGGGTTCGCTGACGGCACCACGATCTGGGCGGTCGTCAGCGTCACGGATTCGCGGGGCGCCTTCACGTGGACCTACGAGACCCAGGCGAGCGGCGCGAGCTCGTGACCGACACCGCACTCACCGGCGCCGCCCTGCAGGCTCCGCCGCCCGGCTGGTATCGGGATCCGGGCCTTCCCGACACCGAGCGCTGGTGGACCGGCGCGCGCTGGAGCGAGCACACCCGCACGACCGAGCTCTTCTCGGGGTCCGAGCTGATCGTCCCCCGCTCGAGCAGCTGGGCGGGCCGATCGCTCTTCTGGGGCATCGTGGCAGTCGTCATTCCGATCGCGTTCGTGCCTGGCGTGCTCGCTGTCGTCTTCGGTGCGATCGCCCTGCCGCGGGAGCGGAACGCCGCCCAGTCCGGTCGGCCCGCTCGCGTCGGACGCGCCCGTGCAGGACTCGTCCTCGGCGTCGTCGCGCTGACGATCGGCGTCCTGATCGTCGTGCTCGGCTCGGCGTTCTCGTCCGCGAGCACCGGCTGCGGCTGCTAGATCGCGGTCACTCGTCGTACGAGTGCGCCTCGTCGGGGTAGGTCCCGGAGTTGATGTCGGCGATCCACGCCTCGGCCGCGGAGGTCAGCACCCCCGACAGGTCGGCGTACTTCTGCACGAACTTCGGGATGCGACCCGTGGTCAGCCCCGCCCAGTCGGTCCAGACGTTGAGCTGTCCGTCGCAGTGCGGGCCGGCGCCCACGCTGATCGTCGGGATCGAGAGCTCCTCGGTGACCCGCTTCGCCGCGTCCGACGGCACCATCTCGAGCACCACGGCGAAGGCTCCCGCGTCCTCGACGGCGTGCGCGTCGGCCAGCAACTCCTCGATCCGCTCGCCGCGCCCCTGAATGACGTGGCCGCCGAGCTGGTGCTCGCTCTGCGGGGTGAAGCCGATGTGGCCCATCACCGGGATGCCGGCCGACACGATCCGGCGGATCTGCTCGGCGCTGCGCACCCCGCCCTCGAGCTTGACGGAGTGCGCGCCCGTCTCCTTCATGAATCGGAAGGCGGTGTGCAGCGCCTCGTCGGGGCCGGTCTCGTACGATCCGAAGGGCATGTCGGCGACGACGAAAGCCCGCTGCACGGCGCCGGCGACGGCACGGGTCAGCGGGATCAGGTCGTCGATCGACACCGGGAGCGTCGTGTCGTAGCCGTAGACGTTATTTCCCGCCGAGTCGCCGACGAGCAGGAAGTCGATGCCGGCCCGATCGAAGATTCCGGCCGTGAGCTGGTCATAGCTCGTGAGCCCGGTGATCTTGATGCCCTGCGCCTTCGCGTTCTGGAAGTGCCGGGTGCGGACTCGCTTGACGACTGCGTCTGCCATGGCGTCAGTCTGGCATGCGCGTGGTCGGGGTGCTCGCGGCACCGAGCGACAGCGGCCGGCACGATAACCTGGTCACCGACCTCATCTCGTTGGAAAGGCACCCGTGGACAAGCAGCGTGACTTCGTTCTCCGCACGATCGAGGAGCGCAGCGTCAAGTTCGTGCGCCTGTGGTTCACGGACGTCGTCGGCACCCTGAAGTCGGTCGCGCTCGCGCCGGCAGAGGTCGAGGGCGCGTTCAACGAGGGCGTCGGCTTCGACGGCTCCGCGATCGAGGGTCTCACCCGCTCGTTCGAGGCCGACGTGCTGGCGCACCCCGATCCCACGACGTTCCAGATCCTCCCGTGGCGCGGCGAGATCGACCCGACCGCGCGCATGTTCTGCGACATCACGACGCCCGACGGCCAGCCCGCCGCCGCCGACCCCCGCAACGTCCTGAAGCGCGCGCTCGCGAAGGCCGCCGATCGCGGGTTCACGTTCTACACGCACCCCGAGATCGAGTTCTACCTGCTGAAGTCGTCGAAGCTGAAGGACGGCGTGCCCGAGCCCGTCGACAGCGCGGGCTACTTCGACAACGTGCCCGGCGGCACCGCCAACGACTTCCGCCGGCGGTCGGTGCGCATGCTCGAGGACCTCGGCATCTCGGTCGAGTTCAGCCACCACGAGGCGGGTCCCGGCCAGAACGAGATCGACCTGCGCTACGCCGACGCGCTCACCATGGCCGACAACATCATGACCTTCCGCACGGTCATCAAGGAGGTGGCGATCGAGCAGGGCGTGTACGCGACCTTCATGCCGAAGCCCATCTCGGGCCAGCCCGGATCGGGCATGCACACCCACATGTCGCTCTTCGAGGGAGACACGAACGCGTTCTTCGACGCCTCCGGGCAGTACCAGCTGTCGACGATCGGTCGGCAGTTCGTCGCGGGGCTGCTGAAGCACGCGCCCGAGATCACGGCCGTCACCAACCAGTTCGTCAACTCCTACAAGCGGCTCTGGGGCGGTGACGAGGCGCCCAGCTACCTGACCTGGGGCCACAACAACCGGTCGGCTCTCGTCCGTGTGCCGCTGTACAAGCTGGGCAAGGGCCAGAGCGCTCGGGTCGAGTACCGGGGGATCGACTCGGCCGCCAACCCCTACCTGTCGTTCGCGCTCATGCTCGCGGCCGGGCTGAAGGGCATCGAGGAGGGCTACGAGCTCCCGCCGGAGGCCGACGGCGACGTGTGGTCGATGACCGACGCCGAGCGTCGTGCCATGGGGTACGGCAGCCTGCCCGCCTCGCTCGACCGAGCCCTGAGCCTCATGGAGGACAGCGAGCTCGTCGCCGAGACCCTCGGCGAGCAGGTGTTCGAGTTCGTGCTCGCCAACAAGCGCCGCGACTGGGCGGGCTACCGCGCCCAGGTGACGCCGTTCGAGCTCGAGAGCAACCTGGAGATCCTCTAGCCGAGGACCGGCCCGAGAGGGCTCCACCGGATGACGCGGACGACGACGACCCTCACCGAGCTGGCTCGGCTGGGCTTCTCCGACCTCGGCGCAGCCGCCGAGCAGCTGGCGCTGGTGCCGTCCGTGGCGGTGCCGCTGCTGTCATCCGCGGCCGATCCCGACCAGGCGCTCCGCCTGCTCGTCGGACTGCGCGAGACCTCGGCGGAGCGCGTCGACGCCCTGCTCGACGACGCGGATGCCGGCGGGCGACTGGTGCGCGTCCTCGGTGCGAGCGAGGGGCTGGCCGGCTTCCTCGCCAGGCGCCCGGAGCAGCTGGCCGCCCTGGCGGATCCGCTCGTCCGCCCTCTGCCGCCCGGCGCCTACGACGCGCTGCTGCGCGAGTCGGTCGTGGGGTTGTCCGGAGAGACGGGGTGGAGCGCGCTGCGGATCGCCTACCGCCGGGAGCTGCTGCGAGTCGCCGCCTGGGATCTCGCGCAGCCCGACGGAGTGCTCGTCGTGGACGTCGTAGGAGCAGCCCTCGCCGACCTCGCCGGGGCCGCCCTCGACGCGTCGCTCGACCTGGCCCGCCGGGATTCGCGCTTCCCCGCCGCCGAGGTGGACGCGACGTGCCTCTCGATCATCGGCATGGGCAAATCGGGAGCCCGCGAGCTCAACTACCTCAGCGACGTCGACGTCGTCTTCGTCGGGGGAGTGCACGCGGATTCCGGCGTCACCGAGGCGCGCGCCCTCGAGATCGCCACTCGGCTCGCGATCGACACCATGAAGGGCGTCGCCGACCTCGCCGTCGAGCCGCCCCTGTGGGAGGTCGACGCCAACCTGCGTCCCGAGGGCAAGGACGGCGCGCTGGTGCGCAGCCTCGAGTCGCACATCGCCTACTACGACCGCTGGGCCAAGGACTGGGAGTTCCAGGCGCTCCTGAAGGCGCGCCCGCTCGCCGGCGATCGCGAGCTGGGGGAGCGGTACGTCGCCGGCGTCGCGCCCTACGTCTGGTCGAGCTCGACGCGAGCGGGTTTCGTCGACTCGGTGCAGCGGATGCGCGAGCGGGTCACCGCGCACATCCCCGCCGACGAGGTGGATGTGCAGCTGAAGCTGGGCCCCGGAGGGCTCCGCGACGTCGAGTTCACGATCCAGCTGCTGCAGCTCGTGCACGGGCACGCCGACCCGTCGGTGCGTCAGCGCTCGACGCTCGAGGCTCTGCTCGCCCTCGCGGAGGGCGGCTACATCGGCCGGGTCGAGGCGGCGGAGTTCGGCCGCGACTACCGCTTCCTGCGCCTGCTCGAGCACCGTATCCAGCTCTCGCGCATGCGCCGCACCCACCTGATGCCGCGCGACGACGACGCGCTCCGGGTGCTGGCGCGGGCGTCGGGAGCAGCCACGACATCCGCCGGTCTCACCGACGAGTGGCAGCGCACCAAGCAGGCGGTGCGCACCCTGCACGAGCGGCTCTTCTACCGTCCCCTGCTCTCGGCGGTGGCGGCACTGCCGGACGACGGGTACGCGCTCACCAGCGCTCAGGCCGAGGCGCGCCTCGCGGCGATCGGGTTCACCGACCCGCGAGGTGCGCTGCACCACATCGCCGCGCTGAGCGGAGGCGTGTCGCGCCGGGCGCAGATCCAGCGCACCCTGCTGCCGGTCATGCTCGCTTGGTTCGCCGAGGGCGCCGACCCCGACTACGGGCTGCTCGCGTTCCGGCGCCTGTCGGACGACCTCGGGGAGGCCTACTGGTTCCTGCGGATGCTGCGCGACAGCTCGGGTGCCGCGCGGCGCCTCACGAGCGTGCTCTCGAGCTCGCGGTACGTGGGCATCCTGTTCGAGCGGATCCCGGAGGCCGCGGCCTGGCTCGAGAACGATCAGGAGATGAGACCGCGCTCGCTCGAGGAGCTGCTCGAGGAGACGTCCGCGACGGTCGCGCGCCATGCCGGCGACGTGGATGCGGCCGCCCTGGCGCTGCGCACGGCTCGGCGCCGGGAGGTGCTGCGTCTCGCGTTGGCGGCGATCCTCGGTCTCATCAGCATCGAAGACCTCGGTGCGGGCCTCAGCGCGATCACGACCGCGATCCTCACCGGCACCCTGGCGCTGGTGCACCGCTGGGGCGACGGGCTCGAGTTCGGCATCATCGCGATGGGCCGGTACGGGGGAGCTGAGCTCGGATTCGGCAGCGACGTCGACCTCATGTACGTGTACCGGCCGGCCGGCCTCGCGCCCGAGGAGGCGCAGCGTCACGCCGAGCACATCGTGCACGAGGTCGCCCGGCTGACAGAGGATCTGCGCCTGCCGCTCGATCTCGACCTGGGACTGCGGCCCGAGGGCAAGAACGGGGCGATCGTGCGCTCCCTGGACTCGTATCGGGCCTACTACGACCGCTGGTCGCTGACGTGGGAGGCTCAGGCCCTGCTGCGGGCTCGGGGCGCGGTCGGAGACCAAGCCCTGCTCAGCGAGTTCGAGACGCTCGCGGATCGCATCCGGTTCCCCGTCGCGATCGACGACGCCGCGGTGCGCGAGATCAAGCGTATCAAGGCTCGCGTCGAGTCCGAGAGGCTGCCGCAGGGGGCCGACCCCGCGCGGCATCTGAAGCTCGGCCGCGGGTCGCTGTCGGATGTCGAGTGGTTCGTGCAGCTCCTCCAGCTCGAGCACGGCGCGGCCGTGCCGTCGCTGCGCACGACATCGACGCTCGAGGCGCTGGCGGCCGCGACGCGCGCCGACCTGGTCGCCGAGCCGGATGCGGCGAAGCTGCGCGCCGCGTGGGTCATCGCGTCGCGGGCGCGGTCGGCCATGACCCTCTGGACCGCCAAGACGGCGGACGTGCTGCCCACCGATCGCCGGAGTCTCGACGGGGTCGCGCGCCTGCTGGAGTACCCGCAGGGCAGCGCCACCGCCCTCGAGGAGGACTACCTGCGTACGACCCGTGTCGCTCGCCAGGTGTTCGAGCGGGAGTTCTACGGCTGAGGTCGACGTCCGCGACACGCCGTGGCGCGTGTGTCCACCGCGTTAAATGTGGGCCGGATCTGCCGTCGCCTGGGGTGTACCCCGAACGAGGGAGGATGTACCCCGTTGATGATCCGGGGTACAACCTCGCTCTCCGATCAGGTGGGCGCCGAGCGAGCGGCCGATGGGCTGCGAATCGCCCGTTGATCAGGGACTATCCCGATCTCGGTAAGAGTGTGCTCATCCCGTAGACAGGTCTGTCCCCCAATCGCGGGACTGTGACGCCGGCGAATCGCGAGCATGTCTCGGCATCGTCGCTCGGGCGTCGCGCCGCACCGAAGTGCCGACTTGCGGGCTGTCTGACTACCCCCACAGACTCATGCCAGAAGCCGCTCTACCAGAACCCCCAGCGTCGCGGATGGTTTCCCGGATCACCTCGGTCCCGGAAGGCGACGACGACGATTGGGGGATCGCGTGTTCATTTTCCTATTGCAGATCCGGCACATGCTGGGCGGGCATCCGGAGCTGTACCTCTTCGCGATCTACTCCGCGCTGATCTGGGGTCTGTGGGCTCTCAAGACGATCCTGTCGATGCGCTACCGGCCGTTCACCGCGCCCCACAGCGTCAGCACCAGCGTCGTCGTGCCCGTGGTCGACGAGCCGCTGGACCTCTTCCGCGACGTGCTCGGCCGGATGGTCGAGCAGCAGCCGGGCGAGATCATCGTCGTGATCAACGGCAAGCCCAACCCCGGCCTCGTCGAGGTATGCGAGGAGTTCGCGCCTCTCGTCACCTGGACCCACACGCCGATCCCCGGCAAGCGCAACGCGGTGATGATCGGCACGCAGCTGTCACGCGGCGAGATCACGGTGCTCGTCGACTCGGACACCGTGTGGACCGACGGCACGCTGAGCGAGCTCGTCAAGCCGTTCGCCGATGCCTCGGTGGGCGGGGTGACGACGCGCCAGCGCATCCTCGAGCCGAACCGCAAGTGGATCACCCGCTGGGCCGACTGGCTCGAGAACACGCGATCGCTCTACTCGATGCCGGCGCAGAGCGTGCTCGGGCAGGTCGGCTGCCTCCCCGGACGCACCATCGCGTTCCGCCGCGACATCCTGATGCGGGTCATGGACAAGTTCATGACCGAGAAGTTCCTCGGGGTGTTCCTCGAGGTCTCCGACGATCGCACCCTCACCAACCTCACACTGAAGGCCGGATACCGCACGGTCTATCAGCACACGAGCCTCGTCTACACGGACGCGCCGCTCGAGGTGCCGAAGCTGTTCAAGCAGCAGCTTCGCTGGGCGCGGGGCAGCCAGTACAACACGCTCCGCATGCTGCCGTGGATGCTCACCCACGCCCCGATCCTGTCGATCTTCTTCGTGATGGACATCATCCTTCCGTTCTTGCTCTACGGCGTCATCTTCGGGTGGATCTACCGGTCCGCGACGGGTCAGGGATACAACCTGTACGCGGGCATCCTCGACGAGTACGGCGTCGGCAGCGGGGTGCTCTGGGTGGTCGCGCTCATGGTGATCTCGTCGGTGCTCAGCATGTCGATCCGCCAGATGCGCCACCTCGCCGAGAAGCCCTCCGACTTCTTCCGGCTGCCGGTGTTCATCATCGTGTCGACCTTCTTCCTCATGCCCGTGCGCCTCCTGGGCTTCTTCCGGATGGCGCACGCGAGCGGGTGGGGGACCCGCGCGGGGGCGTACGCCGGCGGTTCCCAAGACGACGATGCGGGTCTCGTCGCCGGGCCGTCGGCGGCGTCCGCCCCGGCGTCGTCCGACCCGTCGACCGCCGCCGCGGCGATCGGCTCCGGCGATTGGCTCACGCAGTCGTCCCCCGTCGCGGTCGCGACCGCGGTCGACGAGCGGACCCCGCGGCAGCTCCGCCGCGCACCGGCGCGTCGATCGCGTCGCCGACTCAACCCCTACGCAGCTCTCCCGTACCTGATCGGTGCCGGCATCTTCGCTCTGGAGGCGATCCTCATTGTCCAGCCCTAGCCGTCCTGTCGCACCGCCTCCCGCAGCCTGGTGGGCGCCCTCGAAGCGCCACGCCCGCGGTGCGGTGCTCGGCGCCGCATCCATCGTGCTCGCGCTCAGCGCGACGAGCGCCGCCGTGTGGATCTCACCGGACACATCCCCGGTCACCCAGGTGGCCGAGGTGGTGACGCAGACCGACAGCCTGCTCGAGGAGCGTGCGGAGCTGCTCGACCAGGTGGTCGATCTGAAGTCGACCCTCGTCACCCGCCAGGGCCGCCTGCAGACCGCGTGGGGCGAGATCGGCGCATTGCAGGGAGAGCTCGACACAGCCAACGCCAAGATCGCCGACCTGGAGGCGCAGATCGCACAGCTGACGGCCGCGGCCGCCGCGAGCGCTGCGTCGAAGCCGGCCTCGAAGCCCGCCAAGCCCGCGACGCCTCCGGGCACGCCGACGACTCCGCTCACCGCTCCGACCAAGGCTCAGCTGGCCGCGCCCGCGTCCCCGTACTTCGGGATGTACACCGAGCAGTCGCCCTTCAACTGGGCCGGACTCGACGCGACGGCCGCCAAGATCGGCGCCCAGCCGTCCCTCGCCGGATACTTCGGCGGATGGGACGAGCCCTTCCGACCGAGCGCGGTGACGCGCTCCTGGCAGAAGGGGATGCTCCCGCTTCTCACCTGGGAGTCGCGTCCGATCAACGCCGCGAACGACGTCGTCGATGAGCCGGCCTACTCGCTCCCGGTCATCATCAATGGCGGCTTCGACGACTACCTGCGGCAGTACGCCCGCGACATCGTGGCGACGGGCCTGCCGCTGGCGATCCGGCTGAACCACGAGATGAACGGCGACTGGTACCCGTGGTCGGAGACCAGCGGCGCCGGCGCCTCCATCAACGGCAACAGTCCCGGCGACTACGTGGAGATGTGGCAGCACGTGCACGACATCTTCCAGGCGGAGGGCGCCAACGAGCTCGTCATCTGGGTCTGGGCCCCGAACCGGGTCGACAACCTCACGTCCGCGCTGCGTGACCCGTCGCACATGGCCTCTCTGTATCCGGGTGACGACTACGTGGACTGGGTCGGCATGTCGGGGTACCTGCGACCGCCGTACCGGGCGGGTCAGCAGCTCACCTTCGACGGAACCTTCGCGCAGACCCTGACGCAGCTCCGCGGGCTGACCAGCAAGCCGATCCTGCTCGCCGAGATCGGAGCGTCCGAGATCGAGGGCCACAAGGCCGAGTGGGTGACGAGCCTGTTCGACAGCCTGCAGAAGCCGGCCAACGCCGACGTCATCGGGTTCTCGTGGTTCAACCTCACGATCACCAGCTACGTAGGCGGGGTGCGGGCGACCAACGACTGGCGCATCGACTCCCGCGCCGACTCGCTCGACGCCTTCCGCACCGGGCTGCTGGCGCCCGGAAGCCGATTCGTCCTGAAACCACTGGGATAGCCGATGACAAGGAGAACGCACATGAAGACACGCATGCAGTCCGACCAGGCTCACGAGGCCACCCCGCCCCGCGTCAGCGTCATCGGCACCGGCTACCTCGGCGCGACGCACGCCGCGGCGATGGCCGAGCTGGGATTCGAGGTGATCGGCGTCGACGTCGATCCGGCGAAGGTCGAGGCGCTCTCGAGCGGCCGGCTGCCGTTCTTCGAACCCGGCCTGCCGGAGCTGATCGCCACCCACCTCACGTCGGGTCGGCTCAGGTTCACGACCGACCTCGCCGAGGCGGTGGCGCTGAGCGACATCCACTTCATCTGCGTCGGCACCCCGCAGATGGCGACGAGCTCGGCCGCGAACACGCAGTACGTCGAGGACGCCGTCGCCGCAGTGGCGCGCAGTCTGAGCCACGACGGCCTCATCGTCGGCAAGTCGACGGTCCCGGTCGGCACGGGAGGGCGCCTCCGCGAGCTGATCGCGGCGCTCACGCCGGACGGCATCCGGTCGGAGCTCATCTGGAACCCCGAGTTCCTGCGCGAGGGCAAGGCCGTGCAGGACACGCTGTCGCCCGACCGGGTCGTCATCGGGGGAGCGTCGCCCGCAGCCGAACAGGCGCTGCGCGTGCTGTACGCCCGGCCGATCGCCGCGGGAACGCCGGTGATCACCTGCGATCTGCCGACCGCTGAGCTCGTGAAGGTCAGCGCCAACGCCTTCCTCGCCACCAAGATCTCGTTCATCAACGCGATCGCCGAGCTGTGCGCGACCGTGGGGGCGGATGTCGGTGTGCTGGCGGATGCGCTCGGTCACGACGTGCGCATCGGCCGTCAGTTCCTGAACGCCGGCCTCGGCTTCGGCGGAGGATGCCTGCCGAAGGACATCCGCGCGCTCATGCACCGCTCGGGAGAGCTCGGCGCCTTCGCCGCCGTCGGACTGCTTCAGCAGGTGGACGAGATCAACATGGGGCTCCGTCAGAAGGTCGTCGACGCCGCCGTGCGCGCGTGCGGCGGCTCGGTGCTCAACACCCGGATCGGCGTGCTGGGTGCCGCCTTCAAGCCCGACACCGACGATGTGCGCGATTCGCCTGCGCTCAACGTGGCCGCCGCCTTGCACCTGCGAGGCGCGCAGGTGTCTGTCTACGACCCGGCAGCCACCCACACGGGTCGGCGCACCTTCCCGACGCTGTCGTTCATGGACTCGCTGGCCCAGGCGGCCGAGCAGGCGGACGTGCTGCTCGTGCTCACCGAGTGGCCGGAGTTCGTCGGCGCCGATCCGGTCGCCCTCGCCGCCCGCGTGCGCGCACGGGTCATCATCGACGCCCGCAACTGCCTGGATGCGGCCAGCTGGACTGCAGCCGGCTGGACCGTGCTCGGCATCGGCCAGGTCCCGGTCCTGGCCCGCGCGGGCGCGGGTGCCGTCGAGTCGATGTACGCGGCCTCCCCGGCGGCCTGACACTCGTCGCACACAGAACGGGCCGCCCCCCGAGGGGAGCGGCCCGTTCCCGTGCGTAGCGGGTGGTGATCGTGACCACCCGGTCCACTGGTGGCGCTGTGCACGAGTCGCCTATATTGAGCCCGAGCCCGCTGGCTGGCGCGCCGTCAGGAGTGTCAGATCCGTCGAGGGAGCGAGATGGCGAGACGTGACCGTGGCCTGAAGCTGGGGTTGGCTGCGGTCGTCGCAGGAGTGCTGGCGCTATTCCCGATTCCCGCGCAGGCTGCGGGCACCAGCGAGCTCTTCGGAACTGTGACTCTGGGCTGGGCCCTCGACGGCACGAGCGTTCTGGCTTCGCCCGGTGAGGTGCGCGTCACGTATGGAAGCAAGAGCAGTCCGACGGCACCGGCTGTCTGGCAGACGCAGGAGTCGGTCGTCACGACCGCGGATGGCCGGTACAACGTGCCCGAGCTGGGGACTGGTCTGCACGCGCTGCGCTTCGAGTACGTCGGCCCATCAACCACGAGGTACGAGAACGTCGTGGTGGACGACGGTGGGTCGGGCATCGTGCTCACGGGCGGACCGCGCACGGTAGACGTCAATCTCGCGCGCTACATAACCGTCGCGGGTCACGTCGAGGTCGGCACGACCGGCAGATCTGCGGTCGCCGGTGAGGTGGTGGTGGCCTTCCGCTCGACACGCAGCGGACCCGCGGAGTTCGTGACGTCCACAGACGCAGTCGGCGACTATTCGATCGAGGTCATCCAGAACGACTGGTTCATCGACTTCTCGCACTCGTCGGAACCTCAGCGGTATCCGGCCGCGGCGGCGTCGACACGATACGGCCCCGGCTTCTGGAGCTACAAGGGCACCTCGATCACGTCCAGCAATCAGGGCGTGACGGATTTCGACCAGATGCTCCTGCCCGCTACGGGAGTGCGCGGGCAGATGGGCGGGCCAGGCTTCCCGCAAGCCGGCATCGAGGTGACGGTGGACCGTTACGACGCGACGACCCTGCAGTTCCTCGATTCGACGACCGTGGTGTCCCAGCCGGATGGGTACTGGGTCATTGAGACAGGACCTGGAGTCGCCTATGTCTACTTCGAGGACCCACTGCATCGATTGGGTTCGGGAGCTTTCAGGTATACGTCGTTCTACGACATCCCGGATGAGCTTGGCATCGCGCTCGGGCAGCTCGCTGACATCGGGAGCACTTACCTCTACCCAGGCGCGACGCTGACCGGGACGGTCAATGGGGGAGGCGTCACCCTTCCCGACCTCGCCGCGGGGTTCGTCCGCGTCGGAGTGGAGTATCACGACTTCAACGACGGGTGGGTCGACGCGGGATGGTCCTTCCAGGTGGAGCCTGACGGAAGCTTCACCATCGACGATCTTGCCGCTGGCTATCACGTGTACAGGTTCCGCGCGGTCTACGACGGACCACGGGGATACGCCGAGGTCGTGTCGCCGACGATGAACCCGCCGTCGGGTGCTCGCGTGACGTGGGATGCCGTGCTTCCCGTGCCCCAGGTGCTGGACCTCACGGTGTATCGATTCTGGAGCGAACAGAACCAGTCTCACTTCTACACGGCGGACGAAGCCGAACGTGACTTCGTGATCGCGAGCTACTCCGATGCTGAGTGGCTGTATGAGGGGGCGGCCTACTCGGCTCTTTCGATGCCCGTCGGCGGCGCAGTCCCGCTGTACCGCTTCTGGTCCGAGCGATACCGGGGTCACTTCTACACAGTCTCGGAATCAGAGCGAGACTTCGTGATCGCCGCCTACACCGACGATGAGTGGCAGTACGAAGGCGTCGCCTACTACGTCATCCCGGTTGATCTCGATGTGCCTGGCTCGCAGGCAGTCGCTCGCTTCTGGTCGGCCCGATCAGGGCACCACTTCTACACCGCCGATGCTGGCGAGGCCGACGCAGTCAAGACCCGCTACCCACCGGATGTGTGGGCATTCGAGGGCGATGCTTTCAGGGTCTTCCCTGTGCCTGCCGCGGCCGGTGCGTCTGTGCAGGAATCGCCGGAAACGCCTGTACTCGTTCGTCCGATTCTCGAGGGTGCCGTCCCGCTGGCCTGACAGGCGGCGTACAGGCAGAACGGGCCGCCCCCGAGGGGAGCGGCCCGTTCTCGCGTGCGGGGACTAGACGATCAGACGCCGAAGTACAGCTCGTACTCGAACGGGTGCGGGCGCTGCGCGAACGGCAGCAGCTCGAACTCGCGCTTGTAGGCGATCCAGGTCTCGATCAGGTCCTTCGTGAACACGCCGCCCTCGAGCAGGAACTCGTGGTCCTGCTCGAGCGCGATCAGCGCCGCGTCGAGCGAGGCGGGCACCTGCGGGATGTTCTTGGCCTCCTCGGGGGGAAGCTCGTAGAGGTCCTTGTCGACGGGCTCGTGCGGCTCGATCTTGTTCTTGATGCCGTCGATGCCGGCCATCAGCTGCACCGCGAAGGCGAGGTACGGGTTGCCGGAGGCGTCGGGCGCGCGGAACTCGATGCGCTTGGCCTTCGGGTTGGTGCCCGTGATCGGGATGCGGATCGACGCCGAGCGGTTGCCGGCCGAGTAGACCAGGTTGACCGGGGCCTCGAAGCCGGGGATCAGGCGGTGGTACGAGTTGACCGTCGGGTTCGTGAAGGCCAGGACGGCGGGAGCGTGCTTGAGCAGACCGCCGATGTACCAGCGCGCGATGTCGCTCAGCCCGCCGTAGCCCTTCTCGTCGTAGAAGAGGGGCTCGCCGTCGTTCCACAGCGACTGGTGGGTGTGCATGCCCGATCCGTTGTCGCCCATGAGCGGCTTCGGCATGAAGGTGGCGACCTTGCCCCACTCGAGGGCGGTGTTCTTGACGATGTACTTGAACTTCAGGATGTCGTCGGCGGCGTGCACCATCGTGTCGAACTTGTAGTTGATCTCGCCCTGGCCGGCGGTGCCGACCTCGTGGTGTCCGCGCTCGACCTCGAGACCGGCGTCGATCAGCTTGAGCATGATGTCGTCGCGCATGTCGCCGTGCTTGTCGAGCGGGCTGACCGGGAAGTACCCGCCCTTGTAGGGGGTCTTGTTCGACAGGTTGCCGCCCTCCTCGGCGCGACCCGTGTTCCAGGCGGCCTCGTCGGAGTCGACCTCGTAGTAGCTCTTGTTCTGCTTCACCTCGTAGCGCACGTCGTCGAAGATGTAGAACTCCGCCTCGGGTGCGAAGAAGGCCGTGTCGGCGATACCCGTGGAGGCCAGGTACTTCTCGGCCTTCTTGGCGATCTGGCGCGGGTCACGCGAGTAGATCTCGCCGTTGCGCGGGTTATAGATGTCGAAGA
Source organism: uncultured Microbacteriaceae bacterium (assembly GCA_964246985.1). GTDB lineage: Bacteria > Actinomycetota > Actinomycetes > Actinomycetales > Microbacteriaceae > CAXTSE01. Next base: position 25,383 of record CAXTSE010000005.1, read on the forward strand.
CCAGGATCAGGGTGCGCTCGGTGCGGAACGCGTCGAGGTAGGCGGTCGACACGTCGGGGATGAGCTGCAGGTCGGACTCGTGGATCGACTGGAAGCCGCGGATCGAGGAGCCGTCGAACATCTGGCCGACGGTGAAGAAGTCCTCGTCGACGGTGGAGGCAGGGATGGTCAGGTGCTGCTGGATGCCGGGAAGATCGGTGAACCGGATGTCGAGGAACTTGACATCGGTGTCCTTGATGAACTTCAGGACCTCGGACGAGTCGGCGAACATGGGGGTGGACATAGGAGGTACTCCAAGGGCCGTGGAACGGGGTGGGACTGCCGACGGCAGCCTCTGAGCAGGCTATGGGTACCCGGTTTCCCGACCGTCACCGCCATGTTTCGGGCGTGTTACGGGGACGTGGACACCTAGGCTGAGAGGCATGAGCGAGCCCTCCGAGAACCGCTGGCCGGGTGAGCGACTCGGGCTCCCGCAGTCCGGACCGCGGTCGGTCGCCCGCCTCGGCCGGCGCATCGCGGCGCTCGCGATCGACTGGCTCATCGCATCCGTCCTCTCCCTCGCATTCTTCTCGCGGGGCGGATGGCAGACGGACCCGCTGATCACCCTGGCGATCTTCGCCGGTCTTCAGGCGGTCGCGATCGTGATCCTGAACGGCAGCATCGGACACCTGCTGCTGCGGATGCGCGTGGTGCCGCTGGTGGGCGGCTCGCTCGCGCCGTGGCGTCCGCTCGTGCGCACGCTGCTTCTGTGTCTGTTCATCCCCGCCGTCGTGTTCGACAAGGATCAGCGGGGCGTGCACGACATCGTGGCCGGCACGCTGCTCGTGCGGGTCTGATCAGCCCGAGTCTGATCAGCGAGGACGCGGGGCGCGCGCCTTGGTCGGGTCGACGCCCTTCGGGATCGGCATGTTGTTGCGACCGAGCGAGCTCAGGCGGTTGCTGACAGCCGAGACCTCGGCCTTGGTCAGCGAGTTCTTGTAGCGCGCGAGCTTCGACGGCACCTTGTGCAGGGGAGTGGAGTCGGGATCGGGGCCGACGTAGACCATGTTGATCGGCACGTTGGGCAGCACGCGGCTGACATTCGCGCGCTCCTTGTCGAGCATCACCTGGGTGCGCGAGCGCGGACCCTCGCCGATGAGCACCACCCCGCCGCGGCCGACGGCGCGGTAGACGGCGTCGGAGGTGCGGGGACTGACGTTGACCGGCATCTCGCTGCCGACCCAGCTGCGGCGGAGGCCGTTCTTCAAGACGGCGCCGACAGCGCCCGGCTGCCCGGCGATCTGCGAGTAGGCGGCCTTCTCGGCGCGACGGCCGAGCACGATGAGGCCGATCAGCACGCCCGCCAGCACTCCCGCGACGATGTACAGCACCAGGCCGAGCACATTGCCGGGCGCAAGCAGGAGGCCGAGGACGATGCCGAGGCCGGTCGGCACGACGATCGCGCCGATCAGCAGCCAGACGATCGAGGAGTCGTAGCGGCGGGTCATCTGGAAGACCTGCCACATCTGCTTCAGACGGCCGGGCTCTTTCGCGGGTGTGCCCGAGGGCGCAGTGGGACGTGCCATGCGATCAGGATACCGGCCTCATGACACCGCCTGCGCGAATCCGCTGTCGGCGTCCGCGGCGTCCGCGAGGTGCTGGAGGTGGGCGGGCACCTCCCACCCCTTCGCCCGCATCGACCGCGCCCAGAGCCGCCCGGCGCGGTAGCTCGAGCGCACGAGCGGGCCGGCGAGCACGCCGAGGAATCCGATGTCCTCCGCCTCGTCCCGGATGTCGACGAACTCGGCCGGGGTGACCCAGCGCGCCACCGGGAGGTGCCGTGGGCTCGGCCGCAGGTACTGGGTGACCGTGATGATGTCGGTGCCCGCGTCATGCAGGTCGTGCAGAGCCTGGCTGATCTCTGCCCGATCCTCGCCCATGCCGAGGATCAGGTTCGACTTGGTGATCAGGCCGGCGGCTCGCGCCTGGGTGAGCACGTCGAGCGACCGCTCGTATCGGAAGGCCGGGCGGATGCGCTTGAAGATCCGCGGGACCGTCTCGACATTGTGGGCGAAGACCTCGGGCCTCGACGAGAACACCTCGGCGAGGAGGCTCGGATCGCCCGAGAAGTCGGTCGCCAGGATCTCGACGCCGGTTCCGGGGTTCGCGGCGTGGATCGCGCGCACCGTCTCGGCGTGCAGCCAGGCGCCCTCATCGGGCAGGTCGTCGCGCGCGACTCCCGTCACCGTCGCGTAGCGCAGCCCCATCCGCACGACCGACTCGGCGACGCGACGCGGCTCGTCACGGTCATAGTCGGCGGGCTTCCCGGTGTCGATCTGGCAGAAGTCGCATCGCCGGGTGCACTGGCTGCCGCCGATGAGGAAGGTCGCCTCCTTGTCCTCCCAGCACTCGTAGATGTTGGGGCAGCCGGCCTCCTGGCAGACGGTGTGCAGATCCTCGTCCTTCACGAGATGCTGCAGTGCCGTGTACTCGGGTCCCATGCGGGCGCGGGTCTTGATCCACTCGGGCTTCCGCTCGATGGGAGTCTCGGCGTTGCGCACCTCGAGCCGCAGGAGCTTTCGGCCGGATGCGTCGATCTGCTGGGCGGTCATCGTGCGGCTCCTGCGGGGATGGGCGCCAGACTCGGCGTGAGATGGTCGGCGAAGTGCCGTTCGATGAGGGGGACGACGTCGGCGGGCGTGACCTCGTGCCCGACCTCGCGGCTGATGCTGGTGAGTCCGGCATCGGCGATGCCGCAGGCGACGATCGCGTCGTAGGCGTCGAACGCGTTGCTGCAGTTGAGCGAGAACCCGTGCATCGTCACGCCCTCGGCGACGCGGATGCCGATGGCGGCGATCTTCTCGCCGCTCGGTCGCAGGTCGTCGACGAGCCAGACCCCGCTGCGACCGTCGACGCGGACGCCTCGCACGCCGAGCTCGTGGAGAACGAGCTGCTGGGCGTCAGCGAAGGCGTCGGCGGCCAGCGCTTCGTCGCCGCCTTCCGGCC